>NZ_KB899210.1 GCF_000378085.1 Hoylesella loescheii DSM 19665 = JCM 12249 = ATCC 15930
TGTGCCTTGCGCTCTTTGGCAAGCAAGGCCTGAAGCTCCTCCACTGTGGTGGGAATATTCTCTTTCTTCATCAGCTCCTGTATTGAGGACAAGTCGGGATTGCCATACTCCCGACAAAAATTGAGGAATGTGGTATAGGGCACACCGCAACTTAACGCAAAGCTGCGGGCATCCATACCGCTCGTGATGTACTTACTTAATAACAGAATTTTCTCCGTTTCATTGTACTTTACCATGTTTTTTTACTTTTTTTTGTTTGAGGTAAAGTGTCAACTTATTTAGTACACTACACAGAGGCTTTTGTACGATACAAAAACTAAGAACAGGCTTTTTAGGTGGTTACTAGGCGGTTTGTTTGTGAAATGCACACGGAGTGTTTATGGCTGTTTCTAAAAGTTCTGCATCACATTGCAATGCTACTACTTTATTGGGTTTTCTTCGATGGCTTTTTGCTTTTATCTCATCTTTCACTTTCTTCTAGAATCAGCCTTTAAGGTTGCCAACAGACGGCATGGCATGAAAAAGGCCAAGGTTAAACACAAATATGTTTGAGCCTTGGCCGCTAAAAACAATTAAACCTAAATCTTATTTGACGATGAATTTCTTTCCATTACGGATGTAGATGCCACTCTTGAGCGGACGTTTCACTTCCATGCCTTGCAGGTTGTAAATCTTACCGTCTTCAACGACATTGTTTTTAATGGCATCGATACCAGTGATTGTACCTTGAGAAACCTGCTTGCCAAAGTAAGTAAGGCGGAAGTTGTCAAACACTGCCCAATCGGCGTCCACTTGTTTGTCTTTGGTTACGCCGAAGGTAAGTTCACCTTCAGGGCCAACCTTAATGATGTGGGTATATACTTTATAAAGTCCGCATTCGAAATATTCGGCTGCATCCATCACATTGTCGGGTTGTTCGCCAGCATTACCAGTCCATCCGATACCAGGGCATTGGTTCATTCCTGCTGCGATAGAGGGCAGTGCAACTTCGTCGCCCTTACCTTTGTATTCGATATAGAGCATGGCATGGCGTGCAGGGGCTGTCCCGTTGGTAACCTTTTGTTGCAACGCCTCACGGCTGCCATCGCGATAATAGCCTGTCATGTTTACCTGATAATAACCTTCGGGCAAGTTGCTTATGGTTTGGTTTACCTCGAACGATTGCAGGTAGTATGCCTCGCAAACAAGATTGGTACGTCTTCCACGGTCGATAACGCCAAGGTTGGCATCCTTAAAGTCGCCTTTACGGTCGGTATTCCAGCCTTCGAGCATTGCGGGGCGGTTGAAACCAGGACCGGTAAGCAGGTAAGTGGCGTCAATAGGACGAGTTTCGGTGGCCGTAGCGAGCAGTGCATCACGTTCGGCTTTGGTAACAAGTTTCCATTCGGCGTTGGCATTCTTGGCCACGCTAGCCTCAACAGAAACGGTGTTCCAAAACTCTTTATCCATAGCATCGTCGGCATCGGTGTTGGATTGTGGTGCAAAAGCCAGCCCTTGAGCATGGTTGTCACCCTTCACAATGTTGTAAACGTTGGCCTTGCCAGCGATGGGAACGAACGCCCACACATCTTTTCCGGGGATATCGGTATAACCATTATAACCAAGGTAATTACCATCTTTACCCCCCATGCGATTGATTGTGAAACCATTTCCTTCGGCTGCAACGGTGAAGAGCATACCAGGAACGTCTACGGCAGCATGTGTATTCCAATCGGAACCACCCATAAGGAACTTCTGCGAAGCCACATTATAGAAGTAGAATTCGCCTGCACCGGCTTTGGCACCCTTGTAAATGTCGGGCATCTTGTCGGCAGCAGCAATCTTACGAGCCACGCGCAGGTCTACAAGAGCCGCCTTCATGTCGGCATCGGTCGTGGCAGTCTTGGCCACTTTCTCTGCCTTTACTGTGGCTGCGTTAAGCTGCGCGTCGTTGTTCTTATTGATGTTTTTGCAAATTTCAGTGGTTTTTGCCAAGGCTGCATAGCTTTCTGAGCAGGCATAAACGGCATCGTAAGCCTTTTGTAAGTTAGAGGTTGCGGCGTTAATGGCCACAGGGTCGGTAGAGGTGAGGGCCTTGTTGGCAGCTGCAATGGCATCTGTGTATTGTTTATTCAATGCAGGGGCGACGGCACCTTTAAACGCTTTTGTTGTGGCAAGTATCGCTTTAAGGCCTTTCAGCGCCTCTTCTGGGGTTTGAAGTACTTTCGAACCGAGGTATTTCAAAGAGAAATTAGAGATTACGCACCAGTCGTCTATAACGCCAGCCTCTTTTTTAACGCCAAATTTTAGCGTCCCGTCTGTAACGGTAACAGTTATTTCGGCATTTTGGTAGTTGCCTGTCCACAGTGCGCAGTTAGCCTCATGAGGCGTGTTGGGTACGTAAAGTCCACTGCTTTTTCCACCCTCGCGTTCGGCTTGGAAGCTGAATCCCTCTTCGGGAGCTTTTTTCGCACCTGCATAAAGAGACATGATGGGGGCAGAAGTGCCGTTGGCATAGTAAATGGCGCGAAGCTGTTCGGTCCCATTGACAAACTTGTCGGCACCATAACCGTACATCGTATAGTCGCGTGTTTGGCTTGAACCATCGCGATAATATCCGCGTACGCTGAACTTATAGGTGCCGTTGGGCAATCCGCTGATGGTTTGGTGATAATCGAAGGTTTGTGTATTCCAAAACTCTTGGATGGTATTTGCCTTTACAATGTCCCATCCACCTTGGTAAGTAGAGTGTTCGGTATTGGGTGCAGCCGTAAAATCCAACTTGAAAGTGGTATTCTTTGTTACGAGGTCGGGTGCGTCAATAAGCCACGATACGTCTACTGGATTGGTGGCAGAAGCCTTCGCCTTTGCATCGGCAATACGCTCTTCTCGAGTAACGAGCTGCCAAACACTGTTCTTTTCTTTGTCTAGGGTGAGCAGATTGTTGTCTGCCCCTAGCACCAGCGCATCGCATTCTAGCCAATATCCGTGTATGGATTGGGCGTTGTCGGCCGGAGACATTTCCCATGCGCCAACGTTAGCGGCAGGCATATCCCAGTAAAGTAGGCCGGCATCGCCAATTTTATTTGATACGCCATTACCTCCGCGGAAGGTAGAACGCAGTTTAAATGTCTTTGGTCCAGTATTTTCTAGTTTAATGGGTAAGCCTCGTGTGCCCACGTTAACGGCAGTAGCCCATCCGTCTTTCACGGTGTTGTTGTTTTGAAGCCACAAGCCCGTGGCGACATTGTAGAGGTAAAATTCCCCTCCATTGCCGACAGCATGTCCTGGCCAAGGCGTGGTTTGGGCGTTGAGTAGGGTTGCACTCAACAGTCCTAGCCCCAATGATAGTACTTGCTTTTTCATAAATTGTTTTTAGTTAAAATGATTATTCTATATTCGTTAAGGTTTCGGCATATATCATCAAGAGATACAACCCTGAATGGGTTTGGGTGCTTACACCATATTATATATAAGCTTGAATTATTCGTTGTTGATTGTTACGCTGCAAAGATAGACTTTATTTTGAGTATCGATGTGTAAAATCCATTCAGAGTATAGCAAAAAAGAACCAGCAAGGCATGTTGGTCCGATTTTGTTATTTTTTGGAATAATAGTCGTACCGTTATCTAGAAGGGACGAGTAATTTTGCAACGTAATCTGAAAATTATGTTTAAACCAATACCATAGTATTTTGTTTGATATGAAAAAGCTATTACTCTGTTTGGTTGGTATGGCGAATGTGCTGACAGTAGAAGCGCAGGTAGGTTCGTTTTTCGAGCCTTATCGGCGTACAAGCCTTCGTCTACCATCTGTTCCCTTGATAGTGAACGACCCCTATTTCTCCATTTGGTCGGCACATAATAATCTGTACGATGGCGCCACATGCCATTGGACAGGGCAAAGGAAGGCCATTGACGGCTTGTTGCGCGTTGACGGAACGACCTACCGATTTATGGGAAAGGATAAGGGCCGACTACTGAAACCCGTGGCGCCAATGGCCGACATGGGAGCGTGGAAAGCAAAGGTTAGCTACACGAAACCTGCTGCAAATTGGGCGCAACGCGACCTTAATGACAGCAAATGGCAAACACAACAGGCGGCGTTTGGTAGCCCCAAAGAGTACCCTAACATACGTACGGCTTGGACGGACACCAATTCAGACATCTATATACGTAGACATGTGACATTGACGAAAGAAGATTTGGCCCGCGACTTGTGGCTGATTTTTTCGCACGACGATAAATGTGAGGTTTACATAAATGGTGTTTTGGCAACCGAAACGGGCGAAACGTGGGTACAAAACGAGGAGTTGATGTTGCCTACTAACGTAAAACAGAGCTTGCGTGTTGGCGACAACGTTATCGCGTACCATGTTCATAACACCACAGGCGGAGCTAATGCCGACATCGGACTGTTTGCCAACGTGAAGGAAAGCCATAATAACATACGTAATGCCGTACAAACCAGCTGCGACGTTATGGCGACCAACACTTACTATACGTTTCGATGTGGGGGTGTAGACCTACGTTTGGTTTTCACCGCACCTATGTTTCTTGACGACCTGAACCTGCTTTCTACGCCCATTAACTACATATCTTATCAGGTTCGCGCCAACGACAAGCGGAAACACGACGTACAGATATTCTTTGGGACAACACCCGAATTAGCGGTGATAAAAAACACCCAACCAACGATTTCGCGCATACAAAACGTGAACAATATTGATTATGTTCGCACGGGAAGCGTAGAACAGAACGTGTTGGGGAAATCGGGTGACATCATTTGCATCGATTGGGGCTATCTAATGATACCCAATGTGAACGGAAACGTAACCATGGCCGACCAAAATGCCGTGGAAAGCCAATTCGTTAGTAAGGGAACACTAGCTCAACGCGATGCGCTACGTATCAGGAGCAATAACGAAAGTGAGATGCCCATGTTGGGTTACTTGCACAACTTTGGGCTGACGGAGTGTGATTCCAGCTATATGATGATTGGATATGATGAAGTTCAGGATGTGCAATTCCTAGGAACGCGCTACAAAGCCTATTGGGCGAAAGACGGACAGCAGCTTACAGACGCTTTCGAGAGCTTCCGTGATAATTATAAAACTTACATGCAGCGCGCCCGCAGATGGGACAAGATTATCTACGACGATGCCTTGGCAGCAGGAAACAAGAAGTATGCCGAGACCTTAGCAGCCTCTTATCGCCAAACTTTGGCTGCCCATAAACTGTTTATGGATAAGGATGGCGACCTGATGTACTTCTCGAAAGAGAACAGTTCGGGTGGATTTATCAATACCGTAGACGTTACTTACCCTGCCGCACCACTGTTTTTTACCTATAACACACAGTTGGAGAAAGGCGCTTTAGAGGGTGTATTCAAGTATTGTGCAGACAGTTCGCGCTGGGGATTTCATTTTCCTGCACACGATTTGGGCTTCTATCCCATTGCCGACAAGCAGACGTATGCCTCTTGTTTCCCTGGTGCTAACGGCGATTTTGGCAAGAACATGCCTGTGGAAGAGGCGGGAAATATGGTTATTCTCACGGCAATGACCTGTCTAAGAGAGGGAAAAGCCGACTTTGCCAAGAAGTATTGGGACTTGCTTACCATGTGGACAAACTATTTGGTAGCTAATGGACAAGACCCTGCCAACCAACTTTGCACCGATGATTTTGCAGGACACTTAGCCCACAACGTAAACCTTTCCGTAAAGGCCATTATGGGAATTGCCGGCTATGCACTGATGGCACAGATGCAAGGAGAGAACGCCACATACCGCACTTATATGGATAAGGCGCGCCAAATGGCTGCAACGTTGGAACGAACGGCTAACGATGGCGACCATTACCGATTGGCTTACGACCGCAGTGGCACGTGGAGCATGAAGTATAATATGTTGTGGGATAAGATGTGGGGGCTTAATCTCTTCTCCAAACAAATGAAACAGAAAGAGTACAGCTATTATCTTACTAAGGCAGAGCCGTATGGCATACCTTTGGATAATCGCGAAAGATATACGAAATCAGACTGGGAGATGTGGACTGCATGTTTGGCTGAGAATCAGGAGGGCTTTGCACGCATTGCCGACCTAGTGTGGGAATTCGCCAACAAAACAAAGAACCGAGTGCCGTTTAGCGATTGGTATTGGGTGAATAGTGGCGACTACCAGATATTCCAAGGTCGCTCTGTACTTGGCGGACATTGGATGAAGGTGCTGATGGACAACTTCTTGAAGAATAAGAAGTTTTCGACAGACATAGAGAATGTAACGCAAACGCCCGACACCTCTAAAAATGAAATGAGCCGATACGATGTAGACGGACGACGACTGTCTACCCCGAAGCGGGGAATAAACGTTGTTCGCTACAAAGATAAGACTGTGAAGAAGGTGGTGGTGAGGTGAGTTTCTGAACCTTTAAGTTTTTAAGTTGATGAGTTTTTGAGTATTTAAGCTCTCAATACCCATAACTATAACTCACAAATTCACAAGCTTATGAGTTCATAAACTTATAAATTCACGAACTTATAAACTCACAAGCTCATCAACTTACAAACTTATAAACTCACCAACTCACGAAGATTTCAATGTAGCTAAAAGTTGATAACCCCTATTTATGAGAATAATCGCAATAAAAAGAATAACCCTTGTTGCCAATCTGCTGATGTTGATCACAGCTGTTCGTGCACAATATACTAACCCCGTCTTAAACAAAGACATGCCCGACCCAAGCGTTGTACGCGCACCCGATGGCCAATTCTATGTTTATGCCACAGAGGGCGGTGGACTGTGTGTTCCTATTTATAAGTCGCGCGATCTCGCCACGCGATGGCGATTTGCGGGTTCGGCCTTCAATAGCTCAACTCGTCCCACTTTTATAAAAGGTGGAAACATCTGGGCTCCCGACATCAATTACATCAATGGACAATTTGTTCTTTATTATTCGATGGCCGAATGGGGAAAAGAATGGAACTGCGGCATCGGTGTAGCCACGTCTTCTTCGCCTCGTGGAGGGTTTGTTGACAAGGGAAAACTCTTTACCAGCACCGAGATAGGCGTGCAAAACAGCATCGATCCTTGTTTCTTTCAAGACGATGACGGCAAGAAGTACCTTTTTTGGGGTAGCTTTCGCGGTGTGTGGGGCATAGAATTATCTGCCGATGGACTGGCTTTAAAGGCTGGGGCAGAGAAGTTTCAGATTGGTCCGAACCATAATTGGATGCACCATGGCACAGAAGCTACGATGATTGTGAAGCATGATGGATACTATTATTTTATGGGATCTTTGGGCAATTGTTGCGAAGGAGCCAATAGCACCTATAGGGTTGTTGTGTCGAGAAGCAAAGAATTACGTGGCCCATACGTTAATAAGCGTGGTAAGAAGATAATGGATGTGGGCGGTTCGTACGAAAGTGTGCTGTCGGGCAACGAGCTCGTGGCAGGTCCTGGCCATTGTTCGCAACTGATAATTGACGATAACGGCGATTATTGGATGCTCTATCATGGGTTTGATAAGAAGGATATTGATGCTGGTAGGAAACTTTTCGTGGACAAGGTGCTATGGGATAGCGATGGCTGGCCTTATATAGAAGGCAAACATCCGTCGAAGGGTGGGGCGACACCTTTCTTTAAAGACGATACATCTAGCGGCATTGCCGATATCGATGCTACGCCGGATACCTACACCATTGCCTGTGGCGGTGACAATTATTATCAGATTTCAAGCCCCGATAACTCCGTCTTTATTTGGGAGCTCTACGCGATGAGCGGCGAAAAGATAAAAGCAGGCAGAGCCATAAACACGCAAGACCTATGGCTGAACGATGTGCCTATGGGCATATATATGATAAAGGTGCGGGGAAATAGTGGCAGCATTAATCAAAAAATCGTAAAGGTTCAGTAGAAACATCTCTGCATCGAGGTGCATATTTTTCGCCAAACGTGTTGCAGAATCAGCCTAATTCCACGCCTCACGCATCGTATAAGATATATATTTAAGAATGTAACTAGAAACTTAAAATAATATTTATCAAAACCAAGAACAATGAAAAGAGAACATCTTTTTAAACGCTGTTGTCTGAATGCAGCATTGATGATGCTGTTTGGCTGTTGCTCGATAGCGTGCAGCAAAGATGACAACAATCCCACTCCTGAGCCTCCAAAGCCCGTGGAAGTGTATCAAGACCTGAAAGTTTTCCAGCTAAACACATGGTTCGGAGCAACGCAAGTGAATAACGCCTATAATGGATTGGTAGACGTTATCAACCAAGTAGATCCAGATATCGTGTTGTTGTGCGAGTTGCGTAACGACCTATTGTTGAAGAAAATTCCCGATGGCGACGGCGAATACACACATCGTCTGTGCCAATCGTTAAAAACAAAGCACCAAAAAGACTACTATGGTAAGAATCATGGCACGTTTGTTGGCGTGTTGTCGAAGTACGAGATAAAGAACTTTAAGGTGCTTCCCACACCCACCGACAACTATATGATTAAGGTAACGGTGGAAGTTCGCGGACAAGAAATGACCTTCTATTCAGCACATCTCGACTATAAGCATTATGCTTGCTATCTGCCACGAGGTTATAATAGTGGTCCCGACTGGTCGAAACTGGCCAATCCTATTACCGACAGCGAACGGATAATGAAAGACAACCGATTGAGTACGCGCGATGAGGCGATGGAAATGTTCCTCGACGATGCCCAAGGCGAGATGGATAAAGGGCGTATCGTTGTCTTAGGTGGCGACTTTAACGAACCGTCTGACCTTGATTGGCAGGCCAACACCAAGGATTTGTACAGTCATAACGGTGTAGTGGCCAATTGGGATTGCTCCGTGATGTTGAGAAAGGCAGGTTTCGTTGACACCTATCGCGAAAAATTCCCCGATCCTGTTACGCATCCTGGCTTCACTTTCCCTGCTGATAATAAGGATGCCAGCCTAAGCCAGCTGTCTTTCTGTCCCGAATACGACGAGCGCGACCGTATCGACTTTGTGTATTATAACAAGTCGCAACCTGTTGAATTGCTGAAAGCCGAACTAGTTGGACCATCTGGCTCTATCTATTTTGGCAAGCGTGGGGTCAACGATTCGAAAGATATCTTTATAGAGCCAACAGGAACTTGGCCCACTGATCATAAAGGAAACCTTACCACGCTTAAAGTTCGCGTGAAGAAATAGGCGCGGCATAAGATTGTAGACACATAGTTAACATTAAGACGAAACCACAATATGAAAAGGAATAAACCCGTAATGAAGCATTGGATATATGCGCTCTTCATAGCCACTTTATGTGGCAACATAACTGCATGCGGCGACAAAGACGAGGACAACACACCGAGATACAACCCCAATGTGCCTGTAACCATCAGCCGTTTTACGCCTGCCGAGGGCACCAATGGTCAAGAAATGGTTATCTATGGCACAAACTTCGGACTCGACTCTACACAGGTAAACGTAACGATTGGTGGAAAGAAAGCCAAGCTAAGTTATGTAAAGGCCGACAGTATTGGCTGTATTGTGCCTTATTGGACTGAATCGGGACGGTTTGAAGTAGAGGTGAAAGTGGCCCAACAGTCTGCCAAGGCCACTACAAAGTTTGCATACGCCAGTCCGTTGGTGGTGCGTACGCTGATTGGCTATCGTATAAGCGATGGCGACCCAGGATGGAAAGACGGCAAGTTTGGTACTGGCAAGGACGATGGCTCGGCCACTTTCGGCAAGCAAGCTGCCTTTATGAAGTTCGACCCGCAAAACCAAGACCATTTATATGTTGCATACGAAGATTTCGATTATAGTGGCTATGGTGTGCAACTCTTCGACTTAAAGACAAAGACCGTTACCACCGTGATGCACGGCAGTAAGTGTTTCGAAGGCAAACGCTTACGTGCAATAGACTTTACGGCAAAGGGCGACATGGTGGTTGCTACCGACCGCGACGATAGTGGAGACCGATCTACCAGCGTGTGGATTGTTAAACGCAATGCCGACGGTAGCTTTACCGACGATTCTAAACGCGAGGTGTTAGCCGCTTACAAGCAATGTAACACTGTAGCAGTTCATCCCGCCAACGGTGAACTATATTTCAACAGCTATGGTAACAATGCGATTTTCCGTCTAGATATGACCAAATATTATGCCAACGCAACGGAAACAACTCCTTGGGACCCATATCTCACGGGCAACAACTATGAGCAAATGCTCACATTTGGTACCAGTCGCTGGAACTTTAACATCACCATGCACCCCACAGGCAAGTACGCTTACGTAATAGCATTGAACCAACACTGCATCTATCGTATGGATTACGATGAGGCCACCAAACGCTTTAAAGAACCCTATCTCGTCTCTGGACAGCAGGGTGTTAAGGGTTGGGCCGACGGCAAGGGAGATGGAACGTTGATGAATTTCCCCTATCAAGGCATATTTGTGAAGAATCCCGACTACGCAGCACAAGGAAAGGAAGACGTTTATGACTTTTACTTCTGCGATTACGACAACTATTGCGTGCGTTACCTCACACCTGATGGTCGTGTTCGTACCTTTGCGGGGCGCGGAGCAACGTCGGCTATGGGCGATGGTAACACTTGGGGGCCTGAAGATGGCGACCTACGAGAAACGGCACGCTTTGGAAGTCCTACAGGCATTGCCTACGATGAGCGTACCGAAACTTTCTACGTTTTCGACACCTATTATAAGAGTGTGAGAACGATAAGCCGTTGAAAACACACCTTTAACCGAACGTGGTGTCGCCAGATCTTTTTGGTTGCATAGCCAAATCACTGGCGATGCCACGGCAGGTTATTTGTTTGGCGTCTTTCACGCATAGAGACGGCATGGCCCGAATTTAAATACCGTCAAGTCGTATTGACGATATTCACTGCATAAAATAACAAAGATAACGATGAAACAAATAAAAGTCATTCTGCTAGGTTGGTCGTTTGTGGCGCACGTTTGTACGTTACAAGCGCAAGGCTTGTCGATGTCGCTTAGCCTAAAAACGCCAGGCAATCCGTCAGAAACATGTCAATTGCTACAACAAGGGCAGTCTTGGACAACAGGTGGACCATTAGACGTGGTATCTACGACAACGAATGATGGCGACGACGAACTGCTGACGATTACGCTTTCGGCACGCGAAAAGGTGTATTTTCACCTTGACCTCAGTCTCAACACGAAACTATCGTCTGGTGAAGCAGAATTTTATATGCCAGGTTTTTGGTATCATCGCAACATGCGTTCACCTCAAGAGGCTCCATCTTTCAAAACCAGCAAACACTGGAATTTTAGGGAAGACCGCATGTCTACACCGTTAACCAGTGCTTTCAATCCCCGCAATAGACAGGGCGTATCAGTATTACGCGTGCTAGACGAACCTTGCGACGTACAAGTTCAGCTAACCACGGGTGAGATAATACTTCCTGGGCGCACATCCGTGGGCTATGCAGGTTTCGACGGCGAGGGAAACACCGTGGCCTTAAAGTTTGGCTATCCTTATAAGGAAACTCCCAAACGATACATCCGCAAGTTAACGCTCATAGACCCCATAACTGCTTTTGCCAAGCTAGAAAAAGGTGAACAGCAAACCTTGCGTTGGCGCATACATCGTTATAAAGCCAATGATTTTGGCAACTTTGTTACGCAAGTGTGGCAATATAGTTACGACCGCATGCAGCCTCAACCCTTGAAAAGTGCCTACACGGGTGCAGAAGTAAAGACTGCCCTCAGCGATTACTTCCGCCATTCGTTCGTAGACCGCTACCCATTGAAATATAATTCGGGGCTCTCACTTCGGGTTAATGACTGCCTACCAGCAACAGAAATGCAGATAGGCTTTTGCGGGCGGGTGTTGCTTAATGCCTTCAACGAGATTGAATACGGTTCAGAAATAAAAGACGATGGGTTAGTTAATATGGGGCAAGCCATTTTCGACAGTTTCCTAAGCAATGGATTTGGGAATGGTGGCTACCTACACGATTTTGTAAACTTCCGTGATGGCTTCACCCAAGAAGACGTCCATTCCATTCGTCAGCAAAGCGAGGCCGTATATGCTGTGCTTCATTACTTAAAATACGAAAAGAGTCGTGGCCGTCGCCATGTGGAGTGGGAGAGGCGCATACGCACCATTCTCGACAACTTCGTTACCCTAATAAAAGACGATGGACACTTCGCCCGCAAGTTTAAATCTGATGGAACCGATGTCGACGCTTCGGGAGGTAGCACTCCTTCGGCAACTTCTGCATTGGTGATGGGGTGGAAATATTTCGGCAACAAGAACTATTTACAGGCCGCTCGCCGAACGGTGAACTATTTGGAGAAGAACATTATTTCGCAAAGCGACTATTTCTCGTCTACGCTCGATGCCAATTGCGAAGACAAGGAAGCTGCCATCGCTGCCGTAACAGCCACCTATTATATGACCATGGTTACCAAGGGAGAGGAACGAAAACATTATATCGACTTATGTAAGAAAGCCGCTTACTTCGCCATCTCGTGGTATTACACCTGGGATGTGCCCTTTGCACCTGGACAGATGACGGGTGAATTGGGGCTAAAAACACGTGGATGGGGCAACGTTTCGGTAGAAAACAACCATATAGACGTATTTGTTTTCGAACTGCCCCACATCCTTAGTTGGCTGGCTCAGCAAACGGGTGAGCAACGGTTTAAAGGCATGTATGATGTCATTACATCTTCGCTCAGCCAGCTGTTGCCCGTTGCCAACAACCTTTGCGGCGTGGGTAAGCAGGGCTTCTACCCCGAAGTGGTGCAGCATACCACGTGGGATTACGGACACAATGGCAAAGGATTTTATAACGATATCTTTGCGCCTGGCTGGACGATTGCCTCCCTTTGGGAACTGTATTCACCCAACCGTACAACGAATTTCTTGAAATAATCCCACCGTTTCTCAGTTTGTTTGAATAATTTCGTACCTTTACGCTACAAACTAATGCAGATGAAAAAAATAAGATTGATGATAGTAGCGTTGCTTCTGCTTGTCGGTATGACAAGCAGAAGCAACATCCTGTTCAGACATATCGGTGTAGAGTCGGGACTGTCGCAAAGCACCGTGCTCGCCATCTTGCAAGATCGAACAGGACTGATGTGGATTGGTACGAAATCGGGACTTAACCGTTACGACGGCACCTTATTTAAATGGTATTACAGTTATCCTGATGGACACAGTCTAGGCAGTAGCTATATCAACGCGCTTTTTGAAGACGTGAACGGCCGAATATGGGTAGGAACAGATTGTGGCGTGTGGATTTACAACCCACTGACCGACTCTTTCACCCGTTTCGACAAACGTAGTGCCGATGGCGAAGGCATCACCAACATGGTGAACGTGATAAAGGGTCATGGCGATAAGATATACATCACGGCCAACGAGCAGGGCGTTTTCTGCTACGATCTTCGTCACAATCATCTTTCGCACTTCCGATTGAAAGGGTATCCCAACGTAGCAGGCATGGCCATTGGTGACAACGGGGCAGTGTGGCTCGGACTTTTTGGAGGCGGATTATATACCACCGACCACGCCTTTCGCACGCTCACACCCTTTCGCACGCAAGAAGGGCACACACCTTTTGCAGGTAACATCGTTTCGGCCATACTTCCCTTGGGCAACGGACGCTATGCCATTGGCACCGACCGACAGGGTCTTTCGCTTATAGATGCTGCACGCCACAGTTTCGAACCCATAGTAGCCAGTCTTGAAGGTAAGGAACTTTTTGTGCGTAACCTTATTCTGAACCATCGTGAGATTTGGGCGGCAACCGAACAAGGTATGCTGGTTTACAACCTAGACACCCACGCCACGCAGCATTTCACCTATAATCCCATGGATCCTTTCTCCATATCCGACAATCCACTTTATTGTCTGTACAAAGACCGTGAAGGTGGGTTGTGGGCTGGTTCTTATTTCGGCGGATTGAATTACCTACCCGCCATACATCCCGTTTTCGAACGTTTTGTGCCGCAAGGCAGCGGAAACGGACTGCATGGACGTCGCGTGCGCGAGATGGTTATGGACAAGCAAGGGAAAATATGGATAGGAACAGAAGACGGCGGTTTGAATTGTATGGAGCCCGACGGCGAAACATTTAGTCATATTGCAGCTAGTAATGCATTCCCCAATGTACATGGACTTTGCATGGACGGCAACGAACTGTGGGTGGGCACGTTTGCTTCGGGTCTGAAAATCATCGACACCCGTACCCACCAACTTATAAAGGCGTTCAAGGCCGACGGACGTCCTGGTTCGCTTCGCGATAACACCATCTTCAGCATCGCGCGTTCGCCACAGGGTGTAATGTATCTTGGCACCATTCGTGGTCTATGCACCTACATTGCCAACACTCAAACCTTTGCTTACGATAGGGCGGTGCCACCCGTTCTAATCAATGATGTAAGTTTCGATTCGCGCGGAAATCTATGGTTGGCCACACAGACCAATGGCGTCTTTATGCGACATAATGGTAGATGGATAAATTTTAGGGCAACTCAATCTGGACTTACTTCGGATAAGGCCTTGAGCATATTCGAAGACAGCGAAGGTACCATCTGGGTAACAACGCAGGGCGGTGGTGTGTGCAGATTTAGCTTCTCTACCCGCCGTTTCAAACCCTTACAGCAAGGGGCGCTTAACAGCACCTCTACGTTTTTCCGTATGGAAGAAGATGGTGATGGTGTACTTTGGCTCTCGGGTTATGCTGGTTTCGTACGATATGATCCCCGCAGTGGCGACGTGCGCACTTATAACAACCGCACGATGTTGCTCGACAACCAGTTTAACTACAACTCATCGCTTATCGACAAACGTGGACGTATTTACTTTGGAAGTCTTAGTGGCATTGTGCGTTTTTCACCATCGGCCTTGAAAAAAGAACAGCGTGTGCCCCGACTTGTGGCTACTGATCTATATATAGGCAACGAACACGTGGACAATTTTACTAAGGACACACCCTTGGAACAAAACATCGTGTTTACTCGCAAACTATCATTAGCCTATAACCAAAACTCTTTCAGGTTGCATGTTGTACCTCTAAGTTATTCAAGGCAGAATTGGGCATCATTGGAATATAAACTCGAGGGTTTCGACAAAGGTTGGCAACCTATGGGGGCAGACTTCTTTATGACATACGCTAACCTGCCTGCTGGTTCCTATCAGCTAGTAGTGCGTATGAAAGACCAAAACGGAAAGGCTTATCCTGGCGAGTACAAGCTAGACATCGATGTACGTCCGTTCTTCCTATTCTCTTTCTGGGCCAAATTGTTTTATGTAGTTTTGCTAGGTGTTTTGGTGTGGCTATTTATGCGTTATTGGAATCGCCGTTCCGAAACGCGTCGCCGTCAGGCCATGGAAGCTTTCGAAACGCGTAAAGAACAGGAACTGTATCAGAGCAAGATACATTTCTTTACTAACGTGGCGCACGAGATTCGCACCCCGCTTACACTGATTTTAGGGCCATTGGAGAACATTCTCGGCACGCAGAAGGTAAAAGACAACGATGTGAAAGAAGACCTCAACATCATGTACGAGAATACGCGGAGGCTTACAGACCTGATAAACCAACTACTGGATTTTCGCAAGACAGAGAAAGACGGCCTACGCCTCAACTTCGAATATTGTAACCTTACGAAGCTGGTTACCGACATATATAACCGCTTCCGCTCGGCTATGCGCGAGAAAAACATCAATGCAACGTTATCACTGCAAGGCAACAACCTGCATGGTTATGTTGACCACGAGGGCTTTACCAAGATTGTAAGCAACCTGGTTAACAATGCCGTGAAGTACTGCCTATCGTATATCTCGGTGACATTGAAGACCGACGACACACAACTTTTCCTTACCGTAGCCAATGATGGAAACATCATACCCATGGATTTGCGTGAAAAGATATTTGAACCTTTCTTCCATATCGACACAGCCGAACATTCCACATCGGGTACGGGCATAGGCTTAGCCCTCGCTCGTTCGTTAGCCGAATTGCACAATGGCCATCTATGCATGGGCGATGAGGCCGATATGAACGTGTTTGTGCTTACTTTGCCCTTGGTGCAAGATGTGCCTGTAAGGCTGGGAGGCAATGGGATAGGGGATGTAACGCCTATAAAGGCCGAATCAACAACCACACAAGGGACGCAGGCCAAGCCCCATACGTTGCTGCTTGTAGAGGACAATGTGCAGATGTTGGAGTACGAAAAGCGGTGCTTAGAAAAAGAGTACAACATCGTTACGGCTACCGATGGCGAAGAGGCTTTATTGCAAATGGAACGTAATGACGTGAATCTTGTGGTTACCGACGTGATGATGGAACCCATGGATGGTATGGAACTGTGTCGCCGTATCAAATACAACGTTAACCTTTCGCATATTCCTGTAATCATATTAACGGCTGTTACTTCCGAGCGAGGTAAGATGGAGGGAATGGAAAGCGGTGCAGACGCCTACATAGTGAAGCCTTTTTCCATGGGTTTCCTGTCACAGACCGTGCAAAACCTGTTGCGGCAGCGCGAGGAAATAAAGAAGATGTATGCCACATCGCCATTCGTATCGGCATCATCGGCTTCCATCAGTCCTGCCGACGCTGATTTCTTGGAAAGGTTGAAAGCGGCCGTTATGCGCAATATCGGTAACAGCGACTTTAATGTAGACCTCTTGGCGGCCGAAATGAACATGAGCCGTACGAGCCTAAACCGTAAGGTGCGTGGCACGCTAGACCAGTCGCCCAACAACTATATACGCATCGAAAGACTTAAAGCTGCAGCCGAAATGCTTAAGTCGGGCGATAAGAAAGTGAATGAGGTGTGTTACAATGTGGGCTTTTCGAGCCCGAGCTATTTCACCAAATGCTTTTACGAACAGTTTGGCATTTTGCCTAAAGAATTTAATAAAGAACAATGATACATTCAGTAAAACCAATCTTTACGGCGACATTGCTCGCATGGCTGTCGCTGTTACCTCAGTTGTCGTTAGCACAAACAGCAACTTACAGCAATCCTGTGATAGATATAAGCGCGCCCGACCCTACGGTGATACGCGCCGAAGATGGAATATTCTATCTTTATGCCACAGAAGATACACGCAATGTACCCATTTACCAATCGGTAAACCTTGTGGACTGGAAGCAGGTGGGTACGGCATTTACTGATGCTTCACGTCCTAAATGGCTTCCTAAAGGCGGTATTTGGGCTCCCGACATTCAGCGCATTGGCGGTAAATACTACCTATACTATTCTAAATCGGTATGGGGTGGGGAATGGGACGCTGGCATCGGCGTTGCCGTGAGTAACGGTCCTGCTGGTCCGTTTACCGAC
Source organism: Hoylesella loescheii DSM 19665 = JCM 12249 = ATCC 15930 (assembly GCF_000378085.1). Classification (GTDB taxonomy): domain Bacteria; phylum Bacteroidota; class Bacteroidia; order Bacteroidales; family Bacteroidaceae; genus Prevotella; species Prevotella loescheii. Next base: position 17,316 of record NZ_KB899210.1, read on the forward strand.
CGTGGGTGTATGTTTACCAGCAAGCAAATAGGCATCCAAAACTGTATCGACCCCTTTTATATCGAAGATGGAGGTAAGAAATATCTTTTCTTCGGCTCGTTTCATGGTATCTATGGCGTAGAGTTGAGTGCCGATGGTTTACACGTAAAGCAGGGAGCAAAGCCACGCAAGATAGCGGGAACGTTTATGGAGGCAACCTATATCAGGCGGCGAGGGGGCTATTATTACCTCTTTGGATCGGCTGGCACTTGTTGCGAGGGGGCTCGTAGCACGTACCGAGTAACCGTCGGCCGTTCTAAAACCCTTTTTGGCCCATACGTAGACAAATCTGGCCGACGTCTGCTCGATAACCATTACGAGGTGTTGTTGGGTAAAAGCGACAATGTGCTTGGACCAGGACATAATGCAGGGTTAATTACCGACGACGCGGGTAACGACTATATGTTTTATCATGGCTTTAAAGCATCTAACCCCGATGCAGGGCGCGTGGTATGGCTCGACCGTATAAACTGGGCCAGTGGATGGCCCTCAGTGATGGGAAACGAAACCTCGAAGACGGGCACAGCACCAACGGTGAAGTCTGGTAATCGTGGTATGGCCACGCGTTCGGGTCTATATCCTAATGATTTCGAAGCCAACGTCGGTGGCAAACGCACACATCTTTACACGCTGGTTAATAGCAAGGGTATGGAAGTTTGTCTAACTAATTTTGGCGCGCGCATTGTTTCAATCATGGTTCCCGATAGGCGTGGCACACTGCGCGATGTGGTTTTGGGTTACGACAACATTGCCCAGTATGCTGACTATCAGCATTTCGGGTCGGATTTTGGTGCAGCCATTGGGCGTTATGCCAACCGAATAAACCAGGGACGCATCGTGGTAGATGGCAAAACAATGCAGTTACCTCGCAACAATTATGGACATTGCCTACACGGAGGCTTTACGGGTTGGCAATATCAGGTGTACGATGGTAAACAGCTTAATGACTCTACGGTGGAAATGAGTCTTGTTTCGCCCGATGGCGATAATGGTTTCCCGGGAACTGTTCATGCCACAGTACGCTATACGCTCACGGCCGACAACGCCATCGATATCAGCTACGAAGCTACGACAGACAAGAAAACGGTTATCAACATGACCAATCACTCGTACTTTAATCTCAACGGCAATCCCTCGCGACATGGTGAAAACCAAGTGCTGTATATCAATGCCGACCGCTATACGCCAGCTGATACCACCTATATGCCCACTGGCAAGATGTTGAAAGTTAGTGGCACACCTATGGATTTTCGCAAGCCAACACCGTTGAGCAGAAATATCAACAACCAACGTTTTGCCATGACTCGTAACGCACGTGGTTTCGACCATAACTGGTGCTTGAATACTTGGCACAACGGACAGCCCGATGAACGCGCGGTGGCAGCCTCGTTGTACAGTCCACAGACGGGGATAATGCTGCAAGTGTTTACCAACGAACCTGGCATACAGGTTTACACGGGTAACTTTCTCGATGCCTCTTTTGCTGGTAAGCATGGCTATCGCTATCCAAAACATTCGGCTGTGTGCCTAGAAACACAACATTATCCCGACAGCCCTAACCATCCTGAGTGGCCAAACACATGGCTCGAGCCCGGCCAAAATTACAGTAGCCACTGCGTATATAAGTTCTCTGTGCGTTGATTAATGGGCCTTATCGAAATGTAAAAAACTTTTAATGGCGTGTTCTAAAAATTACCCTCGACGAAATTTTTAGAACACGCCTAACATATAAGATGAACGCGCACGCGCATGAGGTAAATGCCAGACCAATGTATGGTTAAGTTTACGTTTTGCATCTTCATCGAAAACGCAATACTCGTTTTAGTCGTATTGCCAACGTTTATAAGTATTTTATAACCTAGTGTTTATGCTCTCGTAAGTAGTTGTGCAATTAAAGGTTCCGGTACATCTAAGATGGAACCCTGTTCCATTTCATGTGGAATCCTGTTCCAGTTGATATGGAACAATGTTCCAGTTGATATGGAACGAGAGTCCAGTTGATGTATAACAGAAGTGCTGATTATAGATATCGCAACGAATGCTTAAAAGTGGTGTGCCATTCACCAAAAAGATGCGGGACAAGTGTTTAAAATGCATCATTTAAGGGTTTGGTTGGCGTTTGTTAAAGGATGAGTCCGTTTGAATGGTTTACTTTATATGTGGCGTGTTCTCGCTTACCGTCGTAAACGAAAAAACGCCCAATCCACGGATGGAGGGGCGTTTGTTCGTTTCTTGTTTTGTTGGGCAACGATGGCCGAAGGCTACGTTTGTGCCCAAGCGGTATTTATGTTTTCCCCTTAGAGGGGGAAGTGGTGTGGAGCTGGTGGGATTCGAACCCACGTCCAAACAGGGAAACCATACGCTTTCTACACGCTTATTCCGGCCTGCGATTTTCGTGCATTGGCAAGACCCGGACCACCAACCAATGCCTTATCCCCTAAAATTTCATTCGACGAGCGGGGCCACGCCAAACTATTTCCGATTTATCTGCACCGCTTAATCAGCTGGCTTCGGAACAACAGCCTCTGAGCGATGTCTCGTTCCATCACCTAGTGACGGAATAAAGCCTAGAACCTACTGTGCTTCGGTTAGGCAGCGAGAGCGTAATTTCTTTCGCCAATTAAATTGTTGATAACTGGGATTATGGAGCCAGCCACCTACGCTCCGCGTGCTTACATACCATTTCATCCCGCTGTCAAATCCAGTCAACCCCGATTTTGTTTGCCCATAGTCAGCTTCCGTATTCTTTAATACAGGCACTTATTAGAGCACGGCGAAATGCCATGAAAAAGTCTGCAAATTTACACATTATTATTTAGTCGTGCAAGTTTTGGGGCTTTTTTCACCACTTTTGTGCTTTCGTCATAGCATAATGCAATAAGATGGCTCGTACTTCGTTTATGCAAATGATTATAAGACGATGAAAGTAACGGTAATTACAGTGGCCTTTAACAGTGCTGCGACTATTGCAGACTGCATGCAATCGGTGTTAGACCAGACCTACTCTGACATCGAATATATTGTTGTTGACGGTCAATCGAACGACAACACCATCGACCTTATCCGCGAGTTTGAACCAAAGTTTACGAACAGACTACGCTGGGTGAGCGAGAAAGACAATGGGATATACGATGCTATGAACAAAGGTTTGCGAATGGCTACAGGCGATGTGGTGGGTATTTTGAATTCAGATGATTTCTTTACAACCACAGATGTGGTGGAGAAAGTGGCGCAAGCGTTTTCCGATTCTATGCTAGATGCAGTTTATGGCGACGTACATTTCGTTCGCGAACCCGACCTAACGCATAGTGTACGTCATTATTCGTCGGCAGGTTTTCGCCCATGGTGGCTGCGCTTTGGCCTTATGCCCGCTCATCCCTCATTTTATGCGCGTAAGGAAATTTTTCAGAAAGCAGGCCTGTATAAGACCGATTATAAGATTGGTGGCGACTTCGAAATGATGGTTAGGCTTTTTAAGCGTTTCAACATTAGGGCAAAATATCTGAACATAGACTTTGTTACGATGCGCACAGGTGGTGCTAGCACCAAGAATATGGGTAGCCGACTAACCCTATTGCGCGAGGATACACGTGCATGTAGGGAGAACGGTATATATACTCACCCATTGTTTATCTGTTTGAAATACTTTTATAAGGTTTTAGAGTTCAGGTTTTAATTCGCATGTTTGTGCGAAATACGAAATTATTCACTATCTCTTTCTAGGTATCTTTGAGGATGTTAGTGTACAAATTGAGATATTCGGAGAACCGTTCTTCTTTGTTATAATGCCGAATAATGTGTTGCCTACTAGGACCTTCGAATGTGTTGGCTGGCTGTTGGCATATCAGCTCTATCTTAATGGCGGCTGTTTGAATGTCGCCTTTTGCTATCACGATGCCCGTCCCTGCTGTAATGACTTCGGGACTTCCGCCTGTGTTGTAAGTAACCACAGGCGTTCCACAGGCCATCGCCTCAAGATTGGTTGTGGGAAAAGTGTCTTCCCATGTTGGGTTGAAATAAACGTTGGCAACGGAATAGAGTGAACATAGTTCGTGTAGGTTATCAGTGCGGCTAATGCCTACAATGCCTGCTCGGGCGGCTAATTTTTGCTCTTGTTTGTTTAGACCAACAAGGACGATACGGATGGATGAGGGCAAGAGTGATGCTAGTTGAAGAAAGTCGGGCAAACCTTTTCGGTACCAATTGGAGGAAATTCCCAAAACGATGGCGCAATGTTCAGGGATGCCATACTTCTTTTTAATCCAGTTTACTTCCGTCTGTTTGCTAAAAACATCCGTATCAATACCATTATATATAAGGCGTGTGGGTGTATGCTTGAAAAACGACTGCTGTAACTGGCGTTGTAACCACTGGCTTACGGGAACGAGTGTAAGGCGGTTGAGGGAAAGGAAAGTATCTTTTTTCTGTTCGAAGTTGCGATACGAGCGGTCTAACAGCAAGCTCTTAGGATATGCGCCTTTTTGCGGACATTCTGCACAATGCGTTTTCCATTTCTCGCACCCAATAAACTCGTAGTGGGCACAATGGCCAGTAAAGCTCCAGCAGTCGTGCAGAGTCCACACCACGGGGATGTCGTGTTGGCGTAGGTATTGAAAAAGTAGTGGATAATTGAGGTAATAGCCATGTATGTTGTGCAGGTGTACAATGTCGGGGTTGACGTTTCTGACGAATTGCAGTAACAACTTCGTGGCCTTTTGTGACATTAGGCCGTGGTTGTCAAATAGTCGTGAGGCTACCCCATGACGCATTTCATCCCATCTGTTTCCGATATGGAAGAGATTGGATGCGCTGGGATTGGCCCATCTTCCGTATGCGATGTAGCTTTGCCAACCTTGCTTGATAGCCGCTTGACCTATACCCTCGGCTATTTTCCCATGCGACCCCCAGTTGGCGGTGATGTTAATTTGCAACAGCTTTTTCATTCGTAGGTCTTATTACAACTGACGAAATAGTTAAGATGCTTAATAGGCCAAAAAGGCTCGAAGTGCCTGCGATTGATAACTTTCCCATTAAAAGAGAAGTAATGTTTGTAATCGGATTGTGAGAAGACGTACTTATAAGCATTGCAGGCGATGTCTATCGACCGCTGATTGGCATGCGTAAGCCTTCCATAAGGAAAGGCAAAGTAGTTGCAGGGCTGTTGCAATTGTTGTTCTATCACTGTTTTACAAGCTACGATTTGGTGACGTAGCGTGTCTTCATCGTCGGCGTTAATCATATAATGGTCCATAGTATGTGCCCCGATAATATGTCCGCGGTTAGCCAATTCGCTTAGATGCGGCCAACGCATAGGCTGTTTCCCTTCGGTAAGCACCATGTGGTTGTTAAAATGTTCGATGTAGGCGTCGTCTCCCTCTACATAATTTGGATTGACAAAGAAGAGAGCATTTACGCCAAACCCTTCCAAAATAGGAGCGAAAATGTCGTAACACTCCATAAAACCATCGTCGAACGTGAAAGCCACCAATGGTTTGTCGGGACATTCTTTGCGCATAATTCGCTCAACGGCATCTTCTATTCGAATGAAAGTTACGTTACGCGATAAGTTTTCCAGTAAGTTCCGAAAAGTGTCTGGTTCTTTTTCGGTCGCTATTCTGTGCCCGTTTAAGATGTGGATACCTGGGGCGGGAGTTGCCCAGGCACCAAGAACGTTAAGTATTTCTTCTCGGACAACGCCGCGCAGACGTTGGTATAGGGTGGGGTTATGTTTCATTTAGCACTTTTCTAATTACTTCCGTTTGATAATGAATGTTCCATTTTCGGTCGATTTCGTCAAAAGCTTTCTGTCTAGTTTGCTCACGTTTGTCTGCGTCTGCACATATCCAATATTCTATTTCCTGTTTCAGGCTCTTGGCATTGCCTTGTTCGAAGAATGTTCCCGTTTCGCCTGGACGTATGGCCTCAAACTCCGGTCCTTGGTAAGGAAAGTTGTTATGAGTAACAATGGGGCATCCAAACGTAAGCGCATGAATGGCTGTAAGACCTACATTGCCGGGCGAGACACAGATATGGGCATTGTAGAACAATTGCCCGAGCACATCATTGTTGTAGCAAGGACCATACATCCAAACACAGTCAGCCACGCCCTTGGTTTCCGCGTATTGGTAGATGTTAACTTGTTCTACATCCTTTCCCACGAAGACAACATTAACGGTGCGGCCTTCTTGCTTAAATTGGGCAACGCAGTCTATGAGTAATTCCAACCTTTTACTTTTCTGAATTCTCCCACAATAGATGATGGTAGGGTTGTCGTTACGGAAATGCTGGCGGTAGATGTCGCTACAAGCAAGTTGTTCTCGTATGGCACGTTCTCTGTCCGAATCCATCGAATTGGCGATGCAATACATTTTACTCCTTGGTATTCCCTCTTTCTGCATCAGGGAAATGGCGTATTCGCTGTAAACCAACAAAGCGGAATGCAAGGAGAAAAAGATTTTTTTAACCAGTCTTTTTATTGCTCCCTCTCTGCCATACCACCCATGCGTCCATGCAATGGTTTTCTTTCGGGTAAGCTTGGCTAACATCAATATTGCCCACGAGGAAAGGCAGAAAGGCTCGCCATCAATGATGTAATAAAGATAGGGCTTAAAAAGCAATCTTACCGAACCTCGTTGCCAATAGAAAGGACCGAAGTAAACGTTCTTCAATGTTTGGCGATAGCTTTCCAACTTGGTATAATCGAACTTCTTTATTGGTGTAGCTACTTTGTCGCCCAAGTAAAAATGGCACGCAAATGCTTTGGCCATCTCGCTGAAGATAGGAAAACGATAATGTGCACCGATATTGGTTATGAAGCAAAGCGATTTAGAGGAGTACATCTGTTAATTTGTCGTTTTGGGGATGTTTCTGTTGTAAGCAATCCCCAATATTTCATTCCTTAGCCGAGAATACTTTTCTTTGTGCAGAACAATGTTTTGCAATTCGAATTTACAGGCCTTGTATGTGGGACGTGTTTATGCTTAACAAGCCGATTAAGCGTAAACTTATTCTCGCAGGGGAGAATAAAGGATGGCCTTATAAGTGGGTGTCAACTGAGCAGGCAACACTGTACACTTGGCCGTTGGAGTATGCAGCAGATATGCAATTTTGTGACAGAGGTCGTCTATATCTTTAAACATTGGCTGATAATTATAAAAATCATTGCAATAGTTCAGAGAGGGATTACTGGCGAAGAGCATATTCTTTTGGTTGGCCACGCATTCGAAACTTACCCCACTAACCATGTACTTAAAACGCGCGGGATAGATGTTCAGGATAATATCTGCCGTAAGAAACAGGTTCTGATACAGCTCAACTGGCAAGTATTCGCTAACGTATATGATGTTGGCATTGGTTATGTTTATATGATTGTTGTTTCTCAAAATCAGCAAACATTTTTCTTTTTGTAGCAGTGCTTGAAGCTTTTCGCTATGCAGTAGCTTATCTACAAAAGAGCTGTCAATATTGGGCGACGGGTGGAATATGAGCCTCTTAAATGATGAAGTGGCAAATTTAGCAGGTACGTTGGGATGGAATTGAAATGGCGGAACACAGCCATGAGACACAACGAACACCTTGCGTATTCCATGCTTAACAAAGGGCTCTTTCATGCTTTCATTAAAAACAATGAACGCATTATGTTTGGCTAAGCGCTTGATGAAAAGTCGCTTAACCCTATTAGCTAGTCCACGGGCATTGCCGTGACATATAATAAACATCTTTTGGTAAAACGGACAGGCGCCTAGGGTTATCTCGTCCATACATGATATGACGACATGCCCGTAAGAAGAAAAACGTACGTGCAGCTTAATGTATATGATAGTAAGCAGCATGATTATTCTAGACAATATCGGGTTGTGAACATTTGTGCCCAAAATGCGAGGTATAACCAGAGCATACTGCTGGTAGGCGTAAGGAAGCAGACTTGCTATTTCCTTATGCAGGACAAGTTTTACATTGTATCCTTCTTTTAAAAGGGCATCGATGTGTACGCGATTAAAGTTGACATGCCCGCGCATGAACATATAATCGATGTACAAAAGTTTATTATTTTTCTGCTCCATCATAATAGTATTGCCTGAAATGTAATAGTCGCTCGGTATAGTTTTTTTCTTCGAATAACACATTATAATAGTCGGACAGCTTGTTTTTGTTGTTGCTGTAAGTTTTAAGCAAACAATATGTTACGATAAAGAGAATGAATAAAAAACGGTTGTTGCGATAGCGGAAGCAATCCAAGAGGTCGATCCAAATTATCCAATAGCCATAGCTGAAAAGCGTAGAAATCCTCATGCTTATTGTTCTGAACTCGCTTAAAAATAAGAACAGGCATAGGAAAAGGAACAGGCTGTTGATAAAGATATCGTTGTCTTTCCTTATGTTGCGCAGTTTGTCCAAATAGCAGAACATCAACACGCCCGTGAGTAAACGTTCAATGTAACCAATGCTCAATACGGAGCCAGTGGTTGCGTCAAAGTTAAGATATGTGTCTATCCATTGGGCTGTGGTGGGCGAAACAAATCCGATTAACAAAGACACTATTTCTCTAAATATAGGAATGTGCAGGATGTACACGATATTGGCTGTAACGAAGATGCCGATGAGCACCCACCTATTGTAGCTTCTGTTTAAAACGAAATATAATGGGATGAAAAACAGGCTAGACGAATGGAAAGAAGCGGCAAATAAACACCAAAACATGTAAGGTATTGGGCGACGTTCTTGTATGTAATTGAATGTGTTGATGATGATAAGTATGGAGATAGAGTTGCGCATAAGGTCGGTGCTCATCTGGAAACCATTCATGCATAAGAATATCAAGAATGCCAACGGGGTTTTCTCGGTGTACTTGTTGAAGAAAAGCGTAAGTAGCGTAATGTTGATAATGGTACACACAAAGACGAACAGCTGATAGCTGGGGTATATCAGCTTTGATACAGATGCAAGCAGAACAAAGCCAGGTTCCATCTGTATGGTTTCAATGTTGCGTAGCGGATTGCTTGTTATGCTGTTGAAGAATGGATAATAATTAACCCAATCGTAATTGATGAAGCCCCTGAACCCAAAGAAGAATACGAAGATTAACACACATACAATCTTAATGTATGTGCGGTGAATGCTCGACTGGGTGTATTGATGATAGAAGTAGAGTAACCCATAAGCAAGCACCAATAGCAGGTAGGGTAGGGCGTTAACCATTGTTCTTTGCCGTCTTTGCCTTTCTGCGTTTAGCTACGAAATCGCGAAGGAACAAAACCCAGAGCGCACCGCACAAGAACCCCATCACGGCAAATCCCAATACCATGAAAGAACGCGGCGTGCTAGAAGCCAACAAGGGAACCGATGCCTGCTGAATAATGGTAAAAGCGGGGGTGTTCTCTTGCACCTTGGCCTTTGCCTGTTCAACCTGTTTGGCGATTTGTGTGTAGCTGTTGTATTTCATTTGTAGGTCGTTCTCCAAATCCTGAATTTTCGACTTATACGAAGTTAGAATAACATCCATGTTCGCATCAGAGTAGTTGCTATATAACTGCCGGGCCTTGATGTATTGTTTTTTTGCCTCCTCGTTAAGTCTCATGACAAAGGCAAGGTCTTTACGGGCTTTCTGCGTTCTGTATCTAAGGATGTACTCTTGCAGCCTGCTTTGAAGCGTGTCCGCCAAGATAGCCGCAACCATCGGGTCGTAGTCTGTGGCAGTAATTGTAATGATGTTCGTGCCTTTGTTTGATAGGCAATCAATCCTTCCCTTAATGGTTTTACACAGGCTAAACTGTTTTGGGGTAAGCTGGAAAGCATTGACACAATTGATTTGCACCGTATCGCTGTCGGGTTTCAGTAAGGTGCCAACCCATTTGAAGGGATATGACCAAAAGGGCGTTGGCGTATCTTTGAGCAGATGCTCAGAATAAAGCTTCGTTTGTTGAGACTCTTGAAGTCTTACAGGTACATCAAAGAGTTTTACGATGAAGTCTGTCGACTCAAAGATGTTAGGATAGATGTCTGGGTAAATGGCATCCATGAATTTGCCTTTTTGTCCCATGTCAACGCCCATCATGCTAGCGATGTCGTTTAAGTTAGACGACATCCCCATGCTGTTCACCTCTGGCGCCAAAACAACCGATGCCGTGTATTCTTTGGGTGTGCTTAAAGCATATACAACTCCAAGAACGATGAAGGCGAAGACAAACTTTGCCAGCAGTTTCTTTTCGCGAAACACCCTTTTGGCAAGGCCTATCACGTCTATTTCTTTGCTTTTTGCGGTGGATATGTTCTCTTTCATCATGTTAATTTACCGATTATGCGTTATTGTCTTTTACTTAGTTTGGGAGAAATGAGCATTTTGAAGTATCGCCAATTCTCTTTAAGCGGATAATGCGGGTTTATGTATGCGGGCCATCTTATGAGGATAAAAGCCAGCAGAAAAAGATAGTATGCTGACCGTGGGTAATGTTTTTTTATGTAGATGCAGATGCTTCTGTCTTGCTCTTGGCGCCTGGATGCAGAACGTTTCTTAACTTGTTGGTACGAGCCACCATCGAAATGGACGATGCCGGCATGCGGTAGCACGATTCGTTGATACCTTTTCTGCGCCATTCGCTGCTGTAAGTCCACTTCTTCGCAATACATAAAAAATCGTGTATCAAAGCAACCTATTTCTTGAAGAACACTTCGAGGTACGAACAAGTCGGCTCCGGTTATGAAATCAACATTTGTTGGTTGGGTTATCTGTTGTAGGACCTGCGTGCCACGAGATAGACCTAGCCTGTTGGCAATAACATTACATGGAGAAAGAAACATGCCAAAAGAATTGGTTGGCTGTTTGGCTTGCGACAGCAATATCGTGCCCAACGCGCCAATCCGTTTGTCTGCGTTGCTCTCGCAATAAGCGTACAACGAACTTATTACATCGTTTAAGAGTAGGGTGTCGGGGTTAAGAAAAAAGATATACTTACCTTCGGCCTCGGCTACGCCCAAGTTGTTTGCCCCACCAAATCCTAGATTTTGTGTGCTGATGATAACTTTTATCTCTTCTTCGAACGTGTCTTTTATTCTTTGAATTCCCTTGTCGGGCGAAGCGTTGTCTACAACAATAAGCTCGTAAGAAACATGTTGCGTATGTTCCTTCACCGAGCGGATAGCCTCAATGAGCATATCAGTAGCGTTATAGTTAACGAATATAACAGACACTTCAACCATTTTTTCTTCGTAAGCCATCATTTTGTTGCATTTTAATAGAAGCAGGCATCATCGTCTGTTAATGTATATGCAAGCTCTTTGTTTCTTTGTCTTATCGGCTTAGCAGGTATTCCTGCTGCGATAGCGAAGGGGGCGATGTTTTTCGTTACAACTGCCCCTGCTGCAATGACGGCCCCTTCGCCGATGTTCACCGAATGGAGGATGGTGACCCGAGGGCCAATCCAAGCTCTGTTGCCAATCTTAACCCGAAAACTTTCATCGCTATTGCATCTGAACAAGGGGTCTTCGTGGTCGTGTTGTTCGGTATAGATGTGAACGTCGCTGCTGATATTCACATTTTCTCCAATAACAATGCCATTCCTAGCATCTAACACAGCCCGGTCGCCAATAATGCTATGGGTGCCTATTGACAGGTGGTTGTGGTTACGAATTTCACTACCATAATGTACGATTGCATCTTTCCCCAGTTTGATAAGGAAAACCTTTCTATATATATAATGCCTCAACCAAAGACAAGGCAAGTAGCCTATTTTGATATCGAAGAACCTGATAAGTCCTACAAAAATGGCTCTAACCTTCTTTTTCAATTGTCCATACCCAGCAGTAGTACCCGAAATAAGCTCCGTTGCATGAGTTGCTTGTTGGCGTTTGCGTAGCTTTATCAAGTGTTTCTGATACACTCTGATGGGAAACGCAAGGACGATAAAGAACAGATAGTCCCAAATCAAAATGCCAATTAGGATTATACAGACGATAGTGAGTGTCATTTCTTTGAGAATATACCGTTGATGAATTTACTACTAGCCGACATTAGATAAACGTCTTTTAGGTATGAATATTGTATAGCCACAAAATAACAGACCATAAAACAGCTGCTTAATGCCAGTCTAAGTATGTTTGGCGTGGTGAAGCAATAGGTAATAACCAAGCATACCAGCAAGGCAGGCATGTATGCAATGATGTTTTTGCTCAGCTGTTTAAAGGGGAAACCCTGCCTAAACGACTTAAACGTGATGATTTGGGTCATTGCCATGATGCTGAGTTCTGCCGAAGACCAAGCGATGCTTGTACCTGTTGATTTCAGGTAAGGGGTTAAGGCCGCATTCAGCATAATGCCAATGATGGCGGCTATGCAAGAGATAAGCGTCAGTTGTTTGTCTTTATGGGCTGGCACCAATATTTGTATAACCATGATCTGGCTGTATCCTACGATGAATACCAGAGGAAACATAATGCGTAACGAAACCGCAGCTTGGGCAAACTCTGCCCCGGCAAGCAGCAAGATGATGTCGTCGCTGAAAATAATGCCTACAACCATGAGTGGTATGGCAAAGCATAAGAGTATAGAAAGCGACTTGCCGATGAGCATTCTAAACTCCTTTTCATCTCCTGTGGCGTATATTGAGCTTATTCTTGGCATAATAACACTACTCCATGCTGTATAAAAAGCAAGGAAAAGCAATGTTAGTTTGTAAGCAGTAGAGAATAGTCCCACCTCGTCGGCGGTACACGCAAAGCCAAGATATACAATGTTAAAGGTTGTATACATGGTGGTAAGTATCATGTACAGACCTAGCAGAATGTATGGCTTGATGTATTTTTTTAGTGTTACCTTCCTTATGTTGTAATGTACGTATTGTCTGCTTTTGGTTATGTTTACAATAGCATTTACCACCACAACCAATGCCGTAAGGGTGAAATAAACGTTGTAGTGCGATTGCTTGCGCACAAAAACAAATATGCTGAGGGCGTACAATATCTTAATGAGAAGCGTTCGTTTTGTTATGTATTTAAAGTCTTCAAGCCCTGTATAAAACCATTCTATCAACAAGAAATTGAAAACCAACTTAACCGCCCCGATATACATCAGCTGTCTATGTTCGTACAGTTTGGGTACAGTGTAGGTTGAAACGATGAGCGCAATAAGTGCTATTACCGTGAAAAGTCCACTTAAAGTGATGAGGCTCGAAAAAACTTTGTCAAGCTTCTCCTTATCAGTTCGCACCGCGGCGATCTCTCTAACGCCAAGCGTACTGAGCCCCATCATCGAGAAGACAACAAAATAATTTACCACACTGTCTATGAAGTTGAAAACACCTACATTCGTCACTCCCAATACGCGAGAGATGTATGGAAAGACAATTAAAGGGAAGATATAATTAGACGTGGTAATTATACTGTTGTAGATGAAATTTTTTTGCAATCCCATGGATGGTCTAGCTTAAGTTGACTTATTGCATTTTCTTACTTAATCAAATTTGCAATCGCTGCTATCAGTGTGGCGAGTCCGGCTACAGTGGTACCTACAGAGAGCCATTGGGTAAGCGCCTTGCCATTGCCTTCGGGTTTGGTGGGCACCACAATCTCGCATCCAGGACGTACCTTGGCGTTATGACCCACACGAGCCACAGTTCCGTTCATATATATAATATAGGTGTTGCTCTTCTTGGCACGGTTTCCAAAACCACCAGCTTGATTGATGTACCATGCCGGACGACGTCCTTTCTCGTAGGCTACGGTGTTGGGATACATCACGTTACCGCTAATCTTCACCGTTCCGTTATATTCGGGCACGATAAGCTTGTCGCCTTCGCGCAACACGAGGTCGGCATCGCCACCCGGTTCAGCCAAAGCCTTTTCCAATTCGATACCCACATAATAGGTGTCTCCAAGGTCTAGGCGTTTCTTTTCCACCGAGTCTTTTTTGCCACTTTGCATCTCGGCCAGTCGTAAAACTGTTTCCATGCGTAGTCGTTCGTCGGGTGTGATACGCCGTTCAAGGCGTGCACCGCGAATATAAGCCAAGTCGGTTACGCCACCCGCACGCTTAATGGCGTCGCTAAGGCGTTCATTCTTGCTCGTAAGCGTATAAGTTCCAGCAAACATCACCTGTCCTTGTACGGCGATGTTCTTCTGTACGTTGTAGCCGGGACTTTTTCTAACATACACCTCGTCGAAGGGTTGCAGCGTAAATCCTGTCTCACCGTCTATCACAAACCCGTCTTTAAGGGCGAAGGTGTAGGTGCGCGAAATTACCGAATCGGTGCTTAGGGCCTTGGGATTGATAATGCGTCGGGCCACATCCACTTTGGTAGTAGAGGCCGACTCTTTCAATCCGCCCGCTTGCAACACCAAGTCTTCTAGCGTTTCGTTGGCAGCAAACTTGTATATGCCGGGATACATCACCTCGCCATGTATGGTTACGGTTTGCTGTTGCATCATTTCGCCCTTAGTGGGAACAAACAGCACGTCGTTCTTTTGCAAGGGTATATCGGCCACTTTTCCACTCATGATGCCTTCAACGTCTACGGGGATAACCTCCAAGGTTCGGTCTGGGCGCATGCGATGCATCACGGCACGTGCAGTAAAGGCCTCTTCTGTGATACCTTCAGCATGTTCTATCAGGGTACGAACGCTGTTGATGGAGCCTCCCACCTGATACATGCCGGGACGGAACACGGCACCCTTAACCTCAACCATATTTGAGAAACGTGGCAAAATAGAGTCTACGCTCACCGAGTCTTCGTCGGCCAAATGGAAGGTATTGAAGTCAAACTCGTCTACATTAAACACCGAATATTCGCGGCCCGTTTTTCTCACCACCCTTACGGCCTTGGTATAGGCGTCGCCAGCAAAGCCACCTGCGTATTTCAGCAATGTTCCTACACTCTCGCTACGTTTCATTTCGTAATACATGGGGCGTTTCACCTTGCCCGTTAGGTTCACCAGGCAGTCGTATGCACCAACCACAACCACATCGTTGTCAGCCAACCGCACGTTACCTGTTAGCTTTCCGTTCAGAATGTAGTCGTAGATATCTACCACGGTAACGAGTTTGTTTTGTCGATACACTTTAATATTACGCAACGTACCTAGGTCGTTGATGCCACCAGCCATGTATAAGGCGTGGAACACCGATGCAAAAGCCGATAGGGTATAGGTGCCAGGTCGCTTCACTTCACCCATTACGTTCACCATGATGGTGCGCGTTTGACCCACGGTTAGGCGTACTCGCGAACTGCTATAGCGTGAACCTAAGGTAGAACGCAGGCGTGCGTTAGCCTCTGCCACGGTTAGTCCGCTCACTTGTACAGGTCCGAAACCTTCGATAACCACATCGCCATCGGGCGAAACGGTTGTCTGCTCCGATTTCTGCGATGCACCATAGATGTCTATATTTACTGCGTCGCCTGGACCTAAACGATAGTTTTGGGGAGTGGCGATGTTCATATTGGGTTCGAATGAGAGATCTTTGCGATTAAATATATCGCGTCCGAAAACTCTCTTAGGCATCCTACCCACGTAGATATTCAGTCTATCGCGTTCTTGTTGAGTAGCCGAATCGGGTAAGAATTCGTTAAGTTCATGTGTTATCAGCCCATGATCGGCAGCGTTTCTATGCGTAGTGGGATAGTCGTGGTCGTCTTGGCCCACACTTCTTATCATCTGGCTGTTTTTCGTATCTGTCTTATTCTCGCCGTTGTTCTTGCGCATACGGCTGTCTTCAAGCTTATCGTCCTTGTTTGTTCCGTTGCTCACCTGTCCCAATCCCTTGTTTTTGGCCACGCGTTCGTACGCGTCTTTCACGCGTCTGATTTGTTGGATGTCTACTCCGCGCTGCATCAACTTAGTGACAATTTGGGCCTGCGAAGTGCCCGCTTTGTGCTCTTTTAGCACAAATTGCATCACCTGCAAGTCGGTCATAGACGATTGCGCCCTTAGCCCGAGCGAGCAAAGGGTCATCAGCAACACAAGTAAAAGACTTTTATTCATCTTCCGTTTTTATATTTTACTTCATTAGCAGGTAGCCATGCCATAAGGCCACACATATTATATAATAATGTGTGCGCTTCATGATTGGCTGCCACTGCAGCATGTATTATTGCTTTCCTAATTGTTAAGGCGGTTTTTGCAAAGTGCCTTCTTTGGGGTGCAGTTTATCGGTGGCTTGCTATCGAACCGCCTTTATTTAAACTCTTCGCAGGGCATTTTATTGCATGTCGCAGTCATAAAAATGTTCGCGTCGCACCTCTCGTCCATTGCACATCTCTGTTTAGAGGCTTGTTTTGCACCCATTTAGCTGTCTTTGCAAAGTTACGAAGAAAAAATTGCTTTCTCTTCCTTTATAAGTATTTTTGCGTTTACAGCAAAATTCGCATTTCGCTGTTGTTTGGCTAAAATTTAACGAAATGCAGCCTGCACTTGCGCGAACTTAGAACCATCCGCGAACTGGTGAGGTTGTCTATCCTAAAATGTTCGTTCAAGCGATTTACGCCATAGTGTTGCAGAATTTCTGTGTTTGTCAAAGGCTTATCACCATTTTCACGATCATAAAGATAGGGTTGCGAAAGCATCAGACTATCGCCCTGCTTTTCGAAACGTAACAAACATTTAGCCACGTTCCCGTCTATATCTCTCAGCTCGAGTAGCTTATGTTGGATGGCCCAAAACATGCGTTTCCCCTGCATCGTATTCACGCCACCCGTGCCGATGGTGTCTATCTGTTGCAGTCGCCAATAGCCGTCGAGTTTCTTGTTGCGCGACCTTTCCAGCTCGCAACTACCAAGCATTACCAGCACCATAAGTGCTACGGCCGTAAATGGCATTATGCCCATTCGCCTGCGTATGTTGATTGTATTTCGCTTCATGCCGTTTGTCTTACTATTCATTTAAACAATCCCTTCTTAGCCACGGTGAGCTGAACACCCCATTTGTTGCCTAAAATTCTTCCCATGTCAGCACCAAGGGCAGCTGTTACGTTCCATTCGTTAGGCAGTTGATAGCTGCCTTCTAGCATCAAACTTACATTATATTCTTTCTTGTCGAATGGTTCGGCGTAGGTGCCCAGCCCGTTTTGGTAGGTGGCAAGGAGGCGATAGCTTAGTTCGTCGGTAGGCTTTCCGCCTATTCCGAGATGCCAAGCCGTAAAGCGGTTGTTGGCTACATTGATGTTGCCATTGGTGTTGTAAAGGGGCGAACGATAAAGCGGATTACCCATTACTTGCCCCCAATGTTGCCAGCCTGTATAGATATAGTGGTTGTAATAATTGTCTTGCCCACCCAGGTGGTCGGCAATGGTTTTGGTATGGTCGTGGTAGATAGGTCCGCTTTGGTATTTGGTGTAGAGATATTCAAGCACCACATCGGTAATCCATCGTCCATATTTGAAGTTGAGTTCTGCACCAAACATCCAGTCTTTGAAGTCGTAGATCAAAAAGCGACGTTTCTTTTTCTGCATCCATTCGTCGCCCGTTCCATATCCATCATAGTCTACTTGCAACATGGCCGAATGGTCTTCGAAGTATTTGTCAACGTAGAGGCCAAACTTCCAAGTTTCTGCGTTGTAATTCACACGTGCTAGCCACGCGCCCAATTGGTTGCCTTCGGCATTTTGGTAGGTTGTTTCGCCAACGTCGGCACCGCCTGGCAAGAATGCTTTCCAAAACGATTTAACCCCCGTTCTGCCACGAATAACCCTCACCGTGCCATCGTCTAGTGGCTGATAAGACGTTCCGCCAAACGTGGAAGCCATCTCCAAGCCCAGTTCTAACGACAGGGGGACGAACCGTTCGGGGTTACCAATCATAAAATAGCCAGCCTTGCTGTGATAAAGCACATTTTCGGTGTATAGATGTTGTTGGCCTGTAAAACGCTTTTGCCAATTGTCATCGGTTGTCTTTCCGTATGCCACGTGTCCTTTCAGGTGCAGCCAACCATTGCCAAAGGGTAATGTCCAATAATCGGGTAGGGCTAGGCGCACTTGCGGAACTGGTCGCGCATTGATGCCTAGCAATTGCGAACCGCTGCTCAACGCATCATTTTTCAGTTCCATATCGTGGCGTTTGCTACCAATGGTGAGTGTTGCGTACAGCCAACGGGCCTGCACAAAGGCTTGGTCTACCACAATCCTGCTGGTGAAGCCTTGCGTCAGAGCCATGTTTAGTCCATAGCCTAGGCCCCATCTGCGGGTAGAATCGGTGGCTAACGGGCGTTCTATGCCAGCAAGTAGGTATCCGTTGGTTTTCTCCAACGAACTTAATCCATGCTTGTTGGCATTGAGCCAAAGGGGCGTTTGTGCGCTCGATATCGTGGCTTGAGCCTCTACGGCATAACCCAACCCTTTGCCTAATTTTATCTTTCCGGGTTCGCCTCCTTCGCGCCATACTTGCGCCCGCGCTGTGATTGCAGGCATGATGCACGCCAAAAGAAATGTGGCTAAATAGTGTTTCATACTTGTTATACAACGCACGGAGGTTAATATTATTTTATTTATCTTGCCGTTTTTTTGCCATTGTTCGAATTTAGAACTTGTGATGCATGTTTTTTCTTGCAGATTGGATTGATGAAAAGCTACACAAGATGTCGTTTGGGCATAACTTCCACTCTGTTCAGGCATGTCTACGAGTAGGTAAGTGTGGCGCGAAAGAACTGCTTACGTAAACCGCCTGATGAGAAGTTTGAAAGCTAGATTTGACCATTGGAAGTGTACAAAGGGTTTTGTAGGGTGGCTACAAACGAGTTGTAGTGACACTACCGACAAATTGTAGCGGCACTACAAAAGGCTTGTAGTGGGGCTACAAAAGGCTTGTACTGAACGGAGGCGCCAGCTGTGTGGTTGAAGATGCTCATTAATCGCTCGGAAAATGCAAGCAAATGCTCAATGAGAAGAAAGTGAACGCATGGCGTTATTTCCTCGTGCGCGCATGTGTATAATAAGGAATGGCCGCAGGTTAATTGTAGATGATATTGTATGCATGGGAAGCTAATTGCTTGTGTGAGGCTATTTTAGCTCTGATAGTTAAACGCGTGTAGTTAATTGTTGTGTTGTTTATACGGAACTACGCGTCTAGACAGATGTTTCCCGCTAATCTATTGTGGTAGGGGATTTCCTTTCGTGTTTAGGGAAAAACCTTTTGGTTGGGCCTATATTTGGGCTAACTTTGCAAATGTAACAAGGGAACACAAGCCGAAAGGCAACCCCGAAAGAGGCGGTCATAGACTTCCCCACAAAAATAAAGAGAGAGAAAAGGCCAAAAACACAAAGCTGGTCCCCAAAAAATTAGAATCGAGTTATAAACATCTTAAAAAAGAACGATTATGAAGAAGCTATTATTCACCCTGCTAACTCTGCTGGCTTTTGCCTATCAGGCTAAGGCGATGAGTTTCGAACAAGCACGGCAGCAGGCCCTCTTCCTCACCGACAAGATGGCATACGAGCTGAACCTCACCGACGACCAGTATGAGGCGGCTTACGAAATAAACCTCGATTACTTGCTTAGCATCGACCACGATGACGACTTGTACGGCATATACTGGCGCAGACGCAACCAAGACTTGAGTTATATACTTTACGATTGGCAATACAGGGCATACTGCCAAGCCAACTACTTCTATCGACCACTGTATTACGACACGGGTTATTGGCGCTTCCGCATATACGCACGCTATCCCTATCGCGACTATTACTACTTCGGTAGACCAACGTTCTACAACACTTATCGGGGTACCCACAGTTGGCACATGAACAACGGGCGCAGCTGGTACAGTGGAAGGCAGTTTGGTGGAGCACGCAGTTACGGCATGCGCGATGGTTTCCAACGTGGCGATTACGGACGTGGTTTTAGGTTTGGAGGCTTTACCGACAATAGTTACGACAACTACGGCTATGGCTACAACTCGCCACACAGGTCTAGTTCGAGACGCAACTACGACACGTATAACTACAATAACTCCAACATGTCACGCCGTTCGGGACGAGATTTTGGATATGACGACGATTGGGACGACCGCTACGAGCGCCAAAGTAGCACACGAAGCACGGCGCGAGGTAAGCGCGATTACAACGACAACTATGGTAGCGGACATTTTGGAGGTGCACGTTTCTTCAGCGGTTCGGGTTCTAGTAGCTCAGCCGAGGTGCCCAACAACACCTTCAGCCCTAGTCGTTCGCAAGGCTCTATAGGTACTACGCCCTCTACCTCAGGCCGTTCGTTTGGCGGTGGTAGCAATAGTGGCGCGACTTATGTTCCACAAAACAACAATACAACTTCTTCGAACTCATCCTCGGGTAGTGGACACTTTGGAGGACGAAGATAAAACAATTAGGTATTAGGCGAGCTTTGCCATAGGCTCTGCATAATGAGGGATGAAGGGAAAACTACGGCCAAAGACACATAGGTTAGTCCCCTACAATATCCCATAACAAAGGCAAAAGATTGAAATTAGGATAGATTCTCAAATCAGGTATAGCATTAGAAGTAAAGATTATTCAGGAAACAAAGACAGAAAAGAGAGTTGTTAATGACGGCGGGATGCTTTGCGATAAAGCATCCCGTTTTGTGTATTGGCATGTGGAGGGGCTTGGGCTTCACTCGTAGCAGTGTTTTCCTCACAATGATTTGCTGCTTGTTTAAACGCCAATTTTATACGCCAGTTCGGGATAAAACACAATCTTTATGCCTTCTGTTGCGTAGCACTAGTTGGTGAGAAAGCCATTTCTTTACCTATCCAATCTTGTTCTGAGGGAATGGTTTCTTGTCCCGAATTCACCAATTAACCCTTCCGTCGTTCGCATTTTCATGGTTCCGAGAATGCGCTTTCTAAGCCCTGATGATGCATGATTACATTAACCGCCGTGTTAAACATGTTTTGGACGGCTGTTCCATATCATCCGGAATGCTGTTCCAGTTGAATTGGAACACTGTTCCAACTTATCTGGAACAGGGTTCCATCTTAGCTGTAACAAGGCGGGAGCTGAAAAAGCTCACTACAAGAGCTTAACGAGTGGGGAATGAAAGGTGGCGTTTGGAGGTAGGAAGGGTGAGTTGGTGGCGGTGATAGGCTGTGGAATGAACGGCCTAGATAGTGCCAAGCTAGTATCAAACGTTACGTGAATTCGGGATAAGATACGACGCATTCTTGAGCAAGATTAAATAAAAAACGAATGGCTATCTCGCCGACTAGCGCTACGCGATAGTCGACATAGCGAACATCTCTTATCCCCAATTCGCATCTTTTTATGTGTTTAGCACGCACGTTAGATGTGGAAGCCTGCAAAATAAGTTTGTGTTAGCTGCGAGGATACAACCCTTTGAAGTCTATTTGCAATCGTGCTGCTGTGGCGTAGACTAAGAAACGCGAATTTAAGATGATGTTTCACGTGAATTTATTTTACAATAATAAGTACGTAAGTTTATGTTGTATAGCAACATATATGAGAGTTTTAACCTACGTTTTTTAACTATACGCGTTTAGTCGTTTGTAAAACGTGATCGTATGGACTATGTTTTGTACATCACCATGACAAGAAATACGTTTGGGGATGTTTCGAAATGGGGTAGGCGAAGCCGAAGGGTGGGGCGGCTGCAAGTGCAAAGTAGGCTCAATGCCTGCTGTTACGGCTTCAAAAAACGCTGGGTAAGACCTCCATATTCGTCTATACGACGGTCGCGAAAGAATGGCCACCAACGGCGCACTTGTTCGCTATGGGCTAGGTCTATGTCGATGATGGCGCATTGCTCTTCGGTGTCGTTGGCACGGAAAAGCAGTTCGCCTTGCGGTCCAGCTACAAACGAGCTACCCCAGAAGTTGATGCCGGGCGTTTGCTGGGATGGGTCGGGTTCGAAACCAACACGGTTAACTGCCACCACAGGCAATCCATTGGCAACAGCATGGGCACGTTGTATGGTGGTCCAAGCTTCGCGTTGGCGTTGTTGTTCGGCCTCGTCGTCGCTCGCAGCATAACCAATGGCGGTGGGATAGATAAGCATGTCGGCTCCACGCATAGCCATCAGGCGGGCTGCTTCGGGGTACCATTGGTCCCAACATACCAGCACGCCCAGTCGGCCAACACTGGTATCGATGGGTTGGAAACCCAAGTCGCCCGGTGTGAAATAAAACTTTTCGTAGTAGGCAGGATCATCGGGGATGTGCATTTTGCGATATATGCCAGCCACGCTGCCATCTTTTTCCATCACCACGGCTGTGTTATGGTAAAGTCCAGGAGCCCTTTTCTCGAACAGTGAAGTAACAATCACCACGCCATGTTCCTTAGCCAATTGGCCAAAAAACTGCGTAGACGGACCAGGAATAGGTTCGGCAA
The DNA here is from genome assembly GCF_000378085.1 of Hoylesella loescheii DSM 19665 = JCM 12249 = ATCC 15930. Lineage (GTDB taxonomy): Bacteria > Bacteroidota > Bacteroidia > Bacteroidales > Bacteroidaceae > Prevotella > Prevotella loescheii. Next base: position 39,652 of record NZ_KB899210.1, read on the forward strand.
GGTCGAATATGTCTACTTGCTCTTCTTGACAGAAGTACAATGAGTTGTGCAACTCTTGCAAAACGATGAGTTGCGCGCCTTCCTTGGCCAGTTGGGCAATGCTGTTGGCCAAGCGGTTCATATTGTCTTGTATGTCGGCCGTATTGTGTTGCTGTATGATTCCTGTTCTAATCATTTCTTTCTTTGTCGTGGATTTATGGGTTATTGGCTATCACGCCTTGTGGAAACTGCATGGTGAGACAGTGCAGCGAACCGTGTTGTCTGATGACGGTTCGTGCGTCTATGCCGATAATTTCGCGATAAGGATAGGCTTGGGCAATAGTTTGCAGGGCCCGCCTGTCCTTCTCGGGCTGTGCGTAAGTGGGGCAGATAACGGCCCCGTTGATGATAAGGAAGTTGGCGTAGGTGGCAGGAAGGCGTTCGCCTTCGTCGTAAATGGCGTCGGGCATGGGCAAACGCAGTAGCCTATAAGGCATACCTGATGCCGTGCGGAGGCCCTTTAGCTGGTTCTCTAAGGCCAAGAAGTCCTCAAATTGTTCGTCGTGGCTGTCGTCGCAACCCACATATAGCAGGGTGTTTTCGGGTGCGGTGCGCACAATGGTATCGATATGGCCATCCGTATCGTCGCCAATCAGATTGCCATGGTCTAGCCACACCACACGTTCAGCTCTCAACGCAGCTTTCAGGCGTTGTTCGATATCGTGTTTAGTCATAGGTTGGTTACGATGCGGAGCCAGCAAACATTGCGAGGTTGTAAACACCGTACCCTTGCCGTCGCTCTCGATGGCGCCCCCTTCAAGCACAAAATCGTCGTGACTTTCAAATGTTCCGTTGAGCATTCCCTCGTGATACAGGCTTTGTGTTATGGCGTTGTCTTTGTCGGCAGCAAATTTATCGCCCCATCCATTGAAACGAAAGTCGAGCAAGGTGTTTTGCACCGTAAAGCCGTTATTGGTTTTGCTGCCCGTAAGCGTTATGGCAGCGTGGTCTCTGGCCCATGTGTCGTTGGTGTCGCATTGGTGAAACAGCACGTTGCGTAATCGTTCCATGCCCAAGTTTCGCATAAGCGTGGCTTTCACCTCATCGGTGTCGGGGGCTACGATAAGCACCTTTTCGTATTTGGCAATGGCTCGAGTAAGTTCCACAAACACCTTCGTGATGTCGGGCAAAATGGGTGCCCAGTCGGTTTTTGCATGCGGCCAAGTAAGCTGCACACCGCTTTGCTCGTGCCATTCGGCAGGTAGGTATAGCGTCATGTCGATGTTGTTGGATGTTGCCATAATGATAAATCTCCTTCGTTCCTATTGCAAAGTTAGTGTAAAAAGACAAAAAACGACACGTTTGTGAACTTTTCTTTGTATTTTTGTAGCCAATTCATTATTTTGAACAAGCCTGTAACATCTGGCGCGAACCGTACCTTGGCCATACCTGCATTTGTCTCTATGCACATGCGCGCCTTGCCTAACCTTCGCACCAAAACACATTATAATATATGACGGTAGAAATGAAAGACGCCAGCCTTGCGTTAGAGGGTAAGAACCTGTTCCACAACCTTTCGTTCGTGGTTAGCGGGGGCGAGATGCTTTGCGTAATGGGCGAGTCGGGATGCGGAAAAACTACGCTTTTACGATGTATTTTGGGTTTTCAACCGCTCGACGAGGGGGCTGTAAGCATTGGCGGAACAGAGCTTACACCACTTTCTGCCGAGTATATGCGTAGCATGATGGCCTATATACCACAAGAAATGAACCTGCCTTGCAACACGGTGGCCGAGCTTGTAGCCTTACCTTACCAGCTGCGGGTGAACCGCGACAAGCGCTTTTCTAAGGAAGCGCTGATGGATCAATGGCAGCGGCTGCGACTAGACGAGGCCTTATATGGCAAACAACTGGCCGAAGTGAGCGGAGGCGAACGACAACGCATAATGCTTTCGATGGTTGGAATGCTCGACAAGAAGGTGGTGCTTGTAGACGAACCCACGTCGGCCTTAGACGTAGAAAGCTCGTTGCTTGTTGCCGGATACCTGCAAGGCTTGGCCAAACGAGGAACGGCCATCATCGCCGTGAGCCACGATAGGGCTTTCGCAGGACAGTGCGACAAGACCTTGATGCTTAATCTCCACGACCAATAACCCCCTAAAACCCTGCTCCCATATGAATATATCCATCATCGGAATGCTCCTTACGTTACTCTTGGTGCTTGTTCCGCTTTACTTTTTCCATTATTTCAAGGTGCCCCTCATCCGTTCTACCATCATCTCTACGTTACGTATGGTGGTGCAGATGTCGCTCATAGGCCTTTATCTAGAATTTCTTTTCAGCTACAACGATTGGCTGGTCAATGTGCTTTGGTTTGTATTGATGGTGCTAGTGGCTTCGGTAACAGCAGTTAATCGCACCCGTCTACGCATGCGACTGATGCTTATGCCCATAGCCGTTGGCCTTGGTGTGGGGGCTCTCGTGGTATGTATGTATGCCCTTTTTGTGGTGTTGCGCCTGTCTAATCCTTTCGATGCGCGCTACTTTATACCTGTTATGGGCATCCTTTTGGGCAATATGCTTGGGGTGAACGTGCTGTCGTTGAGTACCTACTACCATGGTTTGCAGCGCGAAAGACAATTGTATTTCTACCTCTTGGGCAATGGCGCAACGCGTTTAGAAGCCCTAACGCCCTTTATAAGGCAAGCCATAGAAAAATCTTTTATGCCTTGTATTGCCAATATGGCAGTGATGGGGCTGGTTAGTTTCCCAGGAACGATGATCGGACAGATATTAGGTGGGGCGACACCTGATACCGCTGTGCGCTATCAGATACTTATTTCGTGCATCACTTTCTGTGCTCCCATGGTCTCGCTCATTGTTACACTTTACCTTGCTCACCGCTTTTCGTTCGATAAGCACGGGCGTCTTCTCAATGTCTTGAAGGCTGACTAATTGTCTGTTAATTAGTGGTTGACGTAGGTCAATCGGCTTGACGTGTGTCAAAAATATGGCTGTAAAATGCCATTTTACGATAAAATTGTTTGCGCACACAGTTTAAGGCCTTAACTTTGCATTGTGTTTAGCGAATATCGCTTAAAGTCTTAAAAAGACAATTTCAGGATAACACGATGTGAAGATGCATCGCACAGAACATTAGGAAGATTAAAATAAGAAAGGAAAAAAGTTATGAGAAAGATGGTTAAGAAAATTGTAACGAGCGATAAGTTTAACAAATACTGTGTAAACGTGCTCAAAATGTACAATTACGGCCGTGTAAACGTGCCCGTTTAAAGAGAGAAATCAACGAATTTAAATATCACTGAAAGTGGTCGTTGTCGTGTCGAAAGGCAGACAACGGCCACTTTTTTTGTTCTTGTTTGTGCGACTTTGAGGCCTGTTTCCTATATTCTCTAGTCATCTTAATCGGGCATTATATGCTTTGATAGCAACGAATTTCGTTCTCATCATGAAAGCTGATGAGCGTGCCTGCCTGCGAATAATGGGTCAAGGTGAGGGACTGTTGTTGGCTTAAATTTAGTCTTGAGGCTGAAATTCATTATAAACAGCCGTTGTCTTCTATATCACCAGCGTACCGCTTACTAACCAATGTGCCCCTTTATTCAGATTTGAAACGGCGGAGAAGTAGGGTATTGGCGTTGGGCGAATAGAACGTCCACGCTGGAGTTACAAGGCGTGTGCCATTGGAAGAGGGGCTAAACCACTGGGGGAAGACCTCTATTTCTTGCGCTGGCATGAAGCTTTGGGCCAACAAAACAACGCGTTCGCCCTTGTCATTCTCGGCTACGTCTACCACCATCTCAGCGTGTCCAGGGAATCCACCCTTTATAATCACGTCGCCCGCTTGAATATCTGTTGCCCAACAGCGACCAATGGGCTTGAGTTCTTGGCTTAACGAGGCAGTGCCTGCATACTGAAACACGAGGTTGAGGTACTTTCTAAACGATTGGTAGCCATAGTCGGCCTTCTGTGTTTTTACCCAAGCATTGTTGTTGCGTATGCGATATCCCTGCGCCCACTTGGCATATTCGGCTTTAAAACCATTGGTAAAACAGAAGCTTATTTTGGCATATTGCCGTGTTTTCCATAAATACGAGGCCCGAAGAAAGATGATGGCGTCGGCACATTGTTCGTTAGCGCTTTTGCCAAAGTCCATATTCACAACGGCACCAGCGTATTTTCGCTCTTTAACCTGACCAGTGTGGTAGTGCAAATCGCTACCAGCTGGCTTCAATGGCAGGTTGCGCAGAAAGTGTGCAAAGCTTCCTTCGGTCACGTCTACTCGCTTATATCCTTGCGGGGCAGGAATGCGCGCAGCCAAATTGTTGGCCATAGGCCGTTTTTCTTGTTCGGTTTTAGCCCGTTCGGGCTTGCTGTTGGTTTGTGCATTACAGGCCGTCAGCGCGGTTATGGCACAAAGTATCAGCAGTGTTATGGTTCTAGTTCTTTGCATGTTGGTTATAATTTATTGAATTTATTCATGTGTAAATAGGTTAATACAACGTCTGACCAGATTTGGAGAGAAGCGTTGTTACTTCACTACTCCTGCATCATTGTCAGCATTGTCCATTTGCTTTTGCAGGTTGCGCACCTTTCCTTTCCTGAAGCTATAGCTGAGGGAGAGCTGCACAAGGTTGTCGTTGTATTTCTGAAAAACATGTGATGTGCTGCTAATAAGTTTGCTATTAAGTGTCGAAACCGTTGTGGTTGCCGTCATGAAGGGATTGTTTACGCTGAGGGTGAAACGCAAACGGCGGATGTTATAATAGGCACTTAGTTGCAAGTTGGGTGCTGTGCGCGTCTTTGTTTCGTTGAACATGGTGGTGATTGCCGAACGGAAGTTGCCTTGTATGCCCCATTTGGGACGGTCGTAGGTGAGGGATAGACCGCCAATTATGTCCGTGTAGGTGGTGAAAAAACTTAAACCGTTGTTGATGTAGCGGTTAAGGGTGAGCCACCCCGATACTTTAAATGCTTGCGAAAAGAGGCTCTGACTGGCGTAAAGACGCACTTGCAAATGGGTGAAACTGTGTTGGTTGGACTGTGTATAGACGAACATGTTGGTTGCAGCATCGTAGATGGGTGGGTTGTTGGTAAAAGGATTGGCGCTGTATTGTATGTAGGTGGCGAGGCCGAGCATGGTTTCTCGTTTGTGAAAGCTAAGCGAGAGCTGGTTGATGTAGGCCTGATAGGGCTTGAGGTGTGGATTACCTTGTCTCAATTCGTATTCGGATCGCGTTTGAACGAAACTTGATAGCATGGCCAGTTGGGGTTCAACGGGATTGATACCAAGGTGATATTGTAGCCTAAATGCTTTAGAAATCGAGTAAGATAGGGTGAGGAATGGACGGAAGAAATGGTACTTTGCGATAAGACTATCGCTCTTCATGCGGTAAAATGAGTAGCCACCACCAACCGAATAGCTTAGCTTGCCCAACGTTCCGCTTAGTTCTATATAGTCGTAATTGTTGAAATTGAATAGGGATGTGGGGCTTGTTCCATTGGTTGCCACATAAGTGTTGTGGGTGTTGGATAGGCGATTGTACGTACCGATGGTAAGGTTGAGCCAGTTAGAGAAGGGTTGTTTGAAGACAATCTCGCCAATAATAGACTTGTGTTGGCCGTCAACATCGTAGGCATTGGTAAATGCGGGTTGTGCAGCGGCATGGTAAGCCTTGCTGTACGCTCTGTGATAGTCGCTGCCGATGTATGTCGCTGTAAGGTTAGCCAGCAGATTTGCATTGCTAGCGAATTGCTTATCGAGATAGAGGTCTAACGAAACGTTGTGGGTTTTGTCCTTGGTGAGCAACTCCTCGTAGAAAAATGGCGCATCATTGTGTTGTACACGACTTGACGAAACGTTCTCTGGACGATAAGACGTGGTGTAATTAGCCATGACGTTGAAGAAAGAATTGCGCTCGTCTAGCAGTCGGTTATAATCCAATTCTATGCTGCCACCACACAATCTGTATGTTCTGTCGTCGCCTTGGGCGTTAAGTGTCATATCGCTACTGGGGTAACGAAAGGTTTTATAGCTGTTGGCGAACACGCCACCCACATTTTTATAATGGCTGTTTACCTTGATGCTTAGTTGGTTTTTCAGCCCAATAAGCTTAAAATAGGCGTAGGCACTGCCCTGTTTGGTGGTTAGGGCGTTGGCGATTTGCACTCCGCCTTGCATTCCTTCGTATCCTCGTTTGGTGTGTACCAATAACACTGCGGCCACGCCATCGCCGTAAACGATGCCAGGGTTGTCGATGTATTCCACCCTGATGACGTCTTGTGGTTGCAGGGCTGCAAGGTCTGACTGGTTAGAAGGTACGCCATTGATGCGTATTTGCAGTGCACCATTTTTCTGCGAAGATAGCGTTCGGTTCATTAAGTCGAATTGCAAGTCGGGTAACGCCATGCGTTGCAGCACGTCGTAGGCATCGGTGCTTTGTCGCTTTATTGCGTCTGAGGGGTAGAAAATCCACCTGTCGGCTTCCTTCTGTAGGTTGGCCGACACCGTAATTTCACCTAGCAGCACGGTGTCGGGTTTTAAAAGAAGTTCGCCAAGATCTGTGTCTTTGTTCAATTCTGCGATAGTCAGCGTCATAGGTTTATAGCCTACGCTGGTTATGCGTAGATGATAGGAGTCTGAGGGAAGGCTGGTTAAGGCGAATTTGCCGTCTTCGTTACTCGCGATAGATGCTTTTGCACTTACTCCATCGGCTGCAAATAAGGTTATTTGCGCTGCCTTTATGGGTTTTCGCGTTGTGTAGTCGCTTATCTTACCGCTAAGGGAAAAACTTTGGGCGCAAACAATCTGTATGGCGCACAGCAACACGAGGCACAGCTTTTTGCGGAGAGAGAGGAAAGCTTGTGCCTGCGAACGCATGGTGTTCTTCTGTGTGTGATAGTCTGTCTTTTTAGGATAAGCCATAGTTGTATTTAACGTTAATTGGAACATTGCCTATAACGACAGTATTAGTTTGACGCTCAAATATACAATAAAAATTGTTAGCGAACAATTATTTACTCTTTTTTATTTATTGCTATCAGTGTTATTTAACTTTACGAAAGGGGCGATTCCGAGTTTACAGACCTACTTGAAAGGTTGCAAAGGTAAAGTGCAGGCAAGGTATGTCTTGGTAATTTGTCCACCAGTGAAGCTGAGTTGGTGATGCATTAGTTTTCCTTTGATAATCAAGTTTTAATGATGTTGGCGCGTTACAGTTGATTGGGACTCCTGTTCCATGTCGTATGGAACAGCGTTCCAGTTGATATGGAACCATGTTCCAGATGACATGGAACAAGGTTCCAGCTTAGTTTTAACTCGGCGAGATTTGAAATAACGCTTTACAGGAGATAATTTGTGGATTTTCAAACGCTTAGTTAATGCTTTTCAAATGAGCTTTTATAAAGAGTTCATGAAAGCGATGTGAGGGGGTGAAAACAGATGTGGTTTGTCGCTATTTCGAAAATTAGTTGTATATTTGTACCACTTATGAAAGCAAGGAAAGTATATTATCTAGCGTTATTTATCTTTGTTAGCTTGTCGGCGTGTGGCTTAAAACCATCTAAACACGGCAAGCTGATAGGGGGTATACATGCTTATCAGGAGCAGAAGGGTGGGCTGGCTGAGCAGAATGGAGATGAAAGCAGTCCCGAAAACAATGGCGATGGTAAGCAGGGAGAAGCGAAACTTAAGGTTTCGAGTGGGCTGGAAGTACCTGGGAAACTGAACGACCGACCTGAACAAATTCTGAAACGCGTGGCCTACACAGTATCGTATAACAGCGACTTGCGAATACCCAATTGGGTGGCATGGCAGCTTACGGGGGCTCATACCGAAGGTAAGAATAAACGTGCAGGCGTTAAGTTTCAAGAAGATACGGACGTGCCGCTGCCTAGGGCGGTAGATTTTGACTACGTAAGGAGTGGTTACGACCGCGGACACCTTTGTCCCTCGGCCGACAATCGTTGGGACGCCACGGCACAAGAGCAATCGTTTTTGTTAACCAACGTTTGTCCGCAAGACCATAATCTGAATGTTGGCGACTGGCACGAACTGGAAAATCTCTGTAGGAAATGGGCTAAAACGTATGGTAGCATCTATATTGTGGCGGGTCCGGTGTTGTTAAAGGGTAAACATAAGGCCATTGGAAAGAACAAGGTAACGGTGCCCGAGGCTTTCTTTAAGGTGGTTTTGTGTATGGAAGGTGAGCCCAAAGCCATCGGCTTTATCTATCGCAATGAGTCGGGAAATCGACCTAAAAGCTACTATGTGAACACCATCGATGATGTGGAACGCATTACGGGCATTGACTTTTTCCCTGCTTTGCCAGATAATGTGGAAAAAGCTGTGGAGGCGACTTGTAATTTGGAGGAGTGGTGAAAGAGTAGTAAAGGAGTAAGGGGGTAAGTAGTAAAGGAGTAAGGAGTTAAAGTAGTAAAGGAGTAAGTAGTAAGGAGTTAAAGTAGTAAGGAGTAAGAAGTAAGTTTTTAGGGAGTAAGTGGTAAGGTTTTAGGGAGTAAGTGGTAAGGTTTTAGGGAGTAGGTAGTAAGGAGTAAGGGAGTAGGTAGTAAGATTTTAGGGAGTAAGTAGTAAGTTTTTAAGGAGTAAGTAGTAAGGTTAAGGGAGTAAGTAGTAAGGTTTTAGGGAGAAAGTAGTAAGGAGTAAGGGAGAAAGTAGTAAGGAGTTAGGGAATAAGTAGTAAGGGACGCTGGGGTAGGAGTTTTAGGTGTAAGAAGTGAGTGGAGAAGAGATTGGGGGTGAAGTGAAGGCATTTATTTAAATGTTACGATGCGTCCTCGATTTTCCCATTTGCTTGTCGTCTTTCCTTCTTGTTAGCTAGTTAACTTGTCTACTTGTTAACTAATCCCCAATATTTTGCCATCTCAAGAAAAATGATTAACTTTGCATTTTGATAACATAAAGCTAGGTTAGCGTGAAAATAAAGGAAGTGCTACGTGCCCTTGAGCAATTCGCGCCTCTGCCTCTGCAAGAAGGATTTGATAATGCCGGCTTGCAGGTTGGATTGACGGAGGCGGAAGTTTCAGGGGCTTTATTGTGTCTTGACGTGACGGAAAAGATCGTTGATGAGGCTGTGGCTAAGGGCTGCAACCTCGTTGTGGCGCACCATCCGCTTATCTTTCGTAAGCTAGCGCAGGTGTCGGATGGTAATGCCGTGCAGCGTACGGTGATGAAAGCCATAAAGAACGATGTTACCATTGCTGCCTTGCACACCAACATAGACAACGCTCGTGGAGGTGTGAACTTTAAGATTGCAGAGAAAATGGGGCTTGTTGACGCTGACTTTTTCGGTGTGAGGAAAACCATTCAGACCCTTAACGATAAGGGCGAAAGCGTTAGTGTGGAGGGGGCTTCGGGTGTTATGGGAGCGTTCGAGCAGCCGTTGGCCGCCGACGATTTCGTGATTTTACTTAAAAAAACGTTCGACGTGGAGTGCGTGATGTGTAACCAACTGTTGCGCCGCCCCATTAGAAAGGTGGCCATCTGTGGTGGCTCGGGAGCGTTTTTGCTAACAGACGCCATCGCAGCTGGTGCAGATGCCTTTGTAACGGGTGAAATGCACTATCACGATTACTTTGATCATGAACAGGAAATACAAATTGCCGTGATTGGGCATTACCAAAGCGAGCAGTTTACGAACGAAATATTTAAAACAATAATTGAGGAAAGGTGCAAGGGCGTGAAGTGCTTCTTGACGCAGACAAACACCAATCCCATCATCTATTTATAAGTTATGGCAAAAAAAGAGATTACCGAACTGTCGGTGGAAGAGAAGCTCAAAGCGCTCTACCAATTGCAAACAACGCTCTCGGCTATTGATGAGAAGCGTGCGCTGAGGGGAGAACTGCCCTTGGAAGTGCAGGATTTGGAAGACGAGATTGAGGGATTGAACATTCGCGTTGATAAAATTCGCAGGGAGATAGACGACTTCTCCAGGGCCGTTTCGCAAAAGAAGGCAGAAATAGCTGAGGCTGAGTCTAGCGTGGAACGCTATAATCGCCAGCTGAATGAGGTGAAGAACAATCGCGAATACGACACCTTGAGCAAGGAAATTGAGTTTCAGACGCTTGAAATAGAACTGTGCAACAAGAAGATAAAGGAAGCTTTGATAAGGATTGACGAGTGCGAACGCGACCTTGAAATGGCTGAAAGACTTATCGAAGACCGAGAGCACGACTTGCAACAGAAGCGAGGTGAGCTAGACGAAATTATGCTCGAAACGAAGGAAGAAGAAGAAAGGCTGCGCGACAGGGCACATGACTTGGAAACGAAAATTGAGCCACGACTGCTGAGTAGCTTCAAACGAATTCGTAAGAATGCACGCAACGGACTAGGTATCGTGTATGTTCAGCGTGACGCTTGCGGAGGATGCTTCAACAAAATTCCACCTCAGCGACAGCTAGACGTGAAAATGCACAAGAAGGTTATTGTGTGCGAATATTGCGGACGCATTATCGTAGATCCCGAATTGGCTGGCGTTAAGAGCGATAAGGGCACAGCAACCGAGAAACCTAAGCGTAAACGCGCCATCCGCAAAACGAAGGAAGAGGCGGAATAGGCTTATGGATATGTAGGCTAGCGTGTTGGGATTTTGACATGAAGGGTTAGAGCATAAATGTTAGGATGTTTGGGCTTAGCCCGCTGATGCATTAAAACCTGTTGTTTTACGCTATTCTGCAATATTGGGGAAGGGGCGATAGTTGCCTTAACCTCACTAAACAAATAAGCTCCATACACAACCGCGAGGGGTGTATGGAGCTTGTTTTATGTAGGCTAAGCCTGATGATCGCTTTTGGGCGTTAGGCTTATTTGACTTGTTTACCTTAAACTATATGTAAGGGATTTACTTCTTTTCCTGAGCTTCTTTCTTGCAGCACTTCTTTTCGCCAGCATTCTTGCAGTCTTGCTTAGCTGCCTTGTCGCATTTCTTTTTGCTGCATTCTTTGCTTTCTTTGCAAGCTACATCCTTTTTGCAGCAACCTTCTTTGGCAGCAGCGTCTTTCTTGCAGCAGCCTTTCTTGCCTTCTTTGGCGCATTTTTTCTCGCATTGTTCGGTCTTAGCCTTGTCGCATTTCTTGGCTGTTCCTTCACTTTGTGCGTTAGCAAAACCTATTGCAGCAACGAAAAGAGCTGCGCTGAAAATTATTTTCTTCATAATCATTACTTTTTGTTTTGTTTTGAAATAGTGATTTAATCGGGGCAAAAGTACGTTTTTAAAATGAATTATCCGCATTTTGTTAGCAAATTTTAGCAACTAAATGCAATTTGTTTGTGTGGACTGTATTTGTACTTTCAATGTGTTTGGGGGCTATATTGCTGACTTTAGGCAGGTTGTATATTTAGTTCATTACTAATTGAGGCTGGCTGTAAGGCACATTTTCATCTACGTATTCCAGCCATAATGCGAGCGATTGCTTATCGCATCGCAGTCTACATACCACGTTCCTTATATATCCTTTCTTTGGCTTCGTTTATCTCCTTAAATTTCTTCTCGGCAGCCAAGCGTATGTCTTCGCCCAGAGTTGCTACGCGGTCGGGGTGGTGTTGCAGGGCCATCTTGCGGTAAGCAGCCTTCACTTCGTCGTTGGTAGCGCTGGGCGAGATGCCCAAAACCTTGTAAGCCGACTGCGTATCGTGCTTTTCGAGGTTGAACATCGAATCGAGAATGCGAGCGTCGAAGCCCAACCACAGGGCCAGCTTGCGAAGTGCATCCACCTCGCTAGGGTCTACACGTCCGTCGGCTTTCGACAGTTCAGCCAGGAAACTAAGTAGTTGCAGACGTTGTCCGCTATTCATGTGAGCGGTGATTTGAAAGCAGCTGTCGCGTATAATTTCCTCGAAAGCCATCGCACCCATTTGTTTTTGTTGGTCGAAAATGTTGCGGATAATGTTGTCGCCCTGTTCTACGGCCATTTCGCCAAAGTTTCGTCGCAAGAAGGCACGTAAGATTTCCATCTCAGAATGCATCACCTTTCCATCGGCGCGAATGATGTATGCCGAGAGCACCAGCAGCGAAAAGAGAAACGAATTGCGTTCGCCTTGCTGCCGTTGTTGCTGGGTGGTTGTGGCGTTGCGCTGGTAGAAGTTGGCCGAAGATCCGCTTGAGTAGCGCGATTGCCCAGTGCGGTCGGGTTCGTTAACCTGATCTATCCCTACATCGAAGAGTGCACCAAGTGCCAAACCTGCTAATCCGCCAAGTGGTCCACCGGTGATAAAGCCAAGAAATCCGCCTATCCATTTTCCTATTGCCATAAGTTTATGTCTTTAAAAGTTATCATTTTGAATGTGTTACGCACCCGTTTGGCGTGGTGTCTACCATTTTAATGTGCCGTATTTTTGCTTGTACCATAGCTGCCAAGCGTTGATGAGGTTTTGCCAAACCACGTAAGCGCACGGTGCAATGGATGCTACGGGATTGAGAAACGTGATGGTGAGCCAAATGCCCACAACGGTATTTTTCTGTCCCAAAGCCTGTCCTGCGCTGATGCTGTCTCCATAATGGTAGCCCACGGCTTTGCCAATGGAAAACAGCAAAAGGCTGATGACGAGTGGTAACAAGAGAAGTAGAGCCAAAATCGTGCCATAAACTTGAGTGGCGAGGATGTTGCGGATGGTTAATCCCATGATGATGGAGAGGTTGAACCCCCATAGATAGAAGGCTAAGTTCTTGGTTTCCTTGATGCGTGTGGCCACTTTCGGCAGGAATTTTCGTGTGAGCAGTGCCAGGCAAAGGGGTACGATGAGCACGAATGTGATGCGTCGGAGTATCATGATAAAGGCCGTGAGAAAGGTGATGTCTGCACTTTTCTCGACCATGGGGAAGAACAATGGGATGATGATCGATGTAACAACGTTGGCTAAAATGGTATAGATGGTGAGCGAGGCGATGCTTCCGCCAAGTCGTTCGGTGATAACGGGGGCAGCGGCTGCCGTGGGACAGATTACGCAAACGAAGGCTCCTTCGAGCACAAGTTTGGCCATGGGGTTAGTGGTATGCAAAATAGCTAACACCAACAGACCCGAGAGTAGGATGCGAATGGCTTGAAGAATGAAGTGCCAAGCGCGTGGACGAAGGTCGCCCATTTGTATTTTACAGAATGTGATATAGAGCATCACGAAGATAACCACGGGGAGAAGCTTCACTAAGAAGGGACCTGCCACGTTGCCAATGGGTTGAAGTGGGGCGATGTGCGAAAACAAAAGATAGACTACCGCACCGATAACTAGTCCGCTGGGCAGGGTCCATTTCTTTAAAAATTCAATGATGTTCATGTGTGTGTTGTGTGTTTGTATTATTTAGTTATTGAGTTTTTTCAGTTTCTGAGTTTTATCATAAATTGTTCTGACCTATTGGTTTACTATCCGATTTGGCTAAGAAGAAATCGGAGGAAAAAATAACTTTTAGGCTTATAAACTCGCAAACTTAGAAGCTAAGATATAATAATGTACGCGCGCGCGTTATATCTCGGTATAGTTAGGGAGGTAGGGTAAGAACGCGTAGCTGTTGTCGGCATAGTTCATTTTGCAGCAGATGTGTTGCAATCCGTTGCTCACCACGAGATAGTCTACGTGCAAAAGCATGTTGTAGACGGTTATTTGGTCGAACACCTTTTGGGTCAGTGCGATGTTGGGCGCCTTATATTCGAGTATCATACGGGGTTTTAGGTCGCGGTCGTACAGTACACTGTCGGCTCGAAGGCTCTTGTCGCCAATGCTCAATGCCACCTCGTTGGCCATCAACAGTTGCGGATAACCCTTGTGGTGGATAAGGAAATTGACGAAATGTTGCCTTACCCATTCCTCGGGAGTAAGGGCTACGTACTTGCCACGAAGTGGGTCGAACACAGTGGGACGCGCTTTCGTGCCTCCCACTTTTATTGCATACGAGGGTAGGTTTAGTGGATACATTTTGTTATCTTTGCAGTGTAAAGCGCAATAAGGCGCATCGACAAGATCGCGACAAGAATGGTTTGTCGCGGTTGGCGGTGTGCCATACGGTGCAAAGTTACTAAAAATATGCGGGCAACAAGGCGGTTTTTGCAACTTGTTGTCCCTGCAATCATCATTAACAAGAACCTTTCATGGCAGAAAAACGAACCGCGCTTGGCCCCGAAGCCATCATTAAAGACATTAAGGCGCGAAACTTTTCGCCCGTATATGTACTAATGGGCGAAGAGTCGTATTATATCGACAGAATAGCGAATTTGCTCGAAGAAACTGTATTGCAGCCGCATGAACGCGACTTTAACCAGGACATCCTCTTTGGAGTAGATACCAACGGAGTTCAGGTGGCCGACCTTTGTAAGGCTTATCCTATGATGGCCGAACGACGGCTGGTGATGGTGAAGGAGGCGCAAAACCTGAAACAAACCGACGCTTTGGCTAAATACTTGGAGCATCCTGTAGAAACTACCGTATTGGTGCTTTGTCATAAGAATGGTACTATCGACAGAAGGAAGAAGCTCTTGGCACGAGCCGAGGCCATTGGGGTTGTTTTCGAAAGCAAGAAAAAACGCGATTACGAATTGCCTGCTTTTATTAAAGGATACCTTAGCACCAAGAAAGCGACAGTGGAAGATAAGGCTGCCATCATGATTGCGGAGCATATTGGCTCTGACTTGAACCGACTGACATCGGAACTGGATAAGGTCTTGATTTCGTTACCCGAAAACGACTTGCGCATTACACCCGACATCGTGGAACGACAAATTGGGGTTAGTAAGGAGTTTAATGGTTTCGAACTGCGAAACGCCATTGTTAACCGAGACGTGTTTAAGGCAAACCAAATTATTCAGTATTTCGACAAGAACCCCAAGGCTGGATCTATCTTCGCCTTCTTGCCATTACTTTTCAGTTTCTTCCAAAACTTGTTGATTGCTTATTACGCACCAAACAAAAACAACGAAGCTGAAGTGGCGAAGTTCCTCGACCTGAAGTCGGTGTGGGGAGTGAAAGACTTTATGGTTGGTATGAGAAACTACTCGGCCATGAAGACGATGCACATCATCCATAAAATAAGAGAGATTGACGCTAAATCTAAGGGTTTGGATAACCCAAATACCCCTGTTGGCGACCTGATGAAGGAGCTAATCTTCTTTATTTTGCACTAAAAAAGACCTTTTTCAGCCTATTTTCGTTCTAGAATAAGTGTCTCTTTGAGGCACTTTTTTTAGGCTAACTTCTTGAATCTGTAGGAAGTTAGCCCATTTTTACCCCCAAAATACTCGCGTATTTGAAAGCAACTCGACCCTCGTTGCAGAATAATCAATTCTCGTTCGTTTTTATCTTTCACACCAAACGAATATTTACAATTAACAAATATTCATCTACAAGTGTCATAGTTTCAAAATGTAAATCGTGCAATTGATTTACAAAACAAAAGATGCTTTTATGTTGTGTTGTAAATTTCTTCATGCCTTTACAAAACACTTGTTTAGGTATTTAAATGCAGAAGTTTATGTTTCAAAACCTGAACGTATACTTATACATGCCGTAATATACCCTTATTCTTATATGATTTTCAGCTATTTATAGGCAATTAATTACCTTTATACATGTAAATATACACATTTAGCCCCCTAAAATCTCGTTTTTAGGGCTTTCATCGCTTGAAACTCATATATAAGTATATTAATAACCAGCGAAATAGGTTTTTTTATTAAATCTTATTCTATAGCTGTTTTAGAGAGCTTAATTGCGGTTTATAAATGTAAACCATATCTGCATACGCTCCAATTTACAATATTAAAGGTTTTGATTTTAAAACCTAACATTTTATTTTCTAAATAATCGTTTAGAAACTTGCATCGGTACAAAATTTGTTTTACCTTTGTAAAATCAATGCGAAAAGGCCTTTAAAAGCCTCTTACACTAAAAATAAGGGTATGAAAGATCGAATTAAGAAGGTTATGGAGAGCCAGCACATGAGTCAACAGACCTTTGCGCTCTCTATTGGAATGTCGCCAGCGTCGCTCAGTAGTATTTTTAATGGGCGCACTAAACCTACCCTCAACATTGTTGAGGCCATTAAAGATAAAATTCCGAAGATATCAACCGATTGGTTGATTTTCGGTAAGGGTGAAATGTATTTAGAGGAAACGGGAGCAACAAACAATACTTCTAGCCCCGAACCTCTCCTCGATAAACAACCCCAATTAAATTTTGATGCGCCTGTTTCTACCCCTTCATTCTTTAACGAACAGCCACCCGCTGTGCCTAAGGTTGAATTTACGCCCCAAAAAACTGAACGAGTTGAAGTGAAGGTTATTGAAAAGCCACAACGAAAGGTTACCGAGATACGTATTTTTTACGATGACCGAACTTGGGAATCGTTTTATCCTGAAAATAGGGATAATGACATGTAAAATACAATCTAATAGCCTCGAATAGACTATAATAAGTACCTTACGGCCAAAATAGCATGCTCTTTTGGGGCTTTTTTGGCTTTTACGCAGTGTTTTTGCCTCTTTTTGTGTGAGTTTATACTCTTTTAGAGCCCAAAATGTGAACAAAAACTCACCACAAGTGAGTTTTTGTAGATAATTAACCATTCTTTTAGCACTCTAAATTTACAAGTATAGTGCTTGGAGGTGTTATTGTAGCTAACCTACTGCTTTTAGGGATCTAAACATTGAAAATCTAGTGATTTGGTATGCCATAACTACCAATTTACTGCTTTTATAGCGCTCTAAACACAGCAAGTCTAGTGCTTTGGGGCGTTATTATAGTTGATTTACTATTTTTGGGGAGCTCTAAACACGGAAAATCTAGTGATTTGATGTGCTATTATCACTGGCTAAAGAAGCAAACGGAGCCTTCAAACTCTGCTTTAACTATTTACACGATCTCTGTCTTTCTGATAATGACTTGTTTCGCGAAGACCTTATCAATAATATTGTTCAGTCGCTTTTTTATGAATTTGTACGAAATATCAGTAGGGAAATTCGTGATGTCGCACCCAAAGATTTAGGGATTGGTAATCAACAAACACGCATATTCTTTGATATCCTTGCATCTCATCGTGGTCTTATCCGAACGGTAACAGAAGTTGCCAACTTGATGAACCTGACGCCCAAATATCATTCCAAAATAATTAAGGAAAACACCAGTCAAACACCAATGAGGCATATCCATACCTATATGATGCGTGCCATAGAGCAGGAACTTCGCTATACAGAGAAGTCTATTAAGGAGATTGCGTTTCAACATAAATTCCCTAGCCTTGCCTTCTTTGGCAAATTCGTTAAGCAGCAGACAGGTATGTCACCCACTGCCTATCGTCAGTCATTGATGAAATCAGTAACTGTAACAGAACTCGATGCAAACATGCTTAGTACCTGATAATCAACCTTCGCATCATGTTTTTATACCGCATGGTGCACTACAAGCCTTTTGTAGTGTGGCTACAAACGAGTGGTAGTGGCACTACAAGTGAGTTGTAGTGACACTACTATTGAATTGTAGGGTGGCTACAAAAGGCTTGTAGTGGCCGTACAAAGGCCTTTGTACGGTACGATTGACGCCAATCAGCGATTTTACTTGATTTTAATTGGCTGCTCCTACCTTCATTAATTGGTTCATCAAATCTACCCGTTAGCTCGGCTGAGTTAAAAAAATATTGGGTAGAAATGCAATATTGCATCGATTTTGCGTTATGCAATAGAAGCCTGATGATGCAAAGAATACAGGAAATGCTTACAGATGCATTGCCTGGCATTGCGTTCTAGCCGATGATAAATATTGCGCACAATTACGCAACATGCGAAAACCACAACGGACAGAACGTATGGCTTGAAGCCAAAGGCATTGTTCACGCCATACGTTCGCAAGACGATATGCAAGAGGCAACAGGTGCATACAAAGACATCGAAGAAGTTATTGCCAGCCAAACAGACCTGATTAAGGTGAAAACCAAGCTGTTACCCATCGCGGTGATTAAGGGTTAAGGTGGCTAGGCGATAAATAAAGGTGCGCAACGACTGGTGGTATGTAGCGCCCCCATTATATAAAAGGTGGGCATGTTCTTACCGCAAACGCGCCATAATATGTTGCTTTGATGCACGGTATAAAGGGAAACGAGGGACGGTCAAGTTGGTCTTACTTCAACTCATAGGAAATTTAGGCCAGCAATTACCGCCCTCTCACCCTTTTTTATTTTAGATGGCGAGTTCGTGAGTTCATGAGTTGATGTGTTATAATCCCCGAACATCCTACTAAGTTTATAACTCGTAAGCTTTTAAGTTAAGGGTGTATGCGATGGAATTCAATTCTGTCAGGAACTTATCGACCAAGAAACGACACGTCTTTGTCCCACAACATAAAACCCATTGACAAGCGAGAAAACGTCGTCTAATTTTTTAATTGTTTGGAAAACAACCAGTATCAACAATCCCACAACATGGACCATATCATAGCAAACAAAGTGGCTTTTCGCTACCAAGCCCTGTTTATCGACATTGATAGAGAACAGATTCAACATCCCCACGTGCCTTCTTCGGCCGCGTTGGCCTTGGTGTCGCGTCTCAATGGCTGTGGCTATGGCGTAGACGAACCTTTGTTGCAGGCGCTTTACATGGCGTCCGACCAACAACTGGAGAGCGTTTTCAGCGTGATAAGCGATGTTTTGGGCTTGAAACTCAACTGGGCGCCCTTGGTAAAGGCATGGGATACGCCCACGGGAGAGGGACTTATCGACCATTTCATCACTTTCGCGGCCAACAATAGCAAAGATAGGCTGAACCTTCAAGGCACAACCTTGCCTTGCGGACACTTCATTCCCACAGGCACTTTCCCTTTAGAGCGATATAACGGCTGTCCCTTTTGTGGCAAACCGTTTGTCACCTCCACCACCATTTACGAGGGTCAGGGCAAGAAACTTAAACCTCTGCACCTCTTTACGCGTACCGACCTGATGCGTGAGTTGCGCACATTGCTTGCTTCGCCCACGCCGTTAGATGCCACCCAGGCACAATCGGTGGCACAACTGCTCATGTTGTTCGATTTGCCTAGCGATGTAACCATAGCCATGAAAGAAACGGCGATGATTGCCATCAAGGCATTGGTGGCCTCAGGGAAAGGCGAACAGGCAACAGGACTGTTTGAATCACCTGCCGATATCTTGCGATTTCTATGGTATGAGAAGAATGGATGTGCACGAATAATTGAACCCCGAACGCTCATAGCTAACGCCCGAGGCCTACATTGGCACATGGCCCCACAAGAAAACAGGGCTAACGAAGCAGGCGAGGCTATGCGTGAGCGACTAAAACTGAAATACAGCAGGGCTTATTGCCGACTTGTGGCCACGTGGATGAATGCCATTCCACTGCCTGAGGAGAAATCGGCCGAAGCGATGCACGCTAAAAGGGGAATGTGGGTGCGCATGATTAGGGCCTTGCGACTGGCCGAATATGCGCGTAAAAAGGGTTTCGAACGTCTCACCTCGCTGCTCGACGTGTTTTATTGCCAAGCTTACACCCCGTGGTTGGGTACGTTAGATAAGGCGCGGAGGGCTAACGACGCGCAACTTACTCTGTCGTTGTTGTCCAAACGCCCTGGCTTGTTTGCCCGTTGTCTGTTTTCCACCATGCTTAGCTTTGATTCGCAGTCCACACTTGCGGCTTTCGAAGGTATCGTTCATCAGCTGCCCACGCGTCTGTTGCTCTCGTTAAACGATGCGGCTGTTGCCTATTTCGACCCAGAGCGCATGCGTTTGGCACGTCCAATAACGGGTGTGATGCACAATCTCGACCCCCATCCATTGCTTGCTTTTTACGATGAAGCACAGCTTAAACAGATGGTGGCCGATGTAAATGCGATGTACAAACGAGCAATGAAAAGCCGATATGCGAAACAGTCGCACTGTGCAGGTGGCACGGTTTATATCGACCCGCGACTTTATCAAGTGCCAATCGGCGTGGGCGATAGGTCGAATACCGTTCAAGACGCATCGTGCGCCTTGCAAGGAACGCGGTTTAAGGTGAAAGGAAATGCCGTTAGGTTGTTCATGCAATGGGGGAAAGGGTTGCCTGCCCAGCACCTAGATATGGACCTAAGTGCACGTATTGCCCTCGATAAAAAAGAGGTTAGGGAGTGTGCTTACTTCAATTTGCGTTGCCCTGGGGCTAAACATTCGGGTGATATACAGCATATCCCAGAGCAAGTTGGTACGGCCGAGTACATTGAATTGAATCTAAACGAATTGGAAAAGACTGGCGCCCGCTACGTAACATTTAGCTGCAATGCCTATTCCACTGGTGCTTTGTCGCCCAACTTGATGGTGGGTTGGATGAATTCGGCCTATCCCATGACCGTTTCGGATAAGGATGGGGTGGCTTACGATCCGTCGTGCGTTCAGTTTATGGTACGCGTTAGCGAGGCCAATTTGTCCAAAGGGTTGGTGTTTGGCGTGCTTAAAGTGGCGCAAAGAGAAATTGTTTGGTTAGAGATGCCCTTCTCTTCGCAAACCATTTTGGGAGCAGACGCATCTAGTATTGAGGCTCTTCTCAAGCGGTTGGAAGAGAAAACAGCGGTTGGCGAACTGCTGGAAATAAGGGCAGAGGTACAAGGTATGACGCTAGTTAGCAGCGAAAACGATGCCAACGAACGTTACAATTACCAGTGGGCACTGAACACCGCCGAGGTGAGTAAGTTGTTATTGGGATAGGGAAGAGGCGTTTAAGCAGACTCTTAGGTTAATGAATAGGTAAGAAGTACAGATCACGAGCTGACAATTTGATAAGTAGATTTATGGTGGTACTGCTTAGTAAACCTGTCAGCTCCTATCTTGTCAACTTGCTAACTTGTACTTTATCAACTTGTTAACCTATATCTCATCACCCCGTCAACTTATATCACGTCAACTTATTAACTTGTACATGGCCAACTTGTTAGCTTGTATCTCGTCAACATATCTCCTTTCTTCATTTGCTCAACACTTCCAGTTTGTTTTCTCCAATTTTGGAAGCCATAACCGAATAGCTGCTTCCTGCTGAACCATAGATGGTAGAGGTGGAGGCCAGCATCCACAGTTCGGCCACTCCACCCCTAATACCTGCAATGCTATTGCGTGCTGCGGGTTTGCTGGAAGTGATGATGCGGTTGCCAAATTCGGCCTTTAATGCCGTTTTAATGCCTTCATCGTCGGTTGCAAGAAAAATGCGTGTGTCGTCGTGAAGGTCAATTTCTCGCTGGGCAGCATCAATAAACAGGCTAAGTGGACTTCGTTCTATCGACTCCTTATTGTCTGTGCGCCTAATGTGCATGCCAATGGTATGTGCCGAGAATTGTTCGTGATAACCCTGCATTTCATCGAGAATGGGCCCAACAGGGTGGAACAAATGCTTGTAAACGGAGTTGGGAACGTGCCCAAAGTCTTGGTAACAGCTCATATAGCTGTTTTTTCCTGCAGCCCACTTATTAAAGTCGAAACCTTTATTTTTTAAGGGCGTAACCTGCCATTCGTCGATGCGCTGTGCGAAACGGAGCTGCTGATACAACAGTGGAATGCGGAAATTGCGCTTTCTAGGACGGTCAAGCGTAAGCTGTTCCCATGTCTTGGCTTCTCTTGCCACCATCTCCGCAATTTCAATTGGTTCGAAAATGGAATGGAAAGGCGCATTAAGTGCCCAGTCGCAAAACCAAACGGTCTCAACTTTAACACCTGTATGCACAGCCAACTGCCATGCCGATGCCATCGCACGCATTCTGTTGGCCAGTCCACCAGAGGGTACAAAAAGTAGTTTTCCTGTATTCATTGTTTTTCGATTCTTATTTTTCTAGTGGTAGATGATGACACTTGTCAACTGATCAACCTGTAATCTTGTTGGTTTGTAAGCTTGTTAATTCGTCAGTTTGTTAACTTACTTAACAACATTTTGACATGAGAAAGCCAGACGATGGTGGTAAAATAGAGGGTGTTCGCAGATAAGAGGCGCTTTTTTGATATGCCGAAAACTGTACGTTTTTCAACAGCTTGTCGGCCGAAAGCAGATTAAGTAAACTCCACACTCGCCCCTTTTATCAGCCGTTTTATTCCATAATGTCGAACACATCCTCTTTTTCCTTCTCCGATTGTTTGGGCGTTTTCTTTTGCTTTTTCAAGTTGCCCTTATCGTCTAGCAATCCGTATGTAGTGCGTTGAACCACAAATTCGGTTCTGCGGTTCAGCTGGTTGCAAATCTCCTGCTTCTCTTTATCTAGCTTGGTGATAAAGTCTTCGGTCAGCACATCTCCCTCTTTCAGCCACTTATACCGTTCTGTCAGCTTCTTTCTGATGGTTTTAGGCTTCTCCTTACCATAGCCCATGGGGGTGAGCCTTTGTGGGGCGATGCCCGCCTCGATAAGATAGTGCACCACGGCGTTTGCCCTATGCTGTGCCAAAGTCTTGTTATATTCGGGCGTACCGCGGTAATCGCAGTGCGCACTTAGTTCGATTGTAACGTTGGGGTTTTCGTTAAGAAGCTTCACAAGTTCGTCTAATGCTTGTTTCGATTCAGGTCGCAAGGTGTACTTGTCTAAGTCGTAAAAGATGTTGTCGATGAGTACGGGGGCCGTGATAGAGGCCAATGGGAACTGTAAAACGTATTCGTGCGAAGTTTCCGAAGGCTTCACCACCAGTTCTTCCTTGTGATTGAGGTAGCCCTTACACGTGGCTAACATCACGTATTCAACGCCTGGTTTCACCACTTGTTTAAACGATCCGTCGGCCAGCACGTTCAGTTTGAGGTTCGTTCCATCGTTTCCCACCATGAAAACCTGTGCTGCGGGCAGTTCGTAGCCCTCTTGTTCGTACACCCATCCTTTAATACTCTGTACTATTTCAGGATATTCGAAAGCGTAGATGTGATCCCATCCGCGTGCGTCACCACGGTTCGACGAGAAAAAGCCACGGTTGTATGGGCCTTCGAAGGTTAGTCCGAAGTCGTCGCCATTCGAGTTTAGGGGAAATCCTGGGTGCTCTATCGTCCATTGTTGGGCCATGTTTTGCCGTGCCACATACACGTCTAGTCCGCCAAGGCCTATGTGTCCGTCAGACGAGAAGTAAAGGTCGCCATTGGGTCTAAACGTTGGAAAACATTCGTTTCCTGCCGTGTTGATTGCTTCACCTAAGTTTTCCATCTCTCCCAAGCCGTTAGTGGTAAGCCTAATGCGCCATAAGTCTTGCCCGCCTTGTCCTCCTGGCATATCAGAAACAAAGTAAAGCCACTGCCCGTCGGGCGAAACGGCAGGGTGGGCGAAGCTTGAAAGCGTATCTTTCGATATGTCTAGCTTTGTGGCTTTTGCCCACGCGGCATCCGAACGAGCAGAAGTCATCACCTGCGCATAGCGTGGATAGTTGGGATCTGTGGTGCATTGGGTGAAGTACATTGTGCGTTGGTCGGGCGAGAAGGTACAAGCCCCCTCGTCGTATTCGGTGTTCAGTCCGCCTTGCACGGGTTCGGGCTTGCTCCATTTGCCCTTGTCGTCGCGCTCTGATACGAATATGTCGGCGGGTTTAGCGCCTGTTATGCCGCTTAGCGCATCGCCTTTGGCCTCGTTTCGGGTAGACGAGAAGTAAAGTTTATTATGGTCGTCGCCGAAGAACATAGGCGAATAGTCGGCCTTATGCGAGTTAAACGCGTCCATGCGTTTCACGATATAGTGTGAGCCTTCGCTCTTGGTTTGCGCCGCTTGTTGTGCCGATAGCAAACCTTCGCTGGCCAATTTGTTTCCAGGCAGCGAGTCTAGGGCACTCTTAAACTGCCTTTCGGCCGCCTTATATGCACCAGTTTTCAGTAGCTGCCTACCCAAAAGCAGGTGTGTGTTGGCATCGGCCATACCGTATCGCAGCACGTTTTGGTATGCGCCCACAGCCTTTTGGCTAGCGTTCATCTTATCGTAGCAGAAGGCTAGCTTGGTAGACAGGCGTCCCCTGGCTGCCTTATCCTTGGAGGGCGTTCGCGTATAGGCTTGCTTAAAATTGTTGGCGGCATCGAAATATTCGCCCAATGCAAGGTTCTTTTCACCCTTTTTGATGTAGGCATCAGCACCACATGATGTGGCGACGATGGTTAAAACCATCAGCAGGGCGTTTATGTGGATTGATTTCATCTTGTTTTTTCGTATGGGGTTGGCGGTTTTCTTATGGTTAACCGCTATTGTATTACCAACGTGTTTTTGTGCAGTTTATTGTAAAAGCGTGTTCTATAAATTGCCCAGTAGCTTACAAACTTGCACCAAAACACACCTTCATTCTTATTCCGTTTTGGGTACTTTTCTTTCGCGCGCGCGTATATTAATAATGAGTAGCTCTGTTTGGAGGAATCTGCAAAAGCTTTTTAGAGGCATGTTTCGTCTGTGTCGAATATTGCTTAACGGTAAAACGGCAGCAAGTTAAAAAGCGCTTACCATTAACTTTTTAACCGTCTGGCTTGTTCCATCTAACATGGAACAGTGCTCCTTCTAACATGGAACAATGTTCCATTTAATCTGGAATAACGTTCCACCTAACATGTAACAGCAGTCCCAACAACATGTAGCATGGCGGGAATTAAAAAAGCGTTCTTTAATGGATCGTTTATGGGCTTATGGGAAACATGTAGCTCGTTGGTAATTATCGTATTTTACCATCCCTTATAACGCAGAAATCCCAACCATAAAGTTATGGTTGGGATTCTGTTGTTTGTTTGGAATAAGTGTAATTGTTCTTATTTATGCCTCAGCTTCCGGTATTACAGAAACGTAGCTTTTATCTTTGCGACTCTTGCGGAAGTTCACAACACCGTCAACAAGCGCGAAGAGCGTATCGTCTTTACCGATGCCCACGTTCTTGCCAGGATTGTGTTTCGTGCCACGCTGACGAACGATGATGTTACCAGCAGTAACCTTCTGTCCGCCATAAATCTTAACGCCAAGTCTTTGTGAAGCTGATTCGCGTCCGTTCTTAGAACTACCAACACCTTTTTTATGTGCCATTCTTAATTCCTCCTGCGTTTAAGCGATTACTTGTTTAACTTCTACTTGCGTGAACTGAGCGCGGTGACCATTCTTCTTGCGATAGTCTTTGCGACGTTTCATCTTGAAAACGATGACCTTGTCACCCTTTACAAGTGGGTTCACAACTTCTACTACTACTTTCGCACCTTCAACGGTGGGTGCGCCAACGGTTACTGCTCCTTCTTTGTCTACAAGCAGAACCTTGTCAAACTCAACAGTTTTGCCGGCTTCCACATCTTTAATGTGGTGAACATAGAGCTTCATACCCTGTTCAACCTTAAACTGCTGACCGTTAATTTCTACAATTGCGTACATTATAATGTTTGTAAAACGGTTTTCCGCGAGGCGTTCAGACTCGTTCCGACACTTTTTTAAGCCTCCACGGACTAAAACAGGTGCAAAGTTACGAAATATATTCGGGTGTTTCATTTTATTGGGATACGGCAATAATAACTTTAACACTTATTAAGTATTAAAAGGGCGTTGGAGTTAAATGGAGTGGTGACGTTGAGACATGAGGCTTATTCAATAGAATCCACGCTATTGTGCTTTTCCATTTAATTCGTTCGTTTTTAATTGCCTTAAACCAGAGGTTTGAGAGGGTAGGGGTATAAGTTCGTGAGAGAGTAGGTTTGATAAGTTCATTGGCTTGTGCGTTCATGCGTGTTCATAAGGGTGTAAGTTTTAAGCTCGGATGTTCGGCCATAGTCCCTATAAACTTAGTTGTTCACAGGCTTAGAACCTCAACTATTTTAGGCGAACGTTGCGTTTTCCGAAATTTATTCTATATATTTGCATGCGTAACCAGTAAATACATAGGCTATCAATTCGCTTTTCCAACATCGACGCATCGCGTTTCTCATCAGGCTTACTTTCGTTGGCCTTTGGGTGTTGGGCCTCTTTGCTTGCAGTGATAAGAACGCTGACGAGGCAGACAGGCTCAACGGTAAAGCGTACGCCTTTCACTATCGCAGCCTCGATTCTACTGCCGTGTATGCCCAACGCGCATTGGATGTGTCGGAAGATTATGCCGACGGACGGGCTGAAGCGTTGAACAACTTGGCTTTTGTGCACATTTCTAAGATGGAATTTGAAAAGGCTTCGAAGCTACTTAACGATGTGCAGAATATCACCGACAACCAAGTGGAACTGCTCGTGGCTGATGTGCAGATGATGAGACTTTGCCAAAGACAGTCGCGTAACAAGGATTTCTACAACTATCGTGAAAGTGCCTTACGCCGACTAAAGCGTATAAAGGAAGAAGCCCATAACCTTTCGCCACGTCTGCGCAAACGAATGATATACGCCGAAACCGAACTTTATATCGTGGCTTCGGTGTATTTCTACTACATTGGCTTACCCGAAAGAGCGGTAATAGAACAAGAAAACATCGAACCTAACGGCGATATACAGCAAGATACGGCACAATGGTTGAGCTATATGTATAATGTGGGTGCGGGTGGACTAATCTCTGCGCCTACCAAAGAGGCCATCTGCCAGCAGGAATTTGAATTTTTGTTCCGCTGTTATGGGCTGGCCATGCAAAGCAATTACTCTTATTGGGAGGCCAACTCGCTGCAAGCCATAAGCGAACACTTGATAGACAAACGCCAAAGACGACAATTGGTGCGTGACAACACAACGGCCATCACCATACTTAACACCGACGAGATGCCCGACAGCTTGCTGGCTGGCAACTTGGCGCAAAGGGCATTAGTGATTTTCTCTAGCTATGGCGATGTTTACCAAACTGCAGGTGCTTATCGTACGCTCGCCTCTTGCTACTGGGCACTTAGAGATTACAAGTCGGCCCTTTTCTGTTTGCAAAACGCCTTACACCGTAACCCTGTCATCAAGAAGGCTCCCGACCTGGTATCGTCTATCTGCGAACAACTCAGTTTGGTGTATTCGGCCATGAACGTGAAAAGCCAAAGCGACGTGAACCGCAACGTCTACCTCGACATACAACGCCAAACCCGACAAGACAAGCAGCAAGAGGCACGTGCCGAACAGCTGGAAAATTCGTCGAAACAGCTAAACATGATGCTAGTGTATGTGGGCGTGGCCATCTTGGTGGTGATACTCTTGCTATACCTCTTTAATTCTATGCGCGCGAGGCAGGCTGCAAAATATTCGCCCGAAAAGATGCTCGAACCCCTTCGGCAATGGGAGAAGACGAACGCAAGGCACGTGGAAGAACAGAACGATCGATATGAAGAATTGCATGAGGAGCAGGAAATTGGTAAGCGGCATGTGGTGCTGAACAAGAAAAAAAATATCGAACAGCGCGCCAAGGTGTCGTTGGTAAACTCGGTTGCGCCCTTTATCGACAGGATGCGCCACGAAATTCACCGCCTAAACGCAGTGGAAGAACCCGAAGAAATTAGGCAAGAGCGACTGGACTATGTAAAGGAACTTACCGATAAGATAAAAGAATACAACGCCATTCTTACCCAATGGATACAGATGAGACAAGGAGAGCTGAGCCTGCACGTTGAAAGCGTGGCTCTGCAACCCCTCTTCGACATCGTTGGGAAAAGTAGAATGGGATTTGAACGCAAAGGGGTGAGTCTTGTGGTGAAACCTACCACCGAGGTGGTGAAGGCCGACCGCACGCTAACGCTCTTTATGATTAACACGCTGATAGATAATGCGCGTAAGTTTACAGAAGCGAACGATAGCGTTACACTTAGTGCACGAGTGGTTGAAGAAGGCTATGTGGATATTGTTATTGCAGATACTGGCGTGGGAATGACCGAGGAAGAGCGGGCACACTTGTTCGAACGCAAGGTTATCAATTCTTCTTCGGTAGACGTGCAAACATCGCATGGCTTCGGGTTGCTCAACTGCAAGGGTATCATCGACAAGTATAAGAAGGTAAGTAAGATATTTAACGGCTGCTCTATCTCGGTAGAAAGTGAGAAGGGTAGGGGCAGCGTGTTTAGCTTTAGACTGCCAAGGGTGGTTCGCGCATTGCTCGCAGTGGTGGCGATGGGGGCATGTTTGGAGGCGCAAGCCACGGCTACAACCGACAGCGGACACGGCAATCGCAGCAAAATTCTCGACCGTATATCGGGCAACACCCTTGAAGGTAAGCTGCTTAAACGTGCCAATGCATACGCCGACAGTGCTTATTTCGCCAATGTTAATGGTCGCTACGCCAAGGCCTTGCAGTATGCGGATAGCTGTATAGGCAAACTTAACGCCGTATATAGCCAGAGAAACCCACAAGGAAAAGACCTTATGGTGCTTTACTCGCAATCGGTGGATAAGCCAGCAGAAATACAGTGGTTTAACGATGGACTGAAAACCAACTTCAGTATCATACTCGACATACGTAACGAGAGTGCCATTGCCGCGTTGGCTTTGCACCAGTGGGAACTGTATCGCTATAACAACGAGGTGTATACAAGGCTCTTTAAGGCGCGCTCGGCGGATAATACGCTCGATGCTTACGTGGTGGGCATGCAGCAGTCGAAGGCCAATAAAACCATTAGTATCGTTGTGCTCATCTTGCTCTTGTTGCTTATCATTCCCGCTTATTACGTGCTATTCTATCGCCATTATGTAGCCTACCGCATCTATGTGGAAAGGGTTGAAGATATAAATAAGGTGTTGATGAACACCGATGAAGCGCAAGCCAAGCTCGATGCCATAGCGCGCATCATCAAGTCGATAGATAGACATGGTGGCGAAACGGTGCAATTCAATTCGCTTAACGAAGTGGTGAGCCAGATAAGCGAGGTGTTACAGAAGAGCGTAGCGATGGAAAAGGCCCGAGAAGAGAATATTGAGATGGCCGAAGACGAACTTCATCGCGTGGAAATAGAGAACGACAAGCTGCACGTTAACAACAGCGTGTTGGACAACTGCCTTAGTGCGCTGAAGCACGAAACGATGTATTACCCCTCGCGCATTAGGCAACTGATTGAGAATGGCGGTGAAGACCTGCACGATATGAACGAGTTGGTGGACTATTATAAGGAACTTTACATGCTATTGAGCGCCCAAGCGATGCGTCTTGTCGAAGACTTGCGCTACCAATGCAGGCCTGTGCCGCTGGAAAAGCTACTCGGTGCCTTACCCCACATCAACAAAGCGGAAGGCGAAGGGTGGTATATACTTGGCGACGAAGACCTCTTGACCTACCTGTTTGATATCCTCGCCCGACTCTTCGAAGGGCGTCCGGTTGTACTTACGGCCAAAGACAAGGGGGCACGATACGTGGTAATCGACCTCGAATTGCCTAATATCGTGTACACCGATGAGCAGTGTAGGGATCTGTTTACACCCACAACGCCCAACTTGCAGTTCTATCTGTGTAGGCAAATCGTGCGCGATACGGGCGAGTTTGCCAACGCCAGGGGGTGCGGCGTGTTTGCATTTAATATCGAAAACAAAACACATATCGAGATAACCCTGCCTAAAACAATGCAGGCATAAACACTAGACACTAAACAACCACAAAAGATATGGACAAATTTAAAGTGATAATCGTTGAGGACGTGCCCTTAGAACTGAAGGGAACTGAAGGCATATTTAGGAACGAGATACCCGAGGCTACCATCATCGGGACGGCCGATAATGAGCCAACGTATTGGAAACTGCTGAAACAGGAGTTGCCTGATTTGGTGCTGTTAGACCTTGGTTTGGGTGGTTCCACTACCATTGGCGTAGAAATTTGCAGACATACCAAGGAGCAGTTTCCCAAAGTGAAGGTACTTATATTCACAGGCGAAATACTCAATGAGAAGCTGTGGCTCGACGTTCTTGATGCAGGCTGCGATGGGATTATACTCAAAAGCGGCGAATTGCTTACACGGGGCGATGTGGCCAGTGTGATGAATGGCAAGCGATTGGTATTTAATCAGCCCATCCTCGAAAAAATCGTGGAGAAGTTTAAACGTGTGGTGAGTAACCAGATATTTAGGCAAGAAGCTTTCATCACTTACGAGATAGACGAGTATGACGAGCGTTTCTTGCGTCATTTGGCGCTAGGCTATACCAAGGAGCAAATAACCAACTTGCGGGGAATGCCCTTTGGCGTGAAGAGTTTGGAGAAAAGGCAGAACGAATTGGTAAATAAGCTATTCCCTAACGGTAACGGTGGGATGGGCGTAAATGCTACACGGCTCGTAGTAAGGGCCATCGAGCTGCACATTCTCGACATAGACAACCTTGTTCCAGACAATGACTAAACACAAGTCTGTTTATCATCGGCGAACAGGAAAGTACATTGCACGCCTCGCTTTGGTGTTAGGCGTTTTCCAGTTGATTGCCGTGTTGGGTTCATGGATATTCAAAGCCGTGAGCCCCGAGTTGCCTATACGTTCGCTTTTGAGTGCCGAAGGCATCAGGTGGATGGTGGGAAGCATCGGCGACAATCTTGCAGGGCGTGGCTTAGTGTGGCTTCTTTTGGGTAGTATGGCCTTTGGCTCGGTGAAGTTTTGTGGTATTCTCGATGTGCCGCGCAAATCGAAAGCCATGTCTTTTTGGGATCGTTTCGGGGTGATGGTTGCCTTGGCTGAGCTTCTGGTGATTGTGGTGTTGACCCTTTTGCTCACCGTTTTGCCCCACGCCGTTTTGCTTGGGGTGACGGGCAACCTATATCCCAGCAGCTTTTCAAAAAGCTTTTTCTTCATCGTTTGTCTGTCGGTGTGCTTTATCAGTGTGTCGTTCGGGGTGGTTAGTTCGCGTTTGCGTTCGCTCGAAGAAGTGTGCGATTGTCTTGTTGCAGGTATTTCCTACACGCTTCCGCTATGGCTTATCTATGTCTTGGCCATCGAACTTTATGCCTCTTTGCAGTTCATTTTCGTGCTATCGTATTGATATCGTAGAGCACGAAAAGCCGCATCAAACATAGCAAAGCGCTTAATCAAGTATGGATAAATGCCTCATCAGGCATGGTTAAATGTCTCTTCAAGCATGGCAAAGTGTGTAAACTGCATGCCGAAGTGTATAAGCAGCATGGAACAAACCCTCACAGCGCACCTCAAACGCCACTATTTGTCAGGCATTAAACGGCCTTTTTGCCCATCTTATTCCTTTAATAGAACAATGTTGGAGCGTTTTTTGGCGTATTTTAGCTGTTTTTGTTTTACCGAATGAGAAAAATATTGTAACTTAGCACCTTGTAAAACGTGGAGAAAAAGGCCTTAAATCGAAAGGAAATGGCCTTAGAACGAATATTCAATAAAATCACAATAGATTAGATGGACGAAAATCAAACAATCGATCAAGACAGGATAATCAAGATCAATATCGAAGAAGAGATGAAGTCTTCGTACATTGATTATAGTATGTCGGTTATTGTTGCGCGCGCACTTCCTGATGTGCGCGACGGCTTTAAGCCTGTTCACAGGCGCATTTTGTATGGAATGCTAGGGCTGGGAAATACCAGCGACAAGCCATATAAGAAATGTGCGCGCGTGGTGGGTGATGTTTTGGGTAAGTATCACCCACATGGCGACTCCTCGGTTTACGGGGCTTTGGTGCGCTTGGCACAAGATTGGAACATGCGTTACACCTTGGTAGACGGTCAAGGAAACTTCGGAAGCGTTGATGGAGACTCGGCTGCGGCCATGCGTTACACAGAGTGTAGGCTCTCGAAGTTGGGCGAACGTATCATGGACGACCTTGATAAGGACACCGTTGATATGGACGAGAACTTCGATGCCACGCTGCAAGAGCCTCAGGTGATGCCTACCAAGATACCAAACCTACTCGTTAACGGTGGAAACGGTATCGCTGTGGGTATGGCCACTAACATGCCGACCCACAATTTGGCAGAAGTGCTTGATGGTTGTTGTGCTTATATCGACAATCCTGATATCGATACAGAGGGCCTGATGCAATATATTAAGGCACCCGACTTCCCCACAGGGGCTTATATCTATGGCTTACAGGGCGTGAAAGACGCCTACGAAACAGGTCGTGGACGTATCGTGTTGCGTGCAAAGGCCGAAATAGAGAGCGACGAAAGTCACGATAAGATTGTGATTAGCGAAATACCATACGGCGTAAACAAGGCGCAGCTTATCGAAAATATTGCCGACTTGGTGAAAGAAGGTCGCTTGGAGGGTATATCCAATGCTAACGACGAGTCGGGAAGACAAGGTATGCGTATCGTGGTAGACGTAAAACGCGACGCTAACGCCAACGTTGTGCTCAACAAGTTGTTTAAGATGACGCAGTTGCAAAGCTCGTTCTCGGTGAACAACATTGCACTGGTGAAGGGTCGTCCACGTTTGCTCACGCTCAAAGAGTGTGTGAAATACTTCGTGGAGCATCGTCACGACGTTACCATTCGCCGTACCAAGTACGACTTGAAGAAAGCGCAAGAACGTGCGCACATATTAGAAGGACTCATCATTGCCTGCGACAACATCGACGAAGTGGTGCAAATCATTCGCAAGAGCGAAACGCCATCTGAGGCACAGCGCAATTTGGAGAAACGTTTCGAACTCGATGAGCTGCAAAGTAAAGCCATTGTAGACATGCGCTTGTCGCAACTCACGGGCTTGCGTATCGAACAACTGCACGCAGAATATAAAGAACTGGAAGAGCTTATTGCTCGATTGCAACTTATTTTGGATGATCCCGAAGAGTGTAAGCGCGTGATGAAGCTCGAATTAGAGGAAGTTAAGGAGAAGTTTGGTGACGTAAGACGCACTGAGATCATCCCCGACGAACACGAGTTTAATGCCGAAGACTTCTATCCTAACGATCCTGTGGTTATCACCGTTAGCCACCTGGGCTACATCAAGCGTACTCCGCTGTCCGAGTTTCATGAGCAAGCGCGTGGCGGAGTGGGTAGTAAAGGGGCCAACACGCGAGATAAAGACTTTACGGAGTACATCTATCCGGCCACGATGCACCAAACGATGCTCTTCTTTACGAAGAAAGGTCGCTGCTATTGGTTGAAGTGCTACGAAATTCCTGAAGGTGATAAGACATCCAAGGGACGTGCTATACAAAACCTCTTGAACATTGATGCCGACGATTCGGTGAATGCTTTCCTTCGCGTTAAGGGACTCAACGATGTAGATTTCATTAAGAGCCACTACATCGTGTTTGCTACGAAGAACGGTACAGTGAAGAAAACGAGTCTTGAAGCTTACTCGCGCCCACGTACCAACGGTGTAAACGCCATCACCATTGCCGAGGGCGACGAGGTGGTAGATGTTCGTCTGACCAACGGAAAGAACCTGTTGATTATGGCAAACCGTAACGGACGTGCCGTGTACTTTGACGAAAACACCGTTAGAACCATGGGAAGAACCGCCACAGGTGTACGTGGTATGCGATTGGATGGTGGTGACGACGCCGTGGTTGGCATGATTGTGGTGAACGATCCCGAAACCGAAACGGTGATGGTAGTTAGCGAAACGGGCTACGGAAAACGTTCGTTCGTGGCCGATTATCGTAAAACCAACCGTGGCGGAAAGGGTGTAAAGACCCTCAACATCACCGATAAGACGGGTAAGTTGGTGGCAATTAAGAACGTTACCGACGACAACGACCTCATGATTATCAACAAGAGTGGTATCGCCATCAGGTTGGCCGTGGCCAATTTCCGTGTTATGGGACGTGCCACACAAGGTGTTCGACTCATCAACCTGAGCAAGAAAAACGACGTGATTGCCAGTGTTTGTAAGGTGAAGACATCCGATAAGGAAGCCGAACTGAATGAAAATGATGAGGAAAATCCCAATAACGGGGTGATGCCTACTGATGAACAAGGCGTGGCAAACGCCACCAACGAAACCCAAATTGAAGGCAACGAAGCCAACGATGGGGTAGAAGGGGAGGCTGATGCCACAGAATAAGGCTTTGATATGGCTGGTTGGTGTAGGTCTGTTTGTAGCTCTCATGCAGCAAACGCTGCACCAACGCGCCAAAAAGCTGGCCTACTGGTAGGTTTAGAACATGCCACAATACAACCAAGGCTGTGGCAAATGGGAATTTAAAACGCCCGTTTCGCCTCGCCAGAATAGAGATAGACTATCATTAAATCTTAAAAAGTTACAGTTATGAGAAAAATTATGATGTTCGCCTTGATGCTTGCAGCATCGCCTGTGGCGTTCGCCCAAGATGCCGTTAAAGAGGTGTTGAAGGCCAAAAACTATGCCGATGCGCAAGCGTTGGTAAAGGCCAACCTCTCTAGCATGAGCGATGCTGACAAGGCTAAGGCCTATAACAAGCTTGTTGATCTCTCGTTCGAGAAGATAAATAAGGAGCAGAGCGTTATCACCGCCAATCAAATGGCAGAGCAATTGAAGCAAGGAAAGGTAGAGGCTTACGATACGTTGGGCTTTTACAATGCACTTGCCAATGCGCTCACTAATGCTCTTGAGTGTGAGAAGTACGACCAAATGCCCAACGAAAAGGGAAAGGTTAAGCCCAAGTTCCATACTTCTAACCAAAACCGTTTGTACAACTTGCGCGTCTATCTGGTAAATGCCGGACAAGAGGCTGCACAGAAAAACAACAGTGCAGACGTGTTGAAGTACTGGGGATTGTACACCGCTACGGCCGACACGCCCCTCTTTGCCGACATGGCTAGCAAGCAACCCGACCAATATGTTGGTCAGGTAGCAGGCTTCGCTGCACGTTATGCCATCCAGGATAAGGACTATGCTGCTGCCGACAAGTATCTAGACGTTGCCTTGAAGCATTCTGGCGACAACAAGGAAGACTATAAGGATGCGCTAAGCTTGAAGTTCTATGTTGCTCAACAGCAGCTCAAAACCAAGGAAGACTCGGTAGCTTATGTTAACAAGCTGAAAGAGTATTATGCCAAAGATCGTTCTAACGACATGATTATGGGTACGTTGGCCAACATGTACACCAGCATGAACATGAAGGACGACATGAAGAAGCTCATCGACGAGCGTCTGGCTGCCGACCCCAACAGCTCTATGGCATGGACTTTGAAAGGTCAAGCCGAGATGAACGCCAACCAATGGGATGATGCCATCGCTTCGTTTAAGAAGGTGATTGGCGTAGATGCCAAGAATGTTATCGTGCTTACCTACCTCGGTTTCTGCATCAACTCGAAGGCTGCTGCCATAAACAACGATGTACCTGCACAAAAGGCACTTTATAAAGAGTCGATGGGCTACTTGGAGCAAGCCAAGGAATTAGACCCCAATCGTGAAAAAGCCAATTGGAGCTACCCCCTCTATCAGTGCTATTATGTTAACTATGGCGCTGCCGACCAACGCACAAAAGACCTCGAATCGTTACTTAACAAGTAATAAGAAATAGTATGAAAAAGCACAGAACCACGGCCTTGCGCCTTTGGTTCTGTGCTTTACTATGTCTATGTAGCCCGTGTCGTTTGCTTTGCGGTGTGGCAAATGTGATGTGGGTATGTTTCCAAAGGGAAAATAAAGGTTTTCGGATAACAAACCGCAGGCGACATTCTACGCGTCAGACACAAATGTATAGTGTCGCCTTGTAGTGAAGAAAGATAGTGAAAAGCGTATGCTTGGCAGCAAAAAGAAGCAATTGGGGGTATAAAAGAGTTATGACATTCCACCTCTTGCACCAGCCATTTCCACGCTTATACACCCGCCAGTCAATTCCGAACTGGCGTAAAATAAAATTATCGGCATGAACAGACTTTACTTTATATTGTTGTTATCGTTTTTCGCTTTGGCCAGTTCCGCTTCGTTAAAAAAGGACTTGGCACAGGTGAAAGCGTCCCTAAAAACAGGGAAAGAGTTAGACAAGGCCGAACGCATCATGAACGATGTGCTCGCCCAGCCCGACAATCGAAAAGACGTGAAGACATGGTTGCTGCTTTTCGATGTTATCAAAAAGAAATACGATCAGGGTAACGAAAGGCTTTATTTACAGCAGTCGGCCGACACCGTTACCATGTACGACCTTACCAAGAAGATGTGCTTAACGCTCAAAAGCATCGATTCGGTAGAGGTGATCAATGCCAATGGCGACGCAAGTAGACTAAAATATCGCAAGAAACACGCAGAAGCGTTGTTCACTTATAAGCCCAACCTCTTCTTTGGAGGTACTTATTTTATGAGCAAGAAGATGTACGACAAGGCCTACGACTTCTTTTCGCTCTACATCGATTGTGCCCAAATGCCTATCTTTACGGGCTACGACATCCTCAATTCCGATACCAAACTGCCGCGTGCAGCATTCTTCTCGGTGTTTTGCGGTTATAAGTTGCACGCGCCCGAATTGGCCTTGCGCTATCTTCCTTTGGCCGAAAAGGACAAGGAACGCCACGAATACCTCTTGCAATACCTTGCCGACGTGTATCTGTCGCAGAACAAGACCGATAAGTATATGGCCATATTGAAGGAGGGTTTTCAAGATTATCCCACGCAAACATACTTCTATACGCGCCTTATCGAGCACTATTCAAAAAATAATAACTGGGCTTCGGCCAATGAGTATATAGACCAGGCCTTGACAGCCATGCCCGAACATCTTTGGTTGCGTGTGGCAAAGAGCACTATTCTTTTAAATCTTGGTCGCTACGATGCCTGTATTGCCCTCTGCGATAGCATCATTGCCAGTCATAAAGACCTGCCCGAAGTGTATCTCAATGCAGGTTTGGCCTACTTTAATCGTGCTGTTGAAGCAGAGAAAACGGCCAAAACGTCGCGCGACTTGAGAAAGAAAGTGGCGACAAGTTACCGCAGTGCGCTGCCTTATATGGAGCAATACCGTCGCCTTGAACCCAAAGACGAATGTCGATGGCTATTGCCGCTTTATACCATTTACCTCAACCTGAACATGGGTAAAGAGTTTGAAGAAATGGATAAGCTGATGAAAGCAGCTAAATAGAGTGTGGTTAGTTTGTGAGTTTATAAGTTTTTGAGTTTATGAGTTGAGAGTTTTTGAGTTTATAAGTTGATAAGTTTTTGAGTTAAGAGCTGGTGAGTTTATTAGTTAATAAGTTGTTAGGCTGATTGATGGGACAACAATAAAACCAGGAACTTATAAACTCGAAAGCTCACAACTCATACACTTACGAACTCATAAGCCCAAAAACTCAACTTATCAACTCAAAAACTCAAAAGCTCACAACTCATAAACTTACGAACTCATAAGCCCAAAACTCAACTTATCAACTCAGAAACTCAAAGCTCATAAACTCACAACTCACGAACTTATAAACTCAAAACAAACCAACTGATCAACTCATAAACCCAAAAACTTACGAACTCATAAACTCAAAAACTCATAACGATGAACAAGATAGACTTGGCGAAAGCCTTCCGTAAGCTAGGCGTTGAAAGCCTTAACGATATGCAAAAGGCTACGGCCCAAGCCATGAAGGCAGGTAAGGGCGATGTGGTTGTGCTCTCGCCTACGGGCACAGGCAAGACGCTTGCTTACCTCTTACCCTTGGCCGAGATGATAAACCCCGACAACGACAATGTTCAGGCCGTGGTAATTGTGCCCGGTCGCGAACTGGCTTTGCAGTCGCAGCAGGTCTTGGCTGATGTTGGGGCAGTGCGTGGCATGGCTTGCTATGGAGGACGAACGGCAATGGAAGAGCATCGCGCTTTGAAGCAGCTTCGTCCGCAGGTGGTTTTCGCCACGCCTGGACGTCTGAACGACCACCTTGCAAAGGGCAATATCTCTGCCGCCGATGTGCGTTTGCTGGTTATCGACGAGTTCGACAAATGCCTCGACATGGGCTTCGAGAACGAAATGCGAACGGCTTTGGCCTCCCTTTCGTATGTGCAAAGGCGAGTGTTGCTATCGGCAACCAATTCGCCACGTATCCCCTTGTTTGTGGAGCATGCCAAGTTAGAGCGCATCGACTTTGTTGACGAGGCCGAAAAGGTGAAAGAACGCATAGCTGTTTACGAAGTGAAAAGCGACTCGAAAGATAAACTTGCCACCCTTCATCGCCTTTTGTTAGCGTTTAATGGCGAAAGCACCATCGTCTTTCTCAACCATCGCGAGAGCGTGGAGCGTACCAATGCCTTCTTGCTTGAACAGGGATTTGTTACCAGTCTTTTTCACGGTGGTCTAGAGCAAGATGCCCGCGAGGCTGCACTTTACCGCTTTGCCAATGGTAGTGCCAATGTGCTTGTATGCACCGATTTGGCTTCGCGTGGTCTGGATATTAATGATGTACGCCACATTGTGCATTATCATCTACCCGAAACAGCCGATGCCTACACCCATCGCATTGGGCGAACGGCCCGTTGGGACAAGCAGGGTAACGGCTATTTTATCCTTTCGGCCAACGAGCGAACACCCGAATACGTAGACAGCGAGGTACAACCTTTCGACCTTCCCACCACTTCGGGCAGTGCACAAATGCCGCGAATGGCCACCTTATATATAGGTAAAGGCAAGAAAGATAAGATTAGCAAAGGCGACATATTGGGCTTTCTCTGTAAGAAAGGCCACCTCAATAACGATGATATCGGCCGTATCGACGTAAAGGAACGTTATGCCTACGTGGCCGTTAGTCGCAATAAGGTAAAGCGTTTGCTTGCCGATGTAGCAGGTGAAAAGATTAAGGGGGTAAAGACGATTGTAGAAGAGGTGAAGTAGTCAGCTTCAATTGGCCTACGCCAGTCTCTTCATTGATATACACTCCTTAATATAATACGCGTACGCGTAAGTGTGAATATATTAAAAAACATCTTTTTGCTAAGCGGTAGTTGTGTTTATCGCCTTGTAGAGGTTTACGTGCGTTCGGGATGAAACACAATAGTTATGCCGACTGTCGCGTAGAGCTAGCAGGCGAGATAGCCATTTCTTTACCTGCCCTGTCTTGTTTAAAGGGCATAGTGTCTCATCCCGAACTCGCCAATTAGCTATTTCGTCGTTCGCATTTTCATAGTTCCGAAAATACGCTTGCTAAGCCCTGATGATGCAATATTTGATTAACCGCCGTGTAAAATATGTTTTGGACTCCTGTTCCATGTTATCCGGAATGCTGTTCCAGTTGAATTGGAATGCTGTTCCAACTTATCTGGAACAGGAGTCCATCTTAGCTGTAACAAGGCTGGAGCTTAAAAAGCTCACTACAAGAGCTTATCGGGTGGAGGATGAAAGATGGCGTTTGGAGGTGGAAAGGGCGAGTTGATGGTGGTGATAGGCTGTGGAATGAACAGCCTAGATAGTGCCAAACTAGCATCAAACGTTACGTGAATTCGGGATAAGGTACGATGCTTTTTTGAGCAGGATTAGATAAAAAACGAATGGTTTTCTCACCAATTAACGCCACGCGGTAGTTCACATAGCGATTGTGTTTTATCCTGAACTCGCGTAGAGGCTGGGTTTGGCTGCATCCCATTTTATCTATCGCAACCCATTATCAGTGCTTTGTTAATCAACTTTTTATGCATTCGGTCGGCACCAGATAATATATAACCCTGTTACACATAAGGTGTAACAGGGTTACATGTTATATAGAATAGGATTACGTCTAAGTGATAACACGCCCAAAGACGTTAAAGCACTTTTCAATCCCATTTTAAACGTCTGTCGTTATGTTATCAGTTGGGGATGAAAAGGCCATAAATGGCCACTTACCTAACCGTTTCTTTACGCTTGGCAATCCATGCCATGATGCCACCTTCTAGGTTTATCACCTGATAACCCTTTGCACTTAGCTGTTTGGCAGCTGTTGCGCTACGCCTTCCACTACGGCAATACACGGCCACGGGGCGTTCTTTTTGTAGCTTGCTTTCGGCATCGGCCAAGAAGTTAGGACTGAAAACGTCTACCTGAATAGCTCCTTTGATGTGACTCTCTGCAAACTCTTCGTGAGTGCGAACGTCTAATATTTGTGCAGAATCGTTTTTAATGGCTTGTTCGAAGCCGTCAACGTCTACGTTAGTGTATTGGCTTTGTGCGCACGCACCGAATATTGTACTCCAAATTGACATAAAAATAAATGTGATTTTTTTAATTCTTGATGTTTTAACCGATTGGTTCTGTTGATTCATTATTAATACCTTTTAAAATGTTTGGCCTTGATGTTTGTTTGCAGACGCATGCAGAGCGGGGGCGCTGGCTGTTGATGCTCGTCCCGTTTTAAGTTCTGCGTTATAGTGATTGCAAATGGTTTTAAGGCTTGTTTTGTTGTTTTTTCCAGTTCTCAAGTCAGCAAGTCGACATGTTGAGAAGGGTTTTTAACCCGCTTTTGTGCTGGTCTGTTGCTTACTGTAATAGTTCTTCCAGTTTTCTTTCAAGCTTCTTCGAGAGTACGGTTCCCATCACCACCTTTCCTTCGGGGTCGATAAGTACCATCGATGGAATCCACTTTACGCCATAAGCCTTTGATATATTGGCTTCGCGCATCTTTTTTAGCTCGCTCACGTGGGCATATTTCATACCATATTTATCGATGGCGGCTTTCCATAGGGCAGCGTCAATGTCGAACGATACACCCACAAATGCCACACCCTTATCCTTAAACCTGTTGTACATGGCAACGATGTTGGGTGCATCTTTGCGGCAGTCGGGACACCATGATGCCCAAAAGTCCAGCACCACATATTTGCCCTTAAACTGGCTAAGGCTCACTTTCTTGCCATCGGGTGAGGGCAGTTCGAAATCGGGAGCAACTGTTCCAGGCTTTAAAAGTTCTGTGGCGTATTGTTCATCGAGATCTACTTCGGTAGCTTGTTGTGCCTTTGCGTTGAGGCACCACAACGATAAAGCGACCAATAAGGCCGTAGCTGTTCTGCGTATATGCTTGATTTCCATATTTATAATGCTTTAGTTGTATGTTTCTTTTTCTGCAAAAGTAATCTTTTTCTTCCTTATTATGGCATTGTTAGGCTAAATATTTTTTAGTTTTTAAGTTTACGGGCGAGCAAGTTTCTGTATTTTTAAAATCTTGATGACAAACTTATTGAGTCTTACTTGTACGTTTCTATGGTTAGAATTGTAACGTGAAGGTATGTAGAACTTAGAATTTTACATATTTATAAACCCATAACCTAAAAGACTATTATTATAAAAAATGTTGCAAATTGCGCATCAAGACAATAAAAAGGCGTATCTTTGCACCAAGATTAACGTTTAAAACATAGTTAGAGATTTATGAAGAAGATGAAATTAATGACACTATTGATGTGTCTCGCATTAGTGTTCGGTTGCAAAACCAAGCAAGGAACTGGTGCCCTTATCGGTACTGGTGGCGGAGCACTCTTGGGTGCTGTAATAGGTAAGGTTGCAGGTAACACCGTTGTTGGGTCTGTTGTAGGTGCCACTGTTGGTGCTGCTGCTGGCTCGATGATTGGTAAACACATGGATAAGGTGGCTAAACGTACCGCCGAACAAGTGAAGAGCGCTAAGGTGGAAGAAGTAACCGATGCCAACGGACTGAAAGCCGTTAAGGTAACTTTCGATTCGGGTATTCTTTTTGCCACCAATAAGGCCGTGCTCAGTCAATCGTCGAAGAACGAGTTGGCTAAGTTCTCGCAAGTGCTTAAAGAGAATAGGGACTGTCATGTGGACATCTATGGCCACACCGACAATACGGGTAACGATGGCATTAACATCCCCTTGAGCAATAGTCGTGCACAGAGCGTTGTTAACTATCTTAGCAATTGCGGTGTACCCCGTGCCCAATTTCAGAAGGTTGAAGGCAAGGGAAGCTCTGAACCAGTTGCTAGCAATGCATCGGCTAGCGGCAGACAGCAAAACCGCCGCGTAGAAGTTTACCTCTATGCAAGCAAGGCTATGGTAGACGCTGCTAACAACGGAACGTTGAAGTAAGGCGTGTGCCAAAGGCATAATCTGCCCAAAGGCACGAAAGAGAAGCTGCATTGGCCAACAATATAGTGGGCGATGATATCTTTTCTTTCGTGCCTTTCGGCGTTAAAGTGGGGAAGATAACCCATGCAATGCCGAGTTTAACTAGGCGGATAGCTTGCGGAATGCGCATTAAATGCGTATTATAACAACGTTTATGAAGAAGAAAGTATTTAAGATATTGCGGTGGACGGCCGCTTTGTTTTTTAGTTCTACCATCCTCTCGGTGGTGGTATTGCGGTTCGTACCCGTGTTTTTTACCCCCCTGATGTTCATCCGCTGTGGCGAACAGCTGTTCGATGGCAAAAGCCTTACCATGCACCACCACTGGGTTTCGTTAGATAAGATTTCACCACACTTGCCTGTGGCGGTGATGGGAAGCGAAGATCAACGGTTCTTATTGCACCACGGGTTCGACTTTGCAGCCATTCAGAAGGCGGCTAAACGAAATATGGAGGGTGGAAAAAAGCTTGGTGCCAGCACAATAAGCCAACAAACGGCTAAGAATGTGTTTCTCTGGCCTGGACGTTCGTGGATAAGAAAGGGCTTCGAAATGTATTTCACGGCACTTATCGAGCTGATGTGGAGCAAACAACGTATCATGGAGGTGTATCTTAACTCTATAGAAATGGGTGATGGTATTTATGGAGCTGATGCGGTGGCAGAATACAATTTCGGCACTAACGCCCTCAACCTTAGTCGCGCCCAGTGTGCCCTTATTGCCGCAACACTGCCCAATCCGAGAAAGTTTAGCTCGAAATATCCCTCGGCTTACATGCGCAAGAGGCAACAGCAAATCATGAAGAACATGCGCTTTATGCCTTCGTTCCCTAAGGAAGGCGAAGACTATAACCCCAATACGGCCAGTGGTGGCGTGTATAGAAGGAAAAAATAGGTGGGTAAGACACTCCCATACAACAAACGAAAGATGGAGAATTTGCTTGAAAAACTAAACGAAAGTCAGCGCGAAGCAGTGGTATATACCGACGGACCACAGTTGGTTATCGCTGGTGCTGGTTCGGGTAAGACACGCGTTCTTACCTTTAAAATTGCCCATTTGCTGCAATTGGGTCTGAAACCATGGAACATCTTGGCGCTTACTTTTACCAATAAAGCGGCCAACGAGATGAAGGCGCGTATTGGCGACCTTGTTGGGCACGAAGAGGCTAAACGTCTTTATATGGGTACTTTCCATTCAATTTTCTCGCGAATATTGCGTGTTGAGGCTCCCTACATCGGCTTCTCGCCGAATTTTACCATTTACGATGAAACGGATTCGCGGTCGCTTATCAAGACTATCTGCAAAGAAATGCAGCTAGACGATAAGGTATATAAGCCTGCCACGGTGCATGCGTGCATATCGATGGCTAAAAACCACTTTATCCTTCCCACTGCTTATGCTGCCAATATTGAGTTGATGGAGCGCGACGCAAGAGAGCGTATGCCGGCCGTGCACAAGGTGTATGCCACGTATATGCAACGTTGCCGACTAGCTAACGCTATGGATTTTGACGACCTGCTGGTGCTTACCTATCAACTTTTTGCCGAACACGAGGATGTAAGAAAGGAGTATGCCGATCGTTTCCAATATGTGCTGGTAGACGAGTACCAAGATACCAACCACGTGCAACAACTCATCGTGACGCAGTTGACGAAAGAACATCGGCGCATCTGTGTGGTGGGCGACGATGCACAGAGTATTTATGGGTTTAGAGGAGCCGACATCGATAATATATTAGACTTTCAACAGCAGTTCCCCGAAGCACGTCTTTTTAAGTTGGAACAAAACTATCGCT
Organism: Hoylesella loescheii DSM 19665 = JCM 12249 = ATCC 15930; assembly: GCF_000378085.1. Classification (GTDB taxonomy): domain Bacteria; phylum Bacteroidota; class Bacteroidia; order Bacteroidales; family Bacteroidaceae; genus Prevotella; species Prevotella loescheii. Next base: position 83,214 of record NZ_KB899210.1, read on the forward strand.
CTACACAAAACATCGTGAAGGCGGCAAATAGCCTTATCAGCCACAACCAAAGGCAGATAAAGAAAGATGTGTACAGTCAAAAGGACTTGGGTGAGAAAATAACACTGAAGCCCGTTTATTCGGACAAGGAAGAGGCGCTGGTGGTGTGCAACGACATCAAGCGCATCATGAAGAACGAGGAAGGTCTGTATAGCGACTTCGCCATATTATACCGAACAAATTCGCAAAGCCGATCGTTTGAGGATGAGTTGCGCCGACAAAGTATTCCTTATCGCATCTACGGAGGAATGAGCTTTTACCAAAGAAAGGAGATAAAAGACATTATCGCCTATTTCAGACTGGTGATGAACGTTGACGATGAGGAAGCTTTTAAACGCATCGTGAATTATCCTGCCCGCGGAATTGGTGATACAACATTGGCCAAAGTAACGATGGCTGCGCAGCAAAACGAGGTGAGTTGTTGGCAAGTTCTAGCTGATCCTGCACACTATCACCTTGATGTGAACAAGGGAACATGGACTAAGTTACAGAAGTTTCGCGACATGGTGAATGGCTTTGTTGCTGATGTCGCAACTTTAGATGCCTACGAACTAGGGATTAAAATCATAAAGGAGAGTGGCATTCAGGCCGACCTTTATGCCACTAGCGATACTGAAAGCCTTTCTCGACAAGAGAACTTGCAGGAGCTTGTGGGTGGATTGAAAGAGTTTGTAGACATTAGATGCGAAGAGGGAAACGAAGACGAGGTGTTCTTAGGCAACTACTTGCAGGAGGTTTCGCTGCTCTCCGACCTTGATAGCGAGGGTGATGAGGAGAGCCGAGTGGTGTTAATGACCGTTCATTCGGCCAAAGGCTTGGAGTTTCCAACCGTTTTTGTTGTGGGATTAGAGGAGAATATCTTCCCCAGTCCACGGTCTACCGATTCGCCTAGACTGCTTGAAGAGGAACGCCGACTGCTTTATGTGGCCATCACTCGTGCCGAAAAGCATTGCATCTTGACGTGTGCCAAGAATCGTTATCGTTTCGGACGAATGGAGTTTGACACGCCAAGTCGCTTTATTAGCGACATTGACCCTAACTTGTTGAATGTTCAGAACCCTATGGCAGAATATTCTACACCGCGATTTGAACGACGTTTGCAGTCAGACGAACAGCCTTCGGCGCGCTATTATGGTGGTAGAGACACGGCGGGAACATACGAAAAGCGTTCAGCTAATCCACGTTTTCTTAACTCCCGACCCGTTGCCAGTCAGTTTATGGCCGACCCAATACCCAACCCTACACGTCCTCGGAAACCCGAGCAGACCGTAGATCCGTTGTCGGATGCCTTTAAGAAAAGGCTTGTAGCTAGTGGCGCGAACCTGAAAAAAATATCTAAGGCTATGGGGCAGTCGTCTTCTGGTGCAGCATCAACGGAAGTTATGCACGATAGTAGTGGAAAGGCGATTGTAGAGGGCAGCGTTATCGAACACGAAAGGTTTGGTATTGGCACGATTGAAACATTGGAAGAAACAGGCGAAAACGCTCGAATGACCGTTAACTTTAAACATGCTGGCTCCAAAAAACTACTCTTGAAGTTTGCAAAATTTAAAGTGATAGGGTAGGGCGAGCAAAAAATAGAGGCGTCTGAACCTGCGAAAAATATGCGTTAGCTCGCATTTCGCGTTGGTTCAGACGCCTTTATTATGTATGTTTGTTAGTGATAGGCGGGCTTAAGGGCTGTTGGTTAAGTTGTTCGCTAACTAACTGGAAAGTTAGGAGAGCTAGTAAACAAGGCAAACCAGTAAGCTAGAAAATCATAGACCTAATAGACTTGCTAATGTGTAAACTGGTCAACTGGTTAACTTATAAGCTTGTTTGCTTGCAATTTTGTTAACCCGTAAGCTTGTAAACCGGTCAACGTTTTAACTCGTTAGCTAACTACTTTCACTTGCTAATCACCACTTTCTTCTTACCTATTATATAAACGCCCTTGGGCAAAGCTTTGAGGTTGGTGCCTACGTAGCGGCCATCGATGGTGTAAATCTTCTCCTTGTTGCCGTTCTCCATGTCCATTTCGGGCTGTTGAATGCCTGTAGACATTTGATCTTTAAGGAAATCAAAGGTAACGATACCATCTTTCAGCATGATGTTATAGATGGGTTTGTTAAGCATTCCACCTGTCCACGGTGCATAGTTCACTAGCCCTTGTGCATCGGTAAGGCGTTGAACATTGGTCTTTCCTGGGTAAAGGTCGCCCGCAAGTTGTTCTTTGTATTGGTCTGCCTTGATGTGGGGCCAAGTCTCAGCGCTTGAATTTGATACCTTTCGATAAGAAGAGGGCAGGTAACCATCGGCAGGAACGATGGTCATTCGGGGGTGTTTTTTCAGGTTATTTACTGAGTTGTCGCCCCCATAGAACACCGAAAAGGCTCGTGGGTCGTACTCTACGTGGCTCACCATCATACCCGATGCGGGCAATTTATAGTTCCATCCCTTGGCTTGAATGTTCTCTACGATGTAGTATTCCTTGCCATCGGCCCTGTTGTCGTTCTTTATTCGATAGGCTTTTCCGCCCTGATCAATGCTTTTTAGTTCTACTTTCCCTTCCTTGGTAAGCGTTTCGATGGTTATCCAGCCCATCTTTTCGCGTTCCCATGCGGTGTAAGCGGTGGGCGAATAACCATCATACATGTATATACCATTGTCCATCACGTCCCAATCTTCCATGCCTTGGTTGTCGTAAGCGTCTAAATCACGTTCTCCACCGGCAGTGGTCCATTGTGAATTTACTGTGGGATAGAAGTCGGGCAGTCCCATACAATGCGAAAATTCGTGGCAGAAAAGTCCTACGCCGTTGATGGCCAAGCCACTTTTTGAATTGATTTTTGAATTTGGTCGGTAGTTCAACTCGTTGCTGATACCAGCGAGTCGCACGTATTTTCCATCTTTCTTAATATCTGTTCCACAAACGAATGCTTTCGGCCAAAGTGTAGAATCTAAGCTCGAGGCACTCTCGCCATATCCTGCATAGATAACATAAACAAGGTCTACGTTGCCATCATTATCGGCATCATATTTTGAAAAGTCTAGCGAATCGTCCATCATGGTGCAGGCTTCGGCCACTAACTCGCGGTAATTTTCCATTGAAGAGCTACCGTTGCCATAGTAAGCAGCCCCTTTCGACATGGTTATTGGACCGTAAAGGTCGAACTGTGGGGTGAATTTTCCACCGCTCATGTCGCTGAAGTACTTCTTAACACTACCCGTGTTGCGGTTTTCAGCGTTTCCGAAGTCTTGGTGCCTTGGGGCCATACTATTAAGGTATTGGTTGAAAGCCTTGCGCGGTTGAACCTTGAAAGGCCTATTGGCGAATTGCACAAGGAGCACGATGGCGCGTGGCGAACCAGTATGGGGGAAGAAACTAGGTATGTTACCGCGAGTGAATCCGCGAGTGGCAGCGAGGCGTTCTGGTTGTGTGTTAACGGTAAGAAAAGCCTTAACGTCTTGCTTCTTGCATAGTGATTGTTCGGCAGAGCTTCGTTTATCGGCATCATGAGCCAATGTGCCCGATGATGTGAGCATACCGTTAGCATCGATATTGGCAATGTAATAACCGTTGCCAACTTGTTTCAGTACCACGTTGTCGAGTGTGGATACCCAGTTAAAGTTGGCATCGCCGTTGATGCGAATTGTCAGTTGAGTGCCGTCGGGCTGGCTAACCGTGATGGGGTAGGGCCATCCCTTGGAGGCGAAACTTGCTAAATGGCATAGCAATGTGATGAGAATAAGTACCGTTTTTTTCATTTTCTAATTCTTTTAAATAAGTATATGGTATTAGTTATAGTTGGTTCCTGCCGTACCAATACTGTCCTTTCTTCTTGGTTTGTCTGCCAAATTCGATGGCATGTTGTGGACAATGGTGGTAGCAAGCAAAGCATGTGAGACAGCTGCCGTTGTGTTTCCACGTCGGCTCCTGTCCCTTTCCGCCGTCGATGTCGGCAGTTGGGCACACTTCAGCACAGATGCCACAGCGCACACAACGATTTGTTTCAACCCGAAAAGCCTTGTCGCTAACGAGCTTTCGTTCGAAAAGCTCACCTATAACACGGCTGTTTATGCGTGGCCATCGTCCCACATTGGGTTCTTTTTCTACTCTTTGAGCCTCGATAATCTGTGTAACGATGGTTGCCAGATGTATTTGGGCTTGATGCTTTTTCTCTCTTTCTTTTTCGATAGTGTCTACATCCATGAACGGCAAACCCACATAACTCTCGGGCATGAGCAGCGAAAACACGGCATCTAAGTGCAGCGGACGTTGCGCCAAAGCCTGTCGGAAGATGCGCATGCTCTCGCCTGTGGTGTCGCCAGCGGTGCAAAGAGCGAAGCAATAATGTCCCTCTGCGTTAGTGAAGCTTAGCCTTTCGATGAAGCGACGTACTAAAACTGGAGGCCGCCAAGCATGTACGGGAAAGCAAAAGCCTATACGTTCGCCCGCTGCAAGTGTATAATGGCATTGCCCTTCCATTGCATCGGGTATGAAAACAAGGCGTTCGCCCGTCTTTTCTGACAGCTGTTGTGCGGCCCAAAGGGTGTTGCCCGTGGCCGAGAAGTAGAATATCATTAGGCAAAGGTACTACTTTTCAGCGTTAATGGCAAGTTTGACGTGACGTTTTTGCTTACAAATCATACTGGCGAAAGTCCTTTTACGTAGGCTTGGACGGCTTAAATGGCACGGCGTTGACACCAAAAGACCCAACTGTTGAACAACCTAAACGCTTTAAACCCTCTTTGCACCGAACGTATTGATACAGTCTTCGTAAACGGCGAGATTGGCAGATTGCGGGTTGATTGCTGCCATTCCTGCGTCGAAAAAGCGCAGTTTGCCCTCGAAACGTGGGTCGTTGCGCAGGTCTTTCACCGATTCGGCCACGCAATAGTCCTTTGCAAAGCCACAAACAACCACTTCATCGTATTGCGCCAATTGGTCTAGCACTTGCTTTCCGTGTTCGTTGGGTGTAGGTTCGCTTACATACGAGAAGATAGAAAACATCTCAGCGTCGGCGTACTCTCCTTTTTGGTAAACGTGTAGAGGGCGTTGACCATGGTGAAGGTTGTCCCAAGCGCTTATGGCTTGCACCAAAACGTCGGGTAAAGCCCATCCCCAAGAGCCCACCAGGCAGTGTTCGGGCCACAATGTATGTGCCTTGCCTTGGCTTTCCATGGCTCGAAGATAGTTTAGAACCTGCTCTTTGGGGGCAAATGTGGGTGTTATTACTCCTCGTTCCACATCTTCGGCGTGCACATTGGCAAAGGGTTTCACACCTTCGCCTTGCCAGTAGGCACAGTGGCCTACGTGATAACGGCGGTGGGTATCTAGCGAAATGGCGATGGCCTCAGGGTCGTTCTCTGCTATATATTGGGCAATGGCCTCAATGGATTTGTCGGCATGAGGCACATAAAGACTGCCGCGGCTGTCTGCGAAGTCGTTGTTAGGATCGATGATAAGTAACATAATGCGGTTCTTTTGTTGTTGTTCAATCTTGAAAATACACCCTATTAACCCTATTGCTGATACCCGTAAGCACCTCGTAGGGTATGGTTTGTAGTGCATCAGACAATACCGTTACGGGCAGATTGTCGCCGAATATCTCCACGCTGTCGCCTTCGTGGCAGTCAATTCCTGTCACATCAATCATGGCTACGTCCATGCAGATATTGCCAACATATTCCGCTTGTTGGTTGTTTACTAAGCAATAACCGTTGCGATTACCCAATCTCCTATTCAATCCATCGGCATATCCAATGGGAATAGCCGCTATCACGCTGTCGTGATCGATGGTTCCGCGTCGCGAATAGCCAACGGTGTCGCCCGCCTTTACCTCTCGCAGTTGCAAAATTGTTGTGCGCAGGGTGCTCACGTTGTTGATGATGGCGTTGTTTCGAGGGTTAATTCCATACAGGCCTAGCCCCAATCGGCACATGTCGAGTTGACGTTGCGGGAAATGTTCGATGCCTGCTGAGTTATCAATATGGCGTAGAATGTGGTGTTCAAAAGCCGCTTGTAGCATCTTGCTACCCATATCGAAGCGTTCGAACTGCTGTTGTGAGAAATCGTCGAACTGGTCGGCATCGGACCCGACGAAATGCGAAAACACCGACTTAGGTATCAAAGCGTTCTGGTTGTGTAGGCGTTCTATCAGGCGTGGGACGTCTTTTTCCGGGTCGAACCCTAAGCGGTGCATACCCGTATCTAGCTTGATGTGTACGGGAAATCCCGTGATACCCTCCTTCTCGGCAGCCTTAATAAGGGCCTCCAATAGGCGAAAGCTGTACACTTCAGGTTCCAAATCGTAGTCGAACATGGTTTTGAAGGCCGTCATTTCGGGGTTCATGATCATGATGTTACTCGTTATTCCGTTGCGTCTTAACGTGGCCCCCTCGTCGGCTACAGCAACTGCCAGATAGTCGGCACGATGGTCTTGCAGGGTCTTAGCAATCTCTACGGCCCCCGCACCATAGCCGTCGGCCTTAATCATACATACCAATTTGGTGTTGGGATGCATCATTGCGCGGTAATAGTTTAGGTTATCTACCATGGCGTTGAGGTTCACTTCGAGCGTGGTTTCGTGCACTTTCTTCACCATTAGTTCGGTTAATTGGTCGAAACCGAAGCTTCGTGCGCCTTTAAGTAGCACCACCTCGTTATGCAAACCCTTGAAAACGCTACTGCGTATGAACTCTTCTACCGAAGCAAAGAAATGTTGCTCTGCCAACGCAATACAACCTTTGTTGGCACAAATCTTCGGTCCTATGCCGATGAACTTTTGCACACCGCGCTGCTCGACCAAACTAGACACCTCGCGATACAGTTCTGCATCGGGCAGACCGCTTTGCAAAATGTCGCTCAACACCAATGTTCGCTGCTGCCCATTGTGGTCGGGTCGGCGGTTCATAAAGTCGAGAGCGATGTCAAGCGAGTTGATATCCGAGTTGTACGAATCGTTGATGAGCGTGCAGCCATTTAGCCCCTCTTTTACTTCCAATCGCATTGCCACTGGCTCGAGTTTGCTGATACGCTCGCCAATGGTATTTGCGTCGAGGCCAAGATACCGGCATACGGTTGCGCAGATAATGGAATTGCACACCGAGGCTTCGTCGATAAAGGGTAACGAATAACTTGCTGGTTCACCCCCCTTATATATATAATGTATGGTTGTGTGGGTAGGTTGCTTGTCAATCTTCGTCACAAACATGGCGACATCGGGGCTTTTTGTAGACCAAGCCAGATGTTGTCCCCCGTTATTTGTCTCGTTTAGCACGTGTGTCACTAGTGCGTCGTCGGCGTTATATACCATTACCTCGGCCCCCTCGAAGAGTCTTAGTTTCTCGCGACATTTCTCTTCTGGCGTGGAGAAGTTCTCTTCGTGTGCCGAACCGATGTTTGTTAGCACCGCGATTGTTGGCTTAATGATGTCGTGCAAGGCTTGCATCTCACCTTTTTGACTGATGCCCGATTCGAAAACGCCTAGTTGCGAGTGGCTGTTGAGCAGCCAAACAGAAAGCGGAACACCTATTTGTGAGTTATAACTGCGTGGACTTCGCGTCACAACCATTTGTGGCGAGAGCAGTTGGTATAGCCATTCTTTCACCATTGTCTTGCCATTGCTACCCGTTATGCCCACAATGGGGATATCGAATGCCTCCCGATGGCGTTGGGCAAGTTGTTGCAAGGCCTGTCGGGTGGAACTAACGCATAAGAAATTGGCATCGCCGAATAGTTCGGCAGCACGTTCCGGCACTTCTTCCACCACAAAACAACGCACCCCGCGACGGTAAAGTTCGGGTATATAGTTGTGTCCGTCATTTCTGTTAGACCTCAAAGCGAAGAACAAGGTTTCTTCGGGAAAACAGAGCGAGCGACTATCGGTGAGCACAAAGCTGATATGCGCCTCGGTATTACCCTGGCGTTGTGCCCCGATAAGCGTTGCAACCCTTTCTATGGGATATGTCATTTTTCGTTTATTCTTTAAGTTGATGCAAAGGTAGTGCAAGTTGATAAGACTACAAAATAAACACGATACCTATTTGGAGAATAACTTCTCATAGGTTGTTTTGACGCCTTTTGATGTCTGTATTGAGGTTTCTTGGGGACATAATCTGCCGATAAGTTGTTCTAAATGTATGGTAACATAAAAGGCATGTCATTGTCTATATCTCCTTTGTACATAGGCTTTTTGCTGCGTTTGTAGACATATTATCATATTTTTTTATGATATTTGTATTTGTTTTTTTACATAAAAACGCATGGGTTATGTTTTTTTTATCTATCTTTGCCCACGGTTAGAAAGAGAAATAGATAATCAGAATAGATTTAATCGAGATTATTCTCACCTTAAATGCTACATTTTAGTGTGGCGATTGAGGAAAATTAATTATCAAAAAGTAATAGAGAAGATGAAAAAATTATTTTTAGTAGCAGCTTTTGCTATGGTTAGCGCATTTGCGTCTGCACAATTTGCAGTTGGTGTTCACACACTATATGGTACTGATGTAGCCAACTTGGGTATTGGCGTTAGAGCTCGTTACGACATTAACGACCAATTCCGTGCTGATGGTAACTTTAACTACTACTTCAAAAAGAATGGATTAGAGTTTTGGGATATTAACGCCAACTTGCACTATCTATTTAATATCACCGATAGGTTTGCTGCTTATCCTCTAGGTGGATTGGGTTATGTAAACGCATCTAGAAGCTATGATTTTCCTGAATATATAGGTGGCAAATTGGTTACAACCAGACGTACAGACACCGATGGCAGACTAGGTGTTAACTTAGGTGGTGGTGTTGACTTCCAACTTACCGATGACCTGTATCTTAATGGCGAAGTGAAGTATCAGATTGCAAGTGGATACAACCAAGCAGTGATGAGTGCTGGTATCGTTTACAAGTTCTAAAACGGCCATACATTTATTTAAAATACAAAGGCCCGGAAGGTGTTCGTTCACCTTCCGGGCTTTTTGTGTGCGGTTTGTTCTGCACCTTATTCTGCTGTTGCTACTTGTCTTTGTTTTTTCATTTGCCTACGATGTTCGATGGAACCGTAGGCATAATAAAATACGAACACCGTCCATACCATCACCATCATGAATATAAATGTGGTGAGAACAAGCGATCCAATGAACAGCGCATTAAAGTAAGTGGGCAATCCTGAAGGATCATTCAAGGTTAGTTCGCCAATCAACGACGACGTTTTAGCACCCAAGAGAATAATGGTGGGCAAGAAAATAACAAGTCCTAAGCATATTGATGCCAACGCGGTAAAGAAACTTGAGCCAATAAGAAGTCCGCTTCCCCTTACGCCTGACACGTAATAGGCTATCAGATTGCGACGTAAGCTACCCGTGGGAGAAAGCAAATAACGCATCTCTGCATATCTAAAAGGCACCATGAGTAGAGCCGTTAGCAATATCCATGCGAGCGAAATGCCACCAACAAGCGTAAAGAAGCTGGGTGTAAGTGGCTTGTTGATATAGCTCATCACTACCATTCTGATTATAACACCACCAATAGCCATCATCACGAGATAGAAAATCAACTCTACGGCAGTGATGGCAAACGAGCGACGAAGGTTCTGTTTAAAGCTACTTTCGCTAACAAGGTTTACCACCGAAGCGAAAAAATAGGCCCAAAGGGCTATACTGCCCAACCACGACACGATGCCTAACACCATGGGGAAGAGGTCGTACTCGGATACAGTAGGCGAAAAGGAATATAGGCTTTGCAGTATTGAGAAGCCTAATATAGCCGTCATTATGGCAATGAGCAAGGCGGGTAGCCATGTGCCCTTGATGGTTTTGGCGAAGTTAACGCCAAGGAGATTGTTGGCTGTCTTTATGCAGCTAGATAGGCTCCTGTCTTTAATGAGTTCGGTTTCCATGTTTATATCTTTTTAAAGGGTTTCTTTTTTAAGTTGGCAAGTTGACGAGTTAACGGGTCGGCGAGACTGTTTCCCTGTTGTCAAGTCCGTTTTTCTTATATGCGACTATCACCTTTGTGCGCCTTGCCTTCTAAACTCGGCACACACAATGGCTGTGGCGATGGCCACATTAAGGCTTTCTGCCCGTTGTTCGCCTGTTGCAAAATGGGGTATCAGTAGCTTGTGATTTACACGTTGTCTTACGCTGGTCGAAAGCCCCTTACCCTCGTTTCCCATTACGATTATGCCGTGCGCACAGAGCTGTTGCCCATAGATGTTGTCGCCATCGAGCAATGTTCCATATACAGGAAACGATGGGGGGAGGGCGTCAAGCAAGGGTTCGAGCGGCGTATAGCTCACTTTTACGCGGGCGATACTACCCATCGTGGCTTGCACCACCTTGGGATTGTACACGTCGGCTGTGTCGAGGCTGCACACCACATGACGAATGCCAAACCAGTCGGCTAGCCTTACGATGGTGCCTAGGTTGCCAGGGTCTTGTACTCCATCGAGCATCAGGGTGAGCTCGTTCGTTTCCACACAGTCTTTTAGGACGTCTCCATGTTGGGAGAATTTAGGAAACACGGCCATAACCTGTTGTGGCGCCCGCATGAAACTTAGCTTCTGCAATTCGTCGTCGTTGACTGTTATCAGCTCTGTAGACGCATGCAAGGCAACAGGTACTTGCCATTGAGGCGTGGCCACGAGCAGTTTGGCAGGCATTGTGGCGAGCAGTTCGCCCACCACTTTAGGCCCTTCGGCCACAAAAACGCCTTCTGCATCGCGGTGTTTTTTCGCTTCCAGCGCGCGTATGTACTTTATTTTCGCTTTACTGATGGTCATCTCACTGCAAAGTTACGTTTTTTTTGGTTATCATGGGCATAAGCTTCGGCTTATGATTAGTAAATTTGACTAAATGATGCGAAAGACTTCGGAGAGGCCTATGTGCGTTGTTAAAAATGCTTTCAATGGCTACTTGTTTGTCGGACTTTTGCTTTCTGTATGTTAATTCTGCCATCATTACGTTAGTTTTATGTACTTCTTTTCATAGCTTTGCAACCAAACGACGCGTCGATGCGTCTAAAGGTTGTATTAATCAAGTTATAAAGGATAGTAAATATGAAACATCGAATTTTGTTAATCGCATCTGCAATCCTCGCGGTTGGCGTGTTAGTTACTTCAAGCACCCGTGTATTTGCAGCAAACAGTAAGAAGAAAGTTACCACCCAACAGAGCTTAAAGTACTTTAAACGCATTGTGATGTCTACGCCTTATGATGTACATTTCGTGCAGGGAGATAAGAACGTGGTGAAGCTAGTTGGCCCACAAGCTGAAGTGGCATCCGTGGTTTTACGTGTAAGTGGTGAAACATTATATATAGAAAGGGCAACAAGACGTAGCCGAATGTTTTTTACATCGAGCGACGATGTGGACATCTATGTTACATCACCTGACCTAACGCAATTGGAAATAAAGGGTTCGGGTGACTTCGAAGCTAACCGGCGTGTTGACACCGACCAACTAACAGTGTCTATCAATGGCTCTGGCGATATCGATTTTAAGGATGTTATCTGCGATAAGTTGGAGGCTTCTATCAGCGGTTCGGGTGACATTGACTTTGGAAAGGTAGAATGTCTGCGTGCTTCTGCCGGTATCCATGGCTCTGGTGACATCAAGTTTAAACAACTTAAAGCCAACAAAATGCAATTCTCTATTAAGGGGTCAGGCGACGTCGGGGCAAACCTTAACAACGCAGGTGACGTTAATTGTGAAGTGTTTGGTTCGGGAACAATCAAACTTGCGGGTGTGGCCAAAAGCTTGAATAAGAGCATACGTGGTTCGGGTAATGTTGAAAGCGGCCACTTACAGTTAAAATAAACCATAAGTTTTCTTACTGGCGTGAGCCAGGATATTTAGCATTAGTTATGGCGCACCAAGTTTCGGCAACGAAATTGGTGCGCCTTTTCGTTGGTGTTTATTATCAATCGTGGTGCCGTTGATAAGGACTAGAATGCAGCTTTATCTGCTTTCGCCGTGTTATCTATTATATGGACTGCTGTTCCATGTTAACTGGAACATTGTTCCATTTGATATGGAACAGCAGTCCAGTTGACATGGAATAGGGTTACTTCTTAGCTGTAACCGTTCGATGGGTTTGTGCAAGCATCTTCAAAGCGGTTTTATGGGGAGTTGATAGGTTAGAATATGGAAGAGATGTGATGAGGGAATGTAGGTCAGAAGAATGGAAGTCATGTCTACGAGTAGGGTATAGAGTTGTTTAAATACAGTGTCTTAATCTGCACGAAGCTTTGGTTTTGTTATCAATATGTAGTAACTTTGTACCACGGAAAAAATATAGATTAGATGACTTTACAACAACTTGAATACGTGATGGCGGTGTTTAGGTTTCGCCATTTCGCGAAAGCAGCCGAACATTGTGGCGTTACACAGCCTACGCTTAGTTCGATGGTGCAGAAGCTGGAAGACGAGTTGGGGCTGAAAATATTCGACAGAAAGAGTCAGCCCATCGCCCCTACGCCAACCGGACGATTGGTTGTGGAACAGGCATGGAAGGTGTTGCTACGTGCACGAAAACTTAAAGAAACGGTGGAAGAAGAAAAACACTCGTTGTTTGGAACGTTCACCATCGGCATATTGCCCACTATCGCACCCTATCTTATACCACGTTTCTTCCCCCAATTGATGAACAAATATCCCGATATGGATGTGCGCATCGTGGAGATGAAGACCGAAGACTTGAAGCGGGCTTTGGTGCGTGGCGATGTGGATGCAGGCATATTGGCGCAATTGGAGGGCTTAGAAGAGTTTGATAGCATGTCGTTGTTCTACGAACAGTTTTTTGCATACGTGGCCGATGGCGACCCGTTATTCAGCAAAGAGAGCATCAAGACGGCCGACCTAACGGGCGAATATCTGTGGTTGCTTGACGAAGGGCATTGCTTTCGCGACCAATTGGTGAAGTTTTGCCACCTTAAAGCGGCATCAGCTTCCAAGAAAGCCTACACCTTGGGTAGCATCGAGACGTTTATGCGTATAGTTGAAAGTGGCAAAGGCATCACCTTTATACCCGAATTGGCCGTTTATCAGCTAGACGACGCCCATAAGCAGCTTGTGCGTCCCTTTGCCATTCCCGTGCCAACACGTGAGATAGTGATGATAACTGGTAAAAACTTTATCCGCAAAACATTGCGCAGCTTGCTTGTTGAAGAGATACAAGCGAGCATACCTAAGGACATGTTAGCGTTGAGACAGACGCAGAAAAAGATATAAAAAGGTTATCCCCTGATAACGTGTTTCTATGTTGGGGAATAAAAAATAACGTGCGTTTCGATATAAACGAAACGCACGTTATTTTTATAATGGTGCATGTCTATAAGGCATGTCAAGGCTTACAGCCAAATACCTTTACCTAAGTCATGTGGCGCTGTTGTGAAAATAGACGTGTGATAATCACGAAGAGCCTCGGTCCACGAGAGGTTAAAGGCTTTCATGATGCGGTTGATCAACTTGTTACTTACATCATTTTTGAAACCATTTACCGGGAAATTATCAATGTCCATGTCTTCCTTAAAGGCTTCTTCTTCGATGTAATCTTCCCTATCTGCATACACCACCACAGGAACCGTGAAGTTTATATCCCATGTGCCCTGCTGTAACTGCGTTGGTGAGAAACGATAATAGGGGCTGAATTGACCCGTCCGAGGATCTTTCTTACCTTTGTATCCATGATAGAGTCTGATACGGAGGTCCATTGTTACATCGTCTTTTAAGAATTTCATCACCCCTTTAAGCCCAATGGGGTTAGTGGTTCCTGTTAGTTTGGCGTCGTCGTATTTCACTGTTTTATCCCAAGGCGTTGTGTCTGTGTACTTATAATCGATGTAGTCGGGGGTGTTGAGCTTACTGGCTATTTCCTTTCCACTCATCAGTTCTTTCACGTTTTCAACCGTAAAGAAGTGTTGGTGAATAGCATCTTGACCATTCGTCACAAATTGTCCGTTTATATATTCGCCTTTGGCGTTGTAGTACTTGATGAACAAGAGGTAAACGGGGGCGGGATTCTCGAACCCTTTTTTCTCGCTATAATCATGTGCTTTCACCACATAGAATTTGTCTGCACTGCCTTCTGCTAGTGTCCATCCTTTGCCAGGCTTTACTTCGTAGGTTATTTCTTGGATGCGTTTCAAGTATTTGGCTTTCGATTCAGAGTCTTGGTGGAACCCTCCTTCCGTGTCAACATAAAGCCAATTGGCGTGCATGTGTCCTTGAACCAACTGTACTGTAACCTTTGCGGGGTCTTCGTGTAGCTTGTGGTCTATTTCTTTTATGGGGGTGTCTACATCGTTGTTGCAAGCAGTGAAAGCTAGTGCGAAGAATGCGGCGCAAGATAATGCCAGCATTGATTTAAAGAAATTCTTTTTCATAACCTTATTAGTTTTGTTGTTTAATTGTCTATGTTTTTTTAAAAGAACCAGCCAATGGAGAATCGTACATCGCGCCCCATATCGTGAGCGTAGTAACGCGAGCGGTTGGTGTATTCTTTATATTCTTTATTAAAGAGGTTGTCGGCAGCCAACAGCATGCGTAACTTATTCCGTTCGCTAAGTGGCCATTCAATGCCTGCCTCAACCCCGAAGAGGTTGTATGTGGGAGGTGTAAAGTCGATGAGGTCGCTTGCGGGATTAAAGCGCGTCTGTTTCAAAACCAGCCTGTGCTTCAATTGCAACCATGCGTTACCTTTTCCTACGCGGATGTCTTCCCACGTTAGGTCGTGGTCGAAGCGTGCCGAAGGAATATAAGGCAGGTAGTTACCTGTTCGCTTTTCGTTGGCCCAGATAAGGCCAGATAGCAGGTGATACTCCAAGTGATGCATGGGTTTTAGGCGTACATCGAAGTCTATCCCGCGGAAAAAGGCGTCGGTTTGTTTGTATTGGAACAGCGGATAAGAACCTGAAATCACCGTGATATATTTTCCTCTCTCTGGCTGATCGTAGATGTAACCATTTATCCATTGCAGATAGGCGTCTACCCGAACTTCGGCAAAGGCAGAGCGATAGGATAGTGATGTAACCCATTTTGTGCTCTGTTCGGAGTGCATGGTTGAGTCGCCTATGACGAACATGCCCGATCCCAGCTCGTTTCCATTGCTATAAAGCTCGTGAACGTGTGGTGCACGCCACGCCAAACCTAAGTTGGAGGTTAGTTTCCACTGTTCGTTGAGCCGATAGCTAGTGCCAAGATTATACGAGAAGTTACTGAAAATATGGTGCCCGCCATAAAGCTTGCCCGTGTAATCGTAACCCGATGCCCGTGTTTCTTGGTTGTCAAAGCGTACGCCAGCCTCTGCCGTCCAATTCTCATTGCGATACTTCTGTATGGCGTAAATGCCTAAGTCGTACTCGGTGTAGTTGGGGATAAGCGGCACAACGCCCGTTCCTCCTTGGTTGCGGTTACGTATGTGCAAGTAAGATGCGCCTGCTTCGGTATTCCATTTGTTGTAAGTCAGATTCCATTTCAATTGGTTTTGAAACGAGGTAAGGTACAGGCTCACCGCTGGAATATTCGAGAGATTCATCCTTCTGATGCGATTTTCCTTGCGGTCATCGTGCTGAAAGGCTGTCTGCCATAAGAAAATGCCGAACTTGCCCGCATCAAAAGATGCTTTGCCAATGGCCGTATGGTGAACAACATGCTGAAAAGGGTAGTCGATGTGACGGCTGTATGGATAGATTTCCACGGGTTGACCGAGCTCGATGCGCAGCTTAAGCAGGTCTTCGCTACCCATTTGCGCACTAGGCAAAACGCCCAATTTTAGGTTGTACATGCTGTAATAGCCTTCCAATTTGAGGGCGTTGTACTTGTAACCCAATGATGCCGAGAAGTCGTGTTCGCGATAACCAGTGTTGTTGAGCAAGTATTTGGCCGTGCTTTGGTCACCCGAATTGGCGTAGGTTCCTTGCAGTCGCCAAGCCAAACAGTTGCTGAAAGGTATAGTACCTTCGGCTTGTGCCACAACAGAATATCGTTTGCCATTGCTGCCGTAGAGCGTTCGTAGGTGTCCTGAAACGCCAGCCTGCCCGTAAGGCAATGCCTTTTGTTCCATCACGATAATTCCGCCGAGAGCCTCAGAGCCATACCTTACAGACTCTGCACCCTTGATAACCTCAATAGAACCACTGCTATTTTGGTCTATTTCGGGAGCATGGTCGGCGCCCCATTGCTGTCCTGTTTGTCGTGCTCCATTGTTAACGATGAGTATTCGGTTGCCATACATGCCGTTGATAACGGGCTTGGCCACCGTTGTACCCGTCTGGATGGAGCTTACGCCGCTAACATGTTCGAGGATGGAAGCGAGCGATTTACCCATGGAACGGTCTATCAGGTTTTCGCCTATCTTGTCGCTTACGCTGTTTACGCTGGCTTGCTGTCGCACGCCTGTTACAACAATCTCGTTGATGTTGTGTTCTTTACCAAGTTCCGACTTACCGTTTTTATTGTTGTTTTTTGTCTTTGTGGTGTCGGCTTGTTGACTTAGCGAAACGGGTAGTTCTGTCTTTGAAACCTTTGCAGAAGCCCATGATGCGGTGAACGCAGCGAATGCGATGCAAAGAAAAGTTGTTTTTACCATACGATTAGGGGTGTTGGCTTACGTGCGCCATAGATTATAGTTGCAGCACGACAAGCCAAACAGTGTATAACTACTGATTGGAGGAGTGACCGAACATGATTCGGTCTCCTGTGATAAAAATGTGAATGTAACCCAAGATGCCTATTCGAAAAGACACATTTGTCCCATCAAATAGATACAATAAGGGTGTAATGGGTGTGGAATAATTTATGCGCGCGTTGGCGGCGAATGGCTATTTACCGATTCAATGTGTCGGTAAACAACTTGTTCGGTGAAGATATAAGGCGTAAGGATAGTGGCAAATACTGCGGGTTGATAGGTTTGCAGCGTTGGTGTACTAGCCTCATGCATGATGAAGTCGCAAATAAAGCACGATGATTTGAAGGTCTTCGTGGTTCCGTCGCAAGTGAGATGAACGTTTGAAGGGTGCTCTTCGTGCACATGAAAGTCTTTGATAGCAAACACCGACATGAATGTTACGATGAACATCCATGCTAGAATACGTCTGATGTGTTTGTTACAATTCATGTGCTAAATGTTTGTTCGTGCCTATTGGCAACTAGTGTGCGCGTGTTTGATTTGCTTCGCGCTATTATTTGCTTTGCAAAAATACGGCAAAAGAACGAACCTTGTTTGTAAACGCCTCATTTGTTAGTGTTATTTAACGCTTCTGGTTGCGTTTTTTTGCAATGCTAATACTTGTCGGAAAGTGTGCTAATGTCTGTTTAGATGAAGTGCGACTGACAAGCCTAAGCTAGCGTGGAGTGGGGTGGTGGCTTGCTAATGTTGAGAAAGAGGGGGATGTCTTGCTAGTGCTATGACATTCCCCTCATTTCTTATCGTGCATAAACAGAGGCTTTGTCCATGTCGTCTCAGGCTATTTGCAGATGCCTGTTGTTAGGTCGCATGCCATGCCTTTGGCAGGTTTTCTTACGAAATAGCTGTTGTCAGTAGGCTGTTTTAGCAGGTCGCCAGTGGCCAAAAGAGGAGCGATGGCTGCCTCCATGGCTTGTAGGTCGGCAAAGTCGAAAGCCTCTTTCACCTCTTCAGCTGCCAGTCGGGGATGCGTTTCCATCAGCTCGAATAAGGCTTCGGGCGAGAAACTAACGGCTTGTGGCAGTAGCTTTCCACCACTAACAGCCTTTATCATGGCAGCCATGGTGTTGTAGTCGCGGAAATTTTTGAGGGGCATCTTTTTGCCTTCGTACTCGAAAACGAAGGTGGGGAATACCTCCACCTTGAGACTTTTGGCCTCTTCTACGTCTTGCCAGAAAGCTTTTTCGGCCGAGCCATCGTTCAATGGATCGAGAAATGCAGCGATATCAATACCACTTTCGTCGGCAATGGCAATGAGTTCGGCTTCTGATATGGCTTGTCGGGCCTCAGCCATAGCAGCCGCACGTAAGTTGTATAGAAAGAGATCGGCCTTTTCGGCATCAGCCATTTGTGCCGCCTTAAAGGCGATACAGAGGGGAAACGACGAATTTTCCGTTTCGGAAAATAGATTAAATCCTTCTACCTTAATAGGCATGTGATGTTTCTCGGCTGTCTCCAAGCAGTGGGTTATGAAGTCTTTGTTCTCCTTATTATAATAGGTGAGGGAGTCAATGTCGGCCGGTTTGTTCTTGTTCATGTCCTCAACAAGTCCGCCCATCACATTTCGCCACGTGATAAGGTTAGGGAAATGGGTCTCTAACTTTCTGAAAAAGGGCTCTTCTCCCCAGCACCAAGGGCAAACTGGGTCGGTAACGTTGGTTATAATAACTTTGTTCATTGTGTATCGTCTTTTTAATGTAGTTTATGTTGTTCAACTACAAAGTTACTGATAAAACAACTTTTCTCCATCATTTTAAACTCTTTTATGAATACAAATGATTGTTTTATGCGTTTTTTGTTCTAAGTTTGCAACCGATTTTAATTCAAACATAAAGAGAAACATGAAAAAGTTATTAATGATGGTAGCTGCTTGCGCAGTTATCGCTTCTTGCAACCAAAAGGGTAAGAATGCAAATGTAGAGAATCCTCAGGATTCTGTAATGGCTGTTGATACTACGGCTGTAGGCATGACTTATAGCGGAACTATTCCTGCTGCTGATGGTCCTGGTATCAAGTATACTGTTACTTTGGCTGGCGACTCTGCAAAAACCTTCACTATGGAAGAGGTTTACTTGCAAGCTAAAGACGGCAAAGACGACGTGAAGACCTACAAGGGAGATGTTGAAACGATTAAGAAAGACGTTAAGGGAAAAGCTGTAACGGCTTACAAGTTGGCTATGGATAAGGACAATGCTCTTTATCTGCTCGTGAAAGATGACGCTACTTTGAGCGTTGTTAACGATCAGCTGGAAGAAGCTGCCAGTGGAAACAACTACGACTTGAAGTTGGTTAAGTAATCCCGACATCAATTAAGTAAATATCTTTTTTTCATCCCGTGCGGTGTGGTGTTAGCCTTGCCGTGCGGGATGAATCCGTTTAGGCTATCGCATTTAAGCGTGTCACATACCGCATTTTTCTGTCTGACCATGTCTTTTTCGCAATAAAATATGTAATTTTGCATATTCGGGCAAGGCCCGAGCAAAAGATTGTTTTAGGTTAAAAAGGTAAAGACATGAGTCTAAATATAGCAAAAGACGGCCGCAAGCGAATTGTGATAGTTGGCGGTGGCTTTGGTGGCTTGCAGCTGGCAAATGGGCTAAAAGGCACCGATTATCAAGTGATACTTATCGATAAGAATAATTATCACCAGTTCCCACCACTTATTTATCAGGTGGCATCAGCAGGAATGGAGGCCAGTTCCATATCATTTCCATTCCGAAGAAACTTTCAAAAGCGCAAGAACTTTTATTTCCGAATGGCCGAATTGCGTGCCATCTTCCCCGAAAGGAAAATTATTCAGACTTCAATAGGGAAGGTGGAGTATGATTATTTGGTGCTAGCGGCCGGCACTACCACCAATTTCTTTGGCAATAAGAACGTTGAACAGCAGGCCATGCCTATGAAAACGGTAGACGAGGCCATGGGTTTGCAGAACGCTATACTGGCGAACATCGAGCGTGCCATAACCTGTTCCACAAAGCAAGAGCAACAAGAACTACTCAATGTGGTAGTGGTTGGCGGTGGAGCGACGGGCGTTGAGATTGCTGGAGTGCTTTCTGAGATGAAACGCACAATTCTTCCACACGACTATCACGACCTAGACCCTAGCCTGATGAACATCTATCTCATTGAGGCTAGCAATCGTTTGTTGTCGGCTATGTCGCCCGAATCGTCGTCGGCGGTGGAAAAATATCTACGTGAAATGGGTGTGAACATCTTGCTTAACAAGATGGTGACCGACTATAAGGACCATAAGGTGATGCTGGCAGATGGTTCTTCCATCTCCACACGTACGTTTATCTGGGTGAGTGGTGTGGCCGGGCAGCCTGTAGGCAATCTCGATGCAAATCATTTAGGACGTGGACGACGCATCAAAGTTGATTCTTTTAACCGCATTGAAGGGCTTGAAGACGTGTTTTGTATAGGTGATCAGTGCTTGGTTGAAGGCGATAAAGATTACCCAAACGGGCATCCGCAGCTGGCACAGGTGGCTATCCAGCAGGGTGCAAACCTGGCCAAGAACCTCAAGCGCATGATAAAAGGAAAACCGTTTACCCCTTTCCGTTACAAAAACTTAGGTGCAATGGCCACCGTTGGGCGAAACAAAGCTGTGGCCGAGTTTGCAAAAATCAAGATGAAAGGCTTTTGGGCATGGTTTATGTGGCTCGTTGTGCACCTCCGTTCCATATTAGGCGTGCGCAATAAGATGGTGGTTTTGCTCAATTGGATGTGGAACTACTTCAACTATAATCAGTCATTACGCATGATTTTCTATCCCAAGAAGGCTAAGGAGATACGAGATAGGGAAGAACGCGAGGCCAAAATGCATTGGGGAGAAGACCTGATGGAGCGATAAACGCAAAGGAAGTGAGAGAAAAGAACATGCCAAATGTCTTGGCATAAAACACCGAATGTCCCCAAAGTCTAAAACTTAGGCGGACGGACGTTCACCCTTTCACTTTTTTTTCGTACTTTTGCAATCATAAAGCACATAGTAAGAAAAGTATGAACGTATTAGAACTAAGTGAGCAGGAGATAGTAAGAAGACAGAGCCTGCAAGAGTTGCGCGACTTGGGAATCGACCCTTATCCCGCGGCAGAGTATCCCACTGATGCTTTTTCAACCGATATAAGAGACAATTTTAAGGACGACGAGCAGCGCCAAGTATGCATTGCGGGTCGTATGATGACACGCCGTGTGATGGGAAAGGCCAGCTTTATGGAGCTACAAGACTCCAAAGGCCGTATTCAGGTGTATATTACTCGCGACGACATTTGCCCCGATGAGAACAAGGAACTGTACAACACGGTGTTCAAACGCTTGCTCGACATCGGCGACTTTGTGGGCGTAAAGGGTTTCGTATTCCGCACACAGACGGGCGAAATATCTGTTCACGCCAAAGAACTCACGCTGTTGAGCAAGAGTATAAAGCCACTTCCCATCGTGAAATATAAGGACGGGGTGGCCTACGACAAGTTCGACGACCCCGAATTGCGTTTCCGTCAACGCTATGTAGACCTCGTTGTGAATGAAGGCATTAAGGAAACGTTCTTGAAACGCGCAAAGGTAATCAGCACCATGCGCCAATTCTTCGACGAAGCAGGCTATACCGAGGTGGAAACACCTACGCTGCAAAGCATTGCGGGCGGAGCAACTGCGCGCCCATTTATTACGCATTTCAATGCGCTGAATCAGGAAATGTTTCTGCGTATCGCCACCGAGCTTTATCTAAAGCGACTCATCGTTGGTGGATTTGAGGGCGTTTACGAAATTGGAAAGAACTTCCGAAACGAGGGAATGGACAGAACGCACAATCCAGAGTTTACCCTGATGGAGCTTTATGTACAATATAAAGACTACAACTGGATGATGTCGTTCACCGAACGTTTGCTCGAAACTATCTGTGTAGCCGTTAACGGAAAGCCCGAAAGCGTTGTAGACGGTCAGGTTATTAGCTTTAAGGCTCCCTATCGTCGCTTGCCCATCCTCGATGCCATAAAAGAGAAGACCGGTTACGACCTCGATGGCAAGACTGAAGACGAGATCAGGCAGGTGTGCAAGGAGTTGAAGCTAGACATAGACGAAACGATGGGTAAGGGAAAGCTTATCGACGAGATTTTCGGAGAGTTCTGCGAAGGTCAGTTTATTCAGCCTACGTTCATCACCGATTATCCAGTGGAGATGAGTCCGCTAACGAAGATGCACCGTTCTAAACCCGGACTGACCGAGCGTTTCGAACTGATGGTGAACGGAAAAGAGCTGGCCAATGCCTATTCTGAGCTTAACGACCCCATCGATCAAGAGGAACGCTTCGTTGAACAGATGAAACTGGCTGACAAAGGTGATGATGAAGCGATGATTATCGACAAGGATTTCTTACGCTCTTTGCAGTATGGCATGCCCCCAACGTCGGGTATCGGCATCGGTATAGACCGCCTCGTGATGCTCATGACGGGTCAAACTGCCATTCAAGAGGTGCTGCTTTTCCCGCAGATGCGTCCCGAAAAGACCATCCCGAAGAGCACTGTGGCCGAGTGGCAAGCATTGGGTGTGCCTGCTGAATGGGTGCCCGTGTTCAACAAGGCTGGATATAACCTTATCTCTGACATAAAAGAGGTGAAGGCGCAAAAGCTGCAAATGGACGTTTGCAACGTAAACAAGAAATATAAATTAGGTTACGAGAACCCGAAGGTGGACGCCTTCCAAGCTTGGATAGACAAGGCCAACGAAGGCTAAGGTATTGGCTAGGGGTTGAAAGGAAACGTGTTAGGTTTAGGCCTTTGTTTTCCTTTCCACCCTTTTGCCATGCTTTTTCCGAGGATTAAAGGGCAATGTTTACCTGTCTCCTCACTCCTTCTCACCTTTAACCCTTTCACTTAACCATGTTTAATTGCGGTAAAATAGCAATAGTGGGAGGTGGTAGCTGGGCTACTGCCATTGCCAAAATCGTGGTGCGGCACACGCATCACATCGGCTGGTATATGCGCCGCGACGACCGTATAGACGACTTCAAACGCTTGGGGCACAACCCTGCCTATCTGATGAGCGTGCATTTTAACGTAGACGAAATTTACTTTTCGAGCGACATCAACAAGATTGTGGAGAACTACGACACGCTTGTGTTCGTTACGCCCTCACCTTATTTGAAGAGTCATCTCAAAAAGTTGAAGACGCGTTTGCACGATAAGTTTGTCGTTACGGCCATTAAGGGGCTCGTGTCTGAAGACAATTTGCTTTGCTCCGAGTTTTTCCATCAGGTGTACGACGTGCCTTATGCCAACATCGCTTGCATCGGTGGCCCGTCGCACGCTGAAGAAGTGGCCCTCGAAAGATTGTCGTATCTTACCGTGGGCTGTGCCGACAGGGAGAAGGCACAGGCTTTTACCGATATTTTAAGCAGCGATTTCATCAAGACGAAGACAAGTCAGGATGTCGTAGGTATTGAATATTCGTCGGTGCTAAAGAATGTCTACGCTATAGCGGCAGGCATTTGCAGTGGTTTGAAATATGGCGATAATTTCCAAGCGGTGCTCATGGCCAATGCCGTACAAGAGATGTCGCGTTTCCTTTCGGCAGTACATCCACTCGAACGCAATGTCTACGACAGCGTCTATCTTGGTGACTTGCTGGTTACGGGTTACTCCAACTTCTCGCGAAACCGCACCTTTGGTACAATGATTGGCAAGGGGTATAGCGTGAAAAGCGCACAAATAGAAATGGAAATGATTGCCGAAGGCTATTTTGGTACGAAGTGCATGAAAGAGACCAATAGACATCTGCACGTGAACATGCCCATTCTTGATGCCGTATATAATATATTGTACGAGAAGATTTCGCCACAAGTGGAGATAAAGTTGCTTACCGATAGCTTTAGATAATCAAAAACCCACACGATATGAAAAAGGTTATCCTTATCTTGATGTCCTTTCTTTGCGTCCAGATAGCTGAGGCAAAAAAGAACGTAACCACCCTTCCTTCACCCGAAGCGTTGGCTGCCATCAATGACAGTATCATCAAGGAAGGGCATCAATTGTATCTATTTGAAAAGCTGAACTGGGAACTCACCGATCTCTTTCTTGCACATCATAGAAGGGAAGAGATAGGTGGACAAATGACGTACAGGGCTAAAGACAGCACCATCATTGCCTTTTTTTGTGACAAGTCAATGAAAAATTGCTTATATGAGTTAAGGTACGAGAAGACATCCCCAAAGTTTATCGCTGTTGATTCTGTTCGTCCGCTTACTCAAGAAGAAAAAGAACTTGTTGTGCTGAAAGATGTCTTGATCGCCAAAATGGAGACATTGGCAGATAGTATCAATGGTGTTTCACCTGATTTCGGACAGTTTAATGCTAATATCATTCGCTTTAACGACCATATAACGCGGTTATATCTGCTGACAGGAACGGTAAAGCCGAGCATTATTCCCTTTGGAAATGATTACAGCTTCGACTTTACCAACGACAATCGCCTTGTCGCTTTCCGTCGTTATCACCGTTCATTAATTCCAACACAAACCAAGCATAAAGGTAAGACGGTAGTATCCACAATTCATTCTCACCTTAAAGATAACCCCTATATCACTGCGACAGACATTTGTAACTTTCTTCTTTACGGGCGAGATATTGCCGGTATGAAGTCGTTTCATGTTTATAGCACAGCTTGTGATTGCCTCTTTGCTTATTGGGATGGTGATAAGCCAGTCATTAAGATAGAGGAAATACCAGAGGAATAGGTTGCAATAATAATAAGATAAACATAGAATTTAAAGATAAATACAATGGAACGTATTCAATTAGACATCACCAAAGCCGCCCAATTTCTTAGCGAGGGCGCAGTGAAAGCCTACGAACCGCAAGTAAAAGCGGCACAAGAGGCTCTGGAAAATGGCAGTTGCCCTGGTAACGATTTCTTGGGTTGGCTGCATTTGCCCAGCTCCATCACACCCCAATTCCTAGACGAAGTGCAGGCAGTAGCCAACACTTTGCGTCAGAAATGCGAAGTAATCGTTGTTGCAGGTATTGGTGGAAGCTATCTCGGAGCACGTGCCGTAATCGAAGCTTTGGGAAATTCGTTCGCATGGCTTGTGGGTGATAAGACGAACCCCACTATTGTTTTTGCAGGAAATAACATAGGCGAAGACTATCTTTTCGAACTCTCCGAGTATCTAAAAGATAAGCGCTTCGGTGTGATCAACATCTCGAAGTCGGGTACTACCACCGAAACGGCTCTCGCATTCCGTTTACTTAAGAAGCAATGCGAAGAACAACGCGGTAAGGCCGATGCAAAAGACGTAATCGTAGCCATCACCGATGCCAAGCGTGGAGCAGCAAGGGCTGCCGCCGATAAGGAAGGTTATAAAACCTTTGTGATACCCGACAATGTGGGTGGACGCTTCTCGGTGCTAACACCTGTTGGCTTGCTGCCTATCGCTTGTGCTGGTTTCGACATTAAGGCGTTGGTTAATGGTGCTGCCGATATGGAGAAGGCCACTGCCCCCAGCGTGCCTTTTGCCGAGAACATCGCTGCCCAATACGCTGCTGTGCGCAACGCACTGTACACCGAGAAGGGAAAGAAAATCGAGATAATGGTAAACTATCAGCCTAAGTTGCACTTCATTGCCGAATGGTGGAAGCAACTTTACGGCGAAAGCGAAGGTAAGGAACACAAGGGCATTTTCCCTGCATCGTGCGACTTTACCACCGACCTGCACTCCATGGGACAGTGGATTCAAGAGGGCGAACGCAGTATCTTCGAGACGGTTATCAGTGTGGAACAACCTGCAAAGAAACTGTTGTTCCCCAGCGACGACGAGAACCTAGATGGCTTGAACTTCCTTGCAGGCAAACGTGTTGACGAGGTTAACAAGATGGCCGAGTTGGGAACGCTGCTCGCTCACGTAGATGGTGGCGTGCCAAATATCCGCATCATCGTGCCCGAACTGAACGAATATTACATCGGACAGTTGATTTATTTCTTCGAAATAGGTTGTGGCATCAGCGGAAACGTGCTTGGCGTGAATCCGTTCAACCAACCAGGTGTTGAGGCTTACAAGAAAAACATGTTTGCCTTGTTAGACAAACCTGGCTACGAAGCTGAGAGCAAGGCTATAAAAGAACGCCTGAAATAAACTCTATTAATATGCGAAACGCCTCTTCGCCTACAAAAACGAAGAGGCGTTTTGCTTGCTTTTATATACGCAAATGGATAATATGTATGCTCCCACTTCATGCAATTTGCCTTTTGGACATAAGCAAGAAGTAAAGCTTTATTTGGAAAAAAGCGGTTTCGACTCTTTTCAACCACGAGCCGTACTCTTTGATATGGATGGTGTGCTATACGACTCTATGCCCAACCATGCTCGTTGCTGGCAAGAGGCTATGGCTAAATTCGGACTGAAAATGACTGCTGCCGATGTGTATGCAACCGAAGGTATGCGTGGTGTAGAAACCATTCGGCTAATGGTAAAGGCTCAACAAGGTCGCGACATCTCTGAAGACGAGGCGCAAATGATGTATGATGAGAAAGCCCGACTTTTCGGATTGCTATCCAAAGCACCCATTATGGAGGGCGTTTTAGAGCTGATGGAGAAGATAAAGTTGGCTGGCATGCAGATTGTTGTTGTGACAGGGAGTGGCCAACGACCTCTGATCGAGCGTTTGCAACATGATTTTAAAGACTTCGTAACGGCCGATAAGATTGTTTCGGCATACGACGTAACTCGTGGGAAACCTGCTCCCGATCCTTATCTGATGGGTTTACAAAAGGCAGGCAATTTGCAACCATGGCAAGGAGTTGTGGTAGAAAACGCTCCAATGGGTGTGCGTGCAGGTGTGGCCGCACGCATCTTTACCATTGCCGTTAATAGCGGACCGCTGCCAAACGCTACTTTGGCCGGCGAAGGGGCAAACATCGTGTTCGACCGTATGACGCAATTGTGTGATGCGTGGGTGAGAAACATGCCCGAGTTTAGTTTTATATCACATACTGTTGGTAAGGCAATGGTGGCCGAAATTACTGCCAACGATATGCTTCTGGCATTCCCCGAAGATGCAAACGACCTTTTGGGAAACGCCTATTATCAGGGATTTGAGGGCATGATAATTTCTACCGATAAAATTTCGCCACGCTTTTTCGATCTCAAAACAAAGTTAGCAGGTGAGGTTTTGCAAAAGTTCTCTGCCTTTCGGATGCGTTTGGCCATCGTTGGAGATTTTTCGGCGTTTCCAAGTGAAAACCTTCAAAGTTTTATTTGCGAAAGCAATCGTGGCCGACTAATACACTTTTCGCCAACCACAGCCGATGCCCTAGCTTGGTTTGAAGCTTAGTTCTGTATGCGTTAAGGCTTTTGTGGCTTAATAAAAGCAGGCTTGAGAAGCAGCCATTTTACAGATCTCGACTTACCAATAACTAAATTCTAATGTATAAGAGATATTTATTTGAAAGTCGATAAATAAGGCCTAAAAACGCTGCTCTGTGTTTCTCGTGAGTTCGGGATAAGAGATACGCGCTATGTCAACTATCGCATAGCATTAGTTGGCGAGATCGCTATTCGTTTTTTATCTAATCTTGCTCAAGAAAGCATCGTCTCTTATCCCAAATCCACGTAACGTTTGATACTAGCTTGGCACTATCTAGGCGTGTCGTTCCACAGCCTATCACCGCCACCAACTCACCTTTCCTACCTCCAAACGCCATCTTTCATTCCTCACCCGATAAGCTCTTGTAGTGAGCTTTTTAACCTCTCGCCTTGTTACAGCTAAGATGGAAGCCTGTTCCAGATAAGTTGGAACAGGATTCCAATTCAACTGGAACAGCATTCCGGATAACATGGAACAGGCGTCCAAAAGATATTTAACGCGGCGTTTAATGTAATAATGCATCATCGGGGCTTAGAAGGCGCATTCCTGGAACGATGAAAATGCGAACGACGGAATGCTTAATTGGCGAGTTGGGGATAAGAAGCCATGTTGCTCTGATAAAATCTAAAAGCCGCCAAACGTAATTTTTGGAACCAGCTTAGCTAAAAAAACCGCCCGCAGAAGTGCTTGTTAGCGTTCCGCAGGCGGCCGGGTGTTACCCTGTCTAGTACCTAATTGAGATTTAATTTATAAGTTTCTTTATCCCTTCGATAAGTTTATCGAGTGGTATTCCCGAGCGTTCGCTCATCGTTTGTACGTTTGCTTTGCCCATCATGATTTTGCCTAGTGGGGTGTTGAGCATCTTAAACTTGGGGTCGAGCTCAGGTAGGCGACTTTTGAGGATGGGATATTGCTTGAGAAGATCTTTCAGGCGGGTTTGTGAAGTAATGTCTGTTATGGGTTCCACTGTCGTCTCTTCGTCTTCTGCTTCACCTTCTTCAGCTTGTTCTGCCTCTGCTCCATGGGCTTGTTCGTTAGTTGCAGGTGCATCGCCGTTGCTCCATGTGAGTAGTGTTTGCGAGCCTTCCAGTGCTCGGATGTGGGTGCAATCTTGCATCATCTCGAGTACGCCACGGAATTTACCATCCTTATCGCGTAAGGCCACATAGATGATGTAGATGAAAAGACCTGGTTTGTTAATCCAAAATTCGGCTTTGTCTTGTTCGCCACTCCGTAGTTTGTCTATCACCTCACGAACGATGTGGGCGCTTTTTCGTGGATGGCAGTTCATCACTTCGCGTCCGATAACGTTCTTGCTACGTGGGAATATACGGTGGTCGGTATCCGAATAGAAACAAACCAATTCGTTTTCGTCTACAAATGAAATGTCGATAGGCAGGTGCTTGTAAATGAGGTTCACCTGCTCGAGCGTTAGTTTGCCCGTGGTAACATCTAATTTGTCGCCTCCGCCAGCCGAATATCCGTATTTGGAGAGCAGCGCTTGCAGGTCGTTGGCAAAGTTTTCGTGTTCGTCGGGTTTAGATTCAGTCTTGGTTTCAGTGGTTTTGTGTTCAACTTCGAAGAAGGCAAAGCCGATTTCTTGGTCGCCACTCTTCATATCTTCAAACTCTTCTTCGTTGATAAGGGCCATCGACGTGGGGTAGAGAATAAACTCCTCTTTCTCCATTAGGTCGCGTGCGTAGAGCAGAACACGTTCTTGTTGTTTTATGAACGCGTCTTCTTGGTCTTCGCGTAGCAAGCGTTCTGCCTCACGAATTTCATCTCGCACCATGTCGTCGAAGGTCCACATCGTAGTTGTGGGGCGTGTAAATCCCTTGCGTTCGAGCACAGGGTAAAGTTGGTTTTGTTTTCGTTTGTAGTGTAAGGGGTATTGGCTAATCTTGTCGTACAGTTCAAGCCACTGGTTCTTTATCATTGGATATTGCACCAAGTCTTCCACCGCCAAGAGCAATCGCTTCATTTCCTCGTTCTCTTTAAGGTAATGCATGATGGGATGATCTGCCGGAAGATTGGGCATAGTGTTATCTATTTGGTCGCCCAACATGTTAATAATGGCGTGCACATCTTCGCGAATGCACTCGTCACTGGTCTCTTCGGTCATTGTTTGCTCTATGTAGGCCACGTGGTAGGCGCTAACTTTGCCTACGCGTTCTTTGATTTGTTGTCGGGCTTCATCGGCAGATAGTTGTCCGGCTTTGAATGCATTCTCTATTTCGAAAAGTGCTTTAAGTTTCTCGGGATCCATCGATGGGAGATAACCTTTCATTTTATGTTCCATGCTTGGCTTGTTTTTTATTTTGATTCTGTTGCAAATTTAGGTATAAATTGCAGCTCGTATGGTAACATTTGTTACTTTACGGATTTAAAAAAGGTTAAGAATTTGTGTGGTAGATGATGACAGTGTGCGTTAGTTCGTTTTTATTCTTCGGGTTCTCTGTTTCTTGTTTTGTTGGGGTGAAGTGGTGCGTTTAGATTGTTATTTTTAGCAATCCGCCAAAGGGTGTTAGGTTATCAAAGGCGTTCTCGCGCTTAAATAGTCCCGTGTAGATACCTGCACATATCAACACACCGCCATGGGCGAACACCACCACACGACGATGGGCTTGTGTTTTCAACATATTAAGGAAGCTGGAAACACGTGCATAGATGTCGGGAAAGCCTTCGCCGTTGGTTGTGCGCACGTTCATATAGTCGGCATACCAACGTTGAAGGTTATCGTCCATTATCTCATCGAAACGTTGCATCTCCCAATCGCCCATGTGCATTTCGCGTAATCGTGGGTCGATGGTGGCGTTTTCGAAGCCACAAAAGGAAGCGAGGCGTGTGGCGCGACTAAGCGGTGAACTGTAAGCTGCATCGAAAGGGGCATGAGCCAACAGGGCTGTGCGCGTGAGGGTGGCCTCTTGTTCGAAGGTGTCGGACAGTGCAACATCGGTCCAACCATAGCATGTGCCCTTGGCTACAGCCACGCTGGTGTGTCTTACGAGAATGATTTCCATATCTAAGAAGCGGATTTAAAGAGTGAGGGTAGAGGTGAGTAACACAACGGCCGTTAGATGGAATGCCAGTTCGCACAGCAGGAATACGGCTCCGCAGCAATCGCCCGTGTAGCCTTTGATACGACGAAGCATCAGTATATATAAGAAAAACATGGTGAGACAGGGTGCAGCAACAAGGAAATTCCAATCTAAACGCCCACTGCCCCAGTGACTATCGAAATAGAGAAGCCCAATAAACGGCGCAAGTCCTTGCACCATGAGCGAGAGACCTGCTAAGAGATTGAATTTGCGATATAGGTTATGGGCCTTGGCTTGTTCCTCTGTTCGGGCGTAGGGGAGTATCTGGGTGATTTGCCCAGCCACCATTTTACAAAACGGGTCGGCAGCACATGCAACGAGCGCAGCGTATAAAGGGCCAAGCGAAAGCATGCATGTGAAGAACAGGGCGAAGTAGACGATGAGCGAAAGAATGCCGAACGTGCCGATATGCGAGTCTTTCATGATGGCGAGAATGCGGCTGCGGTCTTTCCCGCCACCGCCAAACCCATCGAAAAAGTCGGCTAATCCGTCTTCGTGCAGTGCGCCCGTAATCAACAATCGTGCAGCGATGGCTGCCAAAAGAACAATGGGAAAGGGTAGGACCTTTGCCCCAAACCAGATGATAGCGCCCATTAAAGCGCCTGTTAGCCATCCGGCGAGTGGCCAGAACTCAACAACCGACTCGTAAGCGTCTTTCGGTGGCTGATGAATACGCCAGAAAGGAAGTCGGGTGAAGAAGATGAAGGCCGCCCAAGGACGGTCGTACCATTTAGAAGTATTTGTCGATATTCGCATCTTTGAAGTTGTTCATTTCGTTTATCATTCGTACCGAACTCTCGATTATAGGGTAAGCACACAGCGCACCAGTGCCTTCGCCTAGGCGCATGCCAAGTTGTAAGATGGGTTGTGCTTGCATCAGGGCCAGCAGTTGGCGATGTCCGCTCTCGTCGCCACAGTGTCCGAAGACGGCGTAATCAAGTACGGCAGGGTTTAGTTTGCTTGCGGCTAGCATGCAGGCAGACATAATGAAACCGTCAACCAGCACAATCATACGCAGTTCGGCAGCACGAAGCATCGCCCCGATGGCTGCTACCATTTCGAACCCACCAAAATATTGGATGATGGTTGAGGGGTCGTTGTGGGGCAGCGGTTGGCGTTTGAAGTTGCTAACGGCCTGTTCGAGTATGGCCAGCTTATGCTTTTCGCCCTCAGTGTTTAGTCCCGACCCGCTTCCTACGCAGCTGCTGAGCGGCAAATTGCCCCAAAGACTCATCCAAACGCTTGATGGAGAGGTGTTGCCGATGCCCATTTCGCCAAGACAAAGCACGTTGCAGCCCTTGGCGTTGCAGCTTTCTGCCAGTTCGCTACCCGTGTTGAGGGCTTGAAGCATTTGCTGTTGGCTCATGGCTGGTTCGTTAAGGAAGTTGCGTGTGCCGTTGGCAATCTTACGATTGAGTATTGTTGGGTGCCCCGATAGGTCGTGGTCTACCCCCATATCCACAAGTGTTAGTTCGAAACCATGTTGCTTACAGAAGAGGTTTACCCCACCTCCGCCATGTGTGAAGTTTATCATCTGCTGCCAAGTTACCGCCCTTGGCGACACACTTACTCCTTCGCGCTCTATGCCGTGGTCGGCTGCGAACAGCAGATGGCAGGGATGCGACAGGGTGGGAGATAGTGTGTGTTGCATCCGACAAATCCTGAAAGCAAGGGCTTCGAGCATCCCCAACGAACCTTTAGGTTTGTTGAGGTTGTCTATTTTCTGCCATACGAGGGCTTCGTCGAGTGTTAAAGGAGGTATGTTGAAGTGCATCATTGCGTGGAGTTGAGAAGTGTTGAGCGGGTGAAGGTGTTTGAAAGATGCTGCGTTGGGCAAGAGGTTTTAGCCCTATTTTATTTTTACCGCAATGCCACTAACCATGAGATAAACCTCATCAGCCTTAGTGGCGACATATTGGTTCATCCATCCTTGAAGGTCGGTAAAGCGACGTTGTAGGGCGTTGTTGCTTACTCCGCCACTTCCAATCTCGTTAGTAACGAAGATAAAGGTGGTTTCTTGGGCAGTAAGTTTATCGAACTCGGCCTTCAGTTCCTCAAGTGTCTTGTCTACATCTGGCAATGTTGAGGTGTCGTGATTTGCGTCGTAGAAAAAGTTGGTGCACCAAAGGGTGATGCAATCCACAACCACCACCTTATTATATAATAGGTGTTTGCTCAGTTTTTTTTCTTCTTCGATGTTGGTCCAGCATGCTCCGCGCCGTTCTTGATGCTTCGCAATGCGTTGTCTGAACTCATCGTCCCAAGCGTGAGCAGTGGCCAAGTACACCGGTGTAGGTGATAGGCTGAGTGCCATGCGCTCGGCTGTGATGCTCTTGCCGGATCGTTGCCCGCCCGTAATCAAAATGATTTTCTTCATGATGCGAAGTTACAAAAAAGGCGAAAGAGTGCGTAGAAAAGAACCATTTTTCTCGTTGTAAAGGTTAAATAGTGTTCCGTTTTATCTCTTTTTTGGGTAAATTAGGGGGTGAAATGCATCTTTTTTGAAGTTTTGTTTGGTGCTTACAGGTTTTTTCTTTTCCTTTGCAATCGTTTAGATTGAGATTTAAGACATTATCAAATTAAATTATTCAGGAATGAAAAAGTTGTTTACTCTTTTTGCTGCCGCTTCTTTGGCAGCTTCAGTTTCTGCACAAACAGTAACTGAAAGCAAAACTTTCGACAATTTCTACATTGGAGTTAATGGTGGTGTAACAACTAACACAACAGGTGTTAGATGGATGCATAACCTCAACCCTAACGCAGGTCTGCGTATCGGTCGTTACTTTACGCCCGTATTTGGTGTGGCAGTTGAAGGCAATGCTTACTTCTCTAACAAGCCAGGAGTGTCACATGGTACGTTCGTTCGTTTCATTAACAGCTCTGCTTTGGCAACCATCAACTTCAGCAACTGGTTTGGTGGCTACAAAGGTGAGCCCCGTACGTTCGAGGTTATCGGTTTGTATGGCTTCGGTTGGTTGCACACTTTCAACAACCAAGGCTGGAAAAACATAAACGCTCTTACCTCTAAGGCTGCTATCGACTTTGCGCTGAACTTTGGCGCTGCTAAACAATTCCAATTCTATGTTGAGCCCGCTATCGTGTATACGCTTAACGGTGCTGGTTACAGTGGTTTGGAATACAACCTCAATAAGTCGCGTGTTCAACTTAACGGAGGTTTGATTTATCGTTTCGGAAACTCTAACGGTTCGCACAACTTCACGGTTGCACAACTTCGTGATCAATCTGAAATCGATGGTTTGAATGCTCAGATCAACAGCCTTCGTGGTGACTTGAGCGGTAAAGAAAGCCGTTTGGCTGAGAAGGATCGTCAGATCGCTGACTTGCAAAAGGCATTGGATGACTGCAACAACCAACCCAAGACGATTGTTAAGAACGTGAAGTCGGAAACGGTTACCAACCTGCAACCCACCGTTCTCTTCCGTCAAGGTAAGTCGGTTATTGATCCCGCACAGTATGCTCCGCTGGAACTTATCGCTTCGTACATGAGAAATCATCCCGATGCTAAGGTAGAAATTCGCGGTTATGCTTCTCCCGAAGGTAGCGCTGAATTGAACCAAAAGCTTTCTAACGCTCGTGCACAAGCCGTTAAGGATGCACTTGTTAGAAAGTACAAGATTGCTGCTAGCCGCCTTACCACTAAGGGTATGGGTGTAACAGACACGCTGTTTGAAGAGGTTTCTTTCAACCGTGTTGCTACTTTCAACGACAGTACTAAGGGCGAATAATTTTCGTAACTAGCAAACAAAGATAAGTCCCGACATTCGAAAGAGTGTCGGGACTTTCTTATTTATAGGGTTAGGCAATATACAGACATGATGATGAAAGCTACGCAAGGGTACTGTCTGACAAGTCTGACCTTTTCTATTGATAAGTTTATTCTCGCCCATCAAACCATTCTAAATGTGCAAAGACCTTATTAATTGTCAACAAACTTGGGATGTAACATATTTTCTGACTACCTTTGTAGCCGTAAAATGGGGCAAGTATACCGTAAATGGTGCAGGGTAAGCCCACAATATGGCGCATCTTAGCCTATATTATTCTATGAGGGGTAATAGCTTTGGTGCAATTTGTTTTCAATTTAAACCGATAAGTATTATGACGTTAGATAAGATAGGAAAGTACGAATTCTTAATAGAACCATTTCATTGCGACTTCTCACAACGCCTTTTTATGGGACATTTAGGTAACCACTTGCTGAACGCAGCCGACTTCCATTCGAACGATAGGGGATTTGGTATGAACTATTTAAGTACCATACAGAAGACGTGGGTGCTTTCGCGGTTGGCCATTGAACTTGAAAGCTTGCCCAAGGCGTACTCGCGTATGAGCGTGGAGACATGGGTTGATGGCGTGATGCGTTTTTTCACCCATCGTAACTTTAAGATGACAGATGCAGAAACGGGTGTTGTTTATGGCTACGGGCGTAGTGTGTGGGCCATGATTGATACGGAAACGCGACAGCCTGCCGACATTCTAGCCGTAAAGGAAGGTAGCATCGTAAATTATGTTGACGATGTTACACCTTGTCCCATTGAAGCTTCTTCGCGCGTAAAGATAGGTGGAGAGGCAGACCTAGTGGGTTCTGTTGAAACCCATTACAGTGATGTTGACATTAATGGACATATCAATAGTGTGAAGTATCTTGAGCATCTTTTCGACTTGATGACTGAATCGTGGCATCAAGTTTATCGTGTTCAGCGCGTGGATGTGGCATACGTGGCCGAGAGTCACTTTGGAGATGTGTTACATTATTATAAGGAAGAGGTGGCACCAGACGAAGAACTTTATCGAATTGTGAAGTGTACGCCAGCTGGAGAAACGGCTGAAGTGTGCCGTGTGGCTGTGAAGTGGGTGGCGAAATAAGCTTTTTGTAGCCCGCCTTATGCCTTATCTTGGCGTGCCAAGATCTTTGCTCTCATTGATGAAAAAACGTTTTGCTGGTTCTTTTCTTGTTGCTTATAGCTTTTTAGAAATCCCTTACCTCATTTCTCTTCAACGTGTCCACCTTTCGAAAGGGCGTCAACAAAGTCGTTAGGAAGGTTGCATTTGTAGCACGTTCTCATACCAACTTTTACCGGTACGTCCTGATAATCCTCCTCATACAAGGTGTTACCATTCTTGTCGTTGAAGCTAACCTTAATCTTCAAGCCATCGCTTTCGCGACGTGGAAAAGTGTAGATGGCGAGTGTTGGCGGTGTGGTTCTCATTGATTCACTAACTTCGCGCGTTTCGGTTTCACGAGAAGCAACGCATCCTTCAAGGCTTTTAGCGTCTAACGTGCTGCTTCCACCCGTGTACTTAAATTCCACCTGTGTCACGTTTTGTGGTAAGGGGCTAGTGACGGCTAGTTGGAACATGGCCGTTACGCGTGTCATGGGTAAGGTATAGGTTGACTTACCCGACACAGTTATTTCTCCATTGTAGATGTATGTGTCGGTAACTTTGTTCTTATAGAAGGTTATTCGCTGTGCATTGGTGATGGTTGCGTGGCCCATTCCTGCATGAGTCACAGCCACAACGCTATATGTACCATCGTCTAGTCGCAAGGATGGTTTCATAAATAAGTCGTTGTCTGCCGACAAGTGCACACTCTTCACACGTTTACCGCTCTTAAACACACTCACGCTTAACTGGGTTAAGGGTGCATTTTTAATAGCGTATGGAGGGCTAGCCTCACCTATTTCCGCGTAGGGCTCTGTAGTTGGAGCTTCAAAGATGAGCGTTATTCCATCGGATTCAGCCACCTTTTCATGCTCGTTTTCAACTACTGGTTTCTCGCACGCTACAAAAAACAAAGCCAAAATACAAGTAAACGCGTATGCCAATCGTTTGTTGTTTGTCATGATATGTAGGTTCTAGTAATACTACAAAAGTAGTAAAAAAACATGAAACGTCATGTTTCATTATGAAATGTTTCGCTAAACAACCAGATTTTCTATGCTATCATTCTTTTTTTATGTAATTTCATCGTTTATTTTTCGCACAGAACACAAGACAATGCTAGTTTGAGATAAGAAGTTATTTTTCTTGCGTAAGAGAAGGTAGACAAATCGTAGTGTATGCTTATTTGTAATTAGATTAATCTTTATATGATAGGGCGTTAAACACTGATTCTTTACAAGCAGGTGTTGACTGTTCTTATCCGGGTCGCTCACTGAAGTATGAGAAATGAATAGTTTCAAATCTCTTTTTATTTGATTTAATACAAGAAAAACGTATTTTTGTGTCACAAAAGACAAAGTCTTGCGTACTATAAGTAAATAACAGAACATCAGATGACCGTCGACGAATATAAAGAAGAGGTGGAACGTAACAGACCACGCATGCTTTCCGTTGCTCGCAGCTATCTAAAAGCTAGCGAAGAGGCTGAAGATGTTGTGCAGGATGTGCTGCTGAAGCTCTGGCAATTGCTCGACAAGCTGCGTATTCCCATGGGGCCTTTAGCTTTGGTGCTGGTGAGAAACCGCTGTGTTGATTGTTTACGGCGACTCCAAACCACCATTGATATTCCCGAAAACGTGGCGGAGAGCGAGCCAGCATGTGATGAACGCTATGAAAAGGTGATGCAGCTCGTTGACAAACTGCCCACGATGCAGCAGACAATCATGCGGCTTCGTCACATGGAAGGCATGGAAATGTATGAGATTGCAGAACTCACGGGAAGTAAGGAAGCGGCTGTCAGAAAGTCGTTGAGCCGTGCACGACAGGCCATCAGACAGCAATTTAAACAACAAAGCAATGAATAAGGACGAAGAAATCAGGATTTTAGTCGCTCGCTTCATGGATGGTGACACCACACTTGATGAAGAAAGTAAGCTTTATTGCTATTTTTCTGGCAATGAGGTGTCAGATGACTTGCTACCGATGCGCGAATATTTCCGCTCGATTGCAGTCATGTGTACGCCCAAACGCAGTCAGTATAAAGGGAAACCTGTGTTGCTTGGCCTGCTTTCACGCCCGTTGTTCATTGGCATAGCTGCCTCAATTGCCTTGCTTGTAGCGGTGGGGGTGGGCAGCCTGTTGTGGCGATCAGAACCACAGGACTATTGCGAGGCTTACATCTACAATAGGTATGTGACTTCCCCTGGTACCGTAATGAAAGAGGTAGACGGAACACTGCAAGCCATTCGTCAGGATGGCGAATCAAACGTTGAAGGTCAGTTGCACAACATTTTCGGGAACCAATAAAAAAGGAAATGATTAAATACATCGTTATGAAACTTCGTTTTTTCTTAACAGCTATCGTGGCGCTTCTTGCCTTTGAGGCTCATGCTCAGCAAGGTTTGAACGTGAATGCTCTCTTTCAAGGTAAAGTGGTGCCGCATGAAGAGATGGTGGACGTCAGGGTGAAAGGCCGTGCCATCAGTAAATACAAACTTGATTTTTATCGCAGTATTCGTTTCAATGCTACCGAACAACAACGAAATGTGGTAGACGATTTGGTTGATAGCGACTGCAAAACGGCCATGGGAACGGAACAAACCACCCGAAACGGCATGACAACCCTTATCATGACGCTACCCAAACAGGGCAATATGAACCGATACCTGTGCTATCTTACCTGCCGAAAAGGGCGAACGACCATGATTACCGTGGTCTATATGGAAGGCAAAGTGGAAAGTATTGCCGAACTCAGGAAACTAATACATTAAGGATATAGTTATGAAAAAGATCTTCGTTTGCATGGCTTTGGCCTTTAGCATGGCAGCCAAAGCAACACCATCAGACAATGACACGGTAGTTGTTGAACGACCGCAGAAAGTGAGAATCATCACTGGTGACTCTGTACAAAGTGTGGAAGTGTGGGGTAAAGAGGGAAATCAAACCTTTCATTATGTGAGTAACATCCAGCTTGTCGACAGCAATTATGTGAGCACTTCGGCCATCAATGACGATACATGGAGCTTCTCTATTGCTGGTTTCAGTAAGCCGGGGAGGAAAAAATCCAGGACAGAGTGCTCGACTCACTTGGCTGTGGGCTTCAACAATGCCGTGGGAATGCCAACAGGTGCCGACATTCAGCCCTTCAAATCATGGGAGTTTTGGTGGATCGTGACCGATTGGACCTATCGTCCGTGGCGAAACAATCACTTTCTTTCAATGGGATTGGGGCTCGATTGGAGAAATTATCGCATGACTGACGATCTGCGTTTCGTGAAAGATAACCGCTCGGTGGCCCTCGACACTTACCCCATAGGAAGTACTCCCAAGTTCTCTCGTATCAAAGTTTTCAGCATCAACTTTCCTATCCGTTATGGATATGAAGGCAAATGGTTTGGTTTCAGCCTCGGTCCTGTGATCAATTTAAACACTTACGGCAGCCTGAAAACACGCTACGAAAAGGATGGTCACAAGGTGAAAGACGTGGACAAAGATGTACGTATCACTCCCGTTACAGTTGATTTCATGGGTACATTCTCTATTCGCGGTATTCCTGACTTTTATTTTAAGTATAGTCCTTGCAACTTATTGCGCGATGGCTACGGACCTAAGTTCAGAACCTTGTCGTTCGGCCTTATGTTTTAGCATGCCTATATATAGTAATAAGGTGGAAACTAGATCGGTTTTCACCTTATATATTGTCGTTCATATCAGCTATTCCCAATTAGTGTAACTGAGTAAAGACAACAAATTGGTTGCCTATGCGCGCATGTCACCATCAATCAGATGATCAAACTTACCACGGAATTGCTCAGCAAGGCACTTGTAGCCAAGAAAGATGAAGCACGCAAGGTAGAAGAACAAGATCGTAAAGTTAATCATGAAGAACCACTTGCGCCCCTTTAAGTGATAATGAAAAGGAGTCTGGCCAGCACCCAAGGTCGCATGCATAGGTGCTTTGAAGTTCTTAATGTATCAAAAGATTTCCAAAGCCATAGAAGAAATTAAGCCTCATGAACTTATCCCGAGTTGGCGAAAATAATGTAAGGCGGATACGGCTCATTAATGGAAAAGCCTACAACCAAAGAAGTTGGTTGTAGGCTTTTATTAGTTACAAATGTGGGACTCTTCGGCCCCGACGATGCTGCTATACAGTTTTTAAATTGAGCCACAGAAGAAAAGCACGATAAGCTGGGCAGTAAAAATGCGCAGGAACATGCTTAATGGATAAACGGTGGAGTAGCCGATGCCAGGTGCTTCACGTGAGCAAATCTGGTTAGCGTATGCCAATGCGGGTGGGTCTGTACAAGTACCGGCTAGCATTCCCATGATGGTGAAGTAATTAAACTTGTACACCAATCGGGTAATAGTACCGACAATAAGGATGGGAATAACTGTAATGATGAAACCTGTATATACATACTTAATTCCATCGCCTTGTATAACGGTGTCCCAGAAATGTGCACCCGCTTTAATTCCTACACTCGCAAGGAACAGCGCCAAGCCTATTTCACGGAGCATGAGGTTGGCAGATGTGGTGGTGTAGGTCACCAGCTTAAACTTATAACCAAAGCGACCAATGAGGATGGCGATAACCAACGGACCGCCTGCTATACCCAATTTAAGGGCAGCAGGTATACCATGAATGTGTAGAGGGATACTTCCGAAGAGAATGCCCACAATAATGCCGATGAAGATAGTGGCAATATTGGGTGCATCCAAACGGCGAGCAGAGTTACCCAGTACCTCGGCAACACGGTCAACGTGGTCTTCGGGACCGACAGCAACTACACGATCCCCAATTTGGAAACGGTGGCTTGGACTAGCAAAGAGGTTCATGCCTTGGCGAGTAATACGCGTAATGTTGACGCCGTAAACACTAGAGAAGTGCATTTCACGCAACAGTTTACCATTAATGGCAGGACGTGTAACCACGATACGCTTAGAAACCAAGGGTTGCTCTTTGTCTTCGTAAGCCCATTCTTCTGGTAACTCTTCGCCAATAAATACTTGAATAGCTTCTGCATCGCTCTCTGCACATACGATAAGGGCTTCGTCGCCTACCGAGAACACGGTATCTTGTTGAGGAATTACCACTTTCCCATCGTGATACAGCCTTGTGCAGACCATATCGCGGTTTAAGAACTCGGATATCTGGCCAAGGGTTCGCCCGTCAAGATACGAGTTGTTCACTCTCACGTGCATGACATATGGTTTGGCGTGTGGGTCTTCGCTTTCTTGAGCGGCAAGTTTATCTTCTTCTTCTTGCAAGTCTACGCGGCAGATGTACCTAACGGCGATGGTTGCACCGATGATACCTAGCACACCCAAAGGATAAGCACAAGCGTAGCCCGAGGCAATTTGTGGCAGGCCATTAGGGAACGAAGACTCTAAGCTTGTTAAAGCTTCGTTGGCTGCACCAAGACCAGGGGTGTTTGTTACGGCACCCGAAAGCGTTCCAACCATCATGGGGAGCGCATTCGGATCGCTTGTGTCGAAGAAGATGAAGTAGCAGGCAAACATCACGGCGACGTTCAATAGGATGAGGCTTACTGAAAGCAGGTTGAGCTTGATGCCACCTTTCTTGAAGCTTTCGAAGAAACCTGGACCAACTTGCAAACCAATACAGAAGACGAAAAGGATAAGTCCGAAGTCTTGCATAAAGGTAAGAATGTTGGTGGGAGCCGTGAATTTGATGTGGCCTGCCAAGATACCAACGAACAGAACGAAAGTTACTCCGAGGGAAATACCGCCCACTTTTATCTTTCCGAGCAGCACACCGCCTGCTATGACGACGGAGTAGAGCAGCACAATGTGTGCTACCGAATCGTTGACACTAAAGAGATTAATTAACCAGTCCATTTTTTACGAGGATAGGGTTGTTTTTAATAGTTATACATGTTGTTTGAATTCTGTTTTCAGTCTTGCTCTTGTTGGTCAATGGCCTTAATCTTCTGGCGTACAAGTTCCATGTCGTCTTTAAGCCTTTCTACCTTCCTGTTCATCTCGTCAACAAGGCTATTGCCCTTCTTGCTTTTGGCAGTGAGAAATCCAAGGTTGTTCTCGTAGGTCTGTATTTCTGACTTCAAGGCCTCGTAGCGACGCATTAGCCTGCCTCGTTCGTTGTCTATCACCTCGCCCCCTTTCTTAGCAAGGTTCTTCAGGTTACTCTTAAAGTCGTCTAACTTTTGGCTAGCCACCGATATGTTCAGCTCCTTATAGAGCTTGTCAACCGTTTCATGGAATTGTGCATATAGCTTATCCTTCTCGTTGAAGGGCACATGACCGATGGCGTTGTATTCTTCTATATGCTGTTTGATGGTTTCGGCCGCATTTTCAGACGTTGTTCCCATCATTTCTTTCAGCTTTGCAATCACCGCTTTCTTCTTGTTCAGGTTCTCGCGCTCTTCGCCTCTGGTGCCTGCGTGGGCAGCATTGCGAGCCTCAAAGAAGTGGTTGCAGGCTGCAATGAAATCGTTCCAAAGCTTGTCGCCCAGCTTTCTAGGCACCATGCCAATGGTTTTCCACTCTTTTTGCAGGGCAATAAGTTTGTCGGCAGTCGACTTCCAATCGGTGCTTTCAGAGAGTTGTTGTGCCTTTTCAACCAAAGCTTTCTTCTTTTCGGTATTCTCGGCGTACTTCTCTTTCATGCCTTTGAAGAATTCTGCCTTACGCGAGAAGAACACATCACAGGCCGTTCTGAACCGTTCGAAGATTTTCACGTTCATCTTCTGCGGTGCAAACCCGATGGTTTTCCAT
The DNA here is from genome assembly GCF_000378085.1 of Hoylesella loescheii DSM 19665 = JCM 12249 = ATCC 15930. Lineage (GTDB taxonomy): Bacteria > Bacteroidota > Bacteroidia > Bacteroidales > Bacteroidaceae > Prevotella > Prevotella loescheii. Next base: position 125,041 of record NZ_KB899210.1, read on the forward strand.
TCTGCCTGTATGTCGATAATTTCCTTCGTGCGTTTCTCCCAGTCGGCAGCTCCCTTATTTTCTACCGCTACAATGGCTTCCACCTTTTCGCAGAGAGCCGTCTTTTTAGCAAGGTTCTCCTCCTCGTTAGCACGCATTTCCTCGAAATGTTGCTGGTGGCGCTTGTTTATTACCGAAGATGCAGCTTTGAAACGCGCCCAAATTTGTTCGCGCAACTCTTTTGAAACGGGTCCGATTTCCCTATATTCCTGATGCAGTTCTTGCAGTTGGTGGAACGCGCTGATGATGTCTTTTTCATCGGCCAGACGCTCAGCGTTTTCGCAAAGCTTCTCTTTCAGTTCCAAGTTTTTCTTGAAATCGTATTCCCTAGCTTCGCTGTTAAGTTTGAGTAAATCGTAGAATTGTTCTACATAGAGCTGATAATTACGCCACAATTCATTAGCTTTTTCTGCTGGAACAGCCTTAATTTCTTTCCATTGCTGTTGCAGTTCCTTAAAGGCTTGATATGATTTGTTGGCTTCATCGGGTGATGTAGCCATGGCTTTAATCTTCTCTATGATTTCGTTTTTTTTCTGAAGGTTCTCTTGTTTTTCTTGTTCTTGTTCAAGAAAGAGTTTCGCCCTCCTCTCCTTTATCACGCCCATCTGTGCCTTGAACGCCTCTTCCACGGGGTCGGGTAGCACCTGATACGTGTTAGGATCACCGCCATTCTCCAAATATGCTTTTTGTTCGGCGTCGCGCTCGGCAATATGCAGTTTGTAGAATGTGGTTTTCAGGTTGTCTATTTCCTCTTTGTCAGGTGTCTCGTTCTCGGCTACAATGTCTGTTGCACGCCTAAGAATTTCTTCTTTAGACTTATAGGTCTTTTTGCTAGTGTCGTCTGTTGCGTTTTCTAGCAGGGCTTTCTCTTGAGAGTCCATCATTTATTATGATTTAGTTGATTATAACAATTACGCGTTGGTTGATTGCGGTGCAAACTTAAATAAAAAAGTCGAAAGAGCCTAATTTTAATGCATCTTTTTTTACTTTTATGAGTTTAAAGAAGGCGTTTCACCCTTAAAATCCACCACGATAGTCCCGAAACGAGGAACGAAATGATGATGGCCACGGCAAAGCCCCATTGGCTGGTCTCCATACCATTGATGAGGTTCATGCCGAAAAGCGAGGCAATAAGCGTGGGAAACATCATGACAATGCTCACCGAGGTTAGCGTACGCATCACCGTGTTCATGTTGTTGTTGATGATACTCGAATAGGTGTCCATCGTAGACTCGAGAATATCTGAGTATATGCTTGTCGTCTCTCGGGCCTGTGTCATCTCAATGTTCACGTCTTCAATGAGATCGGCGTCCAATTCGTCTACTTGTAGCTTGAATTTCAGTTTCGACAATAGGTTTTCGTTGCCACGAATCGAGGTGATGAAATAGGTGAGCGAGTCTTGCAAACGGCTTAGGCCGATAAGCGACTCGTTGTTTACGCCTTGGTCCAAGTTGTGTTTGGCCTTCTCGATGAGGATGTTTATCTGCTTCAGTCGTTTCAGATACCAAACGGCAGACGATAGGAAAAGGCGGAAAATCATGTCAACATGGTCGGTAAAACCCACTCCACGCTTCTGCTGATAGCTCACAAAGTCTATCATCATGTTGGTTTCGTAATAGCAAACGGTGATAGTTACATCGCGTTTGTGGATGATACCCAGGGGTACAGTCGTGTAAGGCGTTCGCGAGCGTATCTCCTTGACGTATGGTATGCGAAGGATGATGAGCATCCAACCGTCATCGTATTCGTAACGGGCACGCTCGTCGGTGTCGCTTATGTCTGAAAGAAAATAATCGGGAATATTAAACCTTTCTTCAAGAAGGGTTTGGTCTTCTTCCGTTGGACACGTAACCTGTATCCAGCAATTGGGTTGCCACTCGTCAATAACCTTAAGTGTAGAATTGAAATTCCAATATGTCCTCATAATGCTAATCTTCAAATAAGATGGGGCGGAAGATTAGCATCTTGCAGCTTAACCTCCTACCACGATGATAAATCTATCCGAATGATAATCGTCCATGTGTTGGGTGTTATTATTTTTATGGTGCAAAGATAATCAAAAATGGGGAAACAACGATTGGCTTTCTTAAAAAATCTTCATCGCAGAGGGTGCGATTATAGGCACCGCGACATTGTTGGGGGTGGCGGATGGTAATCAATAGGGGGAATGTGTAGATTAGAGGTGAAGCAGAGCGTATGTTAAATGTTCCTTCGCGTGCGTGTTTATAATATGGTGTAACTGTCATTGATAGCGATGGGATTATGAATGATATGGGCCGTTTTTTTGCATTACAGATGGAGGTTAACGATAACATGTTAACACACTGATATACTTCTGTATAAAGATATTGTGGTTTATGCAGTGTTACCTGTTAATTGGAAGCCCATTCCAGCTTATCTGGAATCGTGTTCCAATTGAACTGGAACAATGTTCCAGATAAGCTGGAATGGGCTTCCAATTGAACGATAACGCGATAAGAGGTGAAAAAGCTTAGTACAAGTGCTTACTTCGCACATTACGAGTAGCGATTTCTTAGAATGTGGCTTGTTTGGATTTGATGGGAAGTCAAGTGTTATTTCACTTTGGAGAGGGTGAAAATAACTGTCTTGAACATTACTTTGCGAATGACATGTAATGTAAAAAAAAAGGCAGTTTGCTTTCTACCCCAGCATGGTATCGAGCAACATTCCTGTGGCCGTTGCAATGCCGTAGATGGTGATGTTGGCTGCTGTTTTGCCCAACACTTTGTTTAAAGCCTTACCTTTACGAATGGCTTTCATTGTGCGGAATGTTTTAAAATGGAGGGGAATGTAGCACAACGAGAGGGCAAAAGCAAAGTAATGGCTGTGTGCGATGAAAACAATGCCAGACAGGGCGATAGCAAAAAGTCCTACAAAAAGGTATAGCCTCAAGGTGCGGTTGAGACCTAACCTAACGGCGAGGGTGCGCTTTCCGGCTTCAATATCGTTCTCGATGTCACGAAAATTGTTCACGATTAACAGGGTGTCTATCACAAATCCGCATGCAAGAGCTAGGACGAAGGGCTCGGCAGAAAAGCTGAGTGTTGGGTGAGGGAGTGCTAAAAGATAGGTGCCATAAACAGGAACGAGTCCGAAAAACACCAGTACGAGCACGTCGCCCATGCCTTTATACGATAGATGGGTGGTATATAGGAAACAAAAGACAACACAAATCAGCCCCACCAAGATGGTAATCCATCCACCAAAGAGGATAAGTGGAAGGCCAATGATGCAGGCCAGAAGGGTGGTGATGTATAAGGCACGCTTCATTTTGGCAGGTGTTATCCAACCTTGTGCACAAGCGCGCTTCGGACCAAGACGCTTTTCGTTGTCGTTACCTTTACGAAAATCGAAGTAATCGTTAACAAAGTTGGCATCTATCTGCATCACAAAAGCAAAGAGAAAGCAAAACACTATGGGCAAGGGCCTTATCTCATTGGTGGCTTCTAGATAGGCCGCTATGGTCCCAAGCAATACGGGGACAGCCGCCCCAGTGAGTGTCTTGGGACGTGCAGCCAACAGCCATGCCTTCGCTGAATTGGTTTTAACGATCGTGTTCGTGCTCATTGCTTGCCGTGGAGGGGATGTCCCTTTGTTTTCTTGTCGAGTATTCCTTGATAATAATAAAGGGCTGCGCCAATGGCCGTGCAGAACTCGCTATGCTTAGGAATACGGAAATGTACATGATAAAGCCTTTCCATGGCGGGGAAAACATCCTTGCATTGGGGTAGGAGGGTGAGGTTGCCGATAAGCACAAACTCTTTTATGCCTGTATTCAGCGATGAAAGGATGGTGCCGCTACCAATAGACTGCAACACCATACAGATAAGCCCGAGGGCGATGTCTTCGCGCGAGGCGTTGCTTTTGGCGTTACCGAAGAGGCTTGCGGTGGCATCCATGGGCAGTCCGGGTAAGGGTAGGGCACTGATATCGCCGATAAGTAGGTTGATGTTGGTGATGTCGCCATGTTCGGCTAGCGACGAAACCTGTTTGATATCGTCGGTCTTGAGCAAGATACGCGATAGTCCTTGCAGTGTACCACCACCGATACCGATGCCACCAATGTGCTCGATGCGGTCGCCATCGCATTGCACAAGCGATGTTCCCGTACCCATACTTACCACAATCATGCGATCTATCTCCGTCTCATAGCGTGCCCCAAGTCCGTCGGCCAAGAACTCTTCGGCCTTGTTTGTGGGCAATCCGTAGATGGGTTCGTTGATGTAGGCCGCGCCAACACCAGTGAGCATCACGTGCTCAACATCGTCTAAAGAAATCTTATTGTCGTGCAGATACTTGCCAAATGCACCGTAGAGCGAGGTTACGGGGTCGGTGGCTTTGATGCGTAGGGGCGAAATAACGATGCCATCCTTGTTTATCCCTACAATCTTTGTGGTGCTGATGCCCACGTCTATGCCGATAACTATTCCCATGTTTTGTTTGCAGTGTCTGGTTTGAAAATAAAGAATTGTCCGCCATCGCTTTGGCAATGGTCGCGAAGCAAGTTCGAAATGAAGGTGGCGTTTTCGCGAACACGAGCTTCATTGCCATCGTAACCGTTGATAAGTACCAACAATTCGCGAGTGTCTAGCGTGAGTTTAGTGCGTTCGTTATCGCTTGTGGGGGTACCAATGCCGCCCAGCTCGTCGCGATATACGGGTAAGCCCTCGATGTTGAGCATGCCTCTGCCAATACCTTCGTATGGTTCGCCGGCTTTTCCTACGCCTAAATGTAGGGCCGTACCCGAGATTTTGGAGGCGTCGAAGCCACCGATGCTGTACCCATGCACGATGCTCGCTAGGTTGATCAGGTCTACCAAGGTGTTTGCTTGATAAAGATTCTTACCTTGTAACAGGCGTCTGATGAGCGCTTCGGAGGCTGGACGGTAGCGCGAAGGGTCTTTGCCCAAGGCCTTATACACCTGTCTTGTGGCGGCAATGCTGGGTTGCTGTTTCAGTGTTTCGGTGGTAAGCGCCTGCCGAAGTTGTGTTTGGGTGGCCTCAATCTTCTCCCACAAATGGGTATCGAGGGGCGTGTTAACTACCTTAGCCACAAGACAAGCGCCTACAAATGAGGGGCATGCTGCGGCTATTTCGGGCATAACGTCAACGCTTATCATTGTTCCAACATGTTAAGGAAGGTATCTTCGTCTATCATTTCAATGCCTAGTTGTTGCGCTTTCTGCATCTTCGATGGGCCCATATTGGCTCCGGCGAGGATGAAAGACGTTTTGTTGCTTATCGAACTGACATTCTTACCGCCGTTACTTTCAATCATCGCCTTATATTCATCACGACTATGTCGTTCGAAAACACCGCTGATGACGATGTTCTTGCCTGCTAGCTTGTCGCTTGCGATTTGTTGCTGATCGGCACTTAGCGCCATTTGCAGCCCATGTTGGCGAAGTCGTTCGATAATGTTGAGGTTCACCTCATCGTGAAAAAAGCGCACAACGCTCTCGGCAATCACCGTTCCCACGCCTTCAACTTCAACAAGTTGTTCGGGGGTAGCTGTCATCAGTGCGTCTATCGACTTGAAATGTTTGGCCAAGAGCTTGGCGGTGGTTTCGCCAACGAAACGTATTCCTAGGGCAAAAAGCACCCGTTCGAAAGGCGTAGATACAGAGTCTTGAATGCCTTTCACGATTTTCTGTGCTGATTTCTGCCGTGTGCCGTCGCCATTTATTTGCTCGGTGCGTATCTCATAGAGGTCGGCCACGTTGCGAACGATGCCCTTGCGGAAGTAATCGTCTATGGTTTCGGGACCGATGGAGTCGATATTCATGGCCTTTCGGGCGATGAAATGTTCGATACGGCCTTTTATCTGCGGTGGACAACCTGTGTCGTTAGGACAATAATAGGCTGCTTCGCCAGCATATCTAACCAGTAACGATCCGCATTCGGGACAGTTACTGATGAAGTGCACTGGTTGGAGGTCGGGCGAACGATGACTAACGTCTACGCCAACAATCTTGGGAATGATTTCGCCACCTTTCTCTACGAACACGTTATCACCGATATGGAGGTCAAGACTACGAATGAAGTCTTCGTTATTGAGGGTCGCACGCTTCACGGTAGTGCCTGCAAGCAAAACGGGTTCCATGTTGGCGACGGGCGTTACGGCTCCTGTGCGCCCCACTTGGAACGTAACCTCGTTGAGACGGGTACAAACACGCTCGGCCTTAAACTTGTAAGCGATGGCCCAACGTGGGCTTTTGGCGGTAAAGCCAAGCTGTTGCTGTTGGCGCAAGCTGTTTACTTTGAGCACAATACCATCGGTGGCTACGGGCAAATCGTGGCGCGCGGTGTCCCAATGGTTGATAAAATCGTATATCTGTTCTAACGAATTGGCCTTGCGTATGCCTTCACTTACCTTAAATCCCCATGCCTCTGCCGTTTTTAGGTTTTCATAATGGCCATCAGATGGAACGTTTTCACCGAGCAGATAATATAGGTATGCGTCTAGCTTTCGTTTGGCAACAAGCTTTGGGTCAAGGCTCTTTAAAGTGCCACTGGCAGCATTTCGCGGGTTGGCAAATAAGGGTTCTTCGGCCTTTTCCCTTTCAGCGTTTAGTTGTTCGAACACCTTCCAAGGCATCAATATTTCTCCGCGAATCTCAAATTCATCGGGGTAACCAGTGCCAGGAAGAACAAGTGGAATGGCACGAATTGTGCGAACGTTAGCCGTTACGTCGTCGCCCTGTTCGCCATCGCCACGGGTAACAGCCCTAACGAGGCGTCCTTGTTCGTAGGTGAGCGATATGCTAAGTCCGTCGTATTTCAATTCGCAACATACCTCAAACGGCTGTCCGTCAAGGTCTTTACGGACGTTTTCGTACCAACTTGCCACCTCTTGTTCGTTGTAAGTGTTGGCTAACGACAGCATGGGATACCTGTGGCGTACCTGGGTAAAGCCTGTGCTGAGGTCGCTACCTACGCGTTGGGTGGGCGAATTGGGGTCGTACACTTCGGGGTGTTTGGCTTCCAAGTCTTGTAACTCGCGCATCAGGTGGTCGAACTCTTGGTCGGACAGCGTGGGCGAGTTCTGCACATAGTATAGGTAGTTATGGTGATGAAGCTGGTTTCTTAGTTCCTCAATTCGTTTAATATCTTCCATTTGTGGCTATTGGGGTAAGGGTTAGACATTAGAGCATGGCTGGGCTACTAGTTGCCTAGCTTCATTTTGAGTTTGCCTGCAGGCGAAACGTTAACATCTACCACGTAGTAGCTGGGCGAATCGGGCATGGCAAGCAAGGCGTTGAAGTGTACACCGTCTTTGTCTACACGATAAAGCGTGAGGTCGCTAAGGATAGCTTGCATCAGGAAATCTTCTGGTACGAACTTCTTGAAGTCGTTTTTCTTGAAGTCGTGAGAGAAAAGGCGGTTTGCACCCGAGTACACCGTGAGGTTCACGATGTTGTCGTGGTACACATTGTCTACCTCTACGCCCTCGTCGCTGTAAGTGGATTTGATAACCTTATACGTTGTTGGGTTCACTTGTATGTAGCAACGATAGCGCATATCTTCGTACGACACCACCGTATCTTTCTTTACCAACTGGTTCTGATTTAATACTTGTGCCTTGTTATTGTCGAATTGGAACTTGTCGAGAACGTCTTCACTGAGTGTGAGTTTTACTGTTTCGCCATTCGAATTCTTGAACATGAAGAGGTGGGGAGCCTGCTTCACGATGGGATATTTCACCATATCGTCGGCTCCGTGGATAACCAGCGTATCTCTGAATATTTGGAAATAGGCGGGGTAACTGGTGGAGTCGGGGTAGAAGATGGTGTCACCCTTCACCTTAAAGGCCACACTTTCGTCTTCAGCGTTTATCCAAATGCCTTGCAGCATTTGTTTAGCCACTTTGTCTTCTACGGCCTTTCCCTCATTTTTGGGAGTCTTGGGGCCACATGCCACAATAACTATCGTGGCACATAACAAAGCGAGGATGTTGTTTATTCGTAAAGTCATCTTGTATATACAATGTATAACGCTATCGGCCTATGCTGTGATATTCAAAGCCGTAACTTTCTAATTCTTTCTTCTCAAATATATTTCTGCCGTCGATAAGCAGCTTTCGGTTCATCACTTTGCCAACAATTTCCCAGTTGGGCAACCTAAACTCATTCCATTCGGTAAGCAACAGTAGGGCGTCGGCATCGTTAACGGCATCGTATAGGTCGCTAGCATAGTTCACCGCAGTGCCAATTCGCCTTTCGCATTCGGGCATAGCTACGGGGTCGTACACCTTAACGCGACAGCCTGCTTGCTTAAGCAACTCGATGGTAACTAGTGCGGTAGACTCACGCATGTCGTCGGTTTCGGGTTTGAATGATAGTCCCCAAAGGGCGACGTTTTTGTTGTTGAGTCCTTCTTTGGCAAAAGCAGCTGTCAGCTTGTTGAAAACAACGTGCTTTTGGGCATCATTAACGCGTTCAACAGCTTTAAGAACCTCCATCGAATAACCCATGTCGTCGGCCGTTTTGATAAGGGCCTTGACATCTTTGGGAAAGCAACTGCCACCATATCCACAACCTGCATAGAGGAATTTTCGGCCAATGCGTGTGTCGCTTCCTATACCTGCACGCACCATGTTCACATCGGCTCCCACGCGTTCGCATAGGTTTGCAATGTCGTTCATGAACGATATGCGGGTGGCTAGCATGGAATTGGCGGCGTATTTGGTCATTTCCGCACTGGGGATGTCCATAAAGATGACCCTGAAATTGTTGATGAGGAAGGGCTTGTACAGGCGGGTGAGCATGTCTTTTGCCTTTTCGCTCTCCACGCCAACCACCACACGGTCGGGACTCATGAAGTCTTTGATGGCGTTTCCCTCTTTTAGAAATTCGGGATTGCTGGCCACATCGAACGTGATGTCTGCGTGGCGTTTGTCCAACTCGGCTTGTATGGTTTGGCGAACAAGCTTTGCCGTTCCTACGGGAACAGTGCTCTTTGTTACCACCACCATATATTTGTTGAGGTGTTGACCGATGGTTCGGGCAACCTGTAGTACGTATTTGAGGTCGGCACTGCCGTCTTCGTCGGGTGGAGTTCCAACGGCTGAGAAAACGATTTGTTGCTCGTTGAGGACGCTTTCCAATGAAGTGGTGAACCGCAGACGACCCGCCTTGACGTTCTTAAGCACCAATTCGTCTAGCCCAGGTTCGTAGATGGGAATCTCACCACGCTTAATATGTTCTATCTTTTCGGCGTCAACGTCCACACAGGTGACGCTTGCTCCAGTGTCTGCAAAGCATGCTCCCGAAACAAGTCCTACATATCCCGTTCCTACAATAGCTATATTCATTGGTTAACTTTCCTCCTCTTGGTATGGTTTGTTTACCTTATGGCTTATTCGAAGACCTCTGCTTCGCTTAGGCTTTTGCCGTTAAGGTCTTTCGGACTGGTAATTATCTTGTCGTATTCGATGGGCCATTGTATGCCCAACGTCTCGTCGTTCCACCTGATACTTGTTTCGCTTTGTGGACAATACACGTTGTCTACCTTGTAGGTGAACACTGCTTCGGGACTCAATACGAGGAAACCATGGGCAAAACCGCGAGGTATGAACAACTGTCTTTTGTTTTCTTCGCTCAGTTCTACGGCTACATATTTGGCGAAAGTGGGTGAACTCTTGCGCAAATCTACGGCTACATCGAGCACCTTGCCTTTTATAACGCGCACCAATTTGGCTTGCGAAGCATCGCCTTTTTGATAGTGTAGGCCACGAAGCACGCCAAAAGAAGATTTTGATTCGTTGTCTTGAACAAAGTCTACTTTGCCCACATGTTTCTCAAACTCTTCTTTTTTCCAGGCTTCAAGGAAATAACCGCGTTCATCGTTGAAAACTTTCGGTTCGATAATGAACACGCCTTGCAGTTCTGTTGCTATGTATTCCATCGTGATGTTCTTTTTGATGTACAAAGATAGTATAAAACAAAGAAACTGCAAAAGAAAATTAATAAATAACCCAAGTTGAGGTTAAGTTAACATATTGAAGGTTACGACTACCTTATTATATATAAGAGGAGTATGCAATTTAAGGTTCTTTCAATCTCAATGGTTTATTGAGGGCTCCATGGCTTTTTATTGTTTCATGTCTGATTTTACTTTATTTTCCTATTATGCTGTTATTGGATATACCGAAAAAGCTCCCGATTTCACCGCGAAATCGGGAGCTTTTAGCGTTGCAAAATGCCCAGAACACGGGCAAAGTGTATGGCGATAAAGCGCCTGTTAGAGGCCTTTTGCCACTGCTTTTGACTGTTAGGCTAAGCTGCTTTGAGGTTATTTGGCTTGCAGAGGATTCCAACCTTGGGCCGTAATCTCGAATTCGGAGCCGTCGCGAGCGACAAGTTGTTTGCCAAACTCTGGCTTCGTGATATGTCCGATGAGTTTTACACCCTCCATTTTTTCTATCTTGGCATGGTCGCCGATGGGTACGGTGAACAGTAACTCGTAGTCTTCGCCACCATTCATGGCGCAAGTTGTTACGTTCATGTTCATTTCTTCGGCCATCACCGCTGTCTGATAGTCGATGGGAATATTCTTTTCGAACACCCTACACCCGCAGTTGCTTTGGTCGCAGATATGCAAAAGCTCACTACTAAGCCCATCGGAAATATCCATCATGGCCGTAGGCTTAATGTTTGCTTCACGCAATCGCTTAATAATATCCCCTCGCGCTTCGGGCCTAAGCTGTCTTTGTAAGAGGTATTCTTTACCAGCAAAGTCGGGCTGAAAGGCCTTTAGCTGTTGCAGAGCCAGCTGATCGTTCTTCTTCTTAGCCTCGTCCACCTGCTGGTAATACACGGTTTTCTCCCTTTCAAGCAGTTGCAGACCCATGTAAGCTGCGCCTAAGTCGCCTGAAACGCATATCAAATCGGTGTCTTTGGCACCATTGCGATATACGATTTCGCTCCTTGGTGCTTCGCCAATACAGGTGATGCTAACGGCCAATCCTGTGTAGGATGAGGTGGTGTCGCCACCAACGATGTCTACTTTCCATTGTTCGCACGCAGCACGCAGTCCCGCATAAAACTCTTCGAGGTCTTCAACTTTAAAGCGTTTGCTTAACGCAAGGCTTACGATAAGTTGGCGCGGAGTGCCGTTCATGGCAAAAACGTCGCTGATGTTTACCTGTGCCGACTTGAACCCTAAGTGGTACATGTCGATGTAAGTAAGGTCGAAGTGCACGCCTTCCATCAACATGTCGGTAGTTACAAGTACCTCGCTGTCGGGATAGTGCAGCACGGCGCAATCGTCGCCCACACCATATAGGGTTGCGTTGTTGGTGGTTTTAATGTCTTGCGTTAGGCGTTTTATCAGTCCAAATTCGCCAAGCGCGGATATTTCTGTCATTGTCTGTTACTTAATTTCGAGGGTGAAGGCCTGTTGTGAGCCTTTTCTTTCGAGTGGATTAGCTACGTTTGATAATCTCTCTCATGATCTCGGTCATGAGCGGTTGAGCCTTATTGGCTGCCACTTGCACCTCTTCATGACTTACTTCTACGGGTTGGTCTTCCAATCCAAGGTCGGTAATGATGCTCATTCCAAACACTTTAATTCCACAATGGCGTGCCACGATAACCTCGGGAACAGTGCTCATGCCAACAGCATCGCCACCTAGTCGATGATACATCTTATATTCGGCTGGTGTTTCGAACGTGGGTCCTGATACGCCAACATAAACGCCATGAACCACCCTGATGCCCTTTTCCTTGGCAATTTGGTCGGCTAGGTCGCGCAATTGCTTGTCATAAGCCTCGTGCATGTCGGGGAAACGAGGGCCGGTGGGGAAGTTCTTGCCACGCAAAGGATGTTCGGGGAAGAAGTTGATGTGGTCGTCGATAATCATCAAGTCGCCGATAACGAAGTTGGGGTTCATACCTCCCGACGCGTTAGAAACGAACAGTGTCTCAATGCCTAGTTCGTACATCACGCGTTCGGGGAAAGTTACCTCCTTCATATCATAACCTTCATAGTAGTGGAAACGGCCTTCCATGGCCATGATATCTTTACCACCCAGTTTACCGAAGATTAGTTTTCCTGCGTGTCCTTCAACCGTAGACACAGGGAAGTTAGGTATCTCGTTGTACGGGAATTCGTATTTGTCAGTTATTTCTGAAGCTAATTGGCCCAGACCCGTTCCGAGAATGATTGCCGTTTTTGGGTTTGTTGTCATCCTTTGTTTTAACCAGGATGCTGTTTCTTGAATTTTTTCGTACATAGTTTATTATTTTGTTGTTAAATTCTTCTTCCTGTCCCAGCATGAATTGGATGCGAATGGGAAGGGCGTACATGCTTTCTTTCACCTCGTCTTCAAGACCTTCTACGAACTTGATGCGCGATGCATCCTTCTCGGTTGTAATGATAATCTTGGGCGATGGCAGTGCGGCGAACTTGCTGTTGATCTCCCGAACGTCTTTCTTAGAGAAGTTGTGGTGGTCGGGGAAAGCCAGTAAGTGTAGGTTGTAGTTATACACTTCCAAGTCGTGCTGCATCTGTTTGGGCGATGCAATGCCTGTAAGTAGCAATACGTTGCATGATTTTGGCAAGCTGTTGAGTGCAATCGAACTTGTTCCAAAAACCTGTTTAAGGTTGTCGTAAGCCAGCGTGGTAAAGTAAAGCGACTGGTAGGGGTAGAGGTCTAGCGCCTTCATCAGCACCCGATATTCCATTGGACGTAGGTCTTTGGGACATTTGGTGATAATCACGATGTCGGCTCTCGACTTACCTTCTTGCGGTTCGCGCAGACAGCCAGCAGGCAAAAGCTTATCGTAGATGATAAGTCGGTGGTAGTCGATAAGGAGAATGCTCACACCGGGTTTTACGTAGCGGTGTTGGTAAGCATCGTCTAACAGTATCACGTCGACATCTTTGGTTAGCCCATCGCTGGTTAACCTGTCTATGCCTCGTGTTCTTTTCTTATCCACGGCCACGTATATGTCGGGGAATTTCTGCTTTATTTGGTATGGTTCGTCGCCAATTTGCGACATCGTACTGTCGTTGTCGGCCAACACATAGTCCTTACTCTTGCGTTTATATCCCCTTGAAAGTACGGCCACCTTCAGCTTATCTTTGAGCAACGACACAAGATATTCCACATGAGGAGTCTTTCCTGATCCACCCACAGTGATGTTACCCACCGAGATGACGGGTATGTCGAAAGCCCTAGATTTAAGTATGCCAAGCTTGAACATCAGGTTACGAAATCCTACGCCAAGCCCATAGAGCCAGCTTAAAGGTGTGAGCCATTCTCGGATTTTGATGAAATCGCCTTCTGTTCTCATATTTATATTCTATCTGATGTTAAGATCCATCGGCAGACGGGCCTGTATGGCTCCGCGCTGATTGATGTTGCGAATGAGCATAAATGGTTCGTAAGCAGCACCGAGGGTCAGGCGTAGCTGTTCGTCTAGGGTGTTACGGGGAACCACACTATTTAATATTTGGTCTTGCCAGCTGGCAGGTGCGGGGTATTCGGCCAAGCCATAGTCTTTCAGTTTAGCCAATTGTGCAGCCTTCTCTACGGCCTCTTTGATGCCTCCAAGTTGGTCTACCAACTTTATTTTCACGGCATCGTTGCCCAACCATACGCGTCCTTGCGCTATCTTGTCAATGTGGTCTACAGACATTTTCCTACCTTGCGAAACGCGATTGAGGAATGTGGCGTAACCGCGATTAACGTATCCTTGAAGCATGGCCATCTCTGTGGCGCTGAATGGACGTGCAGCTATGTTGCCAAAGGCGCTATTTGCGTTGGTTTTTACTTCGTCGAACTTCACACCTAGTTTTTCGGTTACCAGCCCGCTAAGGTCGGGGAATACGCCAAAAATGCCGATACTGCCCGTCAACGTGTTGGGTTCGGCCACAATCCAGTTAGCTCCGCAACTCATATAATAACCTCCCGAGGCAGCATAGTCGCCCATCGACACCACAACGGGCTTCTTTTTGCGCAGCTCTGTCACCTGATGCCAAATCTGTTCAGAGGCGTAAGCGTCGCCACCAGGTGAGTTCACGCGTAGCACAACGGCTTTGATGTCGTCGTCGTTTTTGAGGTCTTCCAAGTTTTTGCAAATATCTTTCGACACGATATTGGTACTGTTGTTGAGCATTCCGCCTGGTGCAATCTGTACGATTTCACCCTCAGCGTAGTAGATGGCAATAGTTCCATCGTCGGTGTTAACGTCTTGTCGTACGTTACACATTTCCGTTACGCCAACTTGGTTGATGCTCTTGTCGGCATCGATGCGAAGAAGCTTCTTCACCTCACCCTTCACTTGGTCGGCATAAAGCAGCTTGTCTACAAAGCGTTTTCTAACAAGACTTTGTGCATCGGCAAAGAATTGGTATTCGTCGGCGTAGGTGTTAAGGGTGGGAATGCTTATCTTTCTGCTTTCGGAAACAGCCTTACAAACGTTGGCCCATAGTCCGTTGAGATACATAGACACTTGTAAGCGGTTGGCGTCGCTCATCTTCGTTTCGGTGAACATCTCCGTTGCGCTCTTAAATGTACCTACTTTCGCCACCTGATACTTAATGCCGAATTTGGCGGCGAGGTCCTTAATATAATATGGTTGCGAGGCTAAACCATGCCAATCTACCTGTCCTTGTGGGTTAAGGTAAATGTGGTTAGCCACCGATGCCACGTAATAGCAACCTTGGGTGTAAGTGTCGGCGTATGCTACAATCCATTTGCCGCTCTTCTTGAAGTCGACTAGGGCGTCTCGTAGTTCTTGAAGCGTGGAGAAACCAGCAATTAGTGGCCCTCCTTCTAGGTAGATACCCTTAATGTCGTCATTGTTTTTAGCTTTCTTGATGGCCAGCAACATGTCGTTGAGGCCTGTGTTTTCGATGGTATTTCCAGATAAGAAACCCAGTACGTTGGGAGCTGCCATCTCGTTGATGCTACCCGATAGGTTAATGGTTAATACGGAATTGTCTTTCAGTTTGGTTTCTGTGTCTGTTGAAGCAATCATTCCAATGATGCTCATCATCATAAAGGCGAAACTAATTGCACAGAATAGGAAAATTCCGAGAACGGTGGCAAGTACACTTTTAAAAAAATCTTTCATATAACAATGATATAATAGGTTGTGTTTAAGCTACGCCGTTGGGCAAGGCTAAATATAATAACGTAGACGCGCCGCTATGTGGTGTGGTTCGCCTAGATAGCAGTGCTTAGACACGTTATCATGCAAAGTTATCGATTTTACATTGAAAGGCCTCATCTTTTTAGTGTTTTTTAAGGCACACATGTTAAAATCCGCGCTTTGCATCATGTTTTGTCGTTTATACGATATTGCGTTTTAAAGCTTAGTTTTCGTAATTTAATCTTTCTTGTTGTCTAGTAGTTTGAAGGAAAGGAGGGTGTCTAATTCGTTGCCTTGCTTATAAGTTTCGTCTTGTTCTTGCGGATTTATCCATGATCTTTTGTTTTGCCTGGTATATCTGCGTTTGTGTTTTCTTGTGCTTTGAAGTATGCGTGCTTGTTGCTTAATGCCTGTATGAGCAGGACAGAAGTATGGTTCTAATATGAAAAAACCTAGTGCCTATTGTGGAGCACAAGGCTTTACCGAACGACAGGCCATGCTCTGCACGTCCACTTTTTGTGGTGTCAACGGTTTCAGAGGGGGCTTTTTCGTCTGTGTATATTGCTTCAATATCACTGCAAAAGGCATGTCTACTGAAGCAGTTGATGAAAAGAAAAGATGTCGGAATGAAATCAAGTATACCAAGCTTTACGGCTAGCTAGTGCACTACAAAGGGTCTTGTACTGTGAATACAAGTCTTTTGTAGCGAGACTACAAGCTTTTTGTAGTGTGGCTACAACTTGCTTGTAGTGTGACTACAACTTGTTTGTAGTGGCACTACAAAGGGTCTTGTACTGACACGTTGATGAAATAATGCCCAGTAAGGGCATACTAGACGTGACGGGGAGAATGGGCTTTCTACCTATGGAAGAAGCACTTAAAGCATGCATTCCCTGTTTAAACTGGCTGCATAATATCGTGAACAAGTCCACATAGCTTACCTTATTTATCGGTTTCGGGTATACGAACACACCCAAAGAAAAAAGCAACTAGCCTATTTCTCTTTTGTGCTTAGGCTTACATTAGTGTTCAGCGTGTAGTCTAAGTTCCTGTCCTTCCAATCGTAAGACTCGACACTAACCTTGTGTTTAGAGAGCACCAGTGTTTGGGTATTGCTGTAAGCGATAGGTTGCCAACCCGAAAACTTATCGGGTTTGGCCATCAACTCGTTGAACACAGGCATGATGGTGTATTTGCCGTTAGGTAGTTCGGAGAGGTTGATGTTGTTAAATCGCAAGTCTTTGGTAACGTGCATGCTGGTCCATTGTAAGGCGGGGTCTTTAAATTCCACTACTTTTACCAGCTTTCCTTTCTTGTTATACACGGCCAAACCTACCTTCCCGGTGAAGAGACCAAGTTCGCCATTGCTCTCGTTGTATGTTCCGATGTTTTTTAAGCTTGCTTGTATGGGGAAGTTTCTTGGCACTTCGTTTTGCAAAAACCTAAACGCGTCGATGGCTTCGGCCTCTAGCTCCCTCACCTTTTTAAATTGAGGATGGTTGCCTGTTTTGGGATGAGCCAGCACCGCTTCCATTTCGAGGGCGAAAAAGTCTGTTCCAAACACATCGTCATCTAGTGGAGTGTAGAGCGTTGAGAGATCAAACCAACCATCGTTCTCGCCTGCCCATCCCCAATTTACATGGATGTAACCTTGCTTGTCGATGCCATCGAGTAAGAACGAGTGACTGCTTTCGCCGATGAGTACGGGGTAGCCGTTGGCCAATTCGTTTACCACCAGTTCGTAGAACATACCTTTGGGCATGTATTCCTTGTTGAGATGCTTTACCGAATATTCGAAGTTCTTGCGCAGTGCGTCTAATGCCCATTGCATGTTCGACATGCTTCCTGTGGCTTCGTACTTCATGTTAACGGCTTTTCCTACATCGCTAAGCAACACGCCAACTGCGTCTTTACCCGCATCGTCCATTTGTTGGCTGGTGTCTTTAATCTTATTCCATAGGTATATGCTACTTTTTTGGGCATGAGTTCCTGAGGAATTGATAAATTCGGAGGGACGTTTTTGTGGCCATTTGTTGTGATACATCAGTTGCGAAAGTGCAGTTGCCACGCATCCAGTAGGCATATTAACGTCTTTGGCTTTGGGTGTGTGTATCTTAAAGGGCATTTCTTGGTTCCATGCACAAGACAAAAGGGGACTTATCGGTTTCTTCACATGCAACTTTAACTTTGAAAATCCAAGTCTGTTGCAGCGATAGGCCTTTACCATCAGTTCGTAATGGCGAAGTAGCGAATAAAAATAGTCGGGTAGGCGAGCATCGTTGGCGGTGAATCTGTTGCCATAACCAATTATCTCGGGCAAGTCGCTTTCGCCCGAAACGATTACAAAACCTTTGTGACCAGTGTTGGTGAAGATATAAAAGGTTGGGTCGCCATCGGCCTTTAAGGTACTTCTGTTGATGAGTTCGGGCTTTGCAAAGTACTTTCGGGCAACGTTGAACGCCTGCTGTTGACTAACCTGAGCCGCTTTGGCGCAGGCCATCAAAGCCAAAAACGCAATGAGGAGGCATGCCTTCCGGGTGTTATTATTTTTCATGTTGTCTTGGTACAAGAAAGTTGTTGTCAAGGTTTTATTCCCCTAAATGATGTTCATGGCTATTGGGGCCTTTAATGGGCGTCTTTCATGGGGTGTACACCTTTGATGATATTAGGTGTTGCAAAGATAGATAAAAGTTATTTATTTTACAAATAATGTGGTGTGTTTGTTCAGTATTTAGTATTTATTTACCATTTACTTTTCGATTATTCGGTTAAGGTTGAGTGCTTTAAGGAGGATGAAAAGGGTATATGACGAAAAACGTTCCTTTCCGTAAATGGAAAGGAACGTTAATGGGGTGGGTGGCTAGTCGGATTCGAACCGACGACATTCAGAACCACAATCTGACGCTCTAACCTACTGAACTATAGCCACCGTGTTAGACCTCTTTTCTGAAATCGATTGCAAAGGTATAGTTTTTATTTGGATATACCAAATGTTGAGTACGCTTTTTTGTCGTTATCGGTTATATTTTGGCGTGTAGAACAAATTTTGATGGCTTTTCGCTTGCATGTAGCCCGAAATACAAGCAAACATATGGCTAGCCCTTGGAGCCAAAGTATAGGCAGAGCATGCCTAGCAGAACAAGAAATAAGTCGAAGGCTTTGCGTTTGAGGTTTTTCTCTTGAAAGACGAGCGCACCAAACAAGAATGATACCAAAACGCTGCCTCGCCTTACCATCGACACGATGGAGATCATGGCTTGTGGCTGGCTTAGGGCGTAGTAGTAGGCAAAGTCTGCTGCGCAGAGAAATAAACTGATCATTACGATTGACCACCGCCATTGAAAGGGTTGGGTGGTTTTGCGCTTGGGATACCATAGCACGAGCGACACAATGGCCATCATGCCGCACTGGTATAGGTTGTACCAGCTTTGCACAGCCATCTTATCTAGCCCCATTCCACCTTGTTCTGTCGGGCTTAGCAGGTACTTATCGTATAGTCCGCTGCATGCGCCTAGCACTGCGGCCAGTGCAATAGCGTATATCCACTTATTGTGTTTGAAGTCGATACCTTCTTTTTTGCCGCTCCTGCTTAAAAGGAAAAAGGAGCAAATGGCCAACGCTACGCCCATCCATTGTAGTAAATAGAGTTGTTCGCCATAAACAAGCATCGCACCAATAAGGACCAGTACTGGGCGTGTGGCATTTATTGGGCCTACGATAGTTAGTGGAAGGTGTTTCATGCCTATATATCCGAAAATCCATGAAGACAGTACCAACATGCTCTTAAAGAAGATGTAAGCATGTGTAGATAAGCTGGTGGCCGACACGTAGAACATGTTGGTGGGCGAAAACCAACCTAAACGACTGCCGAGGATAAAGGGAATGAAAATGAGCGATGAGAAAACGGTGTTGAGAAACAACACGGGGAGAATGGCATTACCTTTCAACGACAGTTTCTTAAAAACATCGTAGAATCCTAGAAGGGTGGCCGAAAGAAAGGCTAAGAGTAACCAAAGCATGTGGATTTGTTATGTTGTGGAGGAGTTGTTGAGTTTCTGAGTTCGTGAATATTTAAGTTTTGGGGTTGCTGAACTTATGAACTCGTGGTTTCGCGAGCTTATAAACTCACGAACAAACAAACTCGTGAATCCAATAACTCATAGACTTATAAACTCACGAACTTAAAAACTCGAATTAATATTGTACGTCTTCAAAGTAATAACTTATAGCCTCATAAACTCATGAACTCAAAAACTTAAATTAATATTGTACGTCTTCAAAGTAATAACTTATAGCCTCATAAACTCATGAACTTAAAAACTCAAATTAATATTGTACGTCTTCGAGAAACAGAGCGTGGCCAGGAACCGACTCGCCTGCTTGTTGGCGTGACTTGGAATGAAGTATATCGACGAATTGTTCGAGGCTAACCTTATGCCAACCCACGTCTAGAAGCGTGCCAACAATGGCGCGAACCATGTTGCGGAGAAACCTGTTGGCCGAGATGCGGAAGTGCCATTTGGTATTGGAAAGCCTTATCCAGCGTGCTTCGTAGACATCGCAGAGGGTGGTTTTTGCGTCTGAATGGCTTTTGCAAAATGCGCCAAAGTCTTTGTGGGATAACAATATCTGTGCGGCATCGTTCATCAATTGGAAGTCGGGCACTTGGTGTAGGGCGTACGAATAGGCACGACAAAAGGGGTCGCGGTCTAGATGTACGTAATAATGATAGGTGCGTTTGGTGGCACTGAAGCGTGCATGCAGGCCGCCATCTATGGGTTTTATCTGGTTGATGGTGATGTCGAAGGGCAATACACGATTGAGTTTGTAGGTGAGTTGCACCGTATCTATGGGTTCTTCTTCGTCGAAATGTGCAACCATGGTACGTGCATGAACGCCAGTATCGGTGCGTCCAGCCCCAACAAGTTCTACGGGATGGCGGAGAAGAAGCGACATAGCACGTTGCATTTCCGCTTGAACCGAGTTGGCGTTAGGCTGAATTTGCCAGCCATGATAGGCTGTTCCGTCGTACGAAAAGTATATGAAGTATCTTTGTTTCATCCTTACAAAGGTACAAAATATAATGGTTATAGCTGTTGTATCTGCCGTCTAATTCGGAACCATTTGCGTGCATACTGGCTCAAGGCATAGACGGAGGCAATGAGAATGTAGGCTAAATAGGTTTGAAAGAGATTGAATTGGAGTCCATCGAGTGTGGAGTGGGGAAGTGATGATATGCCATTGACCAGCGTTTGTACGGTTGTGGCGAGCCATTGCATGGTGTCTAGCACCAGGTTGTGGAGCAATGGCGCACCTTGAACGATGAAAGAGGCGAGCGTGGCATAAAGCAAGAGGGTTATGAGTGGAAGTATTAGTAGGTTGGAGAGTAGAAAATAGCATGAGAAACGCCCAAAGTAATAGGCTATAAGGGGCATTGTGCCTACTTGGGCGGCTATGGAAACGCAGACAATTCCCCATACAGGGCGAAGTAAACATGCCCAACGCGAAGTGCTTTGGTAAAGCGAAAACAGTGGCGGATAGAAAATAATGATGGACAATACGGCCAAGAACGACAGTTGGAAACTAACATCCCAAAGGGTGGAAGGGTTGGCAATAAGCATCACGATGCAGGCGAAAGCTAGCGAATTGGCCGAAAGGCGGTCGCGATGGAGTAACGAAACGAAGGCATAGAGGGTGAGCATCAGGGCCGAACGGACGGCTCCTGGGGGCAAGCCCACTAAGAAAACATAGCCCCAAAGAGTCGCTGTGATGATGGTTTGGACGATGAACTCGGCCCAATCACGACGCACTATGCGATAGAGAATGGTCGAAAAGAGTGTGGAAAGCACGCTGTAGATGATGCCGAGATGCAAGCCCGACAGGGCCAATACATGCGAAACACCCGCCTTGCTATATGCTTCGCGTTGTGTAGAGGTAAGATTCGACTTTTCGCCGAGGGCAATAGAGGCTATCAACGCTTGGTTGTCGGCACTTAATCTTTGTTGCCAGGCGTTGCCGAGCAGGCGTTTCCTGACCTGTAAGAGTTGTAAACGTAGTTTTTCTACAACGGGTATTCGTTGCATTTCTTCGTTGGTTAGCTGCGTGTTTTGCCAATCGGCAAAGTAAACGAAGGTAGTTGCGTAGATTTGATGGGATTGCATCCAACGTTCGAAGTTGAATTTTGAGGATGGAAAAAGGGTAAAGTCGTTGTTGAAAACCGATTGGGCTACGATTGTTGAACCTGTGGTGAGACTCTGCCAATGGTTGGTTAGTGTGTCTTTAAGTATGGATGCACGAACGAGAAAGGGCGTATGGCTGTTGGACTTTTCGGCTATATCTATGATCAAGAGATTGCATTTTAGCACCTTGCCATGAGCTGTGGGTGTGTCGGTAACGATGGCCTTGTATGTAACGGCTTGGTTGATGGGGCACGAATGCCTATCGCTTTTTTGTAAAGCCATGATCCATGCTCCAAGAAAAACAGAGGCAACGAGGATGGTGACACTAGACAGATGGGCATGACGAATGGTGAGAACAGCCACAGCCGCAGTGCCAAGTAGGAGCGAAACGCAAGTTGAGGGATTGGAGAAAAAGGGAATGGCGTCGGCCAACACTATCCCAAGGATGAGCATCAGGGCGATGCGCACCAGCGGATAGAGTTGGATGACGCCATTGGGACGTGTCATATCACGCCTGTTTTAGAACGAGTAGGAGAAGCCGATAGATACAAATTCGCGCATTTGTAGGTAGCCGTGCTTCTCGTCGCGTGTAGCTCCATCGTCGAAACGAGGATAAACGAAGAGCTTAGAGCTGATAAATTTGTTGAACTGGAACGTGAAAGTGTTTTCCCATTCCACTTCTGCCCTGCGATAGGTGGTATATCCGTAGAGGCGTGTTTGCCAGCTGATGGGTTCGGCTATCTTCCACATCAGGTCTACGGTAAATTCCGAACCGAAGTCGTGAAGTGTGTGGCTGTCGGGGCTTAGTCCATAGCGGGGAGCTACCGAAAGCCTGTCTACATAGCGGAAGTTATAGGCTAAGGGGGCGAGATGTATCGAACCCTTGAGCCTTCCCTTAATCCAGTCTACGTTGTAGTCCATACCAAGCGAGAGGTTTGCATTGAAAGGCGACATGAAATCAGATGCAGCCTCACCACTGTTGTTTTTATATCCGCGCAAGAATTGGGTGTAGGCCACCAATTGTAAAGTGTAATACCACCGCTTAGTGGCTTGAAGTCCTAGCTTGCTGGTAAATCTTATGAGGTCTTCTGATGTCTTGAGGCTGTGCAGGGTGTCGCTAGGCGAGGTGATGAAACCCAGTTTCATTTCGAGCTTATTGTCGAACTTCACCTTCTGTTTGTTGTTGTAGTTGCACTGTATGGTTACGGCGCTCACCATCGAATAGTTGCTTTCGCCACCTTTATGCCAGTTGGCCGACACGTAGTTTTGCAAGAATTGTAGGTAATAATCGCTCTTGAAAGTCCAGAAATTGGGCTTGGTGACCACCACGTTAATAGGCCCGTTTTCGGGCTCGATGGGCGTTTGCGATTCTTTTTCGGCCAATCCAGCATCCGACCTTATAACAACGGGCGTTGTTTTAGACTCTGGTGCCACGTTGTGCAGCACCGTTTCGCGATTTAACACTAAATCGGGCCTTTTAAGATAGATGCCTAAAAGGGCCTTATCTGTAAACCTTGGAGCAAGATAATCTGCCCTTTGGTTTTGTGCCTTATTAATGGTACTGTCGCTCGACAGGTCGAAGAGATCTCTGGCGATACCTTCGTAAAAAGTGAGGGGCGAGAAAAGCCTGAAGCTTTGGTAAGGAACGATGTCCTCTACGAAGTCGCGTGAAAGTGCGCTTTTGTCGTTTTGCCTATACACCTTATTATATAGGACGCTCAGCGAGTCCTCATAACTTCGTAGTAGAGTTGTGGTATTATCAGCCCTGTCGGTGCGATGTGTGGGGCGTGTTTGTTGCGCTTGAAGCGTAACAACACCAAGGGTAGATAATACAAGGATACTTAAAACGTGTTTCATTACAACTATTTTACTTGCAAAGGTAGCTATTTTTCTACGTTTTGCATTTTGTTTTACATCTTTTTTTATTGCTTTTTGCTAAAAGCATGACTGGAAATTACAGACTGACATTTATGTTCTCTTATGGTCAAACATCTTCTATTCGCCCTTGTTATCTAATAAATCTGGGCGCAGCTGCTTTGTTCTTTCCAAGGCTTGTTCCATCTCCCATGTCTTTATTTTGGCTTCGTTGCCACTGAGTAATATAGGTGGAACTTCCCAACCTTTATAGGTTGCAGGGCGCGTATAGATGGGAGCGGAGAGCAAGTCGTCTTGAAAACAATCGGAAAATGCACTCTGTTCATCGCTGATAACCCCAGGAATGAGCCGCACAATGGCGTCGGCCATTACAGCGGCAGCCAGTTCGCCGCCAGTGAGCACATAGTCGCCGATGGAAATTTCGCGTGTGATGAGGTGGTCGCGAACGCGTTGGTCTACACCTTTATAATGTCCACAAAGTATAATGATGTTGCCTTTGAGCGACAATTCATTGGCTACATGCTGGTCGAACTGTTGCCCATCGGGCGACGTGAATATCACTTCATCGTAGTCTCGTTGGGCTTTAAGGGCAGAAATGCAGCGATCTATGGGTTCGCATTGCATCACCATACCAGCAAATCCACCGTATGGATAATCGTCTACACGCCTCCATTTGTCGGTAGAATAGTCGCGAAGGTTATGCAAATGTATTTCTGCCAACTCCTTTTTTTGTGCGCGTGCCAAGATAGATTCGTGTACAAAGCCTTCTAACATCTCTGGCAACACGGTGATAATGTCTATTCTCACTGTTGTATTTCCTTTCTTTACGTCGTCTTTTTATTCGCCGTCGTTGTTGGTTGAGCCTTTCGTTACAGACGAAGCATTTGCCTTACGCTTTTTTCTTTTTCGCATCTGCCACCATATAACGGCAATGACAGCCACCACAGCGATGGCAATAATCACCACGAGTTGTATTTGGCTGTTATACTCTTCGATTTTGTTATAGAGTTCTTCTTTGGGAACGAACGAGTGAAGATACCAACCGAGAGTGGCCAAAACGGTGTTCCAGATGCCTGCACCGACGGTTGTATAGAGTATGAACTTCCAAAACTTCATCTTCGACAGACCAGCGGGGATGGATATTATTTGACGTATGCCCGGCAGAAGTCGGCCTGTAAGCGTGGCGATAACTCCATGATCGTAGAAGTATTTCTCAGCTTTCTCAATCTTTTCTTGGTTGATCAGGCAGAGATGCCCCAGTCTGCTATTGGCAAAACGATATACCACGGGGCGTCCGAGGTAATAAGCGGCAAAGTAGTTAGCCGTAGAACCAAGCACGGCACCTATGGTTGCTACAACCACAACAAGTACGATATTGAGTTCGCCAGCTGCTGCACGGTAGCCGGCAGGCGGCACGATGAGTTCTGAGGGGGCGGGTATGACGGAGCCTTCGATGAACATCAAGAGCAACACCGTCCAATAATTGAGGTTGTTTAGCAGGGGTAATAACCAGCTCATTTCTACTTTTCTTTACTTTTGTTTTGTGATATAATTGTAATAACTCTCAGGTTCGAGGTTTTTGGGAAAATACTCGCCGAGAATGTTTCTTGCCTCTATGGGGTTTAGTTCGCAGGCTTTGCGTAGGAAATATAGGTATTCTGACTCCTTATTTAGACATTTACAGCAGAGTGCCATGTGCGAATATCCGTCCTTCCAATCGGCAGGAGTCGTTTGAAAAAGTGTGTGAAGCATTTTATATGCCAGTTGCATATAGCCATTGTCGTAAACGGATATGGCGATACGGAAATACACATTGGGGGCTGATTTGGAGTTTCTTACAGCCTCTAAGAAAAAATCTTGGGCGGCAAAAGGATTGCCATTCTCTAGCTCAATGTGACCTTTGAATACCGTTAGCTCGTCTTTATCACCCCCGCCTGTGGCTATGGCCTTGTCTACATACGCCAAAGCTTCATTCACTTTGCCTAGCCTTGATAGCGCAAAGGCCATTTCCTGATAAATCTCGGTTAAATTAACCGACTCGGGAACGGCCATTTCTTCGGCCTTTTGCAAATGTTTTAGGGCCTCTTCGGGGCGATCTAGGTTGATGAGAGTCATGCCAATGAAAATCTCTCCTGTTTCATCGTCCCGATGAAGCTTGTTAAATCGGGTGTAATAGGTAAGTGCCTCTTCATACTCGCCTAAGCTAAACATGCCATTGGCTTTGTTAAGTAAGGCCTCTTCGTCGTCGGGATTGATGGCGATAGAATATTCACTGCTTTCGATAGAATCCTTAATGCGGTTGCTCAAAAACTGTGATGAGGCCAGCTGATTCCAATAAGGGGATGCAAAGGGGTTTTCTTCTACAAGTCTTTTGAATATCTCTTCGCCCTGCTGGTATTCGCCCTTACCCAGTGCAATGCGTCCTTGCACCTCCTGGTAGTCAGTCGCTTGCTTGTTCTCTGCCATCGACAGCCATTCTTGCGCACTGTCTATCATGTCGTAATCCAGGTACAAGTCGGCCACATCGAGAATAAAGTCGTCTCTTTCCGCTTCGTCTTGCCATTCCAATTGATGGCGTAAAAACTCGTCGGCTTCATCTTGTTTGTTCTCAACAAGCTTTATTTCTGCACGTAAGTACACACATTCGGCTTCCGATTGGTCGTCTATTTGGTCTACATACCATGTAGCCTTCTCCGGATTGTTTTGCTTCAACAGTTCGTATCTGCCCATGAACACCAATGGAGCCATTGCCCCAGGGAACATGTCTACACCTTTGAGGGCGGCATTCACAGCTTCGTTCGTCCGCCCATCGCCATAGTAATATTCGGCAATGTCGGCCAGCGCGTCCGAGTCGAAGTAAGCTGCACGCCCCTCCTGCTCGGCTTCTTCGTAGCGTTGGAATATCTCCTGAAACTCCTCGCTGTTGAAATAGCTGTCGTTCATCATCTTGTTTAAACAATCAAGAGGGGCGAACTTGGTTCGTCCCTCATGTTAGAGTTGTGTGACGAGGATTATAATGCATCTTGTTCTGATACTCTTCGTCTTAATATTAGAATGGCTTTGTATGCCAGTCTTCACTCCTTATAGGCTGCTTACTTGTTCTGTTTGGCCCACGTATCTTTCAAACCTACAGTCTTGTTGAATACAGGGTGTTCGGTAGAAGTGTCGGTATCGGCCATGAAATAGCCAATACGTTGGAATTGCAAATACTCGCCTGGCTTCTTATTGGCTGCGTAGTTCTCTACGTAGCAGTTGGTGAACACCTTCTTCGAGTCTTTATTAAGCAGTTCCCTAAAATCCCTTTCGTCGGCCGAGGGATTTTCCACATCGAACAAACGGTCGTAAACGCGAACCTCAGCTTGGGTGCAGTGGTCGGCCGAAAGCCAATGCAATGTACCCTTAACCTTACGGTTTGCACCATCCATACCACTCTTACTCTGCGGGTCGTATTCGGCTTGCACCTCCACGATATTGCCTTCAGCATCTTTGGTGCAACCTGTGCACTTCACGATGTAGGCGCTTTTCAGTCGTACTTCTTGGCCAGGTGTCATTCTGAAGAATTTCTTAGGTGCGTCTTCCATAAAGTCTTCGCGTTCCATCCACAGATTTCTCGAGAAAGTGGTGGTATGCGTTCCGTCGGCAGCATTTTCGGGATTGTTCACCGTTTCCATTTCTTCGGTTTGCCCTTCGGGATAGTTTGTAATCACCAACTTTACAGGATTAACCACCGCCGTTACGCGACAAGCACGCTTGTTGAGGTCTTCGCGCACCGAGGCTTCAAGTAAAGCCATGTCGTTAAGAGCGTCGAACTTGGTGTAGCCGATAGAGTCTATGAACATGCGAATGCTCTCGGGTGAGTAGCCTCTACGGCGCATGCCACAAAGTGTAGGCATTCGTGGGTCGTCCCAACCTGCCACCAAGCCCTCGTCTACCAGTGTGTGCAGCTTGCGCTTGCTCATCACCGCGTTGGTGAGGTTCAGTCGGTTAAACTCTATCTGGCGTGGTCGGAAATCGTTGATGTTATCCATTTCGCCGTTCATCTCTTTAAGGAAATCGATGAACTTATCGTACAATGGACGGTGAGGAACAAACTCCAACGTGCAGATGGAGTGCGTTACGCCCTCGAAGTAGTCGCTTTGACCATGTGCGAAGTCGTACATGGGGTAGGCGTTCCATTGTGTACCCGTGCGATGGTGCGGCGTATGGATGATGCGATACATGATGGGATCGCGGAAATGCATGTTGGGGTTGGCCATATCTAGCTTTGCCCGCAGCACCATAGCGCCTTCGGGGGTGTCGGGATGGTTCATTTTCTCGAACAAGGTGAGGCTTTCTTCAACAGGCCTATCCCTAAATGGCGATGCAGTTCCTGCCTTTGTGGGTGTGCCTTTTTGTTCGGCTATCTGCTCGCTTGTCTGTTCGTCGATGTAGGCGTGGCCTTTTTTGATCATCCATACAGCGAAATCCCATAGCTTTTGGAAATATTCGGAGGCGTAATAGATGTTTTCCCATTTAAAGCCTAGCCACGTTATGTCGTTCAATATGTTTTCTACATACTCGTCTTTTTCTTTACTGGGATTGGTATCGTCGAAGCGCAGGTTGCATGTTCCGTTAAATTTCTCGGCCGCTCCGAAGTCCATGCAGATAGCTTTGGCATGGCCGATGTGTAGGTATCCGTTAGGTTCTGGGGGGAAACGCGTTTGTATGCGCCCGCCATTTTTCCCTTCGGCCAGGTCTTGCTCAATGATTTGTTCTACAAAACTCAGGTTTTTTTTCTCCTCATTTGAGTTTTCTACTCTTTCTGTCATTGTCTACATTATTATATTATAGTGCAAAGGTACGATAAAGCAGCATAATATCAAAATTCGCATTAGCTTAAATGTTCCATTTTTAACATGATGTGTCAAAATATGTTTTCTAACATAATAAAAAGTTTGCGTAAATGAATTTCATCGCGTAACTTTGCACTCGTTATCCTGAATACAATCTTTTTGCCTTAAAAAAGCTAATACCTATTGAGATTAGATGCGCTGCACTGTGAAGTGTGGCGCATTTGTTTTATCAAAGTTTTTACAACATGAATGTGTTGATTTAAGTGTGTGCCCACACAGATACAGCAGTAAAACCTAGCGTTGGCGAACTTCCTTTTACTTTTCTTAACGTACTTTTAATTTACAGAAAACATGACGTATAAATCGGAGTTTCTAAGTAATTCTGACGTGTTTTAGGATGATGCGTATAACATAACATGCCTCACGACCACGTGATTTTATATTTCACCAGTTACAATTTCCATTTTCAACCCGTACATACCTTCTTTAAATACGCGAGTATACGCGCGTGCGAGGAAGCCATAAAGAGGCTATTGAATATTCGAACAAGAAACAATCGCAGGACGAGTTGTCTGTTGTTGATATTCAGTTTCTGATGTTCGATATGTAGTTCTTTGCTTAGTCGTCCTGTTCCATGTAAGATGGAATCTTGTTACATCTCACATGGAACAAGGTTACATCTTATATGGAACAAGATTCCAGATGATGTGTAACAGGGTTACATATTAAATGTAGCGAGGTAGGAGTTGTAAGAGTCGTGCTTGAACGCTTGTTAATCAATTTTCAAAGGCTATTTCCCAAGAGTTTCATTCGCAATAAAATTCCATAGCAAAACTGTGTAGTCTTTGTTGTAGAAGAGCCTATGTTCGAAACATTTAGCTTGATACCGAACAGCGCTTTGCGATTTGTGGCATTCAAGACACGCCACAATCGCCTACACGCACGTTACTTTATACCCCTTTGGTTGAGGGCTTTGGTATATTTTGCGGCATTAGCCATGTGTTCGGAGTATGTCCTAGCGAAGTTGTGTGTACCGCTAAAATCTTCTTTGGCACACATGTATAGGTAGTCGTGCTTTTTAAGGTTGAGCACGGCTTCAATGCCTTCTACACTTGGAATGCGTATCGGACCGGGAGGCAGACCCGTATTGCGATAGGTGTTATAAGGACTATCGATGTAGAGCAGCTTATTGTAGATGCGTTTAAGTCCAAATTGTTGCCACGCATATTTAATGGTGGGGTCGGCTTGTAGCGGCATACCATTGGGGTATTCTGCGTTTCTCAACATCAGTCGGTTATAATACATGCCTGCCACCATTGGCTTTTCGGCGTTGTTGGCCGTTTCTTCGTCTACGATGCTAGCTAATGTTATAACCTGCACTGGCGAGAGTTTTAGTTCCTTAGCCTTTACGGTTCGGTCTACATCCCAGAAGTTTTTGCTCTCTTTTTGCATGCGGTCGAGTAGCTTTTCGGTAGAGACGTTCCAATAAATGTCGTAAGTGTTGGGGATGAACATGCACTGTATCGTTGCCGTGTCATAGCCATAGTGGGCGCATATTTTAGGGTCGCGCAAGGCTTGCAGCAGTTGTGTGCTGTCCATCATCAGGCGTTTGCAAACCTCGGCAGACAGTCTTTCGAGCGTTCTTACGCTAGGAATGGTGAGGTTTACAGGCTCTTGCATGCCGTTTTTTAGATGTCTGAACACCACAAACGCTCCTTGGCCTGGCTTGATGGCATAGCGTCCCGACTTCACATGCTCGTCGTACGAGCTGTGGCGGGTAAGCGTGCGAAATCCGTTTAGGGCTTGAGGCGCGCAAATAGGTTCGAGTTTAGCGTACACCGAGTCGATATTATCATCGTTATCGATGTATACGTATTGCGTGGCACTGCCTGAATGGAGCATAGCCGAGAAAAAATAATAATACAATATGCCCAAGATTACGAGCACGCAAATGCCCGCGGGGATGAGATATCTCTTTACACAGTTGTGTTTCATTGTCGTTCGTACTTTTTTTCACTGCAAAGTTAGTAATTTAAAACAACATCTGTGGCGAGGTGAGCATATTTTTATAACTTTGCACTGCCTGTTATTGGTCGCAGGTTAGGTGCTCATGGCAGTACAGCCTATGTGTTTGCGACTTTTGCGGCAATAAGTTTTTAGAATAATATGGATAGTGTAAAAAGGATGATAAGAGAATACGACACCTATATATTTGATTTAGACGGCACGCTGCTTGACACATTAACGGATTTGGCAGCTAGCTGCAACTACGCCTTGCAGCAACATGGCATGGCTCAACGCACTATTGACGAAGTGCGTATGTTTGTTGGCAATGGCGTAAAAAAACTGATGGAGCGTGCCATTCCCGATGGTTTGGCTAATCCACAGTTCGATGAGGTGTACCAATGTTTTCGTCAGCATTACCTTAAACATGGACTAGACCACACGGCACCTTACCCTGGTGTGTTGCCGATGTTGGCCGAATTGAAGCGGCGCAACAAAAAGATTGCCGTGGTGAGTAATAAGTTTTATATGGCCACGGAAGAACTGTGCAAGCACTTTTTCGACCAGTATGTGGAGGTTGCTATTGGCGAACGTGAGGGCATAAAGAAAAAACCAGCGCCTGACACCGTGCTGGAGGCACTTGCGCAATTGGGCGTAACGGGCGATAATGCTGTGTACATTGGCGACAGCGACGTGGACATTGCGACAGCCAACAATTGCCAATTGCCGTGCATCAGCGTGCTTTGGGGATTTCGCGACAAGGATTTCCTACTCCGTTCGGGTGCAACCACGCTTATCAGTGCACCCGAAGAGTTGTTGGTGTAGTGGCGTATCGGTTTTTGGGGGAATGTTGATTTGTTGGCATTCTTCTGTTTAAAGTCTGCTCCATAAAAAGCTATGCTTGGGTACAAGTTTTCTTTCCTGTATCGTTCTTTGGTGTTTTTTGTCTTTATCTGATGTCTTTATCTTATTCTTTTAGTTGCATTGTTCACCATGCTCCTTTAAGTAATAGGCGAAATCTTCTAAGATAACATCTAAGAATTCATTATATGTTGCTGACAAGCAGCTTCAAACAACAAAGCCATGTCTTCATCCATCAATGGGGAAGACATGGTTTTGCAGTATTTGTATGTTGACAATGTGGTGACAGGTGGTGAAGTGGAGTGGGGCGGAGTGCCGTTTTTGTCCAATCAGAACTGCCACCAATGTTTTTTCTTTTTATAACTTTCGGGATTGTTTTGTGCCTTGAGTGCGTTCCTAACGATTTGCTTATAGGTTACGTTTTCTGTCACCATGCGATAGATTTCACCCCAATCGGGCAGTCCGCCAACATTTCTGTCGTCGATAAAAAGGTCGGCTTTGAGCTTTCGGGAGAAGTGATTGTTCTTTTCCTTTTCCTCTTCGGGGTAGTCGCGGTTCACTGCATAGAACTCCACACCTCGTTGTCTGCACCATTCTACAGCTTCGTCTAGCAATTCACCTTCCCTTACGCTCCATAAGATAAGTCTGTGCCTATCCTTGATAAGCATCTTCAAGGTTTCGATAGCAAAGGGAATTTCCTCGCCGATTTGTGGATAATGGTGTTCTACAATGGTACCGTCGAAATCTACTGCTATTGTCATGTTTATTCTTTTTAGCGGGTTCCATCGGCCTAATTACCGATGAAACCCGCGTTATTTGTGCATTTAATGTTTCACTGATGTGTCGTTCTCGTTGCTGTAATGGCTGTTGCTGTAATTGCCATAGTTGCCATAATTGTTGTAACGACCATATTTTCCGTATCTGCCATAATAGCCATACTTGGCGTATCTGCCGTATTTGCCATAGCCATAGTAATATCCATACTTCTTCTTCGACAAGTCGATGCCGTTTACCACTACGCAGATGTTGGGCAATTTGTTCTCAGCATGCAATGTGTTGATGAGTTCGAAATTCTCTTTCGGCGTGTAATCGGCACGACAAACGTATATCGTAAGGTTCGAAACTCTACCCACTTGCAATGTGTCGGTAACCAATCCCACGGGCGCGGTGTCGATAATCACATAGTCGTAAGTATGTTTGAGCTGGCCAATGATGTCGTCTAGCGAGGTTCTTGTCAGCAATTCGGCGGGGTTTGGTGGTATCGGGCCGGCCATAAGCAGTTCCAGATTGTTGTTAACACCCGATGGTAGCGTCTGTGCTTGTATGTCTGCGGCTGTTATTGTTGACTTAACGAGCAGGTTGGTGATACCATGTCGATGGTCGTCGATCTCGAAAAGTTCGGCCAATCGTGGCTTACGGATGTCCAAACCAACTAAGATGACCTTCTTGCCAAGCAGTGCAAACGATACGGCCAAGTTGGCTGCGGTAAATGTTTTACCTTCGCCCGAAATGCTCGAAGTGAACGAAATAACCTTCTCTCCTTCTTTAAGCATGAACTGTACGTTGGTACGCATCGAGCGGAAGATTTCTTCCATCTGGTTATTCTTGTTCTCGTGAACAACAATATCGGCCTTTGTTTTTGCCGTATCGCTTGCGATGGCCACGTCGGCGATGATTGGCAGGCGGGTGAGGCGTGCCACATCGTCGTGTCCTTCAATCTTATATCTGAAGAAGCCAACGAGGAAGAACACAATGCTTGGTATGGCTAAGGCTGCTGCCATGGCACCCATGTAGATGGTAGTAGACTGTGGAGCTACCTTACCAACTAATGCAGGGTCGTCGATGAGCTTACCCTTGTCGGCCGTTGCAGCCAAAGAAATAGAGTTCTCTTCACGCTTTTGCAACAACATCAGATACAAGCCTGCCTTCACTTCAAGCTGTCGTCCGATCTGTTTCATCGTCTTCTCCTGTTCTGGCGTTTGCTGTATCATGCTATTATACTTGCCATACTGCGAAGCCACAGCATTTCTTTGGATGTCCATGCTACGCTTGGCTTGTGCCATTGCTCGGCGGATACTGCTCGAAAGATCGTCAAGTTGCGACGTAAGGGGCGTTACCGTGGGGCTGTTTTCAGATGCACTTCTAAGCAAACGGTTGCGTTCGAGCACAATCTCGTTGTATTTATTAATCAACGATACGGCCGATTGGTCACTGATACCAATGTTAGCGGGCAACGTTTCATATTTATGAGAAGGCTCATTCATGTAGTCGGTGATGCTGTTAAGCAACGCTATCTGAGTGTTAGCCTCTGCAAGCTTCTGATCATATTGGTCACTATTGGATATGGCTTGGTTGGCGCTCATCTGCAATTCCACCATCTTGTTTGCCTTTTTATAGCTTTCAAGTTGGCTTTCGGTGCTGCCCAACTCCGTATTAATCTTTTCTAGCCTTCCGTTGATAAACTCTTCTGTCCTTACGGCTACCTCGTTCTTGTCTTCGTTGGCTTGTCTGTTGTAGCAAATGGCCAGTTGTCTGAGATAATCTTTTGCGCGTTCAGGGCTTTGGTCGTTGATGGTAAGAACGGCGATAGAGGTACTTTTCGACGACTGGGCAATGCTTAGGCCAGCCGCATAGCGAACGGCCACAGTCTTGGGAGGGCTTATACGCACCAACATCTTTTCCCCTTCCTGCATAGGAGTTGTTGAATTGGGTATGAAAGTGAGAATACCCGTTTGTGTGCCAATGGCTGCGGGTAAGGCCGTAAAGCTCTTGTCAATGGCGTAGGACTTACCAGGTGCTTCCGAATTGGTGGAATAATAAGTACCCTCTACATGGTATTTCTTTCCCTCTCGTGTTATCGTGAGTGTAATGGGATAGTTTAACATGTCGAGGTGCATGGGGTCTATATCCACCGTTATTGGTTGATTCTTGTATATCAGCCTATTGGTTACTTTACCCGAACTCATATAAGTGGTGTACAGCTTTAAGTCTTTCACCGCTTGGATGGCAATGGAGCTCGACTTTAAAATCTCCATTTCGTTGTCAATACCTGTTGAGTTGGTTACCATACCCAGGTTTGTGGCGTATTGCAAGCTGTTTCTTCCCCTGGTGTTGTTCTCTTCTTTAATAAGCAGTTTTGCGTATGCCTGATATATTGGGGTGGTGTAGCGCAAATAAATGCTAGCCAACCCAAGGCAAATAATTAATGATAAAGCAAACCATTTCCAATTTAGGATCAGGGTCATGTAAATGGTTTGGAAATTGAATAGCGACTTACCCGCAGGCTCTTGCTCGCTTTCCAATGTGTTCTTTTTAATGTTCTCTTCCATACAATCTGTTGTTTCTTATACCTATCTCTCTATATACTTATTAAATTTTACTGTCGTTTTGATATGCCGCGACTTTTATTTCGCACCCTCGGCAATTCTCATGAGATATTGTCCATACTGGTTTTTAATCATGGGTTGTGCCAAGGCCTTCACTTGTTCCTTGTCAATCCATTTGTTATCCATTGCTATTTCTTCCAAACAAGCCACCTTTTGGCCTTGCCTCTTCTCAATCACCTCGATGAAAGTACTTGCTTCGCTAAGACTGTCGTGTGTACCTGTATCGAGCCAAGCAAAGCCCCTTTGTAGCGTTTGCACTTTAAGCGACTGCCTTGCAAGGAACTCTTGGTTCACGGTTGTTATTTCCAATTCGCCTCTTGCACTGGGTTTGATGTTCTTGGCAACCTCAACTACCGCGTTAGGGTAGAAATATAGTCCCACAACGGCATAGTTACTCTTGGGCTTTTGTGGCTTTTCCTCGATGCTAAGGCAATTGCCTTTATCGTCAAATTCAGCCACCCCATAACGTTCGGGGTCGTTAACGTAATATCCAAAAACTGTTGCCTTGCCATTGTTAGCAGCCTCGACGCTCTGCCTAAGCATACCAGTGAAGCCTGCACCGTAGAAGATATTGTCGCCAAGAACAAGGCAAACGGTATCATTCCCGATAAATTTCTCACCAATGATAAATGCCTGCGCCAATCCGTCGGGGCTAGGTTGCTCCGCATATTCAAACTTTACACCCAAGTCTTTGCCGTCGCCCAGCAGGCGTTCAAAGCCCGGGAGGTCGTGGGGAGTGGATATTATCAATATCTCTCTGATGCCTGCAAGCATCAAAACAGATATTGGATAGTAAATCATGGGCTTGTCGAATATGGGTATCAATTGTTTGCTCACCCCCTTAGTGATGGGGTAAAGCCTTGTACCTGAACCTCCTGCAAGTACGATTCCTTTCATACGCTTAACTTGTTTAACGAATTATTGGACGATAATGATGTTATATACCGCGTTGAGGTGTTTAGTGCATGTCTTTACGTAAATGGCAATTTATCAGTTTGTTGTTATGGGGCGAGATGGTGAAAATAGGGAGGAAATATTTCCAAAACCATTTCTTTTCTACCATTCTCACCATATAGCGCAATTCTATACTACACTCCACACCTATTAATATATGTTGCAAAGATAATAATAAAAAATGAAAGTTATCTTTTTAATAACATTTTTGTTGGTATTATTGTGTCTTCAAATGCCATTTATGCTTTTAACGACCATATCTTTTTCTTATTTCTTTATGCAATTTATTCTTTGTCTTGTGCATTTTTACTCTTAATTTTTGCTAAACCGTTTTGTCGTTCGAATTAAAATACCTAATTTTGAAATCCGAACAATCAATAAGATGAGAACAGTGAAAAATAACATACTAACTCTGCTAATATTTTTCTTACCGTTGGGCGTTTCAGCACAGAAGATAACCGTAGGTTCGTGCAATACGATGGACGGAGGCCTTTATAAGGGTGAGATGGCAGGAGGAAAACCACATGGCAAAGGCAATACGTTGTATAGTAACGGTGAAACATACGAAGGCGAATACGTAAAAGGTAGACGTCAAGGGTATGGTGTTCGCACCTTTTCGGATGGTAAACGCTACGAAGGACAATGGTTTCAAGACCAGCAACATGGCAACGGTACTTGCTACTTTGCAAACAACAATAAATACGTAGGTTTATGGTTCCGTGGTCATCAGCATGGACATGGCATTATGTATTATTATAATGGTGACAAGTATGAGGGTAACTGGTCTTACGACAAGCGTCGAGGCAAGGGCCGATATACA
Source organism: Hoylesella loescheii DSM 19665 = JCM 12249 = ATCC 15930 (assembly GCF_000378085.1). Lineage (GTDB taxonomy): Bacteria > Bacteroidota > Bacteroidia > Bacteroidales > Bacteroidaceae > Prevotella > Prevotella loescheii. Next base: position 161,112 of record NZ_KB899210.1, read on the forward strand.
TTCTCTACGGGTGCCTATTATGATGGAAATTGGATCGACGACAAAAAGTCAGGACAGGGTTTCTTCGATTGGGGCGATGGCTCTAACTACAACGGAATGTGGGTAGACAACCAACGCTCGGGTAAAGGAACCAACCGCTATGCTGACGGAGACGTGTATGTGGGTAACTGGACCGACGACATACAAAACGGAAAGGGCATATATAAGTTCCAGAATGGCGACGTTTACGAGGGCGATTATGTGCAAGGCGACCGCACAGGACAAGGTATATTCAAGTATGCCAATGGTGATCGCTATACAGGACGCTTTCTCGAAGGCGACAAAGATGGAAAGGGTACTTTCGTTTGGGCCAATGGCGACACCTATGTAGGCGACTGGAAGAAAGACCGACAGAATGGACACGGCAAGCTTACAAAGAAAAGTGGAGACGTGTTTGAAGGTAACTTCGTTAACGGAAGGGTAGAAGGCGAGGTGATTATACACTACGCCGACGGATCGCGGTTTAAGGGAACGTACAAAGGTGGCAAACGAAACGGAAAGGCGATAGAAGAAGACAAGGCAGGAAACAGGTTCGAAGGAACTTACGTTAATGGCGTTCGCGACGGCCGTTTTGTAGAAAAAGATAGAAATGGACAGGTGAAAGCCAAGGGCCATTACGAAAGCGGTAGGCGCTTTAACGACTGATAAACGGGCGAAGACCTGCCGTAATAAGGTGCATACAAAGAATTTAGAGTAGGAGATATGGTGTTAGACATGTTACATAACTTTGGAAAATACGTGGCATTAAACCCGTATTTCCCCTTGGTGGAAGCTTTTATGCGGGAGCATCTGCTTGAAGAACTTGCGCCAGGCACATATAATATAAAAGGTGAAGACGTAGTGTTGAAGGTTGAAATGGCGACAGGGAAAAGCCAAAGCGAAGCCGTTTTGGAGAGCCATCGCCAAATGATCGACATACAAATACCGCTCCAACAGCCAGAAACATTTGGCTTAGCTGCCTTTACATCGCTACCTGATGCACCATATTCTTCTGAAAAAGACATATCATTTTACCCCGAAGCCGCTGCACAAAACTATATCACATGCCCTCTTGGAGCATTTATGATATTCTTTCCTGAAGACGCACACGCCCCTTGTATCGCTCCGAATGCAAGCTTTAAAAAGGCTATATTTAAGGTGCGCAACGTGTAAAGACTGGACAATCACGATATTTTCATTATATTTTTGAACATAAGTTGCACTGGTTTTGCTTACTCCTTGAGATCATTTAATGGGCTAGACAATTTACAGGGAACGGTGAAACCAGGCATTTCAACATAAAAGACATATAGGTTAAACCAACATGATGAGGCCTTGCCGGTAACGGAGTGTTGACGGAAACACCCTCAAACAACCGCCAGTTGCCGTTAAGGTGCTCGTACATAATTAATTGCATTAACTATGTCAACAAAAGACGCTAACCCCACAAAGAAAGTGAAAAAGCCTTCGAAGAAGACCGCAACGTCCCCACAAGCAAGCAATGCGCACATGGGACTGGTAAAAAATGATGCCTATCTCGAACCATACGAAGATGCGATACGAGGCAGACACGACCATTACTTGTGGAAACTGAACCAATTGACAGGTAATGGCCGCAAGTCGCTAACCGACTTTGCCAATGGTCACGAGTATTATGGTCTGCATAAATTGTCGAAAGGCTGGGTGTTCAGAGAATGGGCGCCCAATGCCACCGAGATATATCTTGTGGGCGATTTCAATGGTTGGCAAGAAACTGAACGCTACCGTGCCACGCGCATTGAGGGAACGGGCAACTGGGAATTGCGCCTTTCTGAGAAGGCCATAACTCATGGCGACCTCTATAAAATGCATGTATATTGGAATGGTGGACGTGGAGAACGCATACCCGCATGGGTGCGTCGCGTGGTTCAAGACGAACAAACGGGGATCTTCTCGGCACAGGTGTGGCAGCCAGAACACGCCTACGAGTGGTCGAAAAAGAAGTTTAAGCCCAACACTTCGCCCTTGCTCATCTACGAATGCCATATTGGCATGGGGCAAGATGCCGAAAAGGTGGGTTCGTACACCGAATTTAAAGAACTTGTTTTGCCGCGTATCATCGACGACGGATACAACTGTATACAGATAATGGCCATACAGGAACATCCCTATTATGGAAGTTTCGGCTATCATGTCAGCTCTTTCTTTGCTGCGTCTTCACGTTTCGGTACGCCCGAAGAACTGAAATCGCTTATCGACGAAGCCCATAAGCATGGCGTGGCCGTTATTATGGACATCGTACATTCTCATGCCGTGAAGAACGAAGTGGAAGGTTTAGGCAACCTTGCAGGCGATCCTAACCAGTTCTTTTACCCAGGCGAGCGACGCGAACATCCAGCTTGGGACTCACTATGTTTCGACTATGGCAAAGACGAAGTGATACATTTCCTCCTTTCCAACTGTAAGTATTGGCTCGAAGAGTTCCATTTTGACGGCTTCCGCTTCGATGGTGTCACCTCGATGCTTTACTACAGTCATGGCTTGGGCGAAGCTTTCTGCAACTATGGCGATTACTTTAACGGGCATCAAGACGATAATGCCATCTGCTACCTCACGCTGGCCAACAAGCTAATACACGAGGTTAACCCCAAGGCTATTACTATTGCCGAAGAGGTTAGTGGCATGCCAGGCCTCGCAGCACGCATCGATGATGGCGGATATGGTTTTGATTACCGCATGGCAATGAACATTCCCGACTTCTGGATTAAGACTATCAAGGAATTGTCTGACGAGAATTGGAAGCCTAGTTCCATCTTCTGGGAGGTAAAGAATCGCCGTTCAGACGAGCGAACCATATCGTATTGCGAAAGTCACGACCAAGCTTTGGTGGGCGATAAAACCATTGTGTTCCGCCTTATTGATGCCGATATGTACTGGCATTTCAAGAAAGGGGATGAGAATGGGGTTGCGCATCGTGGCATTGCCTTACATAAGATGATACGACTTGTTACCGCAGCGGCTATCAATGGAGGCTACCTCAATTTCATGGGCAATGAGTTTGGGCATCCCGAGTGGATTGACTTCCCACGCGAAGGCAACGGATGGAGCTATAAATACGCGCGTCGACAATGGAATTTGGTAGATAACAAGGAACTGGATTACCATTATCTGGGCGACTTTGATAAGCAAATGCTTAGGGTTATCAAGAGTGAGAAGGACTTTATCAAAACTCCTGTGCAGGAAATTTGGCACAATGATAGTGATCAGGTTCTCGCTTTTATGCGTGGTGACTTAGTTTTCGTTTTCAATTTTAACCCTACCACTTCGTTCACCGATTATGGTTTCTTGGTTCCGACAGGAGCTTACAATGTGGTATTGAATAGCGATGCCAGCGAGTTTGGCGGTAATAACCTTGCCGACGATAGCGTTACGCACCTCACTAATTACGATCCGCTGTACGTGGCAGAACGTAAAGAGTGGCTAAAGCTATATATACCAGCCCGTTCAGCAGTTGTGTTAAGGAAAAACTAAATGAATATTTCACTTCAAAAGAATGGAGCGATGCTCTCCCAAGTATTGTGCTCCATTCTCTTTTGTCTTTATTGTTTTGCCTACACTTGTTTCTATCAGGCGCAAGAGTTGGCATTGATGGTGCACCGTCTTACGGGCGGTGTGCCGCTCTACCTTAACCGTTGGGTTGTTGGTTTGTTGCTTACCGCTTTCTTGCTGTTGCTACAAATGGGCGTCTTCCGACTTATGAGGAGTGTACTAAGACTGTATATCTTGTCTTTCGTACCCTCGTTCTTGTTGCTGATGTTTCTTTCTGCCTTTACTGGCATAGCACCTTTCTCGGCCTTTTTTCCTAAGTTATGCGTGTCGTTGGTGCTTATTGCGTTGGCAATCTGTTTGTTCCTAATGGGCGTAAGGCAAGTTTCCACGACCCAAGAGGAAGAAAATCCGACTGCCATTCCTTACATGTCCATGTGGTTTATGGCTCTATTAATGTTTGCCACAGCCTACGGAGGGGCAGTGTATGGCAAGCTTCATCAACGCCTTGTTATGGAAACGCTCATTAAAGGCGGACATAGTGAGGAGGCTTTAGAGGTGGGTAAGCGGGATATGGACACCGATTCGTTGCTCACTTCACTGCGCACGCTGGCTTTGGCCAATGAAGGGCTTCTAGGCGAGCATCTTTTTGAGTACCCCTTAATGGGTAAATCGGCTGCGATGATGCCTGATGGAAAGTCGGTGAAATGGCTTACTTTGGATGCCAAAACACTCGACTCGCTGTTCGTTATCATCACTCCCCACGACGAATACATTAACTTGGCCGGACTAGAAAAATGGTCGGAACAACATAAGCTCACCAAACCGGCTTACGATTATATGCTTTGTGGCTATCTTTTAGACCGACGTTTAGATGCCTTTGCAGCAAAAGTGTTCCGCTATTATCCCAACAACAACGAGTTACCCAAGCATTATCGCGAAGCGCTTACTTTGTATATGCACCAGCGCACTAATCCCGTGGTGTATTACATGGATAACTTAATGGAGACCGATTATCAAGATTACCAGGATTTGGAGAGTAAGTATAAGAACCGAACAGAACGCATCAATGCTCTTCGCGGCGTTTATGGCAACACCTATTGGTTTTATTACGCGTACGGCAAATAGGCTTGATAGCTGTACGTAACTAGTGCCTTTAGCTCCTTCTTCTAAATTTAAGGGTTATTTCCTTGTGTATTATATGAGTATGTGCATAAGTGTATAGTAACTTATAAGGCATTGTTCCGTATCGTATTTTCAGGTAATCTATCATCCATGTTAGCGAGAGTTCTAGATAAGAGCAATACGTTATGCCAACTGCTGCGTAGCATTTGTTGTCGAGATAGCCACTTCTTTACCTATCCTGTCTTGTTCTGAAAAGACATGGTATCTTATCCCGAACTCGCCAATTAATCATTCCATCGTTCGCATTTTCATTGTTCAGAAAATGCGCTTTCTAAGCCCCGATTATGTATTATTACATTAACCGCCGTGTTACGTCTGTTTTGGACTGCTGTTCCATGTTATCTGGACTGCTGTTCCAGTTGAATTGGAACACTGTTCCAACTTAGCTGGAACAGGAGTCCAACTTAGCTGTAACAAGGCGAGAGCTGAAAAAGCTCACTACAAGCGCTTGTTGGGTGGGGGATGAAAGATGGCGTTTGATGGTAGGAAGGGTAAGTTGGTGGTGGTGATAGGCTATGGAATGAACCGCCTAGATACTGCCAAACTAGCATCAAACGATACGAGAATTCGGGACAAGATACGATGCTTTTTTGAGCAAGAATAGGTAAAAAACGAATGGTTGTCTCACCAACCACTACACGGTAGTTGGCATAACGAGTATCTCTTATCCCAGACTAGCATAGTGGTTGATGCCCTAATCATCGCACAAAGTAACAAGGCATTTTCATACAAACCCCTAATTACCCCTTGTCTTTTCTAGTATCTTTATTATTTGGCTATGTTTTTGTTGTCTAGCATAATAGAGCGCAGTTCGCCCCTCTTCGTCTTTTATTCCTTTCTTTGCACCATACCTTAGCAGCAATTGCACCATATATTTGTTGCCTTTCATAACGGCTGTAATTAGCGGATTTTCTATATAGTCGCCACCTAGATTGCCAATACCATCCGCCTTGGCACCATGTTTCAGCAAAAGTGAGGCAATGGCGATGTTATTCACATTGCAACTGGCCACCAATGGGCAAAGCCCGTCTTCGTTATAAGGTTTGTTTGGGTCTGCTCCCAGTGTCAAAAGCTGCTTCACCAAAGCATAATCTTCGTTGCTTATAGCCATGTTAAGTGCATCGTATATAAATATTTCGTCAGAATATGCACAGTCTATATTCGCTTTCATGGCTATGAGCTTCTGTATGGCTGGCTTGTTCTTATATAGGCACGCATAGCCCAATAGTGAATACGAGTGGTAAGAATCCAAGGGAATTAGGGAGTCGACGTTGTTGATGTGTTTCATATTAGCCGTCAATTCAGCAAGGTTATTTGTTTTTATAGCCTTTATTGCCGAGCGGTAATAGTCTTTATGCACACCCTTCTTGGCATACCCTAAACTGGCCATGCAAAGAAAAAGGAGAGAAGAGAGAACGAGTCTTTTCATTGGTTATTGTATATATGTTTGATTGTAACACGTCGGCATCTAATCATCGAACAGCCTAAGTCGGTTTTTACGTGCTTCTTCTATGGGTAGCAACTTTTGTTGTTTGTCTTGATAACTTGCCCTTAAACTTTCGTATTTGTCGTTCAGTTCGTTCATGTAGGCAGGCTCTTCGCTCTTGTTCAGTAGTCTGGCGGCAGCCAAAGAGTTTTGGCTGGCATCTTTCATCCAAACCACTGGACCGCCATAAACGGGTGCTATCTTCAAGGCGACATGCAGTTGGCTAGTGGTTGCGCCACCAATCATGATGGGAATATCCAGTCCTGCCTTCTCCATCTCTTGCGCCACGTTAATCATTTCTTCCAGCGAAGGCGTGATAAGTCCACTCAGCCCGATGATGTCTGCCTTTTCTTCAATGGCCTTCTTGATAATCTGTTCGGCAGGAACCATCACACCAAGGTCTATCACTTCGTAGTTGTTGCAGGCCATCACCACGGCCACGATGTTCTTGCCAATGTCGTGCACATCACCTTTCACCGTGGCAAGGATAACCTTACCTGCTTTCGTTGCACCCACTTTCTTCTCTTTCTCGATGTAGGGTTGCAGTATGGCCACGGCCTGTTTCATCGTTCGCGCCGTCTTAACAACCTGCGGAAGAAACATCTTGCCTGCTCCAAAGAGCTCGCCAACCTCGTTCATGCCTGCCATCAGCGGACCTTCAATGATGTCTACGGCATGCGGAAAATGCGCTAATGCCAAGTGCAGGTCTTCGTCTAGATGGTCGCCAATGCCTTTGCGCAAGGCGTATTTCAGTCGTTCGTCCAGCTCCAAACTTCTCCATTCCTCTTCCTCTTGCTTCTGTACGCTACAGTCGCCACTTGCTATACCCGCCTTTCGCCGCTCTTCCTCTTCCTTTTTCTTGTTGGCCAATTCAATCAAGGCCTCGGCTGCATTGGGCTTTCGGTTAAGAATAACATCCTCGATAATCTCCAATTCATCGGTGGGAATGTCGCTGTAAGTTATCTTCGACGATGGATTTACGATGCCAAAGTCCATGCCTTCGTTGATGGCGTGGTACAAAAATACAGCGTGCATGGCTTCGCGAATATAGTTATTGCCCCTAAACGAGAATGAAAGGTTGCTCACGCCACCACTGATATGCGTGCCAGGGAGATTTTTACGTATCCACCCAATCGAGCGTATGAACTCGTGTGCATAGTTGTCGTGTTCTTCGATACCCGTTGCGATAGCCAAAATGTTCGGGTCGAAGATGATGTCTAGTGGGTTCATGCCCACCTCTTGCGTAAGAATGCGGTATGCGCGTTGCGCTATTTCTATTCTCCGTTCAAAGGTAGTGGCCTGTCCTTGCTCGTCGAAACACATCACCACGCATGCTGCGCCAAAGCGTTTCAAGGCTCTAGCATGTTCAATAAACAGCTCCTCGCCCTCTTTTAGCGAGATAGAGTTAACGATACACTTGCCTTGCACACATTTAAGGCCAGCCATGATGACTTCCCATTTAGAAGAATCGATCATGATCGGCACGCGTGCGATGTCGGGTTCGGCAGCAATCATGTTGAGAAACGTGGTCATTTCTTTTTCAGCATCAAGCAGACCGTCGTCCATGTTGATGTCTAGCACCAATGCGCCATCAGTAACTTGTTTGCGCGCAATGCTTATGGCCTCGTCGTATAGCCCTTCCTTGATAAGTCGAAGAAACTTTTTACTACCAGCCACGTTACACCGTTCGCCCACATTAACGAAGTTAACTTCGGGCGTAACGTTGAGCATTTCCAGGCCCGAGAGCCAAAGCGAGGTAGGTTTGCTTACCACGACGTGCGGCGTTTTGCCTTTGGCCAAAGCCGCATAGCTAGCGATAAACTTGTCGTCGGTACCACAACAGCCGCCAATGATGTTCACTAAGCCCTCGTTTATAAATTGGGCAATCTGCGGCGACGTGCTTTCGGCGGTTTCATCGTATTGTCCCATGGTGTTGGGCAGTCCTGCATTGGGGTAAGCCGAGATGTAATAGGGCGCTTTGCTCGCCAATTCTTTGAGGAAAGGTTTCATTTGGTCGGCACCGAAAGAGCAGTTAAGGCCTACCGAGAAGATGGGGTACGAACTGATGCTGGCTAGAAAACCCTCGATGGTTTGTCCGCTAAGGGTTCGTCCGGCTAAGTCGCTCACCGTCATACTGAGCATGATGGGCAGATCAACGCCTTGCGTTTGCATCTCGGTTATGGTGGCGTCGATGGCTGCTTTAGCGTTAAGCGTGTCGAAGATGGTTTCTATCAAGATGGCGTCTACGCCTCCTTCAATCAGAGCGCTCACTTGTTCGCGATAGGCGTCAAATAGTTGGTCGTAGGTGATGTCGCGTGCTGCGGCATCGCTTACGTCGGGACTCATCGAGCAGGTTTTGTTCGTTGGACCAACCGAACCACACACAAAGCGTGGCCATTGGGGTGTGCTGAACTCGTCGGCGGCCTTTCGTGCCAGCTTCGCACCAGCCAAAGCCATGGAGCGTGATAGGTGTTCGAGTTGGTAATCGGCTTGCGATATGATTTGCGAAGAAAAGGTATTAGTCTCAATGAGGTCGGCACCAGCAGCCAAATATCTGCGGTGAATGTCGAGAATAAGGTCGGGACGAGTAATGTTCAATACGTCGTTGTTGCCTTTTAGTTGACCTTTGTGATGTGCCAAAGCGGCATTTCTGAAGTCTTTTTCCTCCAAGTTGTAGTCTTGAATCATGGTACCCAGCGCGCCGTCGAGTATCATGATGCGCTGTTTTATTATGTCCTGAATTTTCATCTTGTCGACCTTTCCTTTCCCATTTGCGCCTATTGGGCGTGTTTATCAACTCTACAACTTGTTTGAGTATCATTGAAATGCAGCGTGGAATAATTAAAACCTGCCTTAATACCGCTTTATTGCCCTGTCCATTTGTCGGCGATCTTCTTTTTCTTTGAGTGTTTGTCGCTTGTCGTACTCTTTCTTACCGCGCACCAAGGCGATGTCTACCTTTGCCCGTCCGTGGGGATCGATGAACACAAGTGTGGGTACAATGGTGAATCCCACCTGCTTGGTAGCCTCTTGAAGTTTGCGTATTTCGCGCTTGGTGAGCAACAACTTGCGGTCGCGTTTGGCTTCGTGGTTGGCAAACGAACCGTAGAAATAGGGTGAAATATTCATGCCCTTTACCCACAGTTCGCCGTTGTTGATATAGCAAAAACTGTCTACCAGCGAGGCCTTTCCCAAGCGGATAGACTTTATTTCCGTTCCCGTGAGAACGATGCCAGCCATAAATGTTTCAACGAAGAAGTATTCAAATGAAGCCTTCTTGTTTCTTATCTGTACGGCGCTTTTCTTTCTTATCGAATCTGTTTCTTTGCCCATTGTTTGTCCTTTCTTTGTAAATGTGGCGTGCTTGCAGGGGGAGGCCCGTGCAGTAGCCGTTTAGTTCACAATCTCTGCGAACTCTTCTATATGCCCATCTATATATTGTGCGATGGCGGCCGTCCACTCTTCTTCATGTTCAACGAAGGTATCGTCGAAATCATCGAAGACTGGAAAGCGCTCGAAAAGTGACATAAACTCTTCGTCGGTGCAGTCTTTCTCAATCTCTTCACGATACTTTTTGTAGTTGGAATGCACCTTGCTGAGGAGTCGCCCCAATTCGATGATACCCCATTGCTTTACCATCTTGGCAAAGGGATTGAGGAAAATAAATCCGCCATAGCCGTTATGTATCAGTTGGATGAAGCCTCCGTCCATTACTTCGTCGCGCAAAATGCGGTAGGCCAAGAGTGTTATTTGGCTGGCGTTGAGCTGTGCCATGGTGTCAGCGGTTAGCTCTCCGTCCACAGAAGCATTGATGGCATCTACAAAGATGTCTACAAAGGCGTCCATTCCTTCTTCTGCCGCTTGTCTTAAAGCGGCATCGCTAACTGTTACTTTGTTGGGCATAGTTGAATGTTGTATATTATGTTATGGTGTACAAAGTTACAACAAAACCGTGTAACGCCTGCAAAATAGGGAGAAGAATGTGTGCAATGGGGTGGTGGGGAAGCGTGGAATGGGGTGTTAAAAGCCGCTTTGTTCGGTGGCTATAAGCCCTTGCGAATGTCTTGGCAAGGGTTTTTCTTTACTTCTGTGGTAGAGAATCGAAGGTGCGCCTGCCTCTTACGTAGTATTGCCACAGAATGGCGAAAGGGCTATTGGGGTTTTCGGCGTGTATGGTTTTGGTGTTTTGTATCTCTGCGCGGTCGGTGTCGAAGCTGTGTTTCCATGCGTTGAAGTCGCGACGTGCCTTGATAATGGCTTTGAAGTCGCCCCAATTTCTGTTGACAATGAGGGTTTGCAAGGCCGCAATATAGTCTAAAAATAATCGCCAAGTCATAACCTTGCGCATCTGTGAAGAGGCAAGGTTCTTGTAAAGCATAGTGAGATTGTTGCGGAAGTTGAGATAGGTTTTCATTGGGTTTACCTTAGGCAACGTGCCGCCACCTACGTGATAAACCGTACTTTCTGGTATACAGAATATCTTTTTACCCATAAGTCTCAATCGCCAGCAGAGATCTATCTCCTCATTGTGGGCAAAAAAGCGGGGGTCGAGACCGCCCACGGCCCAATAGTCTTTGGCTCGCACCATGAGACAAGCGCCTGTTGCCCAGTGTATTTCTTGGCGGTAGTCGTACTGTCCTTCGTCTTTTTCAACGTGTTCGAATATTCGACCGCGGCAATAGGGATAGCCCAAGCTGTCGATAAAGCCGCCCGATGCACCGGCATATTCAAACGCTTCTTTATCGTGCATGGCTAAGAGCTTGGGTTGACAGGCTGCGGTGTCGGGGTGGGCGTCCATCTCTTCGATGAGCGGGGTTAGCCATTGGTGGGTAACTTCAACGTCGGAATTGAGCAACACGTAGTATTCGGCATCTATTTGAGCCAGTGCCTTATTGTATCCTTCGGCAAATCCCCAGTTCTTTTCTAAGACGATGGTTCGGCAATGAGGAAAATGCTGGGCGAGATAGGCCAATGAATTGTCGGTTGAAGCGTTGTCGGCAACGTATACCACCGCATCGTTACGCGAATGGCGCATAACGGAAGGCAGATATTGGGCTAACATTTGCTGCCCATTCCAGTTCAAAATAACGATCGCGACTTTGTCCATGGCTCAATTCTTGTGACGAAATTATTATATAAGTTCTACCTTTACTGCACTTTTGTTGTGGTTGAATTGGGTTAACCTAACGGGCAGCAGTTGGTTGTCGAATTCATCTTTGGCTAGTCGGGCAGGCAATTCAACGCGCACGTAGTTGGGGGTGAAACCATGCATGGCCTTTCCTTTGGCTGCCTTTTCAAAAAGCACTTGGCTTTGTGAGCCGATCTGTGAGGCATAGAAAGCTTCCAATTTCTCGTCGGATAGCTCCAAGAGTAGTTTGCTGCGACGGCGCTTTTCGGCATCACTAACCACGTAGGGGATGCGAAGGGCAGCTGTTCCTGGACGTTCGCTGTAAGGGAATACGTGCAACTGACTGATGTCTAATGATTTCAGAAAATTGTAGCAGCCTTCGAAATAGGCGGGTTCTTCGCCACGCGAGCCCACCATGACGTCTACACCTATGAAGGCATTGGGTATTCGTTGCTTAATAAGCTGCACCTTATGGGCAAAGAGGGCGGTGTCGTATCGGCGTTGCATCAGCTTTAAAACCTCATCGCTTCCGCTTTGTAAGGGAATGTGGAAGTGGGGCATGAAAGCCCTACTGGTTGCACAATAGTCGATAAGTTCGTCGGTAAGCAGGTTTGGCTCGATGCTGCTGATACGAAAACGCTGTATACCCTCAACCTGATCGAGTGCCTTAACAAGGTCGATAAAGCGCTCGTTGCCTTCGCCCTTAAACTCACCTATGTTCACACCAGTTAGTACAATCTCTTTTCCGCCCTCGCTGGCTGCGTCTTGTGCTTGCTGAACCAGCGATGAAATGGAGGGGTTTCGAGAAAAGCCACGTGCGAAAGGGATGGTGCAATAGGTACAAAAATAATCGCATCCGTCTTGCACTTTAAGGAAATATCGGGTTCGGTTGCCACGACTACAACTGGGGGCAAAGGTCTTGATATCTTTCGTTTTCACCGAGAAATGGCGGTGTAAAGCACTGCCACGTTGTCCGTCTGCCCATGCATCGTTGAGATATTGTATGAGGTTGGCTTTTTCGTTGCTGCCCAAAACGAGGTCGACACCTTCGATGGCGCTAACCCTTTCGGATTCGAGTTGAGCGTAACATCCTGTTACTACAACAAAAGCTCCTGGGTTTTTGCGCACCATACGGTGAATAATCTGCCTACATTTGTGGTCGGCTACCTCAGTAACTGAACAAGTGTTGATGAGGCAGATGTCTGCGGGCTCACCTTCGTTAGCGGTTCTAACACCCATATCTTGGAGCATTTGTCCGAAAGTAGAGGTTTCCGAAAAGTTTAGTTTGCAACCTAATGTGTAGTAAGCAGCTGTTTTACCCTGAAAAGCTGAACTGTCTATCATATAATATAAGTGAGAGAATGCACCACGGTGGGGTTTTCTCTGCGGTGTTGTTAAAATAGTGTTAATGAATAGAGATATACCACAGATGCTGGTATAGCCATGAATGAAGAGTCGAAACGGTCGAGCATTCCACCATGGCCAGGTAGAATGTTGCCGCTGTCTTTGATGCCGAGTGTACGTTTGAAAAGCGACTCTACAAGGTCGCCCCATGTGCCGAACACCACCACTACAAGGCCTAAGCCTAACCATTGGGGGATGGTGAGGTTGATGGGGGCATCTGATTGGCTTTCAAGATAGCCAATCAGGACTGCAACAAGCAACACAAGAATACCTCCTCCAATGCTCCCTTCCCAACTTTTGGCGGGTGAAACGCGCGGAAAAAGCTTGTGTTTGCCAAAGAGCGAGCCAGAGCAATAGGCCCCAGTGTCGTTGGTCCAAAGGAAGATAAATACGCTAAGGGGAAGCAGATAGTAAAAGTATATCTGGTTATCGGCTTGTCTGAATGCCAGCACATTTATCATTGAGAGGGGTAGGGCGATGTACATTTGCCCAAACATAGTGTATGCCCAGTTGTTGATTGGGTCTTTGGCCTTGGTGTAAAGTTCGCTAACGAAGAGATAGACAATGGTAAGCAGGTAGGGTACGAACACGGCATTGGTGGCAATAAAGCCACTATTAACACCTGCAACGGCCAAGAAGAAGTATGTGCCTGCAACGGTTGATATGAAGCGATTTACGCTAGTGCCCTTGTTCTCGTTAACAAGCCCTGTGTATTCCCAAAGGCTGAGCGACGTTATAAGTGCGAAAACAAACACCATACCCACAGGGCGTAAGAAACAAGTAACCATGATGGCCACGAAAAGAACACCTGTTATGGTTCGCGTAATCAAATTCTTAATCTTTGGAGTCATTGTCTTCTCTTTTTTCGTCGTTATGTAATGGCAACTTTTGAAGTTGTGTTAAGTAATCCTATTCGTTGTATTAGCACTATGGAGCTTACCTTGTTTATTTATGTGAAGAGGAAAAATGCAACAATGTATCGCCATTCATCTGTCTCGCAAGCAAGATAGACGAATGGCGACTGTCATGTTATTGTTCTAGTTCACGCAGTCTGCGATGTTCTTCCTCGGCTGCTTTCACCTCGTCGGGCATGTCTTCCAGCTTCGGTGTGTTGTCTTCTATGATCTCTTCTGACCGACTAACCCATGGTCGTTTGCCGAAAATCTCTTCAACGTCTTCGGCGAAAATCACTTCACGAGAGATAAGCAGGTCGGCCAGCTTGTTATGTCCGTAGCTGTTTTCTTGAAGTATTTTCTTCGCGCGGTCGTATTGTTCGTTCACCATCTTCATCACCTCATCGTCGATAACCTTCGCCGTTGTTTCTGAATATGGTTTTTGGAACTGGTACTCTTGGTTGTTATAGAAGCTGATATTTGGCAATTTGTCGCTCATACCAGCGTATGCCACCATGCCGTATGCACTTTTTGTGGCTCGTTCCAAGTCGTTCATCGCACCTGTTGAGATATGTCCTGTGAACAATTCTTCTGCAGCACGCCCGCCCATCAATGCGCACATCTCGTCAAGCATTTGTTCTTTGGTGGTTATTTGGCGCTCTTCGGGTAGATACCATGCCGCGCCCAAGGCTCGCCCACGTGGCACGATGGATACCTTTACCAAGGGGTCGGCATGTTGGCAGAACCAAGACACGGTGGCGTGTCCTGCTTCGTGCAAAGCGATTGTGCGCTTTTCGGCGACGGTCATTATCTTCGTCTTTTTCTCTAAGCCACCGATGATTCGGTCTACGGCGTCAAGGAAGTCTTGCTTACCCACCGTTCGGCTGTTATGACGTGCTGCGATCAAGGCTGCCTCATTGCAAACATTGGCGATGTCGGCCCCTGAAAAGCCTGGCGTTTGACGCGAAAGGAAGTCGATATCAACGGTAGAGTCCACCTTAACGGGGCGGAGATGAACCTGAAAGATTTCCTTACGCTCGGGTAGGTCGGGTAGATCTACGCTTATTTGTCGGTCGAAACGTCCGGCCCTAAGCAGTGCGCTGTCGAGCATATCGGCACGGTTGGTTGCCGCAAGGATGATAACACCGCTGTTAGTGCCAAATCCGTCCATCTCTGTAAGCAGCGCGTTGAGGGTGTTTTCTCGCTCGTCGTTTCCACCCATTGAGGGGTTTTTGCTCCTGGCACGGCCAACGGCATCGATTTCGTCGATGAAAATGATGCAGGGCGATTTTTCTTTGGCTTGGTGGAAGAGGTCGCGAACACGGCTCGCACCTACACCCACAAACATCTCAACGAAGTCAGAGCCGCTCATGGAGAAGAAAGGTACGCCTGCTTCGCCTGCAACAGCTTTAGCCAAAAGTGTTTTACCCGTTCCTGGAGGTCCAACGAGTAATGCACCCTTGGGGATTTTACCACCAAGGTCGGTATATTTCTGTGGACTTTTAAGGAAATCTACAATCTCTTGAACCTCTTGTTTGGCTCCTTCTTGTCCTGCAACGTCTTTGAAGGTGATGCCTATTTCATTTCCCTTTTCGTACATCTTGGCCTTGCTTTTGCCTACGCTAAACACGCCCGAGCCACCACCAGCTCCGCCACTACCCATTCTGCGCATGATGAAAATCCAAATGGCGATGAGGGCAATGAATGGAACGATTTGGATAAGGATGTCGGTGAAATGTCCACCTTTATCGTTATCGAAAGCAAAGTCTTTGATTTTGCCAGCTTTTTGAACCTCGGTAAGGTATTTTTCGAGCTCGTCGGTCGAGCCGAACTGCACACTAACGTATGGTTTCTCGCCCAATTGCTTCGGATCTTTGCCAAAAACGTCGCGCACGTTAGCAGGCTTAACAAACATCTTAATTGTTCGCTGCTCACTGTTTACCACCACGTTGTTGGCGTAACCCTTGTTCACATACTCCTTAAATTTGGTGTATGTAGCTTCTTGCTTGGCACTTCCAGCCATCATGTTGCCTCCTCCTGTGAAGAAGAGTAAACCCAATGAAAGGATTATCAGTCCGTAAATCCAGTTCATGTTGAAGCGGGGCATCTTAGGCTGCTTATTGTTGTATGGTTGTTTGTTACTCATAATTGAATTGTTGGTGACACGAACATTCCATCAAACGCTGTGCCAATTTTAATCAATGTCAGTGAGGTGAGTTAGTTTTGCATCGGCCCAAAGGTGCTCCAGATCGTAAAAGGATCGCATTTCGGGCATGAAAACGTGCACGATAACATCTACAAAGTCTATTGCTACCCATTGGTTTAGTCCCAGCCCTACGGCACTTGTGGGCTTATCTTTGAGTTCTTTGCGCACGGTTTCGCCAATAGATTCGGCAATGGCCTCTACCTGTGTTGGCGAGTTTCCTTGGCATATAACGAAATAATTGGTTATTGCACCCTCTATTTCCTTTAAGTCGGCTACAACGATATTGCTACCTTTTTTCTCTTGTATTCCTTTAATAATGGTGTTTACCAAATTGTTTGTTCTTGTCATTCTTATGTTGATGTAATAGCTTTTAAGCTACAAAGTTAAGGTTTTTTATTTGATTAGGCGTGTGTTTGCCCTTATATTTGACTTGAAAACGCAAGAATAGAAAAACTTTGGGATAAGCTTTCATCCTTTTTGAGTAAGGTTAGGGTGTAGTAGTTTCGCTTAAAAAAGGATGAAATTTTACCCTAAACTGATGTGCGTATGTTTGTGAAAGTTTAAGCAAATAGCTTGGAGGCGCTTGTGGAGAAAGTCTGGTGAATCACACGGTTACCCCAACCCTGCTGCCATTCTTTCGAGCATAGGTATAATAATGCGACCCCGTTTGAGTTCAATTAGACCTTGTGTTTGCATGTGATTGAGAACTCGCGAGATATTTAGGCGACTGTCGTTCATCTCGTTTGCAAGTTTTTCCATCTTGATTTGCACAAGTTTTGGACCTGCGGGGTGTATGCAATGTGAAGTGAAGAAACGGGCGATGCGGTGTTCAAGGCCATTATAGCAATGACGCCATGGTAAACGTGCTGCCTTTTGAGCTTGTGTGGAGATGGTGTTGAGCAGATTAAATTTAAAGATAATAAAGTCGTCGGCTAGCCTTAAAACTTCTGATTTACTGAGTAGCAGTAGGCTACATGTAGTTTTAGCAACGAAGGTGCGGGTGTAGCGGGGCGATATGCCGAAAAGATTTTCGGGCTGAAGGATGAATGGGGCGCCTATCTCTTCGATGAAGATGTAGCTGTTGTCATCGGCTTGCGATCTCACTTCCATTTGTCCACTGAGCAAGAAACTCAGATGAGCGCATTCGTCTCCCGCGTTTACAATCGTTTCACCTGCCTCCTTTTGTGCAAAGTTGAATCGTGTTTGGCCAATCACGGCCATGAGATCGTCTTTGCTCATGCCTTGAAACATGGGCAATTCCATTAGCTTGCTATATAGTGGAATGTGTTGCATGTTTTATATATTGCTACTATAAGGCTTTTTCTTGCTACATATAGGAATGGCTTGTAGTGAGAGCTTTAGTTTTGTATCTTGTCTTTTAGTGAGGGTGAAAACCACACAGCGTTTTTCCCATTCTTGTCGGAATAGATAAAATAGGCCATAAGTTCAGGATGCCGTTCAAGTACTTTTTGGGCCTTTTCGAGTCCTAATACCATGAAGGCAGTGGCGTATGCATCGGCTTCGGCGCAGTTGTTGGCTAACACAGTCGATGAAAGGATGTTGTGTTGAACGGGATAACCCGTCAGGGGATCGATGGTGTGGGCATATTTTTTACCATTCTTATAATAGAACTTTCGGTAATTTCCGCTCGTTGCCATTGCCTTATTGGTTACATTCAGGATAGTTTGCAGTTCTTGGTTCACATTCAATGAGTCATCCGTAGGTTTTGTTACACCCACTTTCCAAGGTAAGCGCTTTTCGCTGATACCGCGTGTGACGATTTCTCCACCAATCTCTACCATAAAGTTTTCTATGCCTTTGCGTTTTAGTAGGTTAGCAACTACGTCGCTGCCATAACCTTTGGCGATGGCACTAAAGTCGAGCATCAGGCGTGGGTCTTGCTTCTTGATGCGTCCATTAGTGTAGGCTACCTTTTGGTAGCCGCTGAATTGTTTCAAGCTGTCTATGACTTGTGGAGTGGGGAAAGTTCCATTTTTAAAGCCGAAGCCCCACGCGTTGACCAGCGGAGCAACGGTTACATCGAACGCCCCCTGCGTTTCTGTGGATACTTTATTTGCTAGTTGAAAGACGTCGATAAACATCTCGTCGGGTTGCACCTGTTCGTTGAGATTGATTTTGGAGATGATGGAGCCTTTATTATAGGTAGACATAGACTGATCTATGGCGTTAAGGGCGGCCATAATTTCCTTGTTCAGGTTCTCGTTGCTTTGGTAAATGATGCTGTATGTTGTGCCGAAGACTGTTCCGCGATCGTGTTGGTAGGGCGCATCTTGCTGTTGCTTGATGATGTAGATTGTTCCTGTAATCAGGAACAACAGAAAAGGAATCTGCCAAAGAAGGCGCCGTTTTCTACTTGGAGTGGTCATTTGCATTTTTGTTTAGTGCTTATTCTCTTATCTGCCATATTAATATATAGGCGTTATTATGGCGTATCTTGTAGGACTGAAGATGGCAAGCGTGTGACGTAGTTTCTTACCCTTTTATATTGCCAAGAGATGAAATTAGCCTACAAGTTAATGATAATGTTGAACGTCCCACCCAATCGGGAGTTACCTGTTTTACCGAAACCGGGCACATACCATACGTTTCCAGCTTCGCCATCGTTGTGTGTAATACGTCGTCTGTAGCGTGCCGACCATCCCAAATGTATTGGTCCCCATATCTTGGCGTCCACGGCGAACACCAATTCTGCCCAATGGCACGTGGCTGAAGCATTGTTAATCTCAATGTCGGCAGGGTCTTGCCATACGGGGTCGGTCAATGTAGGATTAGCCGCATCGTACTTGAACGAGGTATAGGCATACCTTGCACCTACATAAACGCGATAAATGTCGTGCTTATTCTTCAAGATGTTGAAGTCCATTCCCACCTTGCCGTATGGTGCGGAGGTTTTATAAACCACGTGAGTAACGGGATCGTCTTCATGATTGGCTTTACCATAGCCCAGCTCAAAGATCGGAAAATACTTGTCTTTGAGGTTAATGCGCAGTGCGGCTTCGTACTGCCCATAGTCGCTTACGGCCAGTTGTATCGGTCCGACAGCATCAACCATGACCTGTAAGCCACGGAAAAAGCGTGTAGTGTCGGCATGTTCGGTTTGCGGTTTCAACCCTTGTGCACTGGTCGACAACGCGGCAAAGGCGAGTAAGGCACTAATGACCGCTCTTGAAATAGATGCGGAAATGTGGCGATGAAGTGTCATACGTAACGTTTGGATTGATGAGAACAACGGAGTCGATGGCGTGATGCGACGTGCTAACGGCCGTTATCGTGTGGAAATAAGACATGGCACAATCCACCGATTCGAAGTGTGGGGTGTTCGTTTTGCTTACCCTGATAGTATCGCGAACAGTGCGTCCAAGAGTGTCTTTCAGCAGAATGAACAGTGCGTCTTGGTCGCGCGTATAACTCATGGGTAGGCTGAAGCTCGTTGTTTTTACTCCTTTATTATATATAATGGTGTCTTGTCCGTCGCGTCGGGCCGTAAGAATGGTCAACGTGTCGGTGAGATTGTCGGGTTTAAGGCCTCCACCTTTCATCAATACGTATTGAGAATATACCGTATTATTGAATGGACAGTCTATCGACGAGCATGCTGCCAGCACCGCCAAGACAAATATGAATATGGGAATTAGTCGCCGCATCTTATCTCCTCCTCTATTTGGTAGTCGTTTCTTCCTTGCGAATTGCGGCTGATAAGGTCGCCCAAGAAGCCTGCAAGGAAGAGTTGCGTGCCTATGATCATCGTTGTTAGCGATAGATAGAAGTAGGGCGAATCGGTTATCAGTCGTTGAGGGATGCCTTGGGTAAGGCAATATAGCTTGTCGGCACCCAATAGGCAAGTGGCGATGAAGCCCAAAAGGAACATCAGTGAGCCTAGCAAGCCGAATACGTGCATGGGCTTTTTACCGAAATTGCTAAGGAACCAGAGGGTGATGAGGTCTAGATAACCGTTGAAAAAACGGTTCAGTCCAAACTTGGAACTACCATACTTGCGAGCTTGATGTTGCACCACTTTCTCGCCAATACGGCCGAAGCCGGCATTCTTGGCTAGGTAGGGTATATAGCGGTGCATCTCTCCATACACCTCGATGTTCTTCACCACAGCCTTGCGATAGGCTTTTAGTCCACAGTTAAAATCGTGCAGGTTTTTTATCCCACTTATTTTTCTTGCCGTTGCATTGAATAATTTGGTGGGAATAGTTTTGGAAAGCGGATCGTAGCGTTTCTGTTTGTAGCCCGAAACGAGGTCGTATTTCTCCTCGGTAATCATGCGATAGAGTTCGGGAATTTCATCGGGCGAGTCTTGTAGGTCGGCATCCATGGTGATAACCACGTCGCCTTTTGCCTCCTTGAAACCGCAATAGAGGGCAGGACTTTTACCATAGTTACGTCTGAACTTTATGCCCCGAACATGTTCGGACTGTTTGCTCAGTTCATTTATCACCTCCCACGAGCGGTCGGTAGAGCCATCGTTGATGAAAATCACTTCGAAACTGAAATGGTTGTCGTTCATCACCCGCTTAATCCAAGTATAGAGTTCGGGTAGAGATTCGTCTTCGTTGTATAGGGGTATAACTACAGAAATGTCCATTGTTGCTTGTGTTGTCTTATCTGTTATATTACTTAATCGTTAATTTAGGTGGAAGTGGGGTGTTGAGCTTTTTCTGGCTTTCTTTGCGTAAGCTTTTCTTTCGCTAGCTGTTTTTGTCCTGTAGCAGCTTCCACTTCGTTGCTGATAGACTTAATTTATTGCCTTCGTTTCATTCCAAATGCAGCAATGATGAGACTTAGGAAAAAACCTATCAAGACATTTTGGGTAAAGAAAAGGAATACTAACTCGATGGGCTGAAGTGTGCCAAGAAGTTTTACCGACTCTTGCATCTGGGCTTCATTCATGCCCATTTGCTGATAAGTGGTGCCAAATGATTGTATCGAGTCGCGCATCATGTTAATGAGCGATACAGGGTCGTAGAAACGAATGTAGAGGTATTGAACCAAGGCGAAGATCAGTGAGGCGTAAACGAAGGTGTGCCATGAGTATGCCAGCGCACGTCGATAAGATATTTCACCGTCGAGAGCATTGTTACGGAACGCGCGCAACCGCCACGCCACAACGAATGGCGTGGAAAGTGTAAGGACGTTTCCTACCATGGACTGGGGTAGCTTCATGGTGAACAAGAAGGATACAATCCATACTAATGCCAAGATGGCACCATCTTGGCGCGCAAACGCCTTGAGTTGTTTCAATGATTCTAGAAAGTTCATGTCGTGCAAAATTACGTATTTTTTATTATATATTGCGCGCTACGCGCGGAAAACTAACAAATCTCTTCAAAGTATAATGTTACTCTGCATCATCAAAAAGGCAGGCTGATGTCGCATCAGCCTGCCTTTCATTAAGCTATGAAGTATTATTGATTGATAAAAACGAGTTCATTTCAGTTAAGGTGTCAGTCACCAATGAAAGGTATGCACCCCCATTTCTTTTCGCCATCAGGATGTATGCTTACAACTTAAAGGTGTTTGTAGATAGTAGCCTGTGGTGGAAAATTGCAAGGCTATTCTTTTTTCGACTTCCTTGATTTCTATAAAAATGTTTCAACCTCGCAGCAACAATGTTGGCGTGTCTTCATGCTTATCTGCTGGTTGATGTTTTTATTTCTGTGATTTGTGTCCACAAATGGATAAGAGAGTTGTTAATGACCTTCTCGGAAGCGTATGGCGTGATTGCATCCGCTGATTGATTATATAGTTATGGTTGTTAATGACTAGTTGGGTGATGCGCTCATGATTTTGCTGTGTGAGTTAACGCCCCGTTGGATGGGGATCAAAACGCCTCGTTTATAAACGTAGCGTTTTGAGTTACCCATCTCGAGGCTTCAGGCTAATTTGTTTTCCCCATCATAGTGATGTGAACTAACGTTGTGTATGTCCATGGCATATTAAGGCGTCTTTGCGCTAATGCGCTTCAAGGATGTGTAATGGTATTTTGACGTCGGATAGGTCAAACACATAGGTTGGGAAACATTGCCTTGGTTTTCATGGTTTCGATATATTTATATGGTATTTAGAAATATAAATGTCTTTCTTGTGGGTTTAGTTAATATTAATAAAAGAGGATGGTGAAATAACGTCGAACCTTATAAAGGAGCGTTTCTTAAACTACACCATTTGGGGACGAACAATTTGTTGTCGATTAGCACATTTGCATGTGCCTAACACCTTGTTTACATTTCATCATTTCTCTTTTCATTGGCTTCCAATTTAATTGTTTGATTAAACAATATTCAAAATTCTTTCACGTCCACAGAAATAATTCTGTTTCACTTCGCAAAATTAAACATAATATTTGAACTGTCAAATAAAAAGGACGAAAAATATTAAAAAAAATATTGTTGCATACATGTTTGTCTTCTGTAATCTTATAGGAAATGTTTGTTTTTGACCAATATCGCGATAATGATAAACATAAAATGTGAGGTGTGAGGTTAATAAATGTATGAGAAGTAAAGGGGATTATAAGACGAATTATGCATAAATGGAGGCTGGTTGATGGTTTAGCTGTACTTTTATATCAAGTTTACACATTATTATATATAGGTATGTTTTTAAATAATAGCGCATTGTTGGACAAGATTCTTTTTGTGGGAAACATTCTTCGTTGGCTTTTTCCCTTTATCTAATTAGTTCTCTTTATCTTTCATCTTTCAGAGAGCGTGCCTTCCCGTCATGGCAATGTTGAGGCAAGAAAAACCTTGCTTACTTGCCTTAGCGAAAACATATCCTTTTATTTGGATGCTTCATTGTGTTCTTTTAAAAACTAAGTGAGGTCTGCTTAGATAAAGACTAAGGTCTATTGAATGTCATTAGTAGCACTCAGCTGTGGTGTTTCATCTGGCCTATATAATTTAAGGAGTAGCTCGTAACAATGATACATTTTACACGATCTTTTGCTACAGCACCCTCACTGTATGTCCTCACATAATTGGTACAATTGCCTTTCTACATGTCAGAAATGTAGAATAGTCCGCAATAAATTAAAAAAATCATTGTTCATTCTTTCAAAATCGTTATCTTTGCAGTAACCAATTTTGGAAGAACAATGACAAAAGCTATTATCAGATATCTGTTCCTACTGTTTGTGGCCTTTCTTTGCACCACTGCTGTGGCGCAAAACCTGAAGTGGCGCGACATGTACCAAGTGAAGAAAAAAGACACGATTTTCGGTATCGCGAAGAACTACGGCCTCACGGTGGACGAACTAATCAATGCCAATCCGGAGATGAAAGTGGCAGGATATGAGCTGAAAAAAGGCGACTATATCTTTATTCCATATCCAGCGAATACGGATCCAAAGGCTGCCACGACTAAGGCTGCCACCACCCCGCAACCCCAAACCGTAGCTAAGACTACGCAGAGTCAGCCCACTAAGACTATTAAAGTGGGTGTCGTACTGCCTTTGCACGATGTGGATGGCGATGGGAAACGGATGACCGAATACTATCGTGGCTTTCTTATGGGATGCGATAGCCTGAAGCAACAAGGCTATTCTATCGACGTTCACGCATGGAACGTACCAGCAGACGCAGATATTCGCCCTACGCTTCAAGATGCCAGCATACGCAATTGCGATGTTATCTTTGGCCCGCTGTACACCAAACAGGTGAAGCCACTATCTGATTTTTGTAAAGGAGCGGGCATAAAGCTGGTTATTCCCTTTTCTATCTGGGGCGATGAGGTTAGCCGCAACTCTGAAATATTCCAAGTGTACCAATCGTTAGACGAATTAAACAACGCCTCGATAGATGCTTTTATCAGTCGATTTGGTAACCAGCATCCCGTATTTATCGATTGCAACGACTCCACAAGTAAAAAGGGTATCTTTACCTTTGGACTTCGCAACAGGCTAAACGCTCGTGGTGTAAAGTATAGCATCACAAACTTGAAGTCGAACGAAGAACTTTTTTCCAAAGCGTTCAGTCGCACACAACCCAATGTTGTTGTGTTGAACACGGGGCGTTCGCCAGAGCTGACGGTGGCTATAGCGAAACTTAAGGCACTTGTAGCAAGCAATCCTGGTGTGGTGGTTTCACTTTTCGGCTATACCGAATGGTTGATGTACACCCGAAACAACCTCGACAACTTCTACATGTTTAACACCCATATTCCCTCCACATTCTATTATAATCCGCTTTCGGCGAAAACACAGCATCTGGAAAATGGCTATCGTCGCTGGTTTGGTTTGGAAACGCTCTACGCCTTACCTAAGTTTGCGCTGATGGGCTACGATCATGCCCAATTCTTCATACGCGGGCTATATAAATATGGTAAGGCTTTCAATGGCACTAAGCCCCAAAACGTATACACACCTTTGCAAACACCACTCGACTTCAAGCGTGTTGGCAGTGGTGGAATGCAAAATCGTGCATTCATGTTGGTGCGTTACACCAACGACAAGAAGATAGAATTAATCAATTATTGACGCATGAGAATAAGAGCATTGGCGATTATTGCCACGTGTTTGGCTACCTCCTTAATGTGCAAGGCTCAAATAGGGGCATACCGCAACAATTTCTCAATTGGCTTCAATGGTGGTTATGTGCTGAGCAACGTGGGGTTTAATCCGCGCGTAGACCAAGGCTATCATGGTGGCATTACAGGTGGTTTGTCTTTTCGTTACGTGTCGGAGAAGTACTTCAACACCATTTGCTCCATCTATGCCGAGGTAAACTACGCCTCGCTCGGATGGAAACAAGACATAAGAGACTTGCATGACAACTCCGTAGTGAATGCCACCACGAACTTGCCCGAGGAATATAGTCGCACGATAAACTATGTGCAGGTACCTATTTTTGCACATCTAGCATGGGGTAGGGAAGCGCGCGGCGCTCAGTTTTTCTTCCAGGTGGGCCCACAGATGGGCTTTTACCTCAGTGAAAGTACTAAAACAAATTACGACCCATCTACCCGTAACCTCACCGATAGGGCCAATAAGGTTACCGAACAAGAGTCGATGTCCGTGGAACGGAAGTTCGACTACGGTATAGCTGCAGGTCTAGGAATGGAATATAGCATTCCTCGCGTGGGGCACTTCCTCTTGGGAGCACGTTATTATTACGGACTTGGCAACATCTATGGCGATAGTAAGCGCGACTATTTTGGTCGTTCTAACTTTGGCAATATTGTTGTGAAGATGGCTTATTTGTTCGACTTAACACGCACAGTCAAGTAATGTGCGGCCTAAACATCCCACTGGCCGAGGTTGGATCAATACTCACTTTCCTAGGAAAATACAACAACTAGAATATCATTCATTAAAAACTAAAAATTAACGATTATGTTTGAAGGTCAACCGAAAGGACTTTATGCATTGGCATTAGCCAATACGGGCGAGCGCTTTGGTTATTACACGATGCTTGCCATCTTCACCCTCTTCTTGCAAGCCAAGTTTGGTTACACGGCCACAGAGACGTCTACCATCTTCGCTAGCTTCCTCGGGTTCGTCTATTTCATGCCACTTATTGGCGGTATTTTAGCCGATAAGTTTGGTTATGGCAAGATGGTCACCTCGGGTATCGTCATTATGTTTTTGGGTTACGTGCTGTTAGCCATCCCCACAGGTGCCGATTTCTCTGGTAAAGCTATGATGTTTGGTGCATTGGCACTGATATCGTGTGGTACGGGCTTGTTTAAAGGCAACTTGCAAGTAATTGTTGGTAACCTCTACGACAATCCCCAGCTGAGTTCCAAACGTGACACCGCCTTTAGCCTTTTCTACATGGCCATCAACATTGGTGCACTTTTCGCTCCTACGGCAGCTACCAAAATCACCAACTACGTGTTGGCTGGCTCTAATTTTACCTACGAGCCGCAAATACCTTCATTGGCACACCAGTTCTTGGATGGAACAATCAAGCCCGACGGTAGTGTATTGCTCGAACAATTGAAGGCAGCACAAGGCTATGCTGGCGATATGGCTAGCTTCTGTACCACCTACATCACGGAGCTTTCTCGCGCCTACAACTATGGATTTGGTGTGGCTTGTATCTCGCTTATCGTGTCGATGGCCATTTACATCGTGTTCCGTTCCACCTTCAAGCATGCTGATGTGAACAACAAGCAAAAGGCTGCCAAGGCCGAGAATGGTGCTGCTGCCGAACCCGAATTGAGCCCTGCAGAAACCAAGCAGCGCATCGTTGCCCTGCTGTTGGTGTTCGCTGTGGTTATATTCTTCTGGATGGCTTTCCACCAGAACGGACTTACCATGACCTTCTTTGCCCGCGACTACACCGCCAAGTCGGTTGTTGGACTTAACCGTTTGGGCTTCGATATTCTTAACTTGGTGCTCATTGTGGTGTCTGTTTATAGCGCATTCTCGCTCTTCCAGTCTAAAACTTCCAAGGGTAAGACCATTGCAGCGTTGGTGTTGGTTGGCGCTATTATTGGCATAGTGACTAACTACTCATCGTTAGAGGCCGAAATCAAGATCTTACCTCAGATATTCCAGCAGTTCAATCCTTTCTTCGTTGTGGCTCTCACGCCAGTGTCTTTGGCTGTGTTTGGCTATTTGGCGCGCAAGGGTAAAGAGCCTTCTGCTCCCCGAAAGATTGGTTACGGTATGCTTATCGCAGCTTGTGGCTTCCTTGTTTTGGCCATTGCCTCATTTGGTTTGCCCACTCCAACCGAAGTTAAAAACTCGGGTATCAGCGACAGTCAGCTTGTTTCTCCCGACTGGCTTATATCTACCTACCTTGTACTAACGTTTGCCGAGCTGCTACTTTCGCCAATGGGTATCTCTTTTGTGTCGAAGGTTGCGCCTCCCAAGTATAAGGGCATGATGATGGGTGGCTGGTTCGTAGCTACGGCTATAGGTAACTATCTTGTTGCTATTATTGGCTACCTGTGGGGCGATATGCAACTGTGGATGGTGTGGAGCGTACTTATCGTCTGCTGTGTACTCTCTGCACTGTTTATCTTCTCAATTCTCAAACGTTTGGAGAAGGTTTGCTAAGGTTTTATGCCATATAAATATAGAAAGGGGTGCACCATTTGGTTGCACCCCTTTTTGTTTAGGTATGGTGGCAAACTTAATGTTATTCTCAAACACGAAGGGGCTTACGAATGGTGTAGTAATATATCTCCTGTAATGCACTTCGCGGCCAATTGGCTTACAACATTTCATCCTAGTTTCGCTATTTTCTTTTTTCTAAGCCAGTACAAAGGCCTCTGTAGGGTGACTACAAGCCTTTTGTAGTGCCACTACAGTTTGTTTGTAGTGCCGCTACAACTTGTTTGTAGCCTCCGTACAACTTGTTTGTAGCCACCGTACAGCTGTTTTTGTACTGATACGAATAGTAATACCTATTGACACAATGTGTTTCCGATTATAACATGAACGCTTTCTATACGCTGCTCTTAAACCTTGTTTTCCGCCTTTCTTCGTTAAATATCCTCAAATGCAGAGCGTTTTGAAAGCGGACAGTTATTTGTTGGCTTTTTTTTACTACATTTGCAAATAAACATTTAGCGAAGTATAAGATGAGAGTCGGTTTATTTGTTCCTTGCTATGTAAACGCCTTATATCCTGAGGCAGCGGTGGCAACATACAAGTTGTTAAGGCATCTTGGGGTAGACGTTACTTATCCCTTGAAGCAGACTTGTTGCGGTCAGCCCATGGCCAATGCTGGCTTTGATAAGAAGGCCATACCACTGGCCGAAAAATACGAGAATATGTTTAAGGAGTTCGATTACGTTGTTGCTCCGTCAGCGTCGTGTGCAGCATTCGTAAGAACACATTATCCCCGTTTGCTTAGTGGTGAAAGCCACGCCTGCGAAACGTCTACAAAGACGATGGATATTGTGGAGTTTCTACACGACATCCTTAAAGTAGAGGCGCTTCCTGGACGCTTCCCCTTTGTGGTGAGCGTGCATAACAGCTGCCATGGTGTTAGGGAATTGGGGCTTTCTGCACCGTCTGAATTGAATATTCCCACCTATAACAAGATTGTAGACCTGCTCCATTTGGTAGAGGGAGTTACTGTAAAAGAGCCCGAACGCAAGGACGAATGTTGTGGATTTGGTGGTATGTTCGCCATAGAAGAGCCCGAAGTGTCGGTGAAAATGGCGCACGACAAGATACAACGGCACATTGACACTGGGGCGCAATACGTAACGGGACCCGACAGCTCGTGCTTGATGAACATGGAGGGGGTAGCTAGAAGAGAGAAAAGCCCCATTAAGTTTATTCACATTGCACAAATTTTAGCCGCAGGATTATGAGTACCTTACATTCTAGAAAAGCCGCTTCTGCATTGAAGAACGTGGAAAAGATAACGCGACATGACCAAACTTTTTGGTTGATGCGCGGCAAACGCGACCTCATGGAGTACAAATTGCCCGAATGGGAGAGCCTTAGAGAGCATGCAAGCGAAATAAAACGGCATACGGCTACACATCTGGACCTGTATTTGGAGCAGTTTTCTAAGAACCTAGAAAACAATGGCGTGATTGTGCATTGGGCCGAAGATGCGCGAGAGTTTAATCAAATCGTGCTAGAAATATTAGAGAAACACGGGGCGAAGAAACTGGTGAAAAGCAAGTCGATGCTTACAGAAGAATGCGAGTTGAACCCTTATTTGGAGGCTCAGGGCATCCATGTGGTTGAAACAGATTTGGGCGAACGCATCTTACAATTGCTTGATGAAAAGCCTAGTCATATCGTGGTGCCGGCCATTCACGTTACGCGTGAGGAGGTGGGAGAATTGTTTGAGCGTGAGGGC
This sequence comes from Hoylesella loescheii DSM 19665 = JCM 12249 = ATCC 15930, assembly GCF_000378085.1. Lineage (GTDB taxonomy): Bacteria > Bacteroidota > Bacteroidia > Bacteroidales > Bacteroidaceae > Prevotella > Prevotella loescheii. The sequence goes on from NZ_KB899210.1 coordinate 189,760, forward strand.
ATAAGCAAAGAGATTGGCAATTACGACCCCACTTACCTCACACAGTGTGCTAGGCACAGCCTGCGTAACGACTTTTTGGATGCCGATGCCGGTTTGACGGGCTGTAACTTTGGTGTTGCCGAAACGGGCGATATTGTGGTTTGTACCAACGAAGGCAATGCCGATATGAGCACATCTATGCCTAAATTGCATATTGCCGTAATGGGATTAGAGAAGGTTATACCCGATTATCGTTCGTTGGCCGTGTTCCAACGTCTGCTATGTCGTAGTGCAACAGGGCAACCTTCAACTACTTACACCTCGCATTTTAGGAAGGCACGTCCAGGAGGAGAAATGCACGTGGTGATTGTTGATAATGGAAGGAGCGACATGATTGCCAACGACGAGCATTGGCAAACATTGAAATGCATCAGGTGTGGTGCCTGTATGAACACGTGCCCAGTGTATCGACGCTCCACAGGTTACTCTTATTCTTACTTCATCCCTGGTCCGATAGGCATCAATTTGGGCATGTTTAAAAGCCCACAACAACATAGTGGTAACCTTTCGGCCTGTTCGCTCTGCCTGTCGTGCGACAACGTGTGTCCCACGAAGGTTGCTCCTGGTTCGCAGGTGTACACTTGGCGGCAGTCGTTAAGTGACTTGGGACTTGCTAGCTCTACCAAAAAGCTTATTTCTAAGGGCATGTGCGTGGTGTATTACAATCCTTCGCTGTTCAGTACATCACTTAAATTTGCCCCCATCGTTAACCATTTGCCGCGTTTTTTGGTATATCACGGGCTGAATGATTGGGGAAAGGGCCGAGAAATGCCCGTGTTTGCCAGCGAGTCGTTTGAACAAATGTGGAAGAAAGGAAAGGTGAAATGAAGAAGGAAGACTTGTTTGAGAAGTTAAAACGCAATACGCATGTGCATTGCGATATGCCCGACATGAACATGACAGGTATTGTTTACGACGACCCCTTAGCACAATTTTGTGAGACGGTGGTCGCTGTTGGCGGTAAGGTTGCCATGTTGGCGGATGGCGAAGATGTGAACGAAGCCATCAAACGGCTATATCCCGATGCCAAGGTTTTTGCCTCTAATTTATCCGAAATAACCATTGCCACGCTAAATCCCGATACCGTAGCCGAGGCACAAGACCTTAATGGTACGGATGTGGGCATACTTCGGGGTGAACTGGGTGTGGCTGAAAATGCTTGTGTTTGGGTTCCGCAAACGATGAAAGAAAAGGCGGTGATGTTTATTAGCGAAGAGTTGGTGTTGTTGCTCGACCGAAAGAAGCTTGTGAACAATATGCACGAGGCCTATACGAAGATAGCGATGAACGACTATGGTTACGGCTGTTTTATTAGCGGACCATCTAAAACGGCCGACATCGAACAAGCTTTGGTGATGGGTGCACAAGCGGCACGTGGCGTGACAGTGTTGTTGACATAGGGTACACTGCCATCTGCTGTACCCTTATAATAAGGTGTTTTCCCTGCGAAGGCGATGGTGTGCGACTCGGCCACATGCTAAATGACTTTTAAAGCACTTGTTTACGTCACGCCATTAGGCACTGAACAAGAAAATCTGGCAGCAAGTTTGGCCTTAACCAAACCGCTGCCAGATTTTATATTTGATAGATGTATGCGGCAAACCGCACACCTATATTATATCAGGTATTGTGAAGAAATACTCTGGTTTGACTCAACTCGGCGAATGGTTTCAGCAAACATATCGGCTACCGACAGCTGTTTTACTTTCGCACAGTTGTTGTTGTAGGGAATAGAATCCGTGAAAACGATTTCTTCTAGTGTTGAGTTTTGCACTCTTTCAGAGGCAGGTCCGCTCATCACGCAGTGCGAAGCGCAGGCTCTAACACTCTTAGCACCAGCGGCAATCATCACGTCGGCAGCCTTTGCAATCGTTCCTGCGGTGTCTACCATGTCGTCGATAAGCACCACGTTTTTGCCTTCTACTTCACCGATAATCTGCATGCTCTCCACCTCGTTGGCGCGTGCGCGGGTCTTGTTACATAGCACCAAGGGACAACCTAGGTACTTAGCATAGGTGTTAGCACGCTTACTGCCGCCCACATCGGGTGAAGCAATAACCAAATTATCGAGTTTAAGGCTTTCCAAATAGGGCAGGATTACGGCCGAAGCGTAAAGGTGGTCGACGGGAATGTCGAAGAAACCCTGAATCTGGTCTGCGTGGAGGTCCATCGTGATCAAACGATTGATACCGGCAACGCGCAGCAAGTCGGCAATAAGCTTAGCCCCAATGCTAACGCGGGGTTTGTCTTTGCGGTCTTGTCTTGCCCATCCGAAGTAGGGGATAACGGCGTTAATGGTTCTTGCCGAAGCCCTCTTGGCAGCGTCAATCATAAGGAGCAACTCCATAAGATTGTCTGAATTGGGGAACGTGCTTTGCACCAAGAACACGTCTCTGCCACGTACTGTCTCTTCGTAAGATACTGCAAACTCGCCGTCTGAGAAGTGTGTCACCACCAGTTTGCCCAAGGGACAACCAAGACTAGCGCATATCTTTTCGGCAAGATACATGCTTTTCGTGCCTGAAAAAATTAAAAAAGAGTTTTCTTCACTCATTTCTTTAATGGTTTTATATGTGATTGATTGTTATCTCTTTGCCTTAATAAATAAGTAAAAGCTATCCTACAACCTTTTGGTAGTTTCGGAAAAGGGCGAGCAAATCGCGAAAGTCGGTGCCATTGTGTATGTCGAAGCGTTTCCAAAGGTCGCTGCATACCACCACACCACCAAAACCCAGTTCCTTAGCCATCCGCACATTGTCGATGTCTATCCCACCTAGGGCATATACTCGCTTGTCTATAAGTCCCTTGTCGGCTGCTTCTTCCAACTGCTTAACCGAGAAACTGGAAGGCTTGTCGGCATCACCCGTACAGCTGAATATACGGCGTAAGAAGACGTAATTGCTGCTTTTCTTCATGTCTTTTAGCAAGCTGAGGTCTTCGCAGGTTCTACTTACTTTCCCCCTGATGCCGTTTGGCACAAATTCCGTTGGTCTATTGAGGTGTATTCCAGCCAAGTCGTATTCGTTTTTTAGCCTAAAATGCTCGTGTACCACAATCTTATCGTGGTATCCTTCGGGTACTAACGATAGTAGCCTTTCCGAGAAAACGAGTTGTGAACCAGGCTTATATAGGTGCAACTTGTCCATTCCCTCGTCGAAAAGGGCAGTAAGTATCTTGTCTTCCTCTACAAAGAATGTAGATTTTGTCATAATTACGAGCTTCATTGCAGCCATTTATTTCACATGCAAAAGTAGGAATTTTATGGCAAACCTGCAATTTAAACAATATAAAAGTTAACTTTGCATTCGCAAATCATTGAGATATGAGAATAAACTTAGATACTTTCGAAGAAGTACGCAGCCCTATGTACATAGTGGAGGAAGCCAAATTGAGGCGCAATTTACAGCTAATTGCCTCGGTGGCGACAAGGGCCGATGTGGAAATTATACTTGCTTTCAAGGCTTTTGCCTTGTGGAAGACCTTCCCCATCTTTAAAGAGTATATCCGTTCTACCACTGCCAGCTCCCTGTCTGAGGCCAAATTGGCCTTCGAAGAGTTTGGTTCGAGGGCGCATACCTATTCTCCGGCATACACCGATGATGAGATTGGAGAGATAGCCAACTGCTCCAGCCATCTCACTTTCAACTCACTGACGCAATATGAACGGTATGCCAAACTGGCAAAAGAACGTAATGAAGATCTGTCTTTTGGTTTGCGCGTCAACCCTGAGTATTCCGAAGTAGAAACAGACTTGTATAACCCGTGTGCTCCAGGTACGAGATTTGGGCTTTCGGCAGAGCGATTGCCAAGCCAATTGCCTGCCGACATCGAGGGCTTTCATTGTCATTGTCATTGCGAAAGCGGTGCCAATGTGTTCGCTAGAACCTTAATGCACATCGAAAGCAAATTTTCTGGGTGGTTTCCTGCATTAAAATGGATTAACTTTGGTGGTGGCCACCTGATGACACGTAAGGATTATGACGTTGAATTGCTTATCAATACGTTGCGTTCGTTTAAGGAACGTTATCCCCATTTGCAGGTAATACTCGAACCCGGCAGTGCTTTCGCATGGCAAACGGGGCCACTTGTGGCACAAGTAGTAGACGTTGTTGAAGATAAGGACATACAAACGGCCATCTTAAACGTAAGCTTTACCTGCCACATGCCCGATTGTTTGGAGATGCCTTACCAACCTGCGGTTCGCAATGCGAGGTCGCTTGAATTGGAGGCAGCTGTGAATGGCTCTTCGAAAAACATTTACCGACTGGGTGGCAACAGTTGCTTGTCGGGCGATTTTATGGGCTCGTGGCAGTTCGACCATGCTTTGGCTATTGGTGAGAATGTGATATTTGAAGACATGATACACTATACCACGGTGAAAACCAATATGTTTAATGGTATTTCTCATCCGTCATTAGCCATTGTTCGTACGTCGGGCGAACTCGAAATACTGCGCACTTACGGCTACAAAGATTATAAAGCACGGATGGATTAAGGTATGTCCTGCACATTTCCAATTGCATTTCAGATATGGATTACCGATTAGGCCTTCGCTAATTCTTGCTTTTATTTGTTGTCTTTTGCGACACTTATTCTATTCCAAAGAGATGTGTATTCCTGTCATGTCAATGCTTTAGAATCGGCTAAAATAGTTTTGTGCACATTGATGTGCATATACCACAACACCCCACTTTAACCCGATAACGGATAAAGTGGGGCGTTGCAGTCGATGTATATAGAATGAGCGGGGTGTACTTGGAATATTCGTTAATGGTGGTTAGACCATTATGGGAGCTCCCTTTACAAACTTAAGCTTCCTCTTCTTTCACCACAACCTTGTCTACAGATACCTGTCTGTCGATAAGAGCGTTAAATGAGATGATGGTTTCGCTACCCGAAAGGCCCAGTGGTTGTAGCTTGTCGTGGATGATTGACATCAAGTGGCGGTTATTGGTGGCATACAACTTGATGAAGAGGTCGTAGTGACCAGTGGGCACATGACATTCAACCACCTCGGGAATTTTCTCTAATGCCTCGGCCACCTTGTCAGAACTGCTGGGATCTTTGAGGTGAAGTCCTACGTAGGCGCACGTTTCGTAACCCACCTTTTCGGGTTCGAGAATAAACCGTGAACCTTTTAACACTCCTTGGTTGAAGAGCTTTTGAATGCGCTGATGTATCGCTGCGCTACTAACTTTGCAGATACGCGCCACTTCTAAGAAAGGAATGCGTGCGTCGGCCGAGATAAGTTGAAGTATTTTCTTATCTAAAAGATCTAAACTATGATGCGACATATTTATTCAATTTATTTGCAAAGGTAATATATAAAAATGAATTTGGCAAATAACGAGTTAATCAGAAAAGTTTTTTTTACTTTTTGTTTAGTTCTATTCAATGTTAATTTTGTTATCCAAATAGCTGTAAGACAGGGGCGTGTACCAATTCGCCCTGTTGTCGATCTTGTTGTGTTAGGCTGCAAAATAGCCTGAAACCACTTCATGCGGAACGAGAGAAAAGAATGCCAAAAGGTATCGGTCGCTGGTAGATATGACGTTTGACGAAACCTTTAACGCTTTTCCTTACTCTGTGTTGCTGTAAAGCTCACGTTATATACTTTGGCCTCGCGTAAGGCTTGTTTCACTTCTGCGATGGTTTTCATCTTTGTGTCTTTGTCCGCTTTTATCGATGCCGTGAGCTCTTTTGCTTCCTCAGGTGTGCACGAGGCACGTTCGGCTGCAACATATTTTCTCAACTCAGATAGGGGAATAACTTTGTCGTTAAACTGCACGATTGTGGCTTGCGTTTTGTCGGCGCGTTGTTTCTCTATCGGTTTACCTATATATATATGCATCGTTGTTGACTTCTTGGCCAGTCTATTCAATTCCTTTCCCTGCGGTACTTGGTAGCGTACCTTCACCGTAACGTTACGCATGTGGGTAACGATCATGAAGAAAAACAACACCGTAAATATCAAGTCGGGCAGCGACGAGGTGTTGAGAGCGGGTATTTCGCGACTTCTTCTGCTTCGGCGTATCATAATTCTGGCGCGTTAGATTTCTTGTTGTCGAACGATTCCACCAAGCGTTGGGGCATCAGTCGGTTTACTTCGTCCTTCTCTTCGGCTGAACATAGTGTGTAAGGATGTCGGTACATCTTTACGGCCAGCTGATTTTTAAGCAGGTTAAAAGTAGATACGATGACGTCTTGAACATGAAAATAAGTGTCGTAATTAGCGTTTTCGCTTGCTTGAAGTTGTATCAGGTGATTTCTTCCCCTGCGTGCCACAAAGCTTTTTAGTTTACTTTTCAGTTCTTCGAGTGTGCTAGGAACATCGTCTACAACAATCTTATTGTCGCCCGTAATGTACACCTTAATGATGTTCTCCTTGTTCACAATGCTTTCTTCTTGCTTATCTTTCTCCATGGGTGGTAGCTTCCGAGCCAACCCCTTGTCAAGATCCATCGATGTGGTAACAAGGAAGAAGATGAGCAACATAAATGAAATGTCGGCCGTTGAGGTGGCATTGAGTTGCGGAACAGTTCTTTTTCGTCGGGCAAACATGGGCTTATCCTCCTTTTATCTTTTGCGATAATAACGCGTGAACCCAAATACAACAGCGGCAAAAGCTACGAAGAGCAAAATGCCGATGGTGTAGATAAACATGTCTGAAAGTTTGAGCATGAGTTTGTTAGAGAACAACGACCCATTGACAACCAACTCGGCAGACGACCCGAAGAGCAAAGTAAGCAACAGAATGACAGCCGTACCCGCGAAAACGGCATAGGAAATGGCACGACTAGGGACGTTATTCACGGTTCCATCGCTTTTTCCTACGGCTTTCACACCCTTAAATGCGCTCCAAAGAGCGCATGTCACAGCTAGAAAGAGAAGCACATACATGGTGTCAATCACCACGCCTGTGAACATGGGTGCATTGAGATCGGGGTTGTAAATGTAAGGTATATCGTAGCCCACCACATAAAACAACCCGAAAACAACGACGCACAAACCCACCAACACGTAGAAAACGCGTTGCGAGAGCCGTTCGGCAGGGATGTTACTGAGGTTTAACTTTCTCATTTCGACAGTTTATGTTTCATGATCGAGTCGAGTAATGTGATAGACGACTCTTCCATCTGGGCCACCAAATGCTCTATTTTAGAGAGTATGTAATTGTAGAACACTTGTAGCACTAATGCCACAATGATACCAAAGATAGTGGTGATAAGGGCTACCTTCATACCGGCAGCCACCACGGGTGCACTGATGTCGCCCGCTTGTTCTATCTGGTCGAAGGCCATTACCATACCGATAACCGTGCCAAGGAAGCCCAGTGAGGGGGCCATCACAATGAAGAGCGTTATCCAAGAGCATCCTTTTTCGAGATTAGCCGATTGAACGGTGCCATAAGAAACGATTGAACGCTCGATGTTGTCTATCGTTTCGCTAATGCGTGCCAATCCTTGGTAGCATATCGAAGCCACAGGTCCGCGTGTATTTCGACATTGTTCCTTAGCTGCTTCGATGTCGCCAGCACTTATCTTGGCGTCAAGGTCGGCCATAAAACGCTTGGCGTTAATCTCCGAAAGACTTAGATAAATGATGCGTTCGATGCAGAAAGCCAGACCCAACACCAACGCCAAGGCCACGAGCGACATAAAGCCAGCGTTACCTTCGATGAATTTCACCTTGAGTGATTGGTGCAATCCCATGCCTTCTTCTGTGTCAGCAAGGTTTAAGTCGGTGCTGGGCAATGGAGCGACAAGCGTGTCTGGCATTGCCTTTGCCGTATCTTTGGCCTGCGCTTGTGTGCTAACAGTATCGGCTGTCTTTGCCGAGCGCGATGGAGGTGCTTGGGTTTTGGCTTGCGCTTGCAGCTCTCCTGTTATCGCAAAGAGCAGCATGGCCGTGAGTAATAAATAGCTTAACTTGTGTTTCATTGATGCTGTCGTTGTTGGTGCGTCATGTCTGGGCACCGTCTTTCTTCTCTTAATGGGGTTTAAATTTATTTGCAAATGTAGTGATTTAAAAGCAATTATTGCTTGTTTCGCCTCGTGTTTCACTTGTTTTTAGCAAGTATTAATCTTTCGTCTTGTGCAAAGGTGTGATGTCGTAGACGAACGAACGGGGCGCAATGGGTTCGTAGCAAAAGACGTTCACTTTTGCGTCATTCGTCTGTTTTGGGTGTCTCTTGCTGATTGTTTTTGACCTTTCTTGGTAGGCCATCTAGGCGAACCTTCCATGTTTCGCCTTGTTTCACCAGTTGCAAGGGGAATGTGGCGCTTTCTTTCAGTCTGCCAGGCTTGCCAATAGAATCGAGGATGAAGAAGTTTTCTACATTCAACGCCACTTCGGCAGCAATGCCTTTCGAATCGCCTTGGGTTATTTCGTAGGAATAAGTGAAGTTCTGGGGCAGGTCTTTCATCTGTTCCAAGTCTTCGGGTTGCACCTGACTGGCTGCGAATTGTAGCCATTTCTTCGAGTCGGGTGTGCAAAAATGGGCGGCTTTGTCGAGTCGCCAATTGAAGAAATAAACGGCGAACGAATCTACACAACCGTTAAATTGGGGCGAAAAGGCAACCTTGCGCACGTCGCAACCAACGAGTAGGGTGGGGAGGAGCAATGCGCACAGGGCGAGGATCTTTTTCATGAGTCTGTCATTTTAGTAAAGACAAAGGTAGGAAAAACTTTGGTTATATCGTGCTTTTTCCCTAATTTTGTGGAAAACTTTAAACACAGGATGTTGAACTTCATTTCGTTGGGCAGCGGTAGCAGCGGCAATTGCTATTACTTATATACAGAAACAGAGGGACTTCTCATAGATGCAGGCGTTGGTATTCGCACCTTAAAGAAACATTTTCGTGAATACGGTCTTTCGCTTGCTCATATACAAAACGTTCTAATCACACACGACCATGCCGACCATGTTAAGTCTGTTGGCAGCCTTAGTCGTGATTATGGGTTGCCAATCTATGCCACCCATCGCGTGCACGTGGGTATTGAGAAGAACTATTGTGTGCGCTGCAAGGTGAGTCCCGAGCGGTTGAAGTTGGTTGAGAAAGGTGTAACGTTCCGTTTGGGCAGCTTCACCATCACGCCGTTTAACGTTCCGCACGATAGTTTAGACAATGTGGGTTACGAAGTGCGTTATGATGACATTGTGTTTTGCCTACTTACCGATGTGGGAGAAGTAACCGACGAGATGAAACCTTTTATCAATGCGGCCAACTATTTGGTGATTGAAGCCAACCATGATGTGGAAATGCTTTCCGATGGACCTTATCCACGTCACCTTAAAGAACGTATCTTGGGCAAAACGGGCCATCTTAGCAATATAGAATGCGCTGAAACCTTGGCGCAAAACGCATCGGAAAAGCTTCGCCACGTTTGGCTTTGCCACCTGAGTGAAGAAAACAACCATCCCGAATTGGCAAAGAAAACTGTGGAACAAACCTTACGCAGCTATGGTATTGTGGCTGGTAAGGACTTCGAATTGGAAGTGTTGAAGCGTAAAAGTCCAACAGGCGTGTATGAGTTAAAATAAAGCCGAGTTCGCTTTGTTATTGTTTTCTTACCTTTGCTACATTATTTGGACACTCTTCGCGCGCGCGTATTAATTAATGAGTAGCTGAGTTTGGTAGAATGGCTAACCGGTTCTCTTTGTGTGATCGTTTGTGTTGTGTATCCCCTTTAACAACCAATAGCGATGCCATTAAATAGGTGTTAGAAAACGTTTCTAGGTTTCTCACCGTGTTACAGCTATTTGGTACGGCTGTTCCATGTCATCTGGAACCGCGTTCCATATCATCTGGAACTCTGTTCCATGTCACATGGAATGGTGTTCCAGATGATATATAACAAATCGTGAGCATAAAAAGTTCGGTTTAAGGGTTGGTTTCGCGATTTGTAAGCGGCGATCTTTAAGCATCTTGTATTTCATTGGTTATGCTCGATAAGTTGTGCAATGCAGCTTTGTCATGTTAGACCTCGACTTTCTCCTTCTTGGCTTTTCCGTTTCGTCATCAACAAATCTCTCCCTGATATGCAATTTTTATGGCATCGATACGTTATACCAAGGATGAACCGTTACGTTATATTGATTTGTGCGACCGTGTTGTCGCTGTTGTCTATGAGCCTGAACGCCCAGACGTTTACGCTGCAAGGGCGCGTCACCGACGAGAAACTGTCGCCCATTGAGCTAGCCACTGTCTCGGTGTTGAGCCAGGGCAAGGTGACGCTTACCTCTTTGAAGGGCGAGTTTAGTCTCACTTTACACTCGGCCGATTCGGTGGTGGTGAAGTTTTCCATGATTGGCTACAAAACCAAAACACGTGTTTTGAGGAATCCGCGAGGAAAACAGACGTTACAAGTGGTGTTGCACGAGGGTGATAACACGTTGGGAGAGGTGAGCATTACTGAAATGCGACGCCAGACGGGACAAACGCAAGAACTGAAAAAGGATGCTAACAAGCTTGCCCCAACAGCTAGCGGGAATGCCGTGGAAGAACTGATACAGGCACAAGCGGGTGTATCTACCCATAACGAACTTTCATCTCAATATAATGTTCGTGGTGGAGCGTTCGACGAAAATAGCGTATATATTAATAATGTAGAGGTGTATCGACCCTTCTTGGTGCGCAGCGGACAACAAGAAGGACTGTCGGTTATCAATCCCGACTTGGTAGAGAAGATCGGGTTTTCTACGGGCGGTTATGCCGCTAAGTATGGCGACAAGATGTCGTCGGCATTAGATATCACCTACAAACGTCCTACACGGTTCGAGGGTTCTTTGGCGTTGAGTCTGCTTGGAGGCTCGGCTTACGTGGCACTGGGCAGCAAAACGTTTTCATGGAGTAATGCCGTGAGATATAAAACAACCAAATATCTGCTTGGCTCGCTTGAAACAAAGGGCGAATATAGTCCCAATTTCTTTGACTATCAAACCTATCTTAGCTATATTCCCAATAAGCGTTGGCAGATAGATTTTATAGGCAACATATCCAACAACCAATTTAATTTTGCGCCTGCCGACCGCGAAACAAAGTTTGGCACGATGCAAAATGTGCGCTCGTTCAAGGTTTATTTCGACGGACAAGAGAAAGACTTGTTCCGCACTTACTTCGGTTCGTTAAGTGTCAAACGTAACTTTGGCGACGCTACATCGCTCGCTTTGGTGGCTTCGGCCTTCCAAACCAAAGAGAAAGAAACCTACGACATACAAGGACAATACTGGTTAACACAGACCGAAACAAGTGAAAACCTAGGCGTTGGTACGTATTTTCAACACGCTCGCAACTTTTTGCAGGCACGTGTAACAAGCTTGAAGTTGGTGTTTGCCCATAAATCGAAGCAACACGAGGTGGAAAGTGGCGTGACGTTAAAGCGCGAACACATCGAGGAACGCAGTCGCGAGTACGAGATGCGCGACTCCAGCGGATACAGCATACCACATACAGGCACCGACTTACACCTTATCTATTCGCTTAGAGCTAGAAACCAGCTTGACGCAAATAGGGTGGAGGCCTACGTTCAAGACACTTACCGCTTTGGAGGCAAAAACGAGAATACGCGTTATACCCTTAATTACGGCGTCAGAATGAGTCATTGGGGCTTTAATAAGGAAACAATCGTCAGTCCGCGCGTGTCTTTGGGCATCGTTCCCGCCTTTAACACCAACCTCACCTTTCGTTTCGCGGCGGGCCTTTATTATCAGGCCCCATTCTTTAAGGAACTGCGTGACACCTCAACAGTGAACAACGAGACTCGCGCCACACTCAATCAAAAGATAAAGAGCCAACGTTCGGTGCACGTCATTGCCGGTATGGACTATCGTTTTAATGTGTCGGGTCGTCCCTTTAAGTTTACGGGCGAGTTGTATTATAAGGCTTTAAGCAACCTTGTGCCTTACAGCGTGAACAACGTGAAGGTGGTTTATTATGGCGATAACCTGAGTAACGGACATGCGGCAGGTATCGACCTGAAACTCTATGGCGAGTTTGTGCCAGGCACCGACTCGTGGATTAGCCTCTCGTTGATGAATACCCGCATGATGCTAAATGGCAAATCGCTGCCTCTTCCTACCGACCAACGCTATTCGTTGAACATGTTTTTCACCGACTATTTTCCAGGAACCGACCGCTGGAAGATGTCGTTGAAGTTGGCTTTTGCCGACGGACTGCCGTTCTCCACTCCGCATCGGCAGTTGGAAAACCACTCGTTCAGGGCTCCCGCCTACAAACGTGCCGACATCGGTATGAGCTATCGCCTACTGAACAATGAACAAAGGGATAGGAAATCGCCCTTTAAAAACGTTTGGTTGGGTGTGGATTGCCTGAACCTTTTCGGTATAAACAACGTAAACAGCTACTTTTGGATAACCGACGTAACCAACCAACAGTATGCTGTACCTAACTATCTTACCGGTAGATTGATAAATGTGCGTGCGCTTTTCGAGTTCTAACGAAGCTTTGGAAAACCGCTAATGCTTGTCTGACAAGCAGAAAAATATACTGGGCAAAACATGTAAAGGACAACAAAAGGGGCATAAAATTAGATTATTACATTCCTTTTGTCTAACTTTGCAGATATTTTTGAGAATAAGGAAACAATTAAATAACTTATGAGCAGACAAATAGAAAAAATCAAGGAGCTTATCGCCAAGCGCGAGCAAGCCCGTCTTGGTGGTGGCGAGAAAGCTATCGAAAAACAACACGCACGTGGCAAATACACCGCTCGCGAGCGTATAGACATGCTTGTAGACGAAGGTAGCTTCGAAGAATACGACATGTTTAAGCTGCACCGCTGCCACAACTTCGGTATGGAAAAGAAACAATACCTTGGCGACGGCGTGGTTGCTGGCTCGGCAACTGTTGACGGAAGGCTCGTGTATGTATATGCGCAAGACTTCACGGTGAATGGTGGTTCGCTCTCAGAAACAATGTCGCAGAAGATTTGTAAGATAATGGACATGGCTATGACCATGGGTGCACCCGTTATTTGCATGAACGACTCGGGAGGCGCACGCATACAGGAAGGCATCAACGCACTTGCTGGCTATGGCGAAATTTTTGAACGCAACATCCTTGCAAGTGGTGTAATACCCCAAATTTCGGGTATTTTCGGTCCGTGTGCAGGTGGTGCCGTGTATTCGCCAGCACTTACAGACTTCACCCTAATGATGGAAAACACGTCGTATATGTTCCTTACTGGCCCCAAGGTGGTTAAGTCGGTGACTGGCGAAGATGTGGATTCGGAGAACCTTGGTGGAGCTTCGGTACACGCAACGAAGAGTGGTGTAACACACTTCACGGCCAAAACCGAAGAGGAAGCCATGGATATGATAAAGAAGCTGTTGAGCTATATCCCCTCGAATAACACCGAAGAGGCTCCGCGCGTGGCTTGCGACGACCCCATCAACCGCATGGATGACAGTCTGAACGACATCCTTCCCGACGACCCCAATAAGGCTTACGATATGTATAAGGTGATTACGGCTATCACCGACAACGGCGAATTCTTCGAGGTTCAACCTAAGTTTGCCAAGAATATCATCACTGGCTTTGCTCGTTTCAATGGCCAAAGCGTGGGTATTGTGGCTAATCAGCCCTCCGCTTACGCAGGTGTGCTAGACGTGAATGCATCTAGAAAGGGTGCACGCTTCGTGAGATATTGCGACGCTTTCAACATTCCTATCGTTAGTTTGGTAGACGTTCCGGGCTTCCTTCCTGGTACAGGACAGGAATACAACGCTGTTATCTTGCATGGTGCACAGCTACTTTACGCCTACGGAGAGGCTACTGTGCCTAAGATTACTATCAACTTGCGTAAGAGTTATGGTGGTAGCCACATCGTTATGGGCTGTAAGCAACTTCGCGCCGACCTTAACTTTGCTTGGCCAACAGCTGAAATCGCCGTTATGGGTGCATCTGGTGCCGTGGCCGTTCTTTGTGCAAAGGAAGCTAAGGATAAGAAAGATGCGGGCGAAGATGTAAAGGCTTTCTTGGCCGAGAAGGAAGAAGAGTACACCGAGATGTTTGCCAATCCGTACCAAGCGGCACAATATGGCTACATCGACGACGTTATCGAACCACGCAACACGCGTTTTCGCATTTGCCGTGGCTTGGCCCAACTCGCAACCAAACGTCAGAGCTTACCCGCTAAGAAGCATGGTTGCATGCCGATGTAATAGGCAAGGCAAGTTGCAATAATTATTTATCATTATCAAGTTATGGCTACGAAAGACAAGAACATCTATGCTGCCATCGCACTGGCACTTCACGAGTTCAAGGGCAATAACGTGCACGACAAAGAGCCTGGCTTCATCACAATCAAGAAGCGAGACACCCTTTGGAATGCCAAGTTCCTTTCAATGACACAAAAACCATAAAGCAAAGTATGAAAGAATACAAATATACCATCGATGGAAAAGAATATAAGGTGGCCATCGGTGACATCGAAGAGAATATCGCAGAGGTAACGGTTAACGGCGAAAGTTTCAAGGTTGAGATGGAGCCAGAGGCCGAACCCGAGAAGAAAAAGGTGGTTTTGGGTGCACCCGCAGCATCAGCTGCCACCGAAGAGAGTGCTGCTCCTGCCGCTAATGTTAATACGGCCAATGCCATTAAGGCTCCTCTGCCTGGCGTAATCACCGAAATTAAGGTGGCCGTTGGCGACACTGTTGCCGCTGGCGACACGCTCGTTGTGCTCGAAGCGATGAAGATGGCCAACAACATCGAGGCTGAAAAGGCTGGTAAAGTTACAGCCGTTTGTGTTAAGCAAGGCGAAAGCGTGCTTGAAGATACTCCGCTTGTTGTGGTGGAATAAACGGCAAATGTTTGCTTTTGCGTCATCAAACGCAAAGGCAGACTAAAAAAGATGAGCATGCAAAAGGTTTAAGTACAACCTTATTTGCAAGCTCATCTTTTTTATGTAGTTAGAAAAAGGCGGCCACTTTCCTATTGATGGGCATTGGCCAACGTCGCTATTATCTGCTATTTGGATACCTTATTGTTTTCGGGAAACACCACGGTGGGCTTAAAAAGCTTTGCCTCTTCAAAGTCCATGAGGGCATAAGACATGATGATAACCGTGTCGCCCACCAATACCTTACGAGCAGCTGCTCCGTTAAGGCATATCTCGCCACTGCCACGTTCGCCCTTAATGATGTAGGTTTCAAACCTCTCGCCATTATTGTTGTCTACAATCTGCACCTTTTCGCCTGCAATCATGTTGGCAGCATCCAGCAAATCTTCGTCTATGGTGATGCTACCCATGTAATTGATGTTGGCCTCGGTAACCGTCACACAGTGCAGCTTTGATTTCAACACTTCGATAAGCATATTCTTTTATCCTTTATATTTAATGTGGTCAATTAATCGAATGGGTGTTTCGCCACAATAAACGGTGATGCAACCAACCACGTATGGGCTGTCGTTCCAATTATCGAGGTCGGTCAGTGTTAGGCCATCAACGATGGAGAAGTATTCCACTTCCAGTCCCTCGTGTGCGTTTATGTCGCTTATAACCCAGTTTCGCGTTTCTTCAAGCGTAAGGGTCTTAGCCTTGTCAAGGCTTTCCCTTAATGTTTTGTAGATGTTGGCGGCCAGCTTGCGCTCATTGGCGGTAAGCCTTTCGTTCCTCGAACTCATCGCTAAGCCACTTTCTTCTCTCACGATTGGGCATTCAACGATCTCGATGCTGCTACCCACAAACTCCACTAAACGTTTTATCACGGCAATCTGTTGCCAATCTTTCTCACCGAAATAAGCTTTGTCGGGCTGCACGATTTCGAACAAACGACTCACCACCTGACATACGCCGTTGAAATGTCCTGGGCGTTTTGCGCCCTCCATCACCGTTGTTACGGGTGGAAAATCAAACACGCGCGTATCGGGAGTTGGGTAAATCTCGTCCACCGAAGGAGCAAACACGTAGTCGGCACCCATCTTCTCGAGCATCTCACAGTCGGCCTCCAAGGTTTGGGGGTAATGTTCAAGGTCGCTTTTGTCGTTAAACTGTGTGGGGTTAAGGAAAATGCTAACGACAGTAACGTCGTTATCTTTCACCGAACGCTCCACCAATGACGCATGTCCAGCATGCAAAGCACCCATCGTAGGTACGAAACCGATGGTGGAATGTTGTTTCCTATCCCAAGACAAGGCATCTTGCAGGTCTACAATCTTTGTAAAAACTTTCATTGCTATGTATCTTCTAAGCGCATGCAAAATAACTGCTTTTTTCTTAAATAAGAAAGAATATCATTAAAAATATACCAAAAAGCAATGCCATGAACTTCAAATAGCAAGCGTTTCGCCCTGTTTCTCAATGTTTTTTTGTACCTTTGTAGTCGGTTTTAAGAAGTGGGATGCAAGCCATCCTATCAAAACAAAGTCAAGTATGTCAAAAAAAATCTTATTCATTAATCAGGAGATAACCCCGTATGTTCCCGAAACGGAAATGTCTCTAATGGGCTACAATGTGCCACTTAACGTCCAAGAAGCGGGCTACGAGATACGTACGTTCATGCCTAAGTGGGGAAACATCAACGAACGACGCGGACAACTCCACGAGGTAATACGCCTTTCGGGTGTTAATCTCATTATCGACGAAACCGATCACCCACTTATTATCAAGGTGGCGTCTATTCCCTCGACAAGGATTCAGGTGTATTTCATTGACAACGATGACTATTTCATGAAGCGCCAGATGGCTCTCGACGAAAACGGAGCACCTTATGCCGATAACGGACAACGTGCTATCTTCTTCGCCAGAGGTGTCTTGGAGACCGTTAAAAAACTGCGTTGGAACCCCGACATCATTCATTGCCAAGGCTGGATGGCTGCATATATCCCTGTGCTTATCAAGAAGGCGTTCAAAGACGAACCCGCTTTCGCCAATACAAAAGTAGTGACCTCGCTATTCAACCATGGTTTGGAAGGACAGCTAGGGCAAAACTTTAAGAAGACATTGGAGTATAAGTCGATAAAGGGAACTGCGCTATCAGAGTTTAACAGCGAGTTTGATTACTGTGAACTGGAAAAGTTGGCCATCGCTTTTAGCGACGGTGTGATTGAAGGCAGCGAGGGAATAAAGCAGACTTTGCTAGATTTTGCCGACCAGAAGGGCATTCCCGTGTTGAAATATCCTGGTCAAGACTTTACCGGACCTTATCAAAAGTTTTACGAGGCGATTTATCCCGAAAAGTGATGTATGCCTCTTCCCATTCTATACACTGAACGAACATGAACTTAAAAGCAATTATTCCTATCGCCTTCATGGCGCTTGCCATCGTAGGTTGCGACGATAACACCGGCACATTGGGCAACTCGCTCATCAAGGATGGCAGCTTTATGGTAGCCACCGACTCGTTTGCGGTAGCTAGTAGCACTGTGGCTGTTGACTCGGTGCTATCTAAAAACACCATCGCTTATCTTGGATATGTGCGTGATCCTGAAACAGGTTCGTACATAACTGGTGACGGAATGATACAGTTGCACAGCTTAGCCGACCTTGGTTTGCCTGTAAAAGACAGCATCGTTAGCAGGCTAGGCCGTGATATTATTGCCGATTCGTGCGAGCTGTTCTTGCCTCTTGCCAAGTCGTATGGCGACTCAACGAGGGTGATGACATTCAATTTGCATGAGTTGCAGAAGCCTATGCTTGAGACAAGGGCCTTTTATACCAACTTCGACCCTGAGGCTAATGGCTATCTACGCACCACTAATGCAATTAATAAGGACGTGAGCTACACGCTAACATCTAAGGCAGGTAAGTCTAAAGGCATTCTTATTCGTATGAACGAAGAGTACGTGGCCAAAGACGGAACGCCTTACAACAACTTCGGTTCGTACATATTGCAGACCTATTATAAGCATCCTGAGTATTTCAAGAATACTTATAGCTTCCTCACCAATGTGCTTCCCGGCTTTTATCTCAAGCATAAGGGTGGGCTAGGAGCAATGGCACATGTGGAAGGTAGCTTGCTCAACGTGTTCTATCGTTCGAAGATTAAGGGCAAGGACTCTACCACTTGGGTATCGTTTGCTGGTACCGAAGAGGTTTTACAGCATACCAAGATAACCAATACGGCGGCTAATGCCACTTTGCTTGCCGATAGCAAGTACACTTATCTGAAAACGCCTGCGGGCTTCTTCACGCAACTTACCATCCCCGTAGAGGAGTTGGAGCGTGGCCATCATGGCGAAAACATCAACTTGGTGAAGCTATCGGTACCACGTGTCAATAACTCTACACAAAGCGAAAACGCTCTTGATGCAGCTACAAACGTGTTGCTGTTGCCTGTAGACAGTGTGGACAGCTTCTTTAAGCAAGACATATTGATGGACAATAAGGTGTCGTTCTTGGGATCGCTAGTGGCCAATACCTACACGTTTAACAATATCGCCAATGTGATAAACGTGATGAAGAAAGCCGATCGCAATAATCCCAACTGGAATAAGCTGATGATTGTGCCCGTAACCGTTTCTACGGTCACGCGTCGTTCGCAGTCGGGTGGCAACGAAACGGTAATCACAAAGATTGTGCATAACATGTCGCTAACCAGCACCAAGCTGCTTAAAGGCACTAGTGCACAGGATAGTCCCATCAAACTTAGCGTGATTTACACCAAGGTTCAATAACCCAAAGGTGTTCAGGGATGGCCGACAATTTTATAGAGAACAAGAATCAAGAATACGAGGAGCGAAAAAAGAAATGGCTGAAAAGCCAACAACGTTATCCCGTAAACTTGCCTGGAAACAGGAAGAAGACATAACTCAGGCTGTATTTTCAAAGCGAGTGGTGTTTCAAATGCCTCATTTAGGAAATACGCCTACGTAAAAAGGAGGATCGAATTATGCGTTTCCTCCTTTTTACGTTTATCATTTAAGAAGGAAATAAACACAATGGCAGTATCGTCTGTGCAACTAGACTTGATGGAGTTTGTAGAACAAAACATCCTTCCACGTTATAATCAGTTCGACCGCGCGCACAACATGGCTCATGTTATGCGAGTGATAAAACGTGCGTTGGTATTGGCCCAGAAGATTGGAGCTGATGTCAACATGGCATACGTGGCTGCTGCCTACCACGATTTGGGCCTTGAAGGTCCGCGGGCAATACACCACATCACCAGTGGAAAGATATTAATGGCCGACCAACGCTTGCGTAAATGGTTTACCAAAGAGCAACTCGTTACGATGAAAGAGGCCGTTGAAGACCATCGAGCATCTAGTTCGCGTTCGCCTCGAAGTATCTATGGTAGGATAACTGCCGAGGCCGATAGGGACTTAGAACCAGAAGTGGTGTTCAGACGAACCGTACAATATGGCCTAACCCATTATCCCGAATTGGGAAAAGAGGCACAGTGGGAACGCTTCGACCGACATCTTACAGAGAAATATTCTAACTCTGGCTATATCAAATTGTGGATACCAGGGTCGATAAACGAGCAATATCTCAACGAAATTCGCAATATCTTGCCCAACAAAATACTGTTACGCCAATGGTTCGACCGTCTATTTGAAGACGAAACACATTGAGAGATGATATTAAGGCTTGTTTTAAAAACTGCCTAAAAAGTTATTCCTTGCGTGCTATATATCAATGTGCTGTGGTCGATGAAATAGTGAATTACCCACGAAAAGCAATAGCAAGCCTACATCGTTAAGGCTTCTAATACCCAGGTTTTACATATTTCCTAAGCCCATTTTTCATACTTTGTTAGGGCGAAATTCGTTACGCGTTTCGCTACAAAAGGGCTTGTAGTCACGCTACAGACAAGTTGTACTGACACTACAAACAAATTGTAGCCACACTACAAGCAAATTGTAGCTACACTACAAGCAAATTGTAGCTACACTACAAGCAAATTGTAGTGACACTACAAAAGGTTTGTAGCCGCCCTACCAACTCTTTGGTAGGCAGCGTTATGTCTGTTTTTACCATTTTTTTAGGTCGTAATTTGCCCAGCGATTATTTGGTAATATCGCTGAAAACGCTTACCTTTGCACTGCAAAAAGAGACAGATATGGGGGTTGTATCGATTTGATTGGGGTACTCTTCAAAATAAAATCGAAAACCGAGAAGAATTCTTTTGCTAATGGCGGGCCACGACCTTCGGGTTAGCTGTAAAGCCGGTGGATTACAAAGGCGGGGAACTCTCAAATCATGTATAGCTCAGAGTTTTCATCACATCATCGGTACGACCCTTTTTTATATTAGGCAGGAGTTTCTTCCTGCCTATTTTTTTGAAGCTCGCGATTTATTATTATACGATTACCAATTAAAGAACTTGCAATATGTTTTCAGGCATAGTAGAAGAGATGGCTACGTTGGTGGCTATGAAACGATATGAAGAGAATATCGACTTTACGTTTAAGTCTACCTTCACCCATGAGTTGAAGATAGACCAAAGCGTTGCGCACAATGGCGTGTGCCTAACGGTTATTGAGTTGGATGGCGACAACTACACGGTTACGGCTATGAAAGAAACCTTGATTAAGTCGAACCTCAGACTGCTGGAGGTGGGAGACAAGGTGAACATTGAGCGTTCGATGAAAATGAATGGCCGACTAGACGGACACATCGTGCAGGGACATGTGGACACCACGGCAACATGTATAGCAATGGAAGACGCGGAAGGCTCAACCTATTTTACCTTCGAATATGCTTTTAATCCCGAACAAGTAGGCCGCGGATATTTCACGGTAGATAAGGGTTCGGTTACTGTTAATGGCGTGTCGCTTACGGTGGTGAGTCCCACCGAATGTACGTTTAAGGTGGCCATTATACCTTACACGAGAGAAAACACCAACTTTTGCGACATCAAAGTTGGGTCGGTGGTGAACTTAGAGTTTGATATCTTGGGCAAGTACATCGCCCGCATGCAAAGCCTTTCAGGAAAATAATCAAGTGTTTACTGCTCGGCACGAGCCGTAATGGCACATTTTCCCTTATCTTATGTCCGTGTTCGAGTCTCGAAAGAAACGCCCTTATTTCTTCTTTCGGGGCTTGGGCTCGGGTAAATCTTTGTAGGTTTCCTTCACAATTTCGGCTAAAACCTCGTGGTCTTCAAGGTCGGAAATGTAGAAATAATCTTTTGCGCCTGGATAGGGAGGACGTAAATCAATGGATTTAAGTTTCTTTTTACCGGCCTCGGTGGGTTTGATGTAGAGACAATCATCACACAATAGACCGAAGATTTTGCCGTTGCAATAGATGCCATATTCGCCAAACATCTTCTTAATCGTAATATCTCCTGCCGTAGAACATTGGTCTACGACGTATTGAACAAAGTCTGTGGTACAAGCCATGTGTGGTTTTGTTTTTAGTTATTGTGGGTGATGATGCCTTATTTACCAGCTGGCGTGTTGACAAGTTGAAGAGAGAATGGCCCTTATCAAGAACTCAGAGCACTCTTCTTTATATTATATGCACTTGTCAACACGTCAATCAGAACGTTTACTCTTGTTGTATTGCTCGTCAATTTTGCCGCTCGCCGTTAAGATATACCTCGCGAATAACAGGCGTGGTATAGGCGTAGGGAATAAATGCAATAGAGGGAATGGGGTGGGTAATGTAGAAGTTTGCTACCTTGCCAATGGCAATTGACCCATAATCGGCACTTAGGCCCATAGCGTATGCACCGTTGATGGTGGCCGCATTAAACGCCTCTTCGGGTAGAAGTCGCATCTTGATGCAAGCCAACGATACAACAAACTTCATGTCGCCCGATGGTGTTGACCCTGGATTATAGTCGCTTGCGATGGCAGGACCAAGGCCTGCGCTAATCATTTTGCGCATAGGCGCAAAGGGAATGTTGAGGAAGAACGAGGTGCCAGGCAATGCCGTAGGCGACGTTTCGGTGCCAATCATCATGGCAATGTCTTCGTCGGTCATACTCTCTAAATGGTCAACGGAGAGGGCGTTGTGTTTAAGTGCTACCTCAACACCGCCACTTGGTGCCAATTCTTGTCCGTGTATCTTGCCACGCATGCCATGTCTTGCAGCGGCTTGCAGTATGCGTCCCGTCTCTTCGGGCGTGAAAAAGCCCTCGTCGCAGAACACGTCTACAAAGTCCGCAAGCCCTTCTGCTGCCACGGCGGGTATCATTTCGTTCACCACGAGGTCTACATAAGCACTTTGTTGGCCTGCATACGCCCTGCCCACAGCATGTGCACCAAGGAAATTTGATACCACTTTAAGTGGCGAGGTTTGTTTGATACGGCGTATAACGCGGAGCATTTTCAGTTCGTCTTCGGTGTTCAGGCCATATCCGCTCTTTATTTCCACACAGCCTGTGCCTTTGAGCATCACTTCGTGAACGCGTTTCATCGACTGTTCGAATAGTTCGTCTTCGCTCATCTCGTGCAGTTTGTCAGCACTGTTGAGGATGCCGCCGCCCCGTTTGGCAATCTCGGCATACGACAAGCCATTGATTTTGTCGACAAACTCATTTTCTCTGCTGCCTGCATTGACAATGTGCGTGTGCGAATCGCAGAACGATGGCATCACCGTTCCACCTTCGGCATCTATCCTTTTCACATCGGCTGCAAGCTGTGGTAAGCTTTCCATCGAACCAAAGTCGGCAATCCTACCATCTTTTATAAGTAAATAGGCGTTGTCTAACGTTTCGAACTGAGCCATTTCTTTACCTTGCAGGCGCAAGCGACCCTTGCGGTCGATGCCGCCAAGGGTCGCTATGTTGTAGATTAATGTGGTTGCCATCGGCTTTTATTTACGTAAGAACTGGATGGACTCTTCGATGTGGGGGTACATCACCACATCTACATCAATGAATGGAACAACCTTTCGATAGGCCTCGTGTACCTTCATTAGTTCGGGCGAAGACACAAGCGGGCGACGGAAGTCGAGTGCTTGGGCTGCATTGAATAGCTCGATAGCCAGCACGCGCTCGGTATTGGCCACTACCTTGCGTAGCTTAATGGCTGCATTTGCACCCATACTAACAAGGTCTTCCTGGTCTTGGCACGAGGGAATGTTGTCGATAGACGACGGTACAGCGTACGACTTGTTAAGGCTTACCACCGAGGCGGCCGTGTATTGGGCAATCATAAAGCCGCTGCTAAGGCCTGGTTTAGCCACGAGGAAACTAGGTAAGTCGCGCAAACCTGACACTAAACGATAGATGCGGCGTTCGCTGATATTGGCCAATTCGCTCATGGCAATGGAGAGATAATCCATAGGCAGGGCGATGGGTTCGCCGTGGAAGTTGCCAGCCGAGATAATAAGGTCTTCGTCGGGACAAACGGTGGGGTTGTCGGTAGCCGAATTTATCTCTGTGTCTATCACCGAATAGACGTAGCGCAAGGTATCTTTTACTGTGCCATGAACTTGTGGCACGCAACGGAAAGAGTAGGGGTCTTGCACGTGTTGCTTGGGGCGCGCAATGAGTTGGCTACCTTCGAGCAATTGGCGGAAGCGTGCAGCCGTCTCAATTTGTCCTTGATGGGGACGTACTGCATGCACAGCGTGGGTGAAAGGCTCAATGCGACCATCGAATGCATCGAGCGACATGGCGGCGATAACGTCGGCCCATTCGCTCAAACGCTGTGCATTAAGTAATGCCCAAACGGCTTGGGCACTCATGTTCTGTGTACCATTGAGCAGGGCAAGTCCCTCTTTGCTGGCTAACTCGATAGGTTTCCAGTTCATTCGACGATTCATTTCCTCGCCCGAAACTACTTCGCCGTTCATCTCCACTTCGCCTAGACCAACCAAAGGAAGGCTCATGTGTGCCAGAGGAACGAGGTCGCCCGATGCACCTAGTGAGCCTTGCTCGAGTATTATAGGGTAGATGTTGTTGTTGAACATGTCGACAAGCCTTTCAACGGTGTCGAGTTTGCAGCCAGAGAAACCATAGCTTAACGACTGAACTTTAAGCAGGAGCATCATCTTAATGATGTCATTGGGCAAGCGTTCGCCCACTCCGCAGGCGTGCGACTTAATAAGGTTGACCTGCAACTGCGACAATTGGTCTTTGCTAATCGACACGTTGCACAACGAACCGAAGCCTGTTGTTACGCCATAGATGGGATTTTCTTCTTTGGCAATTCGTGCGTCAAGATATTCGCGACTTTTAATGATGCGTTTGCGTACATCATCACTCAATTCAATTTTGTGGTTGTTATAGATAATTTCGCCGATTTTCTCTATCGTTAGATGGTCGGCAGAGATTTGATGTGTCATGATGTTGGTCGTGATATGGTGTTTAAAAATGAATGTTGTCAATCAATTCGTCGTCTACAAGGTTGGGCAATGTGACCTTGAAGTGGGGTGTGCGCTCCATTTCGCGGCTGATAGCGTCCATCGAGCCTTTGTTTCTTGCCCACGAGCGGCGGGTTATACCATTGTTGACATCCCAGAACAGCATCTGCCTGATGCGCTGATCGCAGGCCTCGCTACCATCAAGTACCATGCCGAAACCGCCATTGATAACTTCGCCCCAGCCAACGCCGCCACCATTGTGAAGGCTTACCCATGTGGCACCACGGAACGAATCGCCGATAACATTCTGTACGGCCATGTCGGCACAGAACTGCGAACCGTCATAGATGTTACTTGTTTCGCGGAATGGTGAGTCGGTTCCCGAGACGTCATGATGATCGCGCCCTAGTACGATGGGTGCGCTAATGCGGCCTTCGCGTATGGCTTTGTTGAAAGCTAAGGCAATGCGTATGCGCCCCTCGGAGTCGGCATAGAGTATCCGCGCTTGCGAACCAACAACCAATTTGTTGCGTCCTGCCTCGCGAATCCAATGAAGGTTGTCGGCTAGCTGTCCGTGTATGTCTTCTGTTGCCTTGTCCATCAGTTCGGTTAACACCTCGGTTGCAAGTTGGTCGGTTAGTTCGAGGTCGGCGGGCAAGCACGAAGTGCAGGCCCATCTGAATGGTCCAAAGCCGTAATCGAAGAACATTGGTCCCATGATGTCTTGCACGTACGAGGGATAACGGAAGTGTTGGGCGTCTTTCATGATGTCGGCTCCTGCACGGCTAGACATCAATAGGAAGGCATTACCATAATCGAAGAAGTACATGCCTTGCGCCGTTAGCTTGTTAATGGCTGCCACTTGTCGGCGAAGCGAGTCGAAAACGCGCTCTTTAAACCTATCAGGGTCTTCGGCCATCATCTTGTTTGATTCTTCTAGCGAAATGCCAACGGGATAGTATCCGCCTGCATAGGGATTGTGCAAAGAAGTTTGGTCGCTACCTAAGTCTACCTGCACGTTATCTTTTGCAAGGCGTTCCCAAAGGTCAACCACGTTGCCAACGTATGCCATAGAAACCACGCGGCGTTCTTCCACAGCTTTCTTAACGGCAGAAATCAGTTCGTCGAGGTTGTAATGCAGTTCGTCTACCCATCCTTGCGCATGGCGTTTCTCTGCCGCATGAGGATTAATCTCGGCTACAACACTTACAACGCCGGCGATGTTTCCTGCCTTTGGTTGAGCACCAGACATGCCACCAAGACCTGATGACACAAAGAGTGGCATCTTGTGGTCTTTCTCTTTGCCGAACACCTTGCGGGCTGCGTTAAGTACGGTGATGGTTGTTCCGTGCACGATGCCCTGCGGACCGATATACATATAACTGCCAGCCGTCATTTGTCCGTATTGACTTACGCCCAGCGCATTGAACCTTTCCCAATCGTCGGGCTTAGAATAGTTGGGGATAACTATGCCGTTTGTTACCACAACGCGCGGTGCGTTGGGGTGTGAGGGGAATAAGCCTAAGGGATGTCCGCTATACATCACGAGCGTTTGCTGGTCAGTCATCTCACTAAGATACTGCATAGTGAGACGATATTGTGCCCAGTTTTGGAATACGGCACCATTACCTCCGTAAGTGATAAGCTCGTGCGGATGTTGCGCCACAGCTGGATCGAGGTTGTTTTGTATCATCATCATGATAGCAGCAGCCTGCGTGCTATTGTGCGGGTAATCGTTTATGGGACGAGCGTGCATGGCATAACGCGGACGTAGCCTATACATATAAATGCGGCCATAGTCTTTCAACTCTTGCGTAAATTCGGGCAGCAGCTGTGCGTGTAGTTCTTTGGGGAAGTAGCGCAACGCATTTCTCAGCGCCAATTTCTTTTCTTCTGCCGAAAGGATGTCCTTTCTTTTTGGGGCATGACTTACGCTATTGTCGTAAGCTTGTAGTTCGGGCAGTACGTGGGGAATACCACCACGGATGTCTGCTTGAAATTCTTGAAGGGTCATAGTGGTTGGTTAGTTTTATTCTTACCTACTTATATATAAGGTGTAGCGGTTACACCTTGCGCACCGTTTAGCGCATAAAGGCGAGATGCAGGCAGGCAAAAAGCCTACCTGCAAACGCATTATAGTTTTGATTCTACGATGGCAACAATCTCCGATTCGGCAGCATTGGCTTTTGCTATGAGCTCGTTTGCCTCGGCAATAAGTTTGTTGCTCACCTCTTTGTCGATAAGTGAACCGGCATTAATTTTCACGTTCATGCCAGCTCCCAGTACGGCAGCGCGGGCTGCTAAGGCTCCAACGCCAGCGTCAGATACGCTATTGGGGTTGCCCGTTTCGGCCATAGCCTTGCACAACTCGAACACACGGAACGACTCTTTCATCGTTTGCAATGGCACTTGTGCAGCATAAAGCGTGGCGGCTTGTATGGCATCGGTACGCGCTTGCTTGTCGGCATCGGTCTTTTTTGGTAGGCCGAAGGCTGCCATAATGCGGTTGAAGGCCTCCGTGTCTTCGTCTACAAGGTGCAACAAGTTGCGCATCATCTCCTGTCCTTTGTCTGCCCAGTGGCTAAACTCTTCCCAACGGTCGTCCCATCCGGGCTTATGACTCGAAAGATTGGCTACCATTGCGCCCAGAGCTGCACCCAAAACACCCATGTAAGCAGAGATAGTTCCGCCACCAGGAGCAGGCGATTCGCGCGAGGTTTCTTTGGCAAAGCCCTCAACAGTGAGGTCTACTAGCTTTTTGTTGCCTTCTTCTTCGCAAAGGTATTCAATCACTTTCTCGCGTGGATTGAAAGGTTTGAGGTCATCTAGTCCCATTGACTTAACGGCAATCTTGATAACATCTTCTTCGGGAATGCCGGTAGAACGATTTTGTTTTTCCAAGAAATAGCGGCCGGCTTCAATAAGCGTGCGCTTCGGTATCAGGCCAACAATTTCGGTTCCTGTAACCCTTACCCCGCGATTTTGTGCGCAACGGCACACTTCATCGAAAGCAACGTGGAGTGGGGTAACGTCGATATTGGTAATGTTCATCGACACTTGGGCGATACCGTACTCGTCGATAAACCAGCCAATGGCCTTTGTTGCTTTAAGCGTTCCTGGCTGGTTGATAGTTTTTCCGTTCTCGTCTTTCTTTATTTTTCCCGTTATAGGGTTTCCCTCTCTTACGGGTCTACCTTTCTCGCGCACGTCGAATGCAATGGCATTGGCACGACGTGTGGAGGTTGTGTTCAGGTTAAAGTTGGTAGCGATGAGGAAATTACGCGCTCCAACTGCTGTCATACCTGTACGTTGAACACGTTCGTCAACGGGGCGAGCGCCAAAGTCGGGCTGCTTTCCTTCTGTAGTAAGTTTCTCGGCAAGCGCTTCGTATTCACCTTGTCGGCACACGGCAAGGTTCTGTCTTTCTAGTGTAAAGGCAGCTGCCTCATAGCAGTAACAGGGTATTTGTAGTTCGTCGGCAATACGTTTGGCCAATTTGCGTGCCAGTTCGGCACATTCTTCAAGCGTTATGCCAGCCACAGGGATGATCGGTAGTACGTCGGTGGCACCCATTCGTGGGTGTGCACCATGGTGTTGACGCATGTCTATTAGTTCTCCCGCTTTCTTAACGGCTAAAAATGCGGCCTCAACCACCACGTCGGGGCAACCCACAAAGGTTACCACTGTTCTGTTTGTGGCTTCTCCTGGGTCGACATCGAGCAGTTTAACACCTTTAACCTCTTTGATAACATTGGTTATCTGGTTAATGATTTCCATGTTGCGGCCTTCGCTAAAATTAGGCACACACTCTACAAGTTGTTTCACATTGTTCATGTTAGAATGTATCTGTTAAACGTTAGTATCAATATCGGTATTTTGTAAGACTAGCACAAATATATGAATTTATTTACTAATGCGTGCTTTTTTCTAATATTTATTTACCCATAAAGAGTGCGACTGTATACAGCCGCACTTTTCTTATTGTTATTTAGCCTGCCTGGGACGCGTCGTTCTGTCTTATATTCGGTTTTCAATCAATCGTTTTGCTTTGCTATATGCTTTGTGGTGTTCAAAATGATATGTGATGAAAAACGCTATTTAAACGACCATTCTCTGTTTGATTGTTACTTATTTGGGTTCGTTTATACGTTCAAGTGTAACGAGCATCAATTCTAGTTTATTGGCATTGCCATTTTTCCTTATGTGGAATGTAATGCTGTTGGTTTGGCTAGTCAGGTTTATGTCGCCTACGTGTACTTCTCGTTTCTCTTCATTCTTGTCACCTTTTGTTGAGAACCAGTCGGTAATAAGTTTCTGTCTTTGCCATATTTGCACATCGGCTCCATGATTGTTCGACTTGTAATTGAGAAGTAACCTATACTTTCCTTCGGGCACATCGTCTAGTGAAAGCTTAACGGTTCCGCTGCTAGGTGTGTCTAAGGCTAAGCCTTTACCAAACACACAGACAACACCTTGTCCCAGCGTGATGTTGAATTGTTGGGGAAAATACACATGCCTGGTCGGTGAGTATACCGTTCGGGCTTCTTCAGTGGGTATCATCCGTTCGCTAGGTGGTGTAGAAGAATAGTAGAAAGCCAATGAAGTGTAGTTTACGGGAAAGTCATTGTTTTGTGGTCCATGCTCCATACCATGGTAAATATGATGTTCGAAAGGCATCTTGTCGTTGAGAAACCATCTGTATCCACCTGTTCGGGCCATAGGAAGTGAATAATCGAGTGAACCATGTAGAGGTAGGCTGACACCTCGATCCCATCGGTCGAGTTGTGCATACCATCCACCATTGAAGTAATCCTCAGAGCCAGTACCATGTATCCGCATCTTTCCATCAATATAAGTGCTGTCGTCGCCTTCGAAAAATAGTGTCATTCCAGGTCGAAGGCCTTGTGCAGAGAGAATGGTTCCTACGTAATGTCCCTTGCCTTCTGCCTTTAGGAATGTATGGTATACACCTAGCGGAGTTTTCTCATTTCGCCAAATACAATATAGCTTTCCTTCCCTTTGAGGATTTCGCTTGGTGCTGGTGAAGTACACCTTTATGCGCGCGGTGATGGGAGATTGTTGGCTATCACGCTTTTTGTAAACCAAACTAAGTTTGGCAGACTTGTCGTATGGCATAGGAAGATAGCAATAGTTGATTGTTTGTTGCCTGCCTGCTAGTAGACTCCGCATAGCTGGTTTGCCGAAAGCATAACCGAAGAAGTCAGCCAATGGGGCATAAATGGCCTCTAATACTTCGTCGTCCCACTTTGCCGACAAGATGATGTCTTTGTTCTTGCCTTCGAAAGCTGTTCCTGCATCTATATCGAAACCAACAATTCGGCCTCCTTGACTTTTCTCAAAGAAGGTTTTGGTTTCACCTGGTTGAATGGTGATGGTTTGTTCTTTGGTTTCAAAACCCGCCGAAGCACCCGATGCAAAGAGGGTGGGAGAGTATGAAGAGGCCGACCAAAGGTTACCCACAGCGAGCACTTGTTCTAATTCTGCCTTCGAATTTGCTCGTTGCATGAATGTTTCCACCTTCATACCATCTAGTTTGCGGTATTCCACTTGAATGAATTCCAACTTTGGTCCATCGTATAGAATCTTGCACGACTTGGCATAGGTGATAGGGATATAGCAATAATAGCCACCAATTTCATTACCGCAAATGGGCTTGACAAAAGGGAAAACCTTTCCTGAAAATAAGTCGGAGAACTTTATTGATATGCTAGGCTTCTTTTGCCCATCAAAATAAAAGTATAACATATTATCGTTAGGGGTGGGTGTCCAGATGCGTTCGATAACGCCAGGGCCATTCATCTCTGCGATAACAAGTTTGCCGTTCTCCTTACGAAGATAAGAATAGGTACCATCGAATCCGTCATCGTTGCCGTGTTTCCTATCATAACTCGAAAAGCTTTCAACATAAGTACCTGTTCGATACTCAGGAAGTAGGTCAATTCGTTTAAGCAAATTTAATTCGTCTGTCCATTGATAAGGCTTTTGCGACCATATCCCAATGATGGGGAACAGTGTCATTAGAGCCAATATCGTTGTTTTAATCTTTATCATAAAGTGATGGTTGGGTTTTAATGATGTAACTTGTTGTTGGTTGTTTTCTGCGATGGGGTTTGTAAATGAATATCCCTCAGCGTCCTTTTTTTATAATTAGGAAGGAGCGATGAAATGATGTTGACCCCGTAGCTCTTATCTTAGACGATGCCCTTCAGGAGTGATAATCATGGCGTTTATGCCGAAGAACCCCGCCCAATGGGTATTGGTAGACCCCATTGACAGCTCAATGTCAATTGTTCCATCGTCTTTGGGCTCTATCCCTGATACAACAGCCATCTTATCTGTATTGAAATCGTTTACAAGTTCAGCTTCGCCTTCGTTCTTTCCTACGACTTTGTATTTCGTGCAAGTTTTGCGATCGTTGATTGAACCATAAAAGTAGAAGGTATACTTCATGCCCTTGTTGAGATATGAGAGTTTGAAAGCGCCTTTTGGAAGCTTTTTGCCGTCACACCAGAACATATCGATGCATGCTGTTTTAGGTAGACCTAGGGTGTTGGTCAGTTCTCTTCTTACCAGATTTTCTTCGGGTTTTGAGAAGTGTGTGGTCACTGCGAGGTTGAAATACGTACTGTTCCCAGCCGAATCTAGAAGGTTGGCTAGGGGTGCATCGTAGTTATGTTTGTAGTTATTGAATGGGGCAGGCGTCTCAATAGGCCCGAAATCGATATAGATTGGACACTTCAATACAAATTCGTTAGGTCCTTTTTCTTTGAACTCAGTAAGCTCTGTTACCTCTTGCATATTGAGGACGGCTGCGTGGGCAGCTGTCTTAGCCAGCTTATTGTCGTATTGTGAGAGTGAGGGGTTGAGGTAGCTCATTGTAGTTACATCTGTAGAGAATAGTGTTTCGTACCAGCATAGGGCTGCAATATAGCGTCCTGTTATGGGGTCTAGATTGAGATCGCCTTTCAAGATGTTATCTCCTAGGTACGAAGTACGCCCGTTTTGTATCGCCGTTCCTGTGGGTATTACTTTGTCTACATGAACTTTCCCCTGCATTACAGCGTTGGTGATGCTGTCGAACATCTTCTTTTGGTCGTTGCCGAAAGAGGCAAAGGTGGGGTTGCGTGCCGTTTTGGTGTATGCCCAAGTTTGATGCAACAGCACCTTGACGTTTGGATTGGTGGCTAATACCTTGATTTTCTGCACCAGTTGAGGTAAAAGCGTCTGATACCCATTGGCTATTCCCGCCATCTCGGTTGCTTCTTCGAGTACGATGAAGTCCCAATTCTCTTCTTCAATAACCTTCCGCAAACCTTTGTCTTTCTGAGTGTTGGTGCTTCCGTCTGTTGAAACACGTTGATAAGCATAGCTGCTTGTTTCTTGTTTAATATTGTGTAGGTGCGTTTTGAAGCTTGCTTGTGGAATAGAAAGGTTGCAAATAACGAGCTTTTTTCCTGTGGCTGTTGCCATTTGGCTAAGTAAGAGGGAGTCGGCATCTGTTGCTCGTCCACATCCAATTGTCAATAGCCTTACTGGAGCTTCACCTTCAGACACGTTCACATCAGCGTAGTATTTTAGTCGATGATCAGTTGTCTCAACTTTTACTACTGTTTTTCCTGGGGAAAGCCCCTTAATGAGAGCTTCTCGTTCTGTCTTTTGCTCCACTTGTGCCACTTGATTATTCTCAACATTCCATATTAGGTTATAGGTTTGGCCGTCATTGGCATCAACCAATGCCTTTATGGTGGTGGTTTCTCCTACATTCAAATTGAAGGATGGTTGGCTAATGCGCACGTAGTGGCTTATGTTGGGTCGCACCTCTTCTTTGTCGGCGCATCCCGCAAGCAAGGTTACGGCAAGATATAATGCTTGCAATATAATGGCTTCGTATCGTTTCATTGCTTCTTGTTTTTAATATCCAGTGGGTTGTCTTAGCTTCACGTTGATGTCTATTTGCTTTTGAGGGATAGGCATTAAGTACATCTTTTTAGTAAAGGTACGAGGTTTCCAAAGCGTTCTCTTATAATACGAGTTTGGGTTATTGGCGTCGTCGGTGGCCATTGTTCCATTCCTGTTCATACCCCAATAACTTTGGTTGAGATACATTTCTGCCAATTTCCATCGGCGAAGGTCGTTTAGGCGAATACCTTCGCAGTTAAACTCTATGCGTCGCTCTTGTTGAATGGCTGCTCGCATCTGCTCTTTACTTAGTCCTTGGGCCAAGTTGGGAAGGCCAGCCCTTTGTCTGATGAGGTTCACATAATGATAAACGTTTTCGTTAGGACTGTCTTGCGACTCGTTTAAGGCCTCTGCATACCCAAGGTATGCTTCTGCGAGTCGATACAAAATGCCTGGTTGATAGCTGTATTTGTTGTCTCGTGGAAACACGTCAAGCGATATTTGTTTACGCACGTTGTATCCCGTCCATGGCGCATCGAACGATTTACTGGCGTCTTCGCCCACTCCCTGAAGATTGTTAACGCGCCTGTTGGCCACATTGAGCCATTCGTTGTTGAAGATAACCGACACGTAGAAACGAGGCTCGCGGTTGCAATACATCTTGAAAGTTCCTGGAAGGGTTACAGGACGGTTGCCATTTGTGTTGTCGTAGGTAGATGCAGGACCACCGCCAGGCCATTTGGTGTGTCGCATCTCGTTTTCCGACGAAAACCCTTTCTCCGCATATCCAGAGCTTTCGTTAATGATAGGTGATCCGTCTTGCCCATAACCGCTGATGGGTATTTCTCCGTTAGCCATGAAGAATGCGTCAACCAACTCCTGCGTGATGCCTAGTGCACCATTGCCGCCTATGCCTTTGGGTAGATGATGACGTTGCCAGTTTTCGAGATCCTTATTATGCGCACGCCCGAAGATAATTTCCTTGTTGCCGTCTGAGAACCTTTTGAGCGACATGTTGTAGTAAGACATAAAGGGATCTATCGTTCCGTCGTCGTTATATTCGTAATATAACTTGTGTCCTGCTGCTTCGGCGGCCTTAATCAGTTCGGCATGTGCTGCGGCTGCACGTTCCCATTTTTCTTTTGAGAAGTTCTGATTGACGAGGTTTTGCCCGCTAACGTTTTTCCATTGCGCATAATCGGTGTTTCCATTAAACAACGGACTGGCTGCTAACAACAATGTTTTTGCCCTCACGGCTAAAGCCATTATAGATGTGGCGCGCCCCCAATCCTGGTTGTTCTCATAAACAGCGGGAAGATGTTTAGACACATCGAGCAATTCTTTATCTATCCAATCCACCACATTGTCTACGGGTGTTTGTTCCAACATCATCTCATTTGCAGGTTCGGTTGGCGCAACGAGTCTACTTGGCGCAAAGGGTATCGCACCATAGGCCTCTACCATCAACGAGTAATAATAGGCATTAAGAAATCTCACCTCGTTCTTCATCTGCTCCACATAGTCTTGTGTAAGTCCTTCACTTGGTATCACACGCACATTGTTAAGGAATATAAGCCCTGTGCGTATGCGCTTAGGCATCTCCACCCAATAGTTGGCATTCCAGGTTGACGAGGGGTTCCAGTTGCCCGTTGTGTAGGCATAGGCCTCGTTCCATCCATAAGGCGACCATTCAATAGGAATCACCATGTCGTCGCTCATAATGTTGTAGCCTTGATTAGTCATGTAACCCCACATAGGACTAGGTATTCCTGCATAAACGCTTGCTAGCCAGTCTTCAGTGCGTATCTTATCTGAGAATACCATTTCCAATGTCAATTGGTCATCAGGGCTCTTGTCTAAGAAGTCACAACTAGTCAAGCTGATGAGTGAACAACCCACAACCGCAGTCGCTATGATTTGTTTAAAGGTTTTCATATTTGGAGCTTTAATTGTTGAAATTGAAAGAAACACCGAGCGACACCGATTTCATAACGGGGTATTTAAGTCCGTCGTTACTACCGATTTCGGGGTCCCACATATTAAATTTAGAGAACGTGAGGATGTTATTGCCTCGCAAGAAAATCCTACACTCACGTATCTTAGCAGCATGTGTCCATTGTTCGGGTAGTGTAACGCCCACTTCGATGTTCTTTAATCTGAGGAAACTCATGTCTTTAAGCCACCATGTTGATGGCTGTTCATTATTCTTATATGTCGTTGTGCTCATCCTAGGCCAGAAAACATCTTGTTGTGGGTTGGCTTCTGTCCATCTACTGTCAATGTTCGACCAGATGTTTCCTGCGCCTATCGACGAAGCTGGTAGCCATGTCTCACCGCCAAGTATGCGATGTGTTTTGCCTACACCCGAAAAGAACAAGCCGAAATCGAACATCTTGTACCTTAATGTTGCGCCAAAACCATATACTAGTTGTGGATCAACGGTTCCACCGATGGCAGTTTGGTCCAAGTCGTTTATCTCGCCGTCGTTGTTTAGGTCTGAGTATTTGATGTCGCCTGGCCTAAGACTACTTTCGGCACTATATCTTTGAGTGGCAATACCTTGTTTAAGCTTGCCGTCTGCATCGAAGTCGTCTTTCGTGAAAAGCCTTTCAGCCACCAATCCAAAGAGTTGAGAAACTGGTCTACCTGTTTTCGAACGATATGTCCCCTTCACGGCATCAGCTTCGTCAATCTCTACAATCTTGTTATGTGCATAGGTAAAGTTGGCTAAGGCAGATACTTCCCAATCCTTACCAAAACGTCTGCGGAAGTTTAACGACATGTCCACACCGCTATTATCCACCTTTCCATAGTTAGACCACGCGGCATTGATGAAACCTGCTTCGGCAGGAACATTTGTTCGCTTCATAAAAATGTCGCTACGCCTTTCTTTAAAGAGGTCTACGCTAAACGTAATACTGTTTGCGAACAGACCTACATCAACACCTAAGTTCACTTTTGTAACCTTTTCCCAGGTCAGGTCGGGAACTCCCACGTCGCCCTCGGCACGTCCTACGCGATGAAGCAACCTATCACTTCCAAAGTAGTATTCACCATTGTTGGCAATAGTAGAGAGGTAGGCGAAGCGTCTACCGTTAATGTTGCTGTTTCCGGCTAGTCCCCAGCTGGCGCGTATTTTAAACAACGAAAGCACGTTGGTTAGCCTTTGCATAAACTTTTCTTGTGTTACTATCCAGCCTACTGCTACAGCAGGAAAGAAACCAAATCGTTTTCCTGGCGCAAAATTCTCAGAACCATTATACCCAAAGTTGAACTCGGCTACATAGCGGTCATCGTAGGTGTATGATGTCCTGCCTGCAAATCCTTGTGTTCGGAAAGGTAAGAACGAACCGTCGTCAAAGTTCTTGTGGTTGTACAATAGCATGGCGTTTACGGCATGCTTGTTGCCGAATGTCCGGTTATAGTTCATCGTTGCCTCCACATACACGCTTTGGTTGCCCCATTTGGCATCTTTGGCATACCCTAAGAAGTCTTCCCCGTTGGCTTGAATGCTCGTTATCAGATTGCCTTCGTAATCTCTACCCGTCGCTGGATGGTAATAGTCGGGGTTCTTAGCTCGAGTTACGCTGTTGGCCGAGAATTTATCAAAGGCATAGGTCAGCTTCAAACGCAGGCCTGGAGTAACAAACTTCAAATCTTGTTCTATTGAAGTAAGTGCCTCTATATTGCTATGGTTCAAGCGTTCGTATCCTCTTTGGGTAAGACTAGCCCATGGGTTGGCCTTGTTTATTATCCTAGGAATTTTCCCATCGGCATATATTGCAGGGTGAATGTAGGGTGGGATGCGCATGGCATTGTAGAAAGCGCGATGGTCGGTTATGTCGCCTGGTGGCGCATTACGCGATTGCAGGTAGCCACCGATATTGATGCGAAGAACAGTAGAGCTTGTTATGTTGATGTCTACGTTTGATCTTACGGTGTACCTATCCACCTTCAGCGACGAGTCCCATGCTTTAGTTTTGTCTCTAGCTAAAATGCCATTCTCATTATAATATCCTGCAACAAAGGCATATCTAAGTACATTAGAACCGCCATTCACGCTTAAGGTGGCGCGCGTATTGTCGGCATGGTCCTTCGATATAACGTCCCACCAATTTACATCGGGATATAGTTCTGGATCGGTTTTGTCGCGGTAGTTCCTCAACGTTGCTTCGCTAACGTATGGAGCTATCCCATCTTGGCTGTACATTTCGTTGACGAGCTCTAGGTATTTCACACTCCCTACATATTGTGGAATGCGAACAGGTTGGCTTAGGGCATGTTCGAAGCGCACGCTCACTTGTGGTTTGCCTATGCTTCCTCGTTTAGTCTCGACCATAATCACACCGTTAGCACCTCTCACGCCATATACAGCACTAGCAGCTGCGTCTTTCAGCACAGAGAACGACGCCACTTCATCGGGGTCGATGTCGTTAATCGAACGCTCTATGCCATCGATAAGCACCAACGGTTGTGTGTTTCCAGCAAAGCTACTAATACCTCTAATCCAAAAGTCAGAGTTGTTATTCCATGGGTCACCACTTCTCTGAACGGCGATAACGCCAGGAACCATTCCCGCAAATCCATTACTCATCGAGCGAGATGATACAAGGTTTAGTTTTGAAGGCTCCAAATTGTTGATGGCGCCTACAACAGAAGCTTTCTTTTGTGTGCCGTAGCCCACCACAACCACTTCGTTCAAGGCCGACACGTTCTCTTCCAATGCCACATCTATAAGGGCAGATTTGGTTACGCGAACGGTTTTCTCCTTAAACCCCATGTAAGCAAACCGCAACGTAACGCCTGTTGCTGGAAGTTGAATGGTATAGGTTCCGTTAACGTCCGTAACAGTAGCCACTTGTGGATTATCTGCCAGAGAAACCGTAACCCCAATGAGGGCGTCTCCCTTTGCATCGAAAACACGTCCTGTTACCTTTATTCCACTTTGGGCGAGGAGTGGGGATTGCATCAGGATGATGCAAAGTAACAAGAGCAATTGTCGTTTCGACGCATGTCTGAACACTTTAATTGTCATATCGTTAGGTTTTTAATCGTCTCTTTTTTGTTGTTCTGTACTTAGATAAAATGTTGGGCTTAGAGTGGGGAAGCGAACTTGTTGCCGAATAGGGAGGATATAAAGCTCGCTTCGTTAAGGTTGTTATAAGTTTTCTTCTTTTCGTGGCGTGAGTGGATACAACCTAGAGTATATGGTTTTGGATACGGCCTTGGCTTTTTCAGTATTTCTCTATGAGTTTTCCCCGTATCAATGCAGACGATGCCTGTTTTTTGTCGATAATGGCTTTTAGGGCAGTTAGCGAAGCGTCTACAAGTTGCTCCAAAGGTTGCTGAATATAGGTTATGGGGCAGTCGAAAAAGTCAAAGGCTGGAGTGCCGTCAAATCCAACAAGCTTTATGTCTTTCGTTGGGCAGCCTAGTTCGCGTAATGCATACATCCCCGATAGGGTGATAAGGTTTGTGGTAAATATAAATCCGTCAGTACCTTTCTCCATACTATCTTTCAAAAGGGCGGCCATATCCTTCGTCGAGATGTCGGGTGCGATGCGGATAATGTGTCCCTTAGCATTTGTTCCCTTGTCAGCCAAACCCTGTTCGAAGCCTCGAACCCGCTCCTGCATGTGTACAAGATCTAGGTCGTAGGCCACTATGGTGGGGTGTTTGCTGCCTCTGTTCAGGATGTAAGTTGTGGCTTGGCGCGTAGCTTCAAAGTTATCGAGTGCCACATAGTTGATATCTTGATTGGGGAAATACCTATCGAGCAACACCAATGGAATTCCACGTGGTGCGAGCGAGGTAATAAATGCTTCCGATTTTTCGCATGGAACGATAATTAAACCGTCTACACCGCGGGCAATCAGATTGCTGATAACTTGCTGCATCTTGTCCGCCTTTTCGTCAGAACTACCAAAAAATACCGTGTATCCAATCTTTGCGGCTTCGTCTTCATATAGTCGTGCAAGTGAAGCGAAGAAGGGATTGGAAATATCTGATACTACAATGCCCAGTATTTTAGAACAGCCGTCGCGCAGGCTAATTGCAGTGAAATTGGGATTGTACTGCATTCGCTCGGCCATCTCCCAAACACGTTTGGCCGTTGCTTCACCAATGTGATACTCGTTAGCCTTACCATTGAGCACAAACGATACCGTTGTCTTAGAAAGTCCTAAAGCGTCGGCGATGTCTTTTAATGAAGTTCGTTTGAAAAGTGCCATAACTATATCGGTTTAGTATTTGTTTTGCAAATGTATGGAATTATTATTGAAAGTCCAATCTTTTAATAATAAAAATTTCATTCGCCGCTAAATTTAACATTTGAAATGTGTTCTTTTTTATTAAAAGATATGTCCAAACGTGTTGTTTTCTGCCTTGTATCAGGCAAAATTTTAATAGGGTGGAGGACACACTGCTTGCTAGTGACGTCATGCTTATTTGTTGATGGCTGCATTTATGGCTCAATTCCATTCTTTTCTTATGCTAACGCCAAGATAAAGTAGTAAGGAATAACAGTGCATTGTCAGACCTTTGGAAAGCTAATAAAAATGCTTTTAGAAGGTGTTAAAGTATAAAGTGTATCGTTACCATTCATTAGTTACTCTGTTATCACAACCTATCACCGTCACCAACTCACACGTCCTACCTCCAGACGCCATCTTTCACGCCTCACCCGATAAGCCCTTGTAGTGAGCTTTTTCAGTTCTCGCTTTGGTACAGCTAAGTTGGACTCCTGTTCCAGATAAGTTGGAACGTGGTTCCAGCTAAACTGGAACAGCATTCCAGATGACATGGAACAGGCGTCCAAAACATATTTAACATGGCGTTTAATGTAATAATGCATCATCAGGGCTTAGAAGGCGCATTCCCTGAACGATGAAAATACGAACGAGGGAGGGGCTAATTGGCGAGTTTGAGATAAGAAACCATGCCCCTCTGAACAAGATTGGCCTGGTAAAGAAATGACTTTCACGCTAGCTAGTGCTACGCTACAGGATACATAACGATTGTGTTTTATCCCGAACTCGCGTATCTTTAACATGTGGATGCTATATGTTTAGAGGTGCTTGGTTGATGCAAAGGTGGAGGTAGGCTGTCCATTTTGTGCGCATCTTGAACTTGGAGAAACTCTAATTGGTGTGTTGTTAATAAATGTTTAATCCGTTGGGAAACCTAAATAAATGTAATACCTTTGTGAAAAAGGAGATAATCATGGAACGAATAACACTTGAGAACTTTGACGCTACTTACGTAGACCCCATTGAAGAAGAGCGTATCGATAAATTTGTCTGTGATGAAATGAGCCGCCAAATTCATCGATATATAAAAGGGATGTCGGGCAGTAAAGGCATTATGAACAAGTTTGAGGCGCAGCTTTCTACCTTGTCGGTTTCAGAAAAAGAAGTGGCCATTGCCAGATATATTGACTTAAACAGGAAGGTTACAAGCGGACTGGACTTCAAAATTGTGCTAACAAGGGCTATGGCCAACTATTGCGACACTTTCGATTACTTGCTCACGCTGGTGAACGACAGGCGCAAGATGGTGTATTACCTTAACCGTATTAAGTCGAAATACTTGCGCTACCACGAGGTGGTGGAAGTTAATGGTAAGTTCGGCATTAACGATGGCGATGGTAATGTGCTTGTTTCGCCCAAGTACGATTTCTTACGACGCTACTATACTTATGTAGACGATTTGTGCATGATGCCTATCATTGCCCAGAAAGATGGGAAGATGGGGCTGATTTTGCCCGATGGGAACGACACGGTGGTGGCCGATTTCGTTTACGATGACATCAGTCTGCGCGACGAATATCCATATTTTGAAGCACGCCAAGGAAAGAAGAAAATATTGTTGGAAACGAAATAGGGGAGCTTACATGCTGAATTTACCCACCAACTTATAAAAAAGAAGACGAGCCGACAAAGAATTTCAAAGCCTTTATAGCATCCCTTGTGTCCACTTTTGTGGTTGGACCGAGGAATAAAAGGTAGATGTGAAGAAATTCTTTTTCGGCTCGAATTTATTTTGTAACCATGCTTATGGGTTAGAGTCTAACCTTGAGTATTTCCCTCTTCTGCTGTTATTGCCCTGGGAAAGATTATAGTATCCTCAATAAGTATATGCTCTTCTAATGCCTCCTTAAACTCTTTCAGTCTGTCTAGTACGGCTTGATATTCGGTTTCTGCGCCCTCGGGTGCTGTAAACTGATGGGTAAGGTAGGCAATGTGTTCATGTCTTGCAGTTTCTCCCTCGTGATCGGACATCATCACGGCTATGGGATTTTGAACCGATCCACAGTGAAAACCTTGTTGCGCCCTTTGTTGGCTGTTGGCTTCCATTATCTCATAGATAAATGGAAAGAGAATATTCTCTTCCTTCATCAAGTGTTCATCGAGGTCGCTAAGCGACTCGCCAAACTGCTGCGCCACCTCAATCAGTTCGGTATGTTTGGCTGCTAATGTGTTCAGACGGGCCAAAGTTTCTGGTCCTTCTTCGCGAATGCCCCTATGATGAATCTTCAATGCATAGTCAATCAGTAAGTCTGTTGGCCACTTTTCAAAATCTAATCTTGTCTTCATATTCCTTTTAAACGTTCTTGTATATATGTTTTAGCACGCCGTGCATAGGTTTGCTGGCGTGAATGTTCTTATATATAATAATGTGTATTCTTAAATTTCGCTTCCAATACTTAGCCCGCCTTGTGCACCTTTTTGCACTTACCCGAGAATTGTAACATCTCAATCTTAATGATTTCAGTACGATGGAATGAGGCTTGTGTGTATTTTTCGCCCAACTGTTTATATTCGGGCGAAAGTTTGTCGATGAGTAAATGCAGTGCCTTCATGCGTTCTTCTTCATCCAAACCAATTCGGGCAAGGCCGCGTATCACAACGCTTTCGTACTCGGTGGTAAACTTCGAGGGTAGCAAATTTACGTCGCCCACAATGCAGAGACACACGTTGGGGTTCTTGACAATGGCTCTCAGCTTCTTACCTTCAGGTGCGCAATGTATGTATAGACTGTCTTCACCGTCCCAAACGTGGTTCACGGGGATGGCGTAAGGCAGTCCGTCTTCGTCAATCATCGAGAGAACGCCATACTCGGCTATTCTTATCAGCTCCGTAGCACGTTGTTCAGACAAAAGCCTGTCGCGTCTTCTCACATCATCGTTATTATATTTCATTGCCTAGCATTTTGTGGCAAAATTAAGTTTTTTTGCCTCAATAGTGGGTAACATTTGTTACTTTGAGTGGTTAAAGTGGGTTAAAAGCCTTAACTTTGCGGTTGGTTAAGTTGCGTGTAGGATATACTGTGAGTGCAGATTATCCCTTATCCATGCGCCAAAATATTGTACACAAATGACAGAGATTTACCCCATAGCCCATTTTCGTTCGCCTTTCAGCTCGAAGTTTGGCATACCTAAACAAAGCGGATTGGTAAAGAACGTGCGCGGACAAATAGTTTTCGAACCTGCTTATCGATCGAAAGACGCCCTTAGAGGTATCGATGAGTTTGACTATCTTTGGCTAATTTGGCACTTCTCAGCCAACAAACATGCGCCAAATAGCCTGGTTGTTCGACCACCTTTGCTTGGTGGTAACACAAAGATGGGGGTGTTTGCCACACGTTCACCTTTCCGGCCAAACGGATTAGGCCTATCTTCGGTGCAGTTGGAACGAATTGAATGGGAAACTAACGAAGGGCCCGTGATACATGTTCTTGGTGCCGACTTGATGGATGGAACACCCATTTTCGACATCAAGCCTTACATCGTGTACGCCGATTGCCATGTGGGCGCTCGTAGTGGTTTTGTAGACCGTACGTCGATTACACGACTTGAGGTGCACATCCCTGAAAGTTTTCAAGCCATTTTCCCACCCGAGATCTTGCAAACACTGTATGAGGTGTTGGCACTCGACCCGCGACCACACTATCAAGACGATCCCCATAAAGTATATGGCATGCCCTTTATGGGTAGGGATGTGCGCTTTACGGTTTCTTCCGAAGGGAAGTTGCTGGTGATAGACGTTGTATAGATTGATTTGAAGAAGAATGAATGCTTCGCCATTTATTATGCAACGACGTGATGTTATGCGGCATCAAACACCCCCATTTGTAGCCTTACTCATCTCGTGAATTTGATAAAATGGTTAATTTACCCTCTTTAAAGGTTCTCGTTTTTACATTGGAGGTCTCGCTTTGATAAATTAGTTTACGATTATTTGCTTGTTTAAGAAAAACATTATACCTTTGCCTTCAAAGACTAAAAACGCTAAACCATGTCACTACAACATGTGGAGCACACCTTTTTAATGATTTCCGCCTAACGCGGTTATTGCCATTCGAATCGCTAACCCCGCATTTGTAAAGACACATCTAAAACGAAACTAACGATAAAAACAATTTTAAAACAAAACAAATGAGAAAATTTTCTACTTTAATCTTGGGAGCGGCATTGTCGTTTTCCACATTTTCTGCCATGAGGGCACAAAACTATTGCGAACCAAATAAAAGCAGTGGTGGTAGCAAGTGGGCACATGCTAACTCGCAGTCGTTTTACAGTTTGAAGGTTTCTTCAGACGGTAATGAAATCTATACGTTCATCGATGATGTAGGCAGCAAACAGTACAACTGGCTTCAAGACACAGAGGGCTTTTCTGTATCTACAGGCAAGTCGATTGTGTTAGATGTACGTTCTGGTATATGGACTTGGGACATTCAAGTGGGTTTTGACTGGGATGGAGATGGCGACTTTGAAGACCTGCAACGCGCTTTCTCAACCGTGGGAAAGAAACCAACGGATAAAGAAACCTCGTGGAACCCCAAATACAAGGACACATATGCTAGTGCTGACTGGAGAAAGGCCGAACAAACTCGCTTGGGACACCGAGGGGTGATTCGTCATCAGTTTACTTTCGCGGTACCTGCAAATGCTAAGATCGGTAAGACACGTATGCGTATATTGTGCGATGGCGATGGAGGTACTGCTGATTTCGAGATGTGTATGCCCGTGGGATATGCTGGTTCGATGCACGATTTTGGGGTAACGGTGGTTGGAGAAAACGTTACCGCTAAGCCAGTCTTCAGTGTTGCAAACGGAACTTACAAGACCGATCAGACGGTTACCATAACTTCGGCAACGCCAGATGCCAAGATTTACTACACGCTGGATGGCAAAGAACCCACGATTGCTAGTGGAATGTTGTATGATGGCCCTGTAAAGGTGAGGGTTCCCGAAGAAACTACGGCACAAGTAATGTTGAAAGCCATTGCAGTGAAAGACGGAATGCAAAACAGCAATGTAGCAACGGCCAACTATACCATACAAAAGGCATGGAGTATTGTTACAGGAACTGTTCATGCGACCGAAGACCGATATATCACTTCGGCTACAACCGAAAACGCAAAGCAAAACTTGAATTTCACACAAACCACAAAACCTTCGATGGTTTATATCAATACAGGTAGCGCTTTCACAGTAACTGCTGGCAGCAGCTTTGATCTCCACGTTCAATGTTCTGCCGATATGAAGTGGAATCACGCCATTGTGTTTGTTGATTGGAATCATAATTATAGCTTTGATGATGAAGGAGAGCAGCTGTTTAAGGTTGGCGAAGAGTCGAAAGGCAACGATGAGGTGGTTGATTTCACTCGTAGCATCTCCGTTCCAGCCAGCGCTAACGTCGGTGCAACTCGTATGCGCGTTCAATTTACTGATGCTTGGCATAAGAAAAGCGAACCTAACCACACCCATAGCGCCGAAGATGTGATAGATAAAGGCGGTGTTTACGACTTTGTTGTGAATGTTGAAAAAGCCATAGTAAACGCTATCGAGGGTGTTTCGACCGACAAAGCTGAAAGCGTTGTGTATACGCTTGAAGGCTTGAAGCTTAACAAAAAGGTTGCAGAATTGCCTAAGGGCGTTTATATCGTCAACGGAAAGAAAGTGGTTATTAGGTAAAAGTGTGTTCGAAAAGTCACTTATCGAGTTGTCTATTCCCATGTGTAAGTTTCTTTTTCCTTAGAACAATGCGGTGAATATCTCGATAAGCCAATGAACGCAATTCAATATCCCCAGTGCATTGTTGTACTGGGGATTTTTTCTTTTTAGGCGAAGGTGTATAAAGGAAAGTTGTTTTGGTGTTTGAAAAGCGGGATGAATGAACATTCGGACATTTCTGCG
This sequence comes from Hoylesella loescheii DSM 19665 = JCM 12249 = ATCC 15930, assembly GCF_000378085.1. Classification (GTDB taxonomy): domain Bacteria; phylum Bacteroidota; class Bacteroidia; order Bacteroidales; family Bacteroidaceae; genus Prevotella; species Prevotella loescheii. The sequence goes on from NZ_KB899210.1 coordinate 234,143, forward strand.
TGCGATTTATTAATGGTTCACTTCTCATAGTGCAGCCTTGCTTTATCGTGTGATTCATGCGAGATGTTCAATGCGCCCCTAAGCCTTTTCAATACGTCTACAATGCCATTACGAACCGCATTTTCATTAATTATCCAGTACAAAGGCCTTGGTATTGGGACTACAAACCTTTTGTAGCCACACTACCGCTTTTTTGTAGTGTCACTACCAGCCTTTTGTAGTGTCACTACCGACCTTTTGTAGCCATGCTACAAGGCAGTTGGTACTCCTGCCTATACACAAAACGCCAAACGAACTCATTGCTATTTGTCCACATCTGTTGATGTTTTCAGGTCTTTGTTTTACCTTCTACTTCTCTTGATGTTCTGCCTGTTGCAGGTGTCTTCATAGCACATAGATAGCGACAGATGTAATTTGTAACTTCAATATTTTGCGAAACTGCGTGTTTTTTAGTAATTTTGCGCATTATTTGGGTATACAAAACAACTTTATATAAATGAACATTTCATACAAATGGCTGAAAGAGTATGTCGATTTCGACCTTACACCGCAGAAGACGGCAGAGGTATTGACATCCTGCGGCCTTGAAGTAGACTCTTTGGAAGAGGTTCAAACCATCAAGGGCGGTTTGAAAGGATTGTATGTGGGCGAAGTGCTTACATGCGAAGTGCATCCAAACTCCGATCACTTACACATCACAACGGTTGACTTGGGTAAGGGCGAGCCTTCCCAAATCGTATGTGGCGCGCCTAATGTGGCCGCTGGACAGAAGGTCATTGTGGCCGATGTGGGCGCTGTGCTTTATGATGGCGACAACGAATTTGTCATCAAGAAATCGAAATTGCGTGGCGTAGAGAGCTTCGGTATGATATGTGCGGAAGACGAAATTGGCGTGGGAACATCTCACGATGGTATCATCGTGTTGCCCGCCGACGCAAAGGTAGGACAACCTGCTGCCGAATATTACCAATTGGAAAGCGACTGGCTTATCGAGATTGACATAACAGCCAATCATGCCGATGCGTTAAGTCACTATGGCGTGGCACGTGACTTGTATGCTTGGTTGGTGCAGAATGGTTATAAAACTGAGCTGAAACGTCCTAGCTGCGATGCCTTTGTTGTTGACAATAACGATCTGCCCATAGCAGTAACCATCGAAAATAAGGATGCTTGCAAACGCTACGCCTGTGTGTCGATTACAGATTGCGAGGTGAAAGAAAGTCCTGAATGGTTGCAAAACAAGTTGCGCACCATCGGCTTGCGCCCCATCAATAACATTGTAGACATCACTAATTATATTATGATGGCTTATGGACAACCCATGCACTGCTTTGATGCCGACATGGTTAAAGGCCATCATATCATTGTAAAGACTCAACCCGAGGGCACGAAATTCGTCACGCTTGATGGCGAAGAACATACGCTTGGCTCGTCAGATCTTAGTATCTGCAACGCTGAAGAACCCATGTGTATTGCTGGTGTGTTTGGCGGTAAGGGTAGCGGAACATACGAAACGACACGTAATGTTGTGCTTGAAAGTGCATATTTCCATCCCACATGGATAAGGAAAAGCGCACGCCGACATGGACTTAGCACTGATTCAAGCTATCGTTTCGAACGTGGAATCGACCCCAACGGCACGGTATACGCCCTAAAACAGGCTGCCATTCTCTGCAAAGAATTAGCCGGGGGAAAAATATCAATGGAGGTTAAGGATGTTTATCCCGAACCAATTGAAGACTTCGATGTAAACTTGAAGTACGCCTATGTAACGCAAGTGATTGGCAAAGAGATTGGAAATGATGTTATCAAGCGCATTGTGACGAGTCTTGGTATGCAGGTGGTTGAAGAGACGAACGAAGCTTTGCAGCTGAAAGTGCCTGCCTATCGTGTAGACGTTCAACGTCCTTGCGACGTGGTTGAAGACATTCTTCGTATCTATGGGTATAACAATGTTGAAATCCCCACTCAGCTTAAAAGTTCGCTAACAGTATTGGGCGACGAAGATAAGGAGCACAAATTGGAAACGATTGTGGGCGAACAGCTTGTTGGAAGCGGATTTAACGAAATCCTGAACAACTCGTTAACGAAGGTGGCTTATTATGACGGACTGAACAACTACACGCAAGAAACCTGCGTGAAGCTGATTAATCCGCTCAGTGCCGACCTAGGTATGATGCGCCAAACACTGTTGTTCGGTGGACTGGAAAGCGTATCGCGCAATGTCAATAGGCAAAACCAGAACCTGCGCTTCTTCGAATTTGGCAACTGTTACCACTATAATCCCGATAAGGCAAACGATGAAAGTCCCATAAAAGCTTACTCGGAAGAGAAGCATTTAGGCCTGTGGCTTACCGGTAAGCGCGTAGAAGGTTCGTGGATTCATCCCGACGAGCAATCGTCTTTCTATGAATTGAACGGCTATGTGCAAAATATCTTCGCCCGTCTTGGCATTCCTGTTGGTCTGTTGGTTTACGAAACGAGTGAGAACAACATCTTCACTTATGCCCTTAAAGTGATGAACAGGGGCGGAAAGGTTGTTGCAGAGCTGGGTTATGTGGCTGATGGCATCCGTAAGAACTTTGGTTTGACTAGCGAGGTGTTCTTCGCCGACCTGAATTGGACGGCTATTATGAAGCTGGTAAGCAAGAAAGATGTTGAGTTTAAGGAGATAAGCAAGTTCCCAGCTGTAAGTCGCGACCTCGCCTTGTTGCTCGATAAGGAGGTGTTGTTTAAGGATGTGGTGGCCGTGGCAACGCAAACGGAGAAGAAATTGCTGAAGAAGGTTGAACTGTTCGACGTTTACGAGGGCAAGAACTTACCGCAAGGAAAGAAGAGCTACGCTGTAAACTTCATCTTGCAAGACGAGAACGCAACACTCAAAGATAAGCAGATTGAGGCTATTATGCAAAAGCTGATTGCCAACCTTAAAGGCAAACTTGGAGCAGAATTGCGCTAGAAAAATTGCATTAATGGGTGTTGACAGCCATAGTTAAATAGAGAAGTAACGAATAAAAGATAATAAAATAGGGTGGGGAATAAGTTACCTTGACTTGTTGCGAAGTTAAATCGTGCAAGAATAGATAGGTCACAACCCACTTATAAACGCACAATCCAATGGGAAGAGCATTTGAATATCGCAAAGCTGCGAAACTGAAAAGATGGGGTCACATGGCCCGTACGTTTACAAAAATAGGTAAACAAATTGCCATTGCCGTAAAGGCGGGAGGTCCAGAACCCGAGAATAACCCCACGCTTAGGGCTATTATCGCCAACGCGAAGCGCGAAAACATGCCTAAGGACAATATCGAAAGGGCTATCAAGAACGCTATGGGTAAGGACCAAAGCGAATTTAAAGTGGTGACATACGAGGGCTATGGACCTCATGGTGTTGCCGTATTCGTAGACACCCTCACCGATAACACCACGCGTACTGTGGGCGATGTTCGTTCGGTTTTCAACAAATTCAATGGAAACTTGGGTACATCGGGATCGCTTTCATTCCTTTTCGACCATAAGTCGGTATTTACTTTCAAGAAGAAAGAAGGGCTGGATATGGACGAATTGATACTCGATCTTATCGATTATGGGGTAGAAGACGAGTACGATGAGGATGATGAAACGAACGAAATAACCATCTATGGTGCTCCAACAAGCTTTGGCGAAATACAGAAACACCTTGAGGCCGAAGGGTTTGAAGTTACTGGCGCCGAGTTCACTTACATTCCGAATGACTTAAAGGAGGTAACCGACGAAGAGCGCGAAACTATCGACAAGATGGTTGAAAAGCTCGAAGATTTCGACGATGTACAAACGGTTTACACCAATATGAAGTAAACCAAAGGTTGTATTACCTATATGGTGAAGGGGCTTTGAACATTCTTTTCAAACCTCGTATCTATAAAATAAAGGCTTTAAAGGTTGCGCGGAATGGGGGATAACCCTAACTCGCGCAACCTTTTTGTTATATGTTTCCTTAGTTCAAAACATCTTTCTTTCCACCGTAGATGTCTTGTCGGGGGTGAGAGCACACGTTCCGTGGTTTATCTCACGATGACTTTCTTACCATCTATGATGTATATTCCTGCGGGTAGAGCCCCTATTTTCCTTACCACCTTTTGTCCATTAAGGTTATAGATGGTGGGCGATTGGGAGTCGGGATCGGTATCGATAGCCATTTGTTGAATGTCGTTCGTGACATTATTAATGACAATTGATTTACCCTCGGCATTGTCGACATTGTAAAAATAGGCCTTAAACGCCTTGATTTGTTGGTTGCCGAAGAACGCTTGCAACTTAGATTGCCTGTTGATATAGTAGCTTCCTGCTGGCGGAGTTGTTACATTGAGTGTCCCCACAAATTGGCTATTGGTGTCTGCTTTGGGCGAACGAACTTGTGTTTGGGCAATAAATATCTCCTGCATGTCGGCTTGTGGCTTTACCAAATAAGCTTCTCCAGCAGTCATTCCTTCTGTCGTTTGTTCGAAAACAATTGATTGCGCTTCTGCGCGAGCAAACTTTGCAACAACCGCAGCTTGTCCGAAGATGGCCTTAACGTCTGCCGCGGTAAGCGAAATGGGTAAAGTGAGCGTGTTGAACACCCCTTGTTTCAGTGCATGTTCTATGTGCACGTTTACGTTTTGTGCTTCTCCATACGTGTTTGGCTTATCGTCGAAGTAGTTGATGGTCACATCTTGTGAGGCGATAGGGTAGAGTAAGAGGGTTGAACCTCGTGGAACAACAATGGCATCACATTCTATTTCAGCCCCATCGTATGCTTTACAATCCACGCCAGCCCTTGAATTGGCCAGTCGTAGCTGCTTATTGTTGATGAATGTGGTGTGAACCCATTTGTAAGCATGTTGCGATAGCTCGTCGGCAGGGATGTTTTGGGGTGACGCTTTCTTGCTCGAAATCTTCTTGATATTAATTTTCTCAACCCCCTTGATGGTTGGCAACCCGTCCTTATCTTCGTAAACGCCTCGTACTTCGCCTGTAATAACATCGCCCTTTTGCCACGAAGTAGTCTCTGAAAGCGATAGGCGGATAAGGCCTGTATGGTCTTGAATAAACAATTCTGCATCGTTACAGCCCAACACTATTGCCTTGTTTAGGCTCAAAGTGGCAGGTTTGCCCAACTCGGTTTGTTTGAAGCTGGCGATGTCGGGTAGTGTTTTCTCCGTGTTAGGCTTGTCTTCACCAGGCTTTATTGTTGGTGGATCGTTGCCGTCATCGTATTCTAACTCCACCTTTACCAGTGCAAAGGTGTTGCCTCGGGGTGGATAGAAGGTGTAGACAAGCTGATCTGAGCTACCTTGCCACACGTTATCATTGTCTAGTGTGCCGTTAGATACAGTCATTTCTCCTGTCTCAGGTATTACTTCCTTACCTGTTTTAAGGAAGTGGCAAGTTATTTTTCGTACTCTTTTCTCTGCATTTACGCTCATGAAATTGCCTTTGTATAGGCGTACATAGCCGTAATTTGAGGGAGTGGTTTTACCCTCACCTCTGCTGAAAATAAGTGAAACGTGTTCGCCAGAAACAGTTGTGATGGGTCTTCCCATGTTACTTTTACCCTGTGGCAAAAGCTGCACAATGTCTATAACCTCTGCATGCATGGCGAAAATGCTGTAAACACAGGCAAATAAAAATACAATGGCTCTTTTATATAGATGTTCCATGGTTTTAGTTTGGTGTTTGTTCAATGGTATTGCAAATGTAATTATTTTATAAAAAGTTACAAGTTGTATAGCAGATAAATGTCGTAAAATAAGCAAAGTTTAACACAATAAAGGTGTTTAGGAGTGGTAATAGTGTGTTTTCGGACAATTTAAAGCTTAAAGCTGTTGTGAGTAAATACAACACTTCCTCGCTTTCCGGAGTATAAAAGCGATGCGAACGAGAAATTACTGATAATGAAAGAAAGTCTTAAAGGTATGAAACGTGGAAAGGAACAATTAACGTTGTTTACATCGTTTATAGAGTTCGGCCAATTCGGCACGTGCAACCCCCATTTTCGTAAGCAGGTTAAGCTCTTGCAAAGCCTCGTCAAATCGCTTTAAGGCGATAAGCGTTTCTACCTTATATATATGGTATTCGGCATTCTGGTTATCTCTTTTTATTGCTTGTTCGTAATCGTATAGCGCCAGTTCAAGCATACCTCGTTCGTGTTCAATACCGGCTCGTACAGCGTAAGCCAATGCCTTATCGGGGTGTTGGTTTACCAATCTGTTGGCTTGGTCGAGTGCTTCAGTGTGGCGTTTCATCTTTTGGTTGAGCAGGGCAACGGCCAACAGCGCCTCGAAATTACCAGGAATGTGGGCGAGTATCTTATCATAATCGGCCTTAGCTAGGTCGTAACGACGCATCCGTTCGTATGCAAAGGCTCTAAAATATAATGCCGTGGCGTTGTTGGGAAATAGCGTTAGGATGTTGTCATATTCTTCCTTGGCATATTGCCATTGCTCCAATTGCAGGTTCAGGGCCGCTTTACGTAAACGTAATTCGATGGAGTCGGGGTGCATATCGGCCTCTCTGGCAAGCACAGCAAGGCTGTCGCGCAGTTCTTTCTTTGTCTGTGCGCCAACATTGAAGGATATCGTGGCGGCCAATATGGCCATGAATATTTTTCGCTTCATGTAGGAATGGTTATGAATGGGGTATGTTTCTGTTTGCCAATTTCGTTGTCCCCATATGCCTCTAGAAGAGCAAGAGCTCTTGATGGGGTGTTAGAAGGGCATGGGTTCGTCGTTCATTCGCGAGCCAATCAGTCCACCTCCATCGTCGGGTAAACTTGGTTGCGACGACGTAGCCTCGGGGTTTTCAAACCTGGTATATTGTCCTTTGAAGGTGAGCAGCACGTCGCCCGTAGCACCTTTACGGTGTTTGGCGATGATGATTTGTGCCATTCCATGCAGGTCGTTGCCCTTATCGTCTTCAAAAATGTGGTAGTATTCGGGACGATGCACGAAAAGCACCATGTCGGCATCTTGCTCAATGGCTCCCGACTCGCGTAAGTCGCTTAGCTGTGGGCGTTTTCCTTCAAGTCCTTCGCGGTTTTCTACGTTACGACTAAGCTGTGAGAGGGCGATAACAGGGATGTTCAATTCCTTGGCTAAGCCCTTCAATGATCGGCTGATAGTTGACACCTCTTCTTGTCTGCTGCCGAATTTCATGCCGTTGGCGTTCATCAGCTGCAAATAGTCTATCATGATAACGCCCACACCTTTTTCCCTAACCAGTCGGCGTGCTTTTGTTCGCAGTTCGAAGACAGATAGGCCTGGGGTGTCGTCTACATACACTTGTGCGCCTTGTAGGTTGCGCAGTCGTTTGTCTAGTCGGTCCCATTCATCGGGTGTTAGCTGTCCGTTAAGTATCTTGCTACCTACAATCTCGCACACGTTGGATATAAGGCGGTTAACCAACTGTACGTTATTCATTTCGAGCGAGAAAAATCCGATGGGCACTTGTGCGTCTACAGCTATGTTCTTAGCTAAGCTTAGTGCAAACGATGTTTTACCCATGGCGGGTCGACCTGCAATAATAATGAGGTCGGAGGGTTGCCAACCCGACGTGATTTCGTCTAGTTTGGTGTAGCCCGTAGGAACTCCCGTCATACCACCGCTATTTGCCGAGGCCTTTTGTAGAATGTCTATGGCCTGCTTTATCACGGGGTCGATCTGCGTAAAGTCCTGTCGCATGTTCTTTTGTGATAGCTCAAAGAGTGCGCCCTCTGCCTCTTGCATCAGGTTTTCAACGTCTATACTCTCGTCAAAAGCCTTGGTTTCGATATTGCTAGCAAAAGAAATGAGCTGGCGAGCTAAGAATTTGTGGGCAAGTATGGCTGCATGGTATTCGATATGAGCCGAAGAAGCCACCTGCGAGCTAAGCTCTACCACGTATGGTGCACCGCCAACGTCGTCGATAGTGCCGTCGCGCTTCAGCTGCTCGGTAACGGTCATAATGTCAACAGGCTTTTCGTCCATGTTGAGCGATCTGATGGCAGTGTATATCTTTTGGTGTCGGGGCTCGTAAAACGTTTCGGGATGGAGCAGTTCGCTTACCACCGCAAAAGCGTCTTTATCTATCATCAGTGCGCCCAACACCACTTTTTCCAGATCAATGGCTTGTGGTGGCAGGTGCCCGTAGGTGTTATCAACGGGTGTAGATTTTTTTGTTCTCCTATTTGTATTGCTTGTTTCGGCCATGTTTAAATATTTATTTGGTACATCGTCCCCGCGTTGTTAGGGTGTTGTTTCAGCTTATCGTATGTCAGTTCGCTATGCGTCTGACTACTTGGTTCAATCGTGCTATCTAACGCGTAAACGTCGTGTAGCAAGTATATGTAGGTGTAGAATTGCGCCATGGGAGGCTTGTTTGATTATGCTCGTTGTGAGATATGCGCCTTGTTCCAAAGCGAACATGGGTACAAATGTAGCAAAAAAAATGCGAATATTGCTGTTCGTTTGCTAAAACCTATCACCTGTCATCGCACACTTTAATTTTATTTCGTGGTTTTAAAGCCATTGCACAAAAATGTGTTACCTTTGCAATGTAAACAATCAAGACAACTTATGATTACATTCCCTTGCGCAAAAATAAATCTAGGACTAAATATTGTAGCCAAACGAGATGATGGTTATCACGACCTAGAAACCGTTTTCTACCCCGTTCCACTTACCGATGCATTGGAAGTGAAGTTGATGGACGAGCAATTTCCTTCGGAGGTGGCGTGCGACTTGAAGGTGACGGGCAACGCCATTGCAGGCGATGAACAGCAAAACCTTGTGTGTAAGGCGTACAATTTGTTGGCTCGCGACTTCTCTATGCCACGTGTTCATGCGCATCTTTATAAGCGCATACCTTCGCAAGCTGGACTTGGGGGCGGATCGAGTGATGCTGCGTTTATGATCAGGTTGCTTGACGAACGGTTTCGGCTGAACATCGGTAATGCCGAAATGGAACGTTATGCTGCCCAACTTGGTGCTGATTGCGCCTTTTTCATCACTGCAGAGCCTTCGTTTGCAACAGGAAAGGGAGAAATTCTTGCGCCTGTAGATACCCCACAGCATAATCTCAGTGGGTATTTTCTGGCTATCGTGAAACCACCAGTTGCGGTTTCCACTGCCGATGCCTTTAAGAACATTGTGCCTAAAAAGCCTGCTAAGTGTTGTCGTGACATTGTTAGGCAACCCATAGCAACGTGGAAAGAGGAACTGACAAATGATTTTGAGCAATCGGTGTTTGCCGTTTATCCCGAGTTAGGTGACATTAAGCGCACACTTTATGCGCAAGGTGCGTTATATGCGCAGATGTCGGGTAGTGGTAGTTCTATCTTCGGACTATTTAAGCAACGGCCCGACGAGTTGGAAAAGTTGTTTCCTGATGCCTTTGTTTACGTTGCCCAGCTGTAGCCGAACAAAAATCTTAAGTATTAGTCGCCTGTTGTTTGTGGCTGTGTAGCTATATTTGTTGTACCACTGACTTAGCCAATGGTGCGCCATTTACGTGAAGGACGAGACGTGTATACGCCTAAATGGCAAACAACTAAGTATAAATAGCGAAGCCCTCGCCATCTTCTGTACACGAGAATATTTGTATCCTTAAGACCATTCTGTAAACTTTATGATAGCATTTGTTTACGTTTTGAATTGTCTGAATTATTATGCGGCTTGGTTAGCATTTAATTGGAACAACGTTCCACCTCATCTGGAATAGTGTTCCATATCATCTGGAACAACATTCCATATCATCTGGAACGCGGTTCCAGTTAAACTGTACCAAATCATAAGGTGAAAGAGTTGGGTACAAACGCTTGTTTAGTGGTTTGTAAGCGCTAAACTTTAAGAGCCTTGCTGCTTATTTTTCGGCTAGCAACAATTTTGGTTTGCTTTTGCTGGCACACAAACATTAGCCCCACATCCTTGCTAAGTGCAAAGGTGTGGGGCATGATATTTTATTGAGAAGCGATGTCTTTAAAAGCGAGACTCCTTATTACATGGAGCACGCCGAAAGTGGCGTGGCCTAGACTATTGCAGCACCTTAACCATGTTTAGCTCTGTAATCTTCCCATCGGGATTAACTTTTGCCTTGATGCGATAGTTGGCTTCGGTCTCTTTATCATCGTCTTCGCGTTCAATTTTCTGTTTTGCAGAGAAGTCAACGGTGTATTCGTATTCGTCGATACCAATTTCACGCTTCGAGATTTTCATGTCGTTGTTAGCTCGCCACTCCATTGCCGTGATGTCGTCTTTGTATATCTTGTTAAGGAATGCGATGACATCGCTCTTTGAGGCATTGCTCTTTCCCAAGAACGAGCTAAGGAAATCGCTAAAGTTGGAAGTTAAAGCCTCGTCGTCGCGGTCGTTTATGCTACGGAACATGCTGCGGAAAACCAAAGCGAGCATTTCTTTTTCTTTCGGCGTAATGTTTTTAGCTTTGGCCACATTCAGGCTATTGTTGGCCTCGTCGATGTGGTCGCCATTGGGATGCTCTGTGATATAGAGGTTATAGGCCTCTGTTGTGTTGGCCGACTTAGCCGCAACCCAGTCTAGCGAATCAATCTTACGCTCGGCCTCACCTTTATGAATGCTGTTGGGATATTTGTTTAGATACTCGGCCAAGGCAGACTTCGAGCCACTTACCATGGTGTTGGTCCAATCCTGTTCGGCCTGCTTCAGTTGTGCCAATTGTTGGCTTATCTTGTCGATGTGTTCGGGGGAGGCATCCCTATAATTGTTCAGATACGACTCGAGCACTGCAGGGTCGTTGCTGTTGAGGGCATATTCGTATTCTTGCTGCTCCTTTCCTCGAGACGAGCCAGAGAAAACGTACACACCAAAACCAACCAACAAGAATCCAATTACCACAATGAGTACAATCGTAGTGATGTTCTTGTTGCGCTGTTGTGGTGTTGTTGGGGGAGGTGTCTGTGGTGGTACTTGGCCGTAAGGAGGCTGTTGAGCACCGCCCGATTGTGGCTGAACGCCACTTGTGGGTTGCGCTGTGGACTGACCCTGATAGGCATTTTGCTGCTGCGAAGTCTGTGTCGGCTGACCTTGATAACCGCTTTGTTGCTGTTGTGTAGGCTGAACAGCTTGCGTTTGGTATGCATTATAGGGTGGTTGGTTGGGTTGCGACTGCACATTTTGGGTGCTTTCGCCCGCATGTTGTTGTGGTTGACCTACATTCGCATTTGTAGTAGGGTACGTCGATGCATTGTTGTAAGGTTGCTGTGGAGTGTCTCCCTGAACAGGGTTTGCAGAAGAAGCGGGTGGGGTAGAGGGCATGGTATTTTGTGCATGCTCTTGTTCCGTATTTAAGTCGTTTGTCGCGCGATGGTGACAATGTGGGCATTCGGCCTGTTCTTTAAAGTAAACATCTCCACAAACGGGGCATTTGATAACCTCGTTTTCAATTTTAACGCCACACGAGGGGCATGAAGGTGCTCTGTCACTAATCTCGCGACCGCACTCGGGACATTTAATCATTGCCATATTGATTCTTTATTTTATGTTCTACTTGAGGATTATTGGTTAGTGATGAAAACGTATTTCGCGCAGGCCATGGTTTTTAAGAAACCTGCTTTTATCTACGAACCCGTTGATACCGTTAATTCTTCCCTTACCCGTATATTGCCATAGGGTGATGTCGCGACCATCTTTCAGTTCTGGTTCGATACCGTTGTATTGGGCAATCATTAGCGGATAGCCATCCACCACTCCTTGCAAGTGGGCGTTGTAGAAGTTGGTGAAGGTATAGATGAGGGGCTTTTGCTTGTAAGCCTCTTCCACAAGCGTGATAAATTTGATAAGCGAATCGCAAAATTCTGCCGTTGGTAGTCCGCTCTTCGTTTCGACATCAATCATCGGAATAAGGTCTTGATCGCCTGGCCTACATTGCATTTTGAAGTTCTCCAACTGTTTAGTGAGGTTCGTTTTGGGTCTGAAGAAATGGTACGAGCCAACTTTCAGCCCATATTGGTGAGCTAAATCGATGTTGCGTTCGTATTTTGGGTCGATGCGGTCGCCCCCTTCGGTGGCCTTGATATATACGTAGGCCATCTTCGAATTTTCGCCGAGAACTTCCCAAAACACTTGCCCTTGGTAATGACTAATATCGATGCCGTGTACGTGGTTGCAAGTATCCTCGCATTGTATGTAGTATCCCTCTTGGGCATGAGCCAAAAATGGACATAATGTGCATGCCAAAATGATAAGTAATTTCTTCATGGTTGCAAAGTTACAAAAAGTCGTTAGAGTCGCCTTACTATCTGCTCATTATTCTTCTAATTCTGATAGATTTTTAGCAAATTTATAGGTCAAATTGCTAATTGTCTCTATCGGTGCATAAAAAACATAGTGTAGGCTGCGCCTCATGCTCTGTTTTATCGCGCTGGAATTGGCATGTATCCACAGCGATTTATTTTGTTTGAAGTCCCATTTGTCGCTTGTGTCTTTCTCAGTACGTTCTACCGACTTGAGCGTAACTTTCTTCGCATCGGACATAGTACGCTTCGTGAAGGGTACTTCATTTGCTTCGAACCCTAAAAGTTGAATAAGGATGCTGCCTTGAAACTGCGCCAAGGTTTCGATATGTAGCTTGGATAGCCAGTTTTCAAGCTTCACGAAGTCTACTTTATGCCCCATTGTGCGGAGATAGACCCCCAAATCAACTACGCCCCTTAACACCACGCCCTTGTTAAGCATCTCTTCTACATTGTGCACGATGATGTTGAGTGCATGTAAGCTCTCTATAGAGGCATCCATAGCATGGGGCTCGTTCTCGCGAATGCTGTTTAAGCGCTTGTTCAGAAACTTGTTTGAGAGTGCAGAGTTGGCGTATTTGTCACCAAAAGATGACTGCGGGCGAGAATGTAGGTCGTTGATGATGGGTTGAGGAATGTGTCGTACGTTTGGATATTGCTGCTTATCGTAACCTGCCAAGGCATACTGTAACACATCGTGAACACCCAATACGGCAAAAAGCTTTCGCCATTTGTAGGCCGACATAGGTTCAACATAGTGCATCTCGCCGAATGCGCCAGTTCTAAGTAACGCGAAAAAGTTTCTCTTTACAACGTCCATTTTCTGTTAGCTATACTTCTTTGGGTATCTGAAAACAATGGCCAGGATGGTTACGAGACCAATGGCGAAAGGGTAATAAAGGTATGGCACGATGTGCGCAGGGTTGATTTTAGCTAACCCCGCGGCCATAAGTAGCTGTGCACCGTAGGGTATAATGCCCTGAATACAGCACGACATGGTGTCGAGAATGCTTGCACTCTTGCGACTGTCTATGTCATACCGTTGGGATATGTCTTTGGCAATGCCACCCACAGTTAGGATTGCTACGGTGTTGTTTGCGGTGCAAATATCTACTAATGAAACGAGTAGGGCGATGGTTCCTTCTGCTCCACGCTTACCATTGATGCGCGCCGTAAGTTTGTTGATAACATAATCCACGCCACCGTTCATGCGTATAATTTCCAGTAGTCCACCTGCCAGCATTGTGATAATGATGAGTTCGCCCATACCCACGATGCCGTTGCCCATAGAGTGGAACCATCCAAAGAGGTCGTAGGCTCCATTCCAAATGCCGATAATGCCCGTCATGGCAATGCCGATTGTGAGAACGGCCATCACGTTCATTCCAAAAATAGCTGTAACGATAACCAATATGTAGGGCAGGATGTTAAGATACTGTATGGCGGAGGGATTGTGTGTGCTTGCAACGCCAAAGCCTAGGAATGTGTAGATAGCAATGATGGCAATGGCAGCAGGTAAAACAATGTAGATGTTTACAAGGAACTTATCTTTCATTCGGCAACCTTGCGTGTTGGTAGCAGCCACAGTGGTGTCGGAAATAAATGATAGGTTGTCGCCGAAAAACGAGCCACCCACGACTATTCCCGCCATAAGTGGAAGACTAACGCCCGTGTTTTGGGCAATGCCTACAGCTATGGGGATGAGGGCGACAATGGTTCCGACACTCGTTCCGATAGAGAGCGATATAAGGCAGGCTGCAAGGAAAATGCCAGGAAGTAAAAGATTGCTTGGCAAAGCATTGAGCGTGAAGTTCACCATGGCATCAATGCTCCCCATCTCTTTGGCAGAATTGGCAAAGGCTCCTGCTAAAACGAATATCCATAGCATTAGCATCATGTTGTTGGTGCTGGCCCCTTTGCTGAATACGTTTATGCGTTCGGCCAAGGGCTTGCCTGTCGACGTGGCGATGGCGTACATGCTAGACATCATGAAAGCCACGGTGATGGGTATCTTATAGAAGTCGCCCGCTACAATTGATGTGACGAGATACATCACGATAAACACGATTAGCGGACTTAAAGCCAATAATCCTTTCTTGTTTGAGATATGGTGCATGTGTTGTTGTTTGGTCTGATGCAACGGCGTTGGCGTGCATCTCTTGTCGTTTTGTTATCCTGCTGTCTGTTTGCGGCTGTGTTGTTGGATGATGACGTGCAGCTGTTTCAGAGTGAAAAGTGCTGCGACTAGGGTGGGGTAATGAGGCTGTTCAAGTTTACCCTCCTGTATTTGCCACGCTTTGTTATCCGTTTTATGGTTATGGTAAACCCCACATTGCTGTTTGTTTTTTGGTAAATGTGGGCATTGGGTTCACTCTTTCTTTACTTTAGCACGTTTTCCTAGCGATGCGTTTTCGTGCTGTAATAGTGGTGGAATGGTGACCGTGGTTTATCCCAATGCGTTTGGAAGCTTTGCCAGTTGGTTTGTCTTAAAGCTGCGTTCGGCGATAAAACTCAACGTTCTCTTTGGTAAGAAGCTCGATTGGCATGTAGTTTATGGGATCGACCTTCTTTTTAAGTACGATGGCTTGAAACAGTGTTTCAACACAAGCATATCCTTGCATGTAAGCATGTTGAGCAATAAGGAACGAGATACTGCCCTGCCTAAGACATTCGGCATTTTTACCTACCATGTCGTAGCCCATTATCTGCACGTTGCGCCTATTGGTTTGAAGAAGGAAATTACCTACAATATGCGCCTTTGAATTAAAGGTGATACAATGGTGTATTTGTGGGTTTTGGGCGAAGAAATCTTCCAAGATGTCGGTATACTCATGCTTATCGGCTTCCAAAGGCAGGTTTACGTCAGTGATCTTTATTTGTGGAAAATGGTCTTGCATGTAGGTCCTGAATCCCATTTCGCGGTTTTCTTGCTGCTTGCTCACCACTTTTCCGTCTTTGGTTTGCTTCAAAATCATGATTTCTTTCTCGCCACTGGCAATCATCATGAGCATTTTTGCAGCGAAATATCCACTTGCCAGTGAGTCTTGACCATAGAAGGAGAGTGGTTGTAGGTCGGGCATGTACGAGTCGAGCATCACAAAGGGGATGTTACGTTCATGCAGCTGGTCGGTGAATGGTCGAGTAATGTCTAGTTGCGAAGGTACAACAATCACTCCATCAGGGTTGAGTGCTAGGCAGTGGTTGGTTTGTTTGATGAACGCTTCAGAGTTAAAACGGTTGTAGTATATTATCTCCACGTTCACATGGAAGTCGCGTCTAACTTCGGCCGCCTTCAATGCGCCCTCTTCAATCTCTTCCCAATAAGCTTCTGATTCGTGTTGGGGAACGACAAGATAAAACGTGTATGACTTGTTATAGGCCAAGGCACTGGCATACATGTTGGGTTGGTAGTTAATGCGTTCCAGAACCTTTTCCACCTTTTCTCTTGCTGTTTTCGATATGTTGGGTCGGTCGTGAAGTACCCTGTCTACTGTTCCAACCGATACACCAGCCATCTCTGCGATATCCTTAATCCTTATTTTGCTACTCATGTGATATGTTGTTACCGAAGACAAAAATACAAAATATCTTCTTAATAGTCAATAGTGTAAACGTTTTTTCGCTATCAATGTTTTGAAGAGGGTATGTAATGGATAAATATTTGGAAAATATGAACGTTTTCGTTAAGCTAATTGGTCAATGATAACTTCATTTGTGCATTGGCCAAACAAAAACGCACACTTTCTAAGAAACAACAAGAGGGTGATCTAGATAAGTGTTGAATGGAGGTTTTCATTGTACAACCATAATAGAAAAGAGGACACATCTGTATGTGTCCTCTTTTCTTATGGATTGTGATTTGTTATTTCACTTTGTCTACAATAGCTTTGAAAGCCTGGGGATTGTTAACTGCTAGGTCGGCAAGAACCTTACGGTTGATTTCGATACCGGCCTTGTGCAATGCGCCCATAAGGGTAGAATAGGTCATATTCTCCAAGCGAGCGGCAGCGTTGATACGTTGAATCCACAGTGCGCGGAAGGTACGTTTCTTATTACGACGGTCGCGATAAGCGTAGGTAAGACCTTTTTCCCAAGTATTTTTGGCTACAGTCCAAACATTCTTTCTGGCACCATAGTAACCCTTTGTAAGCTTTAAAATTCTAGTTCTCTTTGCTTTAGAAGCAACATGATTGACTGATCTTGGCATACTTTCTTCTTAACTTAAAAATGTTTGACTAATGTTTAACGCAAGCAAAGCAAGTCGCGAACCTGCTTCATGTCTGAACGATCAACGAGAGTTGAGTGAACCAAGTTTCTCTTTTGCTTCTTTGTCTTCTTAGTCAAGATGTGACTGTGGTAAGCATGTTTTCTTTTGATCTTACCTGTACCGGTGAAACGAAATCTCTTCTTTGCGCCGGAATTTGTCTTTACTTTAGGCATTTTTTTGTTGTTTATTTGTTATTTATATATGGTGGCAACGCATATACCCGGCGTTACGCACCTCTTTTCTCATCTTTAATTGTAGCCAAAGCTATGGCTTACTTATTCGGCTTGTAGCTTTTTGAGCACGTCTTCACCATTTTTAGCGTTGGCAAACAGACCATTATCTGTACTAGTGGCTTCAGCCTCCATGCTCTTTGCTTCGCTTTCGCGCTTTTCGCGATCCATCTTTTGCTGGCTTTTCTTTACCGTCCCTGCTTTCTTGGGAGCGATGTAAAGGAACATTTTCTTGCCTTCAAGTGCAGGCATCTGTTCTACCTTGCCGTATTCTTCCAAGTCGTTGGCAAAACGCAGGAGCAGAACTTCACCTTGTTCTTTAAAGAGGATTGAGCGTCCGCGGAAGAAAACGTAAGCCCTAACCTTGTTGCCTGCATCCAAAAACTCTTTGGCATGCTTGAGCTTGAAGTTGTAGTCGTGCTCATCGGTTTGCGGTCCAAACCTAATTTCCTTCACTTCTACCTTCACTTGCTTGGCCTTCATTTCCTTTGCGTGCTTCTTTTGCTGATAAAGGAATTTGGAATAGTCGATGATGCGACAAACGGGAGGTTGTGCGTTGGGTGAAATTTCCACTAAGTCCACTCCTTGGCTACGGGCCATGTCGAGAGCTTGACGTGTGGGCATGACAGTGGAACCGCCTTCATTTACGATGCGTACTTCCTTCGCGCGTATCTGCTCGTTTATGCGATACTGGTTCTTTATTCTTTCATTCTTCATTCAACAATATTATAATAAGCGGCTGCAAAAGTACGATTTTTCGCGCAACAAGCAAAATAATTCATTGATTATTTTACAGATACGTGTTCTTTTTCCTTCTACTTAAAGTACTTTCACAATGCGAAGACCAAGGAGAGGCGAAGTCTAGGAAAGTAAAACCGACTTATGGGCGCAACATCCGCAGACATTTTTGCGGAGTCTCGACCATAAGTCGGTTGTGTATATAAAGCCCTCTTGCGCTAGTTGACAAGCTAACGAGTTAACGAATTGACAAGTTGTTAAGCCTGTTCTTGTAGCTCATTTGGCCTAAGTTGATTGAGCTGATTGGCCCAAGTGTCGTGAGAAAACTGCTGATAAAGTAGTTGAATACACGTAATTGGGCTTTTTTAGGCTCGCCTTAATCGTTTGGATGGATGTCGGTAGCAGCCAGTTGAGTTGCCACTTCATCGTTGATACGTTTGGCAAATTCTTCCATTGTCATGGTAGCTTGTTCGCCTCCGCCTTGTTTTCTCATCGAAACAAGTCCTTCTTCGGCCTCTTTTTCGCCAACAATAACCATGTAGGGCACACGCTTAATCTCGTTGTCGCGTATCTTACGGCCGATTTTCTCGTTGCGAACGTCGAGCGTTGCACGAACGCCAACGCTGTCTAAGTACTTGGCCACGCGCTGTGCGTAGTCGTTGTACTTCTCCGATATGGGCAGAATGGCCACTTGGTCGGGGATGAGCCACAAGGGGAAGTGCCCTGCTGTGTGTTCAATAAGAACAGCCGTGAAACGTTCCATCGAACCGAAAGGTGCGCGGTGAACCATCACAGGCGTTTTCTTTGTGTTGTCTTCGGCTGTATATTCCAACTTAAAGCGTTCGGGCAAGTTGTAGTCTACTTGGATAGTACCCAACTGCCAGCGACGTCCGATGGCGTCTTTCACCATAAAGTCGAGCTTCGGACCATAGAAAGCGGCCTCACCGTAGGCTATCTTTGCGTCGAGTCCTTTCTCCTTGCAAGCGTCGATAATGGCTTGTTCGCTCTCTTCCCAAACCTCGTCAGAACCAATATACTTCGTGGTGTTATTTGGATCGCGCAAGCTAATCTGCGCCTCGAAGTTGTCGAACTGGAAGATTTTGAATACTGCCTGGATGATGTCCATTACGCGCAGGAATTCGTTTTTAACCTGTTCGGGACGGCAGAAAATATGCGCATCGTCTTGCGTAAACGAACGAACACGGGTTAGTCCATGCAATTCTCCACTCTTTTCGTAGCGATAAACCGTACCAAACTCAGCGATACGCAGAGGCAGGTCTTTATACGAGCGGGGCTTCCATGCAAATACCTCACAGTGATGTGGGCAGTTCATGGGTTTCAACATGTACTCTTCGTCTTCTTCGGGCGTATGTATGGGTTGGAATGAATCCTTGCCATAATGTGCGTAATGCCCCGAAGTGACATACAAGTTCTTGCTACCGATGTGTGGGGTGATAACCTCTTGATATCCAAAACGCTTCTGTATTTTGCGCAACATGTCCTGTAAGCGTAGGCGAAGTTCCGTTCCCTTGGGCAACCAAATTGGCAAGCCCTTGCCCACACGCTCAGAGAACATGAATAACTCCATCTCTTTTCCAATCTTACGATGGTCGCGTTTCTTGGCCTCTTCAAGCATGACGAGATACTCGTCAAGCATCTTTTTCTTGGGGAACGTGATACCGTAGATACGTGTTAGCTGATCTTTCTCAGCGTCACCACGCCAAAATGCGCCAGCAACACTTGTAAGTTTGATGGCCTTAATAGGACCGGTAGTCATAAGGTGAGGGCCTCGGCAGAGATCGGTAAACGCTCCTTGCGAATAGGTAGAGATAGTTCCGTCTTCCAAGTCGAGGTCTATATGCTCGCACTTGTATTCCTGTCCGTCGGCCTTAAATTCTTTCAGCGCATCAGCCTTCGATACTTCACGACGCACGATAGCCTCGTCTCTCTTGGCAAATTCGCGCATCTTCTCTTCTATTTTAGGGAAGTCGTTCTCGCTGATGGGTGTTCCGTCTTTGGTCATTACATCGTAGAAGAAACCGTTTTCTACGGCTGGACCGAAACCGAACTGTATGCCAGGGTAGAGTGCTTGCAGGGCTTCGGCTAGTAGGTGAGCCGATGAATGCCAGAACGTGTGTTTCCCTTCTTCGTCTTCCCACTTGTAAAGCGCAATCGTTGCGTCTTCGTTTATGGGACGATTAAGCTCGGTAGTTTTGCCATTTACGCCAATCGAAAGCACATCGCGTGCTAGGGCTGGCGAGATGCTTTTTGCTATTTCCAAGCCGGTAATGCCTTTTTCGTACTCGCGGATGGAACCATCCGGAAATGTTATTTTTATCATATACCTTTTTATTTATTGTCGTTTTGATTGCAAAAATACGATTTTCTTTTTACATTGCGTTGATATTTTGGCAAAATATACCACACTTCGGGCACGTTATAGGGTTGACTGAAAGCGTGTCGAAGCCTAAAATTCGCTTGTGAAATGAAACTTGATATGTTCGAAATCTTGTTGTGCCATGCTCAGGACATAGCCCGAATCGGCTAAGAAAACGTCGCGTCCATCGCGGTCTTTAGCCATATACTGATACTTTCTTTTTTTGAAATTTTCTAGCTCTTTGGGGTCGTCAGACTCTATCCAGCAGGCCTTATGTAGGTGAACGGGTTCCCAACGACACTTTGCATTGTATTCGTTTTGAAGGCGATATTCGATAACTTCGAATTGAAGTTGCCCTACTGTGCCGATGATTTTTCGTCCATTGAACTGGTTAACGAAAAGTTGTGCCACACCTTCGTCCATTAATTGCTCGATACCTTTATTCAGTTGCTTAGCCTTCATTGGATCGTCGTTCTCGATATACTTGAACATCTCGGGCGAGAACGATGGCAAACCGCGGAAGTGTAGTAGTTCCCCTTCGGTCAAAGTATCACCAATCTTGAAGATTCCACTATCAGGTAAGCCGATGATGTCGCCTGGATAAGCCTCGTCAATGGTGCTTTTGCGTTGCGCCATGAACTGTGTTGGACTGCTGAAGCGCAATGTCTTGTCGAGTCGAACATGTCGATAGGGTTGGTTTCTCACAAACTTGCCACTGCATATCTTGCAAAATGCAATGCAAGAGCGGTGGTTGGGATCGATGTTTGCGGTTATCTTGAAGATAAAACCTGTGAACTTGGGTTCGGTGGGTTGCACTTCACGCTCTTCGGCCATTGTAGGCTTGGGGCTTGGGGCTATCTCCACGAAACAGTTGAGCAGTTCTTGAACACCGAAATTATTGAGCGCACTACCGAAGAACACGGGTGCGACATGTCCTGCACGATATGTTTCGACATCGAATTCAGGGTAAACGCCGTCTACCAGTTCCAAGTCGTCACGAAGTTTCTGTGCGTCTTGCTCGCCGATATGTTCGTTCAGTTCGTCGCTATTTACATCTACCTCCACCTTTTCAGTAACGCGTTGCTTGTCGGGAGTGAACAGTTGCAGTTGGTTTTCGTAGATATTGAACACCCCTTTGAAGCGTTCGCCTTGGTTGATGGGCCACGATAAGGGCCTAACCTTTATTTGCAGTTCCTCTTCTAGCTCGTCGAGCAGGTCGAAAGGGTCGCGTCCTTCACGGTCCATCTTATTGATAAAGATAATCACGGGAGTGCTTCGCATTCGGCAAACTTCCATAAGCTTGCGTGTTTGGGTTTCTACACCCTTGGCCGAATCTACAACGATGATGGCCGAGTCCACGGCTGTAAGCGTGCGGTAGGTATCTTCGGCGAAGTCTTGGTGTCCTGGTGTGTCCAGTATGTTCACCTTATATCCTTCGTAATCGAACTCCATAACCGAGGTGGAAACCGATATACCACGTTGCTTTTCGATGTCCATCCAGTCGGATGTAGCCGTCTTTCTTATCTTGTTGCTCTTTACTGCTCCCGCCACTTGTATCTGTCCACCGAACAGCAAAAACTTTTCGGTGAGTGTGGTCTTACCCGCATCGGGGTGAGAGATGATGGCGAAGGTTCGTCTTCTTTCTATTTCAGTCATTCTTTACTATTTTCTTATTCAATTTGGCAGGCTGACGGTTTAACGAGTTGACAAGTCCGTTATTCCCTTAACCATGTTAATTCGTGATTAAAGCTTGGCAATACACTTGGCCAATGACTCTTCCCAGTGGGGTATCTCGATACCATAAGTAGTCTTAACCTTTGTCTTATCAAGCACACTATATGCAGGGCGATTGGCTGGGGTGGGGTATTCTACCGTATGTAAGGGAGATACTTTGCAGGTGGTAATTCCCGATAGGCGATGTATGCTCTTAGTAAAATCGTACCAGCTTGTTACACCCTCGTTTGAGAAATGGTAAACTCCAGGTTTGATGCCCTTGTCAATAGCTGTCATTATCACAGTGGCAAGGTCGTGGGCGTAGGTAGGTGTGCCCACTTGGTCGAAGATAACGCCCAGTTGTTCGCGTTCTTTTCCTAGACGTATCATCGTTTTCACAAAGTTATTACCAAACTCGCTGTACAGCCAAGCCGTTCTTATAATCATTGAGTTAGAGCAAAATTTGGCCACAGCTTGTTCGCCTTCAAGCTTTGTTTGACCATAAACGCTGTTGGGGCAAGGTTCGTCGCTTTCTACGTATGGCGTGTGCTTGGTGCCGTCGAATACATAATCGGTAGACACCTGTACCATCCATCCACCACGTTTGGCTACGGCCTCAGCCAGAAAGGCGGGAGCGTCGGCATTTAGTTTCCTGGCCAATAGCAGGTCGCTTTCAGCTTTGTCTACGGCCGTATAGGCTGCACAGTTCACAATACCGCCAATCTCGTTAGCCTCAACAAAGCGTTCAATGGCTGCCTTGTCGGTAATGTCTAGTTCGTTAACGTCGGTGTTGAACCATGTATGTTGTGCAGACATCGCTTGCAGCAGCTTAATCTCGTTTCCTAGTTGGCCGTTGCAGCCTGTAATCAAGATATTCATTTATGCGGTGGTTTTGTTTATTCGTCTTCGAAAATTAGGCCCTCGGTCTTGTCCTTCTGATAATAATCGGCGAGCATACCCACAAAGGTGGTGATCTCTTTGATGGCAGTCATCGTATCAGGAGTTATCTCCTTTTGCTTCAATCTCAGTAGCATCACGCCGTAAAGTGCGTCAAGGCAGGTCTCAATTTCATTAACATGCTTATCGCCCTTGTTGCGAAGCTCTACGATAAAGGGCAGAACCTTGTAATATTCAGCATTATAAAAGGGGAACTTCGTGCTTTGTATCAGCTGGTTGTGCAGGTCCATCAGGTCGTCAACGATGATGGCGTTGATTTGCAGATGTCCTCGTTCGCGTTTCCCTTCTTGGTTCATCATGCGCACAAGGTTACCATACCAGTCGAGCATCTCTTCCTTTTGTTCGGCCGTATAGTCAAATTTGTCTATGTATTCGTGCCTGATGCGCTGCAACGAACAGCCGTAAGCGCGTATCAAGTCTTCTATTTGCCACATATATAATATGTATTCGGCAATGCTCTTTTCTCTCAGTTGTTTGGCAATGTACATTTAATGATGTTTTGCTAGGGGTGAATGTGGGGTACTCCTTATTATATAATAGGAGCACAAAAAGTGATGACTGGCGATGTACGTCAGTATTCGAAAGTGTAGAGGTTAAATATTGTGCCAATAAGAAATATCACCGAGAAGATGATAACCACGCTACCAATAATCTTGTTGATGAGTACAATGCCGCCACTGTCGAACTTTCCGCGCACCTTATCGATAAGCCAAGTTAGTCCAAACCACCACAGCAATGCCCCCAAAACGATACCCGTATATCCGCCAACCATGAGCCAAGGTCTGTTGGGAACAACAAAGGCAAACTGGGCAAAGGTGGCCATGAAGAGAAAGATGATAAGCGGATTGGAGAAGGTAACGAG
Organism: Hoylesella loescheii DSM 19665 = JCM 12249 = ATCC 15930; assembly: GCF_000378085.1. Taxonomy (GTDB): domain Bacteria; phylum Bacteroidota; class Bacteroidia; order Bacteroidales; family Bacteroidaceae; genus Prevotella; species Prevotella loescheii. The sequence continues at coordinate 257,552 of NZ_KB899210.1, forward strand.
AAAAGCCGTTATGCCATTGTGTATCAATGTGCCCTTGGCCTTACCGCTGAAATGCACCTTTTTGGTAGGATTAGACTTGAAACAGTAAATTCCAAAGAACATCAGCAGTATGCTGCCCAATATCTTAAGGGCAAAAAGTGTGCGCGGGGCAGTGATGAGGTCCATAATGAAACTCATGCCATAACCCGTAACTAAGGCATAAATCATATCGCTTACAGCCGCTCCTATGCCGGTAATGAAGCCATACCATCTGCCCTTGTTCAGTGTTCGCTGTACGCAAAGCACCCCTACGGGACCCATGGGAGCAGAGGCAATAAGACCTATGAGTATTCCTTTGAATACGATGTCTACAATATCTATATGAAAAGGTAAGGGCATAACGGGTGCAAAATTGCAAAAAATATGCGGATTGAGCAAATTTTCAACTTATAAGTTTGTGTTATTCCATATTTTTCATAACTTTGTCTACGCTTATTTTAAGGCCTTATTATGGGTCACGGGTCAAAAGGTGGCACAATCATGTCACAACTTAGGGTTAGCCTTTGAGGGCTATATTGGCACAAGCAAACAATTATTACTAAACTAAAAATAAAGACACAACATGAGTGTAATAGAAGAATTGAAACCATACGTGATTGGTTTAGACTTGGGTGGAACGAACTCTGTATTCGGTATTGTTGATAGCCGAGGCGAGATTAAGGCTACAACGGCCATTAAGACGCAAGCCTATACCAACGTGGAAGACTATGTTAAGGCTTCTCTCGACGCACTGCACGTTATCATTGAGCAAGTTGGCGGCATGGAAAATATCAAGGCAATGGGCATTGGAGCACCTAACGGCAACTACTATAAAGGTACAATAGAGTTTGCTCCGAACTTGGCTTGGGGACATGATGGTGTAGTTCCACTTGCAGATATGTTTTCAAAAGGACTTGGTGGCATACCTGTGGCACTAACCAACGATGCGAATGCTGCCGCCATTGGTGAAATGATATACGGCGTTGCACGTGGTATGAAGAACTTTATCGTTATCACTTTGGGTACGGGCGTTGGTTCGGGCATCGTGATTAATGGACAAGTTGTGTATGGTAGCGACGGATTTGCAGGCGAATTGGGACACGTTATTGCCCAGAAAGAAGGCGGACGTAGCTGTGGATGTGGCCGTTTTGGCTGCTTGGAAACCTACTGCTCGGCAACAGGCGTGGCGCGTTCGGCACGCGAATTTTTGGAGAAAACAACGACTCCTTCTGTACTTCGCGAATTGAAACCCGAAGAAATCACGTCACTAGACGTGTCGCTTGCAGCCGCTAAGGGTGACAAGTTGGCTATCGACGTTTATGAGTTCACTGGCAAAATGCTTGGTGAGGCTTGTGCTGACTTCGCTGCTTTCTCATCACCAGAGGCATTTATCTTCTTTGGCGGACTGACAAAGGCAGGCGACTTGCTGATGAAGCCACTTAAGAAAGCATACGATGAGAATGTGCTGAAGATTTTCAAAGACAAGGCAAAGTTCCTCATTAGTGGTCTTGAAGGTTCTTCGGCTGCGGTTCTTGGAGCAAGTGCCGTGGGATGGGAGTTGTAATAAGCCCCGTTCATAACAGATATAGAAAGGCGCCACGGAAACGATAACCGTGGCGCTTTTCGTGTTTTTTGCTAGGACTGGGCTGACCTTTACCGCAATCCACATAAAAATACTTGCTTTCAAATCTCTACATATATTGCAATGAATAGATATACTTGGATGTGAAGAGCAAAAAGGTTTGGGTGTATTTACGTATGTTGGGCACTCCTTCTGTGTACAATGTGCAAATCCATTAAATACGTATAGCGTAGTGTTTTGAAAGTTCTGGAACATCACTTTTTCAACTTCTGCGTCTGTCTCACGTATTTGTACTGTTGTTATCAATTAGTTGGAACACTGTTCCATGTGATATGTAACATCATTCCAGTTGACAAGTAACGGTGTTCCACCATAGTGGTAAGAAAGCAGGAGCTATAAAAGCTGTGTTTTTGGGTTCACCAAATGTCTTTTCAAAGTTTGTTTATTGGCCTTACTTCTGTTAATACCATCTTTATTGATGTTGGCAATTGGTGATGCTATAGCTAATATGCTTTATTGAATAGGGCTGATTATAACAAGGTCTAATCCATTTGGTAAAGCTTTATTTCAACTCTTCGAATCTGCCTTCCGAGTTGATGTGATAGTATCTTACACGATGCTTTATCTTCCCTTTTTCTCGTTTTTCCCCCTTTAAACACACGATATGGTTTGGAAGTATTTGAAAATTAATCCTACTGTAATCAGCGGTTTCTTCGCTTTCTGCTCCCCAATCATCCCATACGTAATGAATGCACAATTTCTGAGTCTTGCCATTTATAACCCCTTTGTCTGATATGCACATTTCCCAGCATTCGGTGTCGCCATATTCAAAGCGTATTATAAACACATCGAGCCCTTGATGGCTAGGCAATGGATATATCCCATTCCCGCACGAATTTATGTAATCCTTGAATGGCATATTTTTACCATCGATAATAATGGTTTTTACTTTATCCGTGGTTTCTTCTAGTTTTCCTTCTAGCAAAGAATTTTCATCGAGTATTATTTTAGTTGTGTCAATCTTCAGTTTATTCATGTCAACGTCCTTCCCTTTAAAGAAATCGTCGTTATTTATTTCTGCATCTGGCGTGGAATTTTCGTCGTTGAAATCGTCACTTTTGTCAATCGTATAGGCCTGATTTGTTTCTTTGGATTGCTTAGTTGCTTTTTCGGCGTTTGCAATAGCATTGGAGTGTTGTGGGTTTCCATGTTTACAGCTATATGTGGCATTGAGAAATGCCAATAATAGTAATAGCGATGGTATCTTTCTCATAAGTGTTACTTGGTTTTGTTATTGACTGTCAATGAGGATATTAAGGCAGAAACCCCACTGAAAGATACGTTTCAATGGGGTTTCTTTATTGTTTTAGAAAAGTTCGTATTGCCTTTCCACTTCGCTAAAAGCTCCGTGCTAGCGATTTCAAATTTTCGCCATGGCAATGTCTAAACATGCATGCCATTGTACATTTGGCTTAACGAAAACTTCCCTAATGACTGGCACAACAATGTTATGGATGAACATGTTGCAATCGTTTTCTACTATTTCTTTACCGGAGCATTTGCAGGAGCGGGCGTGCTAGGAGTGGCAGTACCTTGCGATCCTGCACCAAAGCCTGGCGTGGTGTTGGGGTTTGTGGTCTGTGTTTCTGTTGCTGCGTTTTCAAGAACACTTGTGTCGGTAACCGATTTAGGTGCCACGTATGCGCATACAACGCTAAATACAACCATGGCAATAGCTAATCCCCATGTGGCTTTCTCAACAACGTCGGTAGTTTTGCGTACACCCATGATAGAGTTTGACGAAGAGAATTGCGACGAAAGGCCTCCACCTTTCGACTCTTGAATGAGTACGATGGCAATCATCAGCAAGGCTGCGATGACGATAAGTACTACAAAAAGACTGTAAATCATTTTTCTATTTGTTTTTTGTTATTTATTATCAATTTCTCTAAGAAACGTATTTGGTCTGCAAAGTAAACATTTTTTTTTGGATAATTCAAATTTAGTTGCCTAATAATTTCAAGCGCTTTCTCAAATTTTCCTTGTCTAATGTATATCTTTGCCAATGTTTCCGTGAAGTATCCATCCGTTCCTTGAGCTGTCTCGGCTGTCGTGTTGTCTTCAACAACGGGCATAAATTCGGGGTCGTCTTTCAGTTGAATCTTTCCCCCTTCATTATAAATGAAGTTGTCTATAAGCATTTGGCCCTTCAATTGTGGGGCTTCTTGTGGCTCTATATGTTCTTCCGACTCAATCTCGAGCAAATAAGATACATAGTCAATCGCTGCATCAGCCGGTGTGGGTTTGCGATGGCTTTTCTGCGTTTCCTGTTCGGTATCGGTCGGTAACGACTCTAAGAAGTTGTCGATAAGTGATATTGTTCGACTCTCGTTACCATCCGTTTGCTCTTGTCGCTTTGCTCGACGATCTTCTGTCTTTAGCTTATAGTGAGAGGCTTCAATCATATCGAATACCACATTGCGGTTGGTGAGATAGACTGAGGCTCGCTTCAACTCCTCATCAAAGGTAGGATCGTGCAGTATATATAGGTTTTGCAGCATCATCAACCTAGCTGGTTGATAATACGGATGGAGCGCAACAATGCTGCGGAGATCGTAAAGCGTCTCCTTGTCTAGTAGTTCGGGGTGATTGATAAGTTGCGTTAAATTCATCATCTGTGTAGTTAGTTCCACGGCTTTTACCAATTAGCCACGGTGGCATTGAATATTTGGTCTGTCAAATCTTTTACCATTTCCCTCACCAATCGTTCTTGAACGGCACTCAAAGGTAAGGTTGTTTCGTAGGTTGCGCTAGCCGTGAACTGGCGTTCGAAGTCTTCCTTGTGGTTCTTTGTATTGGTGAAGCGCACGTTAACCGTAATGGATAGTTCCGTTTGTGCCGAATAACCTTCACTCGACACCGACTTATTGCGCTGTGAATATTGCAATATCTCGCCGTCTATGCGTAGATCGCCATTTCGTTTTACTTGCGTTAGGCGGGTATGATTGGCGAAAATGTCCTTCAACTGGTTGTTGAACATGGGTGCCATAGGTCCCCATACGTAACTACTTCTGTTGGGAAACTCGGCAATCTGAATGGTTTTCGTTTTGCTGTAATCGATGCTGGCTCCGTTGAACTTATACGAAACGGAGCATGCCCACAGCACGCAAGTGCCGAGTATGAGGGTTATTGCCAGCCTATTTACTGCTTTCCAATCCATACTGCTTTATTCTCCTATACAATGTGCGGTCTGATATACCAAGCTCAATGGCAGCTTTCTTCCTGTTTCCCGCATTTCTTTCCAAGGCCTTTTCCACCATCTGTCGTCCTAAATCGTTTAGGTTCAGACTTTCGTTGTCTGCCTCGTTTATTTCTTCAGCCTCAACAAACCCATTCGAGATGGGTGCTTGTTGCACTGGCTGAATGGATGCTAGGGTGGGGGGAGTGTCGTAATTCTTCGTGTTTAAGGCAGCGATAGACGATGAGTATCCAGGCAATTCTGTACCCATGGGAACACTGTCGTCCAATCGTTTTCTTAGTCCCGATACTTCTCTGCGTAAGTCGCTCACGTTGCCACGAAGCTCGTAGAGAATCTTATAAAGTAGTTCGCGTTCGCTTTCATACGAATGTGAGCCTCCCGAAGATACAGGAGCAAGCTGTGTGCTCTCTGGGTCTTGTGGGATGAACTTCTGCAAGTGAACTGCGTCTATCTCGCGTTCACGACTTAAAATCGATATTTGCTCGGTAATATTTTTAAGCTGACGCACATTCCCTGGCCATTTATATTTCAGCATCAAGGCCTTAGCGTCTTCTGTTAAAGATATTCTGGGTAGCTTATATTTCTCTGCCATCTGCATCGCAAACAAGCGGAAAAGCAGAATAATGTCGTTTCCGCGGTCGCGTAAAGGTGGCATTTGTATGGGGATGGTGTTCAAACGATAGAACAAGTCTTCCCTAAATCGCCCCTCGCTGATGGCTTTTCGCATGTTCACATTGGTTGCGGCAACGATGCGCACGTTGGTTTTCATGATGCGTTGACCACCAACCCTGATGTATTCGCCCGTTTCGAGCACACGGAGAAGTCTCGCCTGCGTGGCCATAGGCAACTCACCCACCTCGTCGAGGAATATCGTACCGTTGTTGGCGACGCCAAAATAGCCTTCGCTTTCACCGATAGCACCCGTAAACGAGCCTTTTTCGTGACCGAATAGTTCACTGTCGATGGTGCCTTCGGGTATCGAACCGCAGTTAATCGCAAAATATTTCTCGCGTCTTCTAGGTGAGTTGTCGTGAATAACACGGGGAATTATCTCCTTTCCAACACCGCTTTCGCCTATGATTAGTACCGACAAATCTGTTGGCGCAACCTGCATGGCAACGTCTAAGGCATGGTTCAAGGCGTCGCAGTTGCCCACGATGTTGTACCGTTGTTTTATCTTTTGTAGTTCCGTCGTATTCATAGGAGCAACAAAGTTACAAAAAAATAGCCGAAGAAAGGGCAGAAATATGGAAGATTAACGAATTTCGGCATTAATGATTTAAGTTTTGTGCCTGTGATTTTTTCTGCTTTTGCTCTCATAAAACCTTCAAAGGTCTTCAAGTGTCTATGAGTCTGTGAACATTCATTTAGATTCTATAATCGTTAAAACGCACGAAATCAGGCTGATAAGGATTTGGGTGAGTTTGGGATAATACACAATAGTTATGCCTGCTACCACATAACACTAGTTGGCGGAATAATCATTTCTTTACTTGGCCTTTCTTGTTAAAATGGCATGGTATCTTATCCCCGAACTCGCCAATCAACCTTTCCGTCGTTCGCATTTTCATAGTACAGAAAATGCGCTTGCTAAGCTCTGATTATGCATTATTACATTAATCGCCGCGTTAAATGTATTTTGGACCGCTGTTCCAGTTTATCTGGAATGCTGTTCCAGTTGATTTGGACTCCTGTTCCAACTTAGCTGGAACAGGGGTCCAACTTAACTGTAACAAGGTGGGAGCTTTAAAAGCTCACTACAAGAGCTTATAGGGTGGGGTATGAAAGATGAGGTTTGGAGCTAGGAAGGGGTGTTGGTGGTGGGGATAGACTGTGGAACGAACCGCCTAGATAGTGCTAAGCTAGTATCATGCGTTATGTGAATTCGGAATAATATACGATGCTTTCTTGAGCAAGATTAGAAAGATAACGAATGATTATCTCACCAACTAGCGCCACGCGGTAATTGTTATAACGATTGTGTTTTATCCCGAACTCCCATAATGCTTTAAGTTTTTGCGCCTATGAGTTTGTAAGCTTTTGGGTTCTTGAAGCCTGCATATCTTCAAGTGTCTATATGCTCGGAACATTCATTTCGGGTTTATAATCGTTAAACGCACGAAATCAAGCTGATAAGAAGTTGCAATAACTTTGCGAATAGACCTATTGGGGAAGGTCGGCATTGGGCGTTGAACGGTCGAACTTAATTAAAAGAAGTCCTAAACCCGTAAATATCAATTCCCTTATACGCACAATTAACGCAACAAATATACCTGAACTGGATGCAATTCCTAGACCTGAAGCCGACATAAGGAAGCCTCCCTCGCGTCCACCTAGCTGCAATGGAATGAAGAAAAGCAGGTTGGCAAAAAGGCTGGTGAAGGCTAATATCAATATGCACTGTATGTAGTTGACATCGGGCATGATAACTAAGAGGATAAAATAAATCTCTAATGCTGAGAGGATACGACAACTTAGTTCCAGCAAAACGGCTGTAACGAAAGTGGTACGATTCTGTTTGTGTAGGGCGGAAATCTGTTGGTCTATGGTGTCTAGCTGTGTTTTGTTCTTCTCGATGAATGATAAAGCCCAGCGTTTAACGAATGGAATGTGGCTAAGTAGCCGCATTGCCCTGAACGCAAGCCCTTTGCGGTAGCCTATCATAAAGAACCAAAGCCCCAAAAAGCAAAATATGCCACTGGCCAAAACAATGATGAGATGTCCCAAAGTTAGTGGTTGGGTAAAGAAAAACAAAGCGATGGAGACAAGCCAGAACCAAAAATGGCTGAAAATGTGCGTCATGGCGTAGAGTATAACCGAAGAGGAAGCTCGCTCGGTACCAATCTTTGGGGCAAGCGACATAATGCGATAGGGTTCTCCCCCCATAAGTCCGCCAGGCGTGGCGTAGTTTAATGCGAAGCCCGAAACAGTTACTTTGTACAGCCACCAGAAGTTAATGCGTTTGCCGTTTGTCGTTGAATTTGTCGTTTCTTGTCCTTGTCCAGCCTTGATAATGATATACCATGCCGAGGTGTTGAGCGTATAAAGCGCCATCCAAAGCGCCAAAACGGCAAAGAACCAATAGCCCGTGTGTTGCAAGCCACGCCATACTTCGGCGAAATCTAGTTGCGTAACCATAATGCCGAGCAACACTAGGCCGAAGATGAAAAAGCCATTTTGATATTTCTTCTTCATCTCTTGTTATTTGGGTTGCTGCTCTTCGTTGTTCTCTTTCTTTTTTGTCACGTTGAAACGCACCTTGTCGCTCTCATCCCTTTTCTCGTGATAAAGCTTTTTCAGTGGGTTCTTGTAGGGTAGGTCGTATGCTTTCCTATTCCTAGACACGTCTAAGGCCAAGTAGATGGCATGTCTGAAAGCCATCTCGTCAGCAACACCTTGTCCGGCCTTTCCGTCCAACGCTTCATCGTCGGTTGAAGTGATGACTGCTGAAAGCCCAGTGATAAACCTTACGCCACCCTCACACGACAGCGCCTTGAATGGTATCATGGCTTGGTCGTGATACATAGCCAGTACGGCATCAAATGTGTCGAACTCCCTATCGCCAAAGAAACTGTCGGCTTGGTAAGGACCAAATGCCGTGTATCCATCAGCAATTAGCTGTTTTACAGCTGGTGCAATCATCTCTTGTTCTTCCTTACATGGTCCGTCTTCTAATGTGGGGTTCAGTGCCAAGACGGCTACTCGTGGTATGGAAACCATGAAATCGCGTCGCAAAGAATGGTGCAATAGACGCACGGCGCTTTCTATTCGCTCTTTCGTTATTTCGTTGGCCACGTCTTTTATGGCCAATTCGCCCGAAAGGGTAGTGATACGCAGGCATTCGTTGAGCGACATTTCTAACACCTCGTTTGTTTCTCCTAGTTGCTTGGCAATGTATTGCGACAGGCTAACGGGCTGTTCTTGGGCGGTGAAAAAATGCTTTTCGCTTATTGGGGCGTTAACTATTGCCCCCACAACACCTGCCTTGCAGTCGGCAACGGCCCTATCTATGGCTTTGCGCGCTAATGTTGCAGCATCTTCGTTGGGTGTTCCAAACTCTATTTTTACATCTTCGTCGGCGATCGCTAACAAGTTAAGTCGTTCGGGTTTGGCTTCAGCCACATCTTGAATGATGCTGAAATTAACGTCAAGGTTGAGTGCCTTCTTATGATAAGCCGCAACTTTGGGTGACCCATAGACAATGGGTGTGCAAAGTTCGAACATTTCTGGCGAGGCAAATGTCTTGAAAATAAGTTCCATGCCAATGCCGTTGGCATCGCCTTGGGTTATAGCAATACGAAGTTTATTATCGTCCATACGTTTTTACTTAGTTCTTTATTGATAGGTTTTCGTCGCTGTTCTCTCTACCTGCAATCTGTTTGGCGGTGCTGAGAAGTCCGCAAGCGGCGAATATGTCTTGTCCTCTGCTGGCCCTAATGGTGGTGAACACACCATGGTTGGTAAGATAATCCCTGAACGTTTCCATACGTTTCTCGTCTGAATTGTTCAGGTTTACGTTGGGTATTTGGTGAAATCGGATGAGGTTTACCCTGCAATCCAATCCTTCTACAAGCTTAACCAGCTGGCGCGCATGAAGTGGCGTGTCGTTTAAGCCACCAAACATGATGTACTCGAACGAGAGACGGCGCTGGTGGGTGAAGTCATATTGCTTCAAAAGCTGTACAATTTCTTCTATCGACAGGCCTTTTTCTGCGGGCATGATGCTAGCGCGCTGTTCGGGAATGGGGGTATGCATGCTGATGGCCACATGGCAATCGCTTTCATCAAGAAAACGTTTGAGTTTACCTTTCACACCCACACTGCTCACCGTTATTCGTTTTGGACTCCAAGCATAACCGTAATCGGCAGTAAGTATCTGCGTTACTTTCAGCACGTTATCAAGGTTATCCATGGGCTCTCCCTGACCCATAAACACGATGTTGGTTAGCTTTTGTCGTTCGGGTAGGGCGTAAATCTGGTTGAGGATGTCTCTCGCGGTGAGGTTTCCCTCAAACCCTTGCTTGCCCGTTTGACAAAAAAGGCAGTTCATTTTACAACCCACTTGGCATGAAACGCACAGTGTGGCGCGGTCGCGGTCGGGTATATACACGGTCTCCACAAACTTACCACTCTCTGTTGGGAACAGATATTTTATGGTTCCATCCTTAGAATATTGCGCATCGATAAACTTCGCGGCTCCTATTTCGTAGTGTTGTGCAAGTTTTTCTCTATTTGCTTTCGAAATGTTTGTCATCTCTTCGATGGTGTCCACATGCTTGTCGTAGAGCCAAACAGCCATTTGCTTACCTGCAAAGGCAGGGAGGCCGTTGTCTACAGCAATGGCTTTCAGCTCGTCGAGCGTATGCCCCAGAAGTGGAATTTTGTGGTTATCCATTTATATATTGATGTATAATATGCTGCGATAATTAAAAAAACGTCATGCAAAGTTACTACAAATTATTGGGATAAGCATGTTGGATGGCACGTTTTCTTGCCTCGTGTGACGTGCGTCTTTTGGATGGACAGCTTTCGTTAAGTCCATATTTTGGCTGCTGGTTACTAACAAAATTGTCCCAACCAATGGTCTATCAGCTTGCGGGCAAGACTAAGTTTTTCGGGTATTTGCGGCAATTTGTCGCGATGAAACCAGCCTCCTGCCGACAATTCCTCTTCTTGCAAGCACAGACTTCCGCTTTTGTAGCGTGCAGTGAAACCAACCATCAGACCAATAGGGTAGGGCCATGGCTGACTGCCAAAGTAGCTCGGACTCTCTATTTCCAATCCTGTTTCTTCTCTCACTTCCCTCACTACGGCCTCCTCGAGCGACTCTCCTGTCTCTACGAAGCCTGCTATCAGACCATAGAAGTTGCCTTTAAAGTTCTTGGCATGTACCAACAAAACCTCATCGCCCTTATGAATCAGCACAATGATGGCCGTAGCTAGCTGTGGCCAAACTTCGTTTCCGCAGTGCGTACAACGTTTAGAGATGTTGGTGTGCAGCTTCATCGTACCGCCACACACACCACAAAACTTGGTGTGAACGTCCCAATAGTTAATCTCCCGACACTTCCCAGCCATAAGATAAAGGTTGTTAGGAAGCTTATAATACGACTGCCTTAAATCGCAGAAGGTAAAAGTGGCGGGAATGTTTGTCGCTTCGTCTATTGCATAGGTTTTGATGGCGACTCCCTCGGGCGTGGCTTCCAACTCATGAACTTCCTGCCCTTCGTTGATTGTTGTTGGCGGATTTTCAGCTAAGGGAATGCCGAAAGTATGGTCGTCAAGCTGTTCGAGCAGTAAGTCTGATTGTTTAAATACAAACCACAGGCTTTTCATTGGCTTTGAATTTATGAGTTGGTGAGTTTATAAGTTGTTGAGTTCGTGAGTTTGTAGTCTTTTGAGTTGTTGGCATGAATTTATGAGTTGTTGGGCTCGCGAGCTGTTGGGGTTCTCAACAACACGTAAACTTAACAACTCATAAACTTACAAACTCACAAGCTTTAATTACCGAAAATCAGTTTTCTGTCTCGCTCGATGGCTGGCTTGGTCCACTCTTCGGGCACGAATTTCCAATTGTTATGTGCCTGCGGGTTCATCACGCCAGCCTTCTCAATCTCGTTCATCAGGTAGAAGCGTTGGTCTTTCTCACTTTCAAACACAATTCTACTTTTCAATTCTGCGCGTGGAATACCAGCCCCTTTGGTAAGCAATTCGCCACCACCATTACCTCGATAGCTGTTCATAGCCACCTTATACCAGCGATTTTCGTCGAAAGGTGTACCGTCGGCCATGCTCAATATCCTCACCTTTTGCCCATCAGGCTTGGTCACATCCACTTCGTAGATGATGCCAGCAGCACTATCGAAGTTAAAGGCAAGGTTCTTAAAGCCAAACCGTTGACGGTCTTGCTTGGCCCATTCACTTATCTGCATGATGTGGTCGTCGGGCGATTTCATCGTGTTTACCCATAGGTCGTAACTCATTTCCAAATGGTTGCGTATCTCTTTGCCCGTCATTTTAAGCACGTATATTTGGTTCTCGTATTTATATAGGTTGAACATGTCGCTCACGTACACGTCACCCTTATTGATACGGGCATCAAATGATAGCGGTGCATTAAACGAGATGTCAGCCCCAGTTATCTTTAATTGCAGATCGTGTATAAAGTCGGTAAAGGCCGCGCTGCCAAAATAACAGTCGCGTGTGTAGATAGCGTTTTCAAAGCGTCCAATTTTTCTGTTCACAAAGGCATTTACACTGTCAATGTCTGCCTTGAAGTGTTGCATGTACTTCTCGTTGATAGGTTGGTCCGTGATGTCTATCACATCGCCCGTTATTTTTTTGCTTACTACTTTTCCTTTCGCCTTACGTATGTTAATTGTGGCATCGCTAACCATGTAAGCATCGCACGAAGGGTCAAGGCACAACACTTCTTTTCCTGCTTTGTTCTTTACCCATCCTGAATATCGGGTGTGGTCGTGCCCGAAAAGGATAATGTCAAAGCCCTCCACTTCATGAGCTATCGTCAGCGAAGCATCCTCATCGTATTCGGATGTGTGTATTCCGCCTTCACGTCCACTATGAAAAAGACCGATAATTACATCGGGTTTCTCCTTCATTTGGATATGTTTCACCCAGTATTTTGCCGATGTAACCATGTTGTCGAACCGCAATCCCGTCCACAAGCTTTCTTTTAACCAGTTGGGAATTGCGGGAGTGAGCATGCCTAAAACGGCCACTTTAACGCCATCGCGCTTAATGATGGTGTAAGGGTGAACATAGGGTTTGTTTGTTCGAGTGTCGATAATATTGGCTCCTAAGATAGGGCAATTCACCTCTTTTATCCATTTGTCGTATACGGGATGCCCCGTCTCGATGTCGTGGTTACCAACCGTTTGCGCATCATACTTCAAATAGTTCACCACCGAAGCAGCCAAGTTGGGCATCGAGGGCTTAACAAAGTTGCAATAATAGCACGTGGGCTGGCCTTGAAGAATGTCGCCATTGTCTAGTAAGATAACGTTCTTACCATATTTTTTGCGCATGGCGTTGACGTAAGAACTTACCCTCGCTAGCGAGCCTTTCCTGTCGCGACGATTGATAAAGTCGTATGGAAAGAAGCTTCCGTGTACGTCACTGGTTTGAATTACCTTGATTTGCACATTTTGCGCCTGCGTATATTGGGAAAGACTTAAACCTGTTAGGAGCATAAATAATATTTTTCTCATCTGTTTAAACATTTAATAGCCGAATTGCAAAAGTACAAAATCTAATTAAATTTCGCGACAAATATGGGGTAAATGTTGGCACGGAAGCGACAATATTTTTATGTCAATGCAGAAAAGAAACAAGTATCATGTCTTGCCGTGTGAATAGAACGTTCTTCGCGCGCGCGTATTATATCTAATGAGTATACGTCATTAAACGGGTAAGTAATAGGAAGGATTGGGGCTCTCGCCCATGATATGACCTTTAATTAGTAACCAAATGAAGTTTTATTGCAGGGCTTTGAAAAGCATGTTTTTATGTTTTTGGGGCGTTATTAATGGCTTGTACGACTGTTCCATGTAAGAAGGAACCTTGTTCCACATGACATGGAACACTATTCCACATGACATGGAACGAGGTTCCATCTTAGCTATAACAAGGTAAGAGGTTAGAAAGTTCAATACTAACTCTAAATAATTGTCTTGCGAGTGGTGATATCGTATTCTCCATTAGTATGTAGGTTGTCTACCTACAACGTTGGATGGTTATGATGTGTAAGTAGGTTTTAAGCGAAAGGCACAAACGACCTTAGATCGTATTGAGTGTTGCGCATATCATGTAAATAACAAGGCGTAGTCTCGGCGAAATGGGATAAAACATAATTTTGACCCTTCCTCAATAATACCAACTGTTTGTTGTATTCCCTGCAAGCAAATGTCACTTACATTGCTCGTGGTTTGTTGTTTGGAGGTTTGTTGCTGTATGGTGCGTCAAAAACTGGTAAAAACTCCATATTTATTAACACAAGGGGCTGATTTTGCAATAAAAGCACTCGAAATTTCATGTTTTTTAGCAATAAGTTTGCATTATAAAAGAAAAATTAGTAAATTCGCAACGAGAAATCGATAAATAAGTAACGACGTGAAGGTATTGTCATTTATACTCATGTTATATTCCATCATGTTTGTTGGCTGCGAATGGAAGATGTGGCGCAACGTGAATAACGATTATTGCGATTGCATAAAGGTGCAACGCTATGATCGTCTGGAAAGTCGTTATCTTACCACTGGCGATTACTCGGCACTGCAACAAATGAACACCGATTATCCCACAGAAACGCGCACGCTCATAGAAAAGGTGCTGCAATTGGGCACTATCGAAGATTCGGAAATACACCATCGTTTTTTGCATTATTATCAAGACACCACCCTGCAAAGGCTTATCACTGACGTAGAGGCCGAGTTTAACAATATTAGTGATGTTAACGAGCAGTTTTGTAGAGCTTTTAGCAGGCTGAGTAAGTGGTTCCCCAACCTGCCCCAACCTAAGATTTACACACAAATAAGTTCTTTCGACCAAAGTATTATCGTTGGTAACGGCACCATAGGTGTGTCGCTAGACAAGTATATGGGTGAAGATTATTCGCTCTACAAACGCTTTTATACACCCGAACAAACCAAAACCATGTATCGTGGATACATCGTTCCCGATGCCCTGAGTTTCTACTTGCTGGCTCAATATTCGCTTGATGGTTATGACACTCGTTCGCAAATAGACCGCGACTTGCACATGGCCAAAATATGGTGGGTGGTGAATAAGGCCACGGCTAAGCAAAGTTATCAAAACTGGTTTGTAGACTGCGTTGACAGATATATGCATGCCCATCCCAACGTTACCTACGAAGAGCTTATATCTAGCGATAATTATAAGGCCATGATGCCCTAAAGTATTTTCTGAAAGTTCTCTACATTGGGTACAGGCTTGCTTTATTTGGTTTGCTTTTCAATGGCATTTAGCTTTTCAATGTATCTTTTAGTTGTTTGTTTTTCAGTTAACAAGTTCACGGGACAGTAAGTTGACAAGTCAGTGTGCCTATCTGCATATTAGCCATTGACTTAACGAAAACGTTGATTGAGCCGTATTCTTGGTTTTCCTTTTTCAAAAAACAAGTAAAGGTATTCATGGATAAAAGCCAAAATACAATGAAGGTAATTATTATGCTTCACCTTGTTTTATATTCTCGTCTATCATCTTGCGAACCAGCAAATTTGTAAATTCGTAGTTTTTTAGTCCCCATTTGGGTGCTATAAGTAAGCCTTCGGGCGACTGGCTGACGAACCTTTCGAGTACAAGGTCTTTACGAAGCCGTTTCACGTATTCGCAAATCACATTCAGATATTCGTCTACCGTGTATAGGTGGAAAGGCTGTTCCATATATTCTTTGGCCAATAACGTTCCCCTTATTATCTGCATCTGATGTATTTTCAGTATGTTTATGGGCAAGCTGGAAATGATGCTTGCTTGCCGAATGCTTTCTTCTGCATCTTCGCCAGGCAAGCCAATGATGACGTGCGCACCCGTACGTATTCCGCACTGTTGCGTTCGTTCGATGGTTTCGCGACTACATTCGAAGGTGTGGCCGCGTTTAATGCGCTCTAACGTCTGGTTGTTGGCACTTTCAACGCCATATTCCACAATGAGAAAGGTATGCTTGTTCAGCTCCTCTAGGTAGTGGAGTAGGGCGTCGGGCATGCAGTCGGGGCGCGTACCGATAACCAATCCCACCACGTCCTCCACCATTAGCGCCTCTTCGTACATGGCTTTAAGGCGGTCGATGGTGTCGTAAGTACTGGTGTAAGCCTGAAAATAGGCTAAGTATTTCATGTTGGGATACTTGCGCGCGAAGAACTTTTTACCTGCCTCCAACTGCTGGCTAACCGTCTGTTGTGGTTCGCAATAAGAGGGATTGAAACTGCGATTGTTGCAATATGTACACCCCCCAAAGCCCGTATGTCCATCGCGCGTGGGGCAAGTGAAGCCCGCGTTGACCGACAGTTTTTGTACCTTGAAGGGGAATTGCGAGCGCATCCAGTTCCCAAAATCGTTATATGGTAGTTGCATTGTTCGTCTTTTTGTAATGGTAAGCAACAACAATTGCCTGCTTATGGTTTGCAAAAGTACAGATTTTTAATTATCTTTGTCCGCATTATGACTAAAAACATTCAATCATGAAAAAAGTGATCATATCGTGTATGGCATTTTTCTTGTCAGCAGCTAGTGTCTCGGCGGGTGACAACCTTGATTTGAAGAAAGTTACAGACGGAACTTTCTCGGCCGAATACATTAGCGGAATTAAACCCATTGAGGGTACCGACCTCTACGCACGCATAAGCGACGACGGGCAACGCATCGTGCGTTACTCGTTCAAGACAGGCAAACAGGTAGACGTTTTGTTCGACGTGAACGACACACAAGGCCAAAAGGTGAAGTCGTTTGACAGTTACATACTTTCGCCCGACGGAACGCGCATACTTATTTGTACCAATTCGCAAAAGATATATAGGCGCACCTTTAAGGCCACCTATTATATATATACGGTGGCATCGCGCCGACTAGACAAACTATCTGACGGTGGACCGCAGCAAAATCCCACATGGTCGCCCGACAGTAGGCAAGTGGCTTTCGTACGCGATAATAACATCTTTCTGGTAAAACTGCTTTATGATAACGCTGAAAGTCAGGTAACCAAGGATGGAAAGCAAAACGAAGTGATTAACGGAGTGCCCGATTGGGTTAACGAAGAAGAGTTTGGCACCAGCAGCTCGTTAGTGTTCAATGCTGACGGAACCATGATTTGCTGGGTGCGCTACGATGAAAAGGACGTGAAAACCTTTTCTTTGCAGATGTATAAGGGCCTATTACCCGCCCACGATCAGAACGAAATCTACCCTTCGCTCTTTTCTTATAAGTACCCTAAAGCTGGAGAAGCTAATGCCAAAGTCTCTGTTTGGAGCTTTGATATCAAGTCGCGACAAACCAGAAAGCTGGATGTGCCACTGGATGCTGACGGCTATATACCACGTATCAAGACCACCAACAATGCCGACATGATATTGGTTTACACCATGAATCGCCACCAAGATGTGTTGAATGTATATACGGTGAACCCACGAAGCACTGTAGCCCAACTGCTGGTAAGGGAGAAAAGTGACAAGTATGTGAAGGAAGAGGCCATCGCCAACATATCGGTTTACAATAACAGCATTTTGCTCCCAAGCGATCGTGATGGCTATATGCACCTCTATCTATACGATATGGGCGGAAAGCAAATACGTAAAATAGGTGATGGCAACTATGATATCACGCAGGTTTACGGATACGATGAACAAACGGGCGACGTGTTTTACCAAGCTGCAGTGCCCACAGCGCACGACAGACAGGTGTTTGTGAACCATAAAAACGGCAAAACCGAGTGTCTAACAAAGCAAGAGGGCTGGAACAGCGCTATCTTTTCGGGCGACCTAAAATATTTTATCAATACGTGGAGCAATGCCACAACGCCCTATACCTTTAATCTCTGCGACGCTCGCGGTAAAGTGATTTCTACGCTGTTAGATAACAAACAACTCGCCGCAAGATACAAGCAAGAAGGACTTTCGGCACCCGAATTCTTCTCGTTTACAACTAACGATGGTGTAAAACTTGATGGTTGGATGGTTAAACCCGCCAATTTCTCTCCCTCAAAGAAATATCCCGTCATCATGTTCCAGTATAGCGGCCCGGGCAGTCAGCAGGTGGTTAACTCGTGGGGCATCGGTTCGATGGGCCAAGGGGCATTGTTTGACAGGTACTTGGCACAAGAAGGCTTCATCGTTGTATGTGTGGATGGTCGCGGAACAGGCGGAAGAGGTTCGGCTTTCGAGAAGTCCATCTATCTGCAATTGGGTAAGTTGGAGTCGCAAGACCAAGTGGCTACTGCGCGTTATCTTGCCTCCTTGCCTTACGTAGACGGTAATAACATCGGCATTTGGGGTTGGAGCTTCGGTGGATTTAACACCCTTATGAGCATGAGTACGGGCGACAAGGTCTTCAAAGCAGGCGTTTCGGTGGCTCCACCCACCTCATTCCGCTACTACGACACCATTTACACCGAGCGATACATGCGTACGCCCAAGGAGAATGGTAAAGGTTACGACGACAATGCAATGACACGCGCCCACAATTTACACGGCGCCTTGCTTATCTGTCATGGTTTAGCTGACGACAATGTGCATCCCCAAAACACCTTTGAATATGCCGAAGCACTTGTACAAGCCGATAAAGACTTCAAGGAATTGTATTATACTAACCGCAACCATGGTATCTATGGTGGCAACACACGTAACCACCTGTTGCGCCAGATAACCAATTTCTTTAAAGATCAATTGAAGTAATTATTTTGATTCACATTTTATTAAGAGCCCCAAGCCTATTCTTTTAAGGAAGGGCTTGGGGCTTTATTAGTGATGGGGAATGCTTAAATAGCGTGAGTGCATAAAGAAGAAAGAGATGCAGATTAGGATATTGGGTTTAATTTGCTTGCTTTGGACGAACCCGTTGGCCGTTACGTTCGCGCAAAATGACGTTGTTAAGTACTACATAAATGAGAAAGATACCTCTATATACCATGATACGGTCTATGTGTTTGACGAACTTAGGCTGAGGGAAGTTGATGCCAGTTTTCGATATGTCATCAAACAGTTATCTGCAAACAAACATTCTGAGATGTATGTTCTTAGGCTTACTTCTCATAGGAATAAGAACTTTATCATTATTCAAAATTGGAAATATTGTGGACTGAACAAATTAGGACATGGGAAGATATATGGTATGTATAGAAGTATAGCATCCAAAGATTTTCTTGTTTGCTATGATAGTGGGAACAACATAAGGTATTTGCGGGCCCTCTTCTGTAAAACGAACAAGAAAAATAAGTGCCCAATAAAGATAGAGACTATACCCAACGATGTGCATATACTCTTCGATGACATTAGCACATACTATGTGGGGAAGCTAGTTGATAATCGGTTGGAAACACAAAAGTTTATTTTAAACAATAGATTGATAGGAGGGAAGGAAACCCTAGAGTGATGGGGCTCTCCATAAAGTTTATGTGTTAGACTTATAAAAATGAAGGTTTATCTGCTGATGGATGTAAGGTGTTTGTGCTATTGATAAAGCTGTAGAAACCACCCCAATGTTATGGCAAGGCCAAGATAGGGAAGAAGCTGATCAAGCTGCACCTTAAAATATATTAACAAGAAAGTTTTTTATGATCAAAACACTTGTAATATAATTTTTTTTACGTACTTTTGCACAGAAATTCGAAGCGTTTCTGTTCTTGAAGCGCTTTTATTACAATCAACAACTTATTGCATTAAGATATACAAATATGTATAGCAAAGAAGAACTATTATCAAAAGAAGTGTCTGAATTGGAGGACATTGCGAAAACACTTGGTGCTGAATACGACGGCAACAATATAGAAGAATTAGTCTATTCAATATTAGATAAACAAGCAATTGACGAGGGAACGAAGAACCCTTTGGGACAAAAGAAGAAAAGAACGAGGATTGTTAAGAAAGACACAGATAGAGTATATTCGGTAAAAGGGAAAGATGGAGAGAATTTTGATGTGAAAAACAACAAGATGACTCCTAGCGAACAGCCTTCACTATTTAAAGAGGTGGAAGAGCCTACAGCTGACAACGCTGTCGAAGAGTCTGCTAAACCCAAGAAGAGAGGACGCAAATCAAAGAAAGAAAAAGAAGCTGAAGCCGCTGCTTTGGCCGAGGCTGAAGGCCTGGCTAAGGAAGCAGAAGAGCAAAAAGCAAAAGATACAGCAGAAGAGAACAAAGCTGAAGTGGTTGCAACGGTCGATAACGAACAACTCGAAGCAGCAACGCCATTGGTTGATGAAATGCAACCGAGTGACGTTGACATGAGCGAGATACCTGTTCCCGAAGCCAATTTCTTGCCCGAAGCCAATGAAATGACAGAAGGTCAAGATGCACCCGATAGCGGTCTTTTGGCTCAACTGCAAGCCAAGATCAATGCTCGCAACGAAAGTGCAAACGATAGACCCGATCCAATAAGAGAAGGTTATTGGGAAGGAGACCCTGGAGATGGAACTGACTTTATCACTGTGGTAGACCTACCTATCGAAGATCAAGGTGCATTGCCTAACTTCGACATGTTTGATAATCCTACTAGTGGGATGCCTAATGCGGGCTATCAACAGCAAGACGCGATGCAACCGATGGCGACAGCCTACGATTTCTCGGATTTGATAACGGCTGACGGTGTGTTAGAAATCATGCCCGACGGGTACGGCTTCCTGCGTTCGAGCGACTATAACTATCTATCGTCGCCCGATGACGTATATGTTTCGACACAGCAGGTGAAGAAATATGGTCTGAAAACGGGTGATGTGGTGCAGAGTAGGGTGCGTCCTCCACGCGAAGGTGAGAAATATTTCCCGCTGACAAGCATCGACATGATTAACGGTAGAGTGCCTGATGAAATTAGAGATCGCGTTCCATTCGAACACCTTACACCGCTGTTCCCCGACGAGAAGTTTAATCTCTGTGGCAATCCTGCAACAACTAACCTCTCAACGCGTATTGTAGACTTGTTCTCGCCTATAGGTAAGGGGCAGCGTGCACTTATCGTGGCACAGCCTAAGACGGGTAAAACCATCTTGATGAAGAATATTGCGAACGCCATCGCAGCCAATCATCCAGAGGCATATCTCATGATGTTGCTCATCGATGAACGTCCTGAGGAGGTTACCGACATGGCTCGCACCGTAAACGCAGAGGTTATTGCCTCTACATTCGATGAGCCTGCAGAGCGTCATGTCAAAATTGCTGGTATCGTACTTGAAAAGGCTAAACGCCTAGTTGAATCGGGACATGACGTGGTTATCTTCCTAGATTCTATCACACGTTTGGCTCGTGCATACAACACCGTTAGTCCCGCAAGTGGAAAGGTGCTAACTGGTGGTGTTGATGCGAATGCCTTGCAAAAGCCAAAACGTTTCTTCGGTGCTGCTCGTAATGTTGAAAACGGTGGCTCGCTCACCATCATTGCAACGGCACTAATCGATACTGGTAGCAAGATGGACGAAGTGATATTCGAAGAATTCAAAGGAACGGGCAACATGGAGTTGCAACTCGACCGCTCGCTCAGCAACAAGCGTATCTTCCCTGCAGTGAATTTGGTGGCTTCGAGCACACGGCGCGACGACTTGTTGCAAGACAAGACCACCCTCGACAGAATGTGGGTGCTGCGTAAATACATATCGGACATGAACCCGATAGAGGCAATGAATTCTATCCACGACCGCTTGAATATAACCAAAGACAACGACGAATTCTTGCTGTCAATGAACGCTTAGCGGTGTGGGGCAGGCCACATAGTCCCCACTCGCACAATAAATTTGGGCAGGTTAGGCTAAAAATATAGCTTGGCCTGCTCCTCACCGCCAAACGAAGTATGGTAAAATTAGCTGAAAGACATTGTTAATCGGCCATTTTCAAAAAAGTATGGCTAACACTGTTGAACAAGCATCGCTTTTAGAAAGTAAAACGACTAGAGCATGTAAACATAGATGAACCTTGAATGTAAACAAGGCCAAATCTTCAAAAAACAGCATATTGCCATCTCCAAACAGCAAAATATACATATAAATAAGCCTATAAGAGCAATTTTATAAACAAAACATCAAAAAAAAGTAACATTATTGTTGTATTAATAAAATAATGTGTATATTTGCACCATCAGTAGGCATTTAGTTTTTATAGTATGGTACAGTTAGTAGAAACAAAAGGTAAAAAGAGAGATTCGCAAATCTTCATCAATCCCCAATTAATGGGTACGTTGGCAAAAAACATTTGCCAGGAGATTTCAGTAAATCAAAAGTACAAGGACAAAACTTACTCTGCAAAGCAACTTGCAAAGGATTTGGGTACGAACACGAGATATATCTCGACTGTTATTAACAGGCAATTCAATACCAACTACACATCCTTCGTTAACAAGTTCCGCATCCAAGAAGCCATGAAACTGTTGAAAGACAAACGTAAGGCTCATCTCACAATCGAGGATGTATCGGATGCTGTGGGGTTCTCTACACGTCAGTCGTTCTATACCTCATTTAAGAGGTTCACAGGAATGACACCTCGGGAGTATCGAATTTCTCCTGAATCTGACAGGTAAACAATTTTATCTCCACGCATTTGCTTGCGTGGAGATAATTTTTTATGTATGCTCAAGAAAATGAAGATCATGAAAGAAACAGACACATTTATATATACTGACGAGCGATTTGCTGATTTGCAGATGCTTCGTTACAAACTACCACAGTTCGAAAAACTTTCGCTGCAACAAAAGATATATATCTATTACCTATCGCAAGCTACATTATGCGGTAGGGATATCACTATCGACCAGTTCGGAAAATATAACCTCCGTATAAGGAAAACACTAGAAACACTCTATACAGAATTCAAAGCTAGTGCCGACGAAGAGAATTTCGAGAAGTTGGCTTTGTACCTAAAGCGCGTTTGGTTTTCAAACGGCATCTACCACCATTATGCCAACGATAAGATACAACCTGACTTTTCGGAGGCGTTTTTCCGTTCTGCTGTCAAACAGGTGCCAATAGACAAGTTGCCCATGGCAGGTTATTCTTCAGTCGATGAGCTATGCGATGAGATCTGTCCCGTGATGTTCAATCCTGAAATACTACCCAAAAGGGTAAATAAAGCCGATGGAGTGGACTTGGTGAAGACGTCGGCTTGTAACTATTATGAGGGTGTAAGCCAACAAGAAGCAGAAAACTTCTACAATGAGAAGAAAGTAGACGCTGGCGACAATTCGCCTTCGTGGGGTTTGAATACAAAGCTTGTAAAGGGTGAAAATGGGCTTGAAGAGAGAGTTTGGAGCGAAAATGGCGAGTATGGTGAGGCAATTCGTCACATCATTTATTGGTTGGAGCAAGCAAAAAACGTTGCTGAGAACTCTCAACAGCAGCTTGTTATCGATTTGTTAATAAGATATTATCGTACAGGTGATCTACATCTGTTTGACGAATACTCGATAGAATGGCTCAAAGAGCAAGATGGAAACGTGGATTTCATCAACGGATTTATCGAGGTTTATGGCGATCCGTTGGGCATTAAAGCTTCGTGGGAGGGTATAGTAGAGTATAAAGACTTGGACGCAACACGCCGAACACGCCTAATAAGCGACAACGCGCAATGGTTTGAAGATCATTCGCCCGTTGATCAACGATTTAAAAAGGCTGTAGTACGTGGCGTTACGGCCAATGTCGTTTGTGCGGCAATGCTTGGTGGAGACGAATATCCCTCTACCGCTATCGGCATTAACCTGCCCAACGCCGATTGGATTAGGGCGCAACATGGATCGAAAAGTGTAACCATCAGCAATATAACTGATGCGTACAACAAAGCGGCGAAAAACAATGGATTTAAAGAAGAGTTCGTAATTGATGCTGAAACGCTTAACATGGTATCGCTTTACGGCGACATTTGTGATGATCTTCACACAGATTTACACGAATGCTTGGGACATGGAAGTGGTCAATTATTGCCAGGAGTCAGTCCCGACGCCCTGAAAGCCTATGGGAACACCATTGAAGAAGCTCGTGCCGATCTCTTCGGCTTATATTATATGGCCGACGATAAGTTGTTGGAGTTGGGCTTGCTGCCTGATAACGAGGCTTTCCATTCTCAATATTATACCTATATGATGAATGGATTGATGACCCAACTAACCCGCATTGAACAAGGCAAAGACATCGAAGAGGCACACATGCGTAACAGGGCACTCATCGCACACTGGGTTCTTGACCACGGAAAGGGTGCTGTTGAACTGGTGAAGCACGAAGGCAAGACATACGTTCGGATAAATGACTATGGGCAATTGCGCCATTTATTTGGTGAACTGTTGGCAGAAGTGCAACGCATTAAGAGCGAGGGCGATTTTAACGCTGCCCGCAATTTAGTTGAAAATTACGCTGTTAAGGTAGATAAGACACTTCATGCCGAAGTGCTTGAACGTTTTGCTAAGCTAGATATTGCTCCTTATAAGGGTTTCATTAACCCTGTATACAAACTCGTTTACAACAGTCAGGGCGACATTGTAGACGTAGAAGTAGACTACTCGGAGGCCTACGATGCGCAAATGTTACGCTATTCTAGTGAGTTCGGCTTCCTTGTTTAGCGATTGAAAGAAAAGTAAAGCAATATAACATACACAAAGGGTAGGGGAGTAAGGCTTGTAATTTGAGTAAGAAAAATGACTCAGCAAGGTGGTTGCACATCTTCCTTTCTCTTCAAAATAACAATTTGATATAAATGATAAGCGAAGATACACACAGCAAGTTAATGGCGATAAAGCAGTCGTTTCGCCTCTTTATGGATGGAACAACATCACGCTCTATGGCTCAAAAGGGTATGGGATATAAGATAAACTGGGGAGTCCCGTTCCACGAGTTACGTAAGATGGCCGCACCATATACGCCCGATTACGAACTAGCCATTGAACTTTGGAAAGAGAATATACGCGAATGTAAGATAATGGCAACTTTAATTATGCCGCCCGAACGTATGTCGCCCGAACTGGCTGACGTGTGGACAGATCTGCCTATACAGCAAGAGTTGGCCGAAATGTTGGCCTTCAACCTGCTGCAACATGTAGATTTTGCACCCGCACTGGCCTATCAGTGGATGGCTAGCGACCGAACAGACCGGCAGATATGTGCTTATCAACTTCTGGCGCGTCTCTTTATGAACGGAAATGAGCCCAATGAGCGTGGTTTAGATGAGTATTTAGATCAGGTAAGCATCGCGCTGCAAAACGAGAACCTCGGCGTTCGCCATGCTGCAAATGCTAGTTTGCAGAAACTAGCGATGCTGGGCGACAACTACGAACAACGGGTTGACAAGCTGTTAGCTGGTCTCCAAAACTCTTAACGAATTGGAAACGACTGTCGCTCTTGCATACGAAGATCATGGTCAAGTTACATTTTTATGATGAAGCGCGTGCTTTTCGGATATTTATAGTAACTTTGTAGGGCTGACAAAGAAAAGCAAAATGAAACAAGACAGCAAAAGACAGGCCCGAAAAATACTCGACCACTATCTGGAAACGAACAATTATAGGCGAACGTCTGAGCGTTACGCCATTCTCGATGCGGTGTTTAGCATAAAGGGCCACTTCTCGCTCGATCAGCTAAACGAGCACATAAAGAATGACAACTTCAAGGTGAGTAGGGCAACACTTTACAATACTTTGCGGTTGTTTATTAAGCTAAGGCTAGTTGTTAGGCACAAACTCATTGACGGAACCAAGTATGAAGCCCGTACAGAAAATGACAATCATTGTCACCAAGTATGCACAATGTGTGGCGAGGTAACTGAGTTAAATCTTCCAGATATAACAAGCGCATTGGGTCAAGTGTACCTTAAAGGCTTTAAAAGTGATGGCTTTGCCTTGTATCTTTATGGCGTGTGCAGTGCTTGCCAAAAGAAAATGAAGTAAGGCTTGCTGGAAATAAACAATATACATATTAATATATGAAGACAGGAAAAGTTGACGTTCTTCTGGGATTACAGTGGGGCGACGAAGGCAAAGGTAAGGTTGTGGACGTGTTAACGCCACAGTATGATGTCGTTGCACGCTTTCAAGGTGGTCCCAACGCTGGTCATACATTAGAGTTCAATGGCCAAAAGTTCGTCTTGCGGAGTATTCCTTCTGGCATATTCCAAGGCGGAAAGACCAATATTATCGGTAATGGCGTGGTGCTTGCTCCCGACTTGTTTATGGCTGAAGCAAAGGATTTGGAGAAAAGTGGGCACGATTTGAAGAAATGTCTGCACATCTCTAAGCGTGCGCACCTTATCATGCCGACCCACCGGGTGTTAGATGCTGCCTACGAAGCATTGAAAGGCGACAAGAAAGTTGGCACAACTGGTAAGGGAATAGGACCAACCTATACCGACAAAATCTCACGTTCGGGACTGCGTGTAGGTGATATCTTCGATGGATTCGAGGAAAAATACGCCCAGCATAAAGAGCGACACCTCAATATCTTGCGAAGTATGAATTATACGGACTTCGACATTTCTGAAGCCGAAAAAAACTGGATGGAGGGCATTGAATATATGCGCCAGTTCAATATCGTTGACAGCGAGTTCGAACTTAACAGCCTTTTAAACGAAGGGAAAGCCATTCTATGCGAAGGTGCACAAGGAACGATGCTTGACGTAGACTTTGGCAGCTACCCATACGTAACCTCTTCGAACACTATTACTGCTGGTGCATGTGCCGGTTTAGGCATTGGACCTAATAAAATAGGTGATGTTTACGGTATCATGAAAGCTTATTGCACCCGAGTTGGGGCAGGTCCGTTCCCCACAGAACTATTCGATGAAACGGGGAAAAAACTTCGCGATCTAGGTCATGAGTATGGTGCGGTAACTGGTAGGGAACGCAGATGTGGATGGATTGACTTGGTTGCGTTGCGCTATTCCATTATGATTAATGGCGTAACCCAACTCATCATGATGAAAAGTGACGTGCTAGATACGTTCGAAACCATTAAGGCGTGTGTGGCTTACGAAAAGGATGGTCAACGAATAGACCATTTCCCATTCGATATTGAGCATGGAATTACACCTGTTTACGAAGAACTGAAAGGTTGGAAAACCGATATGACGAAGTTCACCAGCGAGGAACAATTCCCCGAAGCTTTCAAGAATTACATTGATTTCTTGGAAAAACAGCTGCAAACACCCATCAAAATTATCTCTATCGGACCTGATAGAAGTCAAACAATTGTTAGGAAGAAGTAATGAATAAACCATCCATACCCAAGGGAACAAGGGACTTTTCACCGGCCGAAATGGCCAAAAGAAACTATATTTTCGACACCATCAAGGATGTTTACGCACTTTATGGCTATCAACAAATAGAGACGCCCTCCATGGAAACGTTGCAAACGCTCATGGGGAAGTATGGTGAAGAAGGGGATAAACTGTTGTTTAAAATTCTTAATTCAGGCGATTTCATCGGTAAATTGCCTGCCAACGAGTTTGTAAGCGATAACGTACTGAAACTGGCAGCCAATATTTGCGAGAAGGGATTACGCTATGATCTCACCGTTCCCTTTGCTCGCTATGTGGTGATGCATCGCGACGAGTTGCAAATGCCATTTAAACGTTATCAAATTCAACCAGTTTGGCGAGCCGACCGTCCACAAAAGGGTAGGTATAGGGAGTTTTATCAATGCGATGCCGACGTTGTTGGGTCCGACTCTTTGCTTAACGAAGTGGAACTGGTGCAAATTATCGACACCGTGTTTACCAAGTTTGGCATCAATGTGCAGATAAAGCTTAACAATCGAAAGATACTTGCAGGCATAGCAGAATATATCGGACAACCCGATAAAATCGTCGATATCACCGTGGCAATCGACAAGCTAGACAAAATTGGCGTTGAAGCGGTGAATGCTGAAATGCTGGCCAATGGGATTACTCAAGACGCTGTAGACAAGCTGCAACCGATACTTACCATGTCGGGAACTAATGTCGAGAAACTCGAAACCATAGCTCAAACCATCGGCACGTCTGAAATTGGCCTGAAAGGAGTAGAGGAGACGCGTTTTATATTGGAGAAGATTGAAGCCGTTGGACTGAAAAATGAACTGCAACTTGACCTAACCTTGGCGCGTGGATTGAACTATTATACAGGAGCGATCTTTGAAGTGAAGGCTAAAGACGTGGCTATTGGTAGTATAACAGGTGGTGGACGTTACGATAACCTTACAGGTATCTTTGGTATGCCCGGCCTTAGTGGTGTGGGTATCAGCTTTGGCGCCGATCGGATTTATGATGTGCTGAATACGCTAGACCTATATCCACAGAATGCTATACAAGCTACCCAAGTGCTGTTTATTAACTTTGGTGAGGCTGAAGCCGATTATTGTTTACCGATAGTAGGCCAAATTCGTGCTGCGGGCATCTCGGTAGAGCTTTATCCTGATTGTGCGAAGATGAAAAAACAGATGGCATACGCCAATGCTAAGGGGATTCCTTTTGTGGTTTTAGCTGGCGAAAGCGAGATAAATCAAGGTAAGGTTACGCTGAAAAATATGCTTACTGGTGACCAGCAACTGGTTTCGGCAGAAGAACTTATCGCCATCATCACATCAAAGAACACTTAAAATCATCAGGATATGGAGATGGACGTTTATCATAATTTGCTCAAAAACGGAATAAGGCCGTCTACACAACGGCTCGCCATCATGAATTATTTGCTTACACATCCAACACATCCCACAGTAGACGAGGTGTATCAAGGATTGTGCAATGAAATAAAGACATTGAGCCGAACCACTGTTTACAATACGTTAAGGATGTTTGCCGAGAAAAATTTAGCGCAAATGATAACCATCAACGAGCATCATGTGTGCTATGATGGTTGTACACGTCCGCACAAACATTTTTATTGTAATAGATGTGGCCATGTTTTCGACATCTTCGACGAAACGTCCGTAAACCAATCTGTGTCTATGAACATTGATGGGCACCAAGTTCTGGAAACGCAAGTTTACTATCGGGGCTTCTGCAAAAACTGTTTGAATAGTAACATTAAACAGGGTAACAACTAAAACTAGCACAACGTTTATCGTAATTTGGCATAATTTTCATAATCGCATTTTGGTTGTAGGCAACCGCCTATTAACCAATCGATTATAAAACCATAATGCCAATTATGATAAATAACGTACGTATACAACTCCCCTAAGTGTTAAAAGTGTGCTAAAATACAAATGAATTATACCTTTGGTGTACGCTAATTGCTTGTATTTTAGTATCTTTGCAGCGTTTTTCAAACAACATAAAGTCTAACTTTATTAATTTACTTTATTTATTATTTATGTCTAATTTAAAAAATGTACAGCCGCTGAGCGATTTCAACTGGCAAGAATTTGAGAACGGCAGCCCTGTAGAAGTAAGCAAGGATGCTCTTGAAAAGGCTTACGATGAAACCCTTAACAAGGTTTCTGAGCATCAAGTTGTTGATGGTTCTGTTATCTCCATCGACAAGAAGGAAGTTATTGTTAACATCGGTTACAAGAGCGACGGTGTTATTCCTGCTTCCGAATTCAGATACAATCCCGACCTAAAGGTTGGCGACACTGTTGAAGTTTACATCGAAAATCAGGAAGACAAAAAAGGTCAACTGATTCTTTCGCACAAGAAGGCACGTCTTAGCAAGAGCTGGGAACGTGTTAACGCCGCTCTTGAAAACGAAGAAGTTATTCAAGGTTACATTAAGTGTCGCACCAAAGGTGGCATGATTGTAGACGTCTTCGGCATCGAAGCCTTCCTTCCTGGAAGCCAAATCGACGTACATCCTATCAGAGACTACGACGTATTTGTTGGCAAAACCATGGAATTCAAGGTGGTTAAGATCAATCAAGAGTTCCGCAATGTGGTTGTATCGCACAAGGCTCTTATCGAAGAAGAACTTGAAGCACAGAAGAAAGAAATCATTTCCAAGCTCGAAAAAGGTCAAATCCTCGAGGGTACGGTTAAGAACATCACCACCTATGGTGTATTCGTTGACCTCGGTGGTGTTGACGGACTTATCCACATTACCGACCTTTCTTGGGGCCGCGTAAGCGATCCGCACGAAGTGGTTAGCTTGGATCAGAAGATAAATGTGGTTATTCTCGACTTCGACGACGAGAAACGCCGCATTGCATTGGGTCTCAAGCAGCTTACTCCTCATCCATGGGATGCGCTCGACCAAAGCCTCAATGTGGGCGACCACGTTAAGGGTAAGGTTGTCGTTATCGCAGATTATGGAGCATTCGTTGAGATTGCACCGGGTGTAGAAGGCCTGATCCACGTTTCTGAAATGTCGTGGAGCCAACACCTAAGAAGTGCTCAAGACTTCATGCACGTTGGTGACGAGGTTGAGGCAGTTATCCTTACACTCGACAGAGACGAACGTAAGATGTCGCTTGGCATCAAGCAGTTGAAGGACGACCCATGGGAAACCATCGAGGTTAAATATCCTGTTGGCAGCAAGCACACCTCTAAGGTTAGAAACTTCACTAACTTCGGTATTTTCGTTGAGCTAGAAGAAGGTGTAGACGGACTTATCCACATCAGCGACCTTTCTTGGACTAAGAAGGTGAAACACCCCTCTGAATTCACTCAAGTTGGTGCTGAAATCGAGGTTGTTGTACTCGAAATAGACAAAGAGAACAGACGTTTGAGCTTGGGTCATAAGCAACTCGAAGAGAATCCTTGGGATACTTACGAAACGCTTTACACTCCCGGAAGTGTTCATCGTGGAAAGATTTCCGAGATGATGGATAAGGGTGCAGTTATCACTCTTAACGAAGGTGGCGAAGGTTTTGCTACTCCCAAGCACCTTGTGAAGGAAGATGGCACACAAGCTCAACAAGGAGAAGAACTCGACTTCAAGGTTATCGAGTTTGTGAAGGATACCAAACGTATCATTCTGTCGCACAGCCGCACCTTCGAAGAAGGCAAGGACGACGTGAAGCCCGCAAGGAAGCAACACGCAGCTAAGAAGTCCGACGCTTCTGTTCAAATCAACAATGTTGCAGCAGGTACCACCCTTGGCGACATCGATGTTTTGGCAGACTTGAAGGCTAAGCTTGAAAAAGGAAAATAAAACTTTTGCCCTTCGGGGCTAATTCCTTCTATAAATAAGATGCGCACCTTGGAAATTACTCAAGCGTGCGCATTTTTTGTATCCCCACTGCAAGATATTTGCAAGCTAGGTGATAAGCCATTACATGCCGTTTTCAAAGATATAAGACACAGTTTTCACATCTCCCATTCTGCTCCATGTTGTGTGTAATGCTGTTACAGATAACATAGGACAAGGTTATAGATGGCCAGGAACAATATTACACATAAGAGGTAACACGAGTACCACTTATGTGTAGCACATCCCCTACTCGTTTTAGATATAATGAAAGAGTTGAAAAAGTTATTTCAAAGTTTACTAAACGTTGTCATAAATCAATTTTGGCGCTTACCACTTTACCACTAAAACGCCCCAAGAAATACGAGAGTTCGGGATAAAACACTCTCGTTATGCCTTGTGGTGCGTAGCACTAGTTGGCGAGAAAGCTATTTCTTTACCTGTCCAATCTTGTTTAGGGGGCATGGTTTCTTGCCTCGAACTCGCCAATCAACCCTTGCGTCGTTCGCATTTTCATAGTTCCGAGAATGCGCTTTCTATGCCCTCATTATGTATTATTAGATTAATCGCCACGTTAAATGTATTTTGGACGGCTGTTCCATGTTATCTGGAATGCTGTTCCAGTTGAATTGGAACCCTGTTCCAACTTAGCTGGAACAGGAGTCCAACTTAGCTGTAACAAGGCTGGAGCTGAAAAAGCTCACTCCAAGCACTTATGGGGTGAGGAGTGAAAGATGGTGTTTGGAGGTAGGAAGGGTAATAAAGTGCGATGAATAAAATGTACTAGCGTCCTCAAATCTCCTTGCTCTTTTTCTAACCAGACAGGTCTTCACAATATTATATACGCGTGCGTACGCGCGCGCGAAGCAAATCTTTAGCTTTTAAGAAGAGAATGGACATGTTAGACTTAGTGTTAATTTGAAGAGTAAATTTCCCATCCTATCAAGTCCTTAACAACCTCTCCTCCAACAACGATACCCGCTGCAGCAGGTACGAAAGCGTTACTTGCTGGCACACTGTTCTTTCCTTTGGGTTTATGTGCAGCTTCATTAGTCGTTTCGTCAATATCATTGGTTGGACAGTCTGTTTGTTGCAAGTCGGCCATACCCATAGGTTTAAGTGGCTTCTCTTCGCTAAACACCACTTTAACGCCAGTAATGTCCAGTGCTCTCAGCTTCTTTCGTATCACTTTAGCTAAAGGGTCCATAGTTGTTTTCGATAGGTCGGCCACCCTAAAAGCCGTTGCGTCCATCTTGTTTGCAGCGCCCATGCTTGATATAAAAGGCACATCAAGCTGTTTGCAACGCCTTATCAACTCAATCTTTGCCGTGATGGTGTCGATGCAATCTACCACGTAATCGTATTGCTTTAAGTCTACTTTGTCAGCATTCTCAGGTAAATAAAACATCTTATATTTGCCTACTACGCATGCGGGATTGATATCGTTGATGCGTTTTTCAATTACATCAACCTTTGCTTGTTCAAGCGTAGAGTGCAAAGCAATCACTTGTCTGTTCAGGTTGGTTATATTAACGGTGTCTGCATCAAATACATCGATGTTGCCAACACCACTCCTCGCCAGCACTTCTACGGCATATCCCCCTACTCCACCAACGCCAAATACAGCCACTTTACAGCCTTTCAGTCGTTCTACGGCATCTTGGCCAATAAGCATTTGGGTTCTGCTAAATTGATTTTCCATATTGTCTTGTCTGTATTTATTCCTTACTGCATACTCTAAAAATAATGTTTCGCCAGCAGTGAACGCGGCTAAGGTACGGCAAAGTTACATAGAAAAACCATGCGAACAGACAACTAGGC
Organism: Hoylesella loescheii DSM 19665 = JCM 12249 = ATCC 15930; assembly: GCF_000378085.1. GTDB lineage: Bacteria > Bacteroidota > Bacteroidia > Bacteroidales > Bacteroidaceae > Prevotella > Prevotella loescheii. The sequence continues at coordinate 290,038 of NZ_KB899210.1, forward strand.
GTACCTTTTTTAAAGCAATAGAGTCTGTGGTGAATCCTTATAGTGCATTAAAGGAATGTTATCATGGTTACGGCGATAAACAATCTTTGTTTGAAACATGTACAAGCCCAAGAAATAAACTTCCTATTTTGTCATAAGACAAACAAAATTTGTAACTTTGTGGGATATATGAAGAAGGTTTTGTTTTTGTTGTTTGTCGTTTCAATTATTGTTTCTTGTGGTGGCAAACAGACCAATGGACAGAGGAGCGAGGGCGACACGCTCCGCTTTAAGTATGCCCAAAATATCGTGGTTGTAAGACAACAGGATGCTACTATTGTAGAATTGAAGAACCCATGGAAAGAAGGTGCGCTACTGCATCGCTACATCTTATTAAGCGATAGCAATGTCTCGCCAGGCAAGGCGGTTGATGGCGTACCAACAACCGTTATCCGTAAGGGGAGACATAGGACCATTGTGTGTCCGTCGGCACATGCTACCTTACTTAAGATGTTGAATGTAGAGCAGCAAATAGTAGGTGTATGCGACTTGAAGTATATGGTTTCACCCCACATGCAACAGTTGGCTAAGATGAAAAAGATTGCCGACTGTGGCGAAAGTATGAACCCTGACATTGAAAAGATGATGGAAGCCCATGCCGATTTGGTGCTCGTTTCTCCTTTCGAGAATAGCGGTGGTTATGGAAAGCTAGACAAAACGGGTATCGCCATCATAGAATGTGCCGACTACATGGAAACTTCTCCCCTTGGCAGAGCAGAATGGATGAAGTTTTATGGGCTCTTGTTTGGCTGTGAACAAACGGCTGATTCGCTGTTCATGGAGGTGGAAAAGAACTATATGGAACTGACGGAAACTGCGAAAAAAGAACATGAAAGACCTACAATACTGACCGAAAAACTTACGGGAACGGTATGGTACGTACCTGGTGGACAAAGCACGATGGGACGGATGATAGCCGATGCGGGAGCAACTTATCCCTTTTCAGACAATAAACAGAGTGGAAGTTTAGCCTTGCCACTAGAAAAAGTGCTGGAAGAAGCGCGTTCGGCAGACATCTGGTTGATAAAGTACAACGCTCCTACCCCACTCACTTACTCGCAGATGCTAGGAGAGAATAAGGGATATGCCATGATAAAGGCTTTCAAAACACGTCATGTTTATGGATGCAATGCGGCCATAAAACCTATTTTCGAGGAAACTCCGTTTCGCCCGGATTGGCTTTTGCAAGAGCTTGTTCGCATCGCTCACCCCTCAAAACAACCTTTTGTGGGACGTTATTTCGAACCATTAAATTGATGATAACATGCGTTCCGTACCGCTAAAAATCTTTGTTTTGGTGCTTTTCATCCTGATTTTGTTCGGGTTGAATCTTTTGATTGGCTCCGTTAGCGTGCCTTTCAAGAGTGTGCTGGGCATTATTATGGGATATAAGTCGGAGAACGAGCTTTGGAATTATATTGTTATCGAAAACCGATTGCCACAAGCGCTTACTGCATTATGTTGTGGTGGGGCTTTATCGGCTAGTGGTTTGATGCTTCAAACAGCCTTTCGTAACCCTCTTGCAGGACCAGGAATATTTGGCATAAACAGCGGAGCCGCTTTGGCTGTGGCCGTTGTGATGCTGTTCTTAGGTGGTAGTGTGTCGATAGAAACAGTGAATTTAAGCGGTTTCACCGCAATTTTGTTTGCTGCGTTTGTGGGTGCAATGGCCGTAACCTTTATCATTTTAGCTTTCTCAACTCGTGTTCGCAGCAACGTATCTTTACTTATTATCGGTATCATGATTGGCTATTTGGCTTCTTCGGTTATTTCGTTGCTCAACTTCTTTGCCACAGATCAGGGTGTAAAGTCGTATCTTATATGGGGTATGGGCAGCTTTGGCGGTGTTTCGTTAGGCAACATTCCCTTTTTCTGCGTTGTGGTATTGGTAGGCTTGCTTTGTTCCCTTATGTTGGTAAAACCACTTAATGCCCTTACTTTAGGCGAACAATACGCCCAAAGTCTTGGTATAAACGTGGGCCGAACGCGTTTTGTGTTATTAGCTATCACGGGGTTGTTAACTGCCGTAACAACAGCTTTCTGTGGTCCGATTGCATTTATTGGTTTGGCTGTTCCGCATCTAGCCCGACTATTAACAGGTACAGAAGACCATAGTTTGTTATTACCGGCAACAATTTTTCTAGGTTTTGGCGTAGCCTTGCTTTGTTCATTGCTGTGCTACTTGCCACCCAACGGTAGCATCATTCCCATTAATGCCATTACACCATTAATTGGTGCACCCGTCATTGTGTACATTATGATTAAACGCAGGGGATGAGTTAAAGGTGGAAGAATGGTAAGGCGAAAGGGTGAAAAGATAAAGAATTGAAAAAGTGAAAAATGTCTTTGTCTGTTGAGAGCTAACAGGTAAGTTCGTCAACAGCTTAACTTGTCAACTTGTCCACTCGATAACACATCAGTTCATCATGCTGTTAACTTGTCAACTTGACATCTTAGAGTCACATTATTTCTTGTTCCTGTAATACTCGGCCATCACAAATCGGATGTCTTCGTAGCTTATATTCGGACTAAGTTCCGCTTTTATGTCGCTCGCTGTTTTCCTTTCTTCAGGATGTTTCATTAAGAAGCGGGTTATCTCTTGGCGTTTCTTGTCGTCTACAAACTCTGAAATGGCTATTGCTCCTTCACCAACATAATGAGCCAAGTGCGTGCAAATGGTGCTTTTTGTCAGTTCGCGTCGTTTGGCAATATCATCTATACTCATGCCTAAACGATAGAGATTAAATGTGGCCAATTTCGTGTCGACTTTCTGTTTTACTTCCTTAGCTTTCTTCGTATTCGGTTTATCAGTATCCATCGTACCCAACAACAGCTTAGCCTTGGCCGAAAGATAATCACCTATACCGAACGAAACATCCTCCCTGCTTTCGTATTTTAGCAAGTTCCATTTAAAGTCTAGGGCTTCATGTACGTCGGAATATCGCTCTTTTAGCGTCTTTTTCAGGGCTTTATTGTCAGTGTCAATCTTATTTTTGCGGTGCATTTCTACAAGCAAAGACAAGCGTTTGTGAAAGTATTCTGCACCCGAGCGAATGCGTTTTATCACCTCGTTGCCCAATTCCTGCCCTTGTTGGGTAGCCAACATCTGTGTATATTGCAACCTGAACTTAGCTGCCACCGCCACAATCTCGTCTAGAATGGGTCTAGCCTGTCGATATTCTTGCAGCAAGCGTGGGTATCTGCGGGCGAAATGTTCATCAATAAAGCGCGTAATACGTTCGAATGCGATGCCAATAGGACGAAAATCGAACAGTTCGTCAATTAAGTTCAGTTCGTATGCGCGCTGCATTTGCGAAAGCATCTCACTGTTGGGTTGGTGTGCAGAAGCATCCATGTTGAACTGATGCACTTTCTCGTCGCAGATAACGGCATTTGTCGAGAGTGGTGAACTCAGCACTAGTCCTTCCAAAGTTTTGCATCGGCTTAGCGCAACGTATGTTTGGCCGTGGGCAAATGAGTGTTGTGCGTCGATGATAGCATGTTCGAAAGTTAGTCCCTGACTTTTATGTATGGTCACAGCCCATGCCAATCGCAGTGGAAACTGCTTGAAAGTGCCTTCCACTTCTTCTTCAATCTCATGCGTATCTTTATTTAATACGTACTTAGCGTTCGTCCATTCTTCAGGCAAAAGGTCGATCAATTCGCCCGTTTCATTACCTTTCACGGTTACGCCTCGTGGTGTTGTAGACACAACCTTGCCCAACATGCCGTTGTAATAGCGGCCTTTGCCTGTGCTATCGTTCTTTACAAACATCACTTGGGCGTTCTCTTTCAGTTCTAGTACAAACTCCGTAGGGTACGATTGCTCAGGAAATTCGCCCGTGATACTTGCCTTGTATTGCCTACTTACGCCTGGCAGTTCGGCCAACTTGCTTTCGTTGATGCTCTGCGCTTGGTAGTTGTGCGTCACTAGGCGAATATAGTCAGTGTCAGAAGGTGGAACAAAGTTTGGGATATATCTGTTATTAAGCCTATTAAAGGTGTCTTGGTCGGCCTTGTTGTCACGTATCTTGTTCAACAGAGAAAGAAATTCGAGGTCGTTTTGCCGATAAACGTGTTTTAGCTCAATGGTTATGTATCCCGTTTGTTTAAGAGCGAGGCTCGAAAAGAAATAAGGTGAATCGTAATACTTACCCAATAAGGTCCACTCCTCATCCCTTACTACGGGCGGAAGCTGTTGTAAATCGCCAATAAGCAAAAGCTGCACGCCACCGAAAGGTTTGCTTCTGTCGCGATACCGACGTAAAACCATGTCTACCGAATCAAGCAAATCGGCCCTCACCATACTGATCTCGTCAATCACCAGTAAGTCGAGCGTTCGTAAGATGCGCTGTTTTTCTTTGCTAACTCTAAAAATTCCCTCAGTTTTAAAGGTAGAATTGGGTACGTAAGGCGCAAAAGGCAGTTGGAAGAACGAGTGAATGGTTACGCCATTAGCATTGATGGCAGCGATGCCCGTAGGGGCAACCACCACCATTCGCTTAGGAAGTTTGTCTTTAAGGGCGCGTAGAAAGGTGGTTTTACCTGTTCCAGCCTTGCCTGTAAGGAATATGCTTGTGCCCGTGTTTTTCACAAACTGCCAGGCTAAGTTCATCTCGTCATTCTTCATTGTTTCTTTATCTTTGTGGTGCGTGGATGCCTGCAAAAGCTTAGGTAGTAAAGATTAAATGGAATATTATTAATCTGCTGCCTATCAAATGTTTATTTGTTGTGTTGTGGCACTTAGAAGTGATTGCGTTGATGTGTCTTTTCAACAATACCTCCGCTTGTATAAGTAAGGGCTAAGGCATTATATCTCGCAGCCTTCCGCTAACTTATCAGCCAACCCATTTGCAGCATCTTCGATGAGATCGAGCGCATAATTGAAGTCTTTTTCATCACCATAATATGGGTCTGGTATAAGTTTGGCCTTGGGATGGTTAGTGGTATAGTCCACCAGCATCTTCACTTTGGTCAGTTCGTGTTCGTCGTTTGTCTTTTGCGAAAGCATCTTCCAGTTCTCATTATCCATCACGAAGATGTGGTCAAAGCGTTTAAAGTCGCTCGTGGAAAACTGTCGTGCCCTACTGTTAAAGTCGTAACCGCGGGCTGCACCACATTTTCGCATCCTGCTGTCAGGAAGTTCGCCCACATGCCAACCACCTATTCCTGCCGAGTCTACTTCGAACATGTCAGCCATTCCCCTATTTAGTAGCACCTGTTTCATCACCCCCTCGGCTGCGGGCGACCTGCAAATGTTTCCCAAACACACGAATAACAATTTAGTTCTGATTTTATCTTCCATGTCCTTATATATAATAATGAGTGATGCAAACTTACTAAAAAAAGCCCTAATGGACAAGAATAGCGGTGAGAAACAAGTTCTCTCGTGTACACTTTACAGCGAAATGCACAAACAAAAACATCCTGCCAAGCAAATGGCAGGATGTTTGTAATCATTATTATGGGCATGTAGTGTTAGCCCAAATATTTCATTAAAATCTTTGCATTACCGCTATCGCGTAGTTTGGCAATGCTCTTTTCGCGTATCTGTCTTACGCGTTCGCGTGTCAAACCCAGTTGATCTCCAATCTCTTCAAGGCCTTTTTCGTGGCAGCCAATACCGAAGCACTCGCGTATAATGGTAATTTCTCTATCCTTAAGAACCTTTGCCAGTACACTATTCAGTTCGAGAGCCATCGACTCGTGGTCTGCTTGCTTATCGGTTCTGCTATCGTCTCCAGATGCCATAACGTCGAGCATGCAGTTGTCTTCGCCATCTTGGAAGGGTGCGTCGATGCTTACATGGTGTCCGTCAGCCATCAGGCTTTGCCCAATTTTCTCTTCATCGAGGTTAGTTGCATCCGACAATTCCGAAACGGAAGGGTGTCGTTGGTTCTCTTGTTCGAACTTATTTATCTCGTGGTTGATTTTATTGAGCGAGCCAACTTGGTTTAGTGGCAGTCTCACAATTCGACTTTGTTCGGCGATAGCTTGAAGGATGCTTTGGCGAATCCACCATACGGCGTACGAGATAAACTTGAAACCACGCGTTTCGTCAAACTTCTGCGCCGCTTTTATTAGTCCTATATTACCCTCGTCAATCAAGTCGGTGAGTGTCAACCCTTGGTGTTGATACTGTTTCGCAACAGATACAACGAAGCGTAGATTGGCTGTAACCAGCTTGTCTTTTGCCTTTTCGCCCTCTGGGCCACCCTTCCTTATCTTCTGGGCAAGCTCTATCTCCTCGTCTATCGATATCAATGGAGCCCTACCTATTTCAACAAGGTATTTATCAAGTGCCTCACTAGAACGATTGGTAATGCTTTTTTGAATTTTTAATTGCCTCATTTTTAAACCTCACATCAAATTTAAATGTCCGTTGACTTATCTATTTAAAATATGCCGTAAAACCTTGCAAAGGTAATGAAAAGAAACCATATATGCAAGTTTTTAACTTATCTAGTATCACCAAAAAACATGCCAAGCTATTTGTCTGCCAAAAAGAAATGTTGAAATGTTTTTGTTGACTTAAAAAAAAACGCTAACTTTGCCTGCAGTGAAAGCTTGAAAACGTAAGCACACAGCACATAATGAACGATAAAAACGAATTGTTATTGCACTGGTCTTCACTAGATAAGAACAATTAACAATATGGCAGAAGGCGTTATGCCTTGTTTTTAAATCATTAATAGTCAGTGATAATGCGAGGAGGTGTGCAGGCACAAACAATGCTCGTTGACAATAACCAATGCCGCAAATCAAAAGGTTAAGCAGCCCCATTTTGCCTGCCACCCAACCTAACAAGGATATAAAAATATAACGATTTTATGAGCATGAACAATTTTAATCATCTCGTCATCATGGCAGGTGGAGTTGGTAGCAGGTTTTGGCCAATGAGCACCGAAGAGAAGCCAAAGCAATTTATCGACGTGCTTGGCACTGGCCGTTCGCTGTTGCAACTCACGCTCGATAGGTTTGCAACGGTATGTCCGCCCTCGAACGTATGGATTGTTACCAACAAGAAATACCAGAGCGTGGTGGCCGAACAGTTGCCCGAAATCGATCCAAGTCATATCTTGCTCGAGCCGTGTAGGCGTAACACGGCCCCCTGCATTGCATACGTAAGTTGGCGAATAAAGAAAGAATGCCCCGGAGCAAACGTCATCGTCACCCCCAGCGACCATGTGGTGACCGACGTGCAGGAGTTTCGTCGCGTAGTTACTTCATGCCTTAAATTCACAAGCGAAACAGATGCCATACTTACTCTTGGCATGAAACCCACACGACCTGAAACGGGATATGGCTACATTCAGGCTGATCTCACCGTTAATTCGGCAAGAAACACCGAGGTGTTTAGAGTCGATTCGTTCCGTGAAAAACCCGATCTGCCTACGGCAACAGAATACATCAGCAAGAACAATTACTTTTGGAACGCAGGTATTTTCATTTGGAGCGTACACACGATAGTGAACGCTTTTAGGGTTTACCAGCCCGCAATGAGTAAGCTTTTCGAAGGTTTGATGCCCTATTATGGTACATCTGAGGAGCAAGCAAAGATAGACCAAGTGTACCCGCAGTGCGAAAATATATCGGTAGACTATGCCATTATGGAGAAAGCAGAAGAGATTTTTGTTTGTCCTGCCGAGTTCGGATGGAGCGATTTGGGCACTTGGGGCAGTCTTTGGGAACAGTCTAAGCGCGACCTTTATGGTAATGCCTGCATCGGAAACAACATTAAGCTCTTCGATTCGCACAACTGCATCGTGCACACCACCCAAGAACAGCGCGTTGTGATACAAGGGTTAGACGATTGTATTGTGGCCGAACAAGATGGCATCTTGCTTATTTGCAAGCGAAGCGAAGAACAACGTATAAAACAATTCAGCGAATAACATACTTAATTAATATGGAAAGAAAAGTTGCGCTCATCACTGGTATCACTGGCCAAGACGGTAGTTATCTGGCTGAGCTCTTAACTGAGAAAGGATACGACGTGCACGGACTGCTAAGACGTTCATCGTCGTTTAATACGGGAAGAATAGAACATCTCTACCTAGACGAATGGGTTAGGGACATGAAAAAGCAGCGGCCCATCAACCTGCATTGGGCAGACATGACCGATTCTTCATCACTCATTCGCATCATTGGGGAAGTTCGCCCCACCGAGATATACAACCTGGCTGCTCAAAGCCATGTAAAAGTGTCGTTTGAAGTACCCGAATATACGGCCGACGTTGATGCTACGGGTGTATTACGATTGCTTGAGGCGGTGCGTATCTGTGGACTTGAAAAGCAATGTCGCATCTATCAGGCTTCTACATCTGAACTTTACGGCAAGGTGCAAGAGGTTCCACAGAAAGAAACAACACCTTTCTACCCACGTTCGCCCTACTCGGTGGCCAAACTTTACGGCTATTGGATTGTGAAAAACTATCGTGAAAGCTACGGAATGTATTGCTGTAACGGTATCTTGTTTAACCACGAGAGCGAGCGAAGGGGCGAAACCTTTGTCACCCGCAAGATTACGCTCGCCGCATGTCGTATTAAACAAGGATTTCAAGATAAGCTTTATCTGGGCAACCTCGATGCTAAGCGCGACTGGGGATATGCCAAAGACTATGTGGAATGCATGTGGATGATGTTGCAACAAGAACAACCCGAAGACTTCGTTATCGCCACAGGCGAAATGCACACCGTGCGCGAGTTTTGCGAATTGGCATTTAAAGAGGCGGGAATAGACATCCGTTGGGAGGGTCAAGGCGTGAACGAGAAGGGAATCGACACCCAAACCAACCGCGTACTTATAGAGGTAGACCCCAAATACTTCCGTCCTTGCGAGGTGGAACAGCTTCTTGGCGATCCCACAAAGGCTAAAACGATGTTGGGATGGAATCCTACGAAAACGTCTTTCAGGGAATTAATTAAGAAAATGGTGGAACACGACATGCTGTTCGTTAAGAAACTATACATCAAGGCACAAATGCCCGAATAGCCCTCCCACCCCATTTTACTTGCAAAATGCTACATAAAGATACGAAAATATATGTGGCCGGACACCGAGGACTTGTTGGGTCGGCCATCTGGAAGAACCTCGAAGCGAGGGGGTATCACAATCTTGTGGGGCGTACCCATAGTGAACTAGACCTCACCAACCAAGCGCAGGTGCGTGCTTTTTTTGATGAAGAACAGCCAGAAGCTGTAGTATTGGCCGCTGCACATGTGGGTGGCATCATGGCTAACTCACTTTATAGAGCCGACTTCATCATGTTGAACATGCAGATGCAGTGCAACGTAATCAGCGAATCGTTTCGTCACAACGTTAAAAAACTGCTTTTCTTGGGCTCGACATGTATCTATCCTAAGAATGCCACTCAACCAATAAAGGAAGACGAACTGCTTACTTCGCCCTTAGAGTACACCAACGAGGAGTATGCACTAGCCAAGATATCCGGCCTAAAAATGTGCGAGAGCTACAATTTGCAATATGGCACAAACTATATAGCCGTGATGCCCACCAATCTATATGGGCCTAACGACAACTTCCATTTGGAAAACAGCCACGTTATGCCTGCTATGATGCGAAAGATTTACCTTGCCAAACTTGTCAATGAAGGCGATTGGCAGGCCATTCGTACTGATTTGAACAAACGGCCAGTGGAAGGCGTCGACGGAACAGCCACCGAGGAACGTATATTAGAGGTGCTTTCTAAATATGGTATCTCCAACAATGCGGTGCAGCTTTGGGGAACAGGTAAGCCGCTTCGCGAATTTTTGTGGAGCGAAGACATGGCCGACGCTAGCGTACATGTGTTGCTCAACGTAGATTTTAGCGACATCATCGGCATCGAGAAATATTCTTCGGTGTTCTACGGGGCGGAAATCAACGGCCAAAACGATCGAAACTCTAACGCAGGACGTGGTGGCGCCATCCCCGCATTGGGAGAAATAAGGAACTGCCACATCAATGTTGGTACAGGAAAAGAGATTACCATCAAAGAATTGGCAATGCTTATAGCAAAGGCTGTGGATTTTAAGGGCGACATCCAATTCGACGCCTCCAAACCAGATGGTACTCCGCGCAAGCTCACCGACGTAACTAAGCTGAACAATCTTGGATGGAAACACAAGGTGGAAATAGCCGATGGTGTAGCCAAACTCTTCGCTTGGTATCAACACGACCTGAAAGCATAATGCCCATCTTCTCCTCCACACAATGCTAAACAAGGCATGCTAAGGGGTTGAGCGCTTTGTCTGCATCATGTAGGACATGTTGCTTTCACACTAAAAATATACGGGTTACAAATTGGCGAATAAACCAATTGTAACCCGTTTTCTTATTGTAAGCATTCTTAAAGGAAACCATTTGCTGAACGACAGCTAAAATAATGTGCTTAGTTTACAGATTTATTGCTTTGTTCCACACTAACTGGACCACTATTCCATGTCATCTGGAACATTGTTCCAGTTAAGATGGAACGCGATTCCAAATCATCTGGAATACGATTCCAATTCATAGGGAACAAGTACGTTAATCTGTTTTTATTAAACGGAACGTAGTTAATTGATAATCAATACGTTAAATATTAGATCCCGATTGCTGTCTAAACGCTTCTCACATCACGTGTAGCTGTGTTATGGGTATTTTGCATCCCTCTCCCACTCCACAACCCGTACCTATTCCTGTCGTTGCCTTATCCAGCGTGCAAAGAATGGATCTTCAACCTCAAAAGCGTCTAGTTTGATGACATAGCCACTTTGCATCAGCCGTTTTACGCTGCTGTATATCGTGCTAGTAGGAAGCCGGCGGTTATTTGCAAGCTGCACGTTGTTTACCAGTCCCATCAAAATGCTGCGGTCGGTCTTGTTGAAATTCAGCCAAATACGTTCAAAGTCTAAGTCGTGCGTACGTACAAGGATTGTTATAGCCTGCTCTACAACCTCTGTCGCATCGAGATTTTTGTATGTCAACAAGTCCCAAACAAATGCAGCCAACTGTTGCGTATAATACGGATGGCAACGTGTGGTGGCTAAAATTTGCTCTACCACGTCTGCTTTTGCTCCACAATCGACTGGCAATCGTTCGGAAATATACTGGCTGAAATTGTCGTGAGGTATTCTGTCGAGATGCATCAGCACGCCGAAACGATAGAATGGAGAACGTTTTCGCTCGAATATTTCGGTCATCATCGACTCCTGACTGCCTAAGAAAACGTAATTGACGTGTTGTTGCGTTTGGATAATGGCGCGCAATCGCTTGTCGATGCCTTTGTCTAATCCCATTAGTTCCTGGAATTCATCAAACACAACCACCATCGATTCACCCTTTTCGCTCACTTTTTCTACCAATTGCAGTGCATCTTCTATCAGCACCGTGGCATCCGTTGTGGCCTGAAAGGTAATGTCGATGGTTTCTCCCGTAGGTGTGGTAGATATGGTTGGTACAACCCGAAAATTGCTTAGCAGATGTTTAAGCTTTTCCCAAGGGTGCAACTTAAACACTTCTTTCAATATCATTGCAGCCAAACCCTCTACGCTAACAACCATTTGTAGGTTGAGCGAGATGCAAGGACGCGCCACCTGCGTTACCGCTTTTTTCACTAAACTCGACTTTCCAAACCGCCTAGGACTTATCAGTATCAGGTGGTTATCGCTGTTTAGCAGTTGCTTTATCCTTTCCAGCTCGTCGGCCCTATCAGTGAAGTATTCTCCTTCGACAATGGTTCCAAACTTAAATGGGTTCTTCATTTGCGATAATTTTCGTTACGAACTTTTTCGCAAATATAAGCATAAGCCTTTGAAACGCCAAACAACTTACAGTAAATTGGCAGTATTGAGCATGTTTTTAACATGAATATGGCATACCGCGCTACGCCCTCTCATATTATAAAGGTTAATTATCTAGGTGGTTTGTTGGTGTTATATTTATTTATTGTTACTTTTGTATCGAAGTTATGTTCAACCTCATTTGTTTTGGGGCAACACAATATTAAATTATAACAACAACACATGAAAGTATTAAAATTTGGCGGAACATCGGTAGGTTCCGTAAAGAGCATTTTATGCTTAAAACGTATTGTGGAAACAGAAGCCAAACGGCAACCCGTTATTGTGGTTGTTAGCGCATTGGGCGGTATTACCGATAGGCTTATCTCCACAGCTCAAATGGCCCTGAGTGGCAACGAAAAATGGCGAGGCGAATTCGATGAAATGATGACGCGCCATCATCAAATGATAGACACAATCATTGATGATACCACGGCTCGAGAGCAACTTTTTAACACCGTTGATACCCTTTTCGAACAACTGCGCAGCATTTATACGGGCGTTTTCCTTATTCGCGATCTAAGCGAGAAAACCCTAGATGTCATCGTGAGCTATGGCGAGAGGCTTAGTTCGAATATCGTAGCAACACTTATTCGAGGGTCTAAGTGGTTCGATTCGCGCGAGTTTGTCAAGACTCGACGCAAAAATGGGAAGCATGTGTTGGATAGCGAACTGACGAATAAGCTTGTTATCGACACCTTTTCTCCCCTACCACGTATCTCGCTTGTTCCTGGTTTCATTTCGTTAGACCAAGAAACAGGCGAAACAACCAATCTTGGGCGTGGTGGTTCGGACTATACTGCGGCCATACTTGCTGCTGCATTAGATGCAGAGGTCTTGGAAATTTGGACCGATGTGGACGGATTTATGACGGCAGACCCACGAATCATCAAGACCGCTTACACCATAAAGGAGTTGAGTTATACGGAGGCAATGGAGCTTTGTAACTTCGGCGCGAAGGTCATTTATCCACCCACCATCTACCCCGTATGCGTTAAGAACATCCCCATACGAATTAAGAACACCTTCAACCCCAAGGCCGAAGGTACTACAATCAAGCAAAAGGTAGAGAAAACTGATAAGCCTATACGGGGCATTTCGAGCATTAACGATACTGCCCTCATCACTGTTGCAGGCCTCTCGATGGTTGGCGTTATTGGCGTTAACCGTCGTATATTCACCGTTTTGGCTAATAATGGCATCTCGGTGTTCCTTGTTAGTCAAGCATCCTCAGAAAATTCTACCTCTATCGGCGTGCGCGAAGAAGACCTTGCGGCAGCCGTAGAAGTACTCAACAACGAGTTTTCGAAGGAGATAGAAACAGGGGCGATGTTCCCCATGAATGCCGAGAGCGGACTGGCAACCGTTGCCATCGTGGGCGAAAACATGCGAAATACACCTGGCGTTGCAGGCAAACTGTTTGGCACGCTTGGTCGTTCGGGCATCAGTGTTATTGCATGTGCACAAGGTGCAGCCGAAACCAACATTTCTTTTGTTGTATCGTCGGCCTTCTTGCGTAAGTCGCTTAATGTGATACACGATTCTTTCTTCCTCTCCGAATATACCGAACTTAATCTCTTTGTGTGTGGTATAGGAACGGTCGGTGGTAAACTTATCGAGCAAATCAAGAGTCAAGCAGAAGAGCTACGCATACGTTCGCGCCTGAAATTACGCGTGGTCGGTATTGCCAGTTCTAAATTTATGATGTTCGACCGCAATGGTTTAGACCTCGACAATTATACAGAACGGCTGAAAGATGCCGACAGATGTACGCCAGAAAGTCTACGTAACGAGATATTGGAGATGAACATCTTTAATAGCGTTTTTGTGGATTGCACAGCCAGCAAAGACGTTGCCGACTTGTATCAAACGCTTTTAGACCACAACGTAAGTATCGTTACGGCCAACAAGATAGCCGCGTCTTCGAGATATGAGAAATACGAAAGGCTAAAACAAACGGCACTTACGCGAGGTGTGAAGTTTAAATACGAAACCAATGTAGGGGCAGGCCTACCTATCATAGGCACCATTAACGATTTGAGAAACTCGGGAGACCACATCTTGAAGATAGAAGCCGTGTTGAGCGGAACGCTTAACTTTATCTTCAACGAACTTTCGGCCGATGTGCCTTTCTCTGAAACCGTAAATCGTGCAAAGGCACAGGGGTATAGCGAACCCGACCCACGCATCGACCTTAGCGGAACGGATGTGGTGAGAAAGTTGGTGATATTGGCACGTGAGGCAGGCTATAAGGTGGAACAAGCCGATGTGGAGAAACGGCTTTTTGTACCCGATAGTTTCTTCGAAGGTTCGTTGGAAGATTTCTGGAGCAACCTTCCTACGCTTGACGCCGACTTTGAACGTCAGAACCAACAATTGGTCAAAGCGGGCAAACGCTGGCGATTTGTGGCCACGATAGACCATGGCAAAACCTGCGTAGGTCTACAAGCTGTGGATAAGAGCCACCCATTTTATAATTTGGAAGGCTCGAACAATATTGTTTTGCTTACTACCGAACGCTATAAACAGTATCCTATGCAGATACAAGGCTATGGAGCAGGCGCTGACGTAACAGCTGCTGGCGTGTTTGCCAACATCATGAGTATTGCCAACATTTAACTCCATGTGCAATGAAACATCTCATCATACTAGGCGACGGCATGGCCGACCACCCCGTTGAACGACTCGGTGGCAAGACATTGTTGCAATATGCCCATACACCCTACATGGATATGTTGGCACGGCAAGGCCAAACTGGCATGCTACATACTATCCCCGATGGGTTCGCCCCAGGGTCGGAAGTGGCCAATACGGCCATCTTAGGCTACGACTTGAATAAGGTTTACGAGGGACGAGGCCCGTTAGAAGCGGCCTCCATCGGTTACGATATGCAGCCATTAGCCCTTGCCTTGCGCTGTAATATTCTCACTTTGGCCGATGGCTTGATAAAAAACCACCATGGCGGGCATCTCAACACAGAGGAAAGCGAGCCGCTTATTGAAGCCCTGAACGAAGCTTTGGCTTCGGATGTGGTTAAGTTTGCTATGGGCATTCAGTATCGTCATCTGCTTATTATAAAAGGTGGCAGTAAACACATTGTGTGTACCCCACCCCACGATCACCCCAACGAGCCTTGGCAACCCTTGCTAGTGAAACCGCAAGAAGGATGGGAAGACGTGCGCGAAGTAGGCAGAATGACGGCCAGAGCAACGGCAACGCTGCTTAACGAACTGATAATCAAATCTCAAGAGGTGCTTTCCGCTCATCCCTTGAACAAGCAAAGGGTGACCGAAGGAAAGCTCCAAGCCAATAGTATTTGGCCTTGGGGAGGCGGTTATCGGCCTGCAATGAAAACGCTCTCTCAGTTATATCCCTGCGTGCAATCGGGTTCGGTAATCTCTGCGGTAGACCTTATACGTGGCATTGGTTGTTATGCGGGTTTGCGAAACATTGTTGTAGCGGGTGCAACAGGACTTTATGACACCAACTACGAAGGTAAGGTCGCAGCCACTATTGAGGCTTTAAAGAACGACGACTTTGTTTATCTGCATATCGAAGCGAGCGATGAGGCCGGACATGATGGTGATTTGGAGTTGAAACTCAAAACAGTCGAGGCCTTAGACAGTCGTGTCGTGGGTCCTATATATAATAAGGTGAAGGATTGGAATGAACCAATATGTATCGCAATATTGCCCGACCATCCTACTCCAGTAGAGATACGTACACATGTAGATGAACCCGTGCCGTTCCTGATATGGTACGAGGGCATCGTCTCAGACAGTGTTCAAGTTTTCGATGAACAGAGTTGCAGAAATGGTGGCTATGGCTTGTTGAAGCCAAACCAATTTATGCAGACATTTATGAATATTCAATGATAAGGCATTCCACGGATGAAATATTACAGTACGAACGGTAAAACGGAAGCGGTAGATCTTCGCGAAGCGGTGGTTAAAGGCTTGGCTGCCGATAATGGACTGTTCATGCCAGAGCGAATAGAGGCTTTACCTACAACGTTTTACGAAGATATAGACAAGTTTTCCTTTCAAGACATTGCTTTCGTGGTGGCACAAGCTTTCTTTGGTGAAGACGTTCAGGAAGATGTCCTGCGAACAATTGTAAACGAAACACTGGCTTTCGACTGTCCTGTGGTGCACGTACAGGACAACCGCTACGCCCTAGAACTGTTTCACGGACCTACTCTTGCCTTCAAGGATGTGGGTGCGCGATTCATGGCGAGGCTATTAAGACACTTTGTTGGTCAAGACCACAAGCGAGCAATTAACGTGTTGGTGGCTACCAGTGGCGACACAGGGTCGGCTGTGGTCAATGGTTTCTTAGGTGTTGAAGGGGTTAACGTGTACGTGTTATACCCCAAAGGGAAAGTAAGTAAGATACAGGAGAGTCAGTTTACTACCTTAGGACAGAACATAACCACTATCGAAGTGGATGGCACTTTCGATGATTGTCAGGCCTTGGTAAAGCGTGCTTTCATGGATAAAGAACTGAACGAACAGTTGCTTCTCACTTCGGCCAACTCCATAAACGTGGCCCGTTTTCTTCCACAAGCATTCTATTACTTCTACGCTTATGCGCAAATGAAAAGGCAGGGACTGCAAAATGAGCTGGTATTGTGTGTGCCAAGTGGCAACTTCGGCAACATCACAGCGGGCTTGTTTGCCCATCGCATGGGGTTGCCCATAAAGCGTTTTATCGCAGCCAACAATGCCAACGATGTTTTTTACCAGTATCTACATACTGGCAAGTATCTGCCAAAGCCCAGCGTTCAGACAATCGCCAACGCGATGGATGTAGGAAATCCCAGCAATTTCGCCCGTATCTTCGCCCTTTATGATGGTAATCACGAAACAATAAGCCGATTGATTGAAGGCTTCCGTTTTAGCGACGACGAGATAAGGGCAACTATACGCGAATGCTTCCAACAAACGGGCTATGTGCTAGACCCACATGGCGCATGCGGATATAAGGCATTGCAGCTATCGCTTAGTGAGAACGAACATGGCGTTTTCTGCGAAACGGCACATCCTGCCAAGTTCAAGGAGACGGTAGATGCGGTTCTTCCCACTCCAATCGACATCCCCGAAAGATTGGCTCGCTTTATGCAAGGACGCAAACTGGCCTGCCCTATGGATAATTCGTTTGATAAATTCAAGGCATTTCTTCTTCAAAACGCATCGCGTGAATAAATGACCACAATTCTATAACTAAACTCAAGTCAACAAGAAAATGAGATCTTTCTATCTGGCATTGGCCTTATTGGCTCTGCCCAGCCAACAACTGTTGGCCCAAAAGAACAAAGTGTACGGACAAGAATACATCGAGGCTGTTGCCGATAACACACGCCTCTATGTGAGTAAGCGACCTGACGTGAAGGACCGACTGTTCCGTTCAGAGGTTATCGACAAGAAAATAGAGGAGGTAAAGAAGTTACTTAAAGGCAACCGATACCTCGCATGGATGTTCGAAAACTGCTTCCCAAACACGCTAGAGACAACGGTTCATTATCGAAAGGTAAATGGCGAAGACGACACTTTTGTATATACGGGTGACATTCCTGCCATGTGGCTTCGCGATTCGGGAGCTCAAGTGTGGCCATACGTACAGTTCGCCAACAAAGATCCCAAGCTCAAAGCTATGATTCGCGGTGTTATCCTTAGACAATTGCGTCAAATAAACATCGACCCTTATGCCAATGCGTTTAACGATGGACCTACGGGCGAAGGACATATCACCGATAAAACGGAGATGCAACCCGAGGTGTTCGAGCGCAAATACGAGATAGACTCACTTTGTTATCCCATTCGTTTGGCTTACCACTATTGGCAAGTGACTGGCGATACTTCTATTTTTGGTGAGCTTTGGATTGAAGCCGTGAAGAAAATATTGGCCACATTCAAGGAGCAACAACGTAAGGAAGGACCAGGTAAATACCGATTTGAACGCGAATCGACACGTCAAACCGAGACGTTAGGTGGCGATGGGTATGGCTCTCCCGTAAAACCTGTGGGCCTTATTGCCTCTTGTTTCCGTCCGTCTGACGATGCTACGACCATGCTTTTCCTCGTTCCGTCTAACTTTATGGCAGTGTCTGCAATGGGTAAAGCTGCCGAAATCCTCTCGAAAGTTAACAAGAAACAGGAACTTAGCCAGTCGTGCGAAGCCCTAGCCAATGAGGTTGCAGCGGCATTGAAGAAGTATGCCATAACCGAACACCCTAAATATGGCAAGATATATGCTTTCGAGGTAGACGGATATGGTGGCCAAGTGTTGATGGATGATGCCAATGTGCCCAGTCTTTTGGCGTTAGGTTATATGGGCGATGTGCCATTGAACGACCCCATTTATCAAAACACGCGTCGCTTTGTTTGGAGCGAAGACAACCCTTGGTTCTTTAAAGGCGCTGCAGGCGAAGGCATCGGTGGTCCGCATATCGGTGCAAACTATCCTTGGCCAATGAGTATCATGCTCAAGGCATTCACCGCTCAGAACGACGAAGAGATTAAACAGTGCATCAAGATGTTGATGGAGACGGATGGTAATACGGGCGTTATGCACGAGTCTTTTAACAAAGACGATGCTAAGAAGTACACTCGTGCATGGTTCGCATGGCCTAACACGCTGTTCGGTGAATTGATTTTGAAACTTATCAACGATGGAAAGGTAGATTTGTTGAATAGTATTCAGGTGAAGAAATAAATTCTTATCGCCATAGCATCACATTATATTAAGAAGCTAGGAGGACGCAGATAGAAGGCTTGAAAATAGCTTCGGTCATGTAAAACCAGTGTCGATGTGTGGCGAATAAGAAAAAATATGGTTTGAAATGCGGTGTAATTGTGATTTTATTATTACCTTTGCACCGCATTTGGAAGATTGGCAGAGTGATCGAATGCGCTGGACTCGAAATCCGGTATACCCCTTTCGGGTATCGGGGGTTTGAATCCCTCATCTTCCGCGAGCATCTTTGTAAAGTCAATAGGCATATCCCAATTGGCAGAACAAAAAGAAATCGCTGTAAGACGAACGTTTTACAGCGATTTCTTTGTTTATTTCCTCTCAACTCCATATTTTATTGATTTTCATCATTTATAAAGAGAATTCGAAGGAGATGTCACGGGAATTGATGTGCCAGTGGCAACAGGAGCGGAGTGTAGAATTAACACTACACTTATTAGAAGCATTGATTTTTTAATCCCATTGATTTTCACACATAAGAGAAAAGCAGTAACTTTGCTTGTTCAAATAAGATTAGCATTTATGGATAAACATATAGAGTTAAAGGGAGTTAGGGTGAACAACCTTAAGAACATCAGCCTTAACATTCCTCGAAACAAGTTCATTGCCATTGCAGGTGTTAGTGGGTCGGGCAAGTCGTCGTTGGCTTTCGACACGCTTTATGCTGAAGGGCAACGGCGTTATGTGGAGTCGCTCTCTTCATACGCACGCCAATTTCTTGGCAATATGAGCAAGCCCGAGTGCGACTTTATCAAGGGATTGCCACCGGCTATTGCTATCGAACAAAAGGTGAACACACGTAACCCCCGCTCAACAGTGGGAACTTCTACTGAGATTTACGAATACATGCGCCTGTTGTTTGCACGTATTGGTAAGACTTACTCCCCTATTTCGGGACAGGAAGTGAAGAAACACAGCGTTGAAGATGTGATTCAATGCACCAAACAATACTCCAACGGAACGAAGTTCGTTGTGCTTGCACCCATTCATGTGCCAGAAGGGAGGACGTTTGAAAAGCAACTCAACATGTTTGTACAAGAAGGTTATGCACGATTGTGGCATAAGGGCGACTTTGTGCGTATTGACGACCTTACGGAAAATGCAGAACGGCTGAAGGATAGTAAGCCTGACGAATATCTCTTGCTCATCGACCGCCTTGCGGTAGACGACACCAAGGAACATATTTCCAGACTTACCGACTCCGTAGAGACTGCTATGTACGAGGGCCACGGTGAATGTAGGCTTGTATTTCTTCCCTCTAACATCACATACGAATTTTCTTCGCGTTTCGAAATAGACGGTATGACCTTCGACGAACCATCAGACAACATGTTCGCCTTTAACTCTCCGCTTGGTGCGTGTCCTTCTTGCGAGGGTTTCGGAAAGGTTATCGGTATCGAAGAAAGCCTTGTTATACCCAATTCTACGCTTAGTGTGTATGATGGATGTGTGCAATGTTGGCATGGCGACAAGATGGGCATTTGGAAAGAAGAGTTTTGCAGGCGCGCTGCAAAAGACGATTTTCCTATCTTCAAGCCTTACTTTGAACTGTCGAGAAAGGAAAAAGACATGCTTTGGCATGGTCTTCCATCCGAGAAAGGACGTGATATTAGCGAGCAGGTTAGCATTGATGCTTTCTTTCAGATGGTGCGCGAGAACCAATATAAGATACAATATCGCGTCATGTTGAACCGCTATCGGGGTAAGACAACTTGTCCCGAATGTCATGGAACTCGTTTAAAGAAAGAGGCAACATGGGTTAAAATCGATGGAATGAGTATTGCCGACCTCGTAGAAATGCCTATCGGCAAGCTCAAAACATGGTTCGACAATCTGCAACTAAACGATTATGATGCCAAGATTGCTGCTCGGTTGCTCACCGAAATAAACAACCGACTGCAGTTTTTGCTTGATGTAGGCCTGCATTATCTTACGCTCAACCGCCAATCTAACACCCTTAGCGGTGGCGAAAGTCAGCGCATACAACTTACCACGTCGCTAGGTAGCTCGCTGGTTGGCTCATTATACATCCTCGACGAGCCAAGTATAGGTCTGCATAGTCGTGATACCGACCGCCTGATAAAAGTTTTAAACGACCTTGTACAAATCGGAAACACCGTAATCGTTGTGGAACACGATGAGGATATTTTGCGGAAGGCCGACCATCTTATAGACGTTGGCCCCGATGCGGGACGTTTGGGTGGCGAAATTGTATTCAACGGTCCTGCATCCGACATCACAAAGGCTGTCCTAGACCGATATCCCAGCAGCCATACAGTTGCCTATCTCACTGGAGCAGAAAAGATTGACACACCCACATCTAGGCGTAAGTGGAACCAATCAATACAGTTGAAGGGCGCACGAATGAACAACCTTAAAGGCATTGATGTCACCTTTCCGCTCAATGTTCTAACGGTTATAACGGGTGTAAGTGGTTCGGGCAAGTCATCGCTCATCAAGGGCATCCTCCATCCTGCCCTTAAACGTAGCATGGGCGATGTGGCCGATGCGCCAGGAGAGTTTATTGCACTAGAGGGCGACCTTAAACAGGTGAAACATATCGAGTTTGTAGACCAGAACCCCATTGGTAGAAGCACGCGTTCTAACCCTGCTACGTACGTGAAAGCTTACGAACCGATTCGCCAACTCTTCGCAAATCAGCCCTTAGCGAAGCAATTAGGCTTCTCAG
The DNA here is from genome assembly GCF_000378085.1 of Hoylesella loescheii DSM 19665 = JCM 12249 = ATCC 15930. Lineage (GTDB taxonomy): Bacteria > Bacteroidota > Bacteroidia > Bacteroidales > Bacteroidaceae > Prevotella > Prevotella loescheii. The sequence continues at coordinate 311,345 of NZ_KB899210.1, forward strand.
CTCAATTCTTTTCGTTCAACGCCGAGGGTGGACGATGCGAAGAATGCAAAGGTGCAGGCGTGATAACTGTGGAAATGCAGTTTATGGCCGACTTGGTTTTGGAGTGCGAAACATGCCACGGCCAACGCTTTAAGCATGACGTTTTGGACGTTCGCTACGAGGGAAAGAACATCAACGACATTCTAGATATGACCGTTTCGGAAGCTATTGAGTTTTTCACAAGCCATAAGCAGACGAGCGTTGTCAATAGACTGCAGCCGCTAGAAGATGTTGGCTTGGGCTATATCAAACTAGGCCAGAACTCATCTACTCTTTCGGGAGGAGAAAACCAGCGTGTAAAACTGGCTTACTTCATTGGACAAGAGAAGGCCGAACCTACGCTTTTCATCTTCGACGAACCAACAACGGGATTACATTTTCACGATATCAAGCGATTGTTAAGGGCAATGGGCGCACTGATAGAGCGTGGTCACTCTGTGATTGTGATAGAACACAACATGGATGTGATAAAATGTGCCGATCATGTTATCGATCTTGGACCCGATGGGGGCGATCGTGGAGGCAAGCTAGTATTTGCTGGTACGCCAGAAGAACTGGCCAATTGCAAAGATAGCATTACTGGAAAATACTTAAAGGCACAGCTAGAAAGTTAACAAGCCCTGCCCCATCCTAGCCCAGTAATGGAGTAAAACGAAAATGGCAGTTGTTCGAACGGCATGTAAAAATGCTTCGAACAGCTGCCATTATGCATCTCTGTTTGAGAGAAATCCTCTTTATAAATGTGTCTTGGTGTCTTTTTTGATGTTGTTTTCAGCAGATTGTCATTGGGCAAGCATTATGTTCTTCTCTCGCCATGGCAATGTTCAAGCAGGCTTGGCATTGCTCAATTGGGCTTAATGAGAATGTGTGCCTAAAAGGTCAATCCGTTGTTTGCGGCAAGTGTACATCTTTTTTCTTAGGTAGATTGCAGACATCTGTGTCCGCGCCACATTGTTTGTGCGTAGTTGTCGCCACACCAACGCATATATAAGAGGAGTTTTGCAAGTGTTGTTTTATTTCAACAGCTTCACAGACAGTTTCTCCAACATGTCTTTGGTCATTGAGTCAAGGTCGTATTGTGGCATCCATCCCCACTCGTTTCTTGCTGCTGAGTCGTCCATTTGGTTTGGCCAGCTATCGGCAATGCTCTGTTTTAAGGGATCGATTTCGTAAACCATCTCAAACTCGGGCTTGTATTTCTTGATGGCTTGATAGATGGTTTCAGGATCGAAACTCATCGATGCGATATTGAAACCGTTATGATGCACCAGCTTCGTCTTGTCGGCCTCCATCAGTTGGATGGCAGCGTGCAGTGCGTCGGGCATGTACATCATGTCCATGCGTGTGCCCTTACCGATAGGACAAACAAACTTTTCACCTTTAACTGCCGAGTAATAGATGTCTACGGCATAGTCGGTTGTACCACCACCAGGAGGCGTTACGTACGAGATAATGCCAGGGAAACGCACCGAACGCGTATCTACCCCATACTTCTTTTGGTAGTAATCGCTCAACAATTCGGTTGTAACTTTCGATACGCCATAGATTGTTGCAGGACGTTGAATGGTGTCTTGCGGTGTCATCTCGCGAGGCGTGTCTGGTCCGAACGAACCAATTGAGCTTGGTGTAAACACCGCACAGCCGTTCTCACGTGCCACTTCTAGAATGTTCCACAATCCGTCGATGCCGATTTTCCATGCCAATCGCGGTTTACTTTCTGCCACAACAGAAAGCAATGCGGCCAAGTTGTAGATGGTGTCGATGTTGTACTTACGCACCACTTCGGCAATTGCCTCTGGATTTGTCACGTCGGCAATGGCACAAGGTCCTGCCTCTTTCAGCTCGCCCTTAGGTTCTGCGCCTTGAATGTAGCCTGCCACCACGTTACTATTACCGTAACGTTTTCTTAATTCGCCAGTAAGTTCAGAACCTATCTGGCCTGTAGATCCAATGACTAAAACATTTTTCATAACTGTTTTATCTGTTTTTTTGTTTTTCAGCTGCAAAGTAAACGCTTTTTCTGATATGTATAAAAAGTTAATATTTAAAGAAGTTTAAAATTTTGAGAGTTCACAAAAAAAACTCCATTTGTAACCCTCGTATCAAAAAAAATGATTTACTTTGTCCCTTGTAACTTAAATTTAAAGATCATTATGTATGGCAAAATGAAAGAACATCTCAGTAAGAGCATCGCTGAGATTAAAGAAGCTGGACTCTATAAAGAGGAAAGGCTCATTGAGAGTGCTCAACAAGCCGCTATCACGGTAAAGGGAAAAGAAGTGCTGAACTTCTGCGCCAACAACTACTTAGGCCTGTCTAACCATCCCCGTCTTATTGAAGGCGCTAAGCGTATGATGGACCGTAGGGGATTCGGAATGTCGTCTGTTCGCTTTATTTGTGGAACTCAAGATGCCCACAAAGAACTTGAACAGGCCATATCTAACTACTTCCAAACCGAAGATACTATTCTTTATGCCGCCTGTTTCGATGCTAATGGGGGCGTATTCGAACCTCTTTTCACCGAAGAAGACGCCATCATCAGTGATGCCCTTAACCATGCGTCCATCATCGACGGTGTTAGGCTCTGCAAAGCAAAACGCTATCGCTACCAAAACGCTGATATGGCTGACCTCGAACGCTGTCTGCAAGAGGCGCAACAACAGCGCTTCCGCATCATTGTTACCGATGGCGTATTCTCTATGGACGGTAATGTGGCACCCATGGATCAGATCTGCGACTTGGCTGAAAAGTACGATGCGCTGGTAATGGTAGACGAATCGCACTCGGCTGGTGTGGTTGGTGCAACGGGTCATGGTGTTAGCGAACTTTGCAAAACATACGGTCGCGTAGACATATACACCGGAACGCTGGGTAAGGCCTTTGGTGGTGCACTGGGTGGATTTACCACTGGCCGCAAAGAAATTATTGATATGCTTCGCCAAAGAAGCCGTCCTTACCTCTTCTCTAACTCGCTTGCACCTTGCATTATTGGTGCCAGCATCGAAGTTTTCAAGATGTTGGCCGAAAGCAACGAACTTCACGACAAGCTAGTAGAGAATGTTAACTACTTCCGCGACAAGATGATGGCGGCAGGTTTCGACATCAAACCCACTCAAAGTGCCATCTGTGCGGTGATGCTTTACGACGCTAAACTCTCGCAAATATATGCTGCACGCATGCTCGACGAAGGCATCTATGTAACGGGCTTCTATTATCCTGTTGTGCCCAAAGAGCAAGCACGCATCAGGGTTCAGATTTCCGCAGGCCACAATCGCGAGCAACTAGACAAGTGTATTGCGGCTTTCGTTAAGGTGGGTAAAGAACTTGGAGTGCTGAAGTAAGCCTACCCTACCCTATAAGACAACAACTCCCGAAGAGCAAACATTGCCCTTCGGGAGTTGTTTCGTATGATTTTCATACTGCCAGATACAACTGTACTCCTAACTACAGCCTGCAAGCGATCATGCCAACTCCTTATTTTTATCACCCCACTAATTTGTCATCCCGCGTTTGTGCATCCATCTGTTTAGGTGTGTTCTAAAAGAGTGCTATCATTCAAATCTTGTTTCTTGTATAGCTCTTCGTTATCTCTTACGCGAGTTTGGGATAAGAGATGTTCACTATGTCGACTATCGCGTAGCGCTAGTTGGTGAGATTGCCATTCGTTTTTTATCTATTCTTGCTCAAAAAAGCATCGTAGCCTATCTCGAATTCACGTAACGTTTGACACTCGCTTGGCATCATCTAGGCGGTTCATTCCACAGCCTATCACTGCCACCAACTCACCCTCCTAACCTCCAAACGCCATCTTTCATTCCCCACCCGAAATGCTCTTGTAGTGAGCTTATTCAGCTCTCGCTCTGTTACAGTTAAGTTGGACTCCTGTTCCAGCTTAGTTGGAACAGTGTTCCAGTTCAACTGGAACAGCATTCCAGATAACATGGAACAGCCGTCCAAAATACATTTAACGTGGCGATTAATCTAATAATGCATAATTAGGGCTTAGAAAGCGCATTCTCGGAACTATGAAAATGCGAACGACGCAAGGAGTGATTGAGGAGTTCGGGCCAAGAACCCATGCCCTCTGAACAAGATTGGACAGGTAAAGAAATGACTTTCTCTCCAACTAGTGCTGCGCAACACAAGGCATAACGACTGTGTTTTTATCCCGAACTCGCGTATGGAATGCAATAATAAAAAAACACTTAATACAACCTAATGAATGTTTGTGAAGAGCTTCTGACGGGAATTTGTGAAACCATATAAGTGTATAAGTTCGTGTGTATACAAACTAGAGAGGTGAATAAACATGTTTTAGCTGATTTATGTGCACTAATTAAGGAGAGTTTTTACTAAATGATTGGTGTACAAGCTATATTGTTTTTTGATGAAAAAAGGGAAAAACAAAGCGCGAGCTTAGTTGTAAACCAAACTCGCGCGAAATGTGATAAGTGAACAAATATGCAGGAATGAAGCCCGCAGCGCAGACTATACTGGCTGTTGGAATCCTGCTAGAACACCATATTGCTTGCCAATGTGGCATGGAAAAGAGTATTCTACATTGTGCAGGCATGATGAAGCCTATAAGCCTTATTTCTTCTCTTCGGCTTTTGGGGCTGCTTTCTTCGTAGTCGTTCGTTTAGGCTTGTCCTTCGTCTCTTCCTTTTCTAACTTGGCACGAAGCTTATCTTCTTCGGCTTCAATCTTAGCGATTTTAGTTTGTAAGCGAACAATCTCTTTCTCTTTCATCTCGATTTCGTCGCCTTGGTTCTTAATCGTTGTCAACAAGCTGTTAAGTTCTTCGTTGCCGATATCCTCTGGATAAAGACTGTTAACCCTATTGATGAAATCGCCAAGGATATTCATGTAATTGGTGAATGCATCGAATGGGCTGCTGTAAATTCCGCGATCGATGGCCACTCCCGTGTTCTTGGTGGTCATAAAACGGAAGTTGTTTGAGGCCTGCAAATAGTCCCAGTCTTGGTTAATGCGCGAATCGTTGGCTATTCTTACCCTATCGGCCACGCTATATAGCTTGTTGAAAGCTTCGCGTTGCATTGGGTTGCCAAGCCAACTGCTCACGTCACGTTCTTCGTCGATCCACGACAGTGCGTACGGAACTTCCAATGCGCCCACGCTCTTCATCTTTGTACATATCTCGGTGGGGGTAGAGAAGGTGATGCCCGCTTGCTTGGCGCAGACAGGTATAGCCTTTAAGAACTCTAGGATGTTGCTAGATAGAGGCTGGGCAATGCCCAATGCCGATAGCTCCATGAAGATATTGATAACCTGTTCTTCGTTGGGAAGCGCTGCAATCTTGCCAATATATTTATCTGCAAACAGCGGATATTCGTCCCACTCACTGTTATTGAAGCGCAACGACACGTCATCGCTTAGGCGGATATCGCGCAAAAGCAGCTTCAGATTTGGCGCCATGGTGCAATGATAGAGGTAATGGGGCGACTTCCAACCCAATACGTGTTTGGCCCCTTCGGTAAGCATGCCCTTAAATCCCATGTGCGAGGCCTTCAAACCAATGTCGTCGTTATAGATGAGTGAAGAGTTTCGCAGCACCTTGGGCACTTGTCCGAAGTATTCCTTTATCTTTTGGCATTGCTTTTTCACTTCAGCCTCGAAGCTGTCTTCGTTGATGAGCGAAGCCAAACCATGTGAATATGGTTCGGCCAAGAACTCTACGCAGCCCGTTTCGTTTAGTTCTTGCAGCTTATCCAACACTTGCGGAGCGTGCATCTCCAATTGTTCGATGCCCACGCCCGAAAGTGAGAAAGCCACCTTGAAATACTTGCCGCTGACCTTAATCATGTCGAGCAGCGTGTTTAATGCGGGCATATACGAACGTTCGGCTATATCGGCAATGGTTCGTTCGTTCTCGAAATCGTCGTAGTAATAGTGGTCGGTACCGATGTCGAAGAACCTGTACCGCTTGAGATGGATAATTTGGTGTATCTCAAAATATAAACATATTGTTTTCATTGTTTTATTGTTTTAAAAGGCTGCATTAGTTCTTGTTAATTGTTCTCTCGTAAAGCGTGCGTATCCACATACCCACTTTCTCCCATGTTATCTGGTCTACCTCGTTCTTTCCTTCGTCTTGCAGATAGTGGAACAGGCTATCGTTGTGGCAGATGGAATAGATGGCGTCGGCCATAGCATGTATGTCCCAGTAATCTACCTTGATACAGTTGGTCAAAATCTCTGCGCAACCGCTTTGTTTAGATATGATTGTGGGTGTGCCACATTGCATCGCTTCCAAGGGCGAGATGCCGAAAGGCTCGCTTACAGATGGCATTACGTACACGTCGGATGCCTTCAGGCACTCGTAAACTTGTTTTCCGCGCATAAAACCAGGGAAATGGAACCTGTCGGCAATGCCGCGGTTGGCTGCAAGATAAATCATTTTATCCATCATGTCGCCAGATCCTGCCATGCAGAAACGTACGTTGCGGGTACGGTGTAGCACCATCGTAGCTGCTTCTACAAAATATTCGGGTCCTTTTTGCATGGTGATGCGGCCAAGGAATGTTACGGTTTTCTCCTTTCCATCATGGTTTGGGCGTGGAATGTCTTGTAATTCTTTTGCCAAAGGATACACGGCGTTGTGCACGGTGAAACACTTACGCGGGTCTTGATGGTATTGGTGGATAACCGTTTGACGTGTAAGTTCAGACACGCACATGATACAGTCGGCGTTATCCATACCGTCTTTCTCAATGGAATACACAGTGGGGTTCACTTTACCACGAGAACGATCGAAGTCGGTAGCATGCACATGAATGCAGAGAGGTTTGCCCGACACCTGCTTGGCATGAATACCTGCAGGGTAAGTGAGCCAATCGTGGGCGTGAATGATGTCGAATGACTCTCGCCTAGCCACAACACCAGCAACAATAGAGTAGTTGTTGATCTCTTCGTGCAGGTTATCGGGGTAGCGACCAGAAAACTCCACGCAGCCCAAATCATTTAGGTTCATGTAGTTGAAGTCGGCATAGATGTTGTCTCGTAGTTCGTAATAATACTCGGGAGACATAACATTGCCCAACCTTTCTTTAACATAATCGTAGTTAACGTCGCGCCATGCCACGGGTACGCAGTTCATGGCAACGATGTGAGCTGCGTTCTTATCTTCGTCTCCCCATGGTTTGGGAAGGCAGAAAGTTATTTCCATGTCGCCTTGAGCATGCAATCCCTCGGTGATACCGAAGCTAGCCGTGCCTAGACCGCCTAAGATGTGAGGAGGATACTCCCAACCAAACATTAGTACTTTCATTATTCAGCTCCTCCGTTTTTATTGATATGAGTATTTTTCAAGTAGTTCTAAAGTTCTTAATATTTCGCCCACATTCATGGCAAACGATATTGCCCCGCGTCCATGGAAAGGTGGGTTGCCATCGAAGAGTTCGGGAATGGTTCCGAGACAGTGGTAAAACATCTCGTCTTCGTAACCAACCATCTGCCTTTCGATGAAGCTCAGGCGTGTGCGCTTATAGAGTTTGAGGCACGCTTCCATGTAAAATCCACCCAGCCAAGGCCATGCCGTGCCCTGATGGTATGCGTGATCGCGCTGTATTTGTGGTCCTATAAACATGGGATTGTATCCGCCGCTCTTGGGAGACAGGCTTCTAAGCCCCTTAGGCGTAAGCAACTCGCGCGTACAAACATCGAGAACGCTCTTCTTTTGACTCAATTCCAATGGCGAATAATCAAGTGCAACGGCGAAAATCATGTTCGGGCGCACACTCCAATCAACCATATTGCCGTCTACGAAATCGTAAAGGTAGCCGTATTCGTTCAAGAAAGTGTCTACGAAAGCTTCCTTACAGCGTGCGGCCATTTCTTCCAAGTTTTCTGTTTCATGAGGTTCGCCCATGTCGGTGGCGATAGTTGCAGCGAATTTCAACGCATTATACCAAAGTGCATTAAACTCTACGATGTATCCAGAGCGTGGAACGGCTGGTCGTCCGTTGATCGTGGAGTTCATCCAAGTTACGGCCTTGTCCCTTCCGTTGGTCCTGATAAGTCCGTTATCGTCGAGTATAAGGTTCGGGTGTTTATTACTCCTTATATATATAATGATGTCTTTCACCAGTTGGCCATACTTTTCTATGCACCGTTCTTTGCCTGTTTCTCGTCCATATTGCTGTATAGCCCAGACGGCCCACAGCAAAACATCGGGCTGATCAATCTCTGCGATGTGCACGGTTAACGGCTTATCGCCCATAAACTCGCGCAATCCCCTTTCCGCAGTACGCATAACCGCTTCGAAGTAACTTTCTTCTTCGATGGCGAGCGTTAGTCCGGGCAGAGCCACGAAGGTGTCGCGAGCCCTACACTTGAACCACGGATAACCAGCAAGGATATACTCGTCGCCATTTCCGTCGTTAATATGGAACTGATGCGCAGCATTAACCAAACAATGGAAGAAGTTGTCGCGAGGACTCCTTTCTTCCACTTCCTCTTCAAATAATCGGCAAAGGTCCTTGGTTTTAAATTCTTGGATGGAGGCAGAGAACACGATACTTTCGCCCTTCTTGATGTTCATTTCGAAGTAACCAGGTACGTATAGGTCTTCGTTGGCATCATATCCACGCTCTTGTTCTTTGGGATATTCCACGCCATGATACCAATTTGGTTCGAAAATAAAGGTGTTTTTCTTGCTGAATTGCATAAACAAATCAGGATAACCTGCATACATACAGGTCTTTATCCCATTCTCCACGTTGTGATATTCGCGTGAAGCAACGGCATTTTCGTGCGTAAACTGTCGCACGCTTCTAAACGCCAAGAAAGGTTTGAAACGCAAAGTGGTGGCAGAATGCGCATCTTCTAAGGTGTATCGAATGAGTATTCGGTCTTCAAAATGCTGGAAAACCACTTCCTTCCTCAATACTACGCCTCCCACCCGATACAGGGTTGTGGGCACTTTATCGCAATTAAACTCGCGGATATACTTATGCCCGTTAGGACTATAAGTGTTTCCACGATACTTGTGTAAGCCAAGATTGAACTCGGCTCCATGTTGAATGACGGATACATCGAGTGCGGAAAGGAGCACATGGTTATCATCGTCTAATTCGGGAATAGGTACAACAAGAAGTCCATGATACTTTCTTGTGTTGCAATCCAGTATAGACGAGCAAGAATATGCTCCTGACCTGTTGGTTCGTAACAACTCTTTAGGTAATGATTCCTCAAGATTTGTCATGAGGGATTTTTCAAATCGTATATAACCCATACAGCTATACTTTAAGGTTTAATTGTTAGTCATCAAGTTTAAGAAGATTAGTTAGGACATCAACTCTTCTTGCATCAAAAGTACAAAAATATCAGCTTTAACACAAATAAAACCTAGTGAATTTGCGAAAATAACCTTTTTTCTGATTCATTTAAATAAAAAAGGGAACAATAAACCTGCCCCATAGAAGAAAAAGTTGTAATTTTGTAAGCAATTCTGTTAATCAACACAAGACTGAGTAAAGCCAGAAAAATTATGACAGCTAAAATTCTAGTATCAAAAGAAGAGGTGATAAGGATCATTTCCGAACGCTGGAGCCCCCTTTCGGAGTCTCAACGGAAATTGTTGACTGACAATGTTAGGATCGTTTCGTTCAAAAAGAACGACATTATATATAGAGGTGGCGAATCTCCACGTGAGCTTATGTGCCTGATTTTGGGTAAAATCAAAGTCTATAAAGAAGGTGTTAATGGCCGCAATCAAATCATTCGCGCCATTAAGGCTGTAGATTTCTTCGGTTATCGGGCATATTTTGCCGGCGAAGATTATAAAACTTCGGCCATGGCAATCGACAACTGCGTTGTGGCTTTCTTACCCATTCAATTGGTGGTGAAGCTCATGCATGAGAACAATGCGGTCTCAATGTTCTTCATTAGACACTTAGCCAAGTTGCTTGGTTCGTCTGATGAGCGTACTGTTAGCTTGACACAAAAACACATTAGAGGACGATTGGCCGAGACATTACTTTTCTTAAAAGACAGCTACGGTGTAGAAGAGGATGGTTATACGCTTAGTATCTACCTTAGTCGAGAAGACATAGCGAGTATGTCGAACATGACAACGAGTAACGCTATACGTACGCTATCATCTTTTGCTATGGAAAATATCATTATGATTGATGGGCGCAAAATTCGCATTATGCAAGACGAAGAACTGCGCAAGGTAAGCAAGCTAGGTTAGTCGGGTATCAGAAAGTTAATCACTTCTTGTTCCACCGAAATTGTAAACGAACCTGCGGGCGTGTTCATCGGCCTGCCGTCAATGCCAACCAAGGCGTGGTTGGCGTCCATGAATTCTACCATACGTGTGCGATAAGGATGCACGCTTCTATGATTTAAGAATTTACCACGTAAAAACAAGTAAATACCTTCGAACAACTTCATCATCTTAGGATGATAAACTACCGACACATCCAATAGCCCGTTGTATGGAACTGCATTGGGCGTTTGGCCGTATCCCAACGCGTTTCCAACGCAAATGGTCATGATTTTGCGATTTAACATCTCCTCGTTAATCTTCAAGCGCATCTTGTATTCTAGCCGTTGGAAGGCCAGTAATGCGAAAGAGAAGAGGAAAGATAGTGTGCGTGAACCGAAAAGGCGACGTGTTTGCAAACGAAGGTTCATGATTGTGGCAATCAAACCTACGTTCACGCAGTTCAGAAAATAGCGTTGGCAGTTCTTCCCCTCTTTATTTGTATAGCGTACGCGCCCTAAGTCTATTTTTCTTATACGTCTTTTTTTCAGCCATTTCACAGTACCGTCAACGTCACCTTCGGTCATTCCCCAGAAATGAGCAAAGTCGTTCATCAGCCCGTTAGGAATAACACCCAGCGCGATGCCTTCTCTCGTTTCCTTATCTACACGCATTAGGCAATTGGCAGCATCATTTAGGGCCGAGTCGCCACCAACAACAACAATCGTTTGATAGCCATTCTCGATGAACATGGTTATCAATCGTTCCACGCTATTGGCGTTTTCGCTCTGCACATAGTCAAATTCAATGCCATTGTCCATAAGGCTTCGTTCCACCTTACTCCAACGCACTCCCCTACTATACATACCCTTCTTGGGGCAGTACAATATCGCCCATTTCTTGTTTGCTGACATTTTCTATCCTCTTTTTTCGTAAGCTGTTTCGTTTTCTTGTGCCATCCACCTTTCTATTTGCGCAAGCTTGTCTGCCATAGGTATGCTCGCGTCTAGCCAATGGATGTTAAATCCGCGTCGTTCCATACCCCTGAACCAAGTCATCTGTCGTTTGGCAAACTGGTGTATGGCAATTTCAAGCTGATTAAACATGTCTTCATACGACATCTCACCAACCACGTATGCTGTAACATACTTATATTCCAGTCCGTAGTACATCAGGTCTTCTTTTGTAATGCCGTCCTTTTCAAGCAGTCCGCGCACTTCTTCTACCATCCCTTCTTCCAATCTGGCTTTCAGTCTGGCGGTTATTCGTTCGCGCCTTACGTCCCTATCAACGTCTAGTCCTACGATGAGCGAACCCACAGCAGGCACTCTTCGTGTGTCAACCGAATGGCGCAAATTGTGAAATTCAATTTCTATTGCCCTCACTGCACGACTTACCGTGTCTACATCCGTTTCATTGTGCATGGCCGAACCATTTCTTGCTTTCAGCCATATTAACAGCTCTTTCAGTTCGCCTAGTGACCTAGTGGAAAGCTTCTTACGTAAATTGTCGTCTTGTGGAACAGGCGATAGCGCATAACCTTTCAAAACCGCCTCCATATAAAGACCCGTTCCACCACATAAAATGGGTTGAACACCCCTACTTGTAATGTCTTCGTATGCGGCGTTAAAGTCTTCTTGAAACCTGAAGAGGTTGTATTTCTGCCCTGCTTCCTCTATATCTATAAGGTGGTAAGGTATTTGCTTGCCATCCATTTGGTATTCGGACAGGTCTTTTCCTGTGCCAATATCCATGCCACGATATACTTGACGGCTATCCGCACTGATAATCTCGCCACCCATTTTGGCGGCAAGACTAACGGCCAATGCGGTTTTGCCACAGGCCGTAGGACCCAATATCGTTATCATCTTCACGAAGACAAAGGTAATAAAAAAAGCCGTCCTAAATTATAGGACGGCTCGTTTTTGTTCAGTTAAACGCTAAAATTAATTAGCCGTTAACCTTTGCCATGTGCTTAATCAGCTCAACAACCTTGTGTGAGTAGCCGATTTCGTTGTCGTACCAAGATACAACCTTAACGAAAGTATCGGTAAGAGCGATACCTGCTTTGGCGTCGAAGATAGAGGTGCGAGCGTCTCCCAAGAAGTCAGAAGATACTACAGCGTCCTCGGTGTAACCCAGAACACCTTTGAGTTCGCCCTCAGAAGCAGCCTTCATAGCAGCGCAAATCTCGTCGTATTTAGCAGGTTTTGCCAAGTTAACGGTAAGGTCAACAACCGAAACGTCGAGCGTAGGAACACGCATAGACATACCAGTGAGCTTGCCGTTCAATTCGGGAATAACCTTGCCTACTGCCTTAGCGGCACCAGTAGAAGAAGGAATGATGTTGCCAGAAGCGGCACGGCCACCACGCCAGTCTTTCAAAGAAGGACCGTCAACAGTCTTTTGCGTTGCAGTGGTAGAGTGAACGGTCGTCATCAAACCATCGGTGATACCCCATTTGTCATTCAATACCTTAGCGATAGGAGCCAAGCAGTTGGTGGTACAAGAAGCGTTAGAAACGAATTGAGTTCCCTTTACGTAGCTCTTTTCGTTTACACCGCAAACGAACATGGGTGTGTCGTCCTTAGAAGGAGCCGACATTACAACGTACTTGGCACCAGCGTCGAGGTGGCCTTGTGACTTATCCTTAGAAAGGAACAAACCAGTAGACTCAACAACGTATTCTGCACCAACCTCGCCCCACTTCAAATCGGCGGGATTGCGCTCTGCGGTTACACGGATAACGTTACCGTTAACGATAAGTTGCGACTTTTCCACGTCTGCTTCGATAGTGCCTTTGAAGATACCGTGCATCGTGTCGTACTTCAGCATGTATGCCAAGTAGTCTACGGGGCAAAGGTCGTTGATGGCAACAACTTGCACTTCTTTAGCGTTAGCCTCTTCGAGAGAAGCACGGAAAACGAAACGACCGATACGGCCAAATCCGTTAATACCAATTTTAATCATCTTTGTTTTTTATTTTTAATGGGTTAAAAATACATAGCAGGGGCATATTAGCAAGTTGACATGACAAAATGGTTTAAAAAATCAAAATGTTAGCCTAAACAATGCTTTTTTCCTCAATTGCACCGCAAAGTTACAAATTTATTTCTACATTTGCATAGGATTTCACCAAATAATTATTATCAACAACAAAAAAACAATGAGTAAATTTTTAAACGAGTTCAAAGACTTCGCCATGCGGGGTAACGTATTAGATTTGGCGGTCGGTGTTATCATTGGTGGTGCTTTCGGCAAAATCGTTTCGTCTGTTGTAGACGACTTGCTGATGCCAGTCATTGGAATGCTAATTGGAGGGTTGGATTTCAAGGCGTTGTCTATCACTATTGGCCAAGCCAAGATCATGTATGGTAATTTCATTCAGAACGTTATCGACTTCACGATTATCGCTTTCTGTATCTTCTTGCTTATCAAGGGCATCAATACGCTTTCACGAAAGAAGGCCGAACCTGCTGCTCCTGAAGCGCCGGCTGAGCCTAGTAGCGAAGAGAAATTACTTGCAGAAATTCGCGACTTACTGAAAAATAAGCAATAAACATTGCTTCAACATTCAATCTATTGGCACCTGGCGAGCAATCGTTGGGTGTTTTTTGTTTTTACTCCAAACACCATTTTCTTCCTTTGGTTTTGTCATGTCAATAATGTGAAGTAATTTTGCAGTATGATTTATCCGAACAATTTCGAGCAAAAGATAGGTTTTAACGAGGTAAGAACCTTGTTAAAGGGCAAATGTCTGTCTACCCTTGGCACTGGTATTGTAGACAATATGACTATGAGCCACAATGCCGACGAAATACAAACATGGCTCACGCAGACGCGCGAGTTTAGGCTTTTGCAAACCCAAGCCGACGATTTCCCCCTGCAATATTTCTTCGACCTGCGCCCCACCCTTTCGCGTTTGCGCATCGAAGGGACACATCTAGACGAGCAAGAGTTGTTCGACCTCTTACGTTCGCTTGATACCATCCACCAAGTAGTACGCTTTCTCAACCGCACCAGCGATGGCGAAGTGGCTAGCGATGGACAAGATGCGCGCTTTCCCTACCCTTCCCTGCAACGGCTAACCGTAGATGTCGAGACTTTTCCCGATATCGTGCGTCGCATCACGCAGATTGTTGATAAGTTTGGAAAGATAAAAGACAGCGCATCGCCCGAATTGGCACGCATCAGACGCGAGCTTGCACAAACCGAAGGAAGCATATCGCGTATTCTCAACTCTATCCTCCGCAATGCGCAACAAGAAGGTTTGGTAGAGAAAGACGTTACGCCTGCGATACGCGAGGGCCGTCTTGTGATACCCGTTTTGCCTGGAATGAAGCGCAAAATTGGTGGTATCGTGCACGACGAGTCGGCTTCGGGGCGTACGGTTTACATCGAACCAACCGAGGTTGTGGAAGCTAACAACAAGATTAGAGAATTAGAAGCAGACGAGAAAAAGGAAATTGTACGTATATTAAAAGAGGTGTCCGACGACATCCGACCACATATCGCGCCCATGGCCGCCTCTTATCAGTTGTTGGCGCACATCGATTTTATTCGCGCAAAGGCAGAGTTGGCACGCACTTTCAAGGCCATCGAACCACAGCTAAGCAACAAACCGCTCATCGATTGGGGACAAGCTGTGCACCCATTGTTAAGGCTTTCGTTAGAAAAACAAGGTAAAAGGGTTGTGCCACTTGATGTTATGCTTACCCCCGAGAAGCGTATTCTCATTATCTCTGGCCCTAATGCGGGGGGCAAATCGGTGTGTCTTAAAACCGTAGGCCTGCTCCAATATATGGTTCAATGTGGTCTTTCGGTACCTATGGGCGAAACTTCGCGAGTGGGCGTATTCCAAAACGTGATGATAGACATTGGCGACGAGCAAAGCATAGAGAACGATCTTAGTACCTACTCGTCGCATCTGCTCAACATGAAGATGATGATGAGACACGCCAACGATAAGACACTCATTCTCATCGACGAGTTCGGAACAGGCACCGAACCGTTAATTGGTGGCGCCATAGCCGAATCGGTGCTCACTCAGTTTTGCAACAAAGGTGCGTTTGGCGTCATCACCACCCACTATCAGAATCTAAAACATTTTGCAGATACACACGATGGCGTGGCTAATGGTGCCATGCTCTATGATAGAAAGGAGATGCAAGCACTCTTCATGTTGTCTATCGGACAGCCTGGGAGTTCGTTTGCCATTGAGATTGCACGTAAAATAGGTTTGCCCGAAGAGGTAATACAAGACGCTTCACGCATTGTGGGCGAAGACTATATACAGAGCGACAAGTATCTGCAAGACATCGTGCGCGACAAACGCTACTGGGAAAACAAGCGAACCACCATACACAAGCAGGAGAAAGAATTGCAGGCGGTTATTGAATGCTACGAAAAAGATATTGAGGAGATTGGTAAAACACGGAAAGATGTACTGAAACGGGCGAAAGAACAGGCCGAAGAACTGCTTCGTGAAAGTAACAAACGCATCGAAACAACCATTCGCGAGATTAAGGAAGCGCAAGCTGAAAAAGAGCGTACGAAGCGTATTCGCGAGGAGTTAAGTGACTTCCGTACCTCGGTTGAACAAGTAGACGCAGCCGCCAACGACGAGTTTATCGCCAAAAAGATTGAGCAGATAAAGCGCAGGAAGGAAAGACACGAGAAGCATATTAAGGAAAAGGCCGAGAAACAAAAGAAGGCTGCCGAGCAAATAAGGGAGGCCGTGAGCAAGAAAAAATCGCCAACGGCTGAGATTAAGCCAGGCGATGCAGTAAAGATGAAGGGTCTTTCAACCATTGGACGTGTTGAATCGCTCGACAATAACGGCATGGCCATGGTGGTGTTTGGGGGTATGCGTTCGAAGATTGACGTTAAACGACTTGAATTGGCCACACAAACGGAGAAAGAGCAAACCAAACAATACACCGTAAGTAAAGAGACGCGGCAAACCATCGACGAGCGCAAGAGCCATTTCCACCAAGATCTGGATATCAGGGGTGAGCGTGGCGACGAGGCACTTAATGCCGTGATGCATTTCATCGACGATGCCATTCTCGTGGGTATGCCCCGTGTTCGCATCCTCCACGGTAAGGGCAACGGCATCCTTCGACAACTTATCCGCCAATACTTGGCCACCGTGCCCAACGTAACGGCATTTAAAGACGAGCATGTTCAGTTTGGCGGCGCGGGCATCACTGTGGTCGACCTATAATCCACTCGTTAGTGTTTGCCATACACTTGCGATGAAAGCTAGGTCTAGTTTGTCGCTTTACATTTAGCTTATCACTAAGCAATGTTTCCTAAAAAGTGTGTGTTTAAATTTCGATAAATAAGAGCCAAAAGGCCATTTTTACACCTTCTGCTGTGTTACCAACATTTTGTACTACTGTTCCATCTTAGGTGGAACAGAGTTCCAGTTGATATGGAACAATGTTCTAGCTTACATGTAACAGGGTTCCATCTTAGCTGTAACAAGGCAGAAGTTAAAAAAGCTGTCCTCTTAGGCTTTATTACGGGCTCTCGTTTATTCGTTAAACGCAAGATGTTTCATACGTAAACGCCTCCAAATCCATTCGGTTATTCGTCGTCACATACACTTACTCATTATTATATATGTGCGCATGCGAAAACGTTGCTTATGCGTAATGAACGCCTTGCAACAAACAGGTATGCTGATATATAACATCATGCAACATTGAAGGAATCAAAAAACGCGAGAGATTAAACTACGTTAAAAATGTCTTGTTCTAATCATGCGGTTTAAAAGAACAAAATCCGAGTCTTGCAGCATTAATACACGCTGAAGCAGCAATCAACCCTCTTCCAATATGGCGTTTGTGTATTCAACATATTATCACTATCTTTGCACAACTAGGCAATAGGTTCGCATACGGGCGATTAAAAGGGAATCGGGTGAAAATCCCGAACAGTCCCGCTGCTGTAAGTAACCTTTACTGGTCATAAACACTGTGCCACTGAACCCCACCAAGGGAAATTCGGGAAGGCGTTTGTGACCCGGTTACAAAGTCAGAAGACCTGCCATTGCCCTTTATCTTTAATTTAACCTCGAGGAAAGGTTATGAGATAAGAACTTGAAATATGCAGAGAGTACATTTCTTTTTGGTTTGTGCAGCGTTGTTCTTCGCTGCATCTGTCCATGGTCAGGATACTAAACGGCAGTTGGCATTAGACTCGGTACAACATGTACGCGAGATTGTTGTCGTGTCTAAGAATACCTTTCGCGAGGTTATTCCTTCGCAAAAACTTGACGGAGCTGCGCTTGAAAGACTTAATGCGCACAGTGTGGCCGATGCCTTGCGTTACTTCTCGGGGCTGCAAATTAAAGACTACGGTGGCGTTGGCGGACTGAAAACGGTTAATATACGTAGTATGGGCACCAATCACCTTGGCATTTTCTACGATGGAATTGAGTTAGGCAATGCCCAAAACGGACAAATCGACCTTGGTCAACTGTCGTTAGACAACGTGGAAGAGATAACCCTGTACAATGGACAGAAAAGTGCCATCTTCCAACCAGCTAGCGATTTCGGCAATGCAGGCTCTGTTTATATCCGCACTCGTACGCCTCGCTTCGACGTAAACAAACCTTTCAACCTTCGATTGAAAGCTGGACTTGCTTCTAGCGATACCTATCGGCTTTCGGGTTTGTGGGAAAACCGCCTTAGTCAAGCCGTTAACGCCTCGCTCAATGTGGGTTATCTTACATCTAGTGGCAAGTATCGGTTTCGTTATCTGCGCCACAACCAAGACCATTCTGTGGCCTACGACACGACGGTTATACGTCAAAACGGCGACATTTGGGCGTTGAGGGCTGAGGCAAATGTGCATGGTGTGATAGATCATGGCGCATGGAATTGGAAGGTTTACACCTATAATTCGCAACGTGGAATACCTGGGGCCATCGTTAACAACGTGTGGCGACGAGGTGAAAGGCAGTCAGACCACAACCACTTTTCGCAATTGCACTTTCAAAAGAGCTTCTCCGAGGCCATCTCCACACAGTGGCTGGCCAAATATGCTTACTACCACACCCACTATGTCAACAACGATCCAACTCAATTGCCCGTAGACAACACCTACAAACAACAAGAAGTGTATCTCTCTACGGCTAATGTGTTGGAGCTGATGCCCAATTGGTCGGTTAGTTTAAGTTACGATTTTAAGTGGAATAAGTTAGATTCCGATGCCCGTCTCTTTGTCTTTCCCCATCGTTTCAGCAACTTTATCTCGCTCGCTACTGCGATAGATTATCGTCATCTCAAGCTACAAGCCTCGGTTTTGGGCACATTCGTCAAAGACCACACACGTATAATGGTAGACGAACCCAGTCGTGGCGTGCTCTCCCCTGCCCTTTTCGTCAACCTATATCCCTTTTCCACCAAGGCGTTTTCTCTTCGTGCCTTTGCCAAGAAAAGCTTTCGCATGCCCTCTTTCAACGAATTGTATTACACCGAGATAGGCAATGCGCTGCTAAAACCCGAAACGGCCATGCAATATAACGTGGGAATGGTATGGGATAAAACCTATCCTACATCGTTGATTCGTGCTTTTAGACTGCAAATTGATGGCTATTTCAACAGTGTAAGCGATAAGATAGTGGCCTATCCCAAAGGTCAACAGTTTAGGTGGACCATGCTTAACCTCGGAAAGGTTCATATTAAGGGCGTCGACCTGCAAGCCGAAACAACCGTGAAACCCTCGCCTGAGTTGTCGTTTACGGGGCGGTTGCAATATACCTACCAACAGGCTAGGGACGTAACCAACCCTTCCGACTCGTATTATAAGCATCAAATACCCTACATTCCTTGGCATAGCGGTTCGGCCATTCTTGGTGCAACCTTTAAAGATTGGCAACTTAATTACAGCTTTATTTATGCTGGCAAACGCTACAACCAGCAAGAAAACATCGTGTATAACTACATGCCGGCATGGTATACCAGTGATCTCTCGCTTGTCTATGCCTTTAACTGGCAAAAACTTCGGTGCAAACTAACGGCAGAAGTTAACAACCTGCTTGCCCAAGACTACGATGTGATACTGAATTATCCCATGCCTAAGCGCAACTATGCTATCTCAATAGACGTCACCCTTTAACACCTGCAACAACAATGAAACGATTTTCGCTCTTCTATATCGCATACCTGATACTCGCGGTGGTTAGTTCGTGCCGCGAAGACTTTTACATTATCCCCTCTCAAAACCAAGATACGGGTGTTGCACCTACACGTGGCAATATTCTGGGCATGTATGTATTGAACGAGGGTAACATGGGTAGCAACAAGGCTTCGATAGACTTTTTAGATCTCGACGAGAATAAACCGACGGTACATTACCTACGCAACATCTACTCGGAACGCAACCCCAATGTGGTGAAAGAATTGGGCGATGTGGGCAACGACATCAAAATTTATGGCAGTAAGTTGTGGATTGTGGTTAATGTTTCTAACAAGGTGGAAGTGGCTACGGCAGATAGCTGCAAGCGTATTACGCAGATTAATATTCCCAACTGCCGTTACTTGGCCTTCAAAGATGGCTTCGCTTATGTCTCCTCGTATGTCGGTCCTGTGAAGTTTGATAAAGATGCACCTTTGGGAATGGTGTATAAGGTAGACACCGTAGACTTTAAGAAGAAAGATTCGGTGGTGGTTGGCTACCAACCCGAGGAACTTTGCATTGTCGATAACAAGCTTTACGTGGCCAATAGTGGTGGTTATCGCGCCCCTAATTACGACCAAACGTTGAGCGAAATAGACCTTACCACTTTTAAGGAGATAAGGAAAATAAAAGTAGGACTTAATCCGCACCATTGCCAAGTGGATCATTACGGGCAGATTTGGGTAACGTCGCGTGGTAACTACAACGATGTTCCGTCGCGCATTTATCGCCTTTACAAAGCGCGAAACCAACTTTATGAGGTAATGGACAGCATCGACACGCCCGTTTCGGGGCTTTCAATCGTTGGCGACTCCTTATATTATTATGGTACGGCATGGAACAATGCCACCGCTACAAACAACATCAGCTATGGGCTTATCAATGTAAGGACCCATAAAATCATCGATACCAACTTGTTTTCTGCACCTCAACTGAAGGCAATCACCATGCCCTATGGCATCATTGTGAACCCTGTTGAACGCGACTTTTACTTGATGGATGCCAAAAACTACGTGTCGAGCGGTAGCCTTTTGCACTTTAAGTCCGATGGAACATTTGATTGGTCGGTGCAAACTGGCGACATTCCCGGTCATGCCACATTCGTATATAAGTAGCGAACTTTTGAGTTTTTAGTTAATAAGTTTTGTGTTTTTAAGTCGATGAACACACAAACTCCATGTACAAAGAAACTCAAAGACTCAATAACTAACAAGCTCATCAACTCAATAACTCACAAACTCATAAACTCACAAAATATGAAAAAAGCTTTACTTCTTGTAGTTACTTTAGCGCTAACGGCTGCAAAAGTCACTGCACAACAGTTTTTCAAGCAGGGTAAGCTTAGTCAATATATCTACAAAGTAGTTGACTATTCACCCGCTCCTGGTCAGTTTGTAAACACGATGCCTGCATACGAAGAGGGCGACAATGCAGCCAAGATGGCACTGAAATGCACCGAGAGTCTGGCCAACAACAAACGAGTTTTGATTACGCTTGGTGCTTTTGGTGGTTCGGTAACGTTCCATTTCGACCATAGCGTGGCCAATATCGCAAATAAGAAAGACTTCATTATCGAGGGCAACGCCTTTCAAAACAGCAGCGAACCTGGCATTGTAATGGTGTCGAAAGACGTTAATCGCAATGGCATTGCCGACGACCCGTGGTATGAACTGCGTGGAAGTGTCGATGACGAAACGCCTAACAGGATGGTATATGGTTATGAAGTGACCTACACCTCCGCACCTATGCAAGACATTCCGTGGACAGATAACAAGGGTGGTAGCGGTAAAGTGGAGAGAAATAAGTACCATGCCCAGGAGTATTATCCCTTGTGGATGCCATCTAAAATTACCTATAAGGGCAGCCTTCTGCCTAAGAATGCCACACAAAACCCTGCTACAACCTTCTGGGAACTACGTGAATTTGCCTACGGATACGTAGACAACAAACCCAATACAGACAAAGATGCGAACAGCTTTGACATAGATTGGGCCGTAGATGTGAACAGAAAGAAGGTGAAACTCGACTTTATCGACTTCGTAAAGGTGTATAGTGCCGAGCAACAAATGGCAGGATGGTTAGGTGAAACCTCTACTGAGGTAGCAGGAGCTGAGGATTTGCACTTGGAAGAGTCGGTTGCAGCTATCAATAAGGCATTGGAGGGAAAGGTTGCCACCTTTGATGACGTAGATGTAGTACTAAATTCAGATGGTTATTATATTGGTGCAAGCAGCCCAGACCGCGAGGCAAAGACAAGTTTGTACACAAGTGGCAATTATCGTTTCGCAGTTACCAACATTCCTAAATGGAATTCCTGGAACGATTTCTCCATATCTAATCGCACGGCTACAAACTTTAAAGAGCTTTTCCCCGATCAGTTCAACTCGTGCGTTGGACATGGTTGCGACAACTCCGCCAATTATTGCGTGGCATACTTCTATGGCAAGTCAGCTCCCATTGAGGTGCTAGGCAAGCCCGAAGGCGATGTAGTTCGTGGACTATATGTAACCAACAGCGCTTACACACTTAGCTGTATCCTTAATGGTGACAATATGTCGAAGGGCGCAACAGGTAAAGATGAATTTGAAAAGGGCGATTGGCTGTTGCTCACCATTTGGGGAACAAAGGCTGATGGCAGTGAAACGAAGGCCGAAGTGTACTTGGCCGACTATCGTTCGAGCAACTCTGCCGAACATTATTACTTAGGTAATTGGCAATGGGTAGACCTTAGTGGCTTGGGCGCAGTAAAAGAATTGCGGTTCTCTATTACAGGATCGCGAAACAATAAATATGGTTTGACAACGCCTTCATACGTTTGTGTCGACAATATTAACGGCACCAACGATGGTAAGAGCGGTAAAGTGTACCACACAACAGGCATAGACAACTTGCCAACCACCGATACCGACAATCGCGAAGTGGCACGTTACACCGTTGATGGCAAGCGTATCAACGCTCCTGTAAAGGGCATCAACATCGTGAAATATGCCGACGGAACAACCCGAAAAGTAGTGGTGAAGTAGCAGTAATTTGCTACCCAAATGCGTACAAGTGGTTTGTAGTGCCACTACAAGCCATCTGTAGTGCCACTACCGATAAGTTGTAGTGTGGCTACAAGCGGTTTGTAGTCACACTACAAGGCTGTTTGTACTGCCACTACAAAGCAGCTTGTACTGTCACATTAACAAGTAGAAGGGTGAAAAAATGTCAGTTAAGGCGTGCCAAGATGTCAATTGGCGTTTTTGGCACGCTTTTCGTATAGTATAGGTCGAACGCCTAATTGTATGGCATTCCTTAAAAAGAGATTTAATTTAAAACTTAAATACAATGAACATTCAACCATTAGCAGACAGAGTGCTAGTTTTACCTGCCCCCGCTGAAGAGAAGGTGGGCGGCATCATTATTCCCGACACGGCTAAGGAAAAACCATTGAACGGAACCATCGTTGCAGTGGGTGAAGGCACGAAAGACGAGAAAATGATTTTGAAAGAGGGTGACAATGTGCTGTATGGCAAGTATGCTGGCACCGAACTTGAATATGAAGGTAAGAAATACTTGATGATGCGCCAAAGCGACGTATTGGCTATCGTGAAGTAAAAAGCTTTTTCTTTGTCCAAGTGGTGTGGGTTAATGGCGTGTAATGTCATGTTATTCTACCCCCAAGCACAGAATCAAAGGATTGGGCACTTACTCCTTATTATATATAACAACATAATAACGAACATAAAATGGCAAAAGAAATTAAATTCGATATAGAAGCACGCGACTTGCTTAAGAATGGTGTAGACAAACTGGCAAATGCAGTTAAGGTTACGCTTGGTCCCAAAGGTCGCAACGTGGTGATTGAAAAGAAATTCGGTGCACCACAGATTACCAAAGACGGAGTTACCGTTGCGAAGGAAGTGGAACTAGAAGATCACTTCGAAAACACGGGTGCACAACTCGTAAAGAGTGTTGCTTCGAAAACTGGTGATGATGCTGGCGACGGCACAACCACAGCCACCATACTTACGCAAGCCATCGTTAATGAGGGTTTGAAGAACGTAACGGCTGGCGCAAACCCCATGGACCTGAAGCGTGGTATTGATAAGGCTGTGAAAGTTGTTGTAGATTACATCCGTGAATCTGCCGAACAAGTAGACGACAACTACGATAAAATTGAGCAAGTGGCTTCGGTAAGCGCCAACAACGATCCCGAAATAGGAAAGCTTCTTGCTGATGCTATGCGCAAAGTTAGCAAAGACGGTGTTATCACCATCGAAGAAAGTAAGAGCCGTGAAACAAGTATCGGTATCGTAGAGGGTATGCAATTCGACAGAGGTTATCTCTCGGGCTACTTCGTTACCGATGCAGACAAGATGGAAGCGGTAATGGAAAACCCCTACATTCTTATCTACGACAAGAAGATTAGCAACCTGAAAGATTTCCTTCCCATCTTGCAGCCTGCTGCCGAAAGTGGTCGTCCGCTGCTCGTTATTGCAGAGGATGTAGACTCGGAAGCACTTACCACACTTGTGGTTAACCGTCTGCGTGGCGGCTTGAAGATATGTGCCGTTAAGGCTCCTGGCTTTGGCGACCGTCGTAAAGCTATGCTCGAAGACATCGCCGTGCTAACAGGCGGATTGGTTATCAGTGAAGAGAAGGGTCTTAAATTGGAGCAGGCTACCCTAGAAATGATGGGAACTTGTGACAAGGTGGTTGTTTCGAAAGATAATACCACTATTGTTAACGGTGCTGGTGAAAAGCAAAACATTGCCGATCGCGTGGCTCAGATAAAGAATGAGATTGCAAACACTACTAGCTCTTACGACAAAGAGAAGCTGCAAGAGCGTCTGGCTAAACTCTCGGGTGGTGTTGCTGTGCTCTATGTAGGTGCTAACAGCGAAGTGGAGATGAAGGAAAAGAAAGATCGCGTTGACGATGCGCTGTGCGCAACACGTGCTGCACTAGAAGAAGGTGTAGTTGCAGGCGGTAGCACAACCTACATCCGTGCTCTCGATGCATTGAAAGGACTCAAAGGCGATAATGCTGATGAACAGACAGGTATCAACATTGTGGAGCGCGCTATCGAAGAACCGCTTCGCCAAATCGTAATTAACGCAGGCGGTGAAGGTGCAGTTGTTGTGCAAAAGGTGCGCGAAGGCAAAGGCGATTATGGTTACAATGCTCGTACCGACGCTTTTGAAGACATGCGTAAGGCTGGAATTATTGATCCGGCTAAGGTTGCACGCGTGGCATTAGAGAACGCAGCGTCGATTGCAGGCATGTTCCTTACCACCGAATGTCTTATCGTTGAAAAACCATCAGATACTCCCGCAATGCCGATGGGTAACCCCGGTATGGGCGGAATGATGTAAGATAGTAACAAAAAGGCTCAAAAATGTGCCGAAACAGCTAAAAAAAGAGGCGTTTATCATCGGATAAACGCCCTTTTAGCTTTTCTTTGCATTGTTATTTTGCTTTTTTAAATAAAAATCCTTTGCAGTTTATCAATTCATGACTAAATTTGCAGATGAAAAGAAGAAGATACAATGGAGAAATCCATTTAAAGATATTTTTTTGATTTGTTTTAGTAGATTAGTTTTTAAGTAGTTTGTTTTGGAAATCGGTTGTCGGGAGACATCCGATTTTTTTAGTTGCATATTTTTCGTGCTTTTAGTCAATACCCCATAACTTTTTGCTACCTTTGTGTTCATGAAAATAAGAATTAACTGGAAACGCATCCTTGTGCTACTCCTTGTATCGGCAGGTTTGGTGTACATCACCAAGTCTTTCCTCATGTCTTTGGGCATATTTTTCCTGCTCTTTGCAGCTGATAGTATGCTGGCCAGATACGACGAGGATAGGAGAAGACGCAGACAAAGGGAAGAACACGAACAACAAGATTAGCAAACGAAGACGCACGAAATGGAGAAACTAGCTGAACTATACAAACGGTGGAAAGGTACGATTCCGGCCACAGTGGCACAATTGCCCGAGGCTGGAAGTAACCGAAAATATTACCGCTTGACCGATAGCGACGGTGAAAGCGTTATCGGTGTGGTGGGAAATAGTAGGGACGAGAACCACACCTTTATATACCTTACCAATCATTTTACGGAAAGGCGATTGCCCGTGCCACACATCTTGGCTGTGGACGACGATGAATTGCGCTACCTGCAAACCGACTTGGGTAGCACTTCGCTATTCGACGTGTTGCGTGGAGGACGTGAGTCGGGCGGAAGGTACAACATACATGAAAAACAACTGCTTACTGCCGTGATACGCGAACTGCCCAACATACAGATAAGGGGTGCGCGTGGACTGGATTGGCAGGTGTGTTATCCGCAACCCGAGTTTGATGTAGACAGCGTACTTTTCGATCTCAACTATTTCAAATACTGCTTTCTCAAGGCAACAGAGCTAGAATTTCACGAGCTAAAATTGGAAGCCAACTTCCGACTTTTCGCCAAGGACTTGACTTCGGAAAAGAGCGAGAGCTTTCTCTATCGCGACTTCCAGGCTCGCAATGTGATGCTCGATAGTAACGGCAAGCCCTATTTCATCGACTATCAAGGTGGACGAAAGGGGCCATTTTATTACGACTTGGCTTCGTTTCTATGGCAAGCAGCGGCCAAATATCCCTTCAAGCTGCGCCGCGAACTGGTTTACGAATACTACAATTCACTGAAAAACTATACAGAAGTACCATCGGTAAGGCATTTTGTGGAACGTTTGAGTCTCTTTGTCCTTTTCCGAACATTGCAGGTTTTGGGCGCATACGGGTTCAGGGGTTACTTTGAGCATAAGAAACATTTCATCAACAGCATTCCGCCAGCTATCGATAACCTACGCGAATTGCTTAAATTGAAGAAGTTCTTCCCCTACCCTTACATGATGGATATGCTGAGGCGATTGACCGAATTGCCCCAATTCGCCCACATCGAAGAACCTGCGCTAAGTCGTGCCGACGGGTTTAAGACGACTCCGCACACCGTATATAAGGCACACCCACAAGATGGTCCCGCTACCTTTTCTAAGTATGATGGCAAAGGACCGCTAGTGGTTAACGTCTATAGTTTCTCATATCGCAAAGGCATACCCGAAGATACATCGGGTAATGGCGGTGGATATGTGTTCGATTGTAGGTCTACCCACAATCCTGGACGTTATGAACCATACAAGCAATTAACTGGTCTTGACGAGCCCGTTATACGCTTTTTGGAAGACGATGGAGAAATTCTCAACTTCCTTGATGGTGTATATGCCTTGGCCGATCACCATGTGCGTCGCTACATCCAGCGCGGTTTCACCAACTTGATGTTCTGCTTTGGTTGCACGGGTGGTCAACACCGTAGCGTTTATTCGGCACAACATTTGGCCGAACATCTGCATAAAAAGTTTGGCATTGAGATTCATATCACCCATCGTGAACAAGATATCAGTTCGGTTTTGCCTGCTAAGAAGTGACGGAACACACCTTCCAACGACACCTAAAAGGCATGGCAAAACCTTTGCTGGGTGAAAAAATATCGCTAAATTTGCAACACAATAAAATACAAACAGCACGAGAATGATGCAAGCTATGATTTTTGCGGCAGGTTTGGGAACCAGACTTAAACCGCTTACCGACAGCATACCCAAGGCATTGGTTGAGGTTGGTGGAGAAACTTTGCTGCAACGCACCATCGAACGGCTGAAAGCTTGCGGAGTTAAAAGCATGGTGATAAACGTTCACCATTTTGCGCAAGCTATTGTAGACTATCTTCAAGCCAATGATAACTTCGGCGTGGAGATAGCCGTAAGCGACGAAACGCAACACTTGCTTGATACGGGAGGTGGACTGAAAAAGGCTGCCCATCTCTTTTCGTCCACCGCTAACATCTTGATTCACAATGTAGACATCATTAGCAATGTAGACTTGCAGGCGTTTTATACCCATCAAGAGCAGAGCGACGCATTGCTCCTTGTAAGCCAACGCGAAACAAAACGCTACCTGCTTTTCAATGATGACATGCGACTTGTGGGTTGGACGAACGTGGAAACGGGAGAAGTACGCTCACCCTACCCTAACCTCAATCCACAGACATGTAAGAAATTGGCCTTCGCTGGTATCCATTCGTTTTCGCCAAAGCTCTTCGAGAAGATGGAGAAATACCCAGACAAATTTGGTATTATTGATTTTTATCTCGACCAATGTGCCGACAATGACATCCGTGGATACCAACAAGAAGGCCTCCAACTGCTTGATGTCGGCAAGCTTAACACGCTAGAGCGTCTGCCAAAGCCCAAGGCTGGCAGTCTCGCCATCAGCGATGCAGACATCTTACAACATTTATATGCGCAATAAACAATAAGGGTCTTCGCCCCGTATACAAGCGATTGGAAACGAACGAAGGACCGAATTTCATACTCAACGACAACATGCAACAAAAGATTATCATCTTGGATTTCGGGTCGCAGACCACGCAACTAATCGGTCGCCGTGTGCGCGAGCTCGACACTTTCTGTGAGATTTTGCCCTATAACAAGTTTCCCAAAGACGATCCCTCCGTCATTGGCGTTATCCTTAGTGGCTCGCCCTACTCTGTTCACGATAAGGAAGCGTTTAAAGTAGACTTGAACGACTTTATCGGCAAATACCCCGTGCTGGGCATTTGTTATGGTGCGCAGTTTATATCGCATGCCAATGGTGGAAAGGTAGAGCAGACAGGAACGCGCGAATATGGTCGTGCCCACTTGCAAGAGATATGTCTAGACAACCCCTTGTTCGCTGGTTTCGAGCCAAACTCTCAGGTCTGGATGAGCCATGGCGACACCATTACCGCTATTCCTGATGGCTATCGTGTTATCGCTTCTACTAACGACGTTAAGTTTGCAGCATACGCCAGTGAGCAAAATCCCGTTTGGGCGGTTCAGTTTCATCCCGAAGTGTTCCACTCTACCCAAGGTAAGACACTCCTTAAAAACTTTGTTGTAGATATCTGCGGAAGTAAACAGCAATGGAGCGCGGCATCGTTTGTAGAGAGTACGGTGAACGAATTGAAAGAGCAATTAGGCGACGACCGCGTTATTTTAGGGCTTAGCGGTGGTGTTGACTCTAGCGTTTGTGCCGCATTGCTTAACCGAGCCATCGGTGATAAACTCACCTGCATCTTCGTAGATCATGGCATGTTGCGCAAAAACGAGTTCCAAAAGGTGATGGAAGCTTACAAAGGACTGGGCTTGAATGTAATTGGCGTTGACGCTAGCGACAAATTCTTCGCCGACTTAGAGGGTGTTAGCGATCCCGAACAAAAACGAAAGATTATCGGACGTGACTTTGTTGAGGTATTTAATGCTGAGGCTAAGAAGATAACCGACGCCAAATGGTTGGCGCAAGGCACCATCTACCCCGACCGAATAGAAAGCCTTAGCATCACGGGCATGGTTATCAAGAGCCACCACAACGTGGGTGGACTGCCCAAGGAAATGCACCTGAAGCTGTGTGAGCCCCTACAATGGCTGTTTAAAGACGAGGTTAGGCGCGTTGGATTGGAAATGGGTATGCCCCAACGGCTTATCAAACGCCACCCCTTCCCCGGTCCTGGGCTTGCCGTTCGTATCCTTGGCGACATCACGCGCGAAAAGGTTCGCATTCTGCAAGAGGCAGACGACATCTACATTGAGAACATGCACAACTACATTTGCGAAGATGGCGAAGAACTATACGACAAGATATGGCAGGCGGGAACGGTTCTGCTATCGTCGATTCGCAGTGTAGGCGTGATGGGTGATGAACGTACTTACGACCATCCTGTGGCATTACGTGCCGTGACTAGTACCGACGCCATGACCGCTGACTGGGCTCACCTACCCTATGACTTCATGGCAAAGGTGTCTAACGAGATTATAAATAAGGTGAAAGGCGTAAACCGCGTATGTTACGACATATCGTCGAAACCGCCTTCGACCATCGAATGGGAATAAAGATACAGGTGTTAGGCTAATGCCTCGCTGACTGTAATAAGATAAGGAGTGGGTTCTGGTTAAGTTCGAACCCACTCCTTTCTATGTGCGTACATGCAAAACATCTGTCGCAGGTGTGTGCGTTTCGTTATTTATGCGTACCTTTGCCTTTGTAAAAAGTTACACATGGCAAAGACATTCACTACATTTGGTAATTCGTCTGACGAGTTTCGGCGCGACGAATTGGTACGCAAAATAGAACATGCACTGCAAGAGCTCACCCTTGGCGAACTCGAAGCGTTGTATTACGATATGATTTCGAAGGACTATCTAAGAGATTAAGGTTTATGAAAACGAAAAAGAAGAAGGAAGAACAGATTCTTATCCGCATTACAGGACAAGACCGACCAGGACTTACCGCCTCTGTAATGAAAATCCTCGCACGCTACGATGCACAGATATTAGATATTGGCCAGGCAGATATTCACAGTTCGCTGTCGTTGGGAGTACTTATCCGCATTGACGACAAACACTCAGGTCAGGTGATGAAAGAGCTTCTTTTTAAGGCCACCGAACTGAATGTGCACATCGGATTTGAACCTATAGGCGACCAGCAATACGAGGATTGGGTTCACGGTCAAGGTAAAAATCGCTATATACTTACCCTTATTGGCCGTAGTCTTTCGGCCAAACAGATTGAGGCCGCCACTAAGGTGATCTCATCGCAAGGGCTTAACATCGACTCCATTCTTAGGCTAACGGGTCGTATCAGCATTATGAATCCCGATAAGAACGTGCGCGCCTGTATAGAGTTTTCGTTGAGAGGAACGCCACAAGATCGGTCGACCATGCAGAAACAACTAATGACGCTCTCTGCTGAAATGGGTATCGACTTCTCGTTTCAGAAAGATGACATGTATCGTCGTATGCGTCGTCTAATCTGTTTTGATATGGATTCTACCCTAATTCAGACAGAATGTATCGATGAATTGGCCATGCGTGCTGGTGTGGGAGATAAGGTAAAAGCCATTACCGAAAGTGCTATGCGTGGTGAGATAGACTTTAAGGAAAGTTTTAGAAAGCGCGTCGCGCTACTCAAAGGCCTTGATGTTGGGGTGATGAAAGACATTGCCGAACACATGCCCATTACCGAAGGGGTAGACAGATTGATGTCGGTGCTGAAACGTTATGGCTACAAAATTGCCATATTAAGCGGTGGATTTACCTATTTTGGTGAGTTCTTGCAACGCAAATATGGCATCGACTACGTATATGCCAACGAATTGGAGGTTGACGATAATGGAAAGTTGACTGGTAATTATGTTGGAGAAATAGTAGACGGACATCGCAAGGCGGAGTTGCTGAAACTTATCGCGCAAGTGGAAAGAGTACATCTAGCACAGACCATTGCAGTTGGAGACGGAGCGAACGACCTGCCCATGATTTCCGAAGCAGGTCTTGGCATTGCTTTTCATGCCAAACCGCGTGTCGTGGCCAATGCCCAACAGTCTATCAATACCATCGGCCTAGATGGTGTGCTCTACTTCCTTGGCTTTAAAGATAGTTACATCAACGCCTAAATAAACATTAGGAATAAACACAAAAACGGCCAATCATGTGATGTGATTGGCCGTTTTTGTCGGGGCGACAGGATTCGAACCTGCGACCGCCTGGTCCCAAACCAGGAGCGCTACCGGGCTGCGCTACACCCCGAGTCGCAAAACCTATTGTTGTTTTGCGGTTGCAAAGGTACTACTATTTGTTGGGTACTGCAAATATTTGTTTAACTTTTTATGATACCCAAGTCGACAAATATCTTCTTTAAGATTTGTACTCCACGTTCCACTTGCTCTTCAGTGTGTGTTGCCATAAGTGCCATACGCACCAACGTATCTTGTGGAGCGCAAGCTGGCGGAATAACGGGATTGATGAAAACACCTGCTTCGAAGGCCAACTTGGTTACGAGGAAAGTCTTCTCTACATCGTGAACATAGAGCGGAATGATAGGGCTTTCGGTGTCTCCAATCTCAAAGCCTTCTTCCCTAAAACGACGTAGCGCATAGCGTGTTACGTTCCAAAGCTTCTCAATGCGTTCGGGTTCTTGTTGGATGATGTGCAAAGCCTCGAGTGCTGCAGCAGTTGCAGCAGGTGAGTTAGATGCGCTGAAGATATACGAACGGCATGTATGGCGCAAGTAATTGATGGTATCTGCATCAGATGCGATAAACCCACCGATGGAAGCAAGGCTCTTCGAGAATGTTCCCATGATAAGATCTACCTCGTCAGTAAGGCCAAAATGATCACAAACGCCACGTCCATTTTTACCGAAAACTCCAAGACTGTGGGCCTCGTCCACCATAACCGAACAATTGTACTTATGCTTCAAGGCGACAATCTCTGGCAATTTGGCTAAGTCTCCTTCCATAGAGAACACTCCATCCACAACAATTAGTTTTACAGCTTCGTAAGGAAGCGACTTGAGAATGTTCTCCAAGTCCTCCATATCGTTGTGTTTGTAGTGCAGTTGTTTGGCGAACGACAATCGTCTTCCGTCTACAATACTGGCATGGTCGCGGTCGTCGCAAATGATATAATCACCTCTTCCAACCACCATAGCCAATACACCTTGATTAACAGAGAAGCCCGTAGAGAAGCATAGCGTATCGTCCTTGTGCATGAACGTAGCCAATTCTTTCTCTAATTCCACATGCAAGTCTAGCGTTCCGTTAAGAAAACGGCTTCCGGCACAGCCCGATCCATACTTGTCTAGTGCGTCTTTGGCAGCTTTTACTACCCTTTCGTCTCCCGTTAATCCGGTATAGGCGTTTGAGCCGAACATCAAAACATGATGGCCATCCATCTCTACTTCAGTTCCCTGTTTGCTCGTTATCTCGCGAAAATAGGGATAGACACCCGCCTTAATATATTTTTGCGGCTCACGATACGCCTTGTATCTTTCTTGTAATTGTCCCATTTTAAATAGGTAAAAGAACTTTTTGTTTGTTTATCAGAGTGCAAAGGTACGAAAAAATACAGCAAAACGCCCATTTTTTCAAAGAAATCGGCCTTAAGAACGTTTTTCCTTTGTTGCGTGCTTTTATCGAATGATTTTTATTATCTTTGCATTAAGGCATGGACAACGCCTTAGAAAGCAAGGATTAAAACCTGTCTAGAAACCACAAACGAAACGGAATGAGAAAGAAAATTGTGTTCATCATGAACCCCATATCGGGGTCGGGCAGCAAGAAAGGTATTCCCGAGGCAATTGACAAATATATTAACACGGAACTTTTCGACTACGAAATACGAACCACCGAATATGCTGGGCATGCTTGCCACATAGCCACTGAGGCTAAAGAGCAAGGGGTAGATGTGGTAGTGGCTGTTGGTGGCGATGGTACCGTTAACGAGGTGGCGCGTGCCATTGTTGAGTCTAACACAGCGTTGGGCATCATTCCTTGTGGGTCGGGTAACGGGTTGGCACGCCATCTGATGCTACCCATGAACGTCAAGAAGTGCTTGCAGGTAATAAATAAGTGCGAAATACACAGTCTAGACTACGGAAAGATCAACGAACACTGTTTCTTTTGTACCTGTGGAATGGGTTTCGACGCCTTTGTTAGCAAAAAGTTTGCCCAGGCAGGTAAACGTGGTCCAATTACATACGCAGAGAATATTCTACGCGAGGGACTGAATTATCAGCCCGAAACTTACGAAATTGAAGACGAAACGGGTGTACATCGCTACAAGGCATTCCTTATTTCGTGTGCCAACGCATCGCAATATGGCAATAACGCCTACATTGCTCCCCGAGCTTCGATGAGTGACGGATTGCTAGACGTAATTATTATGGAACCTTTCGACTTGCTCGATGCGCCACAAATTAGTCTCGACATGTTCAACAAAACGCTCGATAAGAACTCAAAAATAAAGACTTTTAGGTGTAAGGAACTAAAAATACACCGAAAGAACGAGGGCGTCATACATTTCGACGGCGACCCTGTTGAAGCGGGAAAAGACATCGTTGTGTCGTTAAAAGAAAAAGGAATTAAGGTGATCGTGAATCCTGATGCCGACAAGTCGCTACGAGAACCTAACGCCTTCCAATCTATTGCGGCCTCTCTTTTCAACGATCTCAACGACATGCGCCGAGTCCTTAACAAGCGAAGTCAAAAACTGGGAAAAGTTATCCAGCGTAAGCTCACAAGATAAGTGGAGCTTGTTTTGGTTCTTTTTCATTCTCTAAAAGCATCTTGATTCTGATCTAATACAATATTCATCTACTGCTTTCGTAAGTTATTTAACTGGCGATGAGAGTTTGTGTGTTTGATTTTCAATAAGTTGTATTAACCTCGCGCGCGTATTAAATAACGTGAGTGCTCTAAGTATATTAGATCGGTAAAATCATGCCTGCAAAATGATGTTTACAATATCAATTGTTTTTTGAGTGAACGGCAAGCTTGTGTGCTACTTAAACAGTGTAGCATAGCTTCAAGAAAAGGTGTTAACTTGCATCTTGACTTGCATTTGTCGGTGCAGACAAGTTGGTGGGAAGACCTTGTGGTTGAATTATACGTGTCGGATTTATACCATGCATCCGTGCAGGTATGTTTCTTTGACCTTATACAGACAACAGCTTTAAAACAAACAAAAGGGTGAGAGCATGTCCGTTTTTAGGACAACTCTCACCCATTTTTATTAGAAAGGCATAAAGCCTAGATGCAGTTTAGGCTTCCGTTTCCTCGTCTTTGCTCCAATCTTCTTGCGATTTACGAACGTAACTCTTGTAGCGAAGCTTGGCCATCTCTTCAGCAGCCTTGAACAATTCTTCGGCTTCTTCGGGATAAGCTTTCTTTACTGAGAGATAACGAACCTCACCTAGCAGGAAGTCGTGGAACTTGCTCCAGTCTGGTTCTTTAGAGTCGAGTGTGAAGGGGTTCTTCCCTTCATCGGCCAACAATGGGTTGTAACGCCACAAGTGCCAGTAACCAGCAGCAACAGCGTTGGCTTCTTCGGCCTGACTCTTACCCATACCTGCCTTCAAACCATGGTTGATACATGGTGCGTAGGCGATGATAAGCGATGGACCTGGATAAGCTTCGGCCTCGCGAATGGCTTTAAAGGTCTGCGCTTGGTCAGCACCCATTGCCACCTGAGCCACATAAACGTAGCCATAGGTTGTGGCCATCAGGCCAAGGTCCTTTTTGCGGATGCGCTTACCTTGTGCAGCAAACTGAGCGATAGCACCTAGTGGTGTAGCTTTAGAGCTTTGTCCACCCGTGTTAGAGTAAACCTCAGTGTCAAGAACAAGGATGTTTACGTCTTCGCCCGAAGCGATAACGTGGTCTAGACCACCATAACCGATGTCGTAAGAAGCACCGTCGCCACCGATAATCCATTGTGAACGCTTAACGAGATAGTGGTCGAGCGTCTTCAATTCGGCACAAGTCTCACAACCTTTGGCAGCACCAGCTTCGATAAAGGGTTTGAGTTTTGCACTCGATTCCTTAGAAGCGTCTGCGTCGTCTTTGGTGTTGATCCATTCGGTGGCAGCTTCCTTAAACTCGGCAGGTACCTTATCATTAGCCAAGAGGTCAGAAAGCAGTATCATAATACGCTCGCGCATCTTCTTGTTACCAAGTGCCATACCCATACCAAACTCGCAGAAGTCCTCGAATAGCGAGTTATCGAAGGCAGGACCTTGACCAGCCTCGTTGGTGGTGTAAGGCGTTGAGGGGATTGAAGCTGAGTAAATAGACGAACAACCCGTTGCGTTGGCAATCATTTCGCGGTCGCCATAGAGTTGCGAAACAAGCTTAACGTAAGGTGTTTCACCACAACCGGCACAAGCACCAGAGAATTCGAAGAGTGGCTTAGCAAACTGCGAGTTCTTCACATTGCTCTTAATGTCTACCAAATGTTGCTTGCTCTTAACGTTCTTAGCGAGGTAATTCCAGTTGGAAATCTGCTGCTCGTCGTGCGTGAAGGGTACCATGGCCAATGCCTTACCGTTCTTGTTGCCA
This sequence comes from Hoylesella loescheii DSM 19665 = JCM 12249 = ATCC 15930, assembly GCF_000378085.1. Lineage (GTDB taxonomy): Bacteria > Bacteroidota > Bacteroidia > Bacteroidales > Bacteroidaceae > Prevotella > Prevotella loescheii. The sequence goes on from NZ_KB899210.1 coordinate 346,751, forward strand.
GGACAAACATCGGCACAGTTTCCACAACCAACGCAATCGAGCACGCTCACTTGAATGCGGAAGTTCATGCCAGCCATTGGCTTGGGAACTTTCATTTCGAGTGTGGCATCCTCAAAGCCCTTCATCTCTTCCTCGTCGAGAACGAACGGACGGATACAAGCATGAGGACAAACGTAGGCACATTTGTTACATTGGATACAGTTTTCAGCAGTCCACTCGGGGTTGAAGGCTTCAACACCACGCTTTTCGAAGGCTGAAGAACCGTTGGACATAGTACCGTCAACCATGTCGTAGCGTATGAAGTCGGACACTTTGAGTAAGTCACCCGATTGTCCGTTGATGGGACGTACAATTTCCTTGATGTATGCGGGTACGTCTTCTTCAACAGCCACGGCATCGTCTACAAGGTTAGCCCAAGCGGGATCAACTGCAAGCGTTTTGTATTCACCACCACGGTCTACGGCTGCATAGTTCTTATCAACTACGTCTTGTCCCTTGTTGCCATACGACTTAACGATGAACTTCTTCATTTGTTCGATGGCCAAGTCTACGGGGATAACCTCTGTGATGCGGAAGAAGGCACTCTGCAAGATGGTGTTGGTGCGGTTGCCCAGTCCAATCTCTTGTGCAATCTTCGAGGCATTCATATAATAAACAGTGATGTTGTTCTCGGCGAAGTAGCGTTTGATGCGGTTGGGGATGAATTTAACCAACTCGTCGCCCTCGAAGATGGTGTTCAGCAAGAACGTACCATTCTTTTGCAGACCGCGAATAACGTCGTACATGTTCAGGTAAGCCTGTACGTGGCAAGCCACGAAGTTGGGCGTGTTAACCTGATAAGTAGAGCGGATAGGCGAATCACCGAAACGCAAGTGCGAACAAGTAAAGCCACCCGACTTCTTCGAGTCGTAAGAGAAGTATGCTTGACAGTGTTTATTGGTGTTATCACCAATGATCTTAACCGAGTTTTTGTTAGCTCCAACCGTACCGTCAGCACCTAGACCGTAGAATTTAGCTTCGAAAATGCCCTCGCCTCCCATAGGAATTTCAGGCACAGCGGGCAGCGAAGTAAACGTAACATCGTCTACGATACCCACGGTAAAGTGATTCTTGGGCACTTCCAGTTCGAGGTTGTTGAATACGGAGAGAATTTTTGCGGGTGTGGTATCCGAAGAACCCAATCCATAACGTCCACCAACGATAAGCGGTTTGTTCTCTACATCGTAGAACGCGCTCTTTACATCGAGGTATAGAGGTTCGCCTTCTGCACCTGGTTCTTTAGTGCGGTCGAGCACGGCAATGCGTTTAACCGTCTTGGGAACGGCTGCTAGCAAGTGCTTCACAGAGAAGGGACGATAGAGGTGAACCGAAATCATACCCACCTTCTTACCTTGCTTCATCTGATAGTCGATGGCTTCGCGAGCTGCTTCGGTGGCCGAACCCATCAAGATGATGATGTTTTCAGCGTCTTCAGCACCATAATAAGAGAACAGATGGTATTCGCGACCCGTTATTTCCGAAATCTTACCGAGGTATTCTTCAACTACTTCGGGAATGTTATCATAATGCTGGTTGCACGCTTCACGATGGGTAAAGAACGTTTCGGGGTTTTCGGCCGTACCACGAGTAACGGGGCGTTCGGGCGAAAGGGCACGATCGCGGAAGCGTTTGATGTCTTCGGGATTTACCAGCTTGGCAATCTCGTCTTGGTCTATCAGTTCAATCTTCTGATATTCGTGCGATGTACGGAAACCGTCGAAGAAGTTTACGAAGGGAATGCTTGTGCGAAGTGTTGCCAAGTGAGGAACAGCCGTGAGGTCCATCACCTCTTGTACCGAGCCCGAACAGAACATGGCGAAACCTGTTTGGCGACAAGCCATAACGTCAGAGTGGTCGCCGAAGATACAAAGGGCGTGCGAAGCGATGGCACGAGCCGACACGTCGAACACGCAAGGCAGCATTTCGCCGGCAATCTTGTACATGTTTGGTATCATCAGCAGCAAACCCTGGGATGCCGTAAAGGTGGTGGTAAGCGCGCCAGCTTGTAGCGAACCGTGCATAGCACCTGCCGCACCGCCTTCCGATTGCATTTCTTGAACCATTACCGTCTGCCCAAATAGGTTCTTCCTACCCTTTGCAGACCACGTATCTACGTGCTCGGCCATGGGCGAAGACGGGGTGATGGGATAGATGGCAGCAACCTCAGAGAACATATAGCTCACGTGAGCGGCGGCCTCGTTACCATCACATGTGATAAACTTTTTTTCTTTTGCCATTTGAATAAAATATTAATTAATGTATTTGTATTTAATAGAGAAACCCGAAAAGCCAAAGGGGTATTTTGTTGTCTTTTCCCACTTCAGTGTTATATCGGGCATAAATGGTATCGTTATTATATCTAACCTTGTTCGTTCCTCTGGCATCGCAAATGCGAAATTTTCTCTTCTCGTCCACGATATAGAATTGTTCCTTATTGCCTTGGTTCACCAGATGGTCTTTCCAAAGTGCATTGACGAAGAACGTTTCCATAGCAACCTGTTCGTCACCCACTATCGGATAGATTGTGTACATCAAGTTCGGGTTGTGCATCATTATCTTAGAAGGCTTCTTAGGAAAGTCATCTCCCACAAGATACATCATGTTGATGAGTCGTGCATCGGCCAAATACTTGATGTAATTCATCACCGTTGCCCGGCTTGTCTCTATGTCTTGGGCAAGCTGGCTGATGTTTGGAGCCTTCGTTGGGTTGAGCGACAATAAGTAGAATAGTTTCTTTATTTTGGTGAGATACTTTAAGTCTATCTGCTTAATGAGCAAAATATCCACCTCGGTCATCATGTTCATCGTCTTAAGCAGGTTCTCCGAAAAGTTGCGCTGCTCTAAAAAGAATGGATAAAAGCCATGGTGGATGTAGTTGCGGAAATGTTGCGAAGGACTTATCAAGGGTAATATTTCCTTCACAATATTCTCGTGTTGCGAGAGGATTTCGTCTAAACTATATGCCTTAAAGTGGTTTCCTGTGATGATGTTGAGATACTCCCTGAACGAGAAACCACGCAGATTGTAGCTTTTCACGATGCCATTAAGCTCAGGGTTCTCGTCTTTGAGCCGCATAACGCTCGATCCCGTGAAGATGATTTTCAGTTCAGGATATCTGTCGTAGCACTTACGCAGTTCCGAACTCCAATCTGGCTGCTTGAAAACTTGGTCGATGAGCAACACCTTTCCACCGTGATTAACGAAGTCGGCAGCAAAGTCTGCGATGCCACGGCTTTGGAAATAGAAGTTGTTCATGTTGATATACAAGCATTGCCTATCGCCTCGGGCAAACTTCTCTTTGGCATATTGTAGTAAGAATGTGGTCTTCCCCACCCCACGTGTACCCTTAATGCCAATCATACGGTCGTCCCAATCAATCTCATCCATCAGGGTGCGACGCAATGTGGCATTGGTATGCTCCACAAGGTAAGCGTGAGTGCGAAAAAAAGCCTCCATAGTTTATACTACTATATTTAAGCGATTAAAAACCATGCAAAGATAACATATATTTATCAGATTTGCAAACTCTACCTTACAAAACAAATGATTTAAATCATCTTTTTTAGGTATTGCCTGCTTGCTCAATCGAAAAGATGCTCTTGCAGCATAAAGTAGGTATCTCCAAACATAAGTAAATGGGTAGAAATAGGTGTGTCATGTGTTTGTTTGCACGAATAAATTAAAGTTTTAAGTTTATTCGCAAACTTTTCCATTATTTCTTTTGGCGAATAAAAAAAATACTTATCTTTGCCCCATTGTTACTAACCATAAACACATAGATTAATATGTCTGAACACAAAAGAAACACATTGAGCGAGGTATTCAGATTTAAAAGGTTTGCCTTGTTCGCTTTGGCAGTGTTAGTCACGGCCATTTTGTGGAACTTGCCCTCAACTGCCTTCGGCATAGAAGGGCTAACGGTTATCCAACAGCGCGTGATAGCGATCTTTGCTTTTGCCACTATCATGTGGGTGACAGAGGCTATCTCCTCGTGGGCAACTTCGGTTACGCTCATCGGTGCATTGCTATTCACCACGTCTGACAATGCCTTTCTCTTTTTCCGAACAGGCATCGACAAGTCGGAATTGTTGCACCACAGTGCTTTAATGGCCACCTTTGCCGATCCAATCATCATCCTTTTCTTGGGTGGTTTCATGTTGGCAATCGCGGCAACAAAGTCAGGCTTAGACGTGTTCTTAGCTCGCGCTTTGCTCCGACCCTTTGGACGAAAATCCGAAATGGTGCTTTTGGGATTCATCCTCATTACGGGTGCCTTCTCCATGTTCGTTTCTAACACGGCCACGGCAGCCATGATGCTCACCTTTCTCACGCCTGTGTTCAAGGCATTACCACCCGAGGGCAAGGGGCGCGTGGCTCTAACGTTGGCCATTCCCGTAGCTGCGAATATTGGTGGTATGGGTACGCCTATCGGTACACCTCCCAATGCCATTGCCCTGAAATACCTCAACGATCCCGACGGACTAAACCTTGGACTGGGTTTTGGCCAATGGATGGCGTTTATGTTACCGCTCACCATTATTCTTTTGCTCATCGGATGGTATCTGTTAAAGACCTTCTTCCCCTTCAAGAAGAAAGAAATAGACCTGCATATTGAGGGTGAGGTGCATCGTGGATGGCGCACACCAGTGATAGCCGTTACCTTCTGCCTAACCGTTCTTTTATGGATGTTCGATAAGTTTACGGGTGTAGGAGCCAACACTGTGGCTATGTTGCCCATCTCTGTGTTTGCTTTAACGGGTGTTGTTAAGGCAAAAGACCTACAAGAAATAAACTGGAGCGTTATATGGATGGTAGCGGGAGGCTTTGCTTTAGGTCTTGCGCTCAACGAATCTAAGTTAGCCGAATTAGCCATTAAGAGCATACCATTCGGCAGTTGGTCGCCTTTGGTTATCCTCATCATCTCTGGAGTGATATGCTACATCCTCTCCAACTTCATCTCTAACACAGCTACGGCTGCCTTGTTGGTGCCTATCCTCGCTGTTGTTTGTAAAGGTATGGGTGACAGTCTTGTAGGAATTGGTGGCACGCCTACCGTACTTATCGGTATCGCCATCGCTGCTTCCACGGCTATGTGCTTACCTATCAGTACGCCCCCCAATGCCATTGCCCACTCCACAGGTCTTGTTCACCAGAACGAGATGATGAAGATAGGTCTTGCCATTGGTGTTATTGGTCTTATATTAGGCTACATCGTCCTCTTCGTTGTGGGTAAGGCTGGACTGATATAAAACACGTCAGCAACACAAAAATATAAACTCGTGGCAGGCGATGCTTGAAATACAAGCGTCGCCTGCCGTTGTTTGTTGTGTATGGAAATCAACTTTGACGGTATATTTAAGATAACTGTTAATTATTTGTTAATCAACTTGTTGTGTTGATTTGGTAAACTTTAAGTTTGTAGAAAGAAAAGTTACTGACTTAAATGCTCAATTCTTTGATATCCCAAAGTGACAGTCTTAAGCCCCATTATATTAATTGAACTTATGGGTAAGCGCATATACATCCTACCCCATAAATTCTTTTCGCGCTTATACTTCCACTAAAGCACAAGTGGGAAGCAAAGCAAACGGAATGTAACATTTAACCACTGATAAAGCGTCTAAAACTCCTTTGTAGTGCGCTTTTTGGCAAAACGTTTTGCAATCGCTTAAATGGACTGCTGTTCCATTTGACATGGAACCCTATTCCATCTTATCTGGAACAATGTTCCAGCTTATATGGAAGGGTATTCCAGCTTATGTGTAACAAAGCCGAGGGACAGAAACTGTAGTTTTATCGCTTTGTTCTAGGTTCGGAATTTGCGGTTAAACGAATTTCATGAACTTGTAAAATGAAGGATAATAAGTGTTTTCAACGCAAGTCGGTTAAATGATAAGAGGTGTATTTAGCCGTAAATTGTGGAAAGAGAATAGGCGGAAAAGATTGTTGTGCTTGTGCTAGCGCTTATATGCCACTTCATATTAGGCATAAAAAACACCAATCCCCCGATTGGAAGTAAAAAACAATCGGGGGATTAGCGTTAATATTTCATCTAGATGGAATGTTGCAGATGCAAGGTTGTACAAGCATACCCGCAACATGAAAAAAGATATAGGAGAAGGCCTTAATCCTTATCTAAATATAGCGATGCTGCCCTAACGCGCGAAAGGGTTTCGGGAGTCATCTGCAAATAGCTAGCTACATATACCAATGGAGCACGTAAAACAACTTGCGGAGAGAGTTTGCAGAGCTTCAAATAGCGGTCTTGAGCCGTTTCGAATCGCAACATGTCGGCATGTACTTGTGAAATAATCAGGCTCTCTTCCAATATCTTTCTGTACAATATCTGGATGTTCACGTTGTGCAATGCCACCTTTTCCAGCTCATGTTTGGGCATGGCATAGATAAGCGTAGGCTCGAGTGCTTCCAGTTGTAAGTTGGTGGGTTTCTCCTTAAAGAGACTTTCTATACACATCACAATGCTGTGTTCCACCCCGAGATACTCGGTAAGCTCCTTGCCATTCTTATAGTAGAACTGGCGAGTTAGGCCACGTTCCACGTAATAGATATGCTCGCAAACGTCGCCTTCTTTGAGAATGAGTTCCCCCTTGGCAAACTTCATCGGCACCAAGACGCTCTCTAATATATCGAGTTCGTCGTGGGTCATGGTGCTATACTTTCGCGCCAATTCGCGAGCGATGTCGCGTGTTGAATTGTTGAGTTCTTTCATTTCTCCACTCCTTTCTTCTCTCTTGCAGTTGGTTTAGTCGAGTTTCAGCACGGCTAAGAAAGCCTTTTGCGGAACTTCCACATTTCCAATCTGCTTCATTCGTTTCTTTCCTTTTTTCTGCTTTTCCAATAATTTACGCTTTCTACTAACGTCGCCACCATAACATTTGGCTGTTACGTCCTTTCTAAGGCACTTCACCGTCTCGCGTGCAACAATCTTTGCACCGATGGCAGCTTGTATGGCGATGTCGAATTGCTGTCTGGGTATAAGCTCTTTCAGCTTTTCGCACATTCGGCGTCCAAAGGTTGTGGCGTTGTCGAAGTGGGTAAGCGTAGACAATGCATCGACGGCTTCGCCATTCAGCAATATGTCGAGCTTCACCAATCGCGAGGGCCTGAAGCTGTCGACATGGTAGTCGAACGAGGCATAACCTTTGGAAATAGACTTCAACTTGTCGTAAAAGTCGATGACGATCTCGCCCAGTGGCAACATGAAATGCAGTTCAACGCGATTGCCACTAACGTATTCTTGGTTGATAAGTTCACCGCGTTTGTCCATGCAAAGCTTCATTATCGGGCCGATGTAGTTAACGTTGGTGATGATAGAAGCCTTGATGTAGGGTTCTTCGATGTGGTCGATCATCGTGGGGTCGGGCAACCCCGAGGGGTTGTGCACCTCACGTTCGTTGCCCATCTTGTCGTAAACCATATACGAAACGTTGGGCACCGTGGTGATGACATCCATGTTAAATTCGCGGTCGAGCCGCTCTTGTATAATCTCCATGTGGAGCAATCCCAAGAAACCACACCTGAAACCGAAGCCCAAAGCCACCGACGATTCGGGCGAGAACGTTAGTGAAGCATCGTTCAATTGCAGCTTCTCGAGCGAGGTTCGTAAGTTTTCGTACTCTGAGGGTTCAATGGGATATACGCCAGCAAACACCATAGGTTTCACTTCTTGAAAACCCTCAATGGCCGATTGGCATGGCTTGTCGCGATGGGTAATGGTGTCGCCCACCTTCACTTCTTTGGCCTCTTTTATTCCACTGATGATATAGCCCACCTCTCCGGTATGCAATTCTTGCTTGGGCACCATGTCCATCTTGAGCACACCCACTTCATCTGCAGCATATTCCATACCAGTGTTGAAGAATTTTACGTTGTCGCCCTTGCGTATTACACCGTTCAACACCTTGAAGTAGGCGATAATTCCACGGAAGGAATTGAAGACGGAGTCGAAAATTAACGCTTGTAATGGGGCGTTATCGTCGCCTGTTGGGTGGGGTACCCTTTCTACAACGGCTTTAAGTATATCATCAACACCCTCGCCGGTTTTACCTGAAGCGCGTAAGATGTCTATCTTTTTACAGCCCAATAGCTCAACAATTTCGTCTTCAACTTCCTCTGGCATGGCGCTTGGCATATCCACCTTGTTGATGATGGGGATAATTTCCAAGTCGTGCTCGATGGCCATATAGAGGTTTGAAATGGTTTGCGCTTGCACGCCTTGCGTAGCGTCTACCACCAGTAATGCTCCTTCGCAGGCTGCGATGCTTCGCGAAACCTCGTAAGAAAAATCCACGTGTCCCGGGGTGTCGATGAGGTTAAGGATGTAGTTCTGCCCCTCATGCTGGTATTCCATCTGTATGGCGTGGCTCTTGATGGTGATACCCCGCTCTTTCTCCAAGTCCATATCGTCGAGCATTTGCCCGCCTGTTACTTGAATGGTTTTGGTAAATTCCAGCATACGGTCGGCCAAAGTAGACTTCCCGTGGTCAATGTGTGCGATGATGCAGAAGTTTCTTATATGGTTCATTCCTGAAAAAGAAGATTTATTTTTAACGGCAAAGTTAAGTATTTTAATCGGGATTTTGGTGCTTACGACTATAATTTTGCCAAATAATAGCTACCTTTGTACAAAACAAAAGAAACGATGAGAAAAATATACATCCCATTATTGGGTGCGGCTTTATTTGCCGCATGCCACGAAAGTATGGAAAAACGGGCGCAAAGAGAAGCCAAAGAGTACACGGCGAAGTATTGTCCCACGCCCGCTGTCAACTATACACGCACGGATAGTGTGGTGTTTTACCCCGAAACTAAAACCTATCATTACTATTGTTCGTTTGTAGACAAGATGGACGATGCCGACATTATCAATAAGAATAGGCAGCTAATTGACGACATGTTGCTTAAATCGATTATCGAATCCACGGAATTGAAGCCCTTCAAGGAGGCTGGTTTCACCTTCGCCTACACTTGCCATTCGGACAAGAACCCGCAAAAGGTGCTGTTTGAAACGAAGTACACGAAGAAAAGATATTAACACTTGGGCCAACAAGCACTTGTCTTGTTGGCCCATTTGCTTGCCTGTTGTGCAAGTTATGAGTAACCTTTACAACAGAAAGTATAATATTGACGATAGCATTTTGCCACGTTTGTTTATATGGCAAGGGTAAAATGCAGTCTGTTAATCTTTATTCAAGGCCGAAAGTAGTATCTTTTCGGCATTCTCTACACGTTCTCTTGTCGGACTATCGACGTGATCTAGTGTATAGTTTAGTCCCAATTTCTGCCACTTATATGCTCCCATCGAGTGATAGGGCAACACTTCTATACGCTTAACGTTGTGCAAGGTCTTGATGAAATCGCGCAAATCGTGTAGATAGGTGTCGTTGTCGGTGATGTTTGGAACAAGCACGTGGCGTATCCATACAGGCGTTTGAATTTGCGACAGATAGCGGGCGCAATCCAATACGTTGGTGTTTTCCCACCCAGTAAGCTTCTTGTGTTCTTGATTATCTATGTGTTTGAGGTCGAGTAACACCAAATCGGTGAGACTCATCAGCTTGGTGAACTTGGAGAAGAAGGGTTCTTTGCGCGTAAAAGGTTGTGCAGCAGTGTCAAGGCAGGTGTTTATGCCTAGCGCCTTTGCCTTTTCGAAGAGTTCGAGCATGAAGTCTATTTGCAGTAATGCCTCTCCCCCACTCACCGTTATACCGCCTTCCTTACCCCAGTAGGCACGAAAGCGTAATGCCTGCTGTAAAAGTTCGTCGGCCGAACGCATGTCGTCAGACTTCATTGTCCATGTGTCGGGATTGTGACAATATCGGCAACGCATCTTGCATCCACTTAAAAAGATGATGAAACGAATGCCTGGACCGTCTACAGAACCAAACGACTCGATGGAATGAACATAAGCCTTACGGGGTGTTGCCTCGTTAGTCGCGTTCGTGTTTGTTGGAACAAATGTGTTATTGTTTTCCATTATTTATCCTGCTGGGCATTATAAAGCCCTTATTAATGTTGTTCGCTAATTGCAGATGTGATAAGATGGTGAACGGCGTTTTTAGAAGAAAGTCCCTCCACGGAAAAGCGCGGAGGGACTTATATATGGCTGTAACGCCATTCTTTTTATGCCAGTTTGCTGTGCGCCTGACGTGCAATAACGTCGAGTTGCTGCTCTTTGGTCAGGTCGATGAACTTAACTGCATATCCACTTACGCGGATAGTGAAGTTGGCATACTCCTCTTTTTCGGGATGTTCCATGCAGTCGATGAGCTTCTCAACACCAAATACGTTCACGTTAAGATGGTGTGCGCCTTGGTCGAAATAGCCATCCATCACGCCAACAAGCGTATTTACGCGCTCCTCTTCATTGTGACCGAGGGTGCTGGGGGCGATAGTCTGTGTGTTGGAGATACCATCGAGCGCATATTCGTAAGGCAATTTGGCCACCGAATTAAGCGAAGCCAGCAGTCCGTTCTTCTCTGCACCGTACGAGGGATTAGCTCCTGGTGCCAGAGGAGCACCTTCGGGGCGACCGTCGGGCATGTTGCTGGTGAACTTACCATAAACAACGTTCGAAGTAATGGTAAGGATACTAGTGGTGGGTTCTGAGTTGCGATAGGTTTGGTGCTTACGAATCATATTCATGAACGTCTTCAACAGCCACACGGCAATGTCATCGGCACGATCGTCGTCGTTACCATAGCGTGGGAAATCGCCCACCGTTTCGAACTTAACAGGGAAGCCCGTGTCGTCGCGAACGATGTTAACCTTGGCGTATTTGATGGCGCAAATGGAGTCGACCACATGACTAAAACCTGCAATACCTGTTGCGAATGTGCGGCGAACATCTGTATCTATCAATGCCAATTCAGCTGCCTCGTAGAAGTATTTGTCGTGCATGTAGTGGATAAGGTTAAGTGTGTTGACATAAACGCCAACCAACCATTCCATCATATCCATGAAACGGGGCATGAATTCTTCGTAAGTTACAACGTCGCCAAGTATCGGACGGAGGGCAGGACCGCATTGTTCGCGGGTCTTAGAGTCTACACCGCCACTGATAGCGTATGTAAGACACTTGGCCAAGTTGGCACGTGCACCGAAGAATTGCATCTCCTTACCCGTCTGTGTGGCCGAAACGCAACAGCAAATGGAGTAATCGTCACCCCAAACAGGACGCATCACGTCGTCGTTTTCATACTGAATGGAGCTTGTTTTCACAGATATTCTTGAAGCATAGCGCTTGAAACCTTCGGGCAGACGCGAGCAATAGAGCACCGTGAGGTTAGGTTCTGGCGATGGACCCATGTTTTCGAGGGTGTGAAGGAAGCGGAAATCGCTCTTCGTAACCATCGAACGACCATCTTGTCCCATACCTGCCACTTCGAGCGTAGCCCAAACAGGGTCGCCAGAGAATAACTGGTTGTAGGCGGGAATACGAGCGAACTTCACCATGCGGAACTTCATCACGAGGTGGTCGATAAGTTCTTGCGCCTCGGCTTCGGTGAGTGTGCCTTCGTTAAAGTCTCTTTGGATATATATATCAAGGAAGGTGGAGATGCGTCCAACCGACATTGCTGCGCCGTTTTGTGTCTTAATGGCACCCAGATAGCCAAAGTAAAGCCACTGAACAGCCTCGCGAGCGTTGTTGGCAGGTTTTGAAATGTCGTATCCGTAAATTTTCGCCATCTCTTTCAGTTCTTTCAATGCCTTGATTTGCATTGATATCTCTTCGCGCAAACGTATGATATCTTCAGTCATAACGCCACAACCGCAGTTTCGTTTGTCTTTCTCCTTCTCGTCGATAAGGAAGTCGACACCGTAAAGAGCAACGCGACGATAGTCTCCAACGATACGTCCGCGACCGTATGTATCAGGCAAACCAGTAAGAATATGATTGTGGCGAACGAGCTTCATCTCGTCGGTGTAAGCATCAAAAACGCCATCATTGTGTGTTTTACAGTATTTAGTGAAAATCTCGTGTAGTTTTTCGGATGGTTGGTAACCATAAGTCGTGCAAGCTTGTTCGGCCATATGGATGCCACCATAAGGCATAAAGGCACGTTTGAGGGGTTTATCGGTCTGAATACCTACAACCTTTTCGAGGTCTTTAGTGTTGTCGCCGATGTAGCCAGGACCGTAAGCTGTCATTCCCGAGACCACTTCGGTCTCCATATCTAGGACTCCTCCCTTGGCGCGTTCTTCCTTTTGAAGAGCTTGCAGCATACCCCAAAGTTTGTTGGTGGCATCTGTTGGCTCGGCCAGAAAACTCTCGTCACCATCGTAAATGGTGTAGTTGTTCTGTATGAATTCACGTACATTGACTTCATCAAGCCATTTCTTTCCTGTGAAGCCTCTCCACTCTTGTCTCATTTTTATTAAATGTTTGTTTGACATAATGTGCCGTGAAGCACAAAAACATTGCAAAAAAACTGCTTAATGGCAGATTTCGGATGCAAAGTTACATCTAAAAGCAGAACCAAACAATACTAACTTATAAGTATTTTGTATTTTATACAAAAGGGGATGCCCTACCCTATCTGCCTATCAATCAACGAATAAAATACAAAAGTACACCAAATATGGTGTCCTAGTGAATGATTTAGATGGAATAAACATAAAGGAGTGGATAAAAGTAAGCGCAACTAGCGCTAGACGTGTTAAAAGAATAAGATAAGAAATGGTTGTAATTGCCTAAACCATAGGCCAAAAAGGAATGGTTAAAATAACAAAAATGCCTAGTTGGTAGTCAAATGAAACACATTATTAATTAGGCTTCGTTTGACTACCAGCCAAGCATATACCTGCATATATTTACTGTTAAAGGTAAGCGGTAACGCTTTATACAAGTTTGAAACGAACGCGGAAAGTGCGTGTGGGTTCGTCCCAATTGGTGCCCAACATCACAAACTTGCCAATTTGTCCTGTGGAACGGACATGCTTGCCGATGCAAGGGCAAGTGTCGAAGTCGCCAATTCGAACAATACGCACAACATTAGAATAGTCGTCGGGAACGCGATCAAGGTCGATTCCTTCGGGCAAGTCGTACCTGTCTACAAGCTCGTATGTAACAGGAAGGTCCTCTTCTATCAGCTCGTTCATGCGCCTTTCTATTTCCTTCTCATCTTGTCGCGAAGGCTTTCGGTCGAGTGTGTAGCTTATCTTGCTTTTCTTTCGCTCCACATGTGCATTGGTCGAGCGACCGCAGTCGAACATTCTAATCATCACTTGGTTAAGCAAATGCTCGGCCGTGTGTGCTGGCGGGAACTCATCCTTATTGTGCGTGCACAGCAATAGTTCGTCGTCTTTCATCTTGGTTTTAAACTTAAATATTCTGCCATTATATGGAGCGAGGGTCATTGGAATCTTTCCGTCACGACTGAGGCTTTCTATTGTTGTTTCGCCTGTGAGCAAATCTATTGCGCCAAATCGTCCTTCTGGCAATTGCAGATAGTCGAACGCGTGCCCCGGAATATTTACCTGCACGCTATCGGTATCGCCAGAGAAGTTAACTGCAATCAAAAGCAACTCGTCTTGCCACTTTCGTAGAAAGGCAAAGTGTTTTGCTGGGTTGAAATTGTCTGATTGAGGATTAACATACATCAGGTCGAAGAACAGTCCTTTGCCTATAGCCAATTCACCACGCGCTATGCGAAGGATATGCTGATACTGCGCATAAATCTCGTTTTCGTGGGCAGAAAGCTGTTCGCGGTCAAAGTATCCACGATAGATAGAGCCAACTGTCCAATAGTCGAAGATGGTCGTGCGCCCGTCAACACCACTAAACCCTTCGTTCTCCATACCTACCTCGCCAAACTCCTGACCAGCATATATCAGCATGGGATTACGTTGCAACAAGGCCGACACTATTAAAGCAGGTATCGCCCGTTGTGCATCGCCACAGAAAAAGGGACTTGCTATGCGTTGTTCATCATGGTTTTCAAGGAAGTAAAGCATGTGCTTGCCAATGTCGTCGAGTGATTGCCACTGGTAGGTGATGGCAGATGCATGACTTTCTTGGCGTACGATGCTCTTGATACAATCGTACATGCCAACCTTGTCGTAAAGGTAATCGAAGCCGGATTGTACATAGACGCGGTATTGAGAAGGGTCGTACACCTCGCCAATGACGATAACCTGAGGGTGATTTTCTTTTAATATGCTGGTGGCATATTGCCAAAAGGCTGTTGGAACCATTTCAACCATATCACAACGAAATCCATCTACGCCAGTCTCAGCCCAAAACAGGAGGATGTCTACCATCTTCTTCCAAGTGTTGGGCACAGGAACGAAATGCTCGCTACGTCCCCCTGCGTCGCAATAATCGATGCCGTAGTTCAGCTTGATGGTTTCGTACCAGTCGTTAATGCCTGGATGATTGTCAAAACGATCGTTACCTGTTGCCTTAGCAGGTTGTTCATGGTAAATGTTACCTGCGCTATCGGTGAGCGATATGGAAGGTTCGAACGGCTTTCCCCAACAATAATAGAAGTTATTGTTTGTAGAAAAATGCAGGCTGGTGTCGTCGTCTTCGCCCAAGTCTACCACGCCATTCGGGCAACAGACCGACTTATATTGGCGTGCAACGTGGTTGGGTACGAAGTCAATAATTACCTTCATACCACATTCGTGCACCCTTTGCACCAGGGCTTTGAACTCTTCGAACCGATGTTCAACATCTACGGCCAAATCGGGTGATACGTCGTAATAATCGGTAATGGCGTAAGGCGATCCCGCCTTTCCCTTCACAATGGCACTGTGTTGTGTGGGAATGCCATACGCAGAGTAGTCAGTTTGCGAGGCATGGCGTATGATTCCCGTAAACCAAATGTGGCTAATGCCCAGCTTATGGATGCGTTGCAGAGCCTGTTCGTCGAAGTCGTTCATCTTTCCACAACCATTTTCGACAATCGTCCCCCACTTCTTGTTAGTGAGGTTACGATTGCCGAAAAGTCGTGGAAACACTTGATATATAATAATCTTGTTGTTCACGATGGTGTGTTTGTTCCAAAATAGGAATGCTAAAGGGCATTCCCGTGTGTCGGTTATTCTATACCGTGTGCCGTAACGTCCTTGTCGATGCGGCCAATCATACCTTGTAGAGCTTTGCCAGGACCACATTCGGTGAAATCGTTAGCACCGTCTTTGATCATGTTTTGCACGCTAGAGGTCCATCTTACTGAGCTAGTAAGCTGTGCTATGAGGTTTTTCTTAATCTCTTCAGGTGCTGTGTGAGATTGTCCATCAACGTTTTGGTAAACGGGACATTTGGGTTCGGCAAACGTCGTGTTCTCA
Organism: Hoylesella loescheii DSM 19665 = JCM 12249 = ATCC 15930; assembly: GCF_000378085.1. GTDB lineage: Bacteria > Bacteroidota > Bacteroidia > Bacteroidales > Bacteroidaceae > Prevotella > Prevotella loescheii. The sequence goes on from NZ_KB899210.1 coordinate 362,105, forward strand.
ATGGCGGTCTGCAATTCGTCTTTTGCAGGTTGCATTAGGGGCGAATGGAATGCTCCGCCTACCTTTAGGGGTAGTGCACGCTTTGCTCCAGCTTCTTTAAGAAGTTCGCAAGCTTGGTTAACGGCATCGATATTACCCGAGATAACAAGCTGTCCGGGGCAGTTGTAATTAGCAGCAACCACCACATTGCCTGTTGTGCTTACCTGTTGGCAAATCTTTTCCACGGTTTCGTCGTCCAATCCAACAATGGCTGCCATTGTTCCGGGGGCTACCTCGCATGCTTTTTGCATAGCCATAGCACGTGCATAAACCAAACGCAAGCCATCTTCGAAGCTCAATGCGCCTGCTGCAACTAATGCGGAGAACTCACCCAAGCTGTGTCCTGCAACCATTGCGGGGGTAAATTCGTCACCCAGACAGAGGGCAGAAATAACACTATGCAAGAAAACTGCAGGCTGAGTGATCTTCGTTTCTTTAAGTTGCTCGTCGGTTCCGTTGAACATAATGTCCGTGATACTGTAACCAAGAATGTCGTTGGCCTTATCGAACAATTCCTTTGCCAAAGGCTTCGAGTCGTATAGGTCTTTGCCCATACCTGCAAATTGCGCTCCCTGACCAGGGAAAACGTATGCTTTCATACCGAATTTAATTTGTTGTTATAATTGATTTAAAATTCTATGGTGCATTCTAAAAAAATCCCCATTCGGCACAAGTCCGTATTAATCGGGAGGCTCTTCACTGGCTTTTTGACTTCATCTAGCATTTTTGCTTGTGCTTTCTGTGGTTCAGTCAACCACGTTCTTTCAACAAATGAGCGAAATATGCTTAGATATAGCCTAAAAAATCAGCAAAGAAATCTTAGAAACTCGCCATTTTGCAAAATTAATACTTTTCTTTCAACTCTGCAAATTATCGGTAAACGATGCTTGTTTGCTGTTTACAAAAACCACTCATTATTATATAGAGCAATACGAAATGCCACGGAGCGAAACGTAAAGAATGGTGGACAAGACATATAAATACACTTCTTGGCGTGACAGGAAATTATAGGAATAAGGATGAAGGATAAAGAAGTTAGGCTGCCGTTTATGGCACGACGCATGCGGATTTCACTAGCATCAGCTTATATATAAATGGTATGAATGTTGCATGAAATTCGTATTGACAAGCTGGTTAGTAAGGGATGGTGAAGTGTTTTCAAAACTCCAGCTGTTTTGCATCTGACATGGAAAACGTCATCATGTTGTGGTTGTGTCGTTATAGTATAATTAATAGGACATCATTACTTTGCGCGAGTTCGGGATAAAGCACAATTGTTACGCCAACTGCAATGTAGCACTAGGTAGCAAGATTGTCATTTCTTTATCTCTTCAGTCTTGTTCAAAAGGCATGGTGTCTTATCCCGAACTCTCCAAATAACCATTCCGTCATTCGCATTTTTATAGTTCAGAAAATGCGCTTTCTATGCCTTGATTATGCATGATTAGATTATCCGCCGTGTTATATATGTTTTGGACGGCTGTTCCATCTTATATGGAATGCTGTTCCAGTTGAACTGGAATACCATTCCAGCTAATCTGGAACAGGGGTACATCTTAGCTGTAACAAAGCAGAAGTTTAAAAAGTTCACTACAAGAGTTTGTAAGGTGGTGAATGAAAGCTGGCGTTTGGAGGTATGAAAGGTGAGTTGTTGATGATATTGTAATATTGAACACGCATACATCATGCTAGCAAAGGAAACGTAGACAATGGTTTATTGAGTCTCCTTTTATTAAAGCCCAATGTAGAGCATGTCACTAGGAAGTGTGCATAGAGTGGTAACTTGCTTATAAATCAAAACCCCGATTGACCTACAGGACAATCGGGGTTCATATAGATTTGCTTTACAGTGCAAAATTATTCAGCAGCGGGAGCTTCTTCAACCTCGGCCTTAGGAGCTTCCTCTACGGCCTTAACGGCAGGTGCTTCTTCTTCAGCGGGTGTTTCAACCACAGCATTTTCAGCTACAACCTTTACAGGAACGACAATCTCTACCTCCTTGTGGAAGTGAACAACTGCCTCGAAATCGCCAACACGCTTTATGTCGCGCATGGTGATGATCTTCCTGTCAACCTCGATGCCTAGCTTCTTCAGTTCCTCGGCAACAGTGGCGGCGTTAACCGAACCATATGTTGCGCCAGTAGCAGAAACCTTAGCTTCGATAACGAGGGCAACGCCTTCGAGAGCTTGTGCCTTCTTCTCTGCCTCGGCCTTGATGGCTGCGAGCTTGTGTGCTTGTTGCTTCAGATTTTCGGCAAGAACCTTCTTAGCCGACTCAGAGGCAATAACAGCCTTACCCGTAGGGATGAGATAGTTACGGCCATAGCCGCTTTTAACGTTTACAATATCGTTCTTATAACCTAGCCCGATAATGTCTTCTTTCAGTATTAATTCCATTCTGTTCCTCCTCTTTCTTATTTCATCAAATCGGTTACATAAGGAAGCAACGCTATTTGGCGTGCGCGCTTAATGGCTTGAGCCACGCGGCGTTGGTATTTGAGCGAAGTGCCAGTGATGCGACGGGGCAAAATCTTACCCTGTTCGTTAAGGAACTTCTTGAGGAACTCGGGATCCTTATAGTCGATATATTTGATACCGCTCTTCTTGAAACGGCAATACTTCTTCTTTTTGGTGTCCACCGACGGTGGGGTCAAATAGCGAATTTCTGATTGCTTGTCTGCCATGTTTAAGCCTCCTCTAATTTTTTAGTCCATTTGTGCTTTCTCTTCTCGGCATATTGTACGGCGTACTTGTCGAGCTTCACTGTCATGTGACGGATTACCTTCTCGTCGCGGCGATAGCCAGTTTCGAGCGATTTAATCACTTCAGGCTCTGCTTTGAATTCCAACAGGCAGTAGAAGCCAGTTGATTTCTTCTGAATAGCATAAGCCATCTTTTTCAATCCCCAAGCCTCTTCGTTCACGATCTCTGCACCCTTATCGGTGAGGAGCTTCTTGAATTTAGCGACCGTTTCCTTCATCTGTTCATCAGACAAAACGGGAGTCAAAATGAAAACGGTTTCGTATTGATTCATACTAAAAATGTAATTAATAAATGTTATTTTGCAAATTGCGGTGCAAAGGTATTGATTTTTATTGATTTAACCAAACCTTTTTTGTAATTTTGTCTTCACATAGAATTGATTATGAGGAAATTTTATCCATATATCGGCCTTGCGATGGTTTGCATTGGCGTTATTGTCTTTCTTGTTAGCTATTTTGCAAGATGGACACACACGAACCTTCCACTCTTTGTGGGATTAACTTTTGTGGTTGCGGGCGCCGTGATTCATGTTGTTTGGCAAAAGAAATCTAGTGAATATTAGACGCGCTCGTCTGCTTGTCGGTTGGCCAATAAGCGTCAACGGGACGCAGGTAGGTTTTACCGTGCGCCCCGTTAAAATGGAAAGCTAAGGTTAAGCTATCTATTTATTTACTCCACTTCGGGTGTAATCAACTTATATCCTTTACCATGAATGTTGATGATTTCGATATCATCGTCGTCCTTCAAATGCTTACGCAACTTGGTGATATACACGTCCATTGAGCGTGCATTGAAATAGTTGTCGTCTATCCAAATGGTTTTTAGGGCGAAGTCGCGTTGCAGAATTTCGTTGGCGTGTGAACAAAGCAGTGCCAAAAGCTCATTCTCCTTGGTAGTGAGCTTGGTTTGCTTGTCGCCAATGGTAAGCAATTGCTTCTGCGTATCAAACACGAACTTGCCTATATGGTATAAGGTGTTCTCCTTATTCTTCTTTCCGCGTACACGGCGCAATATGGCTTCTACACGGAAAACAAGTTCTTCCATCGAGAAGGGCTTGGTGATATAGTCGTCTGCACCAATCTTGAAACCTTCCAGAATATCTTCTTTCAGTGTCTTGGCCGTCAAGAAGATGATAGGAATTTCAGAGTTAGCCTGCCTTATTTCCTGTGCCAGTGTAAAGCCGTCTTTCTTTGGCATCATTACGTCTAGCACGCAAATGTCAAACTTTGTTTTTAGAAATGCCTTGTAACCAGCTTCGCCGTCAGGACAAAGTTCGGCCATATAGCCCTTAGCCTGCAAGTACTCACGAAGCAACATTCCTAAATTCTCATCATCTTCGCATAACAGGATTTTCAATTTCTCGTCCATACTTTAATCTTTTATTATTGGTAATTTTATCGTAAACTTTGTTCCCTTGCCGTATTCGCTCTCTACAGAGATCTCGCCTTTGTGTACGTCGATCATCTTTTTGACGTAGGCGAGACCCAATCCGAAACCTTTCACGTTGTGAAGGTTGCCTGTATGAACACGGTAGAACTTTTCAAACACTTTTTTGAGGTTTTCTTTTTTTATGCCGATACCTGTATCTCGTACAGAGAGATATAGGAATTCGTCGTCGTTCCATGTGCGGAGATAAATGTCTAAGGGGCCATCGGGCTTCTTATATTTCACCGCATTGTCCATCAAGTTGAAGATGGCGTTTTGGAAATGCATTTCATCTACATAGATGGTAGAGTCGATTGCCTCTATCTCCGTATATATCTTGCCGCCCGTATGTTCGACTCTCAACGTGAACGTGTTGGCAATGTTCTCTACCATTTCGTTAAGGTCAAGCTGTTTCATGTTGAAAATAGCTTTCTTCTTATCGAAGAGCGACATCTGTAAAACCTTCTCAACAAGGAAGCGTAGACGTTTCGATTCGTCATTAATAACGCCTCCAAGATGTTTCATCATGCTCTCACTCTTCGTTACGCTCTTGTCGTTAAGCATTTGTGCGGCAAGCGAAATGCTACTGATTGGCGTTTTTAGCTCGTGCGTCATGTTGTTAATGAAGTCGTTACGCATCTCTGTGTAGCGCTTCTGACGGAAGATAACCACGATGGTGAAGATGAAAGTAATCAGCAGAACCAAAGTGAATATAACTGATGGGATAACGAAACGTACGCTCGAATAAATGTAGCTATTCATATCGGGGAAGTGTATCTTCACCAAACCCATCTTTGATGCGGGGTCGTTTCTGAACAACACTTGTGAGTAAGAGTATTCTTCGCCCTCGTCCGAATAGTCGGAGCAACGATAAATCTCCCTGCCGTCGGGTGTGGAAACCGTGAAATGGTATTGTAGGTTTATGCCGTTGCTCATCAGCTCATTCTTCAAGTCTTGGTCTAGCGACTTAAAGTTGATGCGCTCTTTCAGTGGACGCTCAGAGGCCGAATAAAGAATGGTGTACACCACTTCATCTAACAGCGCACGTTGGTAAACGTATCTGTTCTTTACCACTTCTTGCATGGCCTTCGATGCTTCTGAAAGCGAATTCTTATCGCTCCTCAAAATCATGGCCTTGGGCATCTGCGAGGGCTTGGTGGTTATGGTTTTCAGTTCGAAAGACGTGTACATCATGCCGCCTTTATCGCCTATCGACAGTTGGTGCGATCGCTGGTAGGCACCATCCGGCTGACCGTTTTGCCCGCCAATAGAGTCGTTTGGGGCATTTTTATGCTCGGTTTCATTGATGTCTTTTTCAAGATAGCGAAGCGTCTCGTTGAGCTCCATGTTTCTAGAAGCCTGGTATAAAGCACGATTTACGGACTCGTCAAACTGCTCCTTCTTCATGTCCGCCATCTCCTGAATATACTTCAGTTGCACGAACAGAAGGGCAAGGAAGGATGTCCCCATAATGATGGCTATTGTCCAAATCGTTCTTTTCTTCATGCTTGCAAAATTAACAGGATATAGATCACAACTCTATGGTTGTGTTAAAAACATTTCTTGTTTTTGAATATGTTAACAGAAAGGCGGGTACATAAGTGAATATAAGCAACTAACTCTTGTTTTCTCTATGGTAATGAGGCGTTTTTCGAATGGTATTAATCCCTGACAGCCATAAAGTATGACTGCCAGGGATTTGTGTTTTATGAGTTTAATGCAGAACTATTCTTCTTCATCAACCAGTTCTGCCTCGTGTTCCTTGATAAGCTCTTGCTGTATTTCGTTCGGCACAAGTTCGTAACTGGCGAACTTGGTGATGAACGAGGCACGTCCACCCGTGAGCGAACTCAATGAGATAGAATAGTTAGACAGCTCTTTCAAAGGAATTTTGGCCATCAGTTTTTGATAACCCGCTTCGCTATCCATACCCATTATGAGGGCGCGACGACCTTGCAAGTCACTCATTACGTCGCCCATGAAGTCGTCGGGAACGTAGACTTCAAGGTCGTAAATGGGTTCTAGAATTTTCGGACCTGCAGCTTTGAAGGCGTCAGAGAATGCACGACGAGCGGCCAACATGAACGAAAGTTCATTAGAATCCACAGGGTGCATCTTGCCATCGTACACTATTACACGTACATCTCGTGCATAACTGCCTGTTAACGGACCATGTTCCATACAGTCCATGATGCCTTTCAAAATGGCTGGCATAAAGCGTGCGTCGATGGCTCCACCAACAACCGAGTTGATAAATACTAGCTTACCACCCCACTCTAACGGCAATTCTTCCTTGCCCTTGATGTTCATCTTCACATCTTGACCATTTAATTTATAGGTAGTTGGGTCGGGCATGCCCTCTGCATACGGTTCGATGATGAGGTGAACTTCACCAAATTGTCCTGCACCACCACTTTGTTTCTTATGGCGGTATTCAGCGCTTGCCGACTTGGTGATGGTTTCGCGATAAGGAATCTTTGGCTCTCCAAACTTCACTTGTAGCTTTTCGTTGTTCTCCAACCGCCATTTGAGTGTTCTAAGATGAAATTCGCCTTGCCCATGAACGATGGTTTGCCTTAGTTCCTTGCTTTGTTCAACAACCCACGTTGGGTCTTCCTGATGCATTCTCAGAAGCGCAGCCATCAATTTCTCAGTATCTTGGGTATTAACGGCCTTTATTGAGCGCGAATATTTTGAGTTGGGGTATTTGATAAAGTCGAATTTGTTGTCGCAGTCCTTAGTGTTGAGGGTATTACCAGTCTTTACATCTTTGAGCTTAACGGTACATCCAATGTCGCCCGCATTGAGTTTGTCGACGGCTATGCGGTTTGCACCAGCGCAAGCGTATAGCTGACCGATACGTTCTTTCGATCCTCGGTCGGCGTTGGTCATGTCATCGCCCACCTTTACACATCCGCTCATCACCTTAAAGTAGGACACTTCACCGATATGTGGTTCCAATCCTGTCTTAAAGAAATAAATTGAAGTGGGACCCTCTGATGCTGGATTAATCTCTTCGCCACGCGTATTATGCAGCTTAGGCATTTCGTTTACGAACGGAACTACGTTACCTAAAAACTCCATAAGTCTGCGTACACCCATGTCTTTTCCTGCGCACACGCAGAATACGGGGAAAATGCTGCGTGTAACGAGACCTTTACGGATGCCTTCGCGTAGTTCGTCTTCGGTAAGTGTTTCGCTTTCGAAGAACTTTTCCATTAGTCCTTCGTCGTTTTCTGCAGCTGCTTCAACCAGAATTTTATTCAAAGCCATAGCCTTTTCCTTCTCTTCGGCTGGAATATTTTCAATCTTAGGCGAACCACCATCAGCGCTCCAAGAATACTTTTTCATGGTAAGTACGTCAATGATGGCATTAAATCCTGGTCCTGTTTGTGTTGGATACTGAATTTGTACGCACTTCTCGCCATAGATGTCTTTCATCGTTGAGATGATGTTATCGAAGTCGCATTTGTCCGAATCCAGTTGGTTTACGAGGAAGATAACGGGCTTTTTAAGTTTGTCCGTGTACCTAAAGTTGTTTTGTGTACCAACTTCGGGACCGTATTGCCCATTAATTAGGATCACAGCAACGTCTGTAACGTTCAGTGCAGTTATTGCTCCGCTCACGAAATCGTCTGCTCCGGGGCAGTCGATGATGTTTAGCTTCTTGTTGTTCCACTCAACATGGAATACCGTCGGGAAAACCGAGTAGCCATATTCCTGTTCTACTGGGAAGTAATCGCTCACCGTGTTCTTTGCTTCCACCGAGCCACGGCGTTTGATCACACCACTACCAAAAAGCATTGCCTCGGCAAGAGTGGTCTTGCCGGAACCCGCACTGCCCACCAGGGCAATGTTCTTAATTTCGTTCGTCTGATAAACCCTCATATCAAAAGATTTAAAGTGTTAGTAATCTCACGTTTCATGGAGAAAAGCATCGTTGCCTTTTCCGCCGTCTAAGATAGATATTTTATGCCACTCCACCAAAACATAGCCCTGTTAGTGTATAGAATTTAAAACATTTTAGTACTTTTGCTCTCAAAAAGAAAAATATGGCTGGCATTTACATACATGTTCCTTTCTGTGCAAGCAGATGCATCTATTGCGGTTTTTACACCACAACCACCCTCTCGAGCCAAGACCGCCTTGTGCGTGCGCTATGTGCCGAGCTGGATATGAGGCGTGATTACCTGCTTGATAAGGTTGCTCCGACATCGTCAATCACGATAGATACCATCTATCTTGGTGGTGGTACGCCATCGCAACTTAGTCAAGAAAATCTACTCCGATTATTTGATGCTATATATAATAAGGTGGAACAGGTGCCAACCTTTCACATTTCGCCTACTGCTGAAGTAACGATGGAGTGTAATCCCGATGATCTTACCCCCCAATTTGCCCAAACCGTTGCCCGTCTGCCCGTTAATCGTGTTAGTATGGGTGTGCAAACTTTCTCCGACGAGCGGTTAAACTTCTTGCGCAGAAGGCACAAGGCTGCCGACATTCAGCCTGCCATACAAAGGCTTAGACAAGTAGGTATCAGCAATATCAGCATTGATCTTATCTTCGGATTTCCAAAACAAACGGTCAATGAGTGGGCTACCGACTTGCAAAAGGCCATCGAGTTAGATGTGGAGCATATTTCTGCATATAGCTTGATGTACGAAGAAGGTACCCCTCTGTTCCGTCTTTTGGAGCAACAACGTGTGTCGGAGATAGCCGACAGCCAAAGCCTAGACATGTTTAACTTACTTGTCGACACCCTCACGACCAACCATTACGAGCATTATGAAATAAGTAACTTTGCCCGCGAGGGGTTCAGGTCGCGTCACAATGCCAGTTATTGGCAGGGCATACCCTACCTAGGACTTGGCCCATCGGCCCATTCTTACGATGGCAATTCGCGTCAGTGGAACGTCCCAAATCTTCGTAAATATATGGATGCCATAGAAAACGGTATGGTGCCAATGGAAAAAGAGACGCTCGATGAAGACACAAAGTACAACGACTGGATAACAACAGCACTCAGAACAAAGGAAGGGCTGGATCTTAACCTGCTGAGCGAAGCACATCGTGAATATCTTTTGCGAGCAGCCGAGCCCCATCTAAAGGAGGGGAATCTCGTACTAACTAACAACAACATCGCACTTTCGAGGGCGGGTATCTTCATTAGCGACAGCGTAATGAGCGACCTTGTGAAGGTATAAACACAGCTTAACTTAAGGTTAAGACCTTACATTCTAAGTCTTTATCACACATAAGTTGACGTCCTTAATTGTGGTAAAAGTTCCCAAACATTTATCTCATGACACCGCACAAATAGAAATCCCCAATCGGCCCAGCAGACCAATTGGGGATTTTCCATGCGTTATTCGAAGTCAAGGTTTGTTGTTCTGCAGCCTCGCATTGTCACGATAACCCATCAAGAGGGATATACCGTGAGGCATGCAAGTCGTAGCATTACAATCCCAGCGACTTCTTAATCTCTTCTATTTTCTCGTCTGCTTCTCTATTGCAGCGTTCGTAGCAACCCGTGCATTTCATTTCGCCCTTTACTTCAAGGTAGAATTTAATCTTGGGTTCCGTACCCGAAGGACGTACAGAAACCTTCGTTCCGTCTTCGCAGAACCATTGCAGCACGTTGCTTGTTTCAGGCATGTCGAGCTTTGTTACCACCCCATTACTATCGGTTTGTTGCAAAGTCTGGAAGTCTTTGCTAATAGCCACCTTTGAGCCAGCAATCTCCTTGGGTGGATTATTGCGATAGTTCTCCATCATGGCTTTAATTTCGTCTGCCCCACTCTTGCCAGGCTTCACCACATTAATGGTAAATTCCTTAGAGAAACCATACTCCAAGTAGATGTCCATCAACAGTTCGTAAAGCGTCTTGCCTTGGTCTTTGGCATAAGCGCATATCTCTGCCAAGAGTGAGCATGCTGAAACAGCGTCCTTGTCACGAACAAAGTCTTGTGCCATGAAGCCATAACTTTCTTCGCCACCACCGATATACTTCTGCTTTCCTTCCGACTTGCGTATCTCGTTTGCAATCCATTTGAAGCCTGTATAGCAGTCGCGCATCTCGATATTGTTCTTATCGGCAATCTTCTTGATCACCTCAGTAGTAACGATGGTCTTCACAATAAAATCGTTGGGCTTCATCTTACCCGTCTTAATGCGGTTGGTGATGATGTAGTAGAGGAACAACAAGCAAGTTTGGTTGCCGTTGATGAGCACCCATTCACCCTTATCGTTCTTGCAAGCCATACCCACACGGTCGGCATCAGGGTCTGAAGCCATTACTATATCGGCGTCAATCTCCTTGGCATCGCGCAAAGCAAGGGTCAGTGCCTCACCATTTTCGGGGTTCGGACTAACAACTGTGGGGAAGTCTCCACTTCTTACCATCTGTTCTTTTACACAATGAACATTGTCGAAGCCCCATAGCTTAAGCGACTGAGGAATAAGCATCATGCCTGTTCCGTGTAGTGGTGTATAAACGATTTTGAGGTCTTTTTGGCGTTCGATAACGGCAGGGTCGATGCTAATAGTCTTCACCATATCGAGATAAAGCTTGTCAACCTCTTCGCCGATGATTTCTATCAACTCAGGATTACCCTTGAATTTCACGTCGGCCACTTTCACTTGGTTTACCTCGTCAATAATACCCTTGTCGTGCGGAGCCAAAACTTGCGCGCCATCTTCCCAATAAGCCTTGTAGCCATTGTACTCGCGGGGGTTGTGGCTAGCCGTAATATTCACGCCGCTTTGGCATCCAAAGTGCCTGATAGCAAACGAACACTCGGGTGTTGGGCGCATATCGTCGAACAGGTACACCTTAATCCCGTTGGCCGAGAATATGTTTGCTACCGTTTCAGCAAACAATCGGCTATTGTTTCGGCAGTCGTGGCAAACGGCCACCTTAATAAGTGGCAGGTTGGCGAAATTCTTTTTCAGGTAGTTAGCCAATCCTTGCGTTGCCATACCCACAGTGTAGATATTCATTCGGTTGCTACCAGCGCCCATGATACCACGCAAGCCACCCGTTCCAAACTCCAAGTCTTTGTAGAAAGCATCGATAAGACCCGTCTTATCGGCATTTTCCATCAGTTCTTTCACTTCTTTCCGTGTTTGTTCGTCAAACTCGGGAGCAAGCCATTGTTCGGCTTTTGCCTCGCATTGAGCTATCAGTTGAGCGTTATTCTCCATAATCTGTATATTAATATATTAAATTTATGTTCCAAACCAAGTAAGACAACGTTGTCGTTATCAGTATGGCAAAGATAATAAAAAAATGCTTTCGAGCGTGTATTTTTCTCCTCTAAAAAGAGGAAAAATGCAAACTAACGCCCCTATTTGTTTGGGTCATACGTATATTTTAACTACATTTGCAAATATATTTAGCAAAACAATTATTTAAGACAACACCCACATAACATTATGGATTTTTATTTCACAGGAATTATCATAGCCGTATCAACATTTCTTATTATCGGTATTTTCCATCCCATCGTCATAAAAGTAGAGTATTATTGGGGAACTCGCCTTTGGTGGATTTTCCTTGTATTGGGCATCATCACCATCATGGTGGCCCTCTTGATTGCAAATGTCATTGTGTCTTCGATACTTGGCGTTATTGGTGCTTCTCTCCTTTGGTCTATCGGCGAACTGTTCGAACAGAAGAAGCGTGTAGAACGTGGATGGTTTCCGATGAATCCTAAGCGCAAGCACGCCTACAAAACCATCGAAGAAAGAAAAGCGGCGTAGGCATGAAAGCTGAACTTTTGCTCGTTGGTAAGACCGTAAACAGTGTCTTTGTGACAGCTATTGCCGACTATACGAAGCGTATTGGCCATTATATCCCTTTCTACATCAGCGTTATTCCCGAACTAAAAAACACCAAAAACATATCTGCTGGCCAGCAAAAGGATGCCGAGGGCGAATTGATTTTGAAGAAGTTGCAGGCAGACGACCACTTGGTGTTGCTCGACGAACATGGAAAAGAAATGCGTAGCGTGGAGTTTGCAGACTGGTTAGGCCGAAAACAGCACGTGACACGTAGGTTGGTATTTGTTGTTGGTGGTCCATACGGGTTTAGCGAAGCCGTATATGCCAGGGCAAACGAAAAAATAAGCCTCTCTAAAATGACGTTTTCGCACCAAATGGTGCGCCTTATCTTCACCGAGCAGCTTTATCGAGCCTGTACAATACTTAAAGGAGAGCCTTACCATCATGAGTAGATGCAAGGGCGTACACCCTACCCTAACATAGCCTTAGATGGCTTTATGACTGTGGATGTAGGTGCATGCAAATGATGAGAAATTTCTAAACCTGCTTCATATCTTTATTAAACAGGTGACTAAACAAGCCGTGATGGAATTGATATTATTCTCTTCCATATTGCATATAAACTGATAACGCTTTGTAAGAAGTAGCTTTTTGCGAAACGAAAAATAAAGGTTGAAATGCAACTTTAATAACTTCTGGGTTGTTACATGTTACATGTAACACCGTTCCATATCGTCTGTAAGAGCGTTCCACATGCATGTAAGAAAGAAAAGAACCATTAATTATGCAAGTTCTGGATAAGAGAAGTTCGGTGTGTAAGCTTCCGCGTAGTGCCAGTTGGTGAGATTGCTATTCGTTTCTTACCTTATCTCGCTCAAAAAATCATCACATCTTATCTCGAATTCACGTAGCGTTTGGCACAAGCTTGGCACCATCTAGGCGGTTCATTCCTCTGCCTATCACCGCCACCCATTCATCCTTCCCACGCCCAAACGCCACATTTCATTCCCCACCCGATAAGCTCTTGTAGTGAGCTTTTTAAGCTCCCGCCTTGTTAGAGCTAAAATGTAACCCTGTTCCAGATTAGCCGGAATGGTATTCCAGCTTAACTGGAACAGCATTCCAGATGATATGGAACAGGCGTCCAAAATACATTTAACACGGCGTTTAATCTAATCATACATTATAAGGGCTTAGAAGGCGCATTTTCAGAGCTATGAAAGTGCGAACCACGGAAGGGTTAATTGGCGCGTTCGGCATAAGATACCATGCCTTCTGAACAAGACTGGTTAGGTAAAGAAATGGTTTTCTCACCAACCTGTGCTACATGGTAGTTGGCATAACAAATTGCTCTTATCCCGAACTCGCGTATTAATTGAGTTGATAGAGCATAACTTATTGAATTTAAATGCATTGCTCTTGGTTCATGTTTTCATACTTCTTCGAAAGTATTTCATGAGAAATCATTTTGACAATTATTGGTTTTTCATGGTTAAATTCACCCTACTCATATATTATATACGTGCGCGTGAGGCCGTAAACAATCTGTGTAGTAGTGTTGTATAAGTACTTGCTTATATGGCGTAGGCCATTATCGGATAAAAATATGCCGTTGTTCGGCAATGGCTTGACCCAAAAATGGCCTTTGTTAAACCACGCTGAACAACGGCAGATTTTGCTTGTTATAGTTTTATCTTATTACCAAAGCGATAGGCGTTGGTTCTTGGGGATAAACAATTTGTCGCTTTCTTTCACACCGAAAGCCTCGTACCACGCATCGATGTGGGGCAGCGCACCATTCACGCGCCATTTGCCAAGTGCGTGTGGGTCGGCCTTTGTGCGGTTACGTATTTCTTGTTCGGTGATGTTTTGTCCCCAAACGGCAGCGTAAGCCAAGAAGAAACGTTGGTCGGGCGTAAAGCCATCAATGTTTTTAAGGTGCTTTTTAGCTTCAACATTCTTGAAGGCAAAGAAGCTCACTTGCAGTCCACCATGGTCGGCTAGGTTTTCACCGAGCGTAAATTCACCATTGGCATTGAGGTCGGGAAGCACCTTAATGTTCGAGAAGAAGTCGGCATAGAGTTTAGCACGCTCTTCAAATCCCTTCGCGTCGGATGCCGTCCACCAATCATTCATATATCCGTTGGCGTCGTATTGTCTACCCTGATCGTCGAAACCGTGGGTCATCTCGTGGCCAATAACCACGCCGATAGCGCCATAGTTATAAGCCTCGTCGGCCTTGGGGTCGAAGAACGGACGCTGCAAGATACCTGCAGGGAAACAGATTTCGTTGGTGGTGGGATTGTAATAGGCGTTAACCGTCTGCGGGGTCATTAACCATTCATCGCGATCGACGGGCTTACCCGCTCTTGTTAGAATGTGTCTGTCGTGTGAGAACTTTCGGCAAGCAAGCACATTCTCGTAATACGACTTCGTTGGGTCGATGGTTAGTTTGCTATAATCAATCCACTTGTTGGGGTAACCAATCTTAACGTAGAACTTATTTAGCTTGTTATGTGCAGCCGCCTTTGTGGTGTCGCTCATCCATGTTTGTGCATCGATGCGCTGTCCTAGTGAAATTTGCAGGTTGCGCACCAGCTGTTCCATCATCTTCTTTGATGTTTCGGGGAAGTAACGAGCAACATACATCTTGCCCAAAGCCTCACCCATCTGTGCTTCAACTTGGTTCGTGGCGCGTTTCCATAGAGGATACTCCTCCTTTCGGCCACTCATGGTTTTGCCGAAGAAGTCGAAATTGGCCAAACGAATTTCGTTAGTGAGGTACGAAGCAGAATTTTGGATGATGTCCCACTCAATAACAGCGCGCAAGTCATCAGCAGTTGCTGCCCCATAAAGTTTGTCGTAGCCTGCCATGAAGCCAGGTTGGCCCACAATCATTTCTTGTATATAGGCCGACTTAACGCCTTCGGCGTTGGCCATAGCTTCGAGATTGATGTTGGGATAGTTCTCCTTAAACTGCTTTAAGGTCATTTTATTGTAGTTGGCCTGTGGGTCGCGCAGTTCGGTTACACTCTTAGACACCAACGCCAAAGCCGTTTCCATGCGGAAAATGGCATCGCGACGGGCCTCGGCTTGTGCCTCGTTGAAACCATAAAGACGGAACATGCGTGCAATATGCTTGTGATATGCCTCGCGAATGGCTACCGTGGCGGGATCGTTGTTTACATAATAGTCTTTCTGACCCAGCGTTAGCCCTCCCTGATTGATAGTCAGGATGTTCATTGTTACGTTTTTCTCGTCGGCACCGAAGTACGAACCGAAACCTACGCCATAACCATAAATGGCATATTTAAGTTGCAATTGTTCGAGGTCGCCTTTGGTTTTGGCATTTTCAACCTCAGCAATTAGAGCAGCAACAGGTGCTAACCCCTCCTTCTCACGGCGAGTTGAGTCCATAGCCAGTTTGTAGTAGTCGGACAGTTTCTGTTCGGTGCTACCTGGTTTGAACTTTTTCTTCAGCAATTCGCTCAATATGCTGTTGATGCGCTTGTTGTTCTCTTCTTGCAATTGGTCGAAACTTCCAAAGCGCGAATAAGCTGCTGGCAGTGGATTGTTCTTTTGCCAGCCGCCCGTAGCAAACTGATAGAAATCGTCGGCAGGGCGAACCGACCTGTCAAGGTCTGACATCACGAGCCCCGACTGCCCCTGAGCCATGCCCAATGTGGGCGAAACCACCATTAAGAGCGCGGGAAAGAATTGTTTCATGTTCATGTCTTCTTTTTTTGTTATTGGGTAATAATGATTAAATATTTGTACTAGTTATAAGCTTATTGATAACTAAGAGCAGGTTATTAACCTCCTACGAAGCCTGTTGCGACAGCTCTTCGAGGGCTTCACTTAGCTCCATCCACTTTTCGTTTTCATTGTCTAAGGCCCGTTGCACAGAGGTGTATTCGCTTACGAGCGTCATATCCGAAGCGTTGTCAACGTCGCTAAGCAAGACGTTAAGTTCTCCGATGCGCTTTTCCATAGATGCTATTCGTGCCTCGCACTCCTTAACGGCTTTCTCCGCTTTACTCACTTTCTTCATTCGTTCTTTGCGTTGAGCATAGCTTTCGTTGTCGGCTTTAGGCATTTCTTCGGTTTTCGCGGGAGCCGAAGCTGTGTGTAAGAGCGAATCTATGCTTGTTGGCAGGGCGTTGTTGGGCTGGTCTGCAGTGGCATTGCGTATAAAATCGTATATGCCACCAAGGTGTTCCTTCACCCTACCCTCACCAAACTCGTACACCTTAGATACCAATCCGTCGAGAAACTCACGGTCGTGAGAGACCACGATGGCAGTTCCGTCAAACGCTTTGATGGCTTCTTTGAGCACATCTTTCGATTGCATGTCGAGATGATTGGTGGGTTCGTCGAGTATAAGCAGGTTAACGGGTTCGAGTAAGAGTTTTATCATGGCTAATCTACTTCGTTCTCCACCGCTTAAAACCTTCACTTTCTTATCCGATGCCTCACCTCCAAACATAAATGCGCCAAGTATATCGCGTATTTTGAGACGTATGTCGCCTTTGGCCACATTGTCTATCGTTTCGAAAACGGTTAAGTTTTCGTCTAGCAATTGAGCTTGGTTTTGCGCAAAATAGCCAATTTGAACGTTATGCCCTATCTTTAGGTCGCCCGTGTAGGGTATCTCATTGAGGATGCACTTTACCAAAGTAGACTTTCCTTCACCGTTTCTACCCACAAAAGCCACTTTCTCACCGCGTTTAATTGTAAACGTAACATGATCGAAAACAGTGTGTTCGCCGTAATCTTTACGTACATCGTCGCATATCACGGGATAGTCGCCACTCCGTAAACACGGAGGAAATTTCAGTCGTAAGGCCGAAGTGTCTACCTCGTCTACCTCTATCGGCACAATCTTATCTAACTGTTTGATGCGACTTTGCACCTGAACGGCCTTCGTAGGTTTATAGCGAAACTTCTCGATAAAATCTTTCATATCCGCTATTTCCTTTTGTTGGTTCTCGTATGCACGTAATTGTTGCTCGCGCCGTTCGGCCCTTAGCGTAACGTATTCGTCGTACTTCACCCGATAATCAATCACCTTTCCACACGAAATCTCAAGCGTGCGGTTGGTTACGTTGTTAATAAATGCACGGTCGTGGCTAACAAGTACCACCGAACTGGAGCTCTGCGCGAGAAACTGTTCGAGCCATTGAATACTGTCGATGTCCAAATGGTTGGTGGGCTCGTCAAGCAATAGCACGTCGGGTTTACGTAAAAGTATCTTCGCCAGCTCAATACGCATGCGCCAACCACCACTAAATTCGCTTGTAGGACGGTCTAAGTCGTTTCTGTTAAATCCTAATCCAATAAGCGTCCGCTCTAATTCGGCTTCATAATTGTTGCCACCCAGCATCAGGTAGCGTTCGTGTTCGTGGGTAAATCGCTCAACAAGGGCCATGTAGTCTTCACTTTCGTAGTCGGTTCTTTCACTCAGTTCCTTGTTCAGTTGCTCCACCCGCGTTTTCAGTTCGGTATTGTCGGCGAAGGCTTTTCGCGCCTCTTCCTTAACGGTGGTGTCGTCTTCAAGCACCATAACCTGTGGCAAATATCCCACGGTTGTTCCTGAAGGAACCGACACATTGCCTGCTGTGGGCTTTTGTTTTCCGCATAATATCTTGAGCATGGTAGACTTCCCTGCGCCGTTTTTGCCAACCAAGGCGATGCGGTCGCGGTTGTTCACCACAAAACTAACATCCTTAAATAGTGGCTTTACACTGAATTCTACCGTTAAACCTTCAACTGAAATCATTTATTTGTTTTTTATTCGCACAAAGTTAATCATTTTGTTTCAAAGTATGGGCGATTGTTTTAGGATAAGCTTTGCTATTCTTGCATTTTGTATTGTTTACTTAATGCAGTTCACCACCGCGTCGTTTAAGTGTTGGTTTTTTGTTTGTGGCCTAACTCTTTAATTAATAGTTGTATATAATCCCTTTCCCAATCGTCTCTCTTATGTCTTGTTTCATCGAATTGCAACAAATCTATGTCTATCTTCACAATGCCTTTTCTCCGTTCTTCAGGCATACTTCCCATCGTAGTCTCTATGTTTTTGAGTGTGGCTAGTACATCTGCCATTTGCTCGCAGCAGTATGTTTGAGCCAAACAGTTTATAAATGGAGGGGAAACAATGCCTATTGCCGGGGTGACAAGCGAACGCGAGAATTGTATTTTGGGGAATGCAGCAGTTAGAAAAGCCTTGGCAAGCTCTATATGATGCTGAGCCAAGGTGTTACTACCCAAAGCTAATAAGATGTAATGCATTTGTTGGTTCATTTGATAACATCGTTAGACGCACAAAGGTACGAAAAAACGAACAAATAATAACTGCTATGTATATAATATAATGTGTAAATCCTAAAAGGCGATTAGAGCAATGGGGGTGACAAGCCAGCAAGTGGATGAACTTACAAAATCAAAAAGGAATAGATGCTTTAAAGAACCTGAAGTGGATTGATAATGGGGCTATGAATGGTACGCAGATTTGTTGATGTTAATAGCTAATTGTTTATAAAAATGGCGCAACAAGGTGAAGAATGGTTGAAATGTGCATAATAAGCTTTTCGGAATGTGCGAAGTTCCAATAATAATCATTACTTTTGTGGACAAAATCAGTTTCGTATGAAGAAAATATCCGTACTACTTGTCACCATAGCACTTGTTATCCCCGCCTCGGCTCAGCTGCGGTGGAACTCGGTGTACCAAACTTACATCAGCCAATATAAGGATTTGGCTATCGAAGAGATGCTTAAACATCGCATTCCCGCTAGTATCACATTGGCGCAAGGGCTGTTGGAAAGTGGCGCAGGACGAAGTGCACTGGTGAAAAATGGGAACAACCACTTTGGAATAAAGTGCCATGACTGGACAGGACGCAAGACATATCATGATGATGACGCAAAAAATGAATGTTTTAGGGCATATAAAAGCGCAAAAGACAGCTATGAAGACCATAGCCAATTCTTAAAGCGTGGCAGATATAAGCAGCTCTTTTTACTTGCTATTACCGACTATCGTGGGTGGGCTAAGGGGTTAAAGGCATGTGGATATGCAACTGACCCTGGCTATGCAACGAAATTGATAAATGTAATCGAACTGTATAAGTTGTATATTTACGACACGGCTACCAGCTACGACAAGTTCTTAACAAAACATGCAGGCAATTATCAGCCAGGAAGCGCTAATATGCGCTTGCACCCGATATACAAGTATAACGACAATTACTATCTACGCGCACGAAGAGGAGATACGTTTAAATCGTTAGCCGAAGAATTAGAACTGTCCGAAAAGTCATTAGCAAGGGCGAACGAACGTTCTAAAGACGATGTTTTAGCTGAAGGCGACATCATCTATCTCAAAAAGAAGCGCAAGCATGCAGATAAGGATTTCAAGAACAGACCTCACGTCGTTAAGCCAGGAGAGAGCATGTACGACATCGCACAGAAATATGGTATACGCCTAAAAAGTCTGTATAAGATGAACGATCTGTCCGACGACTACCAGATAAAGATAGGTGACGTGTTGCGGGTTTACTAAAAAACGCCGCAAATTGCCAAGAATATGTGAATTGCAGACGCCCTACTCTATGGGCGTTTGCATATTCTCTGATTCGTGCCGAGATGCTTTTTGCGTATTGTGTGACCCTCTTTACACGAACAGTAACCTGTATCATGCAACAACGCAACAGCATAATCTCCCTATATCTAATAAATCTAGACAATTATTATCGTTTAACATCATACTATAAAATGAAGACACTCTTCTTATCTATTCTCGCCTTGGCGAGTACGTTGACAGCGTGGTCGCAACGCTTCGACGATGAGTTTGAAAATCGAACCCTGCGAATAGACTATACTTTTGCAGGTAATGTGAACAAGCAAGAGATTTCTGTGGCTAAGTTAAATGTCATGCCCGGATGGTATGGCAAGCGGCAAAGACTATCCGAAATTCCTGTTGAGGGTAACGGACAGATTACCGTTAGACGAAAGAAAGATAAGCAAGTGATTTATCGTAACTCTTTCTCCACATTGTTTCAAGAATGGCTAACCTACGACGAAGCCAAATCCTCGTCCAAATCTTTCGAGAATGTGTTCCTTGTTCCAATGCCGAAAGACACGGTTGAGATTACCGTTGACCTGCGAAACAATCGTCGGCAGGTCGTGGCTAGTCTAACCCATACGGTTGCCCCCAAAGATATTTTGATTAGAAAACTAGGCGAAACGACCGTAACTCCTTACGAAACGCTTCAAAAGGCTACAGATCCAAGCCGTTGTATTCATATCGCATACATTGCAGAAGGATACACGGAGGCCGAGATGGACGTATTTCTAAAGGATGCGAAGGAAGCTACTGAAGCCTTATTTGCGCACGAACCATTCAAGTCAACACGTAATCGGTTTAATATTGTGGCCGTGAAATCACCCTCAAAGGAAAGCGGAACGAGCGAGCCTTCTAAGGGTGTATGGAAGAATACGGCGTTACACTCGCACTTTGACACGTTTTACAGCGACCGATACCTTACTACTTTGAACTTGTTTGAACTGCACGACTGGCTGGCTGGCACGCCATACGAACACATTATCGTGCTGGTGAACACTGAAAAGTATGGCGGTGGTGGCATCCTTAACTCTTATAACCTGTCGATGACTCATCACGAGAAGTTCAAACCTGTTGTTGTACACGAATTTGGGCATAGCTTTGCCGGACTAGGTGATGAGTATGCATACGAGGCAGAGAGTATATCAATGTATCCACGCGACATCGAGCCGTGGGAAGAAAACCTCACTACATTGGTGAATTTCAAAGGAAAATGGGAAAACCTTGTTAAGAAGAACACGCCAATACCTACACCTGCAACTGCAAAAAACAAGAATACGGTTGGTGCTTATGAAGGTGCGGGATACAGTTTAAAGGGTGTTTACCGTGGCTATCAGGATTGTAGGATGCGCACGAATGAGTTCCCAGAGTTCTGTCCAGTATGTACGCAAGCTCTAACAAGGTTTATCGACTTCTATACAAAATAGCTATTTGTGTTGGACTAACATTTTATTAGAGAGCTTGTAAGTGGTTAATTGCACTACTGAAATATTCTTTCAACATACGATTCACACTTCTGCAAATCGTAGAATGTGCCTATTAACAATGTGAGAACAAACAAAAGCCCCACTGCTAGACCAGCGAATGTGGTCGTGCAGTGGGGCTTTTATATGTCGTTAAAGGCAAATGAAGGGCTTTTAATCCTTATGTATCCTTCGTAGCTTTGCGTTTACAACACTTGCCTTTTTATGCTTAAAGCAAAATGTTTAGTGCCAAATTATTTCTTCTCTTCTGGCACAGCATACCAATCGCCTGTTTCTTTTACGAGCTTGCGAGCAAAAGAATCGGGGTAACCAGGTCGTTTTGTCTTTGCTCCAAGTCCTTCTTTGTTCCGTTTGAAGCTACGCCCTGCGGTGGGCTTAACAGCCATGTCGTTATATTTCACAATAAGGAAGGTGGCTAGCTCTTTCCAGTTCTTCAGCATGGACTGTGCTTGCTCGTTGCTATAATCGTTCAGATACTTAATGGCCTTTGAAGCATCACTGCTATAAAGCTCGGCTGCACGCTTCTCCACTTGGGCTTGTTGGGCCAGATAACTATTCTCTAGACTGTCGCGTACCTCTTTAAGTGTTGGGAAAAGAAGGCTATAACGTGGATAGACCATATTGCTAACCCAGTTGCAAACCCAAAATGCGTTCTTATCTGAGAAGGTTACTGCATCAGCGCCTGGGGTGTTATAGCACTCTGGTTGAACAGTGTTTCCGCAGTAGATAGGTGTATATGGTACCATGTTTCCATCGTCGTTACCAAACCAAAGAACACCACCAATCTGTCGCGGTAACCACAAACGCAACTGAGCTACATAGCTGAAAGCAGTTTGCTGTGTAGAAACGGGGCGTTCGTTGAAGTATTTTTTGCCATCTACCGTAAAGTAAAGTGGCGTGGGACGATAAGGCATCTGCCATACACCAGCCCCCACATTCGTGCTATCTAGTGCCAAAGGCGTTCCCTCATAATGGTCGCGCATGGCAGCAGCGACGTCTTCGAAGCTCACCTTCTTGTTAGGAATAATCCACAAAGGCATGTCTTCCGCATTGGCATCCTTACCAAGAATCCAAGGCAAATAGCGGTCGAAGTTGTCGGCAAAACGGTTGAAGAAGCTGTAAACGCGTGCATCGCAGAATCTTCTTCCTCCGAAAGTAGGTTCGCCATACACATCGCGCCAAGAGAAATCCTTGTCTTTACCCGTGTACCAGCCCTTTGAACGTGCGAAGCTGATAACATCTTTCGAGTACATTACGTCACCTTTGGGATACTGCATAAACTTCGTTATGCGACTTTGATTTGCGTGCGCGCAGATAGCATTGTCAGGAATGCGTACGGCAACCCATACTGCACCCTTGCTTCCTGCTCCCTTTCCCATCATCTCCATAATCCAAGCTTCGTTGGGATCACAGATCGTAAAGGTTTCGCCTCCTGAGTAATAGCCATACGTATTTACCAAAGTAGTCATCACGTTGATGGCTTCGCGTGCCGTCTTGCTTCTTTGAAGGGCAATGTATATCAGTGAACCGTAGTCTAGCAAACCGGTTGAATCGGTCATCTCTTCACGCCCACCGTATGTCGTTTCACCAATGCATACTTGGTATTCATTGATATTTCCGATAACATTGTAGGTAACTGGAGCCTCTGGAATTTCACCTAGATACTTGTGACTGTCCCAATCAAACACTTTACGCATTTCGCCTTTAGCGTGTTTTCCTGCAGGAAAGTGGCACAATCCGATGAACATACCGTAGTCGTCAGCATTATATGTGCAGAAGACCGACCCATCTTTGCTTGCCTTTTTACCCACAATGAAGTTGGTGCAAGCATAGCTGCCCAGCCCTATTAGGGAGAAGGCGGCAATTAGCAATAGCTTCTTCATAACTGTATAATTAGTTTGATTAATAAAGAATATTTGTTTCAAAACGCCTCTTGTTACCTTGGTTGTCGGTGGCAAAGAAGGTTAAGTGGCGCTGTTTACCCGTGCGTTTGAGTGGTGTTTCAGTCAGTTTACATGCTACCCACGGACTTAATGGCACGTCCTCGAACAACACAAATTGTCCGTCTATGTAACCTTCGTACGTGTTTACACCGCTCTTTTCATCTTCAAGACCTAGTTTAATGATCTTGGTTGCGTTCCAATTGCCTTGCCCCACAGGCGAAACCACAGGTGGTTCATCGTCGTATTCGATGGAATATTGTAGGTGTAGGTCACGCATGTTTGCCGAAACCCATCCCTTTTCGTATGTTCCACCAAAATAACGTGTGTTATAACCGCGCCCACTGATATATAGTTTCGATGTGTCTTTTACCGTTCTCGTCAATTTCAGACTTATTCGTGCGGGACGAAACAGGCGTTCGGCGTTATTTGTGAATGTGCAATAGCTGGATAGCGCATTGTCTTTACAACTTATTTTCGGTGTTAAGGCAACGGCATAAGCCACAGAATTAGGCTTTATCAACAACTGCACGCCATCTGTTTGTAAGACGAATGGCCTATTCCAATACACACTTCGCAGTGTATTGGCAGGTTGTTTGGGGGCAAAAGTACGTCTTTTTCCCGTTACTGTGAAGGTATACCTACTTGTGTTACCCTTAAAATCGGTCAGAACATATTCTAAATGGTAATCCCGTTCTTGGTTAAAGTTTACTATACCCTTGTCTTTGTCGGCAGACAACATTTGCAATCCCATACCAGGGTATAGAAACGAATGCATGTACCACACGTTGTATCGCAAGAAATGTTCATGGTCGCCCCATGCGTTTACCTGCACAGTTCTTTCGTATGGAATGCGATTGACATTGCTTTTGAAAACGGTTTTGCCGTCAACAAGCAGCTCGGTCTTCTTTACACCATATCGATTGTAGGTTATTTCCATGTAGTCGTTGGCCCAAACGCCAAATCCCACTTTCCCCCAAGCACTGAATTTATGGGGTAAATTGTGTGAGGTGAATGAATGCGAAGACTTACCCGTATCATTGTTAAAGGCCCCTTCTCCATTAACAGGATAAGCCATAAAACCGTGTGCCATGGGTGGCAGACCGTCTTCAACATGTTGACCAATGAAGTCGAGAGGGTCGAGCATATCGCCCGAGCGTGTTTCGTGCAATTCTAGATGTAAGTGTGGGGCTTCTGATGCGCCAGAGTTTCCGCTAATGGCGATGAGTTGTCCTTTTGCCACGGGTAGGTCGGTTGGTTTAAACCAAATGTCGCCCGTAGACTGTTTATTGGTATATTGCCATTTTCTCACCATGGCCTTGATGGCTGGCGTAAAGGTTTTTAGGTGGCAATAGACGCTGGTATAACCCTCGGGATGGTGAACATACACCGCGTTACCAAAGCCATCATAACCCACAGAGACGTGCGACACGTAGCCATCGCCTATCGAGAAGATAGGTTTTCCCTCTACCCCGTCGGTCTTAACGTCCACCCCACCATGGAAATGGTTAGGTCGCGGTTCGCCAAAGTTACCCGCCAATGCGATGGGATAGTTTACAGGTGACCCGAAAATCACCTTGGCTGCCATTGTTATAGATAATATGATGTTCGTCATGCCATACTTGTTTGTTGTCAATTAGAAGGTGGAAAGGCACTGTTTAAGTTGTGAGATGCAGGCGATAAACTGCCAAATGTAAGGCGTAGGATTGCTTCTCGGTATGTCCTCATTCTAGTAATATCCCGTTGTGGAATGCCTGAAGCGATCCATTTGCATCCTCTTTTAGAATAATTTCACCGCCAAGCCAAACGGTATTGGCTTGTTCGCCACAGAGTGGTAAGTAGCTTTCTACCATTGATTGCTCTATTGTCACCACTCCATTCCTTAGTGTTACGTTGCCATGAACTACCGTGTTTGCGGCATATCGTTTTCGCTTGTCCATTGCTCACGGTTGTCTATGGTTACAGCTGAGTCTATCTTGTTGGGCTCAGGCAGTTCTTTCGGCTGTTTAGAGGTGGTTGTGCGCATCTTAATGAGCCTGATATTGTAGATGGGTAGCAACCGGAGTGTGGTTTGCATACCTCCAAAAGGCTTCTCATTATTGAGAAGGAAGTAGCCGGTTATCCGCTTGATTCCCAGACGTTCGTCATCGTTAAGTTGCAAAGTGAAATGCGAGGGAGCAGAAATGTGTATGGTCTGTGCCACTACACTGTCGTTAGCCAGCGTCATAGCCAATACTGCCACGGCATCACGATTGCCTTCTTGGAAAATGAATTGTGTGTCGAATTCTAGCAAGAAGCGATCTCCCTTATGGAAACTCGTGTCGGGTTTCACCACGAATGAATATATATTATAAGGAACTTGACTGGTTAGTACCACAGAACGGTCACCATTCCAAACGTTAGTTGTGTCGCCTTTGGATGCAAGACGGTCGTAATTGGCAGCCGCACCACCAAGGGCAAGTTCTTCTGCTTCGAGCCTTTTTGAAAGCCGTTGGTATATTTCATGGAGCATGTTGGTGTTTTGCATGTAGTACACCATCGACGAATCGAACTTCGCTTGGTCAACACCATGCTTCTTCAATGCAGCCAAACGATAGGCATATTCAGTTTTTCCATTGCCCATATTGTTGCGTGCCATCGCCCCAGCAAGGTGGTAATCGTAGAGAATCTCTTCCATCTCGTTGGGTTGAATATACTTGCTTGGCACCCCAGGCTTACAGCCTATGGTGGTAACCAAGAGCAAAATGAACATGAATATACCGACAATTGTTTTCACAGCAATCTCCTTTACGCCTCGTCAGTGTTTTTTTCTTCCTCGTCAGTGTTTTTTTTCTTCCTAGAAAAGCTGAGCGATATAGTTTCCAACTCCTTTCTGCAAAAGAGCAAAAGACACACTACGCCAACGCTAATGCTTGCATCGGCAAAGTTGAACACAGGACTAAAGAATATAAATTGCTCTCCGCCCTTAAACGGGAACCATTCAGGATAGGTGGTTACGATGAGTGGAAAGTAGAACATGTCTACCACTTTGCCCGTTAAAAAGTCGGCATAGCCTGTGCCAAAGGGAACAAACGAGGCCACAGTAAATGGCGTAGAGGCATTGAATATTAGTCCGTAGAACATGGAGTCGATCATGTTGCCCACCGCACCCGCTAAAATCATGGATAGGAAAACAATGTACCGCGTACGCATACCTTGCTTAACCACCTTCCAAATGTAGCGTGCGATAACGGTGATAGCCACCAATCGCAGAATGCTAAGAACCAACTTGTTGATGAAAGTCATGCCGTATGCCATGCCGTTATTCTCCACGAAGTCGATGTAAAACCAGTCGGTAACGTGGATGGCCTCACCAAGCGACATGCTTGTCTTTACCTCAATCTTGATAACTTGGTCAATGATGAGGATTACAATCACCAATAATATGGCCAAGCGGCCATCTGTCAGTATTTCTTTTCCTTTTGCCATAAATGGTGTTTCTGTTGTTCAGCACAATGCCTTGCCCCGCAAATGCTGTTGCAGGGGCAAGACATCTGTAGCTTTAAGGCTTACTCCTTTAACGTTTGCGTGCGTTCTTCGACTCTACGCTTAACGTTGCGTGGGGAACAGCCATTAAACGTTGTTTGGGTATAAGTTCGCCTGTTATGCGGTCAATACCATAGGTTTTGTTGGCAATTCGCACAAGGGCGGCTTCAAGCCCGGTAATAAACTTCTGCTGCCTATTAGCCAGCTGTATCAGTTCTTCTTTGCTTTGTGTGGCACTTCCTTCTTCCAAAACCTTATAGGTTGGTGAAGTATCGTCTACGTCGTTTCCGTCTGCATTCATCAAAGTACGCATCATCGCTTCGTAATCACGGCGTGCCAGCTTCAGCTTTTCATTGATTACATGGCGGAACTCTTCAAGTTCTTCGTCATTGTAACGTGTTTTGTTAGCCATAAGTTAGATAGGGTTTAGTGAATTATTTTATCTATTTTAATGTTCAAATTAAAGTCTTCGAAAGCAATTTCTTTGCCATCGTTGTTTGCTACAAACAACTCGTCGGCCAGCACTTGACTCTTGATGTAATCGCCAAAGGCTGCTACTGCGGCATCGGTTTGGGCATTAGGATCCAAAGTCACCTTGATTCGGTCGGTGATTTCCAGTCCGCTCTCTTTGCGTAGGTTCTGAACGCGGTTAATTATTTCGCGTGCCATACCCTCTTTTACCAATTCGTCGGTGAGTTCCACTTCGAGAGCTACGGTCAAGTTACCTTCGTTAGAAACCAACCAGCCAGGTATGTCCTCACTGATAATCTCAACATCGGCTACATCAACAGTCACCTCGTTGCCTTCAACCATTAAATTGATACTACCGTTGCGTTCCAAATCGGCAATGGCTTCTTGCTCCAAGGCCTCCATTTGGGCAGCGATGCCTTTCATCAACTTACCAAACTTCTTACCCATGGTGCGGAAGTTGCACTTCACTTTCTTAACAAGCATACCCTTGCCATCATCAACGAAGTTCAGTTGTTTTACGTTCACCTCGCTCATGATAAGATCTTTCACTGCCTCAATATGTGCCCTTTGACGTTGGTCTACGGCAGGAATCATAATTTGCAGCAGGGGCTGGCGCACCTTGATGTTAACCTTGCGACGCAAGGCCAATACCATTGAGGTTATCTTTTGTGCCATCTCCATGCGCTCTTCCAATTCGCGGTCGATGCATTTTTCGTCTGCTACGGGGAAGTCGGCCAAGTGAACGGATTGCAATTGTTCACGTTTGGTAGCCCTTGTCAAGTCTAGATACAGCTGGTCGGCATAGAATGGGGCGAACGGAGCCAATAGTTTGGCTACGGTTTCGAGACAGGTGTATAGCGTTTGATAAGCACTTAGCTTGTCTTGGCTCATTTCCTTACCCCAGAAACGTTTACGATTGAGGCGAACATACCAGTTACTGAGATCGTCGTTCACAAAAGTGTCTATCAACCTACCAGCTCTTGTGGGGTCATAGTCGTCCATTTCGTGTTCCACACCCTTAACCAACGAATGTAGTTCCGATAAAATCCAGCGGTCAATCTCTGGTCGTTCGTTCAACGGAACATCGTCTTGGCTATAATCGAAGCCATCTACATTGGCGTAGAGAGCGAAGAATGAATAGGTGTTATATAATGTTCCGAAAAGTTTGCGACGTATTTCGTCAACGCTTTCTGCATCGAATTTGAGGTTATCCCATGGTTCTGAGTTGGTGAGCATGTACATGCGCACAGGGTCGGCACCATATTTCTCCATCATTTCGAAGGGGTTAACCACGTTGCCAACGTGCTTGCTCATCTTGTTTCCCTTGGCATCGAGTACCAATCCTGTAGAGATAACATTCTTGAAAGCCACACTATCGAACACCATTGTTGCAATGGCGTGTAGCGTAAAGAACCAACCACGTGTTTGGTCAACACCTTCGTTGATGAAATCGGCGGGGAAAGCGATTCGCTTGTCAATGAGTTCTGCATTCTCGAAGGGGTAATGTACCTGCGCATAGGGCATCGCACCCGAGTCGAACCACACGTCAATGAGGTCTATTTCACGCTTCATAGGTTTGCCGGCTTCACTAACCAGCACGATGTCGTCTACGTAAGGACGGTGCATGTCAATGCGATCATAGTTGGCTTGCGCATAATTGCCAGGTACGAAGCCCTGATCTTTAAGCGGGTTTGAAGGCATGTGACCTGCCGCTACGCTCTTTTCAATCTCCGTATATAGTTCTTCGAGCGAACCTATACATATTTCGCGCCCGTCTTCATCTCGCCAGATAGGCAGCGGTGTACCCCAAAAACGTGAACGCGAGAGGTTCCAATCGTTGAGGTTTTCTAGCCAATTGCCAAAGCGACCCGTACCCGTTGATTCGGGTTTCCAATTGATTGTCTTGTTCAACTCGAACATCCGCTCTTTCTTTGCGGTTGAACGGATGAACCAACTATCAAGCGGATAATACAGAACGGGCTTGTCTGTGCGCCAGCAATGGGGATAGCTGTGCACGTGCTTCTCTATCTTAAAGGCCTTATTATCAGCCTTCAAGTCCATGCAGATAGACACATCGAGCGTTTCGTCAGCATCGGTCAGTGTGTCATCGTATGCGTTTTTCACATACCTTCCTGCGTATTTGCTCCATTCAGGCAGATTAACGTACTTGCTAACGAAGTCGGCATCGAGGTCTTCCACCTTGAAATACTTGCCTTCTAGGTCAACAACGGGTCTTTCTGCACCTTTCTTATCTACCAACACAATGGGCGGAACACCAGCCTTACGAGCAACCAGAGCATCGTCGGCACCGAAGTTTGGCGCGATGTGCACAATACCCGTACCGTCTTCGGTGGTAACATAATCGCCCGATATAACTCGGAATGCACCATCTTCCATTGGCGAAATAAATGGCAACAGCTGATGATAGGCAATGTCTACGAGCTCAGCACCCGTGTAGTTGGCTATTACCTTCCAGGGTATAACCTTATCACCTTTTTTATATGTAGATAAATCAACGTCTTTACCAGCTTCGTTAAAGTAGGCGTTAAGACGTGCTTCGGCCAATATAACGGTAATAGGTTCGCCCGTATATGGGTTGAAACTTTGCACAGCCGCATAGTCAATCTTCGGACCAACACACAATGCCGAGTTGGCAGCTAGTGTCCAAGGGGTGGTTGTCCACGCCATGAAGTAGGCCTTACCCCATTGTTTCCATTCGGGTTTAGGGTTCTTTATCTCAAATTGGGCAGTAACGGTTGTGTCTTTAACGTCACGATAACAGCCGGGGAGGTTCAGCTCGTGCGAACTAAGTCCTGTACCCGCTGCTGGCGAATAGGGCTGTATGGTATAGCCCTTATAGAGCATATCCTTGGTGTATAGTTGCTTTAGAAGCCACCAAAGGGTTTCGATATACTTGTTGTCGTAGGTGATATATGGGTTGTCTAGATCGACAAAGTACCCCATTTTTTCGGTAAGTTCGCGCCATTCGGCCGTAAACTTCATCACATTTTCACGGCATTTTTTGTTGTAATCGGCAACGGATATATACTTTGCAGATTCCTTATTATCTATGTCTGCCTTGGTAATACCCAACTCTTTCTCAACTCCAAGTTCCACGGGCAGACCATGTGTGTCCCATCCAGCCTTGCGTTTCACTTGGAAACCTTTCATTGTCTTGTATCGGTTGAAAGTGTCTTTGATGCTTCTAGCGAGTACGTGGTGAATGCCGGGGTGTCCGTTGGCCGACGGAGGCCCTTCGAAGAAGACGAATTGCGGGCATCCTTCTTTCTCATCAATCGTCTTGTGGAAAATGTCATTTCTCTCCCACTCGGCCAACACGTCTTTGTTGGTCTGGGTAAGATTAAGTGCTTTGTACTCGGCAAATTTATTGGCCATATTCTATACCTTATTTTATATGTCGTTGTTTATACAAAGCGCAAAGGTAAGAAAAAAAGTTATTATAGCCAAGTATAGGTGTGAAAAAGGCTATATAGCTAACGGTAGACAACAATTTGGTAGTAAACAGAGCAGGATAAGGATAGGTGTTGGTGCTTAAGAGCAAGACATTCGCAGGGCATCAAATAAGATTAAAATGGCATTTTCAAGTTCATCGAAGTGCAGCGTATATTTGGTACAATTATTAAAGCTAAGATAAATGCCTTTTAACTAAAAAGTAATTGAAACCTTTAGCCACAAAAAAGCGACGACCTTCGCAGGCTATCGCTTCAGATCTTCAATAGGTATTAGTCCTCTTCTAAGGTAAAAAGATTGTTTTCAGGATAACGTGTGCAAAGATAAGTCTTTTTTATCAGTTACCAAACTTTTAGTTTACTTTTCCTTTGTTTTGTTCTATTAAAGAAACGTAAATGGGGTTATCCTCGGCGTTCTACGCATAGTTATGCAAGTCGTGGATAGAGTAATTTACACCATAGTGTGTCATTAGTATAATGAAGATCAGCATAACAACGCGTTAAGGGCAAGCTATGGCGTAGTCATTGTGGTTTAGCGACAGTGTTACTTCACGATAATGCGGTGGTGTGAATACATGAATAGTGGAAATATTGATTTGTCGATGAGTTCTAGAATACGAAAGGTCATCGTCAGTGTGAGATTCGTGGATGTAGATTAATTTATAAATATTGTTTGTGTTATCTAAGTTTAAAGGAAGGCGACGCGGATTTCTGGTTACGTTCTTGTCTCCAATATCCGGTGTAATTTGTAAGAATTGAATTGGGGATAACCAAATCCTTGACGATCAAGAGTTGCAATCATCACCGCGCCACCTTTTATATTTAAGTGCAAAATTATAAGGTTTTAGTTTATAAAACAATACTTAAAAGTCGGTAATTATGCCTTCACCAAAACTGGGTATTATTGTTTTATCCCTTTGCGCGTCAATAATGGGATATTTGGCACTTGCGCGAAAAATACCTATTAATTATTATTGGCCGTTTCGCTTTTTTTTTATTACTTTGCAGGTTGTTATAGCCCACATAATAACAAATAGGTAATCATTGGTATGAAGAATCATAAGATGTACGAACCTGATGATAAGATGATACTTCTTATCAGAGACAATTACAGCATTCTGCAGACGCTTAGCGCCTTCGGGATTAGCTTGGGTTTCGGTGACAAGACGGTGCGCGACGTGTGTGAGGGTCAAAATGTGGACACTTATACATTCTTGGCTGTGGTGAATTTCGCCATTAACGGTTATCGCGATTATGATGATGCCGACAGGCTTTCTATACCCACACTCATCAAATATTTAAAGGCAAGCCATGAGTATTTCCTCAATTTCCAGCTGCCTTTTATGAGAAAGGCACTTGTTGCAGCACTAGATGAGAAGGATAATCTTGCTCGCCTGATACTGAAACTTTATGATGAGTATGCACACAGCATCCGTTCGCACATGCAATACGAAGAAAAGATGGTCTTTCCATACGTAGATTCACTGCTCAACAACAAGGCGCAGAACAACTATGACATCGAAACGTTCTCCAAACATCATGGGCAGACCGACGTAAAGCTACGCGAATTGAAGAACATCATCATCAAGTATTTGCCTTCTGATGGACTTCGTAACAACCAGCTAACAGCCGTTTTGTACGACATTTACAATAATGAGGAATGGCTTTTGCACCACGGGCAGGTGGAAGACGAAATATTTGTGCCCGCCATACGCCGTTTAGAGGCTAAGTCGAAACAAAACGACGTGTCGGTGAAGATTTCAAATATGATTAACCAAAAGAATGATAACGTAGACAATCTTAGTGAACGTGAGAAGGAGGTAATCATTAGTTTGGTTCAGGGAATGACCAACAAGGAGATTGCCGACCATCTATGCATCTCTATCAATACGGTTATCACCCATCGCCGAAACATCGCCCGCAAGCTGCAAATACACTCGCCAGCAGGATTAACCATCTACGCCATAGTCAATAACTTGGTAGACATATCCACTGTAAATCTCTAACCACTTGCAAATGATGAACGATAAACCAGAACAGAAGCTTAAAGAACGTCCACGCATTGCCATTATCGACCCCAATACGCTTGCAATATTAGGGTTGAAACAGATTTTGCAAAACGTGTTACCCATCATGCAGGTCGACACATTCAATTCGTTCGCCGAATTGGAGCGTGCCAATCCCGAAATGTATTTCCACTATTTTGTGGCTACAAGTGTGGTGCTTGAAAACAGATCGTTCTTCTTAGAGCATAAGAATAAAACGATTGTACTGACTGCTTCGACTGAACCCAATAGTCAAATGGCGGGATTTAACAGCCTTTGTATCAATGTTCCCGAAGAGCAACTGGTGCGTTCTATCCTGCAATTGGAACAATATGCCCACGCACATGGCCGTAATCTGCCGCCCCTACCCCATGCTTTGCAGATGAAAGTGTTGTCTGACCGTGAAATAGAGGTATTATCGCTCATTGTACAAGGTCTTATCAATAAAGAGATTGCCGACCGTTTGAACATTGGTTTGACGACGGTTATCACTCACCGTAAGAACATTATGGACAAGCTGGGCATGAAAAGCGTGTCGGCTCTAACGATTTATGCCGTGATGCACGGCTATGTTGACATCAGCAAAATCTGACGTCAGCGCCTACCTATTGTTCTTACAGCCTTTATCATATTCTGCCCATAACAACATATAAGCTATGCCCGATTTTTTCGAATTCAAACAGTTTGTTGTGCATCAAGACCGCTGTGGCATGAAGGTGGGTACTGATGGCGTGCTGTTGGGTGCATGGGCAGAAGGTGGAAAACATATTCTAGATATTGGAACGGGTACAGGACTTATTGCGTTGATGCTTGCACAGCGATACCAAGATGCAGAAATAACGGGCGTAGAACTAAATGAACAAGCTGCCTTACAAGCACAAGAAAATGTTGATGCCTCACCGTTTGCCCACCAAATTACAATAGAAAACGTTACTATACAACGTTTTTCGCTTCAAACAAGTCTGCAAGGTTATTTCGATTCGATTGTATCCAACCCCCCATTTTACCATTCCCTGAAAAGCAAGAACCACGAACGGACACTTGCTCGTCATACCGAGAGCCTTGCTTTCACCGAACTTTTCGAGGCGGTTAGCCTGCTGCTTGCCCCCAAAGGTTGTTTTAGTGCGGTTATCCCCGTTGAGCAAATGGATAGCTTCTTGGCTGAAGCGCACATTAAAGGACTGTTCGTCAGCCGAATTGTAAAGGTAAAAACGGTGGAAACTAAGCAGGCCAAGCGCTGTTTGGTGGCTTTTACCAAACAACCACCTACTATCTTCCAGGAAGAAGAGGCCACGATAAGAGATGTTGATGGTCAATACACAACGTGGTATTCGCAACTTACAGGCGACTTTTATTTAAAGTAAACGTCCCCTTCTATACATGTTATTATATATGGGCTAGCGTTTTCTTGCACTTCAATAGCAATGATGAATCAACAAAACTTTCGTATTTTGGGCGATCACGATGCAGATTATTGCCTAATACAAGCAATTGACCAACACGACGAACAACTGTTGGAAAAAGAGTTCGAGGCCATTCGCGAACGATGCAAGGATAAGAAGGTGCTGTTGGCAGCTTTTCTTATAGACGATTGGCTTCACGATCTTAGCCCTTGGAAAGCCCCTGCTGCTTTCGGGAAAACTGATTTTGGCGAAGGGGCTAACGACACGTTGAACTTCGTTCTCAATACTTTTGTGCCCTATCTTACAGCCAATGTCTTGACAAAACCTTCTAAAGCCCACTTTGTTATTGGTGGTTATTCGCTCGCAGCCCTATTTGCCCTTTGGGCCATTACCCAAACAAATCGCTTTGAAGCTTGTGCTGCGGCTTCTCCATCGGTATGGTTTCCCAATTGGATGGCATACGCATCAACATGTCATTTCCAAGCCAATACCATCTACTTGAGTTTGGGAAACAAGGAAAGTAAAAGTAAAAATCCGTTGTTAGCCCATGTTGGCGAAAACATGGAGAGTTTTACACGGCTACTGAAAGACAAGAAAATGTTTTTCGAATGGAATGAAGGTGGACATTTTGTTCAGTCGGATGTGCGCACCGCTAAGGCCTTTGCATGGTGCATTGAACAATTATCCAATGCCCAATAAGAAGGTTTCCTACCTCCACGCATTTACATTTCTCCTCGCGCATTATACGATACGAACGCTTGATAACAGGCTTTGCTATCATATAATAACGGGCTCCCTCCCCTCTTATAGCATGCCATATAAGTTATAAGGGTATTTTGTTATTGGCCAATATGTGCGGTAAAGGGAAAGTCTTTATTTGGAATATCACCTTAATTTGTAAATATTATGAACCAAATTTTAACATTATGGGTGCCTGTCTAATTCACAAACACGCCATCGACTTGCATTTAACAGATTCTTGTGAAAGTTTATAATGAACAGATATAGAACGCCTTATGTTACTCCGTGCAACGAAACGAGAGGCTTTTAAAGGTGTATTGGCATGTTTTATTGCTAGGTTTGAGTAGTCTAGACGTTAATTTTAAATTTGTAATCCCTCATCTCCTGTTTTATGTTTCTTTATGTTTGGCATGACGATTTTCTACTTCTTTCGTTGTGTTTTAAGGTAAAACGACGCGTTACCGCTAAGGTGGAATGTTGTTCCGGATGATATGGAACAACATTCCAGATGATATGGAACAATGTTCCAGATGACATGGAATAGGCGTCCCGCTTATGAAAAACGCGTTAATTAACCTGATCATTCACTGCAAGTGACAATATAGTACGACTTGTTGGTTTGTAAATTTGGAGGCGTGAAAATAATGCAGTTTGGTCGTTTGGTGAAATCGGGAGTTGGCAAAACATGGTCGATGGTACATGAAGTGTGGTTTGGCAAGGTATAAAAAGACAATCGTAGATATATGTTTTTACCGTTTTTCGCAGAAAAACTCTTCTAGAATGGGGCAGATATACGATGTAGATTTGTAAAGATTATATACTGAATTTGACGAAAGTTAGAACCTTTACCTGTTTTTCTTCTTAATATACCATTTGTGTGTAAAGAGCACATAGAGTGCAAAAGCTAGCATGATACAGGCTAACGAGGCCGACAATGCAAGTCGAATTTGGTCGGCAAAGAAGAAATAACCCACAAAAAGGCCTGTCGCAAGGCCACTTTCCCATGACAACATGTAGGTGCTTACGGCCGTTCCACGTTGGCAATGTTTGCTCAGTTTGATGAAAAAGAGTAGAAAACGCGAACCTATAAGTCCCACACCAAGGCCTACAAGCACAGGCGAAATGTAGTTGACAATCATTTGTTTGCGCGTTAATATCATCACTAAGGCTATTGCTATGAGTATTGAACCTGCCACAACCTGGCTTCTAAGGTCGGCATCAACAAATGCGAAACGTTCTGCAAGTAATGCCACACAAAAGCCTACCATCACCATGGCATAAAACATGGCGGTGAATTGGGTGGACATAAGCAGACCTACCGACAAGCAAATGAGGAAGAGATTTACAAAAAGCCACTTGGCTTCGGGTAAGAAAAATCGGTCGCCACTAAACCTTTTTACACCATCTTCGGGTGTACGGAAAGGGAATTTAACCATAGCAAGTAGTATAAAAGCTGCTAAAGCCAAAATAGAACTGGCAAGAAGTGGACTGAAAGTGGTACGTGCAAAGACAATACCTAGCATCGGACCGAGCGACAGCGCAAAACGTCCGAACCATGCAGAGGCGTGATTGGCCTCGGTACGCTGAAACGATTCGCTCTTGTCTATTATCAATGTGCTAGACAATACCATTTGTACCAATCCGAAAGCAGCACCTAACACGATGCGCAAGAATAGCAACAGGCGATATTGTATCCATGATTGTTGCATTTCGTTCTCAACAAGCCAACAACCAAGAAGGGCGAAAAACACTCCTACCATAGCCCAAAGGCATACCCTGTTACGGCGATAGCGTTGAACGTACCAATTACAAAAGCCCCCAAAAACGAACAATCCGATGCCATAAGCACCCATTACGATACCCACCTCGTGCTGAGAAAGGCCGGCTACACTGAACATCCATACAGGCAAAACAGGGATGAGCATATAAACCGACATGGTTATAAGCAGGTTGGCAATGGCCAAAATCCAAAAGTCGGCATGCCAAAGACTGATGTGTATTGGGGTGTTTTGGGTATCCATAGCTTCGTTGTTAAATGACAATTATAAAGTAGAAATGAAGAATACGCGTATTGATTGGTGGCGTTGGGCAATTACTTCAATATCACGTAAACATCAATATGACTCCTCGGCAGAGGGGAACGCCGAAGCCTTAACATCGGTAATGTAGGCCTGTACGGCATCGGTCATCTCTTTTCCAAGGTTAGCATACTGCCTTAAAAACTTGGGTTTAAAGCCTTGTGTGAGACCAAGCATGTCGGCATATACGAGAATTTGGCCATCGGTTGCATTGCCTGCACCGATCCCTATTGTGGCGCACGATACGCGTTTCGTTACCTCTGTGGCCAAAGCTGCTGGCACTTTCTCCAAGGTTATGGCAAAACAACCTGCTTCGTCTAGTGCTACGGCGTCTGCAATCAGCTTTTCGGCTTCGGCGGTTTCTTGTGCCCTAACGCCATATCCACCAAACTTATGCACACTTTGTGGTGTTAGTCCGAGGTGGCCTATAACAGGAATGCCGATGTCTACCAAGTGCTTAATGATATCGGCAATCTCTTTTCCGCCCTCCATCTTCAACGCGTCTACACCCGTTTCTTTCATGATACGCACGGCATTGGCCACAGCCATGTCTTTTGAGACCTGATAACTACCGAACGGCATGTCACAAACAACAAGTGCGCGACGTACAGCGCGAGCCACGCTACGGGCGTGATAAATCATCTCATCAACCGTAATAGGCAAGGTGTTGGCATTTCCTGCCATCACGTTAGAAGCCGAATCGCCCACCAAGATACCATCCACGCCTGCTCCATCGAGGATCGTCGCCGTGGTGAAATCGTATGCGGTGAGCATTGAAATCTTCTCGCCTTGGCGCTTCATCGCCACAAACTTGTTTGCTGTTACCTTCTTTATGTCAGTGTT
Organism: Hoylesella loescheii DSM 19665 = JCM 12249 = ATCC 15930; assembly: GCF_000378085.1. Lineage (GTDB taxonomy): Bacteria > Bacteroidota > Bacteroidia > Bacteroidales > Bacteroidaceae > Prevotella > Prevotella loescheii. The sequence continues at coordinate 399,740 of NZ_KB899210.1, forward strand.
CAAATAGCCTGCCATTACGTTCAATTATTTTCAATTAATGGAGTTAGAGCCTTGCCCCAACTCCATTCTATCGTTTACAGTTGTTAATTTGTGGCAAAGTTAAGCATTATTATCCATATCTGCAAATTGTGCTAGTTAAAGACGTGACACACGAATGATTAATGAAAAACACTCGGCATTAGCCTTACCACATGGTCATAGCTTGATATCACACATTTGTGCGATAACCATGTCCACTTCTTCATCGGTCATGGTGGGGTTTAATGGCAGACTTAGCTCTTCTCGATGTATGCGTTCGGTGATGGGCAGAGAAAGTCCGTTCCACTCGGAATAGCACTGTTGCTTGTGTGGGGGGATGGGATAATGGATGATTGTTTCGATGCCTCGCTGGTGTAATTCAAGCTGCAATTGCTCGCGTTTAGCACACAATACGGGGAAAATATGAAACACATTGTTTGTTAAATATGCCTCTGTTGGCAACGTTACGTCAGTATTTCTGACGCTATTGATGTACCTTTGGGCGATGGCTACACGGCGTTCGTTATCTCGGTCTAGCCATTTTAGCTTCTCGTTAAGCACTGCGGCCTGCACTTCATCCATCCTACTGTTTTGTCCCACATAGTCGAACACATATTTCTTGCTCGACCCATAGTTACCTAATGCACGTATAATGTTTGCCAGCTCTTCGTCGTTGGTGGTTACTGCACCGGCATCACCCAACGCACCAAGGTTCTTACCAGGATAGAAGCTATGGCCAGCCGCATGATCAATACTTCCTGTCCGCTTTCCTTTCCACAGGCATCCATGGGCCTGGGCATTGTCTTCAATTACCAAAAGTTGATGCGCTGTGCAAACGGAAACCAAATCATCGGTGAAAGCGCACTTACCATATAGGTGCACAATGAGTAGTGCTTTGGTACGCTTTCCAATGTGTTTAGCCAGCTGTTGCGCGTCTATCTGAAACGTATCAGGGTGTGGCTCAACCAGAATAGGTACCAATCCGTTAGACGTTATCGAAATGATTGAAGCGATATAGGTGTTGGCTGGCACAAGTATTTCATCGCCCTGATGCAACAAACCCTTCTCAATGTAGGCCTTGAAGATAAGCGACAGGGCGTCTAATCCATTTCCACAAGCCACGCAATGCGCAGTGCCGATGTATTGGGCATACGCCTTTTCGAATGCATTTACTTCGTTACCCAACAGATACCAACCACTATCCACCACCCTACGAACGGCTTCTTGCAGCTGTTCGCGGTGTTGTGCGGTGTATCGTTGAAGGTCGAAATACTTTAGCATGATATGAAAGGGATATTATGTGTTATATATATGAATACCAAATAAATATCTTCAGGCATTTAAAGATAAGGTTCGTGCGGAACTTAGGGCGTCCATTCGTAGGTGTCGTAACATACGCCACGCCCTCCAAAACCTTCCTTTTGGAATATGAGCGACTTGTTTAGCAACCGTCCGTGGTCTTCGGTAGACTTGCCAAAGTCGAAATAAGGTTTGTCGGGAAACACTTCGTTGATGAGATAACGAAAGAGCAGGTCGAGGGCGCCAACAGCTTTTCCTTTGGCCGAAGCGGATATATACTGTACGTGTACTACACGTGGCATAATGTAGAGAACGGTTCCTGCCACCATTTCATTGTCTAAATAGGCCGCATAAAGGCAGATGTTCGAGGGAAAATGGTTAGCCAACGCCGTTATTTCGCTAAGCGAATGAACAGGAGAAGCGGCATATCGTTGTTGCAAATTGGCAGATAACACATCCCAAAAAGCAGCGAAATCTTCACTGGCCACAATTCTTACGCTTGCCTTTTCAGCCTTGCGCAGGCAGTCTTTACGCGATTGACTGAAAGCCAGTTTGTTTTCTTGCGCAATGGTAGATGATATTTCGCGAGCCGTTAGACGAGCATCGCAGACGTTGAAAAGCGCATAGAGGTCTTCTTCGGCTGGCAATTCATGGTATATCCACGGCACAGGGCGATACACAACGCGTGTTATTCCAGCATCGCGTAACCACGTATTTATACACACGAACATCTTCATCACCTTCTCCGCCCTACCCTTCTTATCAGTTATTAGTCCGCCATAGGTTAATCCGCTGTGAGATGTCACACTCCCATCGGCCTCTTTATTGAGCGGTAAAAGTGCCACCAACGACTGTTTATCATATATAAGAAGCGAGAAATCTGTGAACCGCTGGCGATGATATTCCATATAATCGCGCAAGAAAAGGAAGGTCCCGTTGCGACTTTTGCGAACGAAACGGTCCCATTGGGCTTTCATTTCTGACTTATATCTTACAACTTCGTACATTCTGAATTGGAGGATTGGGTGTTAAAAGCTAGGTCATGAACTTTGCTGTTCATCGCCCTTTCTTATCTTCAACATAATGAAGAAAGTCGTCGTACTCGCGAATGTAGTCGTCTTCGTCGAATGGTTCGGAGGCCAAAACCAAACAAACAGCTCCTGAAGAGAAGTCGTCTAGGTTTCGCCATACATCTGTATCGATAAACAATCCTTGGTATGGATGGTTAAGCAACACTGTTTTTCGCTCTTCACCATTATCAACCGTTACATGAAAACTGCCGCTAAGGGCGATGAGAACTTCCTTACACAACTTGTGCGCATGACCTCCACGGCATTCTCCACCAGGCACATCGTATACCCAATAAACGCGTTTTATATCGAACGGGACATCGGTAAACGACTGCGCTACTGTGAGATTACCACGCGGGTCGGTTATTTTTGGGAAGTCGATAAGGGTTGTGTTCAAGTGTTTCATTTCTTGTTTATCAGACTTTTTAGCATCTGCCATTCGGGCGTTACGGCTAATTTACGTAAGTCGAGGGCAATGTTTTCAGCCGTTTGGGCATCCGTTTCGTTCTGTGCTTGTGCCAGTTGGCGCAATGTTAGCCTTGTTTTTCCGAACAGTCCATAGAAAGATATGAGTCGTTGTTCATTGAAAGTGGGCAGCAGGTGAAACAAATGTTCTACGTAATGCCCCACCTGATGGCTCACCAACTTTGGGTTCTGACCAAAGCTAATTAGGAAAGCATGCAGCTCTGTGGAGATATTATCCATCAGCGGTTGCCGTACATCTCTTCGTAATACTTCTGATAATCGCCGCTGGTTACTTCGGCAATCCACTCCTGATTGGCCAAGTTCCACTCGATAGTCTTAGCTATTCCATCGGCAAACATGGTTTCGGGATACCAACCCAGTTCGTTTTTGATCTTCGTTGGGTCGATACCATAACGTTGGTCATGCCCCAATCGGTCGGCCACATACGTGATCAGGTCTTCGTTTATCCAATCGGTGCGTATCTCGCCATTGGTGTCCAGCTCTTGTTTTTTTAGCACACGGCGAAGGCTCTTGTCGTTATCCATCAGCTGGCGAATGGTCTTAATAACCAGTTTTACAATGTCGATGTTCTTCATTTCGTTGTGTCCGCCAACGTTATACACTTCGCCTACGCACCCTTCGCGCACAACAAGGTCGATAGCTTTACAATGGTCTTCCACGTAGAGCCAATCTCTAACGTTCTCGCCTTTGCCGTAAACGGGTAGCTTTTTCCCTTCTAAAATATTGTTGATGATTAGTGGAATAAGCTTCTCGGGGAAATGATATGGGCCGTAATTGTTGGAGCAGCGTGTGATGCTTACGGGCATGTGGTAGGTGTCGTGGTAAGCCATAACAAACATGTCGGCACTAGCTTTCGATGCGCTATATGGGCTATGAGGACACAAAGGCGTTGTTTCCATGAAATAACCAGTATCTCCAAGCGAGCCATAAACTTCGTCGGTAGACACCTGATGATAGCGTTTGCCAGCTTTCCATGTGGGATAACCCGTTTCGTCTTTGCCTGTAACCCAAGCCTTACGCGCAGCATCCAAAAGGTTTTGGGTACCAAGGATGTTCACCGAAAGAAACAGTTGTGGGTCTTCTATACTGCGGTCCACATGACTTTCGGCGGCAAAGTTAACCACATAATCGATGTCGTTGTCAGCAAAAAGACCGTTAACCAAGTCGCGGTTGCGTATATCACCACGTACAAACACACAACGCTTGTCGTCGATGTCGTTCTTAATTGTTCCCAAATTGCCTGCGTATGTAAGCAGGTCGAGCACAATAACCTTGATGTCTTCGTGCTTATACTTCTTTTCCAAGAGGTACTTGATGTAGTTGGCACCGATAAAACCGGCAGCGCCTGTTACGAGATAGGTTTTCATAACTAAATATATTTATTGCTTTTTATTCTTGTCTGTTAATGTAATGACTTCGCAATCGGTAAACTTTTCACCATCAATCGTGAGCCTAACGATTGTTCGTTCTTTGTGGAAACCATGCATTCCTGCTGCTCCGGGATTGATGTAGAGCATGTTTAGCGTTTTGTCGTATTGGATTTTCAGAATGTGTGAATGTCCTACGACGAACAGTTTGGGCGGACTTGCATAGAGTGTGCCCTGTATGCGTGGGTCGTAATGCCCTGGATAACCGCCGATATGGGTCATCAAAACATCCACATCTTCTACCTTAAAACGCAATCGCTCTGGGTAAAGACGACGTAGGTCGCCACCATCGATGTTGCCATGCACTGCCTTTAGCGGCTTAATGGCTGCCAATCGCATAGAAACCTCCAACGAACCGATGTCGCCAGCATGCCAAATCTCATCGCATTCGGCGAAATAGGTTAAATACTTGTCGTCCCAATAGCCGTGGGTGTCGCTCAATATGCCTATTCGTCGCATGGTTTAGAAAACTTGGCTTTAATGAATTGGCAAAGAATATCGGCTGTGTCCGCTATGCCTAAGACTGAGGAATTAACACAAAGGTCGTATGAGGAACCAAGTCCCCACGCCTTACCCGTATAAAACTCGTAATAGGCTGCTCGGCGTTCATCTCCTTCGCGCACAATGGTGGCAGCCTTTTTCTCATCGCATTGTAGGCGTTGCATCACGCGTTGGATACGCTCTTCGACATTTGCTGTTACGAATAAACTAAGAAGATGAGGAGCATCTCGCAGAATATAGTCGGCACATCTACCAACAAACACACAATGATTTGCCTCGGCTGCCTTGATAATGGCCTCACTTTGGAACTTAAACAGCGTGTCTTGCGACAGCTCGTTTTGAAACATACCATGCTCTCCGCCGATAAGTGGGAGATTATAACGAAAGAAACTCTTGCTAAACGCTTTCTGCTCGTCGTTGCGTTCAAAGAGGCGTTCACACAGGCCGCTTTCCTTTGCAGCAAGATTCAACAACTCGCTATCATACATTTTATAGCCCAAGCGTTGCGCCAACAGGGTGGCAATTTCCCTGCCACCGCTGCCAAGCTGTCTGCCCACTGTTATGATAATGTTCGAAGTGTTCATTGCTATAATGTCTTTTGTTTGTTGATTCTACGCATAAACAAGACCATGATTACGGCTGTTACCAATGCCGATATGGTATCGGCTACGGGCATAGACCACCATACGCCGTCTACACCATAGAGCGTGGGTAACACCAGGAGCAGTGGAATTAAGAAAACCAACTGCCTTGAAAGCGAAAGGAATACGCTTATTTTGGCCTTGCCGATGCTTTGGAAGAAGTTGGCGATAACCATTTGATAGCCGATGATGGGGAAAGACACCATCGTTGTGCGCATGGCGTGTACCGAAAGGTCGGTGAGGGTTTGGTCGGATGTGAAGAGCCTAACGCACTGTTCGGGTAAGAACTCACCCACAACGAAACCCGTTGTGGTTACGCAGGTGCCACAAATAACCGCGTATTTCAACACGCGCATCATGCGATCGTACTTCATCGCACCATAATTATAGCCTGCAATGGGTTGCATTCCTTGGTTAACGCCGATGGTTATCATCACGAATATAAAGGCAATGCGATTGATGATGCCGTAAGCACCAACGGCCATATCGCCTCCGTGCGACACCAAACTATTGTTAATGATAATGACTACAAAGCAAGCGCACACGTTCATGGAAAAGGGCGACATGCCAATGGCAAGGATGTTCTTCACCAAACGACTGCGCAAGTGGTATATTCCACGCTTGAAATGTATAAACTCGGCCTTGTTGCTGAACATCACCAACTGCCATATCAAAGCTAGAAGCTGTGAAAGCACAGTGGCATAGGCTGCTCCGCGTATGCCTAAGCCTAATGGCCAGATGAAGATTGGGTCGAGTATGGCGTTGAGTATCACCGTGAAGATGGTCATGTACATAGACAACTGGGGCTTTCCTGCGGCTCGTTGCAAGGCGTTAAGACCAAAATACAGGTGTGTAACAACGTTTCCAAGAAGGATAATCTCCATGTAATCTTTGGCGTATGGCAGCGTTTGGGCACTCGCTCCAAAGAACATCAGGATGGGTTCGAGAAACAAAAGGCTGATAATGGAGAAGCAAACACCCGTTATGATGTTCAACACTACGGTGTTGCCAAGTATGTTTTGGGCGGCGTCATAGTCTTTTTGTCCCAACTTTACAGAAAGCAGACTAGACGCTCCCACCCCTACTCCTGCACCAAAAGCGGTAGAAAGGTTCATCAGCGGAAAGGTAATGGCAAGTCCAGAGATAGCCAAAGCACCAACGCCCTGCCCGATAAAGATGCTATCAACCATGTTATAGAGTGAGGATGCCGTCATGGCGATGATGGCCGGGACGGCATAACGCATAAGCAATTGCCCAACAGGCTTTGTCCCTAACTCTAATGTCGATTTCTGATTGTCCATTGCTTTCATTCGCTTTGTCCTGCAAAAGTACTAATTATAGCTGGTTTTCACAAATTACTTACACATTATTATAATCGCACGCGTGCAAGAGAAATGGGCCAAAACCGATAACCATATCGCATTAATCCACTTTAATTATATGGTACAGGTTTTATCTGGGACATGTATGGTGCTACCTAATGAACTTCACTTGCATTTGTTTCCCATTATAGCGAAAAGCTTCTATAAGAATGTTCAAATACGTCATGCCTATTGCTTTATGGTCAATCGCACCCCTATCAATAACGTTTAGAAGATAGTTTTCACAACTCCTGCCGTGTTATCTATATGGTGGAAGCCCATTCCATGTCAGATGGAATCTTGTTCCAGTTGACATGGAACTTTGTTACATGTCAACTGGAACAACCGTACAAGTTAGTGGTAACATGGCTATATGTCATTTAACTCTGTTCTAACGCTTTTTAAATGGCTCGTACGTTGTCGTTAATCGGAAAACAAAAACATAAGAACGGCAGATGGTTATGATTGAACTTGTCTACTCCTTATTAAATATACACGCGCGCGATTGAACTATCAAGACCAATAGTTTGTCTAGCTTTCCACTTTTGTTACCAACTTAACCAATGCGCAGATATTTGCAAACAATGATGTGAAACATAGGCCAATTATTTTGTATTTATCGCGATTTGCGTTATCTTTGCACCCATATTTCGAAATAGAAACTTTTATTATACCATTTCATGAAACAGTACAAGTTAGTGGACAACGTGCTAGGGTGGCTCGCATTTTTTATTGCTGCCTTCGTATATTGTTCTACAATCGAGCCCACTGCAAGCTTCTGGGACTGTCCTGAGTTTATAACCACAGGCTACAAACTAGAAATCGGACACCCACCAGGTGCGCCTTTCTTCATGCTCACAGCCAATTTGTTCTCGCAATTTGCTAGCGATGTTACGCAGGTGGCTAAGATGGTGAACATCATGAGCGCATTGTTGAGCGCCACAACCATTCTATTCTTGTTCTGGACGATCACCCACCTCACACGAAAACTTATCGTTAAGGATTGGGATAGCATGACTTTGAGCAAGCTTATCGCCATAGAAGGTTCTGGATTGGTTGGTGCATTGATCTACACTTTCAGCGACACGTTTTGGTTTAGTGCCGTTGAAGGCGAGGTTTATGCCTACTCTTCGGCATTCACGGCCATTGTATTCTGGCTCATTTTGAAGTGGGAAGACCATGCCGACGAGCCTCACAGCGACAGATGGCTTGTGCTTATCATGTACATGACAGGCCTTAGCATCGGCGTTCACTTGCTTAACTTGCTCTGTATACCCGCCATTGTGCTGGTATTTGTTTACCGCAAGTTCCCCAACATCGAGGTAAAAGGCTCGCTTATTGCGCTTCTCATCTCGTTCGTTGTGGTTGCAGCCGTGCTCTATGGCGTTGTTCCAGGCATCATTACCGTTGGTGGATGGTTCGAATTATTCTTCGTCAACACGCTAGGAATGCCGTTCAACACGGGCGAAGTGGTGTATATCGTGCTTTTGGTAGGTGCCGTTGTATGGGCCATCTACGAAAGCTACTCGCAGAAAAGCGAGAGAAGGGAAAACATTTCCTTCATCGTTGCATTCGGTTTGCTAGGCGTTCCGTTCTACGGTTACGGCTGGTCGGCCTTCTTTATTGGTGTAGTTGTACTTGGCGTTTTGTATTATGTGTTGAGCTATAAGCGCAAAAACGAAGCTAAAAAGCTTGTGCCACTTATCACGTCACGCATTAAAAACACGGTGTTGCTTTGTTTGCTGATGCTCATGATTGGTTATTCAAGCTACGCCGTTATCGTTATTCGTTCGCTGGCTAACCCGCCAATGGACCAAAACTCACCCGAAGACATCTTCACTTTGGGCAGTTACCTCAGTCGTGACCAGTATGGTGACAGGCCATTACTTTACGGACAAGCTTTCACTTCGCAAATGCAACTCGACAGGGAGGGCAATATGTGCAGACCACGCATGAAAGATGGTGCACCCATTTATCAGCGCAAGGAGAAGGCTAACAAAGACGAAAAGGACTCGTACTTTGTTGTCAGCACTAAAAATAAGTACGTATACGCCCAAAACATGTTGTTCCCACGTATGTGGAGTCCCTTACATGCTCAGTCGTATAACGATTGGTTGGGTGGCATTGATGGTTCGGAGGTGCCATATGATAGGTGTGGTGAGACCGTGATGGTAAAGATACCCAGTCAAATGGACAACATTCGGTTCTTCCTTTCGTATCAATGCAACTTCATGTATTGGCGTTATTTCATGTGGAACTTTGCTGGAAGGCAAAACGATTTGCAAGGAAATGGCGAGTTGGAGCATGGTAACTGGATATCTGGTATTGGCTTCTTGGATAATGCCCGACTTGGTGACCAAAGCAAATTGCCCGATGAATTGAAAAACAACAAAGGCCACAACGTTTACTATTGCTTGCCTTTGCTGTTGGGTCTTATTGGTCTCTTCTGGCAAGCATTCCGTGGACAACGCGGCATAAGGCAGTTCTGGGTGGTGTTCTTCCTCTTCTTCATGACGGGATTAGCCATCGTTATCTACCTTAATCAGACGCCATCTCAAGTGCGCGAACGTGACTATGCATACGCGGCATCATTCTATGCATTTGCCATTTGGTGTGGTTTGGGCGTTGCTGCCATCATCGACTTGCTAAAGAAACGCATCAAGGTAGAAGGTACCATCGTGTCGGCGGTTGTTGCAGCACTATGCCTTTTCATACCGATACAAATGGCTTCGCAGAACTGGGACGACCATGACCGCAGTCATAGGGACACTTGTCGCGACTTCGGACAGAACTATTTGATGACCCTTCAAGATGAAGGTAATCCCATTATATTCACTAATGGCGATAACGACACGTTCCCATTGTGGTACAACCAAGAAGTGGAAGGTGTGCGTACAGATGCTCGTGTGTGCAACCTTAGCTACTTGCAAACCGACTGGTACATCGATCAGATGAAGCGCCCAGCCTATAAATCACCCTCGGTGCCCATCACATGGCCACGAATAGAGTTCTGCTCGGGAACCAACGAGTATGTTGAAGTGGTGCCACAAGCCAAACAACAATTGCTCGACTTCTACAAGAACTATCCCAACGAAGCCAAAGCGAAGTATGGGGAAGAACCATTCGAATTGAAGAACATCCTTAAAAACTGGGTTCGCTCTAAGGATAAGGATGCTCACTTCATACCCACCGACACCGTTTACGTAACGATTGACAAGGCGGCAGTAAGAAAGAGCGGCATGATGATGGCTAGCGACAGCATACCCGACCGTATGGTGATTTCTCTGAAAGGCAAAAACGCTTTGTATAAGGGCGACCTGATGATGCTAGAGATGATAGCACAGAGCAACTGGGTTCGTCCAATATATGTCGCTTCGACTGTTGGCCAAGAGAATTACATGAACCTTGGCGACAACTTCGTACAAGAAGGATTGGCCAACCGCATTACTCCTTTCACCACGAACAAACCTGGTGCGAAGAACTTTGATACCCAAAAGACCTACAACAACGTGATGAACCGTTACAAATACGGTGGTTTGTCGCGCAAGGGTATCTATATCGACGAAACGCTTATGCGCATGTGCTACACTCATCGCCGAATTATGGCCCAGCTGGCACTGCACCTTATTTCTGAAGGTGATAAGCAAAAGGCAAGTAATGTGTTGCAAAAGGCCGAGAAAGAGTTGCCTCCTTATAACATCCCCTATAGCTATATGAATGGTGGATTGGATATTGCTCGTGCATACGCGCTATTGGGACGGACGGCGAAGGCTAAGGAAGTGGCGAATGCTGTATGGACACAAGGCCAGCAATACCTTAACTGGTACTTGTCGCTAGATGGGTCGCGCTTTGCCAATTCCATGAACGATTGCATGCTACAGATATATATTCTTAGGCAGACAGCTGCTGTTATGGGCATGGCCGACAAGCAAGCCGCTGCTCAACAAGAGAATAAGCTTAACATGCTGTTTAAGCAGTATCAGGAAAAAGGTGGGGCTATGCCCTTAGACGAAGAATAAGAATTGAACACGAGAACGCACTTAACAGGTACAAGAACGAGGCATTATGCGACCCAAAAGATACTCTTGGCCATGGCAAATCCCGGTTCTTGCACCTGCTGTTCGTTCGAAACGCGCTGTTTGAAAGATGATAATCGAACAACCCGCAATATGGTTACGGTGGCTTTACCCGCACGCTTTGTGGCGTATGGATAGGCACGACCGTTCTGTTTACCTCACTTTCGACGATGGACCAATACCCGAATCTACACCGTTTATTCTCGAAACGTTAGCCAAGTTTGGGGCTCGCGCCACTTTCTTTATGGTGGGCGAGAATGTAGAACGCTATCCCGAGCTGTACCAACGCATCGTAGACGAAGGGCATAGGGTAGGAAATCATACCTATAACCACATGGGTGGGGCTAAGCATAGCATCAAAACGTACACCGAAAATGCAAAGCGGGCCGATGCGCTGATACACTCTAACCTCTTCAGACCACCTCATGGATGGATGCGCCTTAGTCAATACGCATGGCTAAGTCGTACATACAAGGTGGTGATGTGGGACCTCGTTACGCGTGATTATTCGAAGTGGATGACGGCAGAAGACGTTCTTAACAACGTAAAGCGTTATGCACGCAATGGCTCTATCATCACTTTCCACGACTCGCTCAAAAGTATCGCTAAGCTTCACTTTGCCTTACCTCAGGCATTACAATGGTTAAAGGATCAAGGATATGAGTTTAAGACTTTCGAATGACATCAAAGCCGAGGCCAAACGCCTCGGTTTTTTTGCCTGTGGCATAGCGAAAGCCGCGCCCGTAGAGCCAACAACGGCTGCCGAAGTGACGCGATGGCTCGACAAAGGATGCTTTGCCGAGATGTCGTATATGAACAATTATACAGATAAACGCCTAAATCCGCAATTGCTCATGCCTGGTTTGAAGTCTATTGTGTGTGTTGCCATGAGCTATGCACCTGCCAAACGCATGCCGAAAGGTCAATATCAGTTGGCCAGCTACGCTTACGGGCAAGACTATCACGAGATAGTGAAGGGCAAATTGCGACAGCTTGCAACGCATTTTGGGTTCGAACCATATACCGAAGAAAATGTTGTGCCCTCCCCTTCTCCTGACTACGCAGCCCCAAAGTATAGAGTTTTCTGCGATAGTGCACCCATATTGGAACGCTATTGGGCTGTAAAGGCGGGCTTGGGATGGACTGGGCGGAACCATCAGCTTATCATTCCCAAGGCTGGAAGTATGTTTGTGTTGGGCGAACTGTTTCTGGACATCGAGCTAGACTATGACGCCGAGATGCCCAACCGCTGTGGAAACTGCCACAAATGTATTGACGTCTGTCCTACAAAAGCACTTGGCTCATGGCAAGACACTGTTGGCAAGAAGACGTTTTTGTTTGATGCGAAACGTTGCCTGTCGTATCAAACTATCGAATATCGGGGAGATTTGAAGCCCGAAGTTGCTCAAGCCATGGGCGATACCATTTACGGATGCGACAAATGCCAAACCATTTGTCCATGGAATGCTCATCCCATTGCCACCAATATTGAGGAGCTAGCCCCCAAACCCGAACTAATGAGCATGACACGAGAGCAATGGCACAGCCTAACCGAAGACGATTATAAGCGCCTTTTCAAAGGAAGTGCAGTGAAAAGAGCCAAATATGCGGGGCTAATGCGTAATATTAAGGCGGTAGAAGAGTTCCAACTACGACATAGACAGCAAACAAACGACGGCAATAATGCCACAACAAACAATAAGGAAAAGAAACAATGAGAGATAAGCAAGACTTAAAATATACGCAAAAGACGTTGATTCGCGCGTTTTTCGATGGTTTTACGAATGGCGTTATTGATGCTAATAACTTGGAACAAGATGAACGTCAGACGCTGATAAAGGCTCTTCTGAACGTTTACGACAAGATTTCGGAGCATTATGCTATGGTGTTGTTACCCATTCTAGGCGTTATTCATCACGAGAGTTTGGAGCAATTGCAACGCGAACTTGATGCAAAAAGGCAACAAGACGATGTAGATGTAACGGCATATTTTAAGGTGGTGTGCAGAGAAAATGGCACTTACGAGGCCATGGTGGATGATTATAAGGCTAATTTCGAGGCCTTATTGAAAGGGACTACGCTGAAAACACAGCATTGTGTCTTGTCCAACGAAACCTCATCAGTAACCTATACAAAGACCAACGAAGAACAAAACATCAGACTTTTAGTACGAACCGTTCTGCGTGCTTACCGATCTGGGCTACAAACAAAGCCGGCATTGCAGCAATTTAAGCAAACAACGGTTATCCGAATGTTGCTAGACAATGTAGATCTTCTTGTTAATGGAAAGCCCACTATTGCTGATCAGGTAGACAATGCTGCCGATATTCACGAGTTGCTTTTAGCCGTGGTGCATACCAAAGAGCGTTATAATGTGGTGCAAGAAGAATTACAGCTTGAGATGGAAAGACTTATTAAGGGTGAAAATTAAAGGTGAGAATAACGGTCATTTATGTCGATATGCGCTTACAAACCATAAATTTACTTGCAACTATATCCATCTTTGATTAACTTGGTGTCGATAAACTCTATGCCCTTTGGAGTGCAAAAGCCACGGAGGAACAGCACGGCCATATTGGTGAACAAATGGTTGACATCGTATTTTTGAAACGTTTGTTCGCCCATAGTGAGCTTCGATGAAAACGAAATGAAGTTCAGCACCACGTTATAGTCGAGGAACGACACGAAATAGCCTTCTTCTATCCCCCGCTTCACAAAGTCCATTGCCTCTTTATGGTCTTTTTCTGTTTTATTGGTAAGATATTTCATCACCCGCGCATACTTGCTTAATTCGCTGAAAAACAAAGGGTTTATGTTTGCCATATCGGCCATTTCGCGGTTATAGACATGAAAAATAATGTCCATTACCGTATGGTTCTTATCCTGTGCATACAGTTGGGAATCGCGTTTCCTTGCCTTGTCTTCGCGCATAATGCCGTCGAGCAACAACTCTTCCTTATTCGAATAGATTTCATATATCGTTCGTTTGGATATGCCGAGCGTAGTTGCGATGTCGTCCATACGCACATTGCGTATGCCACGCAGTTTAAAAGCTTGCATGGCAACAGTTAAAATACGCTCTTTTAAGTCTCTTCGATAGTTGGATTGTAAATCTTGTTGCTCCATAAATACCCTTATTACCACACAAAGGTACAAAAAATATGAAAAACAAATTTTTGTTTAAGCCTTTTTTACTACCTTTGCGTAGTTTTCAGCGTATAACGTTAAGCAATTAAATTCAACGCTCATTATAATCATACAGAATGGTAACAGATGCGGAAAAAACTTAATGCTTTTCCCCAAAATATCTTTATCATATAAAATAATCATGCAAAAATGGTAAAAGTAACCAAAGAAGCTGCTTTAAGCTATCATCAAAGTGGACGCCCAGGTAAAATTGAAGTGCGACCCACCAAGCCATATCACTCCCAAACAGACCTTAGTTTGGCTTATTCGCCTGGCGTTGCCTACCCTTGTCTCGAAATACAAAGTAACCCAGACGATGTGTACAAATACACCGATAAGGGAAACCTTGTGGCCGTTATCAGCAACGGAACGGCTGTGTTAGGACTAGGCGACATTGGCGCGATGAGTGGTAAGCCTGTGATGGAAGGAAAGGGCTTACTCTTTAAAATATATGGTGGTATCGACGTATTCGACATAGAATTGGCTGAGAAAGATCCCGAAAAGTTCTGCGAAACCGTTGAGCGAATCGCCCCAACCTTTGGTGGCATCAACCTCGAAGATATCAAGGCGCCCGAATGTTTCTACATTGAAGAGCGCCTTAAACGGACGCTAGACATCCCCGTGATGCACGACGACCAACACGGAACGGCTATTATCTCTGCTGCAGGACTTAAAAATGCACTCGAAGTAGCGGGTAAAGATATCAAGAACGTACGTATTGTGGTTAATGGTGCAGGTGCTGCAGCCATTAGTTGCACCAAGCTTTATATCGCTTTAGGTGTAAAACGAGAAAACGTGGTGATGCTAGATTCGAAGGGAGTTATCACTACCGACAGAGAGAACCTTAACGACCAAAAGGCATTTTTCGCCACCGAGCGCCGCGACATACACACTTTGGAAGAAGCCATCAAGGGAGCCGACGTGTTCGTTGGTTTGTCTAAGGGAAACATTCTCACCAAAGACATGGTGCGTTCGATGGCAGATAGACCCATTGTTTTTGCTTTAGCCAATCCCGTTCCTGAGATATCGTACGAAGATGCCATGGCTTCACGCCCCGACGTACTTATTTCCACGGGACGTTCCGACTATCCCAACCAAATAAACAACGTTATTGGCTTTCCCTACATCTTCCGTGGCGCACTCGACGTACATGCTACTGCCATCAACGAAGAGATGAAAATGGCTGCTGTGCACGCCATTGCCGACTTAGCCAAGCAACCTGTTCCCGATGTGGTTAACGACATCTATCGTGTAAACGACCTTACTTTCGGATCGCTCTATTTCATCCCCAAGCCCGTAGACCCACGTCTTATCACCGAGGTTTCGGCTGCTGTGGCTAAGGCTGCGATAGAAAGTGGCGTGGCTAGAAAAGACATAACCAACTGGGATGCGTATAAAAACAGCCTGATGCAACTGCTTGGCCAAGAGACGGTATTTACAAGGAAGTTGCACGATACTGCCCGATTGCAACCCCAACGTGTGGTTTACGCCGAGGGCGGGCATCCTTCTATGATGAAGGCAGCCGTACAAGCCAAGGCCGAAGGTATCTGCTTCCCTATCCTATTGGGCAATCCCGACCGCATTAACAGACAATCCCAACGCTTGAAACTCGATCTTAGTGGCATCGAAATTATCGATATGCGTGCAGATAAGGAACAAGGCCGTCGGGCAACTTATGCTAAACATCTTGCCGAAAAGCTGGCGCGCAAGGGCTACACCTTCCAAGAGGCGTACGACAAGATGTACGAACGCAACTATTTTGGCATGATGATGGTTGAACGAGGTGATGCCGATGCATTCATTACGGGGCTTTACACCAAGTATTCAAACACCATCAAGGTGGCCACAGAGGTTGTTGGTGTTCGCGAAGGTTTCCATACGTTTGGTACAATGCACATCGTGAACTCGCAAAAAGGTACGTATTATATCGCCGACACACTTATCAACCGCCATCCCGACAACAATTTCCTTGTTGATATAGCCCGATTGAGTGCTAATACAGTTGAGTTTTTCAACGAGAAACCCGTCATGGCCATGATCAGTTATTCTAACTTTGGCACAGATGAGATAGGTAGTCCGCTGAAAGTTCACGAGGCTGTTGAGGAACTTCACACAAACTATCCCGATCTAATTGTTGACGGTGAGATGCAAGTGAACTTTGCCTTGAATAGGGAAATGAGAGACGAAAAATATCCTTTCTCTAAGTTGAAAGACAAAGATGTCAATACGCTTATCTTCCCCAACCTTAGCAGCGCCAATGCCAGCTATAAGTTTCTGCAAGCCCTAAACCCCAAAACCGAGATTGTAGGACCTATACAAATGGGACTGAATCGTCCCATCCACTTCACCGACTTCGAAGCTTCGGTTAGGGATATTGTTAATGTTACTGCCGTTGCAGTGGTTGATGCTTGCGTAGACAAGATGAAACGGGCCGGCAAAACAAAGCAATAACGAAGCGTTTAAGACCAAAGTTAGCGGTTTCTTCAGTTGATGAGTAAGCGATTAAACCGATGTAACACAATAATCATTAACGCTTTAATGAAAGATGGCTTTTATCCGCTTATATGCTATTTCACATTTTCGGATAGTGCCAACCGCATGATATGGCAGCATCATGCGAACAACTAATCAACCCGCCTAGATTACCTTTACGAGGTGTTTTTAGGCGGGTTGGCCATTTATTGTTTTGTGGAGATACGCTATTCTACAAGAAAGCCCAGTGCATAACCAAAAAGATTATTGGACTTACCCTATGTAATGTCTTTTTTGTAACAATAAAATGCGATCTCGTTAGAAAGGCTTTAAAAAACGCCGAAATTGCATTTAAAAGCTGCGTTATCAATTTCAATGTTGGTATAATAAACTATTTCTCCAGCTAGTGTTGCGCGGTAGTTAACATAAAGAGTTCCTCTCATCCCGAATCCTCGTAACGTTTGATACTGGTTTGGCACCATCTAGGCAGTTTTTTCCTCAACCTATCACCGCCACCGGCTCATCCTTCCAACCCCAAAACGTAATCTTTCATTCCCCACCCTATAAGCGTTTGGAGTGAACTTTATGAACTCCCGCTTTGGTACAGCTAAGTTGGACTCCTGTTCCAGATAAGTTGGAACAGGAGTCCAATTCAACTGGAACAGGAGTCCAGATAACATGGAACAGCCGTCCAAAACATCTTTAACACGGCTGTTAATGTAATAATGCATCATCAGGGCTTAGAAAACGCAATTTCAGAACGATGAAAGTGCGAACCACGGAAGGGTTAATTGGCGCGTTTGGGATAAGGTACCATGCCTCTTGAATAAGGCTAAGCAGGTAAAGAAATGGTTAACTCGCCAACTAGTGCTACGCGGCAGCTGTCATCATGATTGTGTTTTATCCTAAACTCGCACAAAAGTTGGTCTTTAGCTCTTATTTATGACTTCTCAAGAGGAGAACTCTTAGGGTGTCTTGTTTGATAAAATGCTAGCAGATTTCATTAAGCATTATATTTATTCTACAGCATATTGGCGATTCTGAAGGCCGAACAGAGCACAAGAATACATGTCACTTGTGTAAGAAAAATCACAGAAGAATCAAGCCCTTTCACAGTAGTAAAAACACTACTTACGAAAGGGCTTGACCTAGAAAGAGATTATGATTTATGTAAATTCAGTGAGCAACGATGAGTGCTACTGCTTACGTTTCTTCAATTCGAGCTTTGGAATCTTTATCTTTTGTCCGGCCTTCAGCTCTTTTACGTTGCCGTTAACCGCCTCAATGTAGCATTCCATGCCTGGGCCTAACATGCTTTTGCTGAGCGAATAGAGGGTTTGTCCCTTATTCACCGTCACAACATAGTCGATGCCCACTATCCTATAAGCGCCAGTTCGCACGCGAGCGTCTTTCTCGTATTGCTTAAAGTCCTGGTCTGTAGCTTTGCTATCCTTCCCTTTTTCTTGCTTCGGGGCAGGTTTGTCGGTTGGCTTATCTGCCGACTTTTTACTGTCGGTGGTGGTCGTTGCTGCCTTCTTATCGTCAGCTTTCGCTTGTTTCTCGGCAAGACTCTGTGCTATTCTTGCCTCGCTAGCAGCCAAATCGGCTTTTGTTTGGGCATCGATAAGCTTGTTTATAGAGTCTTCGCGCGCTGAGTCGGCAGAAGAAAGGCCATGTGCAGAGTTACCACCAACAGACGAAATTGAGGTGTTCAGCAAGGTTTCGAGGTGCGAAATGCGGTTGTTTTTCAGCTGCATCTGGTCCATTAAGTACCATGCCACACCAGCAACTATTACAAGCGCGCCAACAATACAGGCAGCAATAAGTTTTTTGCGTTTCTTCCTACGTTCCTCTTCTTCCCACTCGTCTTCTTCATCTTCATACGAGTTGTTGTCTTCGTCCTCGTCTTCTTCATCGTCTTCGGTAGCGGGTAGAGGCATGGTTTCAGCTTCTGAAACAGAGTTGTAGTCGTCTTCGATTTCGTTCAACGGCTTTTCGCTTTCCTCCTCCAATGGTTCGTCAGCAGGATTTTCGTCCTCATTGGTAAACTCTGCAGCAACGGTTTCTTCCGATTCATCAGTATAATCGGTATCGACATGAGTAATGCCAAGGTTGTTGTTTGTATCAGCTGTTTGTTCTTCTTGCAGTTCTTCATCAACTGCATTACAAGACATTTCTTCCTCATTTGGCATAGAGAATGTCTCGGTTACATCGGCTTCACACTCTTTGGGAGTTTCATCCCCATATTCTGAATTACTATCAGCAATGTTACTATGTATGTCGGCATCTTTCGCATTCTCTTCCACGAGGTCGGACAACGTGTCTGCATCCATTTCATCCAGATGCTCCGTTATTTCGGCATCAGTGTTAGAGGTGCTGTCTGCGAAAAGTTCCTCTGATTCATTTTCATCGTTAAGCAGGCGCAACTGTTCGGCAGTCAGCGCCAGTTCGTTGTCTACATCCTCTGGTTGTTGGCTAGGAATGTTCGTGGGTTGTTGATCGTCGTTAAGTGCCGAAAGCTGTTCGAGCGTAAGCGTATGGCTCTTTTCGGGTGTCTTTACATGAGGTACTTCTGGTTCATCGGGCGTTTCCACGACATCATTCACCAAAAGATCAGCAGCTTCGTTTACCACAGCTTCAACCTTAGATGGAGGCAGTTCTGAAGTGGAAACAGACTCCACTTCTTCGAGAGTATCGTTTATGGCTGTGTGATCAAGGTCAGAAGACTCTTCCAACCAGTCCATCCGCTCCAAGTCTTTGATATCAACGCCATCGTTGATAATAACCGTATCAAATTGGGCGAAAGGCTTATTCACCAAATCTTTCATGGTGCTGTCGGGCGTAAACGAAATTTTGTCACGCCCATCGATGATAATCGGTTCGCCCGTATTAACGTCTACACTCTTCCGTGCACTAACGCTCATCACCTTAAACGTACCAAGACCTTTCAGTTTAACCAACTTATCGTCGTTTAGTCCAGCATTAAGGGTGTCGAACATTGTTGCCACAAAGTTCTCAGCTTCTTTTAACGATAGCCTTTTTTTGTTGACAAGAGCCATTGCCAACTCGCGAATGCCAGCCCTGTTATTCATCTTCACCTCCGTTTTTGAGGCGTTCCTTGATGGAAGCCGTTGGTCTAAAATTCAACACAAGTTTAGGCGGAACTAGCATGCGCTGTTGTGTGGAGGGGTTAACCACCACGCGTTCGAGCCGTTTTTTCACTTCGAACGTGCCGAAGCCTGGTATCGAAATGGTGTCGCCTTCATCGAAACGTACTGCCATTTCATCGATAATGTTGCGCACTAAGCTTTGGGTTACACTTTGCGTATAGCCCGTTTGTTGTGCTAGTTCGGTTATAAACTCTTTGTTGTTCATTCTATTTCACCATATAAGTCAAATTCTTCACTGTCGGTGATGCGCACATTGTAGAGCTTTCCAACGCGCAATCGCATCGTTGCAGGGATAAGAACTTCGGGGTCAACTTCAGGTGATGCCCATTCGGTTCTTCCTATATAATAGTCGCCTTCTTTTCTATCGATAATCACTCGCAGTGTTTTACCCACCTTTTGGGCTTCCACCTCCGCGCTGATTTCTTGTTGCAGGGCCATCAGTTGGTCCAATCGGCGTTGTTTTACTTCGTTAGGTACGTTGTCTTCGTAGTGTTTTGCGCTATAAGTACCTTCTTCTTCAGAGTAGATAAAAGCTCCCATACGTTCGAAACGTGCCCATTTTACAAAATCGAGAAGCTCGTTAAAGTCGTCGTCTGTTTCTCCGGGGAAGCCCACCATCAATGTTGTTCGAAGGTGAATACCCGGTATTTCTTCTCGAATACGCTTGATAAGCTCTATTGTTTGTGCCTTAGTGACATGTCGGTGCATGCGTGTGAGCATGTTGTCTGAAATATGTTGCAGAGCAATATCAATGTATTTGCATACATTTGGTTTGCTTTTAATCACTTCGAGCAGGTTGATGGGGAACTGATTGGGGTATGCATAGTGTAGTCTTATCCACTCAACGCCCTCAATATCGGCCATTTCACTAATCAAGTTGGTAATCTGCCGTTGCCCATTGATGTCTACACCATAGTAAGTAAGTTCTTGTGCGATGATTTGGAACTCTTTCACGCCCTGCGAAACCAAACTGCGCACCTCGTCGAGGATTTCTTCTTTGGGGCGGCTTATGTGCTTGCCCGTGATAAGCGGTATGGCACAATAGGCACAACTGCGGTCGCAGCCTTCGCTAATTTTAAGATAGGCATAGTGGCGAGGAGTGGTGATGCTTCGCGTTCCGTTGCATGAGGCAATAACTCCTTTGCCTAAATCCTTGAGCAGGTTTTTGTAATTAAACTTTCCGTAAAACTTATCCACCTGCGGTATTTCTTGTTCCAGTTCCTTTTGGTAGCGCTGTGAGAGACATCCCATCACGTAAAGTTGCTTCAAACGTCCTTCTTCTTTGGCCTGCGCAAACTCCAAAATGGTGTTTATACTCTCTTCTTTCGCACTTTCTATAAATCCACATGTGTTGATAACAACGATTTCTCCCTTTGGGTTCTTGCTATCATGCACACAGTGGTAGCCGTTCGCTTCAAATTGCTTCATCAGCAATTCACTATCAACGAGGTTCTTTGAACACCCCATTGTGATGATGTCTACCTGATTTTTGTTCATTCTTATGTTTGAATACTTGTTGAGATATCGCCTCGACCGCACGAACAACGTGGGGAATTACAGGTGCATAGCATTGATGCGCTCTAGCCCTTTGGCAAGGCGAATGGGTTTGAAACCCCCGTATTATTATTCATAAAAAAGCGAATCCACGAAATGTTGGCGGTTGAAGAGTTGAAGATCTTCCATACCCTCGCCTAGTCCAATGTACTTCACGGGGACTTTTAGCTGGTCGCTGATACCAATCACTACGCCCCCTTTGGCTGTGCCGTCGAGTTTGGTGATAGCAAGTGCCGTGATGTTGGTAACGGCTGAAAACTGCTTGGCTTGTTCGAAAGCGTTTTGCCCCGTTGAGCCATCAAGTACCAATAGCACTTCGTTGGGGGCTTCGGGCAGCACCTTTTTCATCACTTCCTTTATTTTCTTCAACTCGTTCATCAGTCCCACCTTATTGTGTAGTCGGCCTGCTGTGTCGATAATAACTACGTCGGCTCCGTTAGCTTTGGCAGAACTAAGTGTGTCGAAAGCTACCGAAGCGGGGTCGGAACCCATCTGCTGTTTCACCACGGGCACACCAACACGTTCGCCCCAAATGCAAATCTGTTCTACGGCAGCAGCCCTAAAAGTATCGGCAGCACCAAGATATACTTTCTTACCAGCTTGTTTAAACTGGTGGGCAAGTTTGCCAATGGTGGTGGTTTTACCAACTCCGTTCACGCCAACAACCAGTATCACGTATGGGTTACCTGTTTGGGGGAGGTCCCAGTTATCGTTGTCTTGCGTGTTATTTTCGGATAGCAAGGCGGTTATCTCTTCTTTGAGAATGTTGTTGAGCTCGCTTGTCGACACATATTTGTCGCGAGCCACCCTTGCTTCTATTCTTTCGATGATTTTCAACGTCGTGTCTACGCCCACATCGGAGGTGATTAGGATTTCCTCTAAATCATCGAGAACCTCATCATCTACCTTCGACTTTCCGGCTACTGCACGTGTTAACTTGCTGAAAACGCTTTGTTTGGTTTTTTCCAGACCCTTATCTAGTGTTTCTTTCTTGCTTTTGTTGAAAAACCCGAATATACCCATTTCGTTTCTTTTTGCTGCAAAGATACTTATTTTTATTTAGATAACCTACACAAGTGGACGTTTAGTGGCTTATTGTACATCGGTGAGTACAAACCCAAAGTGGCGTTTGGATACCGTCGGGACACATAAAATGCTTTCTGATACAATTATAATGGGTATGTGATTAATATTTTTGTCGCAAAAGTTTGTAGATTTCATGAAAGTATATAATTTTGCAGCAACACAACACACAAAAGGTAGGAAACCGACCAAAGGATTGTGATTGTAATGACTCGATCCGTATGGTGTCATTCCGAAAAAGTCTATTATCAACAAGACAAAGATAATTAATCATATATGAAACAAGAAAAAAAAGCTTTGACTCTTAAAACACTTAGCAAAAGCAACGTGTGGGGCATTCAAGAAAACGACGTGTTCAGAATGTGGGAAGCGGCAGAAAAAGACGCTGACCTTAAGGATAACGCACGCCATTATATGGATGTTGTGAAGAGCGCGTTCGATGCCGAGGAGATAAAGATAGACCGACCTGAAATCATTAAGAAATATGAGGAACGCGGATTTAAGGTAGGAGTGGTTAGGCTTGAAGAAGGACAGAAGGTGAAATTGGCCATTAAGAAGCGCCCTATTATGAGGGTTACCGACCTAACTTACGAGAATATACGCCATATTTCTGCTGCTAAACTTGTCGAAGTGCTCGACCGCAACTTTGGCGGAGGATGGGATTCGCTTTCTCAAAGCGTGAAAGACATCATTGAAAGTGGCTTTGAAGTGAGCACAACCGTTCTGCCCAAGAACCGCCTCCATAAGAAAGGCGGCATGTTTGACAAAAAGACTGAGGACGGATTTGAGGCTCTTGAAATAGAGAAAGGAACCTGGGTTGAAGCCATTTTCGTTAAGGAAAAACCTGAAGTAGATAAGTCAGCATCTCGATTCGACGACGATTTTGTTGGCGGAAAGGGCTCAAATAAGTTTGATGACGAGGATGAAAACGTTAACGATGAGGAAGAAGACAACATCACCGAAGGACAATATAAGGACGACGACGATGAAGACGACTCGTTTGATGAGGACATCCTTACCGAAGAAAGCTACCGAACAACGTTCGAAGAAGACAACGACGAACTGGGTATGGAGGCTGAAAACATTGGGGAGGATGACGATAATTATTGATAAAATAATTGTACGTACCTAATAATGATCACATCCCCTTAGGCGGTATTCATATATAAAAGCCGTTTAAGGGGATGTGTTGTTATAAATACCATTGCATAGATATAGTAGAAACGTCAGCTTTTGTGTGGTATGTAAGCAATAATTCATTATATTTGCACTTATGAACGATACTAAAAAGATATCTGTTGTTATAAACACTTACAACGCCGAGCGCCATTTGCTGCAAGTGATAAATGCTGCAAAAGGTTTTGACGAGATTGTGGTTTGCGACATGGAAAGTACAGACAACACCTTGGCAATAGCGAAAAGCATGGGCTGCCGAGTGGTTACTTTTGAAAAAAAAGACTATAATATCGTTGAGCCCGCACGCCAGTTCGCCATTGAACAAGCTGCATTCCCATGGGTTTTGGTGCTTGATGCAGACGAGATCGTTAGTGAAGAGCTACGAACTTATCTGTACAACCACATCTCTGAGCCTGCATGCGCAGAGGGAGTGGCTATTCCACGCAAGAATTATTTCATGGGGAAGTTCATGCATGCCTGTTATCCCGACTATATCTTGCGTTTCTTTAAGAAAGAGGTGACAACGTGGCCTGCCATCATCCACGCCTCGCCGATAGTTAAAGGTAGGATCATACGCTTACCTAGAAGTCGCAAAGAATTGGCTTTCGAGCATCTAGCAAATGATTCTATCGCTACATTAAACAGCAAAAATAACGTCTACTCAGATAACGAAATAGTTAAACGACGTGACAGTAACTATGGCGTTGGCGCACTATTGGGTCGTCCTTTCTTCCGCTTTTTCCGTTCATATATTCTCAAAGGAGGTTTTAGGGATGGCGTTGCCGGGTTTGTTCATGCCGTATGGGAAGGTATCTATCAGTTCACTATTGTAGCAAAGATAATAGAGTTTAGGAGACAAACCAAATAATGGTGCACGGAATAAAAAGGTTTAATGAGTTTAGTTTAGGCATAAAGTTGTCTCGTAATAGGTAGTTTAAAGAGTTGTCCATGTGGTTCTTGTTTTTCTAAAAGACATGGAGATTCATTCAATAAAAGCCTTGTAATAAAGCTGTATGCGACCTTTTCCTGCCCGCAAATCCCTTAAAAAAGCTGTTCCAGTTTTTTCCCCGAACTCTCAAAGGAGAAAACAAACCGGTGTTTCTTTATCTCCTCATGTATGCGTTCTTGCAAAGAGGTGTCTGTTAGAGCAACGTGCATTGCCTTGGCCAAAGCACTAGCGTCTTTTAATGGTGTTAGCAAGCCTGCATTTCCACCGTCTAAGATCTCCCTAGGACCAGTGGGGCAATCGGTTGCTACAATGATTTTATCGAGAAACAATGCCTCTATCATTGTCGTAGGAAGTCCTTCATACTTAGAACTCTGCACAAATATCTTACATTTCCTTATCCAAGGATATGGATTAGACTTAAAACCAAGAAAGTGAACCTGGTCACTAACACCACATTCTTTTGCTGTTGCTTGAAGCTGTTCTAGTGAATCACCCTTTCCGATTACATATAATTCCTCCGAATGATGGTATGTCTCGCACAGGATACGATATGCCTGAATAAGCGTGGTAATATCTTTTTGGATTTCTTCTAAGCGCATAACTGTGAGAATAAAGGGCTTATTTATCCTATTGTCTTCCACTCCGGATTGCGATAAATGAGACACCTTAACATCATCAATCGCATTATATATCATTGTGATTCTGTTTTTTGCGTCAGAGAAAAACTCTACCGCCTCTTCATACATAGCTTGCGATATGGTAACAATATGATCGTATGTCAGAATTCGTCTCTTAACACGCTCCATGTGTCGCCTATCATTCTTTATATTCACTGCTAGCGAAACGTGAAAGAACACGATTTTGGTAACAGGGAGGGTTCGTAGGAACGCAGAAAAAGAATGATCGAAATCAATAATGACATCATTGGTTTTAGCCAACTTAGCCAGTCGATATTGCGTAAGCACTCTTCTGACGGGATTTAAAATAAACTCATCAAACAATTTTATAGTTCTTCTTTTAATATAAGAACCCGATGGCGAGTCTCTCTTCCATTTTAATAAGATCGGATTACTTACGAGGTATAGGGTCTTAACATTCTTCGGTATGCGATCATGAAACATTTCCTGTCCTTTCATGCATAATCCTATAGCCAGTGTAATGTTGTAATTACCTGTATTGTTTAGGTAATTAATATACTCAAGCATGATTGTTTCCATTCCTCCATCAAGGAAACGATTAATGAGAAACGTCAAATTCTTCTTTTCCATATCTCAATTGAGCTTATTCATTGTTGGTGTCAGGTGCCTAATGTTTTGAGTTAAAACAATAGGGATGGTTAGCTTTTATGAATTTGCATGTTGCAAAGATACGATATTTTTAGAGTATAACGCTACATGTGTTTCAAAAACATTGTATAGGGAAAATAAATCCTCAATCCACCTTATGTCCTTTCTATCAGTTCTAAAAGCGTCCTACCCGCCTTCTCCATTGTAAATTGCCCCTTATGCACCCGTCTTCCATCGGCAAGGTGTTGTCTTGCCGACTCGTTGCATAGGGCATCGTGCATAGCCGCAGCCATTTTTTCAACGTCACCTACGGGTGTAAGGAGACCTGCCTCGCCAGCATTAAGAATCTCTCTTGGACCTGTTGGGCAATCGGTTGCCACTATATCCTTATCTAAAAGCAATGCTTCTATTAATGTGGTAGGTAATCCTTCGAACTTCGAACTTTGCACATATAACTTGCATCTACTAATCCAAGGATATGGATTAGCACAGAACCCAAGGAAATGAACACTATTAGATATTCCTAGTTGCTCAGCCAAGTCGCGTAATTGTTGCTCTGATTTACCTTTACCAATGATAATTAGTTGTTCTGTATGTGCATAATGTGAACGAAAAGTTGCGTAAGCACGCAGGAGTGTAGAAACGTCTTTCTGACTTTCTTCAAGTCTGCTAACGCTCAATATGTATGGCTCGTTAATGAGTGTATTATCCGTTTGAGCCATCGCTTTACTTTGCAGTTCGTTTAAGTCAATGCCATTGTATATCATTTCAAACCGATCTCGCATGTCGGGAAATAGTTCCAAAGCTTCTTGGCGCATAGCTTTGGAAATGGTAACAAATTTGTTGTAACATGTGATTGTTCTTTCCATGCGACGAATTCGCTGCACATTCCCTTGGAGAACTTGTTTAATTGAGAAATGAAAAAATCCGATTTTAGGCTTTGATATGTTCTTTATAAACGAGTGAGCGCAACAATCAAAGTCGATAATAACATCAGACTGGGCAGCTAACTTGCCGATTTTACGTAACATCATCTTCCTACGTATAGGGTTGAGTAACAGCTCGTCAAATGCCTTCACATAAAACGGAAGTGGTCTGGAGAGTTTACGTTTTCTCCAAGTGGTTAGCAATGGACTATTAACAAGATATACAATCTGCACGTTAGAAGGAATTCGATGGCTATAAACTTCCAACTCACGATAGTTCATACCAATGGCCAACGTAATCAGACAATGAGGTTGTGCCGCTAGATACGACAGATACTCAACCAAAACCGAGTCGATTCCGCCATCGAGAAAACGACTCAACAAAAACAATATTCGCTTCTGTTCCATCTTAAACGCTCATGAAGAGTTCTTCAAAATATTTAAAACTATCTGTCGTTAATCGATCCTCTTTGTCCTCCATCCAATACAAATGTGCGTTATTATAGAAAGAGGCCACCAGGGAAAAGGTACTTTTAGGGCCAATGATATATTGGCATTCAGACAGCATATATAGATCTTCCGCAGGGTTACCATGTGAGAGATATATCTCTTCTTTATTCAGCATTTGCTTGAACTTGTCAACAGAAAGTTTCGAATCGTTCGTGCAAATAAACACCTGTATTGGAGTTGATCGATGCATATTGATGAAGTCTTCAATACGAGCTGCGTACACTTCATCTGTAAAAAAATATTTCCCGTCCATAAAACGGGCATAATCTCCACGGCGAATATGTACCC
Organism: Hoylesella loescheii DSM 19665 = JCM 12249 = ATCC 15930; assembly: GCF_000378085.1. Taxonomy (GTDB): domain Bacteria; phylum Bacteroidota; class Bacteroidia; order Bacteroidales; family Bacteroidaceae; genus Prevotella; species Prevotella loescheii. The sequence goes on from NZ_KB899210.1 coordinate 427,219, forward strand.
CTAGCCTTATTGCTCCATTGTTTCCTATGTTGTGCATCCATACCTTCTGTCGGCTTACAACATTTGGCTTAAAGCCAAACTTTTGCCTTATCTCGTTTTGATACTTCATAAAAAGTTGCGGTTGTCTAAAAAACCAATCCTCTAAGGCTATTATCTTGCTCGTTTGAAGTTCATGAATATAATCTGATGAAACATCATAATGATCGAATCTCAGACAATTTATGATGTGTAACTTAATAAGAAGCTTGACAATGATGTAGGTCAAGGGACGATGTATTGCTTCATTGCAAAGGGTAAAATATCTGTACTTATAACAGAAGCGCATTGCAACGACCTTAATTCCATTCTCTCTACCGAAAGCATAAGCGTGTGCATATTGAAGAATATTATTGCACATCTGCCCATATCCTTTGACAAATATCATATTATTTGTTATTTTTATTGTATCTGTTTCCGACGTTTAATATCTTCAATGTTACCTAGATCCACCCTGCCTGTGGCCTCGTCATATCGTAGGTTAAACTCCTCCCGTGTTCTTTTCCAACGGTTATGGCTCCATAGATAAAGGGCAGGATCTCGGCGAATGGTGTGTTGCAACTTCTCAAAATAGATATCAGTCAGTTCAAAGTCTGCCCTCTCTTTGGGTTGATCGGTTATCATTTGCATGTCGCAGCGATAATATCCACGCTTAGTTCGTGACACATCACAATAGAAAACCACCTGATTAGTTGCTTTTATAACCTTTTCCGTTCCCGTCAATACTGGTGTATCATGGTTAAGGAAATAAAACCAGTGATGGATATTGTTCCAAAATGGCACTTGGTCTGATATGTAACCCATCACGATGGGTTGTTTCTGTTGTTGGTAAGCCACTACGCGTCGCAAGGTTTCTGCCATAGCAATACAACGTGCACCTTGCTTTTCCCTCACCTTCTTAAAAAGACTGTCGAAGCGTTTGTTTTCTAGAGGATGATAAATTTGCGTACACAGGCCCTTGTCGCTTATCCAATAAGGTAGTGAAGTTATCCACTCCCACTGGCCATAATGGCCTAAATAAACACCGCACGAACGTCCCTGAGCCACATAGTGATCAATAACATCTACCCCCGTAAACACGAGATGTTCCATCAACTGCCGCTTACTCATGGTCATCAGTTTAATCGTTTCCACCAAGTAGTCGCAAAACCAATGATAAAAACCCTTCTCTATCGTTCGAAGCTCAATATCCGACTTCTCAGGAAAAGAGCTCTTGATGTTCTGCCGAATAACGCAACGTCGGTATTTTACAACATAATATGTAACCAGATATAAGAAGTCGGATATTACGTACAGCACGCGGAAAGGCAAGAGCGAGAAGACATACCAAACCGTATACAACAGATAGTAGGCGATGAAACTGATAAGATTCTTCATTCTCAAGGCATTAATTTATCGTTAACCATCCTAAACATGTATTGCTGAATGATGGCCTTAACCTCACGTTCCATCTGCGTTTGCTGTTTCACCTTCCCTTTGAGATTATGTTTCATCAAGAGGTCGTCTAGTGCATATACAGCCTTTGTTTGTTTACCATCGAATTGCAACACATATCCATACTTCACATATTGGTAAATACCGTTAAGGTAGTTTACGGCATACGTTTCCTCCATCGGTGTTGTCATCAAGTCGCACCCGAAAGAAAGGAAGGGCTTACTATAATCCAATATACTGAGCACAGTGGGTAAGATGTCTATCTGCTGAGCGATACCATCGCGCATGCCTGGTTCTATTTCGCCGCTGGGATCATAGATAATGATAGGCGAGCAAAATCCACCTATATCAGTTTGGTATTGAGCGTGGTCGCTCAGGTTGGTGTGGTCGCTTGTTAGTACAAAAATAGTATTCTTAAACCAAGGTTGTTTGCGTGCGCTCTCGAAGAACTTACCTATGGCCATGTCGGTATATCTGATGCACTTGTGCATTATCAGTCCTTCTTCAGGGTATACATCCTTATACTTTTCGGGAATGACATAAGGCGTATGTGAAGATACGGTGAATACTGTCGTCATGAAAGGTTGTTTCATCTCGCTCATCTTTGCGCAATAGTATTGCAAAAATGGTTCATCCCAAATTCCCCAATGACCGTCAAAGTCGGCATCACCACCAAAACGCGGATCGGCAACGTAGTCTTCTCGTCCGTAATATTCCTTAAATCCTGTTTTCTTTGCAAAAGCCAAGAAGCCCATACTCCCTCGATTAGCCCCATGGAAAAAGGCCGTGTTATAGCCTTCGTTACTTAAGATACCAGCCAAACCGGTGTAAGTGTTCATGGATTGCGGAGAAAGTACAAATGGTTCGACAAACATTGGAATTCCACAGAGCACAGAAGGCATGCCGTCTATACTCTTGCGTCCATTGCAATACGAATACTTGTAGGTAACACTTTGTTCTATAAGTTTATCCACATTGGGGGTATAACCTTTATAGTTGCCGTCCTCCAATTCTTTGTTCAGTGCACCTATGTATTCTCTGCCGAAGCTTTCTACAATCAATATCACCACATTTTTAGCATCCAGCGCAGATAAAGCTGAAGGCTTATGAATGTTATGAATGGGTGTAAACACCTTTTCCAATTCTTCTTGCGACTTGAAATACTCAGGAACAGTGAATACGCTCTTACCAATGGTCCTAATAAGTGCAAACGGTGTGTTCAGCACCAGTGCGCATTCTGTGGGCCGTTCAACGTATTCATTGGCATTACTGATGGTTATTGGCCTAATGGCCGAGTCTAAACCGCCCCGACAGGCTGCAACGCCAAAGGGGGTGATGACTGCCAACATCAATAGCTGTATTCCGCTATAAGCTACACGCTGCTTAGCTGATGCGTATTGCGAAGCCTGTACCTTGGGGGTAACATATAGCTTCCACATCAGGAAAATCAATCCCGCAGCCAGCAACACCAAGTACCAATGTTCCAAAAGTTCACCCCAAAACACGTCTCCAAGGTTATTTTCATTCTTAAATTCGCTGAAAACGCTTGTTGTTGTACGTCGAAGGGTATAAGGGAAATAAACAGAGTCGCCCAGATTGATGATCAACGTGATAGAATTGACCAACACAAATACCCACTTGCATATCTTATGATACAGCGGAGTCTCTTTTAACCACAAAGGGAAAAGCATCATCACGATATACAACGCATTGGTATAGATAATGGCAGAACGGTCGAACATATAGCCACCGTAGAACAGTCGCCAGAGGCGGGCAGGCGATATAACGGCACAGAAATAATTGTAATTCTCAAACAAGAATTCTATTCGCGCCACAATATACAAACCAAAAGCCAAAAGTAGATTGGCCAGCAATGCCATAAATGGCGCCAATGGACTTCGCATTATGTTATAATCATGTTTTTTCATCTTTATATACCTTATTATATAGGTGTAGTATCAGAGCGACTGCATATCGTTCAACTTACGATAATAACCATCTATGGCCAGCAGTTCTTCGTGTGTTCCACGTTCAACGATGCGCCCTTCGTGTAACACGCATATTTCGTCAGCATTCTTGATTGTCGACAGCCTATGGGCAATGGCCACCGTAGTACGTGTCTTCATCAGTCTTTCAAGGGCGTCTTGCACCAGTCGTTCGCTCTCCGTATCCAATGCGCTCGTTGCTTCATCGAGTATAAGTATAGGTGGATTTTTAAGCACCGCACGAGCAATACTTACACGCTGGCGCTGTCCACCCGAAAGTCTGCCACCCCTATCGCCAATGTTTGTGTCAAACCCATGTTCCGTTTCCATGATGAAATCGTATGCATTGGCAATGCGTGCTGCCTCTTCCACATCATGCATAGAAGCGTTATCTACACCGAAAGTGATGTTGTTGTAAAACGAATCGTTAAACAATATGGCCTCTTGGTTCACGTTGCCGATAAGTTGACGCAAGTCGTGCACACCCAAATCTTTCACATTGATGCCGTCGATAAGCACTTCGCCCTCCTGTACATCATAGTAGCGTGGTATAAGATCTACCAACGTAGACTTTCCCGAACCACTTTGTCCCACCAAAGCCACACTTTGTCCCTTGCGTATGATTAGGTTGATGTGGCGCAATACCCATTGTTCGCCGTACCTAAACGATACGTCTCTAAACTCAATTTGGTGCTCGAAGTTAGCTATGTGCACAGGGTTTTCTTTCTCCTTGATGTCTATCTCGGCCTTTAAAATCTTGTCTACACGTTCCATTGAGGCCAGTCCCTTGGGGATGTTATAGCCTGCACGCGAGAAATCTTTCAGCGGATTGATGATAGAATAGAGCATCACAAGATAGTAAATAAAGGTGGGTCCTTGCATCACCTGATTGTTCAAAACCAGTATTCCACCAAACCATAGCACGATAACAATCATCACCGTGCCTAGAAACTCACTCATGGGATGTGCCAATTGCTGGCGAATGTTTACCTTCATGATATCGTTTCGGTAGGCACTATTTACCTTGTCGAACCGTACATTCATCTTCTCTTCAGCACAGAAGGCCTTGATAATGCGCAATCCACCCAGTGTTTCTTCCACCTGACTCATGGTGTCGCTCCACAACGACTGCGCCTTGATGGAGTTTTGTTTAAGCTTTCGGCCTACATAACCCATAAACCAACCGAATATCGGCACGAAAACAAGGGTGAAAAGCGTTAACTGCCACGACACGATAACGAGCGTGATGAAATAGGTTAGGATAAGTATTGGGTTCTTAAACAGCATGTCGAGCGATGACATGATAGAGCCTTCAATCTCTTGCACGTCGCCACTCATGCGCGCAATGAGGTCGCCCTTGCGCTCTTCAGAGAAGAAACCCAGTGAAAGCGACGTTATTTTGCAATACATTTGGTTACGAATGTCGCGCACAACACCTGTTCGTATGGGTATGATGGCTGCCGACGACAAGAAGTATGAAAGGGTTTTGAGCATGGTCATGAAAGCCAACAGTAGGCCCACGACAAGCAGGGTGGTTGTTGCCCCCCACTCCACAATCATCCGCTGAATGTAATAGTTAAGATTGTTTACGATAACATCGACAAGTTGACCAATGTTTTCAGCACTACCCCAAGCCATATACGGCACAGGTTTTGCAGCCTCGCTAGTTTTAAAAAGTATGTTTAATATGGGTATGAGTGTTGCGAACGAGAAGATGTTCAATATCGCTGACAAGATGTTGAACACCACGGATAAGGCTAAATATTTTTTATATGGCGGCACAAAGCGACGCAATACTCGTAAAAATTCTTTCATAACTAGGATAAAAACGCACCGCGAGGAATGCTGTATAATGTATTTCGATATGCAAAGGTAATGCAAATTACGCGCTTTTACAACTTCTTTATGATTGTTTTTCATTATGTCTGGCAACTGTGCTGCAATAACAAGCATTATTTATGACAAAATCGTACCATGTCCTTCGACAATCTTCTTAGTTTACTTTGTTTCTAGACATAGACAAGTCGGTATGTGTTTCAATTCCATTTCCTATTAAGTACAAGTTGCAATAATTAGCAGACTAATAAAGAAATTCATAGCCCTGAAATTACGCTTTCTAAGCCCTGATGATGCATTATTACATTAACCGCCGTGTTATATATGTTTTGGACGACTGTTCCATGTTATCTGGAATGCTGTTCCAGTTGAATTGGAACACTGTTCCAACTTATCTGGAACAGCATTCCATATTAGCTGTAACAACACGGGAAGTTAAAAAACTCACTACAAGAGCTTATCGGGCGAGGCGTGAACGATGGTGTTTGGAGGGTGGAAAGGTGAGTTGTTGGTGGTGATAGGTTGTGGAACGAACCGCCTAGATTGTGCCAAGTTGGTATCAAACGTTACGTGAATTCGGGATAAGATACGATGCTTTCTTGAGCAAGATTAGAAAAAATACGACTGGTTACCTCACCAACTAGTGCCATTCGATACTCGACATAACGATTGTATTTTATCCCGAACTCCCGTAGGACTTCATGCAATACCCTCTTGATGACAAAGAAGCGTTATCTATATTGAAAGCTTTAAAGCAGTGCTTTTAAAGTTTCCATTGTGATACAGTTAATATGTACACCTGATGCATATAAGATGTAACAAGCATCCATATTAACTGTAACATTGTTCCATGTTGTCTGTAAAGGGTTTCCATTTGATGTCTAACAAAACAAGGAGATAAAGAATGTAGGCCTAGGTCTTACTAGGTGTTGGTTTAAAGCTCTCTTGTTGCCTTTCAAGCGAGATTCAATAAGAAGACAATATGTGGTTGCAAAGAAACTACATGCAGTATAATCGCAATGTATCTAGCACTTTAATTTAGCTACTACAAGTGCAAACCTGCGTTAAAGTTTATCACATAAAAGGCGACTTTTGCTTGTTCTTGAAAGGAATAAAGTACTTTTGCACGTTCAACAATAGATTATTAGAGATGAAGAAAGAAAAGTTTTTTGGTTATGTGGGATGGGTTGGCATGTGTACCTCCATCCTTATGTACGTGTTTTACTTTCCGCAAATACAGGAGAATTTGAACGGCAACAAAGGCTCATTTATTCAACCTTTCATGGCGGGCATTAACTGTACGTTGTGGGTTTGTTATGGTTTGTTTAAAGAGAAACGCGATCTTCCCTTGGTATTAGCCAATTCTCCAGGGGTTATTTTCGGTTTTTTCGCTGCGTTTACGGCACTATAAGTCGTTCAACTTAGCCGATTTAAGTAGTTATAATACTCTTATAAGCCTCCAAGGCGAATATAAAATAATGGAGTCACGCTTAATTGAGCGCGACTCCATCATTTGAACGTATTTCTCGTTCTCTAAGATTTATCGGGTAATGCCCTTATTCTTTCTTCTTTCGTTCTTCCTCTTTTATTATGCCGTGTCTGTAAGCATAGAGCAGTTCTTCTAGGTCGGCAACTTGCTTATTCAGTTCAGCACCTTTGTCGGTATCGGCTACCAGCATTCTGTGTGACGACATTTCGATGATTTGCGTAGTGCTTTTAATGTCTTGTCCGGTACGAATGGCATCCATGGCACTAGTGAAAGGCTCGTGCTGAACAAGTTGAAATCCACGACTATGATATACCAATGTGTAGCCGGCAATTCCCGTTTCCTTGTGATAAGCCTCAGAAAAGCCACCATCGATAACCATTAGTTTCCCGTTGGCCTTTATAGGATTTTCACCGTTGACAACGTGTACAGGTACATGTCCGTTAATGATGTGCCTATTATCTCCCTTTACGCCGAAGGCATCTAGTATGTTATCAACAATGTTCTCATCGTCGCGCAGCGTGAAATAGTTGCCTTTTTTCTCCTTGTGAGTGGCTTTATCGGCAATAAAATAACGTTCAAAGGTCGCCATTTTTGATTTATCGAATAGCGGTGAGTTTGGTCCGCACCATAGATAAAGGAAGTAATCTACGGCATATTCGCGTTCATCTGGCTCGGCATCTTTCTGATAAGCGGTGCGAACAAGCATACCAATGTTGTGCAAAAGCATGCGTCCTGAGAGCAGTTGACCAGGCAACACTTCCACTTCTTTCAGTGATCCGTCGTCGTTTAGGGGTACAGAGGCATGGAAAAGCAGGTTGTTGTTGTAGATGGCATACATGCATCCATGCTGTAAAAGCAAACGCACGTGGCGTTGAAGTTTCTCGCTCACCTTAAACGAATGGCGCAGACGCTTAGCCAACATTTTCTCGTCGGGCGTTAGTTCTAGTGGGTTGGCCGGGTCTATCGTAGGAAACTCATTGCTGGTAAGCTCATATTCCTGTCCATCTAGCGTAATGGTGCCTTTCGTATAGTTGATATGCCGCAGCAAGGCCCTATCTTCCATGTGCCAATGGGGATGTTTTTCAAAGAGCTGAGATTCTACTTTAAATTGTATTACGGCAATGGCTTTATGCATTAAGGCGGTAAGACGCATGGTCTTCTCATCGAGTCTCATCGATTCACCACTGCTTTTTGGCACGAATTCCTTGCAAGCTGTGTCGCCATAGGTTTCCATTGCGAAGGTGGCAAGTGGTACGAGATTGATGCCATAGCCATCTTCAAGGGTGGTAAGGTTGGCATAACGCAGCGAAAGGCGTATCACGTTGCAGATGCAAGCTACGTTCCCGGCAGCCGCTCCCATCCAAAGCATGTCGTGATTACCCCATTGTATGTCCCAACTGTGATAACGTTCCATGGTGTCCATTATGACATGAGCCCCTGGTCCACGATCGTATATGTCGCCAAGGATGTGCAATTGGTCGATAGCTAGTCGCTGAATAACATTGCAGATGGCCACGATAAAGTCGTCGGCACGTCCTGTGCTGATAATGGTTTCTATGATTACATTCACGTAGGCAGCCTTGTTGGAATCGTCTACGCGCTCGTGCAGCAACTCTTGAATGATATATTTGAAATCGCTTGGTAAGGATTTACGCACCTTGGACCGAGTATACTTGCTCGAAACATCTCTACACACACTCACAAGTTGGTGAATGGTGATGTGATACCAGTCGTTAATGTCGGTTTCTGTTTCCTTTATCAATTCCAGTTTCTGCTCTGGATAATATATTAAGGTACACAATTCACGCTTTTCCGTTTCACGTAACGTAGTACCAAAGATGTCGTTCACCTTACGCTTGATGTTCCCCGACGCATTTTTAAGCACATGCTGGAAAGCCTCGTACTCACCATGCAGGTCGGCTAGAAAGTGCTCCGTGCCCTTGGGTAGGTTGAGTATGGCCTGAAGGTTGATAATTTCAGTGCTTGCCTCGGCCACTGTTGGAAATGATTGGGCCAAAAGTGTGAGGTAGCGCAGGTCGCGTTCTATTTCGTATTTCTTCTTTTTCATTAATTGTATACCTTAGTTATCTTGCTGGTTAACCATGCAGCGCGCTTGTCGTTGAGCGGAAGTATGGGCATAAACCCTTCGGGAAGCTTAAACAAATGATGCATAACACTCTCCGCACGTCTGAAGAATTGGAGCAGACGCGCTTTGATCAGCGCTTGAACTAGCACCTGTTCATCGTAGTCGGTGAGCCTTAGACTGGCATACAGGTTTACTAATAGTTGCAAGTGAGCTGTGTCTTTAGAGAGAGAGTCGTGTAAAGAGCGTACGTTGTCGATTATGTTTTTTATCGTGGGATCATTGTCCTGGTTGGGTGTTTCTTCCTCATGCTCATCCTCGGCATTCTGCTCTTCGTCCTCGGTGGAGGTGTCATCTTCTGGAATAGGGTCGAAATTGAAGGCTTCGAAACTAGAAAGGTCGGTCGAAGGGGTGTCTGTTTGCAATTTCTCTAGCCCTTTTCTCAACAAGTCTAGCACACGTTCCTGGGCGGCATACATTAATACGAAACGCCAATGGGAGGTGGATAAAGCCTCGATAGTTTCAGCATGCAGGTCCATTAGTGTGAACATCTCAACATCAACACCTGCGAGTACCAGCGAACCGACCAGCTCTAGGTCTGCCATGGTAAGCATCGTGGCAGGCCAGGTGTTAAGTGTCTTATGGTACATGCGTTGAAATTGCTTGGCCATATCTGTCATGTCGATGCCCTTACTAATGCGCGGATTGTCTATTCGCACAATATTGGCATTAGTGTTGATGGCCTTCAGCGTGTCGCTTTCAAGTTGTCCGCAAACATGAATAACCCCTACTCCACGCAACATTCGTTGTACAGGTATGTGCATTAGCATGCGTTTTACTCGCGGAAGATTGCTTACACGCCACGGATTGAGGTCGCCAAAGGGTGATAAGACCACTGGCGTATGTGTCCGTACTGCCATACTATACAGGTATAGTGCCTTGGCATCCCAACAGCCAATGATATGAAAAAGGGAGAAATCGTGTTGCCACGAGGGCACTTCTTGCGTGACCGTTATATTAAGGTCGGTATCCAAAAGGCCAAAAAGTGCCGTCAGATATTGTTTGTCAACATCTGATACCCCTCTTGATATGTATACCAACACGTTCATAGGCTAAAGTTTGTGACTTGTAAATTCGTATTTGTCGGTCTTGATGTACCTGAAATACGATTTCATTTTACGCCAAGGTACCATCAGTTCAAAACCAATAACTCGCCATGCAGGTATGTTGGCATCGAAAACTTTTATTGCCCTGCGTGCAAATAGTATGCGCAACGACATGGTGAGCAAAAGATTGGCCGACGCCAACAAAATGATGAATTTCCGATCTTCGATCAATCCGTAGACCAAACAAGCGACAGCTACCATATAATTGAGGTATAGCATGAAGTTGTCGAGGTTGAATAAGAACCTGCCAAACCATCCTCCCTCCAGATATTTACGTGTTTCCCAGAAGAAAAGCTGCATGTTTCGCCAGTCTTTTCCTGTGGGAGCCTTTGTCTGAGTATGGGTATCGGGGTGCAATGCCAGTGCGGTACCAGTATCATCGCCAAACTTATTTACCAAGAAATCATATTCTCCACGCAACAAATTGAGGTTTCCGGAAAACCCATCACGTTGCATGAAGTCGGATTTTCTTATGGCAACAAGTCCGTTTGCATGGCGATAAGGTCTGCCATGCAGTGTTCGAGTAAGTATATAGAAGCTGGAACGGAACTGCTGGAAACGCCAAGAGGTCTTGGTATCTTCTTCGAAGCCAGTATAACCAACAACCAAATGGTTTTCGTCGGTTAGGCAGGGAGCTAACGCAGCAAGCCATCTGGTTGACAGGGGCGTACAAGTGGGTTCCAAAATCACCACCCAATCGGTTTCAGATGCTTTAATACCAAGTGTAAGCGTTAATTTCTTACGACTCATATAGCGCGAAGAATTGGGCACGAAGGTACAATACAAGTGCTTGTCTTGTTTGTGTTCGGCCGACAAACGTTCAACCAAAGCGTTACCTCTGTCGGCAACAAGAATCACACGAAATGGTGCGGCATACTCTTGTTGCAGAACGGTTTCCACGGTAGAAGCAAGTTCAGGCGCGTCTTCCAATATTGGTATGACAATCGAGATGGGAGTCGCGGAAGCATCGGTGGTATCAACTTCCACATCGGCTGCTCTCAAAGCCGACTTCTTCAAACGTCTGCCCCGTAAGAAAGGGTTGCAGAACATTGAGATAAAAAAGAGTACAATTAACGACACACAGCAGATTATCGTTATCGTATCAATGTACAAGGTTAGGACCATAAGGGTAAGATTTAAATATTGAAATCGTCACTTAGATAACTCTTAGGAAGTTGGCGACAGTTGTATTGCGATGCCATCGCCTCGCCGTATGCACCTGCCGAGCAAATCGCCATTAAGTCGCCACGATGGCTTTGGGGCAAAAGCACATCGCGACTAAAAACATCGCTCGACTCGCAAACAGGCCCTACTACATCGTAAACTTCACTCGTGGCCGACGGGTTCGATAGATTCACGATCTGATGTTTGGCATGATATAGGGCTGGACGTAACAAATCGTTCATCCCTGCATCAAGTATAAGGAAACGCTTGCTTTGTCCTTGTTTGACATATAGAACACGCGAAACCAGATAACCGCATTGTCCGACAAGCGACCTGCCCAACTCGAAATGCACTTTTTGCCTTTCATTAAGCTGCAAATGCTGAGCGTACATGTCGAAATATGCCTTAAAATCGGGGATGGGATGGGATGTTGGGTTGTCGTAATCGATACCTAGTCCGCCCCCCACGTTAATATGCTCGGGCTCGATATTATGTTGTTTCAGAAGCTCTAACAAACTATTCACGCTTGTGCAGAGTTCGCGAAAGTCGTTCAAATTAACGATTTGTGACCCAATATGAAAGTGCAAGCCTATAAAACGTACGTGTTTCATTGCCTGTATCTTTTCGATGGCCTCCCAAACACTGTCTACAGGAATACCAAACTTGTTTTCGGCCAAGCCTGTTGTTATATTCTTATGTGTATGGGCATTAACATTAGGGTTGACACGCAGGCACACATTAGCCTGTTGGTTCATCTCGTTACAAAGCTGTTCAATCACTTCCAACTCTTGTAGGCTTTCCACATTGAAGCAAAAGATATTGCTTTCTAAGGCCAGCTTAATCTCCCAGTCGCTCTTACCTACACCAGCAAAAACAATATTATCGGCTTTAAAGCCAGCACGAAGTGCCGTTTCTATTTCGCCGCCGCTAACACAATCTACTCCCAGCCCTGCTTCTTTTATTATCTGAAGAATACGCAAGTTGGCATTTGCCTTTGTCGCATAATGCACGATAAAGTTAGGATGGCGAGCCACTTGCTCGTTCAGTGCATCGAGCGTGGCACGCAACAAGCCTTCATCGTAATAGTAAAAAGGTGTTGGCAGATTTTCGAAACTGCGTGTAGGTAAACTAATCATCGTTAATGAATTTACAACCAAGAGGGTTAAACAATTATGGGTTGGGCGAAATTTGGTGCAGCGCTTCTGCTCCATCGCGACCTATCGCATCTTTAGCGATTGACAATCACTGACGCCCCTACCCGCATTGTCAGGCTTTAAAAAGCGTGTCGCTAAGGCTTTGTAGTGCCCGTTGCTTGTCTTCTTCTTTAATAAGGAAGGATATATTGTAGTTGGAACCACCGTACGAAATCATCCTCACAGGGATATTTTTCATCGCATCTGTCACCAAAGTCTCAAATCCCACGTTGTTCCAATCCAAGTCGCCCACTACGCAGACAATACACATGTCCGTATCTACGGTAACAGTGCCGTATTTTTTCAATTCGTCTACGATTTCGTTCAAGTGCGAATCGTTGTCGATACTCATCGATACGCCCACTTCGGAAGTAACAATCATGTCGATAGGTGTTTGATAGCTCTCGAATATCTCGAACACCTTGCGCAAGAAACCCGTAGCAAGCAACATGCGACTAGACTTTATTTTGATGGCCGTAATTTTTTCTTTGGCGGCAATGGCCTTGATTTTGCCATGCAACACATCGTTGTTGATGATTGTTCCTTCGGCATCAGGGTCCATTGTATTTTTCAAACGCACAGGAATACCCGCATATTTGGCGGGCTGTACACACGTAGGATGTAATATCTTTGCTCCGAAATAAGCCAACTCGGCAGCTTCTTCGAAGTTCAACTGTCTAACAGCTTCGGTCTTATCTACCACACGCGGATCATTGTTGTGCATGCCATCGATGTCTGTCCATATCTGAATTTCATCGGCAGGAAGAGCTGCTCCCACAAGCGAAGCCGTATAATCAGAACCTCCACGCAGCAGGTTATCAGTCTCTCCGTAAGCATTCTTACAGATAAATCCTTGCGTAATGTATATTTGATAACCTTGATTTTCGTCCATCAGTCGGGTTAAATTCTCCCGAATAAAGGCCATATCGGGCTCGTTATTCTTATCGGTTCGCATGAAATCCAAGGCATTAAGCAACACAGCCTTCACACCAATCTCCTGCAAGTAGTTAACCAACATGTTGGTACTTATCACCTCGCCTTGTGCCACGATGGTCTTTTCTTCAAAGCTAGTAAAGAGGTCTTTGGTGAACGAACGAAGGTAATTGAACTCTTCGGTGAGAAAGGAGCGCGTCTTATCCCTATATGTAGCTGTGGAAAGCAGTTCATCAACGTGCTTGGCGTATTTTTTTTCCAAGTTGTTGATAACCTCGTTTGCCCCTTCGGGGTTCTTCTTATAGAGATAGTCGGCCACCTCCACAAGTGAATTGGTTGTGCCAGACATTGCCGAGAGCACAATAAAGGTGGGCTCGCCCGATGCTGTTATGAGCGACACCACATTCTTCATGCGGTCGGGAGAGCCAACAGATGTGCCTCCAAATTTCATCACTTTCATACCCATGTAAGCTAAAAGTAAGTGTAAGTATTCGTTCTATTCTTCGTCCTCAGAGAGGTCTATCTTGCTATATTCGTCGGTAATCTCTTTCATTCTACCATCGGCACAACGATATACGATGCCAGGATACTTACTGAGCATCGACAGGTTGTGGGTAGACATCACAACAGCAGTTCCGCTTTGCGTGATATCGCGAAGCAGAGCAACAATGTTGCTGGCCGTTTCGAGGTCGAGATTTCCTGTGGGTTCGTCGGCTATAATCACCTTCGGATTATTTAAAATGGCTCGCGCAATGGCAATACGCTGCTGCTCGCCACCTGAAAGTTCGTAAGGCATATTGTGCTTTTTGTCGCTCATACCTACGTCGGCCAAAACTTTCTCGATACGTTCTGCGCGTTCATCTTTGTCTTTCCATCCCGTAGACTTAAGCACAAACTGTAGGTTTTCCCATACGCTGCGGTCGTGAAGCAACTGGAAGTCTTGGAATATCACACCCATTTCCTTCCTTAATGCAGGTACTTCACGTCGGCGTAAGGTCATTAGGTTCCTTCCCAACACCTTGGCCGTGTCCGCATCTTCTTCATCTATGTCCAGTTCACAATAAGTTGTTTTGAGAAAAGAACTCTTTCCCGATCCCACTTTACCAATAATGTAGATGAATTCACCTTCATCTACGTGAAAATCAACGCCACGCAACACTTCGCGGTCGTCTTGGTAAACATTTACATTTTTATATTCTATGAGCATTGGCCATCATTTTGTTATGAGACATATAACCTGTACCGTTGCCTACATGGTACAAGCAGTGCAAAGTTAATGATTTTCTTGCGATTAATTCAACAAAATTGAAATAAAATGGGATGAATTGACCACGAACGCTAGAAAACAAAAAAAGGACTGGTTAGTCCTTTTCGTTTTGTGTGCGCAAAATGATGCTGGTTGCTCCGATAGTAAATAACGATCCATCTTCAAGCACTCGGCGTTCTCGATCGCCCAAAATTTCGTTGTCAACGAATGTTCCAGTGTAGCTAGGACCATCGCTTAATACATATTTTAAACGCCCTCGCTTGTCGCGACTTACTTCTATTGCGCAGTGATTCATATCTATGCTAGGGTCATTTGTTTCGATGGGGCAGTTTATTCCGCTGCCTTTCATGTAGCGTCCGATAACATTTCGACCCATGCGAAGAGGCAAAACCTGCTTGTAATGAAACACATTCTCGATAACGGTCAATGTTCCGCAGTGGTCGTTTTCGTCTAATTCGTCGGGGTTGGTTTCTTTCTGGCGATTATGCAGTTTAGATACGCCGATACGTATGCCGAACTCTTTGCCGCAATTGTGACATTGAAAAAAGAGCGATTGCCCTTCTTGATATCGTGTTTCATCGAAAGTGGTGTAATTGTCGCATTTTGGACATCTTACTCTCTTCATGCTTTGCTTGTGTGTTTAGTTCTTAAATGCGTGGCGCAACGTGTATTAACGTGTCTTATTGCGCATTACCCAACAATCCTTGAAGTCGGCTTTCTTATGCAACTTGTTGAAAGCTAAATAGGCTTCGTTCATTGTTTCGTACCTGCCGTATATAACCTTTACGTCCTTGTCGTCAATCAAGGTCTCAGCTTCATTGTAACCTTTGTCTTTCAATATTTGCACATAACGGTTGGCATTACGCTTCGTTATCTTACTGGCCAGTACCAAGCAATAGAACGGTTCGTTAGCCTTAACGTCGTTGGTGGGCTTTATTTGTTCGCGACTCTTTGTCGCAGACTTAGCAACGGCTGGTATAGGAGCCTTTATTTCAGCTATATTCTCGTGCCCTTTTATCATTTCTTTGGGCATCACGGTGGTAAGCAGGCCTGTATCTACCATGCTATGCGAAACCGTGTTCACTTCTCCTTCGGTTACGGTAGAAGGGAAAAGCAAGAAAGCTACAACCGCCACGCATACGGCAACAGCGTTTCTAAGCCACGTAACAGGAATGATAAGGTTGTCATTATTTGTTTCTGTATCTTCCGAATCTTCTTCTACACCATTGGAGAGTGACTTGGCCGTCTCGTCCATTTCAAGAAGAAGAGGTTTCATTTCGCGTTGTGTGCTCTTAGCAACATCCTTTTCTTGCTCCTTAACAACCAACTCTGCGCTATGCTCCACACTCAAAGTTTCCAAAGTGGACAGACGTAAGATGTCAATAGAGTTCAGCCCATAAAGCGATGGAGTAAGAATTCCTGCTTCGCAAGGTTCAAAAGTGTACGTTCCATTATCGGCATAATACAACACACCTAGGTCGTTCAATTCGTAAAAACCTTCGTTGTGCAAGTGCTGACGCATTTCTTCCACCTCGTCACCAATGCGCGTGAGGGCCTCGGGATAGCTTAAATCGTATGCTTCAACATAAGATTGCGCAAGCAAAGAGTCATTTAAACGAAGTTGGCGATTGAACCCAAGTGTTCGCGACGGCGGTAAGAATGTATGGTCTCCGTCGTCGTATCTTGCTTCAACATGATGCGCCATAAATCCCCCAAATTCGGGAATGATGACGCAGTCGTTATCCAGCAGTAAGATTTCGATATGTCTATGTAGTTCAATCACGATTGCAAAGTTACGACTTTTCCACCATAATCCCAACCCACGACGTTATATTTTGAATAATATTTTACTAATATATAATGATAATTTAACTCTGTTATCACCAAAAAGATGTAAATGTTTTTCGGTAAGCTTTACGCAAGCCATGAATAAGTGGTTATCACGCTTACACGAAACAAAGTCAGAATGTTGTACGCTCAAATAGAAGTATACCTTTGATTGAAACAGAATCGACCAATGGAACTTGGTAACAAAGAGGTGAATTTAACGGATAAATTCATAAATACAAGCTATTTCAGCGCAATATCTTTTAGTCAATTGAAAGATTAATTGCATGCAAACACAAATCTCTTTAAAATCACCGATGTAGCTATTCACACGTATTATCCTGTTCATTAGCACTACTAATTACCATTATTTATTGCTTCTCGAATAACATATACCACCTGTTAATTTGTGAATATTTATTACTTACATTAAGAAGTCGAATTGACAAGAATATGAAAACACACCAATTAAGTTGCTCTAATGCTCAATAAAGACTTAACAGCGAACCAAATATGGAGTAAAATCAAGCACAATTTCTTCCTTTATACCTACTATCCCACGACAAAAGAACCGTGTTGAAGACGCACTTTTAATGTTAATGAAAAACGCCCGACAAACTAACAGTGTCATACAAAAAGCTTGTAGCGTGACTACAAGCAAGCTGTAGTGACACTACAAACAAGTTGTAGTCACACTACAAACGACTTGTAGCGCCAGTACAAACGACTTGTAGGGGCACTACAAAGGGCTGTGTACGCAAGCGGACACTAGAGAATGGGTTACAATTATGCGAAAACCAGCAATCGATAGAATAACAGACGCGAAGTTACTAGGCTATTTGCACAACGAGAAATCCTTACACATCTAAGTCTGTAACAGAGAACCTGTGCCCTGCATCAATAAAGATATTGTTGCAAACACTTGTTATAGCCAAGGCGACAACAGGTGAGCAAACCAGCCAACGAACTTCTGCCAAGGGGTTCTAAACTTGTTCCATGACTCGGGTGTCAGCTTAAAACAGTCGGCTTTATCCTTGTCAAACAAGTCAGACAACTGTTGCGTAGTTTCCTTATCTATAATAACGGCATTATCTTCGTAATCGAAACGCAGGCTGCGAGCATTAAGATTGGCACTGCCCACAGTGCAAAATTTGCCGTCTACCATAATTACCTTGGTGTGATGGAAGCCTGGCTCGTACATCCAGACTGTCACACCACGCTTCATTAGCTTATGAACATTGTAGAAAACACAATCGGGTGTTAAAGGTATGTCGCTATGGGTTGATACCATTATTTCTACCTTTACCCCACGTTTAACAGCATTTCTCAAGGCCTTCTTCAAAGCTCTGTTCAACGTTAGGTATGGGTTGATAAGCTTAATGCTGTCCCGACTATCGTTGATGGCTTTGGTATAGAAGCTGCGGATAATCTTATTTGATGTTCGCGGTTCACGGTTTAAGATGCCCACCATTTTCTTTCCTGCCGTTTGGCAAGTGTCGGGCTTAAGGTTATCAAAGTATCCCAACTTGTCGTTTCCTCTGTAATATTCCGCTCCATACACGTTTTGTTTAGCCACCTTATTCCACATTTTAAGGAAGATAGCCTGCAAAGTGTTCACCTCCTGACCTTCTATCCGGCAGTGCATATCACGCCAACTGCCAACCACTTCAGTGCCTTTAATGTAATAGTCGGCCACATTCATACCGCCAGTATAGGCCACATTACCATCGATGACAACTATCTTACGGTGGTCGCGATGAAAAACGTGGTTTACCCAAGGAAACTGAACGGGGTCGAACTCGAAGATTTCAATACCTCTTTCGCGCAAGGTTCGCAGGTGGTTTTTCTTCAATGGACGGTTGTTCGAATCGTTTCCAAATCCGTCGAACAAGGCGCGTACTTTCACACCTTCGTTCGCTTTTTCTACAAGTAGTTCGAAAAGTCGATCGGCAATGGAGTCGTTTCGAAAGTTGAAGTATTCTAAGTGCACGCTGTGTTGTGCCCTCGAAATGGCCGAAAACATGTCGTCGAACTTCTCTTGACCCGTGGTGAGCAGCACCACCGAGTTGTTATGGGAGAACTTAACACCCTCATCGCGCATCTGTTGCACGATAAGCGAGTCGCTACCTTGCGAAAAAGCCGTCAGCGGTATAAGGAGCGATATGAGGAACGAGCGTATTCTCGATGGTTCAATCATAATTCTTAAAGTGTTGCAGAGACCTTACAGCATACAGCGGTAATGGTCTACAATGCCTACTAGCCTTGCGTCTTCGTCCGCCACAAGCACCGTGTGGATTTTGTATTTTTGCATGATTTGTTGAATGTCGGCAATTTTTGTAGTTGGCGACACTATCTTGGGGTTGGTGGTCATGATGTCGTTTACAGTCTTGTTAAAGAACTCCGCCTGCCACTTCTCCATGGCCCTACGAATGTCGCCATCAGTAATCAGGCCCACAATCTTACCGTCTTCTACCGACACACCAAGCCCTAGCTTGCCTTTACTTACGTGGATGATGGCGTCGCCAAGATGCATTTGACGTGGGATAACGGGCAAATCGTCAACCCGCATCACGTCGGCAGCTGTAGTAAGGAGTCGTTTACCGAGTTCACCACCAGGATGAAATCGGGCGAAGTCTGTGGGTTTGAAGTTACGCACCTGCATCAAGGCCACTGCTAAGGCATCTCCCATGGCCAATGCGGCTGTGGTGCTGCTTGTCGGAGCCAAGTTCAAGGGGCACGCTTCCTTGTCCACTTTCACCGTAATATGGGCAACACTATATTTAGCTAACAACGAATTGGGGTTGCGACTCATGCCAATGAGTGGCACACCACGATGCAAGATTGCGGGAATAAAACGTAATAGCTCGTCGGTTTGTCCCGAATTACTAAGTGCCAGCACCACATCGTCGGCCGTCATCACACCTAAATCACCGTGATATACGTCTAGAGGATTGATAAAAAAGGCGGGAGTGCCTGTGCTAGAAAGCGTTGCTGCAATCTTTGCACCAATGTTTCCGCTCTTTCCTACACCCGTAACAATCACTTTGCCCTTACAATTGAACATCATTTCCACAGCTTTATCGAAGTGATGATCTAGTTGCGGGATGAGATCGAGCAGCGATTGCGCTTCGTCTTTCAGGCATTGCGAGGCGTATGCCCTCACGTTTTTGAGCCTGTTTTCTATCGTATCTGTTGCCAATGTTGACATAAGTGTTTATTCTCCGTGTATGTTCTCGTGTTGCGTACTTATTATAATAGGTTTGCTATCAGGCCTTCAAGCTTGTCTAGTTCAAGCATATTGGGGCCATCGCTCAATCCTTTGTCAGGGTTAGGGTGTACTTCAAAGAAGTAGCCCGTTGCGCCGAAAGCCTTTGCGGCAAGAGCCATTGCGGGCACAAATCGGCGGTCGCCACCTGTCTTTCCACCCATAGCGCCAGGTCGTTGCACACTATGTGTACAATCCATGATAACCGTTGGCACAATCTCTTTCATGTCGGGAATGTTTCGGAAGTCAACAACGAGGTTGTTATAGCCGAAAGTATTGCCTCGCTCGGTAAGCCAAACCTCAGTCGCGCCAGCCTCTTTAGCCTTCTCTACAGGGTATTTCATATCGGGGCCACTCAGAAATTGGGCTTTCTTTATATTCACTATCTTGCCTGTTTTGGCTGCTGCAACCAGCAAATCGGTCTGCCTACACAAGAAAGCAGGTATTTGCAATACGTCTACAACCTGTCCTACAGCCTCGGCCTGATGGCTTTCGTGAATATCAGTAAGCAATTTTAATCCGTATTTCGACTTTACATTGGCCAACATTTCAAGTCCTCGTTCAAGTCCAGGTCCACGAAAAGAACTGATAGACGTGCGGTTTGCCTTGTCGAAAGAGGCCTTAAAAATGATGTCCACTTTCAACTTTTGGTTTATCTCCACCAGCTTTTCGGCAACCGTGTACAACAGTTCTTGGCTTTCGATGACACATGGCCCAGCGATAAATGTTGTTTTCATATTTTGTCCAATGAATGTGCTTTTACCCGTGCAACCACGTTCTTGCCGTGGAGAATGCGTCGCGGGCTTGACTGTTTGTTATGTTTATTGTACACGCAAAGGTACAATAAAAAAAGTATTATGCAGGCCTTTATGTCCACTTTTTGAGTAAAAGACCGAACAAAGAACATCGAAATGTACGATAACGAAGCCTAATATCCCCCACTCTTCACTAGCATTGACAGACGAAAGGCTTGCTTTCCTGCGTGCAAAGAGATAGCATTGGAAACTTAATCAACAAGGATGGCCAAAATACTTGTTTATATGACAATGCCCCTACTCAATTCTTGCGAAGAGGCCTTTTATTGTTAAAATGTGTATAAAACAAAGCTTATTGTTTTGTCTTTAACAGAAAAGTATTACCTTTGCACCGCAAAACGGGTAAGTCTTGCACGGCCAGCTCCCTTCGAAACCCTCCAGGACGGGAACGTAGCAAAGGTAGTTGGTTGTAGCGGCGCGATGTAAGTAGCTTACCCACCCTGCCTCTTTAGCTCAGCTGGTCAGAGCGCATGATTTGTAATCTTGAGGTCGTTGGTTCGAATCCGACAAGAGGCTCAATGAAGAAGTGTCGTTATCGACACTTCTTTTTTTTTGCACTAACATTTCCCAAAGCGCAGAGATACGGACAGCAATCTTGCTTTTTCCGACTACTCGTTCAAATATACAAATATACACCTCAAAAACTTTTGTTTACATTAAAGTTGTTTTTGCGCTCTAATTTGATTTTGGCCGCAAGGCATTTTTTTACGCGAGTTCGTGATAAAGCACTACCGATATGCCTTCTGTCGCTTGGCGTTAGTTGGAAAGATAGCCATTTCTTTGCCTGTCCAATCTTGTTCAGGGGGCATGGCTTCTTATCCCCAACTCGCCAATTAGCCATTTCGTCGTTCGCATTTTCATCGTTCCAGAAATGTGTCTTATAAGCCCCGATGATGCATTATTACATTAACAGCCGTGTTAAACATGCTTTGGACGGCTGTTCCATGTTATCTGGAATGCTGTTCCAGTTGAATTGGAACCCTATTCCAACTTAGCTGGAACAGGAGTCCAACTTAGCTGTAACAAGGCGAGAGCTGAAAAAACTCACTACACGAGCTTATCGGGTGAGGAGTGAAAGATGACGTTTAAAGGCAGGAAGGGTGAATTGGTGTCGGTGATAGGCTGTGGAATAAACCGCCTAGATGGTGCCAAGCTAGTATCAAACGTTACGTGAATTCGGGATAAGATACGATGTTTTCTTGAGCAAGATTAGATAGAAAACGAATAGCAGTCTCGCCAACTAGCGCTATGAGACGGTTGACATAGCAAACATCTCTTATCTAGAACTCGCGTAATTTTTGTTAGAATGACGGGGGAAGGTTGTCTCAAACCCTGCCAATAAACGAAAACGGGTTAGACCAAAACGCTGGTCTAACCCGAATAAATGCTCAATATTCTGTTCGTTAATGTGGTGTTTGCACGATTTGGAAAACCAAATGAGGATTCCAAACACACATTTTTAATAGCTACGTGCTATGATAACACGGTGCTTAGCAGGTTTTCCGCTCACCATGTCAACGCCTTCAGTCTGTTCGAAACCGAAGGGAACGCACCTAATTGTAGCTTGTGTTTCTTCCTTAATGCGTGCTTCCGTTTCTTCTGTTCCATCCCAATGGCATAGGAAGAAACCACCATCTTTAACGCGCTGCTTAAACTCTTCGTAGTCGTTACATTCGTAAATGTGGGTGTCACGATAGTCTAATGCCTTCTTGTATATGTTGTTCTGCATATCGTCGAGAACTGAAACAATGTGTTCGGCCAAGCCCTCGAAACCGATAGTTTCTTTCTCCAAGGTGTCACGACGCATAATTTCTACCGTGTTATTTTCTAGATCGCGTCCACCCATAACAATACGAACAGGGATGCCTTTTAGCTCATAATCGGCATATTTAAAGCCAGGACGCTTGTTGTCCGAATCGTCGTATTTCACCGTTACACCTACTTTGCGCAGCTGTTCGATAACCGGCTGCAACTTATCGGCAATGGCTTTCATCTGTTCGTCGCCCTTACCAATAGGAATAACAACCACTTGTATGGGAGCAAGTCTTGGCGGAAGCACCAAACCATTATCGTCCGAGTGAGTCATTATCAATGCTCCAATAAGTCTAGTGCTTACTCCCCAGCTCGTTGCCCAAACATATTCGGGTTTGTTTTCTTTGTTGAGGAAAGTCACATCGAACGATTTAGCGAAGTTTTGACCAAGGAAATGGCTCGTACCGCTTTGCAAAGCTTTTCCATCTTGCATCATAGCCTCGATGGTATAGGTTTCTAATGCACCGGCAAAGCGTTCGGTTTCGCTCTTAACACCGCAGACAACGGGTACAGCCATCCATTCTTGGGCAAACTTAGCATATACGTCTAGCATCTTTTTTGCTTCTTCTTCGGCCTCTTCACGAGTGGCATGGGCCGTGTGTCCCTCTTGCCAGAGGAACTCGGAAGTGCGGAGGAAGGGA
This sequence comes from Hoylesella loescheii DSM 19665 = JCM 12249 = ATCC 15930, assembly GCF_000378085.1. Lineage (GTDB taxonomy): Bacteria > Bacteroidota > Bacteroidia > Bacteroidales > Bacteroidaceae > Prevotella > Prevotella loescheii. The sequence goes on from NZ_KB899210.1 coordinate 450,165, forward strand.
CGCGTACGCATCTCCCAACGCATAACATTGCACCATTGGTTGCACATCAAGGGCAAGTCGCGCCATGATTGTATCCAGTTTTTATACGTGTTCCAGATGATTGTCTCGGATGTGGGACGTATGATAAGCTCTTCTTCGAGTTTTGCCGAAGGGTCTACTTCAACGCTGTTTCCATCTTCGGAAGAACGAAGTCGGTAGTGTGTAACTACGGCGCATTCTTTGGCAAAGCCTTTTACATGTTCGGCTTCACGCGAGAAGAACGACTTTGGAATCAAGAGTGGGAAGTAGGCGTTTTGTGCTCCCGTCTCCTTAAACATACGGTCAAGCTGTTGTTGCATCTTTTCCCAGATGGCATAACCATAGGGTTTGATAACCATACATCCTCTCACGGCGGACTGTTCCGCCAAGTCGGCTTTCACAACCAAGTCGTTAAACCACTGACTATAATTGTCGGCACGCTTGGTTAAATCTTTTAATTCTATTGCCATTTATCTTTTGTGTTGTTTCTTTTCAGCCTACAAAGTTACGTTAAAATGCTTAAAGCGCAAAATGTATGGGCAAAGTTTAGGGCGATGCCACATAACAGCCTCCATACGGTTTGTTATCCTTTAGTTATTGCCATGTTTCCAAATGCTCATTATCTTGCGCCATAAGATGGTGAAGTTGATGCCCGTAACAAGGAGAAACAGTGCCAAGCCAATGCCCAATGTGGGTGCTACACCCGTTGACGTAAGATCGGGAAAGAGGGTTTCCACAATATCTATATAGTAGCTTCGCATCATAAGTAGAAGCAAGAAGCTAACAACAAGCACGGCCAAGTTGAGCACAAGGGTGAGAATCTGGTAAGGCAAGACCACTCGCGAAGGACTATAACCAAGAAGCAAGAGGTTTTGCAACTTGGTGGTATTCTTCTGTACTAACAGATAGATGCTAAGCAACAGCACATAAAAGCTTAGTGCAGAAATAACGATACCTACACCCATCACCATTGTTACCATGAGTTTGAGGAAATAAGTGGTTTTCTCTGCATCGAGATTTTTATCTTCCAGCTCGTAATGATGATCATCGAGATATGTTGCGATACGTTCATCTGCAGGGTTGGTAACATCCATTATGAGTCGCGAGGGAAGCATTTCGCTTTCTGGCGAGAAGTGACTGTTGCTCCACGTCATGAATGATTGGGGCACAAGAATGGTGTTGAGTTTCGACGAAAAACCGATGACCTTTCCCTTAAAATACCCTTGACCGCCTTTGCCTTGCACTTGAATGTGGAGGTCGATCATGCCAACGAGGCCTTCGCTTATCTTGGGTAACGAGCGATTTTGGGCGAAACCAAAGTTGTACATGGTGATATAGCTTCGCGGGAGGATAACGGGCACAACACTATCGCCTTGCGTATAGTGCCAATTGGCTAGCGAAACGTCTACGAAACGATCGGGTACACTTTCGAAAAACAGCTCGGAATTGAGAATCTTCATGCCATTTACACCCATCGTAGCTTCTGCTTTATAAGCCGTAGAGGTGAATTGGCCAAGCCCTTTAACGAATGGTTGGGCTTGAAGGGCGGATATTTCATCTTTCGAGAAGCCTGAATGTTGCTGCTGTCCCAAGGCGTTAGCCACGCCAATTTTCTTGCTCACCACAAGATAGTCTGCCTTTAAGAAGCTGTCATTGGCCGTAAATATGGGCAAGATATCACAATATAGCTGGTAGCCAAGCAGAACAATGGTCATACCAAAAAGGTTGGCGAAGAAGAAACCAACGAACTGCGGCCAGCTGATATGTTGACGTAGTAATTTCCAAACCAGTTTCATAGCTTCAGAATTTTATCGTATTGCAAACTAGGATGCTTGCCAATGCTTGTTACAATTAGTGCCGCCCCTTGCGATTTAGCTTCGTTTGCCATCAATTCGCCAAGTGTGTCGGCATTAAAATCATCAAGATGACTAATGGGTTCATCGGCTAAAAGGAAGTCGAAAGGCTGCACAAGGGCACGAAGTGTTGCCACACGCTGCTGCTGTCCGAAAGACATCTGCCCCACCCTAGTATTTATTTTATCGGCTATTCCTAGTTGTTCGAACCACTGGCGTATTTCGGCTTCAGTCTTAAAGTGGGTAAGCTGGTTTTTCAGCATCACATTTTCCAAGGCCGTGAGTTCGGGAAACAAACGTAATTCTTGGAACAACTGGCTTACGTTTCGTTGACGAACATTCACCCAATCGGTTGTGGAGAGTAGGCAAATGTCTGTTTCGTCGAACTTCACCATACCTTCGTAGTCCTGCCGATACCCCATAATATAACTGCAAAAGGTACTTTTTCCACGACCGCTTTCGGCTTCCACTAGGTAGAACTTGCCTTTTTCGAACGTGAGGTTAGGCTGTTGCCACACTTCCGAATGTAAGTTGCCTCGCTGTAGAAATACATGTGGTGTAACTTGATCAAAGCTAATGTTGTTCATTATTCTAAAATATAAACGATTGTATTTACCCCTCCCAGATAACTTCGCAACGTGGTTAGGCCACTGGTTTTGATGCCTCTAGAGGCTGCCAAAGCATCTATGTTGAAAACAAGAGCTAATCGTTTTCCGCGTATTTCGTTAGCCACGCTTGACGAGATTTGACTGCTGGGCGTCACTAAAATGGGTTGTTGTGAGGGTGGATGGGGCAAACAATAGAAGCTACTATCGGTTTTCAATCCAAAATAGTACTTAAAATTGCCATTGTCGAATACGTATGCGCGTGGGCCTGCATCGTAAATGGTAGAGCCTGGAGGACAAGAGCGTTTCCAATAGCCAACATCCATCAACCAATTGGTGTGCTTTAACTGTGCTTTCATCGAGAGATTGGCTTGTCCGCTCGCAGAAGTGGATGTTGAGATGATGATGTTGCCGTCAATGCTTCTGATGATGTTGTCCATGTCGATGGCTGTGTTCAATCCCGTAAGTAGCGTAGATAACACGATGTTATCTCTTACAATGCCCAGCAATTTATTACCTTCCATATTGGCGAAAAGGGTGAGTGCAGCTGGCGAAGATGCTTCTTTCAAGAAGGTTTCGCCAATGGGGCGATAAGAAGCTGCCACCCGTTTCAAGGCTTTATCAATGGTTTCGTTATACGAGAAAGTTTCACCCTTCATCAAAAGGGTGTTATCTGCGAAACGCAGACCTGCTTTTAACACCACTTGTGACAGGTTAACGCGCTTTGGCAAACCCAAAGTAAAGGGCAGAGCAATGTTTTCTGGCAGGGCATCAAGTCTAGCAACGAAGGCCATGGGGGCATCAATGGCATCTACCGAGGCCAACAAAGGCGACTGGCGATCTTCCTTCTTGGAGTCGATGGTGAGCAATTTGGCTATACGCAATTGCAAGTCGGGTTGAACGGCGAGAGGTTGCGGACCCATCACTAACAAGGCATCGTCGTTAAAACCCACTGCCCACACATTATTAACGGTGTAAAAATAGCAACCTTTACGTTCTTTTCCAGCCACTGCCTGCCCTCTTAGCACTAGCGTATCAAGGGCTGCAGCGAGTTTAGAAGCATCGTCTACCTTTGCACAAAGACCGAAATTCATGTCGGCTGCCTCAAAAATATATAGCTTTGAAGAGAGGTCAATGCCGTAATCGGTAACGTTGTTGTCCACGCCAATAAATGTTTTCAGGATATTTTCAGCCTTCAAGTTCTTGCCCAACTTTGGCACATCTATCGCCATAACAGCCATGCTGCTTTTGGGGATAGACTGCACATAGCTGGCTTTCGAACACGAAACCAACAGCACGAACAGCAAGAGCAATGCTCCTATAATATTTTTCATCTTATCGTTTATTTCCTAAATGCAAGTTGAGCGATCATTGTTGCAGCCAAGGCTGCAGTCTCTGTTCGCAGCCTACTTTGACCAAGCGAGACAGAAACATATCCTTGGCTCATCGCCAAACGTACCTCTTCGATGGAGAAATCACCCTCTGGTCCGATGAGTATGGTAACTTCCTCATCACAATTCAGTTGTGTCAACTCGTTATATAAATCCTTTTTATCAATCTCAGCATAGCAATGGGCAATATATTTAACGCCCTTTCGTGGTTGCTTCACAAAGTGTTCGAAAGACTGGATATCGTTCAGCAATGGCTTCCAAGCCTTTCTGCTCTGCTTAACAGCAGCTACCACAATCTTATCTAACCGTTCTAGCTTTACATTTCTGCGTTCGGAGAAGGCGCAATTAAGCAATGAGAATTCATCGACACCTATCTCCGTAGCTTTTTCCAAGGTCCATTCCACCCTGTCTATAACCTTTGTTGGCGCCATTGCGATGGCTATTCGTCCACGCCATTTCTTTTCTTGCGGCAATCGTTCCACAATATCGTATAGACATCTACTTTTTGTTACGAGGGTGAGTTGCGCCTTAAAGAAACAGCCAGCACCATCGATTAGAAACACTTCATCGCCACTTTCCAAGCGCAAAACCCTTGAAGCGTGTGCCGCTTCTTCGGCAGGCAACTCGTTAGAGCATTCTGCATTGGGTACATAGAAATAGCGTGTTTCCTTCATTTTTGCTTGTCTTTCCTTCGTTTTATTTCTTCGTTGATGCGCGATGCCAGTTCATAGTTCTCGTCTTTAATGGCTTTGGCAAGGGCATCTTCAATCATTTTATCATCTAGGATGTTTATCGGCAGCGACGCACCCATAGCATTCTTACTGAAAGGTGTTCCTTGACGCGCCATCAGAGATGATTCTATATATATAGGTATGTTGCCAATGATTGAGAGCAACACAGCATCGCTTGCCCTAAGCTTTATGGGCTCGAGGGTTAATATGTTGTAAAGCAGCACTCGATACTGACCATCGATGATGTCGTCGATGATTATTTCAAAGTCGTCAGAGCTGAACGAGCGCACCAACTGCCACAAAACTTCAGGTAAAAGCATTTTGGTGATGGGCAGATGGTTAAGCCGCAAGCCGAGCTGTTCTTTCATTTCCTTATCGCAAGGAATGAGTAACTCCATCGTTTGGGCTTCATCGGTGAGCGCGAGCAGACCAAGCTGCTCGTTGCCAACTATCTCGGCTACATTATTGAATACTAGTTTTATCTTCGATTTCATTCTTTGTCTACTCCCTTAGGGCGGAAAACGATGGCAAAAGCCACACCCACAACGAGGGCGTATGCTGCAAAGACATACCAGCAAGTTTGCCAATTGGTTACTCCGTCTACGGTAAAATGATTAACAATGGCCTGTGCGCTCAGTGTGCCAACTGTTGCACCAATACCGTTTGTCATTAACATGAACAGGCCTTGCGCACTAGAACGCATGTGAACGTCGGTTGATTTGTCTACGAACAAAGACCCCGAGATGTTGAAGAAGTCGAATGCCACCCCATAGACAATCATTGACAGCACGAAAAGCCATACGCCACTGCCAGGGTTGCCCAAGCCAAATAGGCCGAAACGTAGCACCCATGCGAACATGGCAATAAGCATAACGTTCTTTATGCCAAAACGTTTCATGAAGAAAGGAATGAGCAGAATACAACAGGTTTCGCTGATTTGAGATAGCGAAATAAGAATATTGGCGTGGTTTACACCAAAGGTATCCGCATATTCGGGTATGCTTTCAAAACTGGTTATAAAGGGGTTTGCAAATCCATTGGTGATTTGCAAGCTAACGCCCAACAGCATTGAGAAGAAAAAGAAGATGGCCATTTTCTTCTGTTTGAACAGTGAGAAGGCGCGTAGCCCTAACTGGTCGGCAACACTTTTTCGCTCTGTCACGCCCGATGTGGGACATGCTGGGAGCGTAAAGCTATATAAGAAGAGTATGACACTGAATATTCCCGACACAACGAATTGGTTTTGGTTAGGCTGAAAACCCATTAAATCCACAAACCACATGGTGCAAATGAAGCCGACGGTACCGAAAACACGTATCGGGGGGAAATCTTTCACGGTGTCCATATTGGCTTGTGTCAATGCCGTATATGCCACCGAATTGCTCAAAGCAAGTGTTGGCATATAAAAAGCTACGCTTAAACTATAAAGAGGAAATATCATCGAGCCGGCAAAAGTACCCGCAACAGATGCCCCGTCCTGAATTTGTCCCATGGCGACAAATCCATAATAGGCTGTCGCGAACATGAAGATGGCTGCCAACAAATGGCACAATCCTAGTAGGCGTTGAGCTGGCATCCAGCGGTCGGCCACTATACCCATGATGGCAGGCATAAAAATAGATACGATACCCTGTACGGCATAGAACCAACCAATTTGGTCGGCCATTCCGATCTTCACAAGATAAGTCCCCATTGAGGTGAGATAAGCTCCCCAAACAGCAAATTCGAGGAAGTTCATCAAAGATAAGCGTATTTTCAGATTCATGATTATAAGTATTTTCTCCACAAAGTTAAGGATTATTGTTGATATATAATAAGCTCACGCTCCTTTTTTTATTGAAATAGAGTTATTAACGAACAACAAATCGGACAAAGTGATGAAGAATGCGTAATGTTGTAAAAAAAACATATATTCTTGGTCAAGATGTAAAATTAAATCACTAAATTTGCAGCGTAATTTGTGGCAGGTTTTCAAGCGGATCACCATGGGATTCGCCCCGGAAGACAGCTACAATGTTAATAATCAACATTAATACACACCATGGAGAAACAAAAAGAATTATGAAAACAGCAATTTCTAAAACATCGAAGTTCATTGCATTGGCAATGATGTTCCTCGCTTCGTTTACCGCATTCACCGCATGTGGCAGCGACGATAGTGATGATTCTAACACCGTAAAGATTGACGGGCAGGAAACAAAGGTAATTTCTATGCTTGTAAGCCAAATGGAAGAAACTACAAACATTTCGTTGACCATTGCCTCTGTGGACAAGAAAAGCACGAAAGTCGATCAACTTACTTTTTCTGTACCCGTAAAGGATTATGGAAAAACCATTAAATACAAAGAAGGAAATGTACTAGGAACACTTTTTGACAACTCGGTTAACCTAAACAAGGAAAGTCAATTTATGGTAACGAAATCTGATGATGGCGTTTACAAACTGACATTCCAGTTGTCTCAAACTGTTGGAGGAAAAACAACAACTGTTGCAGGAACTTACGAAGGTAAGCCTACGACTGTAGACATTCCTCAAGCACAATAAGCATCAGCGAGCTATAACTACAAAAGCAATAAGCCATATACCTCTCCCCAATTTGGGGCGGTATATGGCTTATCTTTATATTACAGGGGATCGACATTCAAGCCGTATCTCTTTCAGCTTGCATCAAAACATACACACAAAACGAAATAAAGACGTCCTTTATCAACAGCGTGTATATCGGAGTAAACACAAAAAAAAGGCGCATCCTTAGGATGCGCCCGTTCTCTCATTTCACTTTACGTAGAAATTACATGTGAGCAGCGGTGTCAGCAGCAGCAGTGTCAACAGCGGCAGCAGCAGTGTCAACAGCAGCAGTGTCAACAGCAGCAGTGTCATTGTTACCAGCAGCAGCGTTCTTCTTGTCGTTGCAAGATGCGAAAGATACAGCTGCAATAGCTACGAAAGCCAAAACTAATTTTTTCATTTTCTTTGCTTTTTAAATCTGTAAAACAATCATTCGTTTATTAAAACATTGCAAAGGTAACCATTTTTCTAATACGACAGACTATTTTTTATGATTTTTTTTCGACTTCGATTGTAACTTTTCCATAATCATCTATAAGCCAATGAATTACAGAAACGTTAAAATTGAGTCTAGAAAAGCCATTTTAACTAATTTCATCTTTAACAGATCATTCTGGGCAAATAAACAAAGCACTTATCCGTGCATGTGTGCGTCCACAAATGAAAGCGGCAATAAGTCTTTTATGGACGAAAGTTCGAAAACGCGACTTTCACCATAGAGAAGAATTCGGACAGGATGCTTGTATCTGTCTTCCATCTCTAATACCACCTGTCTACATGCTCCACAAGGGCTGATAGGGTCAGTAAGGAAACCATTTTCATTGCGTGCAGCCACGGCTAGGGTATTGATAGACTGCTCTGGGCATTGTGATTGGGCTGCAAAGACGGCCGAACGTTCTGCACATAGGCCCGATGGGAATGCTGCATTTTCTTGGTTAGCCCCTATAACCACACGTCCATCGTCTAACAAAACGGCTGCACCCACATAGAACCTTGAATAATTAGCGTATGCATTATATGTAGCCAACTTGGCTTGTTCCAGCAGCTGGCGATCAGCCTCGGGCATTTCGTCGAATGTAAATTCACGAATGCGGATGTTAAGGTCAATTGTTCTCATATTATATATTGTATTTCATTTCTTTATTCAACATACTCATACGCTCCCAGATCGGGCTTAGCGTCGCGTGCAATCCCTCTTCTGTCGGTAGGTAATGCCCACAATGGACTGCCAGAATCTATCGCTCCACTACCCTTTTTCAACCTGAAATCGTAATAAAGGTTCTTCTCGTCGAACACCCTAAACGTGTTGCGGGGCGATTGAGTGGTATCGTTGGCGGCCTCGAACACAATGTTCTCGAACTTTGCATTGGCGTAGGGCTCCGGTTTAGGCATTCGTATACGATTGTTTCTGAATGTCATTAGTACACCTTTGTCCTTCTCTTCCTTTCCCAACATCACCACATCGCTGGCATAACCGGTAAGAAGGCTGTTCTGAACTTGCACACTCACCAGCGGATTTTTATTAAATGTTATCCACAAAGCCGCTCCCCGATTTGCTCCAAATGGATAAAACTGGGCCAAGGTGCAATGGGTTAGTGTCGCTTTTCCTCCGTTTATGCGTACACAATCGTTCTGTGTGTTGGATATTTGGCAGTTTTGCATCTCCACCTGACTATTTTCGGCCAATATGCCAAAGCCCTGACAGTTGTGTATTGTTACAGCTTTCATGGATAATTTCAGTTGGGAAACATCCGAAGAGTCTACCCGCAGTCCATCGAAAGAGCTGTGAATGTCTGCATTTTCAAACTCGTTACCATACGAATGCTCGTAGATACGCACACCCGCCCACTGTCCGCTCACACGGTCGTATGGCAAGTATCTAAACATCTTGTCTAACCTATCGCCACGCAACACCACGTTAGCCTTGGCCGTTCCTTTGATAAGCAAGCGCCCATAGACATCTATGCCTGCCTTATCGTGGAAAAACAGCATAGTGCCTGGTGTTATAGTGAGCGTTGCCGAACTGTCAACACGTATACCACCATAAACGACAATAGGATTTTCTCCCGTCAAGGTGGTGTCTCTACGTATGCGCAGGTTTGTTACTGCATGTGCTTTCCAACTGCGGGCACGAAGAATTACCTGTTGTTCTACCCTGCCCTGCTGACTGAAGACCAACTTGTCTTCAATCAATTCCATACCCGACGTTGTGGCCTTAGGCGATGTCAGTTCCACGAAAACACGAATGCTATCGTTCTTCCGTACTTCCAAATCGCTCGTTTGAAATCCCGATTCAGAACTTAAATAGGTGCCATCTACGTTTACACGATAGCCCTGTTGATTGCCTCCAGCCAGTCGCACACTAGACAAACGGACGTTACTTTCCGAGCGATTATACACCCAAAAGGTGCGTGTAGACGTAGGAACGTTTGCAAATACAGTGTCCAAGTCTATCGTGTCGGCTGAAAAATAAAGTGGTGAAACCGAAGAAGATGTAGAGAAATCATCGTCGGAGCACGAGAAAAACAAACTGATTATGGCGATAATTAAAAAAGCGTACTTTACTTTCATACATTCATTAACGTGAGCTATACAAAAATATTGTCGACGAGCATAAAAAGAATACGTTACCTAGGGTAAATACGCGTTCTCATACCACAATAATATCGCTTCATGAATAACGTATTAAGGACAAACACCTTATAAGCTATTGAAACGGATAAATAGCGTTTTCGAGACGCATTAAACGAACAATGGAATTATGTTTTTCAAAACATAGTTTTGTTATCGCTAAGATATACTCCTGTTCCATCTTAACTGGAACCGGATTCCAGTTAAGATGGAACAACCTTCCACATCACATGGAACAGGGTTCCAGTTAAGATGGAACAAGGCGAAGAACATAAAAGCTGAGTCCAAATAGTATTTTAAAGGAATCCAAGAAACAACAAACTCACTTCCCAGACATGATAATAAAGATAAGCGAGAATAATAAATGCAAGCGAAATGCTTTAGTCAAGGCAGAAAATAAAAACAGCTTTCTATGTGGCATTATATTGTAGTAAGAAAGCTTTATGTTGTTTTTCAAAATGAGGACGCAAGTAGGCCTTGACGAAGAAAAACCTTTTTGACAAGCCCCTCAAGCCTAGTATGGAAAGCCAAAACAAGGTGTGTGTGGTTTGTCAAAAAGGTTTGTTGCTTTTAAATGCCGTATTGTATGACGGTTATTGTTAGCGCATCTACTGCATTATGGTTCAATAATACCCGCTTCTTCCCATTTTACAATGAGTTCGAGACAGTCCTTATAAGCTATATTGTATTCCACTTCGTACTGCTCCAACAGTAAATCGGCCAGCGTTTCAGCTGTAAATTCCTTGCCTTCTATGGCTTCCCAAAGGTATGCCGACGTTTCGTTCATGCTGATAATCTTGCTGAAATCAATGTTTTCTTTACCTTCAGCCACAATAACATGCTCGCCACAAATGGAGCGTAAATTAAATCCTACTTTCTTCTTCATAACTTGATATACTGTATATGCGCAGTTTTCTCCTCTTAAATAGGTCCGAACAGGCGCATCCAAATTCGTGTGTAAAAAGCCAACAAGTATCTGCGTATAGGGAAAAGTCCCATCCATAAGGTCGAATATACACGCCATTTAACACTGTTGGTCTTGTCTAACGTTTCTCTTCCTTTTCTATAAAAGCCTAGGGCAAAGCCTCTAATGTCTTCGCGCTTGCAATGCTCGGTGGCAAGGTTGCCGTCTCCACGCAGCGTTATATTGTCGCCATCAATCTTAACGATGCGATGAAGCACAAACACACCAGTGGATATTTCTGCCAGCACGGCATCGCCTTTTTGCAGCGTAGTAGGCTTGCTTAATAGGGCTTTGTCACGGCCGTGCTCCAAAAAAGGACGCATGCTATACCCCTTGAGCCCAAATGTCACCGTGTGGCCTTCTTCTAGAAAGCGAGCCACTTCGGGCAGAAACTGGGCATTTTCGAACTGCAATTCTCTTATTTCGCTATTGTTTGTCGGCATAATAAGGCTGCATCTTTATCGGGTAAACAATGGGTTATGTAGATGCCCGTTGTCTCTATAATCTTAGTAATGGTGTTGCACGCGTTGTTAAACACGTCCTTATCCCACTTCATCGTAGAACAAGAGGGCAACAACGAAGCAAAAGCTTCGATGGGTTTAAGACGTTCAACGCTATTAACTTTTGCTCGGTCGATACGCGAAATAGCGCCCAACTCGGCCTTAATGTTGCGATAACATGGGGTTTTCCCACTCCACGGACTACCATATATATAGGGTTTGCCATCGATGATGCGAATAATGGGGTTATCGTCGTTCATCAAGTCGCAATTGGGAATATAGCGCAACCAAAGACTTACGTGCGTGCTTTTACCTGTTCCACTTTTAGCAGTGAAAGCATAACCACGGTTCTCGTGTCGAACAAGCGAGGCATGGATAAGCAAAGTCTGTTTAAACGATCCTGCAAAAGCGTATGCCAGCATCAGGGCATTATTTATACCAAAGTTTCGCATAGAAAAGTTACCCTCCAATTTACAGTAACAAAGCGAAAAGTCTTTGTTGGTATGGAGCAGGCAACAGAGTTTATCTTGGAGGTTGCGAATATGAAATTGGTAACCACCTGATGGTAAAACGTCTACCAAAGTCATGCCGTTGCCTGTGTCTATGTCCCTTATCAGCTCGGTATCTTCCGGTGAATAAGGCTTCAAATCGTTGGTTACAATGAGCTTTAAAAGCGGATTTACAGGTTCGCCCTCTATCTTGAAAGGTTCCAACGACTGTATGAGCGACCCGTCTATTGGTGTCGCATCTTCAAAAACAATGCTGATGTCGTGTTCGGCGATGTTAAAATTATAAGTCATCAATGATGTTCTTCTCCGTGTGAGTACGTGATCAGCCAATGCCAACCAGGCAGTCACAAACCCTTGATAAGATTTAAATGACAAGTCCCTTTGTGCTTAGTGGCAGACCCGTAATTAGGGAATTATAGCCTCGAAGGCATCATTTTTCGGGGGCAATAGGTTCGAATTTAAACTCATTGCCTTTGATATAGCGCAAGTTGGCATCGCCTTTGGCCGCAGTTTTCTTCAAGAGTGTGGCATATTTCTTTTCTGCCTTTTTGCGCGAAAGGGCAAAACACGTGATGCAAGTGGCGTTTGCGAAACCCTGCGATTGTAGGAAATCGCGAAGTTGATAAGAATAATTCTCTCGACTATAAAGGAATTTTCCCTTATCGTTAATCCATGCGTCAATCTCTTGAACGTCGGTCAAATAAGCCGTCGAGTCGTTGAACGAAGCGGCCATTCCAAATAGATAAACCTTGGTTTGAACTAATTTAGCAGAGGCCGTAGTGGCCAAAGTGAGCAAAAATGTTGCTACGAATAAGTATTTTTTTAATTGTATCATCTTCTGTTTGTTTGGCGGAAATCCGCCTTTAATTCTTTGGCGTGACGTACACTGTTTATTACCCCATCGCCTTTTGCTTCTTAACAAAGCACATTTTATTGCCCAAGATAGGTTTTGAGCATTTTATTCTTGGTGTTGTTTCTCAGCCTACGTATGGCTTTCTCTTTTATCTGTCTCACGCGTTCGCGAGTTAGCCCATATTTGTCGCCAATCTCTTCGAGCGTCATTTCCATTTGGTTGATACCGAAAAAGGCCTCAATAACATTACGTTCGCGTTCGTTGAGAAATTGTAAGGCTTCTGCAATCTCGGCTCGTAACGACTCTTTCACCAGTTCGTTGTCAACTGTTGGCATGTCCGAATTGGTTAGCAGGTCTAACAAACTGTTGTCTTCACCATCCACAAACGGTGCATCCACCGAGATATGTCTACCCGTTACCTTGATAGCATCTTCTATCTTATCTTCAGGCAGATCGGTTTTCTCGGCTATTTCGTTGATGCTGGGTCTGCGTTCGTTTTCTTGTTCGAACTTATTGAGTATCTTATTGATCTTGTTTACCGACCCAACTTGATTGACGGGCAAGCGAACAATGCGGCTTTGTTCGGCAATGGCTTGTAAGATACTTTGCCTAATCCACCACACCGCATAAGAAATAAACTTAAAACCACGAGTTTCATCGAATTTTTCGGCAGCTTTTATCAGGCCTACATTACCCTCATTGATGAGGTCTTGTAGGCTTAAGCCCTGGTTTTGATATTGTTTGGCAACAGACACGACAAACCGCAAGTTGGCTTTGGTTAGCTTCTCCAAGGCTTTTCGGTCGCCTTTTCTGATGCGCTGTGCCAATTCAACTTCCTCTTCCACAGAAATTAGCTCCTCATGACCTATCTCCTGCAGGTACTTGTCCAGTGAGTCACTCTCCCTGTTCGTTATCGATTTCGTGATTTTCAGCTGTCTCATTAAGCGTTGCTTTTATATGCTTGTATGCAAATTTAATGACTTTGAGGCACATCCACAAATCTTTTTGCTTTTTTTTGTTTATTCAACTGCATCTTCGTGGCAGTGCAAAAGAAAAGGCAGACGATGACATCGCCTGCCTTTTCTTTTTCTTATGCATGGTTTGTTGGGTGGGCTATAGTCTCCTCATCAGTCTTTAGAGAGACTGAGATTGTATACCGTAACACCGATAAACGTTAGTAGGGCAACGAATAAGACTATGGGTCTGAAGCTGGTGAGGTTAACAGCCAACAGCGATTCGTAGAACCGCACGCCTATGTTACGACCAACGAGCCCCAGTTGTTCCCAACCTCGCGTGAACAGAATAAACGCCAAACCCACCATACAACAGAAGAGTGTCCATATCCTGTTGTAGGTGCGGATAGCCGAACGGGGTAGCTTTTGCATCACACGCTCAGAAAAGCCATCGTCGAAAATTTCTTGTTTATGCTCCGAAAAGAAGTGCATCAACAATTCGTCATCTCTTTCTGTCATATCCATTGTCTTTTAAGTATCGGGTCATTTTTTCTTTTCCTCTGAACAAGTGCGACTTTACTGTGCCGGCAGCCATTCCTGTTATCTCGGCAATTTTGTCGATGGGTTGCCCCTCCATCAACTGCAAGGTGACGCATGTTCTTTCGTAACTGCTCAGCATATTCAGAGCTTCATAGATATCTAGCGAAACCGTTGTGTCGGAAATATCAGCATTTCGCCTGTCCACTTCCATCGTTTCCAAATCCTCGGTCTGCTTATTGCTGCGTGTATAATCGTAAAACACATTGTAGGCAATGCGGTAAAGCCACGTGGAAAAGGCTGCGCCACCTCTGAATTTGGCAATATTGAGGTAAGCTTTCACGAAAGTGTCCTGTGCCAAGTCATCGCTCAACGGTTTATTTCCCAACGTTTGGTTGAGAAAGAAACGCCTGATGGGCGACTGATACCGCACAACCAGCTCGTTAAAAGCTTTACGGTTGTGTTGTTCAGCCGCCATGGCAACCAGGGTATTATCGTTGAGCTGAGTCACGTTCATTTAGAATTCGGGATGGTTGTCTTCGTTTTTATTTTCACGTCTTTTGCGAGAAGCGCGGGCCATATACACCTGTCCGAGTCCGTAGCATAGCACCAGCAGGCCAACGCCGGCAAGTTCTTCTGCATCGAACAATAGGAACATCAGAGCCAAGCCCAGTCCAATGGCAGAGTTCTTTACGCCTTTTCTCCACAGGGTTTCATCGCTGTCGGTTAGTGGAGATTCTACTCCCGTTGCTGGTAACTGCCCCATTTCCATAGCCTTTATCGACAATTTCACACGGTCGTTATGCCGCTTTATCAGATAATAGATGATAAAGGCGAAGATGAGGAATGGTGCAACCAGGAAGAGGAATACGCAAACGACAACAAATATAGCCGCAAGCGTTCCACCAGGACCATGATTTAACAGCCAGTTCAATGCACTCACGGGATCACGATTATCATCGAAGTCGTCGCTATCCATACTCATCGAATTGGACATATAAATGCTATCCGAATTCGATCCACTAACGGAAGTGGTATCAGAATAGACCTCAACGGATGCCGAAGCACTGTCGGCCTTCAGCGAAACGGTTGTAGTCCTGTGGCGATGTCGGTGCTTTGGGGTGGCATCCATGGCTGAAACTCCGACCAGAAACAGCATGGAAAACGCCAATAGATATTTTTTCATCATGTTGTTGTTTTATCGTTTTTATGTATATATGACGTAAACAAATGTATTTTAGTTGCAGAGGATGAAAAAAAAACATATATTTGTACTCGCAAAAGAGAAGAAAGCATGGCTTTACCACAAGAATTCACCACTTATACAAGGGCTTTAATGGGTGACGAACTTTATGAAAAGTTGCATGTCGCATTAGAACAAAACCCTCCTGTAAGCATAAGACTCAACCCGTTTAAGACAATAAACGGCGAGACGGAGGTGTATAATGTGGACGAAGGTGTGGCATGGAGCGACAACGGGTATTATCTTTCAGGGCGACCTAACTTTACGTTCGATCCGCTTTTTCATACTGGGGCCTATTACGTACAAGAGGCATCATCGATGTTTGTTGCGTGGATAGTGAAACAATTGATACACTCGCCCATCACGATGCTCGACCTCTGTGCTGCTCCAGGCGGTAAATCTACTGCGCTGAGGAGTGTTCTGCCACGAGGAAGTTTGCTCTTTTGCAACGAACCCATAACGCAAAGGGCCAGCATCTTGGCAGAAAACGTGCAGAAATTTGGGCATCCCGACATGGTAGTGACTAGCAATTTCGCAGCCGACTATCGCAAGAGTGGCTTACAGTTCGATGCTATCTTGGCCGACGTACCTTGCTCTGGCGAAGGCATGTTCAGGAAAGATGCGGGAGCAATTGCCGAGTGGAGCGAAACGAATGTGGAACATTGCTGGCGATTGCAACGCGAAATTATTGCCGACATTTGGCCTTGTCTGAAACCGGGCGGACTACTCATATACTCCACCTGCACCTTTAACGACAAGGAAAACGAACGTAATGTTGAGTGGATAGCACAAGAGCTGGGTGCCATTTCCGACCTTCCCCCCATTCCATCTGCATGGAAGATTACGGGAAGTATAGGTTCTGAACTCCCCGCTTGCAGGTTTATTCCAGGCATATCTAAGGGTGAAGGTCTCTTCTTATGTGTGCTTAGGAAGAGGTACGAACATGATATTGTACACGATGAGCGGAAAAAACGTTCTCAAAAATACATGACACAAAAAAATAAATTGCCCGAAATGCCACAGTGGCTAAACGACAATTTCGCGTTCGAGACGTGCCAAATTAACGGCAACATCCACGCTATACCCAGTGAATGGACAAGTCTGTTCGATAAGGCCAGCACGGCATTGCGCATTGTTCACGCAGGAGTTGCGCTGGCTACACCAAAAGGAAAAGATCTTGTTCCACATCCCGCACTCGCCCACTCCATCGCTCTCAACACCGATGCATTCTGCAAATGCGAACTTGATTATGACTCGGCCATCGCTTTCTTACGGCGAGAGGCCATCACCTTGACACCAGAAACGCCACGCGGATACGTGTTGGTTACTTATCAAGGCATGCCACTTGGCTTCGTAAAGAATATCGGCAATCGCGCCAACAACCTCTACCCGCAAGAGTGGCGTATAAAAAGTACGCACATTCCACAACCACAACAGATTATAAAATTAAGATGAAACAATATTTAGACTTGCTTCAACGCATCGTGAATGAAGGCACACGCAAGGAAGATCGCACAGGAACGGGAACGTTAAGCGTTTTCGGACACCAGATGCGTTTTAACCTCCAAGAGGGTTTCCCATTGCTAACCACAAAGAAGCTACACCTCAAATCCATTATCCACGAGTTGCTTTGGTTTCTTAAAGGAGACACTAACGTAAAGTATCTGCAAGAAAACGGCGTGAGGATTTGGAACGAATGGGCTGACGAAAACGGTGAGTTGGGGCCTGTTTATGGGCATCAATGGCGGTCGTGGCCCAATTATAACGGTGGGCACATCGACCAAATACAAAGCATTATAAATGCCTTGAAGACCAATCCAGACTCTCGACGAATGATTGTCAGTGCATGGAATGTGGCCGAAGTTGACCAAATGGCTCTTCCACCCTGCCATTGCCTATTCCAGTTTTACGTTGCCGAGGATAAGTTAAGCCTGCAACTGTATCAGCGTTCTGCAGACACATTCCTCGGTGTACCGTTTAATATCGCCTCGTATGCCCTGCTAACGATGATGATGGCACAAGTCTGTGGCCTGCAACCTGGTGATTTTATCCACACCACAGGCGACACCCACCTCTATCTAAACCATTTGGATCAGGCCAAAGAGCAGCTGAGACGCACTCCGAGAACTTTACCTAAGATGGCGATTAACCCCAATGTGACTAGCATTTTCGATTTCAAATACGACGATTTTACCCTCGAAGGATACGATCCTTTGCCCCATATCAAGGCCGAAGTGTCGGTATAGAACTCCCTAACATACAAGGTTATGCAGATAAATATCATAGCTGCCGTGGCCCGAAACAATGCCATTGGCTATCAAAACAAACTTATCTATTGGTTACCCAACGACCTGAAACGCTTTAAGGCACTTACCACTGGGCACACCATCATTATGGGGAGAAACACCTTCTTGTCGCTTCCCAAGGGTGCATTACCCAATAGGCGCAACGTAGTGTTAAGCACTACGCAAACCGTTTTTCCTGGTTGTGAATGCTTCTCGTCACTACACGATGCACTGCAAAGTTGCTCTACCGACGAAGACATATATATAATAGGTGGCGCGAAACTCTACAACGAGGCCATTACCATTGCCCACAAACTGCTTTTAACCGAGGTAGACGACACGCCAGACAAGGCCGACGCCTTCTTTCCCAGCTATGATGGTTGGGCAGAAAAGGATCGTCAGTGTCACAAAAAGGACGAGAAGCACGATTTCGACTATTGTTTCGTCGATTATGAACGTACAACTACACCAACTCTCGGCTAATCCTAAGCAGATAAGATACATATAGATACAAAAGTATGATTATAAAAATATGTGGCATGCAACATGCCAACGACGTCAAGATGGCCTCACAAATAGGCGTCGACCTTCTTGGTTTCGATTTCATTCCCCAAAGTCCGCGATACGTAAAGATGGTTTCGTCGCAGGCAGGTATTATTCCCGACTTCAGCGTAGAACGACTTCGGGCGTTGAGCCAACAAACGAACACCCCTCAACCACAACCTATAACCATTAGCCGAGTTGGCGTTTTCACCGACGACATGCCACAAAATATCGTTACACGCGTTTACAATTATGCCCTTGATTATGTGCAACTAAATGGTGACGAACCTGCTGTTACCCTCGAAAACCTACGTCGCACCATCGACCCAGACATACGCAAAGGCATAAAAATCATCAAAAGGATTGACATTGCCACACAAGCCGACTTATCTAAGGCTATGGAATACGAGGGTAAAGCCGACCTCTTGCTGTTTCATATCACAGCAAATGAAGCCGAGATGCAAGTCGCCAGCGATGGGAATTCACAACTAAACCAACTGCTTTCAGCATACCTTGGCACCACACCGTTTTTAATAAGCAAGCCCAATGCCCCATTCGACACATTATTAATAAGGAGTATCTCCCATCCGCAATTCGCAGGAATAAACATAGATACACAGTTCGAGTTAGAGCTTGGCAAAAAAGACATGGCATCGTTACAAGAATATGTTGAAGCCATTAAGGCCATCAAATAACTATATCTACTATAAACGCCACAGCGAATAAGTCCAACTATGAATATAGTTATTATCGACAACTACGATTCCTTCACGTTTAACCTCGTTCACCTCATTGAAAGTCTTGGTGCAAAGGTAACAATATTGAAGAACGATAAGTTTGATCTTGTCGACCTCGAACCTTACGATAAGATTGTGCTTAGTCCTGGACCAGGACTTCCTTCAGAAGCTGGAAAAACTATGGACGTGATAAAAGCCTACGCCCAAACCAAGCCTATACTGGGCGTGTGCCTAGGTCATCAGGCTATTGCAATGGCCTATGGAGGAACGCTAACCAACCTTTCAAAGGTGTGCCACGGAATATCTACTCAGGGAACGAACCTCGGCAACGATCTCATCTTTGAAGGATTGCCCACCCAAGTGCCAATGGGCAGATACCATAGCTGGGTTGTGACTCCGCAAAGCGTGAGTGATCCACTAGAAGTAACAGCCCTAAGCGACGATGGACTAATAATGGGTATCCGTCACAAACAGCTTAGGTTGCATGGGATACAGTTTCATCCCGAGAGCATTTTAACCCCAGACGGCAAAACTATTATGAATAACTGGCTGAGTAAAGGCTAATTATTAAATTTCGTGTTTTACGTTCATCAATCAGTTTAACTCATTATCATATAATGCATTAAGAACTATCTATGAAGTAATTATCTAACATCTGCGCATACAAACCGAACCATTATTTTATTCAAAAATGTATATTTAGTCCTTAAAAATATATGTTTTATAAAATAAAATCATACCTTTGTATGAGAAAAAAGGACTTTATGAATACCAAGAGCCCATTTATCATGATAACCAAACACCAAAACAGCTATTTGATGGAGCAAATGGTATGAAACCTTAAGCTTGCCTGAACTTATGACGAGAAAACAACAACACTACAAATGGCACCTAGTTGGAAATGTAATTCTAACCTTGGTAATGTTTACCGCTATCTCGGTAATCCTTAAACCTGTATTCATGCTTTACAATCACAGCGCATTTAAAGATTGTAACTTTTCCGATTATGTCGCTGTTATTTGGCATGGTTTGCCCATGGATATATCCGTGGCTGGTTATTTCACCATTATCCCCGCCCTATTGGCATTCATCTCCATTTGGTTGCATCCTGCATTAATTCGCTGTTTGCACAAAACCTATTTGCTTATAGCGTCGCTAGTGCTCAGCGTGGTGCATTGTACAGATGCCGTGCTTTACGACTATTGGCGCTTTAGGATAGACTCTACGCCGTTTTTCTACTTCTTCAGCTCACCTAAAGATGCATTAGCTTCTGTGCCTGTATGGTGGGTTGTGCTAGGCGTTTTTATATTGCTACTCCTTACTTTCGTAATTTTCATCATCCTTTCTAAGTCATTAGGCTCGTTACCCGAGAGCATAGGAATCGCGAAAGACAGACTTATTACAACAGGTATCATGGTTGTTGTGTTAGGTTTGCTTTTCATTCCCATCCGCGGAAGCTTAGGAACTTCAACAATGAACCTTGGCCGTGTGTACTACAGCGATAATCAAAAGCTAAACCATGCTGCCATTAATCCATGTTTTAGTCTACTCAGTTCGATGGTTAACGATGAGAATACGAAAGACCAATACCGTTTTATGACGGCTGCCCAAGCTAACAAGCTGTTCTCACAAATCAAAGATAAGACGAAACAAGGCGGATCTGACGCTGTATATAAGCTGCTCAATACCAACAGACCCAACATTGTGATGGTGGTGTTGGAAAGCTTTTCGGCACATATAATGAAGAGTATGGGAGGCACGCCTAACGTTGCCGTGAACATGGATAAGTGGGCTAACGAGGGGGTACTGTTTACCAACTTCTATGCTAACAGCTTTAGAACCGACCGCGGACTAGCAGCAATCCTAGCTGGTTATCCCGCCCAACCCACAATGAGCATCATGAAGTATCCCAGCAAAACTGGCAGTTTGCCGATGTTTCCACAAAAGTTGAAGAAAGTGGGATACCAATTAAAGTACTACTATGGTGGAGATGCCGACTTCACTAATATGCGCTCTTTCGTAACCACAGCTGGCTTCGAAGACCTTGTTTCTGATGCCGACTTTCCGATTAAATTAAGACTAAGCAAATGGGGAGTACCTGATCAGTATGTATTCGACCGTGCATTGGCAGACATCAAGAACCAAACAGCAAACGCAACACATCTCAGCGTGATACAAACAAGTAGTAGTCACGAACCCTATGATGTTCCTTACAAAAGGCTGAACAATAAGATACTAAACGCTTTTGCCTATACAGACAACTGTCTAGGTAAATTTGTTGCCGCATTAAAGAAGTTGCCGTCATGGAAAAACACCCTTGTTGTGCTGGTTCCCGACCATCAAGGGTGCTATCCAGAGAATATGGACAACTATACACCTGAACGTTACCACATCCCATTGCTTCTACTCGGAGGCGCACTTAAAGCCAAAGGCCCCATCTCCACATTTGGTTCGCAGGCCGATATAGCCGCCACCCTACTGTCGCAATTGGGTCTTTCGTACAGTGAGTTTACGTTCAGCAAAGACATGCTCAATCCCAATGTGCCGCATTTCGCCTTCTCAACAGTGCCCAATGCATTTATGATGAAGACAAGCGATAACACCGTGTTTTACGACTGCGAAACAAACAAGGCACTTTTAGATAACGGGAAAACGCCGAGAAAGAACCTGCCGTATGCCAAAGCTTACTTGCAGAAACTCTACGACGATATTTCCAACCGCTAACTATTTTAGATGATAAAGACGCTCAACAATCTGGATGCAACCATCTTGTTATGGATCAATAGCTTCCATACGCCATTTCTCGACCAATTCATGAGCCTCATTTCAGGCAAATGGATATGGGTTCCCATGTACGTAGTTGTCTTTATGGTGCTCTACATGCGTATCGGGCTCAAGCCTAAGCTGCTCGTTGTCCTGTCAACCATCGGGATAGCACTTTTCTTTTCAGATTTTGTTTGTGCCGAATTCATCCGTCCAATATTTAATCGTCCCCGTCCTTCACAGATGGGTAGTGGCATCAACCACCTCGTTCATATTGTAAATAACTATCGTGGCGGCGATTATGGTTTCCCATCTTGTCATGCAACCAACTCATTTATGCTAGCTACCATGGTCACCTTGCTTTTCCGAAACAAGGCGTTGTCTATCTTCCTATTCTTTTGGGCCATTGCCATGTGTTACAGTAGGGCATATCTGGGCGTTCACTATCCTGGCGACTTACTAGCAGGAGCATTGTGGGGCAGTGGTGTTTCGATTGCGCTTTACGCATTGGTAAATCGCTTCTGTACACTTACAGAAGTAAAAGGAGCCAAGCACACACGATACATCAGCATTGCGGGAATGGCAACTTTCGTCCTTCTCCTAGTTGTGGCAGCTGTGCGCATCTGTCAAGGAGCATAACAAAAACAGATGTAGTAACATCAACTTACTTCGCCATTTCTTCCGCAACATAAAGCCATCTCAACCCGTTTCGCCTTCTAAATAAAACTAAGAAGGCTGAAACTCGTACACGTTTGCTTGGCATCTCAATCTTTTTCAGTATATTTGCAATACAAATAACATAACAGGTAAATAATGAAACCAACACTATTGTTACTCGCCGCAGGCATGGGAAGCCGTTATGGCGGGCTTAAACAGCTCGACGGTCTTGGACCTAACGGCGAAACCATTATGGACTATTCCATCTACGATGCCATTAAGGCAGGGTTTGGAAAGATAGTCTTTGTTATTCGCAAAGACTTTGAGAAAGACTTCAAAGAGAAAATTCTGTCTAAGTACGAGGGGCACATTCCTGCCGAATTGGTGTTCCAAAGCTTAGACGCACTGCCCGATGGCTTCACTGTTCCTGAAGGAAGGGAGAAGCCATGGGGAACAAACCACGCCGTGATGATGGCCAAAGACGTTATCAAAGAGCCATTCTGCGTTATCAATTGCGATGATTTCTATAATCGCGATTCGTTTATGGTGCTTGGCAAGTTCCTTGCCGAACTGCCCGAGAATGCCAAAAACACCTACGCCATGGTGGGTTTCCGTGTTGGAAACACGCTTAGCGAAAACGGAACTGTGGCACGAGGCGTATGTTCTACAGACGAAAGTGGTCTGCTTACCACTGTGGTTGAGCGCACAGAGATCATGCGTGTAGACGGAAAAGTATGCTACAAAGACGAGCAAGGACAATGGGTAGCCATTGCAGACAATACGCCCGTATCGATGAACATGTGGGGATTTACTCCCGACTACTTCGAGTATAGTGAGGCATATTTCAAAGAGTTCTTGGCCGACGAGAAAAACAGAACCAACCTAAAAGCAGAATTCTTTATTCCGCTAATGGTCAACAAGCTGGTAAACGACAAGACGGCAACAGTAAAAGTGCTAGACACCACCAGCAAATGGTTCGGCGTTACCTATTCGGCCGACCGTGAAGGAACGGTTGAACGCATACAATCGCTCGTTAACGAGGGCGTGTATCCCGCAAAACTGTTTTAAATCTGACTAGCAGATAGCCATCTGCGAAACAACCTTAAGGTAGCTTTCGCAAGTCGGAAGATAAGGGTTAAGACACTGCTTTCAAACCTCTTGTAGGGTTACATACGTTTGGTACTGCTGTTCCAGATAAGTTGGAATGTTGTTCCAGTTGATATGTAACAGGGTTCCAACTTATCTGGAATAAGGTTCCATCTTATATGGAACACTGCGAAAGGTTTGAAAGCAGTGTCTTAACCCTTTCTTATTGCCTCTCCATTTGTATGGTCGTGTGCGTCTACTCATTATTATACGCGTACGCGTGCGAAAACCTTTGCACATCACCTTTTGTGAGTTTCCCCTGATGAAGCATAACCAAATTAGCCCTCCACTTAGATTAGAGCACACTTTAGGCTTAGTTCTTTGTTGCCTTTAACATCTAATTTAGCTTTCCGCTCAAGACAATTTACACATACCAAAACAGGTTTTGCCCACCCGTTTAACGAGTAAACAAAACCTGTTAAGATAAAACCTCAAAGTTTATTAAACTAATTCACCTTGCAAATCTTAGTCTAGCCACTTCACGTAAGCGAAGTCTTGGCGGTGTGGCAGAAGGTCGTTCTTGGGATACATCCTTACACAACTTCTGTATGTACCTGCGTTAGAGGGTTCTATTTCAGCCTCGAAGGTGAAGAGGTTACCCTCTCGCTTAACCATCTTAAATTGATGAGTGCTATACACTTCGCGCTCTGAGTCGCTTTGTTCGTTGTTCAACGAAACCAACTCCAAACCAACAGCGTCGTCCAAGCCTTGTTCATCGATAACGTAGGTAATCTTGTATTTCATACCCGTTTCGCCTCCGTTCTCCAAGAACGAAGTTTCTTTCGAAACGACATGAATGCCATCCCATCGTTCGGCCACAGCCTCTTTCCACAACGAAATCTTCTTAGCCAGCTCGTTGTTGTTGGCCAACAGTTCGGCAGAGCGCTTAGCCTGACGGTTGTAGAACTTATCGAAGTAGTCGTCGAGTTGACGTTTCATCGTGTAGTGAGGTGCAATAGTGGCTATCGAATTCTTGATAACCTGAATCCACTTCTCGCTATAGCCCTTCTTGTTCTTCTTATAATACATCGGGATAATCTCGTTTTCGAGCAATCCGTAGATGGTAGCCGCGTCAAGTTTGTCTTGATACTCTTGGTTCTGATATGTACGCTTCTCGTCCAAAGCCCATCCTGCGCCTTCGCGATAGCCTTCAACCCACCATCCGTCGAGCACCGAGAGGTTTACAACACCATTGAGTTCAGCCTTTTCGCCCGAAGTTCCTGAAGCCTCCAAGGGACGTGTCGGCGTGTTCATCCAAATGTCTACACCCGACACCAAACGACGTGCCAGCTGCATATCGTAGTCTTCCAAGAAGATAATCTTACCCAAGAACTCGGGACGCTGGCTTATCTCGAAGATACGCTTAATAAGTCCTTGACCTGCGCCATCTGCGGGGTGAGCCTTTCCGGAGAAGAAGAACAGCACGGGATGTTCGGGGTCGTTAACAATCTTAGACAAGCGGTCGATATCTGTAAAGAGCAGGTGCGCACGCTTGTAAGTGGCGAAACGACGGCAGAAACCAATCATAAGGGCGTTGGGGTTGATGCGCTCGAGCAGCGAAACAACACGCGAAGGGTCGCCTTGGTTTTTGAGCCATGTCTCGGTGAACATCTCGCGGATAAAACGAACAAGCTTATTTTTCAACGCCATACGCGTGTTCCAAATCTCCTCGTCGTCTACATTATAGATGCCATGCCAAATCTTTTCGTTGCTTTGGTCCGACATGAACGAAGGATCGAAGTACTTATCGTAGAGCTTACGCCATTCGGTAGCGGTCCAAGTGGGTAGGTGAACGCCATTGGTTACATAGCCCACGTGGTTTTCTTCTGGGTAATAACCTCCCCAAATAGGTGCAAACATCTTTTGGCTAACCCATCCGTGTAGACGGCTAACACCGTTAACTTCTTGGCAAGTGTTGCAAGCGAATACCGACATACAGAAACGTTCATCGTGATTGTCGGGGTTTTCGCGACCCATACCGATAAATTCGTCCCACGAAATACCCAGTCGTGAGGGATAGCCACCCATATATTTGCCGAACAAGTTTTCATCAAAATAGTCGTGTCCAGCAGGTACGGGCGTGTGAACGGTGTAGAGTGACGATGCGCGAACAAGCTCCATAGCCTCGTTGAAAGGCATTCCGCCATCAACATAGTCGCACAAACGTTGCAGGTTACACAATGCTGCATGACCCTCGTTGCAGTGATAAATCTGTTTCGTTATCCCCAATTTCTTCAGCGTCAGAATACCACCCATACCCAAAAGGATCTCTTGTTTCAAGCGGTTTTCGTTGTCACCGCCATAAAGGGCATGGGTAATGGGGCGGTCGTATTCAGAGTTCAGCTCATTATCCGTATCTAGCAGGTAGAGGCTAATGCGTCCCACGTTCATGCGCCACACGTAAGCGTGAACCATGTAGTTCATATAAGGTACGTCAACAACCACAGGATTGCCGTTCTCATCTAGCTGCCTAACCAGCGGAAGCGAGTTAAAGTTCTGCGCATCGTAGTTGGCAATCTGCTGTCCGTCCATGCTTAACGACTGCTTGAAGTAGCCATATCTGTACAAGAAACCAACAGCACACATGTCTACATTGCTGTCTGATGCCTCTTTAAGATAGTCGCCGGCGAGCATACCCAGACCACCCGAGTAGATTTTCACCACTTGGTTGATGCCGTATTCCATGCTGAAATAAGCCACCGAGGGGCGTTTGCTGTCGGGTTTCACATCCATATACTTGCGGAACATGGCGTACACGTCCTTCACTTTCTTCATCAGGGCCTTGTCCTTCACGATTTCTTCCTTGCGGTCGTAGCTCAATCGTTCGAGCAACATCACGGGGTTGTGTCCCACTTTCTCGTAAAGGGCTTCGTCGAGGCTCTTCCACATATTGCGTGCCTCATAGTTCCAAGCCCACCACATGTTGTGAGCAAGCTCGTCCAGACATTTCAGTTCTTCCGGCAGTCGCGACTTTATGGAAAGCTCTTTCCACACCGGAGCATTTGAATAATCGGCTTTAATCTTCATAATCTCAGTTCAATTATTGAATAATGTTATTGTTTTTTCTTACTTAGTTCTCTCATCCGCCTTTCTCAGAGCAATGTCGTAGGCTTCTTCGTAATAGGTGATGAATTTTTTCCAAAGAGCTTTCTTCGAAAGTTTTTTGGCCTTTACCCTTGCCTTTGTTACCTGTGCCTTGTCTAATAAGGAATAGTTCGTCACCGCATCCTTAATTTCATCAGCCACCTCATGGTAGTTGTAGTCGGTGCGATGCACAATCTTTACGCCATTTTCAAGGCTGTTTTCTGCCTTTTCGTCGGCCAAAACGTGTTGCGCCCAAATACCAAATCCGGCCAAATCGGTGGTTATACAGGGTATAGAAAATGCCACTGCTTCAAGCGGAGTATAACCCCACGGCTCGTAATACGAAGGATAAACGCAGAGATCGTTACCCAGAATGAGGTCGTAATAAGGTATGTTGAAAATGCCATCGTTGCCATTGAGGTAGCAAGGAACGAATATGATCTTCACCTTATCTTGCTTGTTGTTCACAAAATCTAACGAATGCAACATCGATAAGGCGTTGTCTTGGTCCATGTTATGCAACCAATGGGTGAGCATGGGCCATTGCAATGGTGTATCGAAAGTGGTGTTGGCCTTGGCTTTCAGACGTTCAGCGAGGTCTTCGCGCACACTGCCCACCCATGCGGGCACATCTATAAAGGCCACAACCTTCTTATTTAGCCGTTCATCGAAACGTAAACGGTTCATAGCATCAATAAAAACGTCAATGCCTTTGTTTCTAAACTCGTATCGGCCACTGGTAGAAATGATGAGCGTATCATCGTCGAAGGTGTCGCCCGTTAGGCAGTTGGCCACACGTAACATCTCTGCACGAGCACGTTTTCGCTTGGTTGTGAAGGCATTAGACTTCGGAACAAAGTCGTCTTCAAACCCATTCGGAAGCACCACGTCAACTTCTTTGTCTAGCAATTCACGGCATTCGTGGGCCGTAATGTCGCTAACGGTGGTGAAACAATCAACGTTCCATGCCGTTTGCTTCTCTATCGAATGCTTGCTTTGCATGTTCAATTCGTTGGCCATTTGGTCTCCGTTGTAGGCAAAAAGATATTCGTAGAGGGGCTTGTTGTTGCCAGCAATACTCCGTCCAATGCTTGTTGCATGTGTTGTAAAGATGGTAGCTATCTCTGGGAGGTGCTTTCTTACGTACAGCAAGCCCAATCCGGCCATCCATTCGTTACCATGATAAATCACCTTTGCACCTTTCTCCGTTTGGTGACGATAAAAACTTTCTACCACTTTTGCCGCTGCATACGAAAACATTGATGCTTCATCATAGTCGCCATAACCGTGCAAACTGTCCACTTGGAAATCTTCCCACAATTCGGCGTATATCTTATCCTTCTCAGCAAAGAAGGGTTGGAAATCTACCAATACGGCAACAGGCGAACCAGGAACATTCCAACGGCCCACCTTAATGTTCAATCCCTCCGTCTTGGCCTGCTTTGCCCAGTCGGAATAAAGGTCTTTTATTTCCTGAAAATCGGTATTTTCTTCATTCAAAAGCGGTCCCACGAAAATTATCCTGTCAGGCATCGCCGCTTGTAAAGTCTGCGCCCGTGTCGAAAGAACCGTGTAAATCCCGCCAACCTTATTACATACTTCCCAACTTGATTCTAGAATATAGTCGGGGAATAGCTTTTTTCTATTCATTTATATATAAAAAATAATGTTGCAAAGATAACATAATTTTCAGATAACGCCCAAGTTATGGTACATTAATTTGCCAAAAGGGGGCATATACTTGATATAGGTTTGGTTGACGAAGGCTTTGAGGGCGTTTATAAAAATCATGGAAAGAAGAGCCGAGTTCTCCCTACCCCACTAATTTAAACAAAGTGTTGAAGATTGGTTCTGCTACATTCTACGTATCGACATCTTTAAAATACAGTACACAAGTCGGTGAAATTAACTTGCAAATAGTTAGGGATAATCACCCTGGTATATTGATTTATCACCTCAATGGAATTTGAAGTAGCCAGCCCTACAAGTGGCATAGCGGCTGCAGTGACAGATTTAAAGCCATTGATACTATCTTCGAAGGCCACGCATTCGGTAGGTTTCACTCCGAAATAGCTTGCACCAAGCAAGTAGCAATAAGGATCGGGCTTGCTTTTCACAAAATCTTCGGCCGTGAAAATGTGGTCGAAGTGAGCCTTGAAATTAGGATGCTGCGTGTAAACTTGCTGCATTTTTTGCTTGTTGCTGCTAGTAACAACAGCCGTATTCACGTTAAGCTGATGCAATTGGATAATAAAATCCTCAAAGCCAAGCACATATTCAAACTGCATATTGTGCTCGAATGCGTTAAGTTCTGCTGTTATCTCGTTCTGCAAATCATGTAAATCAGCAAAATAACGTTCGTAAATCCAAGTCAAAGTTTGCCCTTTAATGGCGGTAGCCAGCTGTGTTTCGTTTGGATAATAGCGTTCGAACACTGCGCGCCAAAACTCGGTATATAATGGTTCTGTGTCGAAAACCACTCCATCTAAATCAAAAAGGGCTACTTTTTTGTAACTCATTTACACTTTCGTTGAATAAGATTTTACTTGTATTGTACTACCTATAAGCATGCATGATGAGAACACGACGCTAACAAGAGCCCTATCCCCACCCATGTTCTACTGATGGGTGTACATGCCTGCTTTAAGGTTTGCGATAAACTTTTCGCCCTCTTCAAACCCTTCTTCGTAAAGGGCTTCTAGCTTATTTGTGTCTTTTTCTATCCTACCTACATCCATAGGTCTCTGCGGACGAATACAAGCCACGCGCCCTTCTCGTTCCAAATCTTCCACCAATTGCAATTGGTTGTTATACACTTCAAGTCTTCGGCTTAGTGCAACCCTCAATCGTGGATACTTCTTATATATGAAGTTAGGTATCTTATGGTCTTTCCCCGAAGCCCTAAACCCATAGTTTCGCGTCATCACCACTACGTTAAAGTCGTGCCCTGTATCAATAGCGCGCTGCACGGGGATGCTGTCTACGATGCCACCATCAAGCATCGGTATGCCGTCTACGTTTACGATTTTACTCACAAAGGGCAAACTACTCGATGCCCGCACTAAATCGAGGGTGCGTTGCTTGTCGTTTTTCTCCGTCAGATACATAGCGCCACCAGTCAGACAGTTGGTTGTAACCATCTCAAATACGGTTCGATTTCGGAAATATTCATCAAAATCGAAAGGCAATAGTTCATTGGGAAACTTATCGTAAAGCAACTCTTGGTCGAAGATACACCCTTGCGTAACCAAGTGGCGCAATCCCAAATAATCATAACGGGCAAGAAAATCGATATTAGAAAGCCTCGCCCTGCGTGGTTGCCAACTCATATACGACATACCATTACAGGCTCCCGCCGATACGGCAACCACATAATGAAATCGCAATCCATGCTTCATAAAAGCGTCTAGCACACCACTGGTAAACACCCCACGCATGCCTCCGCCTTCAAGAACTAAGCCCGTATTTGCCCCTATTTGCATAAAACACATTAAATTTTAGGGGCAAAGTTAATAAAACATGCCCATTTTTTCCTATCTTTGCGTACAAATGTTTTAAAACTAATTATCATGTTCAGCAAGGAAACTTACATCCGTAGGCGTACCGAACTTAAAAAGTTGGTACAAAGTGGTGTGATTGTCATCTTTGGCAACAACGAATCACCATGCAATTTTCCCAACAATGGGTATTATCCGTTCCGTCAAGACTCGTCGTTTCTTTACTATTTTGGCGTGCAACGTGATGGACTCGTAGGGGTTATCGACATCGACAACAACGTAGACACTCTCGTTGGCGACGACATTGACATTGAAGACATCGTATGGTATGGGTCGGTTGATAGCGTAAAAGACCTGGCGGCGCAAGTGGGTATTGAGCATTCGGCTCCCATGAAACAACTCAAGACCATCTGCCACGATGCCATTAAGCTGAAACGGAAAATACATTTCTTGCCTCCCTATCGTCATGACATCAAGCTACAGATATTCGACTTGCTGGGCATTCACCCTAACCAACAGAAGGATGCTGCTTCTATGCCACTCATCAATGCAGTGGTGAAAATGCGTTCGGTGAAAGAAGACCAAGAGATTGAAGAACTAGAAAAGGCTTCTGAAATTGGTTATCTGATGCATACCACGGCCATGAAGCTGATTAAACCAGGTGTTACCGAGAAATATATCGCAGGACAGGTGAGCGGAATTGCAGGTTCTTATGGTGCAATGGTTAGTTTCCCAACCATTTTTTCGCAACATGGCGAAATCATGCATGGCAATCCTTCGATGGCCGTTCTTGAAGAGGGCCGACTGGCTTTATGCGACTGTGGGGCTGAGACGATAAACAACTATTGTTCGGACAACACACGTACCATGCCCGTTAGCGGAAAGTTTACCCAACGCCAGTTGGAGATATACACCATCGTAGAGGCTTGTCACGACTATGCTCTTGAACTTTCGAAGCCTGGTGTGAAATATTACGATGTGCACATGGGTGTTTGTCGCCTGATGACTGAACGTCTTAAGGAACTGGGACTAATGAAAGGCGATACCGACGAGGCACTGGCCGCAGGTGCACATGCCATGTTCTTGCCCCACGGACTTGGGCACATGATGGGCATGGACGTACACGACATGGAGGCGTTAGACCAAAAATATGTGGGATATGACGACGAAATTCAACCCTCGAAACAGTTCGGCACCTCTGCCTTACGAATGGGGCGTCGCTTGGAAAAGGGTTTTGTGGTTACAGATGAACCTGGAATATATTTCATTCCCGACCTTATCGACGATTGGAGAGCTAAAGGACATTGCAAAGACTTCCTTAATTTCGACCTGATTGAAACCTATAAGGACTTCGGCGGCATAAGACTGGAAGACGACGTACTGATAACCGACAACGGTTGTAGAGTGCTTGGCAAACAGATTATACCCTACCACCCCAAAGATGTGGAAGAGTATATGGCCAAGCATCGCATGTAAAGCTCACCCAAATGTATGAAACGCTTGTGCAAACACGTACCTTTAAGGATGCCCGCAAGGGGCTATGGTCTCGCGCGTGGCATTCCTTATATAAAAGCAAACCTGTTTGCCCCCTTGTGATAAACGAACCTACATGCATGCAGGGAAGATCGCCCAAGACTTAAAAACAAACGTAAAAGCATTTAATATACTGCCGATAAAGCAGTTAAGAACATGGTTTAATTAATAACTTAAATATATAAAAAACAAACAGAACAATGAAAAAAGTATTCTTCGCTGTACTCGTTGCGCTCGCTGCGACAAGTTTGAATGCAAAGACTCCTAAAACTAAGGCTACGCCAGCTAGGAGCAAACCCGTGTTTACCGTGGTAAAAGAAAACAAAATTACCAGCATCAAGGACCAAAATCGTAGTGGTACGTGCTGGGACTACGCCACGATGAGTTTCATCGAGAGCGAAATTCTACGCAAGTCGGGCAAGACCTATAACCTCAGCGAAATGTTTATCGCAAGCAAAAACTACATGGACCGTGCCGTTAAGACCGTTAGAATGCACGGCGACGTGTCGTTCGCACAAGGCGGTAGTTTTGACGACCCCATCTACGTAATCAAGCAACACGGTATCGTTCCTGAAGAAGCAATGGCTCTTCCTGGAACAATGACGGGTGATTCGCTTGCTAACTTTGGCGAATTTTTTGATGTAATGTCGCCTTATGTAGTAGCAGTGGCCAAGAGCAAGGCAAAAAAGCTGTCGCCTGCATGGAAGAACGGCCTGCAAGGAATCCTCGATTCATATCTAGGTAAATGTCCCGAGAACTTCACTTATGAAGGTCAGAGCTACACGCCACAGTCCTTTGCACAGAGCCTTGGCCTTGATTGGGACGACTATATCACCTTTACCAGCTACACTCACCATCCTTGGTACTCTAAATTTGCTGTAGAAGTGCAAGACAACTGGCGTTGGGCACAAAGCTATAACGTACCTATCGAAGACCTTACACGCATCATCGACAACGCTATTATGAATGGTTATACCGTTGGTTGGGGTGGCGACGTTACCGAAGATGGTTTCACTCGCAAGGGTTTGGGTATCGCTATCGATGCAAAGAAGGTGCGTTCGATGGCTGGAACCGATGCCGACCGCTGGTTTAAGCTATCACAAGACGAGAAGAAACACCGCTACGACTCGCTCGGTATCAATGTTCCCGAGATTGTTCCCACACAAGCACTCCGCCAAGAGGCATACGACAACTGGGAAACAACCGACGACCACGGCATGCATATCTTTGGTATTGCCAAAGACCAAAACGGAAAAGAATACTACATGGTAAAGAATTCATGGGGCAAATACGGTGACTATAAAGGCATTTGGTATATGACCAAAGCTTACATTGCACTCAAAACCATGGACTTCATGGTAAACAAGAATGCCGTTCCTGCAGATATCTTGCAGAAGATTGGCCTCTCCAAGTAATTCGAGAATAGGGGAATAGCCCCTTTTAATAACAACCATAATCGTCTAGGCTCTGCTCGAAGTCACAGCTTCTAGCTTGCCTAGACGATTTATTTTGTTGCTACCCATCGGCAATTAAGTTTTTCTGACCTAATCCAAATGTGCCATATTCTTCTTATCACATCCTTGGAAAGACATCTATTACACCCTCTATTACGCGAATTCGGTATAAAATAGACTCGACATGTAAACTACCGCATAGCGCTAGTTGATGAGATAACCACTTGTCTTTTATCTAATCTTGCCCAAAAGGACATCGTATATTATCCCAAATTCACGTAACGTTTGATACCAGATAAGCATTATCTAGGCGGTTCATTCCACAGCCTATCACCACCAACTACCCACCCTTTTTGCAGTAAAACGCCATCTTTCATTCCACAGGCCATAAGCTCTTGTAGTGAGCTTTTTAAGCTCTCGCCTTGTTATAGCTAAGATGGAACCCTGTTCCAGATAAGATGGAACAGGATTCCAGCTTAACTGGAACAGCATTCCGGATAACATGGAATAGCCGTCCAAAACATATCTAGCACAGCGGTTAATCAAAAAATGCATTATCAGGGGTTAGAAGGCACATTTTCAGAACTATGAGAATGCAAACGATGGAATGATTAATTGGCGCGTTTGGGATAAGAGAGCATTACTCTTGAACAAGACTGGTCAGGTAAACAAATGGTTATCTCGCCAACTAGCGTTTCACTAGAGCTTGCGCGCTTTCTTGGTAAACATACCCAATCTATGCCCTACTCCCTTACTGTTAAGCGCCCGCAACACGTACACGCCATCGTTGATGCTTCGCACATCCAACTTATCGGCCATCGAAGAGAGTGTTGCAACATGCTGGCCTTGTAAGGTTTCTACTACCCAAACACGTCCCCATGTGGCGTCAGCCGACTTAGGAAGCGATACTTTCCCATCACTATAAGCGAGCATTTTCAGTTCGCTTTTAACGCCTCCAGCGGCTTTACCTGTCTGCAAAGGCTGACTTTCGTTGCCATATCTGTCTATCGACGTTACGGCAAAATACATTTGTGCGTTGCGCGGACTAACAACAATATGGTTCTTAGCATAGCGCATAGCAATAAGGTTGCGGGCATCGGTTACATCAACGGGGTAAGATGTGCTGGCATACACATTATATAATATGTATGGCGAGTTGTTGGCACTGCGCCCACCACGCCAACTAATAATGGCTTTACCTTGCTCTTCGCTCGTATTCAATTCTGAAGGAGGTGCTGGAAGTTTGTTGTTCTCCCACGTCATGGCAGGTGGCAAGGCCAAAGTTGGCGTAAAAACACGCTGGGCGTAGGTATATATACCCTTCAAGTTGTCAGTAAAAAACTTACTCCTAAAATAAGCGTGACCCATGCCATACTGCCTAGCCACTTGCATTTCGCGTGTAATGACATCAAGCGACCAGTTCTTTTCGCTAGGCGACATAAAGTAAATGCCTAGGCCTGGCACAAGCATCCGTCCGTAACTTTGTTCTGCCCAGTCAATAGCAAAGGGGAAAAAGTGATTACCCTGAAAATACATCATCGGGAAAAGGGCGTCCATCAGTCCGTCACGAAGCCATCCTTGCGCATCTTGACACACCTTGGCGTAAGCATTCCAGCCGTTACTTGCAAAGCGACTAAGGTCACTAAACTTGCCAATGGGCGAACAACTATACTTTATCCACGGCTTACTGGCCTTCACTTTCTCGCCGATGGCGCGTACAATAGTCGTTATATTTTGTCTGGCTGCATCGTGCGCAATGTTTATTTTCCATGTCTCAGGATAACGAATATAATCTAGATGTATGCCGTCAACGTCGTATCGGTCGGTAATTTCCTTGCAAAAATTGGCTAGATAAGTAGCTGTCGCAGTGTTTTCAGGGTCCATATAACCCTCTTCGCCTATACGTTTAATCAGATGCGGATACTTGCTTCGCAGCGTTTTGCATCCTAGCGCGTTCCATTTACCCACAGGAATGGTCACCACCCACGCATGCAACTCCATCCCTCGCTTGTGACATTCGTCAATGGCAAAAGCCAACGGGTCGTATCCTGGCGACCTTCCAGGAACACCCGAAAGGCATCCGTCCCACGGTTCAAGTTGTGAAGGATAAACCACCGTTCCGCGAACACGTGCCTGAAACAAAACGGTATTGATGCCCGCACGTTGAAGTTTGTCCAGAATATCACGCAATTCCTGCTTTTGTCTGCCTGCCATCAATTCGTTCTGGGCATATGAATGGGGCCAGTCTAGTCCACCAATAGTGGTAAGCCACACCGCCCTCACTTCGCGTTTAGGCATTTTCCAGCCATTAAGTCCATTGGGTTTGAAAAACGAAAACGACTTGGCGCAAAGCATCGTTGCGGTAGAAAGTGCAAAAAACAGCAGTAGGAATCTATTTGAAAACGAAAGTTGTTTTACCATCGGAATGTCTCTCTATCTATTATTTGTGCTATAATAAAATCCCTAGGCATGTCTCGGAAACTACAAGGATGCCTAAAATATAACGAATGCAAAGATAAGTATATTTCTCGCATTTGTCGAATAATTTATTTACTTTTGCAATTAATATAACTCAACGTCCGTTTCTCGTTAGTTCGTTTATGGCATTAACGCCAGCGATTATCGGAGTGTGGTTTAAATTAAAGAGAATTATTAATATCGAATTAAAATATTAATCCTGTAAAAATGAAAAAGAAATTAGGTTTGCTTTTCGTGTCGTTGATGCTCACGCTCACGGCAAGCGCACAATTTGAAGAAGAGAAAGTATATGTAGCTGGTTCACTTTCAGGTCTGGACGTTAACTACAACGGCAACAATAAGTTTAGTTTTGGCATTCAAGCTAAGGCTGGTTATTTCTTTGAAGACAACTGGCTGGTGTTAGGACAATTTGCCTACAACCACTATGGCAACGAAACCGTACCCGATTATATCTCGATTGGGGCAGGACTAAGATACTACATCGAGCAAAATGGCCTATTCGTTGGAGCTAACGCAATGCTTGTTCACACGTACCACAACTACAACGACCTTATGCCCGGACTTGAATTAGGTTACGCTTTCTTTGTAAGTCGCACCGTCACTATCGAACCTTCGGTTTATTACAACCAGTCGTTTAAAAGCCACACCAACTACTCTACCGTTGGCTTTAGAATCGGTGTAGGTATATACATCTAGTCCACGGCCTTCTAAAGAACGGAGAATAACATGACACAGCGTGGGTAAATATTGGATGATTTAAGGATACACGCGTGAGGGTTCGTCTTTTTTCTTGACCCAGAACACATTGTTCTCAATAGTCCCCACACTTGTTTCATCACCTCAATGTGGCTCGCATGCGGCATTTTTGCCAATGACATGCGAGCCACATCAATGTCATTAAGCGGCTCTTTTTAGTTAAATATTGAATATTGGCCAAGCATCATTTTGATTATTTGTAAATTTGTAAGTTGAATACATGGGTAAACAAGAGGGAGGCCAAAGAAATTTGCACAGCCTCGTAAATCTCTGCCTATATCGTGTTCACTCTAAAAACAAACGGCATACGGCTCAAATCATCGGGCAATAATATGCCATCAAGGTAAAAAACAGCAATTACATTCATCTGCCATTAGGTAAGCAACAAAATTCATTACAATGAAAAGAAAACTATTTTTAGCACTCCTCTTCGTTCCCGTTTTTGCGTTTGCACAAAACGATTGGGAGCGTCCGCAAAGTAAGGAACAAAACAAATCTACACAAACAAAAAGTAAAAAGGAAGGCACAAATAGCAAAGAAGACTCTCGATACCTTGCGGATGCTGTACCAACGGTAGACGGCAAGGTGGTGTTCAGTTACGAAATAGACCTTCCTGGCAAAAGTGCGCAAGACATTTACGACGCCACTTATGCAGCAATTGAAGACTTAACTAAGGAGGAAAAGCAATTCCCCGAAAGTTCCATTGCTCTGGTTAACAAGAAAGAGCACATCATTGCCGCCCGCTTTAAAGAATGGTTGGTTTTTCAAAGCTCTTTTCTCTCGCTCGACAGAACAGTGTTTAATTATACCCTTATAGCCAAATGTACAGATGGTAAGCTCAACCTAACCCTCTCGCGCATTAGTTATGCATACGAAATGAACCGTGATAACGGCAGTGGAATTGAAACAACGGCCGAAAAATGGATAACCGACCAATATGGTTTGAACAAGTCGAAGACCAAACTAAGCAAGATGTCGGGTAAGTTCAGGCGTAAGACCATCGACCGTAAGGATGAAGTTTTCGAGGCCATTAGGCAGCGACTGATGCAATAAGACTCATCTTTTTACTGCACGCAACATCCACACTAAAAAACAATAGCAACAATAACAGCAAATTCATGGACACGCAATATTCACAAAGAAGACATAGACGACCTGACAAGGACCAAGACCAATTCTTGCCCATAAGGAACGTTCTCAACATTATTTTCATTATCGGAGCCGTCATCGGCGTATCCGTTTATTTCTTTGCAAACACCACCATTGGCACATTTATCGTACTGGGGTCGATGGTTTTCAAAATTGCAGAAACAATACTTCGCTTTATCCGTTAGATGAACAGGTTATTCATGCTGGTCGCAATGCTGTCGTTGGCAATGTCACCAGCACTTGCACAAGACGATTTCACACGCCTGGATGAGAATGGAAACTTCTCAACAGGCAAGACTGAGAACAAAAAAGACTCGCTGGGTTCTAACAAGGAGATCCCCAAGGGGTTGAAGGTTTGGACCGTAGACACACGCTTTGGCGACAGAATTGCGGCACAACCCGACACCCTTTCGCACATGTTTATGAACAAGGCCTTTACCTATGGGCTGCGAGGCGAGTACAATATGCTGGGCAACTTATCGTCGCCCAGACTCAATCGTGTGTTCGTAGACAGGCCCGCAGAAGGTCAGTTCCTCTTCACACAGCCTTATAGCTATTTCATTGTACCTGTAGATAAGTTCCATTTTACCAACACCCTGTCGCCCATAACTAACTTAAGCTACTTCAGTTGTGGTGACAAGACCGACGGCGAAGACTATTTCACTGCGCTATTTGGCGTGAATGCGGGTAAACGAGTGGGTATTGGTCTCAAGTTTGACTACGACTATGGCCGTGGTTTCTACAAGAACCAGAGCACCGCCATGTTTAATTACACCATGTATGGATCGTATCTCGGCGACAGGTATCAGGCTCATTTGCTGTTTTCAACCAATCATCAGAAAGCTACCGAGAATGGTGGAATAACCAACGACAATTACATCACTCATCCCGAAACGTTCAACGAGAACTACTCCACCAACGAGATTCCCACCGTTTTAGCTAAGAACTGGAACAGGAACGATAATCTGAACATCTTTTTTACCCATCGGTACAACATCGGTTTTAATCGAAAAGTACCTATGACCAAAGAGGAGATTGCCGCAAGGAAGTTCGCCATGGAAGCCCAAAAGGACAAAAAGCAACGCGAACAAGACAGAAACAACCGCTCGGGAAATAACAAGGGTAAGGCTAGCGACAATAAGGAATACACAGGAAGGCCCGACAATGCGACCATTGCGGGTATAGAACCCGAAGACTCTGCACATTCAACACGTCGTATTACAGTAAGTAGCAAGGCGCAAGCAGACAGCTTGATGGCACAAACCACCCAAACGAAGAAAGACACTTCGTGGCTGAAAAACGAATATGTACCCGTTACAAGCTTTGTACATACGCTGAATTTCGAAAACTATAAGCGTATTTATGAGGCCCACGAAACACCTGCCAACTATTATGCCAACACCTATTTTAACGCTGGCAAGCTAACAGGCGATTCCATTTTCGACGAAACACGCCACCGCCGACTACGCAACACCTTGGCATTAGCTCTGCTCGAAGGGTTCAATAAATGGGCTAAGGCGGGCATAAAGGCTTTTATAAGCAGCGACATTCGCCATTACGAATTACCCAACACGCAAGGAAGGCTCGAGTCTTTTAACGAACAGACCATGAGCTTTGGCGGTCAATTGGTCAAAATGCAAGGTAAAACCCTGCACTATGGGGTAACGGCAGAGACGTGGTTTTTAGGCAAAGACGCTGGTCAATTAAAAGTAGACGCCTCGGCAGACCTTAACTTCCCCTTATTTGGAGATACGGTTACGCTGGCGGCGAATGCGTTCTTCCATCGCATCAACCCAAGTTTCTACTTCCGTCACTTCCAATCTCGCCACTTCTGGTGGGACAATGACAACTTGTCTAAGATCATCCACTCGCGCCTGCAAGCAACACTAAGCTACCAAAAGACGCGTACCAAACTGCGCTTTGTCGTAGACGAACTTCAAAACCACACGTATTTTACGCAGAACTACACTATAAACGCCGACTATAAACGTACGGGAAACACCGTGAGCGTAGAGCAAAGCAGTGCCGCAATAAATCTGTTGACAGCCGAGCTGACGCAAGATTTCA
This sequence comes from Hoylesella loescheii DSM 19665 = JCM 12249 = ATCC 15930, assembly GCF_000378085.1. Classification (GTDB taxonomy): domain Bacteria; phylum Bacteroidota; class Bacteroidia; order Bacteroidales; family Bacteroidaceae; genus Prevotella; species Prevotella loescheii. The sequence continues at coordinate 489,670 of NZ_KB899210.1, forward strand.
CTTTCGGCCCATTGAATTGGGAGAGCGTTGTGACATGGCAACGAACCAGTCATCCCGACGTTCTGCCCCTACCCTCACTGAATATCTACACCAATCTCTACCTGCGCTTTAAGATAGCGCGCGTTTTAAAATGCGACTTTGGTGCCGATATGCGATACTTTACGTCATATAACGCACCCGATTATAGTCCTGCACTCGGTCTGTTTACCGTTCAAGGCCAAACCGACAAGGTAAAGATTGGCAACTATCCGCTCGTTAACGTGTACGCCAACTTCCATCTGAAACAAGCCCGCTTCTTCATTTTGATGAGTCACATCAATGCAGGCAGTGGTACCAAAAACTATTTCTTCGCACCTCACTATCCCCTTAACGACCGCATGTTATACTTTGGCCTAAGTTGGAACTTCTTTAATTAAGGTCGTGTTTAATGCTTTTCGTAGGAAGATGGTATAATCAACGATCGACATTTAAACCGTAAGGGAAGACTTAGTGTGATGTTTTTGTTAAGTCAACGGTTAAAACGTGGATGGGCATACGGTCTTGTCAACTCGTTAACCCATTAACTTGTTAACTATAAAACAAACAATTCTTAAAATACAGCCGCAACCGTTCTTATCTTCATCATAGATAACGTGTTGCGGCTTTTCTTTGCTCCTTCATACGAACAGCTAAAACACGGGGGCTTAACCACAGTGAGCACGGCTTGTATTTAAAAATGCTTTAAAGTGAAAGATACACCGAAAATCAATTGTTTTATTGAACTTAAAGTTGTAACTTTGTTATCATATTCAGGAGAATACCCTTCTTCCCGAAAACAAAACACATTTAAATTGAATATGTTCAACTAAAAACCACAATACATGAACGATAAGAAATTGATGAATTTGGCTGCGGATAACATACGCATTCTAGCAGCGTCAATGGTAGAGAAAGCTAAGTCTGGACACCCTGGCGGGGCTATGGGCGGTGCCGACTTCATTAATGTTCTCTTCTCAGAGTTCCTTATTTTCGACCCCGAAAACCCATCTTGGGAAGGTCGCGATCGCTTTTTCCTCGACCCTGGGCACATGTCGCCAATGCTATATTCGGCCTTAGCGCTGCAAGGGAAGTTTACTATTGACGAGCTTCAGCAATTTCGCCAGTGGGGTTCACCCACTCCTGGTCACCCAGAAAGAGACATACTGCGCGGTATAGAGAACACATCGGGTCCCTTAGGACAAGGACACGCCTATGGTGCAGGTGCTGCCATAGCACAGAAGTTCCTCGAAACGAAGCTCTCACACACCATGATGCAGCACACCATATATATATATATATCCGATGGAGGCATCCAAGAGGAGATATCGCAAGGTGTTGGACGATTGGCAGGCGCACTAGGACTAGACAATATCGTGATGTTTTACGACTCGAATGACATCCAACTATCAACCGAATGCGGTGTGGTGACTTGCGAGAACACTGCTGCCAAATACGAATCGTGGGGTTGGAAGGTGATAACCATCGACGGAAACGACGCTGACGAGATACGCCAAGCACTCAAGGAGGCCAAAGCCGAGAAAGAGAAACCTACACTTATCATCGGAAACACCGTGATGGGCAAAGGCGCATTACGAGCAGACGGATCTAGTTTCGAACATCACATCGGCACACATGGTGCTCCACTCGGCGCAGAAGCTTACCAAAAAACCATCATTAACTTAGGTGGAAATCCCAACGATCCATTCGTGGTGTACCCCGAAGTGAAAGAACTCTATGCAAAACGCAATGAAGAGCTAAGGGATATTGTAGCTAAAAGACATCAAGAAGAAGCCGAATGGGCAAAAAACAATCCCCAATTGGCCGCACAAATGAAAGAGTGGTTTAGCGGAAACGCACCCAAAGTGGATTGGAGTACGTTAACTCAAAAGCCAGATGCCGCTACGCGTGTGGCTTCGGCAGCTTGTTTGGGGCTGTTGGCAGAGCAAGTACCTAATATGGTTTGTTCATCGGCCGACCTCTCTAACAGCGACCGTACAGACGGTTTCCTCAATAAGACGCACGAAATGAAGCGTGGCGACCTATCGGGAGCTTTCTTCCAAGCTGGCGTTAGCGAACTTACCATGGCCTGCATGTGTATCGGTATGTACCTGCATGGTGGTGTAATACCCGCTTGCGGAACGTTCTTCGTGTTCTCCGACTACATGAAACCTGCCGTACGCATGGCTGCCCTGATGCGTGTTCCCATTAAATTTATCTGGACACACGATGCCTTCCGCGTTGGCGAAGATGGCCCTACGCACGAACCCGTGGAGCAAGAGGCACAAATAAGGTTGATGGAAAAGCTCAAAAACCATTGCGGTGAAGACTCCGTTCGCGTGTTCCGCCCCGCCGATGTTAACGAAACCACCGTTTGTTGGCAAATGGCCATGGAGAACATGAACACTCCTACAGCCCTTATTCTTTCGCGTCAGAACGTGAAGAACATACATCCCGATACCAATTACGAACTTGCCCGCCGAGGCGCATACGTGGTTGCAGGCAGCGACAACAAGTTCGACGTTATTCTTTTGGCTTCTGGGTCAGAAGTGGCCACATTGGAAGCAGGTGCCGAATTGCTGCGAAAAGACGGTGTAAAGGTGCGTATTGTGAGTGTACCATCAGAAGGATTGTTCCGCATGCAAAGTAAAGAATATCAAGAAGAAGTTTTACCCACTGGGTCGAAGATATTCGGATTGACGGCAGGTTTACCTGTTACGTTGGAAGGTCTTGTAGGTGCTAACGGAAAGGTTTACGGCCTTAACAGCTTCGGTTTTTCAGCTCCCTTCAAGGTGTTGGACGAAAAACTGGGTTTCACAGCAGAGAATGTATATCATCAAGTTAAATCATTAATAAGAGAGTAGTATGGAAATAAAGACTATTGGTATCGCTTGCGACCACGCAGGCTTCCCGCTCAAGCAATACGTTCTTCAATACTTGGAAGAGCATGGTTATCCGTACAAAGACTATGGTACATACAGTGACCAAAGCAGTGACTATCCCGACTTTGCGCATGCCTTAGCTAAAGGCATTGAAAGTGGTGAGGTTTATCCTGGTATTGGTATCTGCGGAAGTGGTGAGGGCATAGCCATGACACTCAACAAACACCAAGGCGTAAGGGCTGGATTGGCTTGGATGCCAGAGATTGCACAACTTATTCGACAGCATAATGATGCCAACGTGCTGGTTATGCCGGGCAGATTTGTAGACAATAACACTGCAAAGAAAATTCTAGATGGCTTCTTCTCAGCCTCGTTCGAAGGTGGGCGTCACCTCAATCGAGTGAAGAAGATCCCCGTTACAGAATAAGGTTGCATTACAAAACAAGACATAAGAGTAAAAGGCAAACGACTATTAGCGAAATAGTTGTTTGCCTTTTCTCATTGATAGCTCGTTCAATCAAGCTACTTTAGATATAAGTCGGTAATGCAAAACGCCTTCAAGAACATCCTTTATTACGGTTTATGACAAGAATGCAAACCGATAGCTACCGAACAATGTTTTAGTCTTAATCCGACTTAATCAAAGCAGAAATACTGCATACACGCTTTCTCACCGCCTAAGTTCACTGTTGTTGCCCACGCTTTACAAACGTGCAAGACTGGTATTCAACAGACCATCGCTTAGGGTATGTAAGCGAAGATGATACGCTCCTTTGGTATGGTTGATGTTCATCAGCTGCTGTGGTTCGGCAGCCGATGGCGATAGCGAGAGTGCTACATGCCCCATTGTACGACGAAGGTTAAGTTCCACACAGGGATGAACCATCAAGTTGGGCTCTCCCTCCACATTAACCAGCATCATGTCAATTCCCAATGGTCCAACATATCTGTTCGTCAACAAGCTAGAAAGCGTCTTGGCTATCGTTTCGGAAATCGATTTAAGTATAGAAACATCTACGTATTGCGACAGGTATTCGGTCTTCGTCTCTTCGGTTGCCAACAAACTACCTGTGTATGTACGCTTCGATGTTTTGAAGATTGACAGCCCCAAGTAGTTTACACATCCATCATCGTCCACGTCAAACTCCATTCCAAAATCACGCACCTTATTATAATAAGGCTCGAGTGTTATGCAGCCCTGCTTCTCTATCATATTTCCACACCATCCTTCGGTAGATGGGTCGGGTGTATTGTCGATATAACGAATACCTCTACCACTGCTACTCCATGGCGCTTTTACCACCACTTGCCCATGCGTCTGAAAAAGTGCACGCAATTCGGCCATCGATTTCACCACGAAAGACGCCCCAACAAACCTTGCAGGATGAAGGGAATTTAACTGCGACACCAATGTTGGCAAAAGATTGTCTGATACCCATTGACGCGAACTAACATTCCTCACATCCTCCAACCATTCCATAGCGGGTAATATTGCTTCACTAACACCAACGCCCATGAGTAATTCTTTCACGTTTCGATCCCATCCCCATGGCGCAATAGATAGCTCTTTGCCATTTATCGTGCCGTTAGCCAGCATCCGTTTCATCGTTTCTCGGTCAACAAGTTCCACGCCTTTGCCCCTTCCTTTTATGTGGCGAATGCGTTCTCGAGCCGATTCCATCTCGGCAACAAGCACAAAATCGCCTTCTTGAGCCCACAATGCAGGCAGAAATCCCAAGTCGGCATACAGGTCGCGAGCTGCTTTTGGTGGGGTGAAATGGTCATTGCCTGCTGCCAAAACCAAATCGTGATCAGGGTTGAAAATATGTAGTGTCATTATTAATCCTCGTTTTCTATTGCAAAGGTACGATAAAAACAGGGAAACCGAACATACAGTGGACGATAAGTTTGGATGTAGCAGGCGATGCAGATTAGTATTTGGGCAAGGTCTAGCCACAACCTTAAAGAATGCCTGAACAGGCAAATGGCATCGTACAAAGGCGTTTGTACGGAGGCTACAAGCCTTTAGTAGTGACACTACAAAGCGTTTGTAGTGACACTACAACTCACTTGTAGTCGCACTACAAGCCACTTGTAGCCACAGTACAAGGCATTTTGTACTGTTTTAAAGCAAAATGAAATGCTTTCTAAAAGTAAGAAAACGACAGAAAAAGGTTTATAATTCAGCGTACAAGTCACTATTAAACATGATATTACGCATACATTTAAGGCAACGAAGAAAAAACATCTCAATATCATCAAAACCATGGCCTACAAGAAGAGGAAACTACCATCAAGATGTATCTCTTCTTCATGAATAAGATATTCTAATGCAATGTCTAATCCCTTTTTGGGTAAATTGAGTTTGTGCAGTTCGGAAATATGGTGGCGTTCGCCATCTTTCAGCAAGTTAAGGATGGCATTTCGGGCCAAGGTTGTTTGTTCATTGCTGGGTTCGGGCGATATGTGCTCCAAACAAACGTCGCATTGTTGGCAGTCCTTATGCCGTTCTTCACCAAAATATATTAAGAGTTGGCGACTTCGGCACACGTCATTGTTAGAGGCGTATGCTTGCATAGCGTTGATGCGAGCAACATATTGCGCCTTGCGGTCTTCGTATATCTCCTTGCTTAACACAACTCGGTCGCCGTCTACCCTATCGCGTAGATAGGTTATAAATGGCGTTTTGCGCTGTGGAATAAAGTTAATGATGTTGCGTTGTGCCAGATTTTTTAGTATCACATACACCTGATGGGTAGTCAGTTCGGCCTCTTGCGCCAGCAAGCTCTCATCTATGTAAACGTAATTGCTGAACAGTCCGCCGTAGTTCCTTAGCAATGCAGTAATCACAGCCTCTTCAAACGCACTTCCCTCATCAAGTCGATACAAGTCGTTACGACCGAGCTTGAACATCACTCGCGCTCTTGCTTCGGGGGCCATCTCGTAATGTATGTAGCCTGCACGTTCCAATATCTGCAATGCCGAATGCGTTTGTACGGGGAAATGCTTGAACGTTCTGCAAAACTTATCTATCTCGAATACGAACGAATAGCCTGCTCCGCTGGCCACACCTATTTGATAATAATAGGCCAAGTCTTCGTACACCTCTTTAACATAGTCTTTTTCGGGGAAGTTTTCAGCCACTCGCTTGTTCAGCTTCTTTCGGTCACTGTTGTTCCAGAGCAATACGGCATAAGCTTTTTTACCATCACGCCCTGCCCTACCTGCCTCTTGAAAGTAGGCTTCAATTGAGTCTGGGCAATCAATATGCACGACCAAACGCACGTCGGGTTTGTCTATGCCCATGCCAAAGGCGTTAGTAGCCACCATCACACGCACCTCGTTCTGTTGCCAACTGTTTTGTCGCTGGTTCTTTACAGCGGGTTCAAGTCCTGCATGATAATAGGTTGCGGAGATATTAGCTGATGAAATGTAACTAGCGATGTCGCTAGCGTGCTTGCGACTGCGTACATAGACGATGGCAGAACCAGCCACGGCGTTGAGAATATGTATCAGTTCGGTATGCTTGTCCATGGTGTCGCGAACGATGTAAGCCAGATTTGAACGCTCGAAACTCATTCGATACACGTTCTTTTGCCTGAAATCCAATCGCTCTTGAATATCATCTATCACTTTAGGTGTGGCTGTGGCTGTTAAGGCAAGTATCGCAGCATCGGGCTTAAGCTTCCTAATCTCGGCAATAGCAAGGTAAGAAGGACGGAAATCATAACCCCATTGGCTGATACAATGGGCTTCGTCTACGGTAACGAAGCTAACGTCCATGTGCTTGAACTTGGTTTTGAAGATGTCCGAAAACAATCGTTCGGGCGACACATATAGAAGCTTTACTCCACCAAAGACACAATTTTCGAGCGTTGTGATTATTTCGCGACGACTCATACCCGAATAGATGGCAGCTGCCTGTATGCCTTTTTGCCGCAGATGGTCCACTTGGTCTTTCATCAGGGCTATCAAAGGGGTTATCACCACGCATACGCCAGGCATCACCAAGGCAGGCACTTGAAAGGTGATAGACTTTCCGCCACCAGTAGGCATCAGTCCAAGCGTATCCCTCCCTTGGGCGATACTCTCGATAATATCGCGCTGTATGCCGCGAAAATCAGGATAGCCCCAATACTCGCGCAACGTTCGTTTAAACTCGTCGTGGGCGGTTTGCTTGGCGTTAGCTTCTTCCATAGGCGATTAAAGGGCGTTGTTCTCGTCTTGTTCCTCGTTCTCGGTAAGCCTAATATCTTCTATTTGTAGTTGTATGTTATTGTGTCTAAATACGTTATCTTCGATGGTATAGGCAATATCAAAGCTGCGTTTCGACTTGATATAGCGAGCCGATGCACTCTGCCCAAAAGCAATTCCATTTACGACATTACTCGATTTGGAGTCGATAAGTTCCAGTTTAATATGCTCTTGTTCGCGTCCTACCACCTTACTTGTACCATAATCGTAAACATTGTTGGTGCAAAAGCGCGGCTTGAGGTTACCGGGTCCGAAGGGAGAAAACTTCTTCAGGTCGTGGTGCATTTTCTTCGTGATGTCCTTAAAGTCTATCATTTCGTCGATATGCAATATGGCCTCGGTCTGTTCGGGCAGTATATGGCTGTCAACATACTGGTGAAAGCGCTCCACAAACCGCGGAACGTCGTCCCATCTCATGGTTAGTCCAGCTGCGTAGGTGTGTCCTCCGAAGTTGATAAGCAAGTCGCGACAACTCTTAATGGCTGAATAGATATCGAAACCCATAACGCTACGGGCCGAGCCTGTGGCAAAATCACCATCGCGCGTGATGACAACGGTTGGTCGGAAGTAAATTTCTGTGAGCCGCGAGGCAACAATACCAATCACGCCCTTCTTCCAATTCTCATCGTATAGCACGATACTCGACTGCTTTTTCTGACTTTCCAGACGCGCAACAATTTGGTTTGCCTCCTCGGTCATCTGCTTGTCTATATCTTTGCGTTGCTCGTTGTATTCGTTAATGTGCTTCGCGCTCTGCAAAGCTACGTTATAATCTTTCTCTACCAATAGCGACACGCTCTCTTTTCCACTCTCCATACGTCCCGACGCGTTGATGCGCGGACCTATTTTGAAAACAATGTCACTCATGGAAATCTCTTTACCAGAAAGTCCACATATGTCTATGATGGCCTTTAAGCCCAAACTAGGGTTTTGGTTGAGCTGTTTCAGCCCGTGAAAAGCCAATATACGGTTTTCTTCTTCCACCTGCACGAGGTCAGCCGCTATGCTAACGGCACATAAGTCGAGCATGGGAATGAGTCGCGAGAAAGGAATACCATTGTTTTTGGCAAAGGCTTGCATGAACTTAAAGCCAACCCCACAACCCGAAAGGTGTTTAAAGGGATAGTTATCATCGGGGCGTTTGGGATTAAGAATGGCCACAGCGGGCGGCATTTCTTCATCGGGTACATGATGGTCGCATATAATAAAGTCGATGCCCAACGTCTTGGCGTAAGCTATTTCGTCGATAGCCTTTATTCCGCAGTCAAGAATGATAACCAATTTTACACCCGAATGATATGCGTAGTCTATGCCCTTGCGGCTAACACCATAGCCTTCTTCGTAGCGATCGGGTATATAATACTCGATGTTAGAGTAGAATTGTTGGAGGAATTTGTACACGAGTGCCACTGATGTGCATCCATCCACATCATAATCACCATACACCATAATACGCTCTTTACGTCCCATGGCATCGTTTAACCTGTCTACGGCTACGTCCATGTCTTTCATCAAAAAAGGGTTGATGATGTCGTTGAGCTGCGGACGAAAGAAACGCTTGGCCGCACTTTCGGTAGTTATGCCCCTACGCATGAGTAATTGGGCAAGAATGGTGCTCATATTGAGCTTCTCGCCCAGTTCCTTTGCCGCAGATTGCAGTTGTGGCGAAAGCGGTTCGTATATCCATCTAAAGTGCATTATCGTGTTGATTTATTGTTTCTTATCCTTAATAGCGGTAGCGTAAACAGGTCGCATATAGTGTGTAAAGTTACAAAATATCTATGACATTCACAGCCGACAAACTGAAAACCTTTGGTTCTTATGCCATGCCAAGCATTGTGCGTCATTACTTGGAAGTTCTAAATCCTTCCATGTTTTCATACCTTCGCGCCATCATTCGTACGTAAACGTTCCGTATCCACAGGCGATGTGTGGCGATACCGATAATTCCTACTACACCAAGACAGATGTAGCTAACCGTGGGTGAACAGAAAATGGTGAGTAGGCCGACAAATACCATGGGCGAAAAGAGGGCCAAAATGGTAACAATCATATACAGGTAGTTTCGCTCCATGTTTCTGCTGGACATGATAGTAGCGTTAAGTTTTTGAGTTCGTTTGTTGTAAACGGCCGACTGGAAGAAAACAAAAAACTGAAATCCTGCTGCAAAAAGAGCGAAGCCCAACAACATAAGTAAACTTGCCTTGCCAACGAACACCATTGGAAGCATCAGCATAAAGGGCACGATAAGTAAGCCACAATACACATAGTACTTGGCTCGTAAAAGCGAATAAATGCTGTTGGGATGCACCATGAACATGTCAATATAGTTACCTTCCATGCTTAACAGCCGCGACAAAACTGAGAGTCCTAAGATGACGAAGTTGTATGAACACCAAAAACGCACCATCCCATCCCCATTGTAGGCATGCGTAAAAGCAATGACAACGCTTAAAAGCGCTATCAGGAAAAAACTATAAATGAACGTTTTGCGCGGATACTTATTGCGAGTAATCAATTTCCACTCCAAACGAGTGTATTCGCCAATCTCTCCGTGCTGCCTGAGAAAGGCTAATCTGTCTTTTCCGTCGACCTTGGTTTCTGCCTTCGCGCTTGTCAACTCTCGCCAAATGGCACGGAATTGCACTTCTCTATTGAGCAAAGTCACCAATATCAGCAGACCAAGAACAATGAGAAGCGGCCATAGCTGACCATCTGACAAGGCAATACCTAATCGCGAATAAAAGAGAAGAAACGACGAAAACGAGCCGCCTTGCCCCAAAATCATGGGTACAGCCATAAGTCCATACACAGCTAAAAGTGCAAATAACCATAACAAGGACTGCGAAACAAGGGTACGGAAAAGCACATAGAGCTGACTATTAAGCAATATGGCTAAACCTAAGAACGCCAAAAGCAGAATGGTTGCAAACAGACCATAGCTGAACACTACTGACATAATGCAATAGGGAACAAAAAGCACATACCACCATGTGTTGCCTAGATTAAAGAGCGAAGCAGCTATAAAGCTTTCAATACATACCTTTCTGGGCAGCGGCAGCAACGTGTATGGCTTAATAATCTGTGCTGGAGTTTGCTGATAGGTGAAACGTATAAAGAGGTCTACCAACAAGATAAAGGGCAAAATGCCCACTGTTATGCCCACAGCATTGGCATCCCCCATATTGTTAACGGCCAAAGACAATACCACTGCAATAAACAACAAGTACGCAAAAGCCATTGTATAACCTATATAAAATAAGTATTTTGCCGAGCGATTGTGCTCATAATCCAAGGCACGACGCATGGATAAGGAGCGATGCTTATATAAAATACGGTATAATTGTAGGCGGTTCATCAGTATAAACGTTACGAAACGAGGGCGTAAATGCTTTTAGGGTTACCTCAAATCTACCACCTCGGCACTGGGAAAATCTTTTGAATTGAAGCTAAAAAGATGGTCGGAGAGATTCTTCTGTTGGAAATTGTTTATCGTAATGGTACTCCATTCTCCTCCACGCTTCATCTTTACTTGCTTTGGCTTGTAAGTGGCATCTACCAAGACATAGATTTCGGGAATGCCTTTATTACCCTTTTCGGCCACTAGATGTACCTGATAGTCGTGCCCCACCTTATTCATCGATAGTTTATAGCCACTTTTATACATATTAATAAAGGTATAGGGGTTCATGGCAGCCTGCTGACTCTCGTTGGGGTTGCTAACGTTCACCTCGTTGGTAGAAGGTAGATAGCTCCATTGCGTTTTGCCATTGAACCACACTGTGGCTTTCGACGTGCGCGCATAGAACTTATTTCCCTTAATAGAGATTGTACCGTTGATGGTACCTATCTTACTGCTCGTCAGTTTAAAGTTAGCCAAAGCCCCACCCTTGTTACCTACAATGGCAGCTGTTTTGTCTAATACTTTGCGGGCTTCGTTATCCGTTTGTGCCTTGGTGGCATTGAAAGCGAACACCGAAAGGCAAATCAATAATAATACTTTTTTCAACATTGCTGCGTTTCCTTTTTATATAGCTTAATGTGATAATAATTCTTAGTAGTGCCGATTGGCACGATATGACGAGTGCAACACCTGACTTACCCTCCTCCACGCAACTTTGCCAATAGGGCGTTAAGCGTGTTTTCGTCGGTGATAAGCACTTCTCTAGGCTTACTTCCTTGTGCTATGCCCACGATACCAGCAGCCTCTAACTGATCCATGAGCCTACCTGCGCGGTTGTATCCGATGGAAAAACGCCGTTGTACCATACTTGTTGAACCTTGTTGTGAGATAACAATGGCGCGAGCTGCTTCCTCAAAATAGGGGTCAAGACTATTCATGTCGGCCGTTCCACCACCACCCATGCCACCGTCTTCGGTGTTCGGTTCGGGTAGTTCCATTGGTTCAACGGGGCCGGGTTGACTTGCAATAAACTGGTTAATGCGCTCAACCTCAGGCGTGTCAACAAATGCACACTGCACACGCACTGGCTCGTTGCCATTGAGGAACAACATATCGCCTCGACCAATAAGTTGATTGGCGCCCGGACGGTCAAGAATGGTACGCGAATCAATCATCGCGCTCACCTTGAAAGCCATTCTTCCAGGGAAGTTGGCCTTGATATTACCCGTAATAATGCTCGTTGTTGGGCGTTGGGTTGCTATCACCATGTGTATTCCAACGGCACGTGCAAGCTGAGCAATACGTGCAATTGGCAATTCAATTTCTTTGCCCGCAGTCATGATAAGATCTCCGAACTCGTCGATAATCACAACGATATAGGGCATGTAGTCATGTCCCTTGGTGAGGTTTAGCTTGTGATTTACATACTTCTCATTATACTCCTTAATATTACGAGCACCTGCAATCTTCAATAAATCATAGCGCGTGTCCATCAATTTGCAAAGACTGTTGAGCGTACGCACCACTTTTGTAACGTCGGTTATGATTGGTTCGTCACTCTCTTCGGGCACTTTGGCTAAGAAATGGTTAACGATGGGCGAGTAAATACTGAACTCCACCTTCTTCGGATCTATCAAAACAAGCTTCAATTCATTGGGATGCTTCTTGTAAAGCAAAGAAGTGATGACGGCATTAAGACCTACCGACTTACCTTGACCTGTTGCTCCGGCCACGAGTAAGTGGGGGATTTTGGCCAAGTCGACCATAAACACCTCGTTGGTGATGGTTTTACCCAATGCCAAAGGTAAGTCCATCTTCGTCTCTTGGAACTTCTTCGAGTTGAGAATGCTCTCCATAGACACGATATTGGGCTTGTTATTTGGCACCTCTATACCAATAGTGCCCTTACCTGGAATAGGTGCGATGATACGGATACCCAGCGCGGCGAGGCTCAGGGCTATGTCGTCTTCAAGGTTTCGTATTTTATTGATGCGCACACCTTCAGCTGGCGTAATCTCATAGAGCGTAATGGTAGGACCAACCGTTGCCTTAATCTCCCTTATCTCAACGCCAAAGTCGCGCAGTACCTTAATAATTCGGTCGTTGTTAGCCTTCAACTCCTCCATATCCACATAGGGTTTGTTGTCGTTGTCGTAGGCTTTCAGCAAGTCGAGTGTGGGATATTTGTATGACAAGAAAGGTTCGAGGGGGTTGATGGGTGTGCTCAACACCTCAGCAGCAGTTAGTTCTCGGCCACTGGCAGTTTCTTCACCCTCTGGAATTTCAACTTTCAGTTGTGTCGAAGGATCGTCAGTTCCATTAAGGGCATTATCAACAGATTTACCAGAAAGAGGCATCTCACCACCTTGATTTCCACCTTTGCCAGTGAGATCGACAACCGTTGGCGACACAACTTCATTACCATCATAGTCATCTTCATCGTCAATGGGCTGTTCTTCTTGTTGTGCTTCAACCTCAACCCCTTCGTCTCTATCATCAGGAACAGTTCGAGTACCATTGTTGGCAATCGTAAATTTCACCTTATTGGTGATATACTTAACTGGGTTTATTGCCTTACGAACAAACGAAACCGTTTCTGCGCTAAGGTAAGTGAGGAACGCCAAGGCCACGATAAACAACAAGGCAGTAAGCCCAGGAGGGCCTATCATGTTCTCGATGTTCTGCACACAATACAGACCATGGTTGCCCCCAGGGTTAAATGTGAGGCTACCTGTAAGTGGGGAGAGGAACTTAGCGAAAGCCACCGAGCACCACACCATGACAATGGAGAGGTAAAAGAAGGTTTTCAACAAATTAACCTTATAGGCACGCGTTAACTTAGCGCCCAACAAGAGTATGAAAACAGGAATGGCAAAGGCTGCAAAACCAAAGTTAAGCGTTATGAGCGTGTAGGCGAGAATTGCACCTATCGAACCACAATAGTTGGTAAATTCCTTGCCCGTATTAAGCCATTCGCCAGGTCGAAGGTCTTCCAAAATACTTTGGTCGGCCTTTCCTGTGGTGAAGAAAGAGAACATAGCCAAAGCCACATACACAGCCAAAAGAATGAGTACGACACCTAGAACGAAGTCAGTTCTTTCGTTGCTTATCTTGAATATGCCACTAAGTGAGAATGTTGAACTTTTCCTTTTTGGCTTACTCTCTGTCTTTCTTTTTACCATCGTTGCTTTTTTAACTGAAAATCAACTGCAAAATTAGCGTAAAAAACCAAGAAAGGCCCATAAAGTCACAACTTTTTTCTAATTTTGCAACACGTTATAACGCGAAGTGGAAATGAGAAAGATTATATATAACAAATTCGATAAGAAAAGCATTGCAGAACTTCCAACCGTCACGTTTCCTGGTAAAACAGTGGTGGTGATGAGTGAAAGCGAGGCAGAGAAGGCTGTAGACTTCCTTCTTAGCAACGACATTTTGGGCGTAGACACCGAAACGCGCCCTTCGTTTAAGAAAGGGGAGTCGCACATGGTGTCGCTATTGCAAGTGTCTACAAGCAACACTTGTTTTCTCTTCAGGCTCAACCACATTGGCATAACCCCTGCTATCTTGCGCCTTTTAGAGAACACAACGGTGCCTATGGTGGGCTTGTCGCTTCACGACGACATGCTCTCTTTGCACAAACGGGTGGGCTTTACGCCAGGAAACTTTATCGACTTGCAAGACCTTGTAGGCGAATTGGGCATTGAAGACCTAAGCCTACAAAAGCTGTATGCCAATCTCTTTCACCAAAAAATAAGCAAAAGACAACGGCTAACAAATTGGGACTCTGATGTTCTTAACGACAAGCAGAAGGCGTATGCAGCGCTAGATGCATGGGCTTGCATCAACTTATATAAGGAAATTTTACGCCTAAAAAATAGTGGCGACTACGAATTGGTTATTAACGAGCAAAACTAACATTTAGCCGTTTTTAGCTAAACGCCTAACCATCACTATCTGGCAATAATAAGGATTATGTACAAATCGATATATCTTAAAAAGGGAAAAGAAGAAAGTTTAAAACGTTTTCATCCCTGGGTGTTCTCTGGCGCCATCAGTCATTTTGCTGAAAAGGGCGAAATTGAAGAAGGGGAAGTGGTACGTGTACTCACCAACGAGGGTGAATTTATCGCCGTTGGACATTATCAAATCGGCTCTATCGCCGTGCGAGTACTGTCTTTCAGGGATGTGGAAATTAACCCCGACTTTTGGAAAACCCGCCTAACCTCGGCCCTAAGCGCTCGTTTGGCCATCGGCATAGCTCACAAAACCGATAACGACACCTATCGACTGGTGCATGGCGAGGGGGACAATCTGCCGGGGCTAATCGTTGATTGCTACGGGAAAACGGCCGTGATGCAAGCCCATAGCGTGGGTATGCACCTCGCCCGACACGAAATTTGTAAAGCATTAGTCGAAGTATTGAGCTCGCACATCGAAAATGTGTACTACAAAAGCGACACCACCCTACCCTTCAAAGCCGAACTGGGACAAGAGAATGAATTTATATATGGCGGTAGCGAAAACAATACCGGCATGGAGAATGGGTTACTTTTCCATGTTGATTGGCTAAAAGGACAAAAGACTGGGTTCTTTATCGACCAGCGCGACAACCGCTCGTTGCTCGAAAAATACGCCATGGGCAAAAGCGTACTCAATATGTTTTGCTACACAGGAGGCTTTTCTGTGTATGCTATGCGTGGTAACGCCAAACTTGTTCACTCGGTAGACAGTAGCGCAAAGGCCATCGAGCTGACCAACCAAAACGTAGAACTGAACTTCCCCAACGACAATCGGCACGAGGCTTTCTGCGAAGACGCGTTCAAATTCTTAAACGCCAACGATAATAAATACGACCTCATTGTGCTCGACCCACCTGCTTTCGCCAAGCATCGCACTGCACTTCACAACGCACTTAAAGGTTATACGCGACTCAACGCAAAGGGCTTCGAGTGCATCAAGCCAGGTGGCCTGCTCTTCACATTCAGCTGCAGCCAGGTAGTCACCAAAGACCAGTTCCGCAATGCTGTGTTCACGGCCGCCGCACAAGCTGGTCGCAAGGTGCGCATCATGCACCAATTGCATCAACCAGCGGACCATCCCATCAACATTTTCCATCCCGAAGGCGAATATTTAAAGGGTCTTGTGCTCTATGTAGAGTAATTTTGCCCCACCATTTCACCTCGTAAAACGTGCATGAAGAAGATAGAACGAGAGGTTAGTCAATACATCGACCGCCACGACTTGTTGTCGCCGAGTGGCCGATATCTCGTCGCCTTGTCGGGCGGAGCCGACAGTGTGGCGCTCTTCCGCATGCTTTTGCGCCTAGGTTATAAGGTAGAAGCGGTGCATTGCAACTTCAAGTTACGCGGTGAAGAGTCGTTTCGCGACGAGATTTTTTGCGAAAACTTGTGCCGAGAACATAGCGTAACCTTTCATACCGTGCACTTCGACACCGCCGAGTACGCCTCCTTGCACAAGTTGAGCATCGAGATGGCCGCACGCGAACTGCGCTACAACCATTTTGAAAAGCTTCGTAACGACCTTGATATGGATGGAATCTGCGTGGCCCACCATAAAGACGACAACGTAGAAACAATACTCATCAACCTCGTAAGGGGCACAGGATTAAGCGGTCTTACAGGTATGACGCCCCAAAATGGATACGTATTGCGCCCTGTGCTCGCAGTTTCGCACACAGATTTGCTGGAATACCTGCAAGCACTAAACCAACCATACGTAACCGACAGCACCAACCTGACTACCGATTTCACACGAAATAAAATCAGGTTAACGCTCGTTCCCCTGCTCGAAGAACTTAACCCCGCTGCCACAGATAATATCGCCAAAACCATAGAGAGGCTTGCCGAGGCAGAGAAGGTTTTCAACCATGCCCTAAAAAAGCATGCAAAAGATGTTATTGTGGTGGAAGAAGAAACGCCAAGATGGCGGTTGGGCATATCAATAGGCAAGTTACAACAAACGCCCTCGCCCGAATACGTGCTCTTTCAACTGATACATCCGCTTGGATTTACACCCGCCCAAATAGAGCAGATAGCACAAAGCCTAGACCAACAAACGGGTACATTGTGGCAGTCTAGCAAGTTTACGTTAGTTATTGACAGGAAAACTTTGCTGATAGAAGAGTCGATTACTGTTGATGAACTAGCTCGAACGATGCGCATTCCCGAAGAAGGTAACTACGTTTTCACCCCTAATGTGCGCATAAAAGTAAGTAAGGGTGTGAACGACGAACACTTTACCCCAAGTAAAATGCCCCATTGCGTGCATCTCGATATGGCCAACATCGCCTTTCCCCTTGCGGTTAGACACATAAGAACAGGCGACCGATTTGTGCCTTTTGGTATGCGAAGCTCTAAATTGGTAAGCGATTTTCTCACCGACAGAAAGCGTTCTTACTTCGACAGACAACGACAGCTAGCCGTGTTTGATGCCAACAATACGTTATTGTGGTTGGTAGGCGAACGCACAGACAATCGTTTTAGGGTAACAGAAAGGACACATGACGTTTTACAACTCGAGTATATAGAGACTCTCTCGCCTAGCGAATCCGCCTTTTAAGCTGTATAACAAAATCCTAAGGCTTACAACTGGTAAGGCGTTCGCTTAATTCGCACAACACCATTACGCCCAATCTCTACGGCAGACTTTTCGCCAAGCAGTGATTGGAAATAACAATCATCAAACCAAAAGACAATGAAAAAGGCTATTGTTATGGGCGCATCGTCGGGCATTGGTTATGCCGTTGCCAAGCGCCTTATTGAAGAAGGTTGGATGGTGGGACTTTCTGCCCGCCGATTAGAACCGCTAGAAACATTAACACAGTTAGCTCCCGAACGGGTGTTTACCCAACGCATCGATGTCACCGACACCGAAGCGACAACGCCCCTATCGCAGCTTATCGCCCGTTTGGGTAGCATTGACCTTTATTTTCACGCCTCGGGCATTGGTAAACAAAACACCTTGCTTGACGAAAGCATTGAGCAAGCCACACTCAATACGAACGTGATGGGCTTTGCACGCATGGTCGACTTTGTTTTTAACCACATGGCCAACAATGGCGGTGGACATATTGCAGTGATTTCATCGGTTGCTGGCACAAAAGGTATTGGTAATGCAGCCTCGTATAGTGCATCTAAAACATTCCAAAACGCCTATATCCAAGCCCTTGACCAATTGGCCATGAAACGCGGTTTAGCCATAAACTTCACCGACATAAGGCCTGGCTTTGTAGACACGCCTATTCTTACAGGCGACAACTACCCCATGTTGATGACTGTTGAACATGTAACCGAACGTATTATGTGGGCGTTAAAACGAAAAAAACGTGTACGAATTATCGACTGGCGATACCGCCTAATGGTTCGTATTTGGCGTATGATACCCAACTGGTACTGGCGAAAAATGAAGATAGGCAAGACCTAATGCAATTGGTCGTCACTGTGGAAGAATAATAAAGACGTAAGATTGTTCGTATGTTTCGTTTGTTTTTATTAAATTTGCAGACGTTTTTCAGGAAACAAATATACAAACACTTAGTTTAATAAAACGATGAATATTAAAGGTGATCAACAGGTTGAGTCTAGGAAACTATTACGAAGAAAGTTGGATTTACTACTTCGCACAGGCAAAATTCTCGTTGAAAGTTCGGCTGACACTAGTCGCATCATGCGCAACATGAAAAGAACAGCCGCCTATTTGGGGCTTAACGAAGAGCATTTGCACATCCATATCACCTACAACATGTTGATGGTAAACCTCAGTGACGGCACCCATTCGTTTTCCAAATTTCAGCGTTGCGACAAGCATGGCATTGAGATGCGCGCCATTTCCGACATCAGCAAGCTATCGTGGAGTGCCATCAAGGAAGACTATTCGTTAGATCGCTACGAAGAAGAACTTAACAAGATTGGCAGTCGCAAACGCAGTTACACCCCCTGGCAGGTAGCCATTGCCGCAGGTTTGGCCTGTGGTGGCTTCTGTATTCAGTTTGGTTGCGATTGGACAGCTTTCTTTTACGCATCTATAGCAGCAACCTTAGGCTTTCGTCTACGCACAAAACTTAACGAGGTTGGATCTAACGGCTACGCCAACATTGCTGTAGCAGCGTTTGTGGCTACCATTTTAGCATGGCTATTAGGCACGTTTGCCAATTCACAATTGGTAGCCAACATGCCCCAATGGCTCGCCACCGCACTACAAACCAGCACCCCATGGCATCCGCTTATGGCTTGTACACTGTTTATTGTGCCAGGTGTACCCATCATTAACTTTGTTAACGATGTTCTAGATAATAACATCGAAGTGGGTATCATTCGTGGCATAAACACCATACTCATCGTCTCTGCCATGGCCTTCGGCATTGTATTGGCCATACGTGTGTGTGGAATAGACAACTTTGTGAAAGATCTAAGTATGATACCCCACCACACTTATTGGGAGTATGCCATAGCTGCCGCCATATCAGCCATGGGTTTTGCCACCATCTTTAATTTTCCCCCAAAGCAATTGTGGATATTGGCCTTGGGCGGAATTGCTGCCGTTTGCACCCGAAACTATATCAGCCTAGGAGACAGTTCGCAAAACATCGGACTCGATTGGGGACCTGTTATCGGTTCGTTAGTAGGCGCGTCGCTCGTAAGTATCATCTATATTAAGGTAGTTCATTGGGTTCATCTGCCCCATCAATGCCTCTCCATACCCACGGTTATACCCATGGTACCTGGCGTTTTGATGTATCGCTGCCTCTTTGCCTTGCTCGATATGCATGGTGTTGTGGGAGAACTAACCAACGCCATGACCAACGGCATACGCGCTTCGCTCATTGTTTTATGCATCGCTATCGGTGTGGCCATCCCCAACATTTTTGCTCGCAAGTGGATTGCACCTAACAGACAGCGCAAACTGAAACGACTGATTGAGGAACGAAAAGCCCGTGGAAAATTTGTCGACCTTACCATGGTAGAAAGCTAAGGCCAACTTAATGGTCGCCAACAAAACTAAAAACTCGCGCGTGGATGTAGTTGCTTCATCTACGCGCGAGTGCATAATGGGGTGTTATGAAGCGCTTCGCACAGGCATACACGCGCGTTATACTTATTGTATTGGCAAAGTCAGAAAAGCTATTTCAAAAACTTTGGAAAACTGTATTCTTAGCAAATTCCCCCTGCTAGACAATCAAATGCCAACCTGCTAAAATGCCTTTGCACACAACTTTCAAAGCTCCCGTCTTGTTACCGCTATGTTGGACTGCTGTTACATGTCGTTTGGAACCCGGCTCCATATCAACTGGAACCCTGTTCCAAGTGACATGGAACAAGGTTACATCTTACATATAACAAAGCGAGAAAAGTAAAAATAGAGTTTAAGAGATAATCTATCGTGTTACAGGAACGATTCTCTAAGATATCCTTTGCAAAAATTTCATCTAACGAAAAACACGACATTCATCTTATTTCAGCTCTAATTGCTCTTGCAAACGGGCAATTTCATCGCGATATTGAGCTGCCTGAATAAAGTCGAGGTCTTTGGCTGCTTGTTTCATTAGAGCAGTTGTATTGGCAATACTCTTCTCCAATTGCTGGCGCGTCATTCGCTCTACAATGGGATCGGCAGCAAAAGCAACGGCATCGGGTTCCACATATCCACCTTCTTGCGAGCGGTAACTCTTCGACGTTTCCACAGTTGGGGCGTTCCCTGTCAGTGCTCCCTTGATGTCTTTCACAATCTGTTGAGGTGTGATATGGTGATCGGCGTTGTATTGCATTTGTATCGTGCGTCGCCTTGCAGTCTCATCTATGGTGCGCTGCATGCTTTGCGTAATGGTATCTGCATACATTATCACCTTTCCGTTCACGTTTCGCGCAGCGCGCCCAGCAGTCTGCGTTAACGAGCGATGACTGCGCAAAAAGCCCTCTTTGTCGGCATCGAGAATGGCGACAAGCGACACTTCGGGCAAATCTAGGCCCTCGCGCAACAGGTTTACGCCCACAAGCACATCGTATTCACCTGCACGAAGTGCGTTCATAATGCGCACGCGGTCGAGTGTAGCTACGTCACTGTGTATGTAATTGGTCTTTACACCATGGTCTAACAAGTATTCTGTCAGTTCTTCGGCCATTCGTTTGGTAAGCGTAGTCACCAAAACACGTTCGTTTTTGTCGCTTCGCTCCAATATTTCGGCCAAAAGATCGTCTATCTGATTTTCACTTGGGCGCACGATTATCTCAGGATCTAGCAGTCCCGTTGGCCTTATCAACTGTTCAACCACTACCCCTTCGGCCTCACCAAGTTCGTAGTCGGCAGGCGTTGCCGACACATATATCACTTGATTGATAAGACTGTGGAACTCTTCGAACCTAAGCGGGCGGTTGTCGAAAGCAGCAGGCAGACGGAAACCAAATTCTACAAGGTTTTGCTTTCGCGCCCTATCGCCTCCATACATACCTCCAAGCTGTGGAACGCTAACGTGGCTTTCGTCGATAATCATTAGATAATCCTTTGGGAAGAAGTCGAGTAAGCAATATGGACGTTGACCTGGCTGCCTGCCATCGAAATAGCGCGAGTAGTTCTCGATACCCGAACAGTGCCCTAGTTCTTTCATCATCTCCATATCATATTCTACCCTTTCTTTAATGCGTTGAGCCTTAATACCATCGCCCAATTCATTAAAGAAATCTATTTGGCTTACCAAATCGTCTTGAATACAACGTATTGCGCGTTCCGTTTGATCTTTGGTGGTGACGAAAAGGTTGGCGGGATATATCTTATAATCGTTAAAACTCTCTATGCGATGATAAGTAAGACTGTCTACCTCTTCAATGCTGTCTATCTCATCGTCCCACCAAGTGATGCGCAACAGATTGTCGCTATAAGCCATGGCTACATCAACAGTATCGCCCTTAACGCGGAAGTTTCCTCGTTGCAGGTCGATATCGTTGCGTACGTAGAGCGAATCTACCAGCTTACGAAGAAACTCGTTGCGGTCGATACGTTGTCCCTTAGATAGCGAAATGATTCCGCTTTCCATGGCAGTAGGACCTCCCATACCATAAATACAGGATACGGACGAAACTACAACCACATCTTTACGGCCTGAAAGCAAAGCCGACACGGCACGCAGACGCAACTTGTCTATCTCATCGTTGATAGCCAAGTCTTTCTCAATATAGGTATCGGTGGTGGGTAGATAGGCTTCGGGCTGATAATAGTCGTAGTACGACACGTAATACTCTACGGCATTATCGGGGAAGAAGCCCTTCATTTCCTCGTAAAGCTGGGCTGCCAAGGTTTTGTTATGGCTCAAAACCAATGTGGGCACGTTGTGCTGGGCAATAACATTGGCCATGGTAAACGTCTTACCAGACCCTGTAACACCCAATAAAACCTGCGACATGTCACCCCTATCCAATCCTTCTGTAAGCTGTCTGATTGCCTCGGGCTGGTCGCCTGTTGGCTTGTATTTCGACGTCAGTTTAAATTCCATATATGCAAAATTACAAAAAAACATTCGCCCAAATAACTAAAAATAGCTTTTTATACTTTGTAAATAAGCAAAATATGTGTATTTTTGCAGTTCAAAAAACAAGAAACAAAGAATGAAGAAGCCATTGCTCATCATATCAACGGCCGTTTTGCTGTTTTCAAGTTGTGCACAAGAGTTCAATCAAGTGTACAAAAGCGATAACGTGCAGTATAAGTACGAGTATGCAAAAGAATGTTTCGCTAAGGGCAAATACGTGCGGGCGATAACCCTTTTGCAAGAACTTGTAACCCTACAAAAAGGAACCGAGAATGCGCAAGAGAGTCTTTACATGTTGGCTATGGCCGAATATAACAGTAAAGACTATGAAACGGCGGCTCAATACTTTAAGAAATACTTCCAATCGTACCCCAAAGGGCGGTATGCGGAGATAGCGCAGTTCTACGTAGGACAAAGTCTGTTCATGAGTACGCCTGAACCACGTTTGGACCAATCAAGAACAATCCAGGCCATAACTGACTTCCAGACCTTCTTAGACTTGTATCCTGACTCGAAACTCAAACCTCAGGCACAGCAAAGGCTATTCGACCTGCAAGATAAGTTGGTAGAAAAGGAACTACATACAGCCCAATTGTATTACGATTTGGGAACTTACTTTGGTAATTGCAACTATGGTGGCAATAATTATGAGGCTTGTATCATCACTTCGCAAAATGCTTTGAAGGACTATCCTTATAGCAGACTGCGCGAAGATTTTGCCGTGCTGCTGATGAAAAGCAAGTTCGAGTTGGCTCAACAAAGTGTGGAAACGAAAAAATTAGAACGTTTTCAAGATGCCGAAGACGAATGTTACGGCTTCATTAACGAATATCCCGACTCTAAAGAGCGCACTTTGGCAGAGAAACTCATAGCCAAATGCAAAGAGGTAACAAAAAATTGATTAGTAATTAAAACAGTATAGGAACATTTATTTTATGGATTACAAAAAGTCAAAGGCTCCGATAAATACCGTTACAAGAGACATAATGGACTTGTGTAACGAAACAAACAACATTTACGAGAGCGTTGCTATCATTGCCAAGCGGGCTAATCAGATAAGCGTTGAAATCAAACAAGACTTGAACAAGAAGTTGCAGGAGTTCGCTTCGTATAACGACACCTTGGAAGAGGTTTTCGAAAACCGCGAACAAATTGAGATTTCGCGTTACTACGAAAAGCTTCCCAAGCCCACACTGCTGGCTACCCAAGAGTTTATTGACGATAGCATTTACTGGCGCGACCCTTCTAAAGAAGGACAACAGATAGACTAATGTGGCAACGTAAGCAAACCGTGTTCATGGTGTTGGCCATCGCCTTCACCGTTGCCTGCCTTTGTATGCCTGTGGGATATTTTGAACCAAAGGGCATGGGACTGAACGCGGATATGTTCAATCTTTGGATTCACGAGCCAGAAGGGGGTGTAAGCATGGCTTCAAGCGTGCTTTTTGCCATCCAAGTTCTTACAGCATCTATCGGCGTTTGGGCAATAATGGGATTTCGTAACAGATCGCGACAAGCGAAACTGTGCGTTGTCAACATCTTGTTACTAGTAGTTTGGTACGCACTTGCTGCATTCTATGCGCTGCACATTGGGTTTCGCGACTACACATTCCATGCCAACATCGCCATTTGTTTCCCATTTGTGGCCATGATATTTTATTGGATGGCACGAAAGGGCGTTATGGCCGATGAGAAATTGATTAGGGCAGCTGATAGAATTAGATAAGAACCGCTGTGTAAGAAACTAATTATCACTTTTCAATACAAGGAAGGGGAAGTCACCATCGCGGTGCTTCCCCTTCCTTGTTTATATAAAATGCCTTTATTAGTGTTCGGGCCTAAGCAAGTCGTTTACCGTCTTTACGGGATTGAATGTAGACAAAGGAACCTCTACAAACACGGTGTTCCAGTCGCTCATGGCACCATTCCACAAGCCAGGAAGTTCCAAAGCTTTCAATTGTTTGCCGTTTTTGCTCTTCGAACTGATAAATCCAGTATTATGGTCAACGAAGTCGGGCAGATGGAAGGCATTGCCACGATAGTCTCGGATGCCACAAACGAGGTCCACAGGATTGAAGTGTGTACCTTCTTTAAAAGCTTTTACATATTCGGCATTGTTGCTGTCTATCTGGCTGCTTTCAAGAATTTGCAGGCTAACAGTTCCGTCATCATTATAAGTAAGGAACGGACCGCCACCTGGTTCACCAACATTTTTCACCATACCACATACACGTATGGGTCTGTTTAGTTTTTTCCGCAAGTATTCAACCAAAGCATTGTCGTCAAGTTCACTTACTCCCTCGCGCTTGCAGCATAGCTCCTTTTCTAGGAAATACACCATTTCATCAAGTTGTTTACGAGAATAACCACCCTCGTCAAGCATCGAAAGATAGGCGAAAGTTCGTTTTTGCAAATGAACTAGAATACCTCCCAATAGTTTTTTGTAGGTTACAGTATCGCCTTTAAGATTGTCGGGCACCACGTTGTCTATGTTCTTGATGAACACGACATCACCCTCCACATCGTTCAAGTTCTGAATTAAAGCCCCATGACCACCTGGACGGAAAAGCAAAGAGCCGTCTTCGTTTCTAAAAGGCGTATTATCTGGGTTCACGGCAAGCGTATCGGTAGATGGTTTTTGTTCTGAGAACGAAACATGAAGACGTGTGTTGTAGGCCTTCTCATACTTCTCCACCTTCTCCGCCACTTTGTCTTTGAATAGTTGCAGATGATCGTGCGACACGGTGAAATGAACGTTTGCCTCGCCATTCGATGCCGCATAGAGCGCTGCCTCTACCAAATGTTCTTCCAAAGGTGTACGCGGTTCGTCCTCGTAATTGTGGAAAAGTAGCAATCCTTTGGGCAAATTACCATAGTTCAGCCCTTCTTCGCCCAACAGATGCTTAACAATCTCCTTGTAACGACCCGCCTCTTTCAAGTCGCAAACGCTGCTTTGTGTGTCGGCCTTACAACTTTTGCAAAGCAGTTTCCTAAAAGCAAACAGTCGGGTGTTATCGAAGAATTCTTTTTCAAATGCGCTCGTAGGTTCGTCGTAAGGTGCATCGAGAAAGGCAAAGAGATCTTTGAACATCCTACTTGCCGCTCCCGAGGCTGGCACGAACTTCACAACCTTGCGCCCTTCGGCCTGATAACGTTCCCATTTTGCTAAAAAAGCATCGCGCTCTTTAACAGTTGGTGCCATTATTCCACCATTATCTATTGATGCGGCAGCTTGCAATTTCAGGTAGGGAAAACCTTTTCGGTGCTGCTCCATCTGATGTTCCACCATCGCCTCGCTTATGCCAAGGCTCTCAATCTGCTGCAAATCTTGTTTTGTTAACATAATATCTAGGTTTTATAATCATTGTGCAAAGCGCTAAACAAATGTAGCAACTTTTCTGCTAAACAAGAAATTATTGGGCTATTTTTTGTAACTTTGCAATGAGGGTATGCCATATTAGCACACCTCATATTATATAATAGGCACGGATGGGACAATAAGCAGATACCCATTGCAACACATTGGGGTAACACAACTTATATGGAGGTTTTGGAAATGCTGTCAAGCATACCGCCAACAACCAACGAAACTCCCCTTTCTACAATGAATGCCTATAAGGCTAACTAAGTTAAAAGATAGCGCATGGAAGAAAAACTCGTTTTCACTACAGAAGAAAAAGACACGACAGAAGGCCTCTTGTCTAAGCTGTTGACAAATGACGCCAACGGCTTTCAAACTGACGATGCAGAGAAATTGCGCCAACACATTGACGAATACATAGTTTCGGGAATGCTGCAACGCAACATTTTCGGTCTCAATCCTATCGTACATGCTTTGGAAACAGCCGAAATAGCCTTCGACGAAATAGGTTTGAAGCGCGATGCAATAATCGCTATCGTACTATACACGGGTATTGTAGCCGAGCTTAGTGACATAACGAAGGTAGAAAAAGACTTTGGCCGAGGCGTTGCACAGATTATACATGGACTGGTTAAGGTGCAAGAGCTCTACAAAAGAACACCCGTGGTAGAGAGCGAAAATTTTAGAAACTTGCTTATCTCGTTTGCCGAAGACATGCGTGTGATACTCATCATGATTGCCGACCGCGTTAACCTAATGCGACAAGTTCGCGATACAGACAACGAAGAGGCACGATTGGAAGTGGCACAAGAAGCTAGCTACTTGTATGCACCCCTTGCACACAAGCTGGGACTGTACAAGTTAAAGAGCGAACTGGAAGATTTGAGCCTGAAATACTTGGAGCACGATGCTTATTACATGATTAAAGATAAGCTGAACGCCACCAAAAAGTCGCGCGACAGCTACATCGAACGCTTCATAACGCCCATACAACAACGACTGGAAGAGGCAGGATTGCACTTCCACATGAAAGGCAGAACGAAGAGTATACACTCTATTTGGCAAAAGATGAAGAAGCAAAAGTGCAACTTCGAAGGCATTTACGACCTCTTTGCCATACGTATCATCATCGATTCGCCCATAGATAAGGAGAAGATGCAATGCTGGCAGGCCTACTCTATCGTAACAGACATGTACATGCCAAACCCCAAACGTCTGCGCGATTGGCTTAGTGTGCCCAAAAGTAACGGCTACGAAAGTTTGCATATCACGGTACTAGGCCCCGAAAACAAATGGGTTGAGGTGCAAATTCGCACCGAACGGATGGACGAAATAGCAGAAAAAGGACTTGCTGCACATTGGCGTTACAAAGGAATAAAGGGAGAAAGCGGCATAGACGAATGGCTTTCGAACATCAGGGCTGCGCTAGAGAACAACGACGACTTACAGTTGATGGACCAATTCAAGATGGGACTGTACGAGGATGAGGTGTTCGTGTTTACGCCTAAAGGCGAATTGCTCAAGTTTCCCAAAGGTGCCAACATCCTTGACTTTGCCTATCGCATCCATTCGGGCATAGGAAACAAGTGTGTGGGTGGTAAAATCAACGGCAAAAACGTATCATTCAGAGCCGAATTGAAGTCGGGTGACGAGGTGGAAGTGGTTACCCAGAGCAACCAAACGCCCAAACAAGAGTGGGTAAACATTGTTAAGACTCCACGGGCGAAAGCCAAAATAAAGCTGGCACTTAAAGACACCATCGCCAAAGATACCGTCTACGCCAAGGAACTGCTGGAAAGAAGGCTAAAAAACAGGAAAATAGAATTCGAAGAAAGCACCATGATGCACCTCATCAAGCGCATGGGCTTTAAGGTTGCAACCGACTTCTACAAGCAAATAGCCGACGAAAAGCTTGACGTTAACGAAGTTATCGAAAAGTATGTAGAGGTGCGCGACTATGACCAAAACCTTAACGCGCCTCAAATTACTAGGAGTGCAACCGAATTTAGCTATGATAACCCCGACGAAGAGATTGCCCGAAACAACGACGACGTACTGGTTATCGACCGCAATTTAAAAGGGGTGGACTATTCGCTGGCCAAATGCTGTCAGCCAATATATGGCGACCCTGTGTTTGGTTTCGTTACGGTGAGTGGCGGAATAAAGATACATCGCACCAGCTGTCCTAACGCCCCAGAGCTACGCAAGCGCTTCGGCTACCGCATTGTAAAAGCCCGTTGGAGCGGAAAGAGCGCAGGACAATATAGCATAACCATCAAGGTGGTAGGTAACGACGACCTAGGTATCGTCAACAACATCACAAGTATCATCTCAAAAGAAGAGAAAATCGTGATGCGTTCCATTAATATCGACTCGCACGACAGCCTATTCGACGGTACCATTGTTGTGCAACTTGAGGACGTTAGCAAGTTGGAGGCACTGATGAAAAAGCTGAGAACCGTTAAAGGCGTTAAGCAGGTGTCGCGCCTATAAGGATAAACTTCAGTATCAACACAATGGGAGCGAACAACAAGCACACACTTCACAGGTCATCAACATTGTGCTAACAAAGCCCGCCAGAATGTCTGCTCGCCCCCTTTTCAATGAACAAAGTACAAAACAATAGAATGAACAAACAAGATCTAAGAATAATTTTCATGGGCACGCCCGAGTTTGCCGTACCATCGCTTAAACTGCTTGTAGAAGGCGGTTACAACGTGGTGGCCGTGGTTACACAACCCGATAAACCCGTGGGCAGACATGGTTCTACGCTTCAAGCACCACCTGTTAAGCAATATGCATTATCCAAATCGATACCCGTATTACAACCCGAGCGCATGAAAGACGAGAGTTTTCTATCCCAACTCCACGCTTTCAATGCTCATTTGCAAGTGGTTGTGGCCTTTCGTATGCTTCCCAAGCAGGTTTGGAACCTGCCACCCTTCGGCACTTTCAATGTACACGCAGCCCTACTACCCCAATATCGCGGAGCTGCCCCCATCAACTGGACCGTCATTAACGGCGAAACAGAAACGGGTGTTACCACTTTTTTTCTCGACGAAGACATTGACACGGGTCGTATCATCGATCATAAACGTCTTGCTATACCCGATGATGCCAACGTAGAATGGGTGTACGACCACCTAATGAACCTTGGTGCAGAGCTGTGTATCGAGACTGTGGACCATATTTTGCAGAACGACGGTAAGGTGGAGACCACAGAACAACCCCAAAACCAGCCCTTGAAACATGCCCCGAAAATATTTAAGGAAACTTGCCAAATTGATTGGAACCAACCTGCAAAGCGTA
This sequence comes from Hoylesella loescheii DSM 19665 = JCM 12249 = ATCC 15930, assembly GCF_000378085.1. Classification (GTDB taxonomy): domain Bacteria; phylum Bacteroidota; class Bacteroidia; order Bacteroidales; family Bacteroidaceae; genus Prevotella; species Prevotella loescheii. Next base: position 518,436 of record NZ_KB899210.1, read on the forward strand.
TCTACGACTTTATTCGCGGGCTAAGCCCCTACCCTGGCGCATGGACTGAGATACAAAAAGAGGGAACTGATGCAGACAATAAGCCCCAAGTGCTAAAGATTTTCAGTACAACAAAAACTCAAATGCCTACAAACGCACAACCGGGAACATTCGTTGTAGAGGGCAATCGCCTGTTTGTAAACACAGCCGACAACCTACTTGAGTTACAGGAAATACAGCTAGCGGGGAAAAAGCGCATGGCTAGTCGCGACTTTCTCAATGGCACTCGCGATGCAAACCTTTATCACGCCATCAGCAAATGAACATGGCGCACCGCGTTGCGACAACTAAATAAAAGGCCTTTTACTTGGGCTTAACATATTTTTGTTATATATTTGCAAGTTGAACAGTAGAAAAACATCATCATGACAAGAGAAGAAGACATCAAGAAAGCCGTTGAAGTGTTGAGAAAAGGCGGCGTTATACTCTACCCCACAGATACTATTTGGGGTATCGGATGCGACGCAACCAATGCCGAAGCGGTGGCCAAGGTGTACCAAATAAAACAGCGCGATGACTCCAAGGCAATGATATGCCTTGTAGATTCGGCCATGCGCATGCAACGATATGTTAGAAACGTGCCCAATGTAGCATGGGATTTGGTGGAGCTTGCAACCAAACCCACAACGCTAATATTAGACGATGCCGTTAACCTAGCACCCAATCTCATAGCCGAAGACGGGTCGGTAGCTCTGCGGGTAACGACCGAACCTTTCTCAAAAGAACTGTGTTACCGCTTCCAGAAGGCTTTGGTTAGTACCAGTGCCAACATTAGCGGAGAGCCTGCAGCTGCAAATTACAAAGATATTAGTGAAGAATTGCTCAACGCCGTTGACTACGTGTGTTGGTCAAGACGACAAGAACACAAGCCACATACGCCTAGCAGCATCATCAAGCTGAACAAAGATGGTGAAGTAACCGTGATACGCAAGTAACCCCGACACGCTTAGAACGACACAGACAAGCCTAAGAAATGGATACGACAATAGAGATTGAAGATAAAACGCTGACTGGCAGGTTTATTAAATGGCGCGACGAACACCTTTCTACAAGGCAGTTCACACTCATCCTTTCGTTCTTCGTAGGGTTTTTCGCAGCTATTGCAGCCTATTCCCTACACTGGATTATCAAGCAAATACAAATGCTTCTCACCGAAGGGTTCACCATTTCTTCTATCAACTGGCTGTATCTTGTCTTTCCTGTTGTGGGCATCTATCTTACATCTCTCTTCATCAGGCATGTCGTTAAAGATAATATCTCGCACGGAATTACCCGTGTGCTATACGCCATCTCCACCAAACGAGCCCGTTTGAAAGGGCATAATTGTTGGTCATCGGTTATTGCATCGGCCATCACCATTGGCTTCGGTGGCTCGGTAGGAGCAGAAGCGCCCATAGTACTAACGGGTTCGGCCATTGGTTCTAACCTCGGACAGCTGTTCAAGCTTGATAATCGCACCATGATTTTGCTTGTTGGTTGCGGTGCATCGGCTGCCATTGCAGGCATTTATAAGGCTCCCATTGCAGGTTTGGTGTTCACCTTAGAGGTGTTGATGGTAGACCTCACCATGGCCTCTCTTCTGCCTATACTCATCGCTTGCGTAACAGCCACATGCTTTACCTACATCTTTGTGGGTACCGAATCTATGTTCACGTTTCACCTTGATGGTGAATGGATGATAGAACGTGTGCCAGCAAGCGTGCTGTTTGGCATCTTCTGCGGTATGATTAGCCTTTACTTCATGCGTACGATGACAGCTTGCGAAAACATGTTTGGCAAGATGAAGAAACGCCCGTACCAACGATTGATTGTGGGCGGTATTATTCTTAGTTCACTCATTTTCCTTTTCCCATCACTATATGGCGAGGGATTGAGTTCGGTTAACACCCTACTCAACGGCAATACAGAAGCCGATTGGGGACAAATACTTAACAATTCGCTGTTCTATGGTCACGACAACCTACTGGTTGTGTATGTGGGGCTAGTGCTTTTTACCAAAGTTTTTGCAACGTCGGCTACCAATGGCAGTGGCGGATGTGGCGGAACGTTTGCTCCTTCGCTATTTATCGGTGGATTTGGAGGCTTTTTCTTCGCTCGTTTGTGGAACATGTATAACATCGGCATTTACATTCCTGAGAAGAATTTCACACTTCTTGGTATGGCTGGCGTAATGACTGCCGTGATGCATGCACCGCTTACAGGAATCTTTCTCATAGCCGAGATAACTGGTGGCTACCAGCTGTTGCTGCCATTGATGATTGTTTGCATCAGTTCTTACCTCACCATCAACATCTTCGAGCCACATAGCATCTACAGCATGCGCCTTGCACGCGAAGGAAAACTTATCACCCACCACACAGATAAATCCATCCTCACCCTTATGAGTATGGAAAGCATCATCGATAAAAACTATATCGCCGTTAATCCCGAAATGCCTTTGGGCAAGCTAGTGTATGCAATCAGCCGCAGCCACACCAGCTTTATCCCAGTGTTAGACCATGCAGGACGGCTTATTGGTGAAATAGACGTAACCAAAATACGGCATATCATGTTCCGCACAGAACTATATCAGAAGTTTAGTGTGGCGCAAATAATGATTCCTACTCCTACCGTGCTTGGCCGAAACGACCCAATGGAAGAGGTGATGAACAAATTCGACAAGACAGACGCTACCTATCTGCCTGTTGTTGACGCCAACAACGAGCTGCAGGGCTTTATCTCGCGCACACGCATGTATGCCATGTACCGCAAGATGGTGGCCGACTTCTCTACCGAATAGCAGTAAAAAATCGCTCCTTGTGTACTTCAACATAACAAAAGCATGCCTTTAAACAACTTATCTCCCTGGAGCCTCTGTCGTCGGCTACCATCGCGATTGTTGTTTATAAATCTTGTGTTTCACATCACTATAAAGGCATAACAAATTTTGCTATTTACCGAAATCACAAGCACTTTTAATTCGTCAAATTGACATTAAATAAATTCCATTCATCCCTTAATTTCCCGGCAACGTTAAATACAGTAATTAATCTTTACATATTAACATTGTATTTCCACACTATTCTAGAAGATTTTTCAGCATTAAGCGGTAAAAACACATCATCACAACTTTCTTTTCTTATCTCGCCGCACCCCACTTCACACCCCATCGACCCAGTTTTACCAACTCCCGATTTTACCAAACGGGAATGCAACGTTATTTTCACGCCTCCAAATTTACAAATCAACCAACTGCATAACATCATTGTTTGCAGCACATTATTAGTTTAGTTGCCGTGTTTTTTGTAAGATGGACACCTATTCCATATAAGCTGGAACATTGTTCCATGTCAACTGGAACATTGTTCCATATCATCCGGAACAAGATTCCACCTTAGCGGTAACACGTCATCATACCTTAAAACGCAACAAAAGAAGTGGGAAATCGTCAAGTAAAACCATAAAAAACAGAAAACACGAGGTGATCAACCGCCAATTTAAAATGAATACCTAGAATGCTCAATTCTAGTATTAAAACATGCCTAAACACCCTTAAAAGTCTATCGCTTAGTTGGATATAATAGCATAAGTCATATTATATCAACCTATTATAAACTTTCACAACAATCGACTAAATGCAAGCCAATGGCGCATTTGTGAATTCGACTGGCACTCACAATGTTAAAAATTGGTGTAAAATATTTACAATACAAGAGAAAAGTACTCACTAGAAATCTCTTCTGGGCCACACATGCTAGCCTACAACCAAAGGCACTTACATTTTATATGTCTAGTTATAAGGGTGAAACCTCTTATTATATGATTTCGTATTCGGGATATTATCTAAAATATTGGTGATCTCACTACTACTTTCTAACTTTATAATCTGAAAACGAAACTTACAAGCATGTATCGTGATAATTACCACTAACTAAGTTACTGAAAGATTCTGTGTATTACATATACACTACAAATAATAGATGGCTCAACTCCATGTGAGGAGTTAAGCCATCCATTATACGTATGAGTAAACAATGCTTCACATGCCAGCAAGCATGTTGCAGTTATGTTAGCTTACTTCTTTATGTTTGGTTCTTCCAAACCATAGCCCTTCTTACGGTCTACAACACGCAAGTAAAGACCAAGGAACAAAGCCACCAAACCCAACATGGCCAACATCAGCAAGGGGTTAGTATAGTTGTAAGATGTTGCAGCTTCTGAGGGTGAAAGCGTACCAGCCTCGAGGCTCTGAACGATATCGGGGTTGGAAGCCTTCAATATCTTACCAATCAACAAGGGGAAGAGCCACAAGCCGATGTTCTGTATCCAGAAGATTAGCGCGTAAGCCGAACCAATGATTTTGCTGTCTACCAACTTGGGAACCGATGGCCACAATGATGCGGGAACCAACGAGAAGCTGGCACCAAGAATAAGGATGGTGACAAAAGCAAGGGCTACACCGCCGATCTCGTTACCCTTAAACAAGGGGAGAACGAAAGCAAACGTAAGGTGGCATATGATAAGAAGTACACTACCCAATACCAACATGGAGGCTGCTTTACCCTTATGATCAACGTACTTACCCAAGATGGGAGTAATACCTACGGCCAAAAGTGGGAATACGGCAAAGATAGCTTCGGCCGATTGACGTTTGTAGGCTATGAAACAGTAGCTAACAAGGAACAGCAATGAGATGAGAAGCAAGCCATATTTTAAGGAAGCTTTCTTGCTGAAGTTGCTGGTGAAGGCCGTTGCAGCAATGGTTATCATCACAAAATACTGGATAATGGTAACCGTGTTCGATGCCCAGAAGTCGCCTTCGGCCAGTTGCGTAAAGGTTAGGTTACATTGCAGCATGTTCACCGCATACTTTTGGAAGGGGAAAATAGCTGAATAGTATAGCACACAGAGTAGTGCAACAATCCAAAAGCCCTGACTGCGGAGTATCTGACCAATGTCTGAGATGCGGAAGGGGTCGTCTTTCTCTTCTGCTTCGCCTGTTTGTGCGTCTAGTTTCTTATCCATAAAGAAGTAAACCACAAACATAATCAAGGCTATCATCAATAAGATTAGACCGAAAGCAGCAGAACGAGAAACGTCTACACGACCGAACATGCGGGCAAAAACAGGTGAGAATATCATGCAGGTGGCAACACCAAGTCTTGCCAAAGCCATTTCAGAACCCATGGCCAAGGCCACTTCCTTACCCTTAAACCATTTTACGATACCACGCGAAACGGTTATACCCGCCATCTCGGCACCACAACCAAATATCATGAAGCCGATAGAGGCCAATTTTGCAGATGCTGGCATGCCCGCATAGAAAGGCGAAACACCAAGCTCATCGAACAAAGGAATATAGTTGAGGTTATCAGAGAACCAGCGCTCGAGCGAAGAACCCATGAACGATTCGGTAACGGCGTACCAGTTGATGCAGGCTCCAGCGAGCATAACAAGCCCAGAAAGGATGGCCGTGAAACGCACACCCATCTTGTCGAGGATAATTCCCGCAATGATGAGGAAGAAAATAAAGACGTTGAGGAACGTTTCCGAGCCCGCGTATGTACCGAAAGCGGTGGAGTCCCATCCACGTGTGGATTCCATCAAGTCCTTAATTGGCGATAGAATATCCATAAAGATGTACGCGAAAAACATGGCCATTGCCAATAGCAACAAGGCTGTCCAGCGTGCTGCCGCTGAATCGCGTAAAGTGCTTGTTGCGTTGTTGATTGTTGTCATAGATATTAATAATTATTCGTTAGTATTGGTTTATCTCACTTAGTTGACACGTCGAAAACCATGCAAGTTAATAAACTGACAAGTTTTAATGTGCACAAGTCGACTGTTTAAAGCGTTGATAAGTTGGCTAATTAACAAGTTAATGCCAACTTATCAACACTTTTTTATTACTTCAACCATCGGTCTAGCCACTCAAAGAACGTACGTTGCCATAGCACACCGTTCTGTGGTTTGAGCACCCAGTGATTCTCGTCGGGGAAGATAAGCAACTCGGCAGGAATTCCTTTCATACGTGCTGCATTAAACGCACTCATGCCTTGGGTAGCATTGATACGATAATCTTTCTCGCCATGGATGCAAAGTATGGGCGTATCCCATTTATCAATGAAGCGATGAGGAGAGTTTTCGTATGTGCGCTTGGCATTTGCCGAGAGGTCTTTGTTCCAATACGCGTCTTCGTATTCCCAGTTAGAGAACCAGTTTTCTTCTGTTTCGGTGTACATGGCTTCAAGGTTGAAGGCTCCATCGTGTGAGATAAAGGCCTTGAAACGCTTGTCGTGATGACCAGCCAAGTAGTAAACGCTGAATCCACCAAAGCTTGCACCCACACAGCCTAGACGGTCTTTGTCTATGAAAGGTAGGTTGGCAACGGCATCATCTACGGCTGACATGTAGTCTTTCATGCAGAGTCCAGTCCAATCGCCTGATATTTCATCGTTCCATTCAGAACCAAATCCAGGCAAGCCACGACGGTTAGGAGCGATGACTACATAACCATTGGCGGCCATGATTTGGAAGTTCCAACGATAACTCCAGAACTGGCTAACAGGACTTTGAGGGCCTCCTTCACAGAAAAGCAATGCGGGATATTTCTTGTTGGGATCGAAATGCGGTGGAAGAATAATCCACACCAATTCTTTCTTGCCGTCAACGGTGTTAACCCAGCGCTGTTGCACCTTACCCATTTCAAGCTGATCGAAGATGTGCTTGTTCTCATCGGTAATCTGTTTCACATCGGCCTTCTTCTCTTTCTTAGAAGGTGTCACAACAAAAAGCTCGTCAGGATGTGAGTAGCTGTGGCGCATAGCGAGCAGTTTACCCGTATTACCCAGCAGTTGTACCGAGGCATAGTCGTGCCATCCCTCTGTAAGTTGCATCACTTTACCAGCCAAATTGGTTTGATATATGTTCACACAGCCGTGCCAAACACCGATAAAATAGAGTGTTTGCGAGTTGGCAGCCCAGCAATAGTCGTCTACATTTGAATCGAAAGCTTCGGTAACATATCGTTTATCGCCCGTTGCAAGGGTATAAATGCAAAGTCGGTTGCGATCGCTTTCACATCCATCTCTCTTCATACTCTGCCAAGCCACATACTTGCCATCAGGAGAGAATTGGGGATTAACGTCGTAACCCACGTTATAATCTTTGTCTTGATGGTTCACAGCTTGGTTTTTCAGTGTCTTAGTAGCATCTACAGCGGGTGCCTTATAGTCGGCAGGCTTGCATAAGTTGGTTGTTTTTCCTGATGCAAGTTCGTACAAATAGATGTCTGAGTCGGTTGAAATAGAATACTCGCGCCCAGTTTTCTTCCTGCATGTATAAGCAATTGTCTTCGAATCGGGACTCCACGCCAATTGCTCAACGCCACCAAATGGTTCCATGGGGCATTCGTATGGTTCACCTTCCAGCAAGTCCTTACCATCGGTTATGCCATCAGCTTGAACGTCGGCCACAAAGGGATGCAGTATGCTTTCAACATAATGATCCCAATGGCGATACATCAAGTCGGTAACCTTTCTACCTGTTGCCTTGGGTAGATCTGTGGGATTGGCTTGGATGACGCCAGTATATTTGAGCGACTTAACGAGAATAACCTTCTTGCCATCGGGTGAAAACTTAAACCCTTCGATGTCGGTAGCACTGTGTGTAAGCTGTTTTCGGTCGGAGCCATCAGGCTTCATACTCCATACTTGTCCTTTTGTTAGGAACGCAATGCGGCGTCCGTTCTCAATCCAAACAGCATCGGTTTCGTTGTCGGCTGTTGTGGTGAGTTGCCTTTTGTTCGTTCCGTCGGCATTAGAAACAAAGAGCATGTGATGTCCTTTATTTTCTTGCACGCTGTAATAAGCCACACGATAAACTACCAGTTTACCGTCGGGTGAGGCTTGTGCACCACCAATACGTCCCATAGCCCAAAGGGCTTCGGGTGTCATAAGGTCGCTTTTCAGCTTAATTTCATTCTTACCGATCATGGTTTGGGCTTTTGATTGGGGCGCGACAGTTAGCAAGGCTATCGCTGCCAGAGCGAGAGATTTCTTCATAGGTTTAAGTGCTTTTAATTCCTTATTTTGAAAGACGGATTACAGTTGTGCACCCATTGAGGCACAAACCATAATCCGTCTGATGCTTTAAAATCGCTTGTTATGCTGTTTTAATTGAATTAGGGGGTTAATAACTTAGCGTCATTTCTGGCCTAGTTGCTCGCGTTTGCGTTGCAGTTCTTGTTGCTGCTGTTGCATGGCTTGTAGACGAGCGGACAATCCTTTCAGCTTCTGTGGATTGCTTTGGGCCTCCTTATAATTGGCTTCCAGCGAACTGAGGAGCTTCTCGTCATTAGTGGTCTTACGCAAGAACCACATAATGGCAGCACTGAAGAACAGACTGACGAAATAGTAGAAGTTAAGTCCCGATGAGTAATCGTTGAACATGAAGAAGAACATCACGGGCATAAGGTACATCATCCACTGCATCATCTTCATCTGTTCGGCCTGCTGACCTACCATTTGATCGCGCTGCTGACGCATGGTCATCATCGAATAAAGCACGTTCGATAGGCAGAAGAGAATACAAGTGAGCGAAAGGTGATCGCCAATAAGCCAGATGTTGTGTCCCCACTCCAACACAGGGTCGTAGGTAGACAGGTCGTCTATCCACAAGAAGCTTTCTCCACGAAGCTGGATAGCATTGGGAACGAAGTTAAACATCGCAATCCAGATGGGCATTTGTATAAGCATCGGTAAACAACCAGAAAGTGGACTGACACCATACTTAGCGTATTCGCTCATCATGGCCTGCTGTTTTTTCATCTGGTCTTCGGGCTTATTGAATTCTTTCGTTGCCTCTTCGAGTTTGGGTTTAAGCACGCGCATCTTAGCCGAGCTTAGGTAGCTCTTCTTCACTAAGGGGAAAGTGATAAACTTCAAAAGCAAAGTGATGAGGATGAGCACCACACCCATGTTGATGTCGAGACCTGTTAGCCAGTCGAAAACATAGAGCGTGAACCAACGGTTGATTATGCGGAACAAAGGCCAACCTAGATAAACGAGTCTTTCTAATTCCAAGTCTTTGCCAAAATGGCTTTGACTTTCCATCTTCTGCAATAAACGGAAGTCGTTAGGACCATAATAAAAATCAAGTTGTGTGGGTTGTGCGCCCGTTGGATCGAAGGCTGTTTTAAGCTTGGCTTGATATTGTTTGAGGTAGCCCGAACCCTTTTCTTGGGGGATGCTGGTCAACGTAGCGTTCGTACCGAAGTCGGTTTTAGCAATCATAACAGCAGAGAAGAACTGGTTTTTGAAGGCCACCCAATCGATTTTATCTTCAATAACCTCGTCTATTTTCTCAGAAGTCTCACTTAAATAGTCTGTTCCTCCTTCCGTATTATGGTAAGTTAGCGATGCATATCGACTCTCGAAGGTGAATCCTTTCTCTTGTTGTGCGCATCGTTCTTGCCAATTTATGTCTACAGTATTTATCGAAGGGTTGAGTATTCCTCCCATACCCGTTGCCGAAATACTTGTATGCAGCATGTATTCGTTGCCTAACACATACTTAATTGTAAGTGTTTTACCCGCAGCCGCCTCAGCTGTAAAAGTCACTGTGGTGTCAGTAACATCCGATGCGGTGAAATATAGGTCGGCGGTACTTACATAGCCGTCTTTGGTGGCAAAGGTATAGGTAAGGCTTTGGTCTTTTCCTTGGAACAGGGTAAGATCTTTATTGCCGTTCCTATCAGTAAAATTACTAATAACTGCCTTGTCTACAACCCCACCCTTCGTGTTAAGTTGAAGTTGCAACTTACTATTTTTCAACACGATGGATTTGGCTTCGCCAGTCAATGCCTTATGAAACAGGGCGCTTGTATCGGTTGTAGCCTGTTGCAGGGTTTGTGCACGTTCGGCATCGACTTTGGCCTTAGCCTTCGTTTGCTCTTCCTTGTTTTTCTTTTCAATCTGTTCCTTTTGCTGTTGCTTAGCCAATTCTTCCTCTGAAGGACGGTTCCAAAGACTGAAACCAACAAGCACTAAGCCAATGAGGATGAAACCGATAAGATTATTTTTATTCATTATGTCTTGTCCATTTATCCCGTTCTATCATCGCGTGGCATACCCAACGGCAGCCAACACTGTTACCGGGAGATAATCAGATATTATGTATTTATTTTTTGTTTGCTATTGCCGTCTTAACGAAATCTACGAAAAGGGGGTGTGGATTAAGCACCGTACTCTGGTATTCGGGATGGAATTGCGTACCGACATACCATTTAAGGCCCGATATCTCCACGATTTCAACGAGGTCGCTTTCAGGGTTTTTGCCTACGCAAGCCATTCCCGCGCGTTCGTATTCCTTTTGATATTCGCTGTTAAACTCGTAACGATGGCGGTGTCTTTCCTGTATATGTTCGTGTTTATATATGTCTATCACACGCGAAGTTTGCTTCAATACGCATTCGTAAGCCCCAAGACGCATCGTTCCGCCCATGTTGGTGATGTTCTTTTGCTCTTCCATGATGTCGATAACGTTGTGTTCCGTCTTCTCGTCCATCTCGCGGCTGTTGGCGTCTTCATAGCCAAGCACGTTGCGAGCGAACTCTATCACCATCATTTGCATACCCAGACAGATGCCAAACGTGGGTATATCGTTCGTGCGAGCATAGTGGGCGGCGATAATTTTGCCTTCTGTTCCACGTTGTCCAAAGCCAGGACAGATAACGATACCATCCATTCCAGCCAGTTTTTCAGCCACATTCTCTTTTGTTATCTTCTCCGAATTGATGAAAGTGAGCACCGTTTTATGGTCGTTGTATGTACCTGCCTGATACAGACTTTCGCGAATACTCTTGTAAGCGTCCTGCAAATCGTACTTACCAACTAATCCAATGTTCACCTCGTTAGCAGCTTGTCTGCGTCTTTCCAAGAACTTACGCCATGGTCCAAGTGCTGGTTTCTCGCCAATAGGTTCGCCCATTCGCTTCAAAATGGCTACATCTAGCCCTTGTTCCTGCATTCTCACGGGAGCTTCGTATATGCTTGGCAAGTCTTCACTTTGCACAACGCAGTCTAAATCCACGTTACAGAAAGCCGCAACTTTCTTCAAAATGCCAGAATTTAACGTTTTCTCGGTGCGCAATACCAAAACGTCGGGTTGTATTCCAAGGCTTTGCAGTTCCTTAACGCTATGCTGTGTGGGTTTGGTTTTAAGTTCTTGGGCTGCTTTCAGATAGGGAATGTATGTGAGATGCACACAAACGGCTTTCTTTCCCAATTCCCATTTCAATTGTCTGATAGCTTCGAGGAAGGGCGTCGACTCGATATCACCCACTGTTCCACCAATCTCGGTGATAACAAAATCATAGTGATACTTCTCACCTAAGAGCTTCACGTTTCGCTTAATTTCGTCGGTGATATGAGGAACAACCTGAATGGTCTTGCCCAAATAGTCGCCTCGACGTTCCTTATCGATAACCGACTTATATATCCTACCCGTTGTTAGCGAGTTGGCCTTAGTGGTCTTGATGTCTGTAAAACGTTCGTAGTGTCCCAGGTCAAGGTCTGTTTCCATCCCATCCACTGTGACATAACATTCGCCATGTTCGTAGGGGTTAAGCGTTCCTGGGTCGATATTGATATAAGGATCGAACTTCTGGATGGTGATATTATACCCTCTTGCCTGAAGGAGTTTACCAATAGACGAGGAGATAATGCCTTTGCCTAGCGAAGAAACTACTCCACCCGTTACGAAAATATACTTAGTCTCTGTCACAATGATTATAATTTATTTGTTTATAAACACTTATATACCTACTCAAAGCCTGCACGCCTATGGCCAATACAGGCATCTTTTTCCTAAACTGCAAATGTACGATAAAAAAACGAAATGCACAAGAATTAAAGGAATGTTATAAGACGCACGCAACAAAATCGCCATTTCGGTGCAATTCTACCCTATCACTTCACCTTTTAAACCACATCGGGCTCATTGAACGCCACTTAAAAGCTGGCACTTAAATAACGCGTGCCATCCAATCGCAGCTCGCATGAAAGGGAAAACGGTGACGAATATCTTGCTTTGTTACCTCTTTAAATACGCATTTCTTGTAATATCGCAGCCATTTTCTGAACCGTAGCCACGCGTGTTGGCACAAGTGGCAAACGTAATTCGTTTTCGATAAAGCCCATTTCGTGCAACAAGGCCTTTACGCCCGCAGGATTTCCATCAACGAAAAGCAAACTATATAGCTCGGTAAAGCGATGGTGTATTTTACGGGCAGGCTCGTATTCGCCATTAAATTCCAAGCGAATCATTCGTGAAAACTCGCGTGGAAGAGCATTACCAATAACCGATATAACGCCTGCTGCCCCACTGGCTATCATGGGAAAGGTTAGCGCATCGTCACCACTTAGCACATCAAAATGGGCAGGTTTGTTCTTAATAATCTCATCTACCTGCTCCAAACTACCGCCAGCCTCCTTTACTGCAATGATGTTTTTACAGTCGGTTGCGAGCCTAATGGTTGTCTCAGACTTCATGTTGATGCCCGTTCGACCCGGTACGTTGTACAACACGACAGGTAACGGACAATTGTCGGCAATCATTTTAAAATGCCGATAAAGTCCCTCTTGCGATGGTTTGTTATAATATGGACAAACGCTCAGTATGCCGTCTACTCCTCTCAGGTCGAACGATTGTAGTTCCTTTACCACAGCCATGGTGTTATTTCCACCGCAACCCATCAGCACAGGCAACCTTCCTTGGTTTGCTTCAACAACGAAACGCTTTATCTCGGCACGCTCTTCATAATCCAAGCAAGGGCTCTCGCTTGTTGTGCCAAGTATACAAAGAAAGTCGGCACCATTGTCCGTTTGGTATTCGATGAGTCGTTTCAATGCCACATAGTCTATCGATCCGTCCGTTTTAAATGGTGTCACAAGGGCAATGCCCAAGCCTTTGAATATGTTCGTTGCCATAAAATTGGTTTTTTATGTTTGGATAGTGCAAAGGTAAGGGAATTTGAATGAATAACAAAACCTAAATAAACGGAATTTTCTACCACTCTAAAATAATCGCTATTCACATCGTAAAATATGGGTTAGTGTTAAAACTTTTAGCATGTTATGAAGTAAAAACACGTGCATTCATACCTATTTTTCACTCTTTCGTGTACGCCTATATGACCAAAGTGATTAAGTTTTATAAGTAATGGACTTTTATCAACACACACATACATCTGTACAAGCTAACTTGTAGTGGCACTACAAAAGGCTTGTACTGACACTACAAGATGCTTGTAGCGTGACTACAAACGACTTGTAGTGTGACTACAAACGAGTTGTAGCCCCACTACAAGCTGTATTGTACTGATCGCGAAGCAAGTTCACAGACACAATAACCGTAATCAATGGACTGAAGCCCATCACCTACGCCCAATGTAAAGTATCTCCAGAAGTTGCCCGAACCATGCTCCAGTTTGCCGATAAAGCAGGAGATGCTGACGAAGGAATATATCGGGAAGTAGTGATGGCAGCAAAACACACAACATCTCCTTCAGCTTTAGCAGCCCAGCGATGCCGAAGAGGTTAAGTGTCTGCGCTACTAAGCGCACTTCAATCATATTAACTTTATCTATTGATAGCACACCTGCCGATAGGGGCAACGCGTGCATCGTTCTCTGTCTTCGGTGGGTTCGAACGGGCGATCTTTGTCGAAAATTTCTTCTAAAAGCGACTGCAAACCCGCCCAAAACTCATCGCGATATGTGGCTACATCGTCTACGCGCTCTTTGCCTAGGCGCAACACGGGGTCGTTTTCTTCAGCAGATGCCTGCTGAATAAACAGCAAGGCAGGACTAACGGGCAGTTTCTGCGCATTCCAAAAGGCCGAATCGCGCACAATCGCAGCGTAAAGGAATGTTTGAAAGAAATAGTCAGCGTGGTTCTTGGTCACCTTTTCGCCTGAGAAAATGTCTTCAAAAGCGGCAACTCCTGTCTGTGGTTTCCGTCCAGTCTTGTAGTCCACCACGCGGATTACCTTCCCCATACCCTCGTCCACTTCGTCTAATCGGTCTACATAACCGCCTATTTTCAAGGGGTGTTGCTTGCCGTCAACATGAAAAAGCACGTCGTTATACACCTGTTTTTCCATTGCCAGTATGCGGAAAGGCGTCAAGGCGAGGTCCATCTGCAACAGTTTCTTCAAGTAAGAGATAATCACTCCGCGATTAATCAGCTGCAAACCATTGTATTCTGGTCGCTGGTTGGTGTTAGATACCTTAAACAACTCTTCGTTAAACGCCCTATCCACAACGCGCTGCAAGGCCGACTTATCCGCAAGAAAATCCTTAATGGCGCGATCAGTAACGGTCGAATTGGCATCCATCAGTTGCTCGTAAATCAGTTGTGAGCTTTTATGGAAGATGTTGCCAAAGGTTCTGTTGTCAATATCGTCGGTTTCATCGTCACTTTCTTTCAATCCTGCTACAATATTATAGAAGAACAATAGCTGACAACGCAGGTAGCGATTGATGGCCGTTGGCGACAGCTTTTCAAGTTTAAGCATCTCTTCCATGATGCTTTGCGTTTTCCTAACGGCATGCGGCTGCAACACATTGGGCGTTTGTCCAGCTTGCAACGACAGTCGTTCAATCTGATGGCCGCTCTCAACAAGCATTTGCAACATAAAGCGACTCATCTCGCCAGTGTGTCCGTCTTCAGTTGAATTGTTATATAATATGGTGACGTTCTTTGCCCGTTGCAACAGTCGGTGGAAGTAATAAGAATAGATAGCCACCTTGTGATCTACGGTTGTGAGCCCGTGTGCCTTGCGTATTGAATAAGGAATAAACGAGGCATCGTTAACGCCTTTAGGCATGTTACCTTCATTGCACGACAGCAATAAGATGTTGTCGAAATCCAAGTTACGGGTTTCTAACACGCCCATTACTTGCAAGCCAACCGCTGGTTCACCGTGGAAAGGGATACTCGTAGACTGCACCAGCTGTGTAATCAATCGCAACAGAGTTATTAAATCTACCGAGAGGTCGCCCGAAATAATCAACTCGTGCAAGCGATTAAATAAGGTGTACATCCTATATATGGCCTCCTTCATTAGGTGGTCATTGGTTTCTTGCGTGCTCGTACCCACACATCTCAGCAGTTGCAACATCCATTCCAGCAGTCTGGCATGATACGCTTGCATGTCGGCAACACCCTCTTCTAGGTCTGCAAACAGCAAGGTTAAGCCTTCATCGGTGGTTAAATCTTGCCTTAACGGATAATAGGTGTGATGTTTTTCGAGCGTAGACAGCAGTTTACTGCAATTCTCGGAGAGGAAAAGGCTATACGGATGCCTAAGCACTGGCCGTACATATTGTAGCCTATAACGCCCCGAATTCTTGGTGTAGCCTGCGGTTTGCAAGGCGATGAGCGCATTAACAAACGAAAAGACAGGTGACTGCGCCAAGGGAAAGCCCGTGGTGATATTCACACTTTCTACCTGTGGAGGCAGACTATGCACCACGGTTTGCAGCAAATTCTCGTCGCACAACACCACTGCCGTCTTTCGTCCTGCCTGCACAAAGGCATCGTTATGCAGCCAATGCCCCACAAAGCGAGCCTGAATGGTTTCTGTAGAGGCCGAAACGAACTGCAACTTTTTCTCTTGGCGGAAGTTGTCGTATATCTCTTCGTCACGATTAAACAGTTCGTTGGGAAAGGCTTCGAGGTATTGACGGATGTAATGTCCAGCCTCGTTGTTGACCCCTTCCATATAATAGCGGTCGAAATCCCAATAAAATTTGGCCTTACCTGCCTTTTCTAGTCGGGCGAACAGCCTCTGTTCAACTTTCTGCAACATGTTGAAGCCCACAAATACGTAAGTTTCTGCATCGAAACTCACGTTCTCGTTACAAACCACTTCGCGATAAAGTGCGCCCTCGTAGGCAAGCCCTTCTTCTTGCAGATGGACGTTATACCTATTATATATGTCGCCAAAGTTTTGCCATAACTGCAAAAAACGTTTTTTCAACTCCGTGTTATAATCGTCAGAGAAGTTACTGAAAAAGCGCTTCAACACCTCCCGTTGTTCATCGGTTAGGTACGAAATGTCGTCCAACTCGTGAATGTTGCTCAGATTTCTAAACACGTCTGTGGCATCGGCCAGGTTCTTATCTATGTCGTCGAAATCACTTAGCATCAGCATTCCCCAACCATAAAAGTGATCGAGTGTTTCAGTAGAGCCAGTGCATTGTACATAAATACGATAGAGGTCGCAAACTAGCTTGATGTCGTCGGCCACTATTCGTTCGCTCCTATCGCGAAAAAGCTGACTGATTGTGGTGTAAACAGGACTCCACAACGGACCATCTGCCATGCGCGCCAAATGCTCGTTAAGGAATAAAGATGCACGTTTGTTTGGGAAAACAAGTGTTACACGCGACAAGTCTGTGCCAAATTTCTTCAATAAATCTTCGGCAACGTATTCTAAAAAGGTCTTTCTCATTTCACTTCCTCTATCTTATTGCTGTAAACATACCACAAGTAGCCACTTACTCGCTTATATCCCATCGTTTCTAACAAGGCCATGTAGCTAGCCACTTGGGCATGGTGTTCTTCCTTGGGCTTACCAAACTTAAAATCGATAACCCGCATTTCCTCGCCGTTTGTTATCACACGGTCGGGCCTATGGGTAACAACAGCATTTGTAACAGGGTCTATCGAGAGTATGGAGCATTCGTTAAACAGTTGCCAACCATCCGAAAACCACTCCTTTACGCGCTTATCGGCAAAGCGTTTGTTCAGCATTTCCACCAATTTATCTTTGGTTAGGTCACTATCGTATATCACACCGTCTTGCTCCAACTGCCTTAACACGTTTGGAACATCGGCTAATGTACGTATCTGAGCAAACACCGCATGCAGCACACTACCTAGTTTGATATAGTTGTTTTGTTGAGAGTCTTCGTCTTCTCCTCCGATAAACTCCGAACTTTTGTTGCTCTGTAAGAATTGGGCTTTGCTTTCGTACACCTTCACATCAAAGGTAAAGGGTGACGGGATGGTGTTAAATACGTTGTCGGATGTGCTTTTCGCCTTCTCCTCTGCCGTGTCTATTGATAAGGTTCCGTAGTTAAACTCCAAATCTTCTTCGGCTGTTGTTTCAAGCGTACTGCCTGGCAACACGCCCGTTAGCTGTTCTAAACACTGCCCAATAACAGCAGAACGGCTGCCCGACTTATCTTTTTCGCCCAACACAAAGAGGTTTCGGCCTGCCCTTGTGAACGCCACATACAGCAAGTTCATGTTGTCTACCATCGTTTGCAGATGCTCGTGCAGGTAGTCTTTCTCGAAAACCGACCCCATTAACTGCTTGGGATAGAGGTCAACGGGGATAAGTGGCAAGGCGTTGTATGGAGCTTCGTCGGGCTGACACCATAGCGTGCCACCCGTTCTTTCCAATTGCCAGTCACAAAAAGGCACGATGGTATGGGCAAATTCTAGTCCTTTGCTCTTATGAATGGTAAGCAGTCGCACGCCGTTAAGTTCGTCACTCTGTATGGCACGATCTTTCATATCGTTCTCCCATTCGTCGATTACAGCGCTTAGGTCGGCCGAATTGTCCACCAAAAACTTGTTCAACCTATCGTAAAAGGTGCAGATGTATGCGCTTTGTTCCGATAAACGTTCTAGTTGAAAAGCCTGATACACCTCTTCAACGATGTTGAATATGGGCATGGCCATCAGTTGTTGGTGGTTGTTCCAAAACCTTTCGGGTAGGAAGTGGGCCACATCTACATCGCGTTTAAGCATCTCGCGGTCGCCAATGGCATTGCCCAAGATGTGCGTTTGATAAGTGGTAGCGAGGTTGGCTTGCAACAAACGGTCGGCAGGATTGGCCAAAACGCGCAGCGCAGCCATGATTATCTGCACGGCAACAGAGGCTTGCAGCTTAAATCCTTCGTCCGAAACCAATCGCACTTCGGGCAAATGCACCATCATATAGTCGGCAATAAGTGCAATGGAATTGTTGTTACGTACCAAAATGGCAATGTCCTTGGCCTTTGCTCCTTGTTCCAACAGATTCTTTATCGTATCACACACCTTGGCCATCATACGTTGTTCGCAGTCTTCTTTATTAAGAAGGCACACCTCTACCCTACCTCTCGGTGTTTTGTCTGTGGGCACCAACTGCTTCACATCTTGATAAGCCACCTGCATTTGTTGTGCTCCCATTGGACTTTTCACCTCTAACTCACGCTGTTCAATGGCACATGCCGCCTCGAAAAAGGCGTTGTTAAAGTCTACGATATTACGTTCCGAGCGATAGTTGGTAGTCATTCGCTCAATCTTAAAGGCATGTGGCGAGCCTGTAAATTGCTTTTCAATCTCGTTTAGCAGTCGCCAGTCGCCCGAACGCCATCTGTATATACTCTGTTTCACGTCACCCACAATCAAACTTTGCGATTGGTTGTGGCTCATACACTCTTGTAACAGCACCTTAAAGTTGGCCCATTGCACCGTGCTTGTATCTTGAAACTCGTCAATCATGATGTGTTCGAGCTGCGTTCCTATCTTCTCGAAGATAAAAGGAGTATCACTATCGTGTATCAAAGCATGCAAAAGGGTTTGCGTATCGCTCAACAAGAAACGGTTAGACTGGTCATTAAGTTCGCGCACCTGCGTCTCTATCTTGTCCAAAAGTCGCAGTTGATCCAGATGCCGCAAAGTAAGCTTAGCCGATTTAAGATGTTTTGCCTGCTCCTTACGCAGCTTTTCAGAGTCATTCAGATAGTCGAACAGCACATTTCTCACCACGGTTAGCGCGTGTCCATCACCGTTTTGCTCGTTCTTTCCTACCCAAGCGTTTGGGTCTTCAAGGGCATCAAGCACGCGTTTGGTCAAAAGTTTGTCGTCTTCCACATGTCCGTTCTTCAGCTTAATGAAATAACCGCAAACGCCTTTATCCTTATAACCAAAGTCGTCAACCGACAATTGGTTTTCTTCCAACAGCTCATCAAATCGTTCGCCAATGCCAATAAGCTTTTGTTCGGCCTCCTTTCCCAATGCCCTAATGGTCTTTACGTAGCTGTCAAACAACTCTTCGTTGGCCATTAGCTCACTCAGTTGTTTCCGATTGCTTTTATACACATCCTTAAAGATGTTCTCGCCGAAACGCTTTATCTGTCCTATTACGTTCCAACTCTTATCGTCGGCGATGTTCTGTTGGATATATTCCATTATCCATTTCAACACCTTGCTATTAGGACTAAGCTCTTCTATCAGCTTATCCACAGCTTGTTGCTCCACCTGACTATCGTTCAACCCCACATGCAGGTTAGCGGTGAGGTCCAATTCACGCGCTAGATTTCGCAAAACTGCTTGAAAAAAGGTGTCGATGGTTTCAACTCTGAAGTAGTTGTAATTGTGCAATAGGTTGCTCAAAGCCGCTCCTGCCTGTTGCGAAGCATACTCGGGGGTGATGTCTAGCTCACTTGTCACCTTGTCCAGATAGCCTTTCGAGCTGGGCAGAAGCTTCCAAATACCGTAAAGTTGGCTCAATATGCGAAGCTTCATCTCTTCGGTGGCTTTGTTGGTAAAGGTAACGGCAAGTATGTTTCGGTAGCTATGCGGATTGCGCAACAATATCTTGATGTAGTTCACGGCCAAAGTAAACGTCTTGCCGCTTCCTGCACTTGCCTTATAAACGGTTAATGGAGTATGCATGGTGTTATCTGTTATTTCTTGGGAAGTAAATGTTTGCGATGTATTCTCTACCAATGTCGAAACAGTTCGAAACCGAATTTCAGTCCAAAGCCATCGAATTTCCAATTGCGATTAGAAACAAACGCGCCAATGGTAAAGAGTCTTGTGGTGAAGCCATATCCGCATTCAAGATATGGATGTAAGGCTTTCACACTCAATGCACTTACATAGATACGTTCCATCTCTATGTAATGCCCCACAAAGGGCAACCAACTCACGGCCAACAGAGGCGTTTCGTAGGTGAAATTACCCCGCACATAATAGTTCGAAGCGTTGTACCAACTGGCATCAAGCAATTCAAATTCACCCGACCAGCCATCGTTCCATCCCCCAGGGATAGTGTTCTCGCGAAAATTGGAGTAGTCTAGGAAATAAGAAGAACGTCCCTTTTGCGTGTAGAAACCTGTGCCGAGGCGCATGGATAAGGTGCGCAGACGAGGCAGACGATAAAGGTATTGGCCATCTATCTCCCAACGTTCGTACGAGGTGTTCGACCTAAACGCCTTGGTTAAGCTTCGTTCGTAGTCGATGGTGAATATCGGACCATTCCAGCCCAAAGGTCTAATGGACAGCTCGACGGTTGGAGCAAACGACCGAAAGACGATGGGAAACGAAAGCATCTCAAAGGCTGAGGGGTCTATTGGCTTGCGTTTGTGGAACACAAAACCAACACGCATGCTCCATTTTGTGGAGAAATCGATGTTGGTATCGAACTTTACGTAGTGGTCTATAAACTGATACAAGTCTTTTCCGATATCGAAGAACCTATTTAATAGTGGTTCCGAAACGCGATCGGCTATGGTAGAGCTATATATACGATTACCCGTGCTCAGTTCAAGTCGCGAATAAAAGTTGCGCTCACGGTTGTAATAAAACACCAAGGGTGCATAAAACGTGATGCGTTTTTCGCGAAAGAAATAGGCTGCCTTTATCTGCGCGAACAAAGCCATACGTGGATTGAACGTGTAACCCAACCTAAAATCATTCATATAGGTAAACCCACGACTGGGCGAATACTCCATATAAAAGGGGTTGAAGGGGGCATTAAGTCGAAAATAACCTTGATTGGATTTACCAAAGTCGCTGCCAATGCGGTCTACCAGATAGTCGCCCAACTTGCGCCAAAAGAAACCGCGTGGCCTATTATACTGCATGTTCAACGTGTCTTGGCGTATATCGGCCATATAAACAGGCTGAAATATCTCCTTCTCAACCCGCGTAAGACTGTCTTTACGGAGCGATTGAATGGTGAAGGCTGGTTTATTGGGGTATAATTTCGTACTATCTACGGGAGCGAGGTCGTTGTTTACGCGGTAAGTGGCCGCCATCTGATTGCCCATGAACTTGAACGTGGTGCGCAAGATACAGTTTTTCACCATCAGCTTATCACGTTCCTTATCGCCCGTGTCGGCGTCCAACTCAAAACGCAACATATTGTATTCGCCTTCGGCATGACATGTTATCACCCTGCCAGTACGCCTATCTATGATGGCATTGCCCTTCACTAGCTGCGTATTGTCTACCTTCGGCTTGAAGCTTATCAGGGCAAGACTGTCTGTTTGGGAAATGAACTTTAAATGGTAGAACATCTTGTTGTGCCTATTAAAGGGCGATAAGATAAACTTGTCTACCAAAGTTACGTCGTAAAGCTTAGGCGACAGGTACATAATAGCTGGTGGCAGGATGTTTTCGCTGTGAGGAAGCGTAGTGTACGAAGCCAACGTTTGGGTGTCGTGTGTTCCCTTCCCGTTATACACATGCTTCCTTATGCTCTCCCCCATGAAGTGTCTTTTACCGCTTCTAGCCATGTCAAACAGGTTTGGAACAGCCATCAGCAAAATGTTTTTACGGTGAATGTCGATGGTGTAGCGTGTGTACGAATAGTAGGTAGTGTCGATAGGGCACGCATAACTACTGTCGGCGTAGTGGTAAATGCGGTTCAACAACAGGGTGTCTGTTGTTGTCCAAGCCTTGCTTTGGGTCGAAACGCCTAGGCACATACCACAAATGTTGATTGCTAGCCACATCTTCATAAATGGCAAAGTTAGCGAAAATCGGTGAAAAAACGCAGAACGAAGCCCGCAAAAAATAGCCTAATACACCTTTTTAAACCACAATGCGATGCACCATGACACAATAATGCTTTTTTGATATCAAAATGGTACAAAACAACGAAACCACTCATTCGAATATTTTTTAGTAAAACCAGGTTAGCAACCATGTACGATTAAAAGCGATGATGGCATGAAATAGAAGCGAAACTAACATAAAATTGAGAAAACAACATTTTTTGTGCATATTACGAACCTTTATGCTTAACTTTGTAAAAACTTTCAACTTAATCTACCCATGAAGATACGCTATGTGGCATTTTTGCTCTTAATGATGTGCTTTCTCCCATCGTCTGCTCAAGACGAAATAAAATGGGAGGAATATTATCAACGGTGGTTGGAAAACAACGAACAAATGGAAGAGACCAACGCCGATGCCTACGAAACTCTATCAGACATGCAAGCGCATCCGCTAAACCTAAATACCGCTACGCGCGAAGACCTCGAACGCCTGCCTTTTCTATCACCACAACAGGTGGAAAGTATCTGCGAGTATCTTTATCACTATGCACCCGTTCGCTCGTTGGCAGAACTGGCCCTAATCGAATCTATCGACTACGATACACGCCTATTGTTGCAATGTTTCGTTTACATAGAGCACAGCAAGCCACAGCAATTCCCCACCCTCCGAAACATCATTAAATATGGCAAAAACGAAGTGGCAGGTGAAGTGAAGTTTCCCTTAACGGGAGCATCGCCTGCCAACAAAAAACACCTTGGCTACGATGTTCGGCATTGGCTAAGATACGATTTTCATCTTGGCGAGTATGTTAAGGCGGGACTATTAGCATCGCAAGATGCAGGCGAACCCTTTTTTAGCAACCGCAACAAGGCGGGCTACGACTTTTATTCTTTCTATTTGCTAGTGCGCAAAATGGGTAGAATAAAGGCTGCCGCAGTGGGTCGTTATCGTCTGCGTTTTGGTATGGGCCTAGTTATAAACAACGACTATGGTTTTGGGAAACAAGCCTCGCTGGCAACACTTGGCCGAACAACAGGACATGTGCGAGCGCATTCTTCGCGGTCGGAAGGCAATTACTTACAAGGGGTTGCAGCTACAATAAATCTCGCCAAGGGAGTAGACCTGTCGGCCTTTGCCTCATACAGATATATCGACGCTACACCAACGAAAGACGGAAACGCCATTAAAACGATATTGAAAACGGGCTATCACCGTACAAAAACCGAACTGGCGCATAAGCACAACGCTTTGCAATCGGTGGTGGGCACCAACCTGAACTTCTCACACAATGGGTTTCACATTGGATTAACGGCCCTACACACTGCGTTTAACCACAACCTGCAGCCCGACACGGTGCAACGGTTTCGTAAATATGCTACTCATGGCCAACATTTTTACAATGTGGGCATTGATTATGGCTACTTAAGCAGAAAGTTAACAATTGCCGGCGAAACGGCAATTGACAAAAATCAGGCTCTTGCAACTATCAATATGGCAACCATACGCTTGTCGTCAAGATTGGACGTTATGCTTCTTCAACGTTTTTATTCGTATCGCTATCAGGCACTTTTAGCACGAAGTTTTAGCGAAGGAGGGCATGTCAACAACGAGAGCGCAATATACTTTGGCGCAAATTGGCAACCTACACGCAACTGGTTGATAAGCGGTTACACCGATTATGCTTATTTTTCACAGCCCCGCTACCGAGTATCCACTTCGTCTACGGCATGGGACAACATGCTTACAGCTACTTATACACGCGGCATTTCTACCTGGATGGCACGCTACCGCTTTCGAAAGAAACAAGAGAATGCTACAGGCAGTCATAAGGTCATTGACAAAAAAGAGAACCGTTTCCGACTGGCCTATAGCCTAACTACCGATAATTGGCACGCCAAAATACAAGCCGACGGCGTAATGATACAAGGCAACGGACTTAAAAGCGGATGGATGGCAAGCGTTAGCGGTGGATGGCAAACAACGAAAACAAAACTAGATGCGGTTCTAAGCTATTTCAACACAAACAGCTTTGACAGTAGAATTTATACCTATGAACGTGGACTGCGGTACAATTTCTCGTTTCCTTCGTTTTTTGGTAGGGGCTATCGCACTGCATTATTAGGTCGGTTGGCGATAAACAGCCACCTGCTGTTCATTGCCAAACTAGGATACACTCATCGTTTTCACATTCCTAAGAGCCAAGTTAACGTTCATTCCAACACGCAGAAAGATCAAGCAGACGCCGACCTACAACTTATTTGGAAGTTTTAAGCAAGCAGAGAAAGCGGAGAATAGCATTTAAGTCGGGGAAAGTCGGTTCTTTGAGATGGCCATTCGTTTCTTATCTAACCTTGATCAAAAAAGTATCGTACCTTATCCCGAACTCAAGTGACGTTTTATTTTAGCACACCATCTAGGCGGTTCATTGCACAACCAACCACTACCAGCACACCATTCCTACCTCCAAACGCCATCTTTCATTCCCCACCTAATAAGCTCGTGCAGTGAGCTTTTAAAACTCTCACCTTGTTACAGCTAAGTTGGACTCCCGTTCCAGATAAGTTGGAACCGTGTTCCAATTCAACTGGAACAGCATTCCAGATAACATGGAACAGCCGTCCAAAATACATTTAACGTGGCGATTAATCTAATAATGCATAATCAGGGCATAGAAAACGCATTTTCAGAACGATGAAAATGCAAACGACGGAATGGTGAATTGGCGAGTTCGGGATAATAAACAACTGATAATAGTCTAACAACAAACATCGTATCTTATCCCGATTCACATAATAGCTTATATACTTATGAAAGATGTTGCACTAACTATCGCGTCAATGTAAACAGGTATAGCGTTGCCTATTGAGTATAACGAGAACAAAGATTATTTTATTCTTGACTGTTTACCGCGAGCACATTATTCCCCAAAGACACGCTCCGAACCAATAGTTAACCGTTTCAGTTCGTACAAAGAGCCATTAAAGATGTTCAGGTCAACATAACCGCGGATGCCATCCAAACGTCCAGCATCGGTGTGTTGCCAAAACTTCCACTTCCCTTTGTACTCCACCTTCTCAACATAATAGTGGGCTATCCAATAAGGATAGTCGTCGAACACGGGTGCGCTAAGGTACTGTTCCTTAAACTTATAATAGGTATAGATGATGGGTTTAACGTGATACTTGTCTTCAACGATATGCAACCAAGTTAACACATCACGTTGAAAATCTTCAATTGAACGATTCTTGGGCTTGTGCTCAACGTCAAGCACAGGTGGCAAATCACCTTCTTCAAGGTGCACTTGCTTTAAAAAGAAGTTGGCTTGGACTCTTGCCGACGACTTGTTGCTCCAAAAATGGTAAGCGCCACGTATAAAACCGTATTCACGAGCTTGGTAAAAGTTGTCGTTAAAGTTCTCATCGACACCCGAAGAGCCCTCTGTCGACTTCACAATGACAAATTTCAGCGGAAAACCATCTATGGTAGCATCACTCAACTTGTCCCAATTGATTTCGCCTTGATAGTGAGATATGTCTATACCGTGAATGGCATAGCCGTCGGGATAGTTTGCATCGCCATACAAAGCACGCCAACGGAACCCCGTAGGACCAACAAAGAAGTAATAAAATACCCATACATAAAGGCACACTACACCCACACCGCCTAGCCACCACGCCCAACGACGCGACGAACCTATAAAGCGGGGAATGAGAAAATTGAAGAAACGGATGCGATGACCACCACGACCGCCACTTCTCTTGGTGTATTTTCTATTCCGAACCTTCGTTGAAGATTTCCTTGCCATATATCAACAGCGTTGCGCTTATACCGCCTTGAGGCTGTATGAGAACACAGTAGCGCCAGAATGGGATTGAAGATTTAACCCCTACTTAGCCTTTTACTAGGGGCATTACTTGATGGGATTAGTGGAAAAAGAGCAAGAACCCACCTCATTAGGACATGGGTTCTCGCCCTCATTATACGATATTACTCTTGCTCGAGAGCCAATGTACGTGTAGGAAGGTCGCACACCTCGCTCGGTCCCCAGTACTGAATGGGACCAGGATAGATGTAGCAAGTGTTCTTAGCCCACTCTTCACGCTGAGCAGCAAACGCCTTGAAAGGCTTGCCATCGAGTTCAACCAGAGCCTTACGGATAACAGGTTTCATCTCGCCGTTACGCCTTTCCATGTTCATCATCATCGTGATGGGCACACCGCCAGCCTTCCAGTTGTCGGTATTAGCCGTAGTATTCTTCACGATAGCCATGTAACCCGTTTTGCCACTGGCAATAAGCAAGGCTGCACTTGTACCCAAAGCGTAGCAGTAATCGGCGTCGAAGTTAGACGGTGCAGCACAACGGCCTTCGTAACCAAAGAAGTGGTGCAAAGCGGCAAACTTGCCAATGAACTTGCCTTCCTTAGTCCAAGCGGCCAATTTGGCATCTACCATTTCAGAAATAAGCTTCTCGGTTTCGATGAGTGATACCTGAACGTTACCGTGCGGGTCGCGATCGAGCGACAATTGACGTGCAACACTATCGGGAAGAGTTTCGAATGTAGCCTTGTTTTCAGGCGAGAGGTGTGCCATGATGTAAGCGCGTTGTGCGTCTTTATCAAGGTCCTTGTAGTCGGCACCATGTGCAGCTAGCAGGTCGTTCAGCTCTTGGATGAGTCGACCAATAGCAGGCACAAACTCGATAAGGCCTTCGGGGATGAGCACGACACCAAAGTTCTGTCCATTAGCAGCACGATGGGCCACGGCCGAGGCAATTTCTTCGATGATGTCGTTAAGCGTGAGGTCCTTGGCTTCAACCTCTTCGGAAATGATACAGATATTAGGCTGCGTCTGCAAAGCACATTCTAGGGCGATATGCGATGCCGAACGGCCCATCAGTTTTACAAAATGCCAATATTTACGTGCCGAATTACAGTCGCGTTCGATATTGCCGATAAGTTCACTATACGTCTTAGTAGCGGTATCGAAACCGAAAGAGGTCTCGATTTGCTCATTCTTCAAGTCACCATCGATGGTCTTGGGGCAACCGATAACCTGTACGCCATAGTTCTTGGCTGCATAATATTCGGCCAAAACGCATGCGTTGGTGTTCGAATCATCACCACCGATAATAACGATAGCCTTGATATTGAGCTCGCGAATAATCTCCAAGCCATTCTCAAATTGCTCAGTTGTTTCAAGTTTAGTACGTCCGCTACCAATCATGTCAAAGCCACCGGTGTTACGGTACTCTTCAACGAAGTCGGCAGTTATCTCTATGTAATCGTGGTCAACAAGTCCACCAGGTCCCATAAGGAAACCATAAAGACGGTTGTTGGGGTTAAGGCGTTTCACTTCGTCGAACAAGCCAGAAATCACATTATGACCGCCTGGTGCCTGTCCGCCGCTAAGTATGATGCCTACATTGATTTCTTTCGAAGGCATTTCATCGCCTTGTACGAACTCAACCAAGGGCATTCCGTATGTGTTGGGGAACAATTTCTTTATTTCATCCTGATTGTCTACGCTCTGTGTATGAGCACCTTCGCTCACTTTAACTGCACCTTGAAGTGCCTTTGGTAATTTGGGCTGGTAGGAAGCTCTCGCTTTCTGCAATGCACTTTTTTCCATTCTCTTATTTGAATTACTTAAATATGATAAATTATAAATGAATTAACAATCCACAAACCAGAACAAGCCGACAAGCCCCAACAACTTCACGTGCACGTAACAAGCCCAACTTATTCTTCAAGTGCAAAAGTACCAAATTTGTTGCACACTCAATCAGAAAAACGCAACAAATGAAAATTAAGTCACATTTTTTTGCTCAAATAGCGTTTAGTATCATATTTTTTCTTATCTTTGGAAGTTGGTTGATGGTAAATATAGCATTCAACCAAAACAATCATTATGTTTAACGGGGCGGGATACCCCTTAAAATTTAATGCAATATGAACAAAAGACAACTGAAAAAAAACGTGAACTATATTTGTTCCGAACTGTTTGCGGAGTGCGTGGCAGCTTCGCTATACTCTGAAAATGCTAACAAAGACAACATCAACGCGTTGTTGACATCTATTATCACCATACAGAACGACTTCGTAAGAAGGATTTCGCATCCTGAACCAGGCATGCCCGCAAAGGTGTTCTACAAACAATTAATAAAAGATTTCAACAATACCGTATCGGAGGTTATTGACCATATAGCCCACCTGCAGTAAGATGACAAAAGGTCTGCAAACGAAAGCTGCGACCGAAAAAAGGAGTTACGAACAAGAAAGGAAAAACTGCTATGGACTGAACGTTCGAGAGAACGAAGTCTCGCAGAAATGGTTTACGACTGCCGTGGCGGCAGTTCGGAACACCAAAAAACGAAGTAAGCATTTACAGCTAGCAATAACGAATAATGTTAAAGAAAATCAGTGCGTGGTTATTATACCGACGTATGGGATGGAAAACCAACATCACGGTAGCTCATCCAAAGAAATATATCATATGTTTGGCACCTCACACAAGCAATATGGATTTCCTTATTGGCCAACTTTTCGCCAAGGCAGAGAATATGCCCAGTGGCTTTCTTATGAAAAGGGAATGGTTCTTTTGGCCTCTCGGTCCTATTTGGCGGAGACTAGGAGGAATACCTGTGTGGCGCGATAAAAAAACAAGTATGACCGACCAATTGGCTGAAGTTGCAAGAAAAGCCGATAAGTTTAGCCTTTGTATCACACCCGAGGGAACACGTTCGCTCAATCCTGATTGGAAGTTAGGGTTCTACTTCATCGCCCAAAAGGCAGGCATCCCCATCTTACTCTATGGCGTTGACTACGAACGCAAGTTGATAGAGTGCACCCGTATGATTGAGCCCACAGGCGATGTAGAGGGTGACATGAAGGAGATAAAATTGTATTTCAAAAACTTTAAAGGCAAAAACCCTGAACTGTTCACCACTGGTGACGTGTAACACAGTAAGATGAATAAACTTCTTTTGTGGTGCAACCTGCTGGCAGGCACATGCTTTGCAAACATGACTTGGGCACAACCTAATGCCATTTTGGCCGACCTTGACTACCAAGGACAGCCCTTAACAACCAATGTCTCTAAGCCCTACCGCATAACGGCAGGGCTTGCAGGCAGGCATTTATCAGTTTGGGCCAGTCATGGTTTGTACTACGAAGCCAAACGCAACTCGTGGCAATGGCAGCGTCCGCCACTCTTTTGTACCAACGAAGATCTCTTTACACCCACGATTGTGTTGCCTTACCTCATCCCCATGCTTGAAAAGTCGGGAGCAATAGTATTGTCGCCAAGGGAGCGCGACTTACAAACAGAAGAGGTGGTGGTGGATAACGATGCCAAGAATAGCCACCTATATAAGGAGAAAAACGGACTGCATCATTGGCGTAACACTTCCTCAAGTGGCTTTGCCAACCCGAGAGCCACTTACGTCGATGGTGAAAATCCGTTCAAAATGGGTACGGCACGAATGGCACGAACCGTGAAGCAAGAAAACAAACGAAGCGAAATTGCCTTTATTCCACAGATTAAGAACAAGGGTAAAAAAGCCGTTTATGTTTGTTACCAAACACTACCCGAAAGTACGGATAATGCGCAATACACCGTATATCATAAGGGACAGGCTACAACTTTCAGCGTAAACCAACGCATGGGAGGCGGAACTTGGGTGTATTTTGGTACATTCGACTTTGGTGAAGGATGTTCGAAAAACAACTGCGTGGTGCTGAACAACGTCTGCTCAAAGGATGGTGTGGTGACGGCCGATGCTGTCCGCTTTGGTGGGGGCATGGGAAATATCCGTCGTGGAGAGAGTGTTAGCGGTATGCCTAGGGCTTTAGAGGGGGCTAGATACGCCGCCCAATGGTATGGTGCACCACAAGAGGTGTACAGCTCAAAGGAAGGACGCGACGACTATGGCGATGACGTGAACGCTCGCGCACTAATTTCCAACTGGTGGGCAGGTGGTTCTGCGTTTTTACCTACAAAGTCGGGGTTGGGTATTCCTATTGAGTTATGCTTGGGAATACACAGCGATGCAGGAGCAGACAGGCGCAGCAAAAACATCGTTGGCTCGTTAGCCATCTGCACTTCGTACTTCAACGATGGGCGATTGGCCACTGGCGTAACGCGAAACCTTTCTGTAAGCTTCGCCGAAAGCATGTTAGAAACAATCCATCATGACCTAAACCGCAAATTTGGACGATGGGAAGTGCGCGAGCTTATCGATAAGAACTATTCGGAAACACGTATGCCCGAAATCCCTTCGGCGATATTAGAGACACTATCGCACCAGAATTTCCCTGACATGCGACTAGGTCACGACCCCAACTTTAAATTCGCATTGGCTCGTGCCGTGTACAAAAGCATCCTCCGCTTTATGTGTAACCAACATGGAACAACTGCGACCGTTACTCCGTTAGCCCCTTCCTACTTCCATATCAACTACCTTTATAACGGCCAGATAAAGCTAGGATGGCGCGAAACGAATGACGAGCTGGAGCCAACGGCTAAGCCTACGGGTTACATTTTATATACAGCTGTTGATTCGGCTGGATTTGATAACGGACAATTGGTTAAACAAAACGAGATTGAACTC
This sequence comes from Hoylesella loescheii DSM 19665 = JCM 12249 = ATCC 15930, assembly GCF_000378085.1. GTDB lineage: Bacteria > Bacteroidota > Bacteroidia > Bacteroidales > Bacteroidaceae > Prevotella > Prevotella loescheii. The sequence continues at coordinate 548,913 of NZ_KB899210.1, forward strand.
TCTTTACATCCCCACTCCACATACCGCTTTAAGGTTGCGGCAGTAAATGAAGGGGGAGAGAGTTTCACGACCGAAACCCTCTCGGCATATTACCAACCAGAGGCTACCAGCACCATTTTGGTGTTAGATGGCTTTGACAGGCTCTCCTCGCCAGCCGTAATTGAAACGCAACAGCTACAAGGCTTCGATCTAAACGAAGACCTCGGGGTGAGTTTGGGTACACAAGCGGCATGGATTGGATACCAACAGAACTTCAACAAATGGGCTGCCGGCGTTGACGGATGGCAGGGATTGGGTTACAGCGACTCAAGTATGCAAGGACAATTAGTTGCAGGCAATAACCAAAATACAGTGCAAACACATGTTGAAGATATAGCTGCAACGAGAAAATACAATGTGGTATCGACATCGATGAAAGCTGTTGAGAAGGGATTGTGCAACCTTTCGCGCTACCAATGCATAGACATCGCACTCGGCTTGCAACGAAACGATGGGCATTCGCTTGTAAACTATAAGACATTCACACCCCTCGGGCAAAAGCTTATACGCGAATATGCTCGCAATAACGGTCGATTGATTGTGAGCGGAGCATACGTTGGCACCGACATGAGGGACTCGTTGGATCAAGTTTTCTTGTCGGATGTTTTCAAAGCCTCGTTTAATGGTGCGGTGAAAACAGACACACTGCTTGCTGCCATTAGGCCATTGGCGAGCGATACAGATTCTATTGCACGAGATAGCGTTGTGGCATTGCTTTACAAATCGCCTAACGCCATACACTACGCACCCACAAAGGTAGACGTGTTAACACCCTTAGACGGTGCCACAACAGGTTATCGGTATACGGGTTGGTGGTCGGCATCGGTAGCTTACGTGGCAGGTAACCGCCGAAGTCATATCTTCGGTTTTCCCATAGAGTGTATCAAGGACAGTGAAGACCGTCGGCGGATCATGGCCGAAGCCATCGATATGATGATGAAATAATAATTAAAACAACATAGTCATGCATAAAATTCAAGCCAACAATTCAGGTACGCGAACCATAGACGTAAGTGACCTGCATCTGGAAACAATTGACAAATACGCCTTACTCAAGAATCTTGTCGACAGCAATGGTATCATAGACGAGGAGGTGTTAGACAAACTGAAGTATAATGTCAGGTCGTTATTGGAGTCGGAGACGGGTAAAGACAAAGCTCTACTCGACCTCTGTCTCGACGTTATCTACAATAACAACATGAAAGCTTTCGGTCTGCATCAGCTTGTATTGCTTTATATTGATTGGAAGACCAACAGGAACAAGGCTTCAGTATCAGAATAAAGTACGGTTTTCGTTAAGTAAATTCTCATGCAAAAGCAAGGATCACGGATTTGTCAGCTCGCCAATCCGTTAACTTGTCAACAGATAAAGAACCCCATTGAACGATTATAGGTTAACAGATTTCTTACCCACCACGAAAAAAGAATGCGAACTAAGGGGGTGGGAGCAACTAGATATTATCCTTTTTTCGGGTGACGCGTATGTCGACCACCCCTCTTTTGGCGTGGCCGTTATTGGCCGTTGCCTTGAAGCTGCTGGATATAAGGTAGCTATTGTACCTCAACCCGACTGGCATGGCGACTATCGCGACTTCAAGAAGTTGGGCGTTCCACGTCTCTTCTTCGGTGTTTCGCCTGGCTGTATGGATTCGATGGTAAACAAATACACGGCCAACAAACGACTTCGTTCAGAAGATGCGTATAGCCCAGACGGTCGACACGACTGCCGTCCAGACTATCCTACAGTTGTGTATACACAAATTCTGAAAGAGCTTTACCCCGATGTACCAGTGGTTTTAGGTGGTATTGAGGCCTCGATGCGCCGACTTACGCACTACGACTATTGGCAAGACAGAGTGAGAAAGTGCATTCTATGCGACTCGAAAGCTGATATCATACTTTATGGAATGGGCGAAAAATCGATCTTGGAGTTATGTGCTTGCCTTGAGAATGGGCAACATATCAGCACCATTCACCATATACCGCAAACAGTTTTCTTGGTTGACAAGAATGGCGTTCCTGGCGGAATAACCGACAAAGACATCATATTGAACAGTCACGAGGCTTGCCTGAAAGACAAACGCAAGCAAGCCGAGAACTTCAAGCATATTGAAGAAGAGGCCAACAAGGTGCATGCGCAACGTCTTTTGCAAGAAGTAGATGGCATGTATGCCGTGGTTAACCCACCCTACCCTACGCTAACGACCCAAGAATTGGATGCAACCTTCGACCTGCCTTATACTCGCTTGCCTCATCCAAAATACAAAAACAAGCGCATACCAGCCTACGAGATGATCAAATTCTCGGTAAATATGCACCAAGGATGTTTCGGCGGTTGCTCGTTCTGCACCATTTCGGCCCACCAAGGCAAGTTCGTGGTATGCCGTTCGAAAGAAAGCATACTAAATGAGGTGAAGAAAGTGGCACAAATGCCCGACTTCAAGGGATATCTTTCAGATCTCGGCGGCCCTTCAGCCAATATGTATGGCATGGCAGGACGTAATAAAAAGGCATGCGAAGTATGCAAACGACCGTCGTGTATCAATCCCGACATCTGCCCAAACCTCAGCACCGACCACTCGAAACTTATTGAAATATATCGGGCTGTAGATGCTTTACCAGAGATAAAGAAGAGTTTTATTGGCAGCGGTGTACGTTATGACTTGTTGCTCCACAAAAGTAAAGACAAGAAAGTGAACGATGCCGCGATGGAGTATACTAAGGAATTGATACGCCATCACGTGAGTGGACGGCTCAAGGTAGCACCAGAACACACCAGCGACGAGGTGCTGCGCAGCATGAGAAAACCCAGTTTTAAACAGTTTGAGGAGTTTAAGCGCATCTTTGACAAGATTAATAAAGAGGAAAATCTTAGGCAACAAATCATTCCTTACTTCATGAGTAGCCACCCGGCGTGTAAGGAAGAAGACATGGCAGACTTAGCCGTGCGTACCAAAAGACTTAATTTCCACCTCGAACAGATACAAGACTTTACCCCAACGCCCATGACCGTGAGCACCGAAGCATGGTATACGGGCTACGACCCCTATACACTTGAACCTGTTTTCAGTGCCAAAACGCCTAAAGACAAGAATAACCAAAGACTGTTCTTCTTTTGGTATAAGAAGGAAGAAAGGCAAAACATCGAGCGCGAACTCAAGAAAATAGGTCGCCCTGAACTGATAAACGAACTATATTTGCCTAGCGATTGGAGTCGACAACAAGGCTCAACCAAGGCAGAAAGTGACGATAAAGCTCTTCGTGAGCATAAAAATAAACGTTCGGATAAGGCATACGATGCTAAACCTTCGCCCAAAACAAGCGAAAGGAAATCGTTCAACCCAAACTTCCAGAACGGAAAACCACACCGTTCCAAAGATAAAAGAAGATGAGCCACGGCAGCGTTTGAGACGCGATAAGCCTTTTTATGCTCATCTAAAAGTAATACATACAACCCACTTTAAAGCATGCAAATACTTCTTTCATGCGCCAAAGACATGGCGTCCAAACCAATAACATACCCTAACGAGCGTGCCAACGAACCACGCTTCATCGCAGAGGCTAAAGAAATAGCCACCGAAATGATGAACTTCTCAACAGAAGAGCTGGAGGAAACGCTTAAAATTAATAGTAAGCTAGCCAATCAGAACTGGCTCAGATACCAACATTTCCTTCAAGCAGGCGATATATCTCACGCCGCTTTGGCATTCACCGGTATGGCCTATAAGCATCTTAAAGCCAGTGCGTTCAGCCAAGAAGACATTCATTTTGCCAATCAACACCTTTGGATAACTTCTTTTCTCTATGGTCTATTGCGTCCTCTTGATGCCATAAAGCCACATCGTTTGGAAGGTTATGTTCGTTTACAAAACCACGATGACATACGACTGTTCGACTATTGGAAGTCTCGCCTTACCCAGCTTTTCATCCAATCAATCAACGACGATAATGGTATGCTCGCCTACCTTGCAAGCGAAGAGATGAAGTCGCTCTTCGATTGGAGCGAGGTGAAGAAGAAAGTTAAAATCTTCGAGCCCCAATTCATGGTTGAAAATGCTCGTGGTAGGAAAACGATTGTGGTGTATACGAAAATGTGCCGTGGGGCAATGGCCAACTATATCATCACAAACAAAATTGCGAACATCGACGATTTGCTCGCTTTCGAATACGAAGGCTTTAAGTTTGCAGAGTGGATAGACAATGGCAAAACACCCCTTTTCATTCTCGGAGCACCTTAAACAGTAGCCATTCGATTAGCTTTTGAAATATATCTTGTGGCTTGCCATAAATCAGACACAGGTTCTCAGCTAGCGACAAAAGTGGGATAAAAAGCATTTTAACGACATAGAGCCTACAAAAACGCCTCATTTCGTTTTGCGCTTTCAACGATTTGCATTATTTTTGCAGAGTATAAATACAAGAAAAATTGAAAATCAAACGTATCATAAACGACACATTCAAAGTTGCCTTGTCGCTCTTCCTCGGTGGAGCGATATTGTATTGGATGTATCGTGGCTTTGATTTCAAGCAGGTAGAGCACGTTATGCTCCACGAAATGAATTGGACGTGGATGCTACTTTCTTTCCCTTTCGGTATCATGGCGCAAGTTTTTAGAGGATGGAGATGGCGTCAGACACTGGATCCCATGGGCGAAAGGCCAAGAGCAGCTACAGCCATTCATGCTATTTTTGTTTCTTATGCCGTAAGTCTGGTTATCCCTCGAATAGGCGAATTTGCTCGTTGCGCAGTGCTTAGACGATATGACAAAACCGACTTTGCAAAAGCATTGGGAACCGTTGTTACCGAACGAGCCATTGATTCGTTGTTGGTTCTGCTCATAGCAGCCATAACCCTACTGGCGCAAGTAAGTATCTTCGACAGTTTTTTCACCAAAACAGGCACCAGCCTCAATGCCATTGTCAGCCAATTCTCAACCACAGGATACATCGTCACAGCCATTTGTGCAGTCGCAGTTGTTGTATTGCTACACTTATTGCTAAAAAGGATGGCCATATATAATAAGGTGAAAGAAACGGTAAAGGGCATTTGGCAAGGTGTTAATTCGATAAGGAGAGTACGTAACAAGTGGCTTTTCGCTATTTTCACATTGGCAATATGGGGCAGTTACTTCCTCCACTACTACCTTACCTTCTTCTGTTTCGAAGCAACAGCTGGCTTAGGAATGGCTTGCGCAATGGTAACGTTTGTGGTTGGCAGTATGGCGGTTGTGGTTCCAACACCCAATGGGGCTGGTCCGTGGCATTTTGCGGTGAAAACAATGCTCATATTATATGCTGTAGAAAGTACGGCTGCGCTCAACTTTGTGCTAATTGTCCATTCCGTTCAAACACTTTTGGTTGTCCTCCTGGGTGTTTACGGATGGATGGCATTGGCTTTCTCGCACAAAAGAGATCAGACAACAATAGCTGAATAACCAAATCCTAATATATTTTACTAACTTTTAAACAACTGTGTTATGAGTGAAATCAAAAATTTAAAGCCTGAAAGTATTTGGCGTAACTTCTACAACCTTACCCAAGTTCCACGCCCTTCGGGACATTTGGAACAGGTTAAAGCTTTTCTATTGAACTTTGCCAAGGAAGTGGGTGTAGAGGCATTCGTTGATGAAGGCAACAATGTTGTGATGCGAAAGGCGGCATCGCCTGGTATGGAGAACCGTAAAACTGTAACCCTACAAGCACACATGGACATGGTTCCACAAAAATCACCCGACAGCACACATAACTTCGAAACCGATCCAATTGAGACTTGGATTGACAACGAATGGGTTAGGGCTAAGAATACAACACTTGGCGCCGATAACGGAATTGGCGTTGCTGCCATCATGGCCGTAATGGAAGACAAGAGTTTGAAACACGGCCCCGTTGAAGGACTTATCACAGCTGATGAAGAAACGGGTATGTATGGCGCAAACGATCTACCTACAAACGAGCTTCAAGGCGATATTCTGCTCAACCTCGACTCCGAAACGTGGGGGTGCTTCGTTGTTGGCAGTGCTGGCGGAGTTGATGTTACGGCTACCCGTGACTACAAAGAAGCTCTTGTAGACAAAGCTAGAGTTGCGCTGAAAATAACCATCAAAGGTTTGAAAGGTGGTCACTCGGGATTGGAAATACATGAAGGTAGAGCCAATGCCAATAAGTTGATGGGACGTGTTGTGGCAAAGTTGATTGCCGAATGCGAAGCCGAATTGGCCACTTGGCATGGTGGCAACATGCGTAATGCCATTCCTTACAAGGCCGAAACCATTGTTACGCTCCCTGCAAATAACGAAGATAAGGCCTGTACAATTGTCAACGAGATGAAGACTTTGTTCGAAACAGAATATCGTTTCGTTGAAGATAAGGTAGAACTATTTGCTGAAAAGGCTCCTCTACCAGAGAAGCAGATGGACGCTACCGATAGGGAAACCGTGATGAAGGCGCTTTTCGGATGCCACAACGGAGTTTTACGCATGATTCCCGCCATACCCACAGTTGTTGAAACATCGTCTAACTTGGCCATCATTGAGATCGAAAACGGGAAAGTAAAATTCCTTATCCTTGCCAGAAGCTCAAGCGAATCGATGAAAGAGTACATCTGCGACACGCTGAAAGGTACGCTTACGTTAGGCGGATTTGACGTAAAACTAAGTGCAGATTACCCCGGTTGGGATCCAAATACCGACAGTGAAATTCTTAATCTGCTGCAACGCCTGCACAAGCAACTCTTCAACGAAGATGCCATCGTTAAAGTAGACCATGCTGGATTGGAGTGTTCGATCATCCTCAATAAGTATCCGCACATGGATGTTGTTTCCCTTGGTCCAACCATCCGTTCACCCCATAGCACCAGCGAACGCTGTCTACACGAAACGGTAGCACCCTTCTGGGACTTATTGAAGAAGGTTTTGGAAGAAGTTCCACAAAAATAATCCATTAAAGGTGAATAGAACCAACGACGCTAGAGTTCCCATTATAGGAATTGACAGGCATCGCATAGCAACCGACGGGCATGGCGTTACCACGCTCGTCGGTTTCTTTGGCTGTCCGTTGCACTGTAAGTACTGTCTTAACAATCAGTGTCACGACACCCGTAGACGGTGGAAGCGCATATCACCACAAGCGCTATACGACGAATTGAAACAAGACGAACTTTATTTTCTTGCAACAGGGGGAGGCGTTACCTTTGGTGGTGGAGAGCCATGCCTGCAAAGCAAGTTCATCAAAGCTTTCAGAAACATCTGCGGACCAAAATGGAATATCACAGTAGAAACCAGCCTATATGTTCCACAAAACCACTTACGACGATTGCTAGACGTGGTTGACACATATATCGTAGACATCAAGGACCTTAATCCTGATACTTACCTAGCATACACCCTTAAAGACATTAGTCTGCTAAAAGACAACCTGCAATGGCTTACAGAACATGTTGACAAGGAGAATATCTTTGTGCGTGTTCCAAGCATACCTAACCACAACACACCTATAGATACCGAAAGAAGTATTGAAGAACTGAAAAAGATAGGCTTTGTCAACATCGAACGATTCGATTACATCATCCCTAAACAGATGAAATAAGGCCTACTAACATTCGGTTGTTCAAATAAGCAACACCTATCTTTTATCCATCTCCTCTCATTTCACAAGTAACAGGCCCCGAATAGCTTATATAAACAAGCGTAAATCGAAGATAAAAAAGTTTATAAATCGCTTGGAAAATGCGAAAAAAGTAGTACCTTTGCAGCGCAAAACAAGCATTGGGATATGGTGTAATGGTAACACTACAGATTCTGGTCCTGTCATTCTTGGTTCGAGTCCGAGTATCCCAACAAGTCAACGCATCTCTTTCGAGATGCGTTTCTTATTTGCCAGTATAAGATATAAACGGATTTACAAGAGACTTAATCTACTTTACTCCATCTTGTACTCCATTGACACATCTGCTTACCAATAAAAGGATGTGGGGCTGTTCAACAAAGTAGATACTTTCAAACAACCCCACATTATCATCCAGATGATAGTCTTAAAAACTCATGCGCATCATCAGTCGCACGCCTTGCTTACGTGCAGTGTTCAACTCATTGTAGTTTAACCTACGCACATATTGCACATGGAATAACTTGAAAATATTGTGCACACCCACAATTAGTTCCATATAAGGACGTTTAGGGTTCATCACATGCGATCCCTCTGGGAAATACATCAACGTTTCATCACCAATATTTTGGAGCAACAAGGGATTGTTCTTATCAGTAAGCGATCCCCATAAGCCCTTGAAACCAATGAACTCTCGCCATTTTAGCTTTTTAAGCAGCGGTATGCGGTTGAATAATTTACCATTCATATCCCATCCGAGGTCTACGCTTGCATATCTATCGTTAAGAAATTCCATATTGTTTATCAGGTTGAACGTTCCTCGTTGCACGATATACGATAGGTTAGCTGCGGGCATGATAAGTAAGGGGAACGGTACTTTATCCCACTGTGCACCAGCATATAGTTGCACATCAAACTTTCCCCAGCTTCTCAGCCAGAATCGTTTCAATAGTCCCACCTCTGAAAAGTTATACCTATATTGTCCGCCCAACACACCATTTAGCCCCATAGAATGCGACAAGGTAATTACTGGTGCTTCCAAATTGATGGCTATACGCCTTTGTTTGGTGTTGATAAAGGTACGTCCAGGCGCTATTTCCAATTCAAAACGTAGTTCCGTTGTGCGCATTTTACCATTATGTAACAGCTTGCTTACGTCTGTTTCTGGGTAGATAATGGACGGAAAAGGATTGCTAAGCTTCTCGAAAAACAGAGCACCAACCGCCTCGTTTTCTTCCGTTCGAAGGCTTAGAGTGGTTTTCATGCCCCACTCTTCTTCACGTTCAAAGGTTAACTGTTGACGGTTATAGAACATCATCTTGTCAACCTTCGTCCACTTTAAAGACGTAAATACGTTATCTTTATCTGTACGCAAGAACTTATCAGAAGGCGACATAATATCGTAGGTAGACTTAAACGACACCGTTCTCTTGGGAAACTCGCGAGGCAGATATTCTTTCTTATTGAACGAATAAGTAAGTTCGCCGCTATAATAGTTCTTTTTGCTTCCCCAGCCACGTGCCATATACCCTGCCAAAAACCAATGCTTGCTAAGGCTTGCCGTGGTTTGTGCACTGATACGCGTTCTAAATCCGTCGATAAAGTTGCGTGTAAATATCGTGTTTATAGGGCCTATGTCTACCTTACTAGGATGATCTTTCCCACCAGTTTCAACAAAATTCTCAATCAGGGCTTTCAGTCCGAAGATGACATACTTAAATCCCTTCATCTGTTCCACGCGATGCACGAACTGAGACATTGACGATTCGCTTTTGCTAAGTTCAACGGCACGGTACTTTTTCCAAAAAGCTTCATCACGCATCATGGCATCCGCCTCTCGTCTTTCGCGTGCACTTCCCTTAAATAGCTTAGTGGGGAGTTCGTCAAAGGCATAGTCGTTCAAGCGTGTAGTTCGGATAACGATGGCTTTCTGCAACAGACCATACACACTTATCTCCGCAATCATGTCGTCTTCGCTCAAGGCCCACTCGCCATTTTCAAGCTGGGTGAACTCTTGCCTCACTTGTAGATTCTCCACAAAGTTAACACCGCTTTGTACAGGCAACGTAAGGTTACATCGCTTAACATGCAGGGTTGAGTCGGCCACGACATATAATTCGCCACGAAAACCAATATCCTGACCATTGTTCGGGGTGAATTGCAAGTGATAACACAAGTCTTTACCCACATATACGGTATCTTCTATGTAATAACGGTAAAAGCTAATGGCACTATTGCCAATAGGACTGGTGAAGTGATGTCGTAACAGGCGCACATCATTATCATAAATGTTCACATCGGTAAACACGTCTTTGAGCATGATGTCCATGATATCGCCCGTTTGAATTAGCTGGTTAATACCCGTACTGTTCTGTCCTTTTATAATGTCGCGCTCGGTCTTGGGCTGTTTACGATATATATGTTGGGAAACAGTTTCGTCTACCGATATGGGCAAGATGAGCTTGTTGTTGTATGGACAAAGCTCCACCTGGTCGAGCATCCATCGCCTTTTGCCTATAAATCCGCTATCAATTTGTGTTGGCGTGATGTCGTTCATGGCCAATGTTATCTTCTGATACTTGGTGTATTGAAAGAAATCGTGGTTTTCCAATTGCGTGAGTTTCTTTGCCGCAATGACCCTTTTCATCAGCTCAACAGCGGGATTGTTCTTGCGAGAATACTTGCCACGTTTCTGCCTTACCACAACTTCTGCTAGCTGCCGGGTATCCGATTTAAGTTTAATATTTAAAACGCTAGGCGTAGAGGCCTTAACAACCACTCGTACGGGTGCATAACCCACCGCACTGAAAGTAAGGACAAGCCCCTCTTTCCGCACAATGGTATATTGCCCCTTGGCCGTACCCGACACAGCTATCTCATGTCCCTTGTAACTGGCGCTGGGGTAATATATGGTGTCGCCTGTGGTTGCATCGGTAACCACACCTGTGAGCATACCCTGTGTTTGGGCCGAAATAGTTAGGCCCATAAAGAGTAATGCAAACACCATCAATAGTCTGTTTATTTTATAACTCATCTCTTAAGTCTACTGTTTAACATCGTGAACTTCACTTGTAAAGCCGTAAACAACAGCAATATGTTCGTAAAGGGGATGCTCACAAAAAATAATTATGTAATCCAACATGGTTTGTGCCCCAACATTTCGAGGCAACTAGCAAAGTCCACCTAGTCCAACAAGTCCTCCAAATCTTTAATTATCAGCCGTACTAAGTTTTCGTCGTGGTGCTTTTCTTCCCAAGATTCACCCTTAAACCATGCCGTTACGCAACCCAACGAGTGTGCAGGCACAATGTCTTTGTCAAAACTATCACCCACCACCAATACCTTTTCGGCAGGCAAATTCAAGGCTTCAACACCGAGAGCAAATATTTTCGGGTCGGGTTTTCGCACACCTACAACCGACGATTCGATAACGCTTTTGAAGAGATCGCGCATTAGATAATCGTTGAGAACAGCCTCGATATTACCATAGAAATTACTCACCAGCACCAACGGATAATGCTCGTGTAACTCTTCTAGCACAAGACGGCTGTGGTCGATAACCTTTTTCAGGTCGGAAGCGAGTTCTGTCAGCAAGATGTCATGCATAATGTCGAGTTCCAACTGTGGTACATCCAGCGCCTTCACGTCACGAAGATACGCCAGCTGCATCTGCAATTTGGTACTTAACATCGCATCGAACGTAAAATCGGGCATTATTATCCTGTTGGTTGCCAACGTGCGTTCAACATGAACATAGGCTGCTCGATAATCTGCTTCGCTAATAGGTACGTTCGCCTTTTGGTACGCATGCCAAATCACTTGTCCCCAATGGTTGCCATTGGTATCAAGCGTAGCACCATAGTCGAATATTATTCCTTCTACGCCGAGGCCATTAAGCGTGTTGAATGTATATCTTGTTGTTCTCTTATTTTCGTGCATATTATATTGCTGTTATATCATGTTCGAACACCTGTCGCACAAATCTTCATGTTGCTTGTGCATGTATATGTATATGCCACTAAGCACTGTGAGTTCGAAAAGGAAATAAACCCATGGGCAATTGGCAAGGCATGTGGTGTATAAAACGATGGCACGCAGATTGAAGCTAAGCATATTGGTGTACTTCATCAGCGGCCTACTGCCTCGCAAAAACTCATCGCGCAGTTGGGCTGGCACCTTTTCTGCATCACCATATGTGGCATTAACTCGCCCGAAGAAAGCCTGGAACTTGGGTGTTCGCTTCTCCTGGCCTTTGCAATAGTTGGCATAATTGTAATGGAACAACCGCTTAAACCATTGCCCACGCTTTGGCAGAGCATCGTAAATGGTACGCTGCTGGGCGTATGTATCTAGTTCGCTGCCTTTCTTACCCTTTAAAAACAGCAGGTGTATCTGTCTATAATAGTCGGCCAAAGAACTCTGTGATGAATGGCACAACAAACCCGACACTGCAGCTAAGGCCCAAATCCAAAAGCCCCACTTCATGTTGGTGTAGGGGATAGGGCTTGATTGCAGGCGCAGGCAGAGGGCTAGATAGATGCTGAAAAACCAAAGGTCGCCCGAAAAGCCATCAAGTACGCGCCCCAAAAGTGTTTTCTTACCCGTAAGGCGGGCCATCTGCCCATCGGTAGAATCACAGAAGTTGGCCAACATGAGCAAGGCCACACCCATGAGATTGTGGGTTACATTGGGGAAATAAAACATGTAGCCTGCTCCCACTCCCAAGAAAATAGAGAGGATGGTGATGGTGTTAGGGTGTATGCCTAGCCTGTTCCATAACAAGGCAAACACCAGACCGATGGGACGTGTAAAATATATGTCGATGGTTTCCTCTGTATCGCTTGACTTTAACGACTCGCGAAACAAGGTCTTGAAGTTGTTATCCATTTTCCTGTTTTATTTTTACATTGGTTGCAAGCAGCCCGTTAACGAGCTGTGAAATGGCATCGGCAGCCTGCTCTTTACATGCTGCGAAGCTAGGCCAATCGTTAAAGTCGATGATGAAAAAGCGACCTTCGTGATCTACAATGCAGTCACCGCCATAAACATCGATGTTTGTTAGTTGTGCCAGTCGCACTGCTGCAGCCCTAAGTTCAGACAAATTGAAGTCGAAATGGTGAGCAACACCGTTGCGTTTTTCGTCTCCAAATTTGGTATGGCCATTATCTGTGGGATAGAAATGCCAAAAGAAGTTATCGCCAACACCATAAAACTTAATGAGGTCGCCCTCTACATGGGCACTAACTACCACATCGTCTACTCCGCGCAAGGCGAAATAGCGTATGGTTTGCTCAACAGTAGCCTTGTCAGTACAAAACACCACGTCGGCTTTAGTTTGTGCTGCGAGGTCTGCACGCTTCACCCAGTAGCCGTGTTCACCAGTGTCTGGCGGAAGGGGAATGCCATTATCCGACATCAAACGATGGATGTTGCGACGCGAGAAGCATTCGAGCGCTGAAGCGCTGTTAATCACCAAAGCTTGGCCTTGCTGTTCGCATGCCTTCAACAGCTGTATAGTTCGAGGAAGTCGACCCATGGAAAGAAACAAGTCTGCACGATGTTGCTCGCCTAATTCATGCTCGGCAATCGTCATCACGTTGTGATTGCCCAATCGATGTATCGTTGCATCCATGATGGCACGGTCTGCTTCCACCGAGTTAGGCGAAAAACACTTGTCTCTATAAATGGCAATTACGCTGCTCATGAACAAACTCCTCTGCTTTGTTTATATCTGAAGCGTGGTCGATGTCTAACACCTTACCCATCACGTAAGCCCTTAGTTTCAGATGGTTGGCAATCAATGCGCGTTGAAAATTGCGCATTCGGCTTTCTCCACCCTTAACACAAGCCTGCAAAATGGGTAGACATTGAGGGGTTAAGCCATAAATGCCTGCCGATATGTATTGGCAATTAGGTGCCGGTTCGTCGTAAAAGCCTGATATATATGGTGGGTTTTCGGTTTGCACATATAGTGGTTTTTCATCGTCCACAAAGCCCGTTACAGCCATCACTCCATTGTCGCCAGACTCCAATGTTTCGTTCATCGTGCTAACAAATTTAGCAAATTCGCCTTCATTGAAGATGGTGTCTACCGTTGTTAGAATAAAGGGGGAGGTGTGAAGATAAGGGCTTAATTCGTAAAGGCTATGCATGGAACTGGCCGTGCTTTTAACAACCACTCTCAAAGGTATGCGTTTTCCAGCCAACCCCTTACACTGTAAGTCCTTCAAATGTGTAGCGACATCAGTCATTTGCTCGTTACAAATAACCACAATCTCGTCGGCTTTGTTGGCCATGAATATTCTGATAAGCCTGTCTACAAGGTGTTCGCCCCCCACCCAAACCAATGGTTTGGGTAGCTGCACCCCTTCTTGCATAAGGCGTGAACCTTCTCCAGCGGCTATAATTGCATATGTCATATATACTCTACATTTAAGAACGGAAGACGGGAACTTACGGACGAAGCCCCGATAAGCACAACCTTATGCAGTATAAGACGTAATCTCCCCCCTCTAACTTCATGTGTCTGAATTGTGTCGGTTACGTTTGAACCAACTACAAAGATAACTAATTGTTGGCGAACACAAAAACTTTTCAATCGCAAAACGCATATAAACATGCAAGTGAGAACATTACATAGATGAGATAGATCAAATAGAGAAGGGTATAATGTAGTTTGACGAAGTGCAATTAGCAAAGGAAAAGACTAAGGTTTGGGAACAGATGACCATGGTAAGCAATTTAAATGCATAAGATGGGACTTAGACTTAAAAGAGGAGAACAAAAAGGGTATGAGGAGTTTTTATGTGATGCAAACTGCGTCTAATGGTATCTCGCTCTACTTCTACAATGAACTAACAGTGCATTATATGTACTTTGATTATCAACGAATTAAGAATTAGCATTAAGCTTTTACTTCTTTTGTCGAATTACAGCTATGATGGAACCCTGTTCCATGTCATCTGGAACAGGGTTCCATATCACATGGAAAAGGATTCCATGTGACATGGAACAAAAGTACAAAGCATCTATAGCAACACGACAGTTGATTTAATTATGTCCAGATACTTACTTTTGGGGTTATAAACGCTAATTTAATAAGATGGGATATGAGGATAACGGTCGCAGTCTAGTTAATCGCCTTGACATAAGCGGCGCACATCTCGGCACAGCGTTCACCATCCATGGCAGCCGAAACGATACCACCAGCATAGCCTGCACCTTCGCCACAAGGGAACAAACCACCTATGCTAACATGTTGAAAGTTTTCCCTATCGCGCATAATTCGTACAGGAGAAGAGGTTCGGCTCTCGGTGGCAATGAGCACTGCTTCGTTGGTCAAGAAGCCATGACTGCTTCGACCGAACTTCTGAAAGCCCTCTTGCAAACGCGAAACGATGTGCTTGGGCATCCAAAAATGCAACGGACTAGATATAAGTCCTGGCGAATAACTACTTCGAGGCAGGTCGTAACTTAGCTTGCGGTTAACGAAATCCACCATTCGCTGTGCGGGAGCGGTTTGCTTACGGTTGCCATTCACCCAACAATCGTGTTCTATAGATTGCTGGTAATGCATCATTTTCAACACGTCGTCGCCTTCAACATCCTCGGGTCTTACCTCAACCACCATGCCGCTATTCGACCATTTGGAACCTCGGTTGGCTGGACTCATGCCATTGACTACGATTTGTTCGTGTTCGGTTGCTGCTGGAATGACAAAGCCACCAGGGCACATGCAAAACGAATAGACACCTCTTTCGGCCGATTGGGCAACAAAACTATACTCGGCAGCAGGCAAATACTTGCCTCGTCCGTTCTTGTTGTGATACTGAATTTGGTCTATTAAGGCTGATGGATGTTCGAGCCTTACGCCTATTGCCAACCCTTTAGGTTCGATGGGGATGCCTGCCGTGGCAAGATATTGGTACACATCGCGGGCGCTATGACCAGTGGCTAGGATAACCGGGCCTTTATAAGGCCGCTCTTCGGACGTCAAACTATTAACGGTTTGTATGCCTATCACCTGGTCATTATCCATCAAGAAGGCGGTCATTTTTGTTTGGAAGTGCACTTCGCCCCCACTATTGATAATGGTATTGCGTATTGCCTCGATTACCTTCGGCAGCTTGTCGGTGCCGATATGTGGGTGGGCGTCTGACAAGATGGATGTGGAAGCCCCATGTTGGCAGAACACATTTAAAATTTTCTCTACATTGCCGCGTTTCTTACTCCGAGTATATAGCTTACCATCTGAATAAGCACCAGCACCACCTTCACCAAAACAGTAGTTGCTTTCAGGGTTAATCTTTTGTTCTTTGGTAATAAGCGAAAGGTCGCGATGGCGCTCGTTAACGCTTTTACCTCGCTCAACGACAATGGGACGAATACCTTGTTCGATCAAACGGAGCGCCGCAAACAATCCACCTGGTCCTGCACCGACAACGATTGCTTGTGGACAATGGGACACATCGGGGTAATTTACGACTTGATATTCTAATTTTTCGGGTAACTCGTTAATAAAAACACGCACCGAGAGATTAACAAATATGGTGCGTTGGCGCGCATCGATGCTTCGTTTTAGCACCTGAACGTGGGTAATGGTTCGTACATCGAGTCCCTTTTCGTGTGCTACATAGTCGCGTATGCTATCTTCGGTATATGCCTGTTGAGGCAACAAGCGCAATTGATATTCGTATGTCATTGTGGGAAAGGAAAATATATGAATGAAAATGATTGAAGACGGGAGCTATAAACTACATGCATTTATAGTGGTTGGTTTTAGACTTTGCGAGAGAATCACATGCATTCTTTCAAAGTCGTATTGTTATTTTGTTATCCCGTTAATCGTTTATTGTTTATTCAACTGCCTGCTCTGCATTTTCAATTGATGAAGTCTACCAACATTTTTAATAAAAGCTATCAGTAAGTTGGATTAAAATACTAAAAGCCATTGGAGATAATTGAGAGCTAGGACTAAAAACAAAAGATTGACAACTTCACGCATTAACCGCCGTTACGACAAAGTCGCAAGGACACTAAGGCGCAAAGTTGCCAAACATAATTAAAGGCCAAAAGGGCACAACTGAACAATTAATTGTTGACGCTACCACCCATGATGTCGAGCAATTCGTTGGTAATTGCTTGCTGCCTGCTCTTGTTATACTGCAAGTTCAAGTCTCTAAGCAATTCGTCGGCATTATCTGTGGCCGTTTGCATAGCCACCATTCGCGCCGCGTGCTCACTGGCATTACTATCAAGTAAGGCGGTGTACACCATCAAGTTCAACTCCTTAGGGATGAGCGTTGTTAGGATTGTCTCCATATCTGGCTCAACAAGGAAATTGTCGTTCAGGGGTTTTGCCTGCTCTTTTTTCTTTTGTTCCGTCGCAGCTTTTTTCTTTAGATACTCTTGCGCCTTAGCCGTAACCACATTTGAACTGAGATCGCGGTCGTTAAAACGTCCCAATTCGGTGGTAAGATCGATAGGCAAGAAGATTCTCCTAGTCAAAATCTGTGAGCCTGCACTTTTGAAATGATGGTAAATGAGCTCTACCTTATCGAGTTCGCCAGCTGCATATTGGTCTGCCAATTCCTTGGCGATGTCTGCACATTGATGTGCATTAGGCTTCTCGGCCAAATGATTAAAGTCGCCACGAACCTGCAACTTCATCTTTATAGCTTGCTCGGCAATTTTCCTGCCAATAGGGTAAACCACGATCTCGGTTACTCCTTGCTCACGATAGTGTGCCACTGCCTGTTGCATAAGCTTAGTAACATTGGCGTTAAAGCCACCACACAGGCTGCTGTTGCTGGAAAAAACCACAAGCGCAACGCGCTTAAGCTGCTTGCGCTCCACGTTTAATGGCGTGTGAGCCTCGGGCATTGACGCGAGAAAAGCCTTGAGAATATGCTCTAACATGTTCTCGTAAGGCAACATGTTCTCAATCATCTGTTGAGCATGATGCAGCTTTGACGATGCCACCATCTTCATGGCACTCGTTATTTTACGTGTGCTGTTAACGGAGGCTATTCGTGTCTTTATCTCTTTTAATGAAGGCATACGCTATGTATTGAAGGATGGCGCGTCCGCCTCACGTTGCGGTGAGGTGGGACGATGCCAATCCTTAAATGTTCAAACTTGTTGGAATTGACCCGCGATGTCGGCCATTACAGACTCGAGTACGCTGCATGCTTCGTCGTTCAGTTCACCACTTGCCAAGAAATCGATGGTGGATTGGTGGGTTGAACGCAACTTGTCGAGGAACAGCGTCTGGCATTCGCGAATCTGTTCTACGGGTACATCGTGCATCAAACCGCGTGTTCCGCAATACAAGATGGCGATCTGCTCGCCCACAGCCATAGGACTGTACTGGGGTTGAATGAGCAATTGCGTATTCTTTCGTCCTCTATCCAAGGTCATCGCAGTAACGGCATCCATATCGCTAGAGAACTTTGAGAATGCCTCCAACTCACGATACTGGGCCATATCGATTTTAAGCGTACCGGCCACTTTCTTCATACTCTTGATTTGAGCAGAACCACCTACACGGCTAACCGATATTCCGACGTTGATGGCAGGGCGAAAACCTTGGTTGAAAAGGTCGGTCTCCAGATATATCTGACCATCGGTGATGGAGATAACGTTGGTTGGAATGTAAGCGGAAACGTCGCCTGCTTGAGTCTCAATGATAGGAAGCGCGGTTAACGAACCGCCTCCCTTTACATGACCTTTAAGGCATTTGGGTAGATCGTTCATCTGTTCGGCCACTTCTTGCTGGTCGTTTATGCGCGCAGCACGTTCCAAAAGGCGGCTATGCAGATAGAAAACGTCACCGGGATAAGCCTCACGACCCGACGGACGACGAAGAATGAGCGACACTTCACGATATGCCACAGCTTGTTTAGACAAATCATCGTATACAACTAGGGCGTGTTCACCACGGTCGCGGAAGTATTCGCCAATGGCTGCACCTGCAAACGGTGCATAATATTGCATCGCAGCGGGGTCGGCAGCTGTTGCCGACACGATGATGGTATAGTCTAACGCGCCTCGCTCTTTCAGCGTTTGCACCAAGGTTGCTACCGTTGAGGCCTTTTGGCCAATGGCAACATAGATGCAATACACAGGTTTGCCAGCATCGTAAAAACTCTTTTGGTTGATGATCGTATCGAGAGCGATGGCCGTTTTGCCAGTCTGGCGGTCGCCAATGATAAGCTCACGTTGTCCCCTACCAATGGGAATCATCGAGTCAACACCTTTAAGTCCTGTTTGAAGTGGTTCCTTAACGGGTTGACGGTATATAACGCCAGGCGCCTTACGGTCAAGTGGCATCTCGAATGCGTTTGTCAAATCGATTTCGCCTAGTCCGTCGATAGCCTCACCCAAGGGGTTGATTACACGCCCAAGCATGTTGTCGTTCACCCGAATGCTGGCAATGCGGTGCGTACGCTTTACTACCTGTCCCTCTTTAATACCAGAGGTTGGGCCCAAAAGCACACATCCAACATTGTCTTCTTCCAGGTTCATGACGATGGCCATGGTTCCGTTTTCGAATTCTAGCAATTCATTAGCCTCGGCATTACGCAGTCCGTAGACGCGTGCAACACCATCACCGACGGTGAGGACAGTGCCAATCTCGTCAAAATCCTGCCCATCGTTGATTTGCTGAAGCTGTTGGAACAATATCTCGGAGACCTCGTTGGGCCTTATTTTATCAGACATGTTACTTGTTTTTTAATTCTATTAGAATGCGATTAAGTTTGCTCTTCACACTGGCATCCATACGATAGGTGTCGTAATCCAACACAAATCCGCCGAGGATTGCAGGGTCTACCTCTGTGGTAAACTCAACATTGCCCTGTGTACGCTCTTCTACCAAGCGGCGCATACGTTGTTCCACCTCAGCTGAGAGCTGCACAGCGGTAGTGATTTTGCCACTTGTGATGTTGAAATGCTGCCTATACAGGTTGATGAAAGACGAGGCCATGAATTGCAACACGTCTTCCCTACCCTCGCGCATCACCAAAGCGATGAAGCGTTTCGTTAGTTCGACAGTGGGCGTTCCACATGCCGCCAGCACCACAGATTGCTTCTTTGGCCTGGAATACATGGGGTTGCATATCGTTGGACGAAGCTCGGGAACGCTTAAATAACATTCCAACAGATTCGACATGTTGTGATACACTTCCTCATGGCAATGGTCTGCGATGGCGGCCTTGAGCAATGCACGTGCGTATCGAACAGCTATTAACCCTATATCCATACTCGTTTAGTTGGGATTTACAGAGAAAGCATCGTCTAAGAAACGGTTAACCAATGACATCTGCTGAGCATTGGACGCCAAGTTTTCGCGCATAACCTTCTCGGCAATCTGAACGCTAAGTTCAGCTACCTGTGTGCGGATTTCGCGGATAGCATTCTGTTTCTCTACCTCTATCTGCCTTTTGGCTTCTTCGAGCATACGCGCACCCTCTTCACGAGCCACCTGTCGAGCTTTCTCAACTATGGCTTCGCGCGTCTGGGTAGCCTCCTTCAAGATGAGTGATTGTTTCTCTCTCGCCTCCTGAAGAATCTGTTCGCTTTCTTGCTTGATGTTTTCTAGCCGTTCTGACGCCTCATGAGCCTTGCGCAGACTTTCGTCTATGTATGTCTTACGGCCTTCAACCATCCTAATGATAGCAGGAAAACCGTATTTTACAAGAACAACAAAAACCACCAAGAACGCCAAGAGCATCCAAAAGAGCAAGCCCAAGTCGGGCGTTAGTATTGATGGTAAATTCTCCATTCGGTTACTTTATTTAATCAAGAATGCACACGCTGCAATAGCAAAGAGAGCACAACCCTCAATGAAAGAAGCGGTAACAATCATGTTTGTCTGTATCTTATTCGTGGCTTCGGGCTGACGAGCAATAGCGTCCATTGCGCTACTGCCAATGCGGCCAATACCTAAACCAGCACCAATTGTAGCAATACCTGCACCAATACCGCAGCCTAGCTGAGCCAGACCCTCGGCAGCCAATAATGTTGTAATAATCATAGTTCTTATTCTTTTTATTAATTGTTTATATACTCTTTGAATTATTTTATTCGATAAAAATGTTACTGCTACCGCACCAAGGTTGTTGATGACACGCAGCTGCAATGTTATTTATTTCGCTATGTTGTGTATAAATAGCGGCTTTTTTAAGCTACCTGCGTTCTAAACGAGGTCACACGATGGGCGAAAGTTATTCGGCAGCGTGGTGTTCCTTATGAGCCATGCCGATAAATACAGCACTAAGCATCGTAAACACGTATGCCTGCACGAATGCCACTAGCAGTTCGAGGCAGTTCATGAAAAGCAACATGATTATACCAAGCGAGCTCAAGCCAAGTCCGTAGCCAACTCCCATACTCCAACCAAGGAATATCACGCAAGTAAAACTCAATATAATAGCATGTCCTGCCATCATATTGGCGAAGAGACGTATCATCAATGCAAACGGCTTAGTGAAGATACTGAACAGCTCTATCACTGGCATTAGGGGAACAGGGAACTTTAAGGCCATTGGCACTTCAGGCCAAAATATCTCTTTCCAATACTCTTTATTACCAAAGATATTGATAACCAACATCGAGGTAATTGCCAAGAACATCGTTATATTGATGTTACCCGTAACGTTTGCTCCGCCAGGGAACACAGGGATAAGCCCAACAAGGTTACAAGTGAAGATAAAAAAGAACACCGTAAGCAAGAAGGGGGCATAACGCTTATAATGCCGTTCACCCACCGCAGGCTTTATCAGGTCGTCGTGAATATACATTACGAACATTTCTATCAAGCCAACAAACCCCTTTGGAGCTGCACTTTTCTCATCAGCTTTCTTATACCAACGAGCGCATGACAAAAATACGGTGAGCAAAATCACTACAACAATCCATATCTGAGCTACAGCCTTGGTTACACTTAGGTCTAAAGGACGCGTCGTTGAACCATCAGCATGCCGCTCATAAATCTTCCCATGATGCTGAGCATCGAAGAAGAAGTTGTTCGGAAGGTTGTGAGCTGTGCCCACATACCATTCACCCGTCTCGCTACTTCTAACGATGATGGGCAAGGGTATGCTCAAATGCTTGCCTTCGTACGTGGCAATATGCCACTCGTAAGCGTCCGACAAGTGTTCGAGCACAATCTCTGGAATATCAAGTTCCTTCTTGTCTGCCTCTCCGTTGTTAGTCGCATAGAGCGACAACGAAGAGAAAAACAGCAGCATTAGAAGTGATATATACCTTATTTTTTTCATTATACACATTATTATATATAGGCATTATGTGCCCGACTTACCTTTGTTGCCCGAAAAGAACAACGTGTGGTGTACAAGCATCGCCACATAAAACAGGGCGAAAATACAGAGAAAGAGTAACATCGCTTGTCTGTCTACCACGAAGTAGTACATGAAAAAGACCAACACACACAGTAGCATGCGAAACCCCGATACACCCATGAAAAAGGTGGAAAGGTTTTCTGGTGCTCTACTTATCACACGCGACCAAATCAAGATGTCGGCCAACTCAATGGTTAAGAAAACCACCGAACTAACCAGCAACGGCAACACGGCGTCATAATCAAGCCAAAAATCGGCAACGCCATATACACCTACCGCCAATAACCCTAGCGTAATAAAGCTCTGGCAGATGTAACGCCACTTGTATTTGCCTACTTGTCTTTCGTCCATAGCACTATCCATAGAGAAACGTTACACCTCCACACATAAGGAGACGACGTTCTTTTGTACTTCGACAAAGCCTCCAACAATGGCACACTCTTGTCTTTCTCCATTGCCAGTGACATAAACCACCTTACCAACTTCTAGCGAAGAGATGATGGGTGCATGGTTGTCGAGTATCTCAAACTCACCAAGACTGCCAGGAACTTTTACGCTCTGGGCATCGCCTTGATAAAGTTGCTTTTCTGGAGAAACAATAATCAATTTGAGCATAGACACGTGCTTTTACACAAAAATTAGTTCGCACTTGCAGCTTCGAGCAACTTCTTACCCTTCTCGATGGCGTCTTCGATAGTACCAACGTTCAAGAAAGCCTGCTCGGGAAGATCGTCAACTTCACCGTCGAGTATCATGTTGAAACCCTTAATGGTGTCTTCGATGCTTACCATCGCACCCTTCACGCCAGTAAACTGCTCGGCAACGGTGAACGGCTGAGAGAGGAAACGCTGCACCCTACGTGCGCGGTTTACGGTCTGCTTATCTTCGTCGCTCAACTCATCCATACCAAGGATGGCGATAATATCTTGCAATTCCTTATAGCGTTGCAGTATTTGCTTCACGCGTTGCGCACATTCGTAGTGCTCTTTTCCCACAATCAGCGGGTCGAGAATACGCGAAGTGGAACCCAATGGATCAACGGCTGGATAGATTCCTAGCTCTGTTATCTTACGACTAAGCTCTGTTGTGGCATCCAAGTGTGTGAAAGTGGTGGCAGGAGCAGGGTCGGTTAAGTCGTCGGCAGGTACATACACGGCCTGAACAGACGTAATAGAGCCGCGCTTAGTAGACGTGATACGCTCTTGCATAGCACCCATTTCACTGGCCAATGTAGGCTGATAACCCACAGCCGAAGGCATACGGCCCAACAAAGCCGAAACTTCCGAACCTGCCTGGGTAAAGCGGAAGATGTTGTCGATGAAGAACATGATATCTGCCGGTTCGCCATCTTTACCGCCATGGTCGCGGAATTCCTCAGCAACCGTTAGTCCCGACAAGGCCACAGAAGCACGTGCTCCTGGCGGTTCGTTCATCTGACCATATACAAGTGTTGCCTGCGACTGGCGCAATTCTTCAGGATCAACAAGCGAGAGGTCCCATTTTCCCTCCTCCATTGCTTTCCTGAACTTGTCGCCATAACGAATAACGCCCGACTCGATCATATCTCGGATAAGGTCGTTACCTTCGCGTGTACGTTCTCCAACACCAGCAAATACCGAATAACCGTTATGTCCTTTGGCGATGTTATTGATTAGTTCCATGATAAGAACGGTCTTACCAACACCAGCACCACCAAACAAACCAATCTTACCACCCTTCATATAGGGTTCCAAGAGGTCGATAACCTTGATGCCCGTAGCCAACATTTCCTTGTGGGTAGATAGCTCTTCGAACTTTGGCGCTTCCCTATGGATGGGGTAAGCACCCTCCATGTTCAGCTCCGACATACCATCAATAGGTTTGCCGATAACGTTCATCATACGCCCTTTTATCTGTTCGCCAGCTGGCATAGTGATGGGGCTACCCAAAGGAGTTGCCTTAAGGTGGCGTTGCAGACCGTCGGTATTGTCCATGGCCACGCAGCGCACCGTGTCTTCGCCGATATGCTGCTGAACCTCTACTATCAGTTCACGGCCGTCGGGCCTAACGATGCGCAAGGCTTCGTGTATCTTTGGCAACACTTTTTCTGCTTCTTGGCCTTTCGTGTCGAAGTAAACATCAATAACTGGACCAATGATTTGCGATATGTGTCCTTCTATGTTTGACATATTCAGATATCTTGTTTATTAAATTTCCTTATTTATAACAGGACAAAAGTAACTATAAAAAACGGAAATGCCAAAATGTTCTACCATTTTAATACGATAGAATTACATTCTGTCGTTGACTTTGTCCAATTTATATGCTCAATTCGTCTAAAACGGTGATTAATTTCTTATCAAACGGCTTATCGCTACGAACTGCCTCCAAAAGCGGCACGTAAACAATTTCGTTGTTGCGAACACCAATCATTACGTTGCGTTGTCCTTGCAAGATCGCATCTATTGCGCCCACGCCCGTTCGGCTAGCCAAGATGCGGTCGTGAGCAGTCGGTCTACCGCCACGTTGCAAATGCCCAAGGATAGATACACGCACATCGTAGTCGGGGAACTCTTTCTTTACACGATCGGCATAATACAGCGCGCCACACTTAGGACTTTCTGACACGATAACAATGCAACTTTTCTTCGATTTACGAATACCACGCTCCATAAACCGTGCCAGCTGGTCTACGTCCGTCGAGTCTTCGGGTATGATAGCAGCCTCTGCACCAGCTGCTATCGCACTGTTTTGTGCTAAAAATCCAGCATCACGCCCCATCACTTCAACGAAAAATATACGTTCGTGACTCTGTGCCGTATCACGAATACGGTCTACACAATCTACGATTGTATTCATCGTCGTGTCATAACCAATGGTCGAATCTGTACCATAGAGGTCGTTATCGATGGTTCCTGGCAATCCGATGCAGCACAAATCATATTCTTGCGCAAACACTCTTGCACCAGTTAGCGAGCCATTACCGCCTATTACCACCAACGCATCTATACCTTCCTTCACAATATTTTCGTAAGCCTTGCGCCTACCTTCCTCTGTGGTGAAGTCGTTACTACGTGCGGTCTTCAATATTGTACCACCTTGCATAATAATGCCACTTACGTTTTCGGTGGTGAAAGATTTTATATCGTCGTTTATAAGTCCATCAAAACCACGGTATATGCCTTTTATGTTAAACCCATTACAAATGCCTGCGCGCGTCACAGCGCGTATGGCAGCGTTCATTCCTGGTGCATCCCCACCCGATGTGAGTATACCTATCGTCTTTATTCTTGTCATTATGTTGATAACTTTATCTAGTTTCTACACGCCTATATATAATAAGGTGTAGAGATATATTCTTTTTAAATCGTTAGCGAGCTAACTGGTTGACCAGTTAATAAGCCGTGATGCTCATCTGCGCATTAGCTGTTAACTTAGCGAAAACAAATTCTTATTGTTTATTACGCTATGAACCAAAGCAACGCCATACCCAAGATACCTCCCAAAAGGACCTTCCAACCCACATGGGCGAAATACCATCCCACGCGCATGCGTTCTGTTCTGATCAACGCCAAGCCGCTTATTGAACCTATCGGCAGTATGTTTCCTCCCACAGCTGTTGCAAAAGCGATCATCTTCCAGTAAGCTCCGTTCTGGGCGAAGTTGGCCGAATAGGACGTGAGCTCGGCGTTATCGCTCGACAACACGGGATGAAGCGACACAGCCGACATGGTTGTAACGAAGCTGTCGAGCACACTGCTGATGGCTGCGCTGACAACTCCAAAGAGCCAAATATTAGGCGTTTGGCTGTCAATATAGGCTGTTACCTGGCGGAAAAAGCCTGTTTCGTTGACCACACCCACTGCAAGCATGATACCCAACACGAACAATATCATCTGCATAGACCCATATTGCAAAACGCGCGGAATGCGCCGGTGTATCGTTTCGCCAGTAGTAAGCAACTTACGGTTGAATATCTCGTTTACAACCCACAACACCGACAACACGCAAAGTGCGCCGAGGAAAGGGCTTAGTTTAGTGATGTTATGGAATGTGGGGATAAACCACAGGCCACCAATACCTACAACAAACATCACAAGGCGCTGCCAAACGTTCAGTTTGGTATCGTCGCCACGGTAAGGAAGCCGCAAAAACTCGATATCGATACGATCGGGCAAAGCCCTAGACAGCAACCAAGTGGGCACAACACAAGCCACAATACAGGGCAAAGCCATGCTCAACGAATAGTTAGAAGCGGTTATCGCACCCATGTTCCATAGCACCAAGCCTTCGGGCGAACCAATAACCGTGAGCGCACCGCCCATATTGGCCGCTATCACAGCCACACTGCCGTAGATCATACGATAGCGCCTATTAGATATCACTTGGTGAATTAGTGTCAAGGCCATCACCGTTGTGGTGAGATTATCCAAGTTGGCCGATACCACAAAGACAATGAGCATCATCATCCACAACAGCTTCTTGCTGTCACGGGTTCGTGCCCAAATACCCAAGAAGTCGAAACAGCCGTTGTTATTCAATATCTCTACGATGGTCATTGTTGCCAGCAAGAATAACACAATCTCGCAAGCCTTACCCACATAGCGCAAAAATATGGTTTGGGCAATGAACTGTTTCACCGCCTGACTTGTGTGCACTCCCCCATCAAGGAAGTCGGTGTAGGCCTGTTTGTGCATCAGCTGCACAAAATCTGTTCCGTAAGACACGTACAACACCCACCCCACTGTACCAACAAAGATTGCTACAGCGGCCTTATTCACATTTGTAACATTCTCTGTACTAATGAGAATAAACCCAACGACTATGATTAAAAGGATAATCAGAGACATTTACTTAAACTATTTATACGCAAAGGTAAGAATTGTTTGTGAAACAAACAAAAACAAAAGAAACTATTCAACGTTTTTTAGTTTAGCCCAGTTCTAAAAATCACTTCTAATGGATATATTTCTTTTATCTCTGCAGCCTTAGAATTGAAAACAACAGAATGTTCCCTCGCGCGCGCGTATATAATTAAGGTGTAGTTACATTTATCGGCAAGCGAATAAACAGCCATGGGGCATGTAGGTAGTTTGTGCGCACCAGTTAAGGGCAAAACCCCAAGCCATCAATATGGCCTAAGGCAGTTATTTCTGCTCACTCGCTATGCTACACACCTTTTCGACCTCTGTTACATATATGATGGAACATTGTTCCATATCAATTGGACCTCTGTTCCATGTCATGTGTAACAGGGTTACATCTTAGCTGGAACACCGCGATATACCTAAAAGTTCCTTGCAATCTACCATAATCTATCTAATATAAGATGTTCTCAACCTAGCTCAACATACAAGTACCATAAGCGAGACGCTATTTGTTTTTAGGCTAAAAAAACCACAAATTGCACAGAAGTTTTGGGAATGTGCAAACAACATTGTAACTTTGCACATGATAAAGAAATATGTGCAATGAAAGAAATACCTAGCTTTAATGCTTATATCGAGAAGAGCATCAAGGCCCACTGGGACCTTAATGCCCTTACCGACTATAAAGGGAAAACGCTACAATATCACGATGTGGCACGAAAAATAGAGAAATTACACATACTGTTCGAAAACGGAGGCATCGTAAAAGGCGATAAGATTGCACTTTGCGGACGAAATAGCGCCCATTGGGCAGTGGCCTACCTAGCCATCATCACTTACGGCGCGGTAGTTGTTCCGGTGCAGAACGAGTTCACACCCGAACAAATCTATAACATCGTCAATCACTCAGAGTCGAAACTGATCTTTGTAGGTGATGTTGTTGCACCAAACCTAACGATTGAATCGATGCCTGCCATCGAAGCCATCGTTTACCTCCCCGATTTCTCCTTGCGCGAATGCAAGTCGGAAAAGTTGTCGTTCGCACGCGAACACCTTAATGAAATATTCGGAAAAAAATACCCCAAGTACTTCCGCAAAGAACATGTGGCTTATCATCAAGACCATGCCGAAGAGCTAGCCATTATCAATTACACAAGCGGGACCACAGGTTTCTCTAAGGGTGTGATGCTACCTTACAGGGCACTATGGGGTAATCTCGACTTTGTGATGCACGAATTGGCGCCGCATGTACCCGTTGGTGGTAACATATTGAGTATATTACCCATGGCCCACATGTACGGACAGATGTTCGAATTCATACTGGCCTTCTGCGCTGGGGCACACAACCATTTCCTTACACGACAGCCTTCGCCTTCGCTCATCGTAGAAGCCATGAGCGAAATAAAGCCCGCCATCGTCTCGGCTGTGCCGCTGATGGTAGACAAAATCATACGTAAGAAGATATTTCCACTGGTACAAAACAGTCGCGTTAAGTTGCTTTCAAACATGCCAGTTATAGGCAAGAAGGTTAAAAATAACATTTGCCAGATGGTGCGCGACCTCTTTGGAGGCAATGTCTACGAAGTGATTGTGGGTGGAGCAAGTCTTAACAAGGAAATTGAAGAGTTTCTTACAGATATCGGTTTCCCCATCACCGTGGTGTATGGCACCACCGAGACCGCACCTGTACTCACCTTTACCGACCAAAGCCAGTTTGCACCAGGTTCGTGCGGCATACCTGTGCGACACGTCGAGGTAAGAATTGCCAGCAACGATCCACTGAACATACCTGGCGAAATCATTGCACGTGGCATCAACGTGATGCAAGGTTACTACAAGAACGAGGAGGCAACAAGGCAAGTTTTGGATCAAGACGGATGGTATCACACGGGCGATTTGGCCACCATGGCACCCGACGGACACATTTATATACGTGGACGCATCAAGAACATGTTGCTAGGTTCGAACGGACAAAACGTGTTTCCTGAAGAGATTGAAGACAAACTCAACTCGATGACATTGGTAAACGAGAGTCTTGTGGTGCAAAAGGGTGATAAGCTAGTTGGTCTGGTATATCCCGAAATGGATGAAGTAGCATCGTTAGACCTCTCGCCCGAAGACTTGGAAGGCATTATGGAGCAAAACCGCCACGAGCTGAACACCATCTTGCCGTCGTATTGCAAGCTTTCGGCCATTAAGGTACACGACACCGAGTTTGAAAAGACACCCAAGCGTAGCATCAAGCGCTACCTCTACCAAAACGTGTGATGGCCTACATGCCAAACGATAGAAGTTAAGAAATAAATGAGAAAATAGAGATTTAACGGTTCGCACCCAAACCAAGTATAATGTTTAAATGCATACAAAATATGGAAAAGATACCTAGCTTTAACGCCTGTGTTCAGAAGAGCATCGTGGACCATTGGGACCTCGATGCACTGACCGACTTCAAAGGGCAGACGCTCCAATACCATGATGTAGCGCGAAAAATAGAGAAACTACATATTCTCTTCGAAAACAGCGGGGTTGTAAAGGGCGACAAGATTGCACTTGCCGGGCGCAACAGCGCTAACTGGGCGGTGGCTTTTTTGGCAACGCTCACATACGGGGCTGTAGCTGTACCCGTGCTACACGAGTTTACCGCCGAGCAGATGCATAACATTGTGAACCACTCGGAAGCCAAATTGCTCTTCGTGGGCGATGTGGTTGCCACCACGATAGACGCTACCAAGATGCCCTCACTTGAAGGAATCATCTACATTCCCGACTATTCGCTGGTGCTTTCACGTACCGATAAGCTTACTTACGCTCGCGAACACCTCAACGAAATCTTTGGCAAGAAGTATCCAAAGTACTTCCGTAAGGAGCATGTAAGCTATTATATAGAGGAAAACCCTGACGAATTGGCCCTCATCAATTATACCAGCGGCACCACAGGTTTCTCGAAAGGCGTAATGATTCCTTATCGTGCCTTGTGGAGCAACCTAGATTTCGCCATGGGTGTACTAGGTCCGCACGTATCGGCAGGCGACTCCATCATCAGCATTTTGCCCATGGCCCACATGTACGGCATGGCTTTCGAATTTATCTTCGAGTTCTGTTGTGGATGCCATATCTATTATCTCAGTCGCATTCCTAGCCCTGCCATCATCGCGCAAGCATTCACCGAGATTAAGCCCAAGGTGATTATCGCTGTACCATTGGTTATCGAGAAGATTATCAGAAAGCGCGTTTTCCCCAAGATACAGAACAACAAGATGCGCCTGCTGCTTAATATGCCGGTGATAAACAAGAAGATTAACCAGAAGATTAAGGAACAAGTGGCTGCTGCTTTCGGTGGACAATTCTACGAAATCATCATCGGTGGAGCGGCGTTTAACCGTGAAGTGGAAGCTTTCCTCACACGTATCGACCTACCCTTTACCGTTGGCTATGGCGCAACCGAATGTGCACCCATCATCACCTACGCAGATTATAAGGACTTTGTTCCAACATCGTGCGGCAAGGCTGTAGTACACATGGAGGTGAAGATTGACAGTCAAGACCCCCAAAACATACCTGGCGAAATTCTGGCGCGTGGTATGAACGTGATGTTGGGTTACTACAAGAATGAAGAAGCCACACGTGAAGCACTTGATAAAGACGGCTGGTATCATACGGGCGACCTCGGATTGATGGACGCGGAAGGCAATGTGTTCATCAAAGGACGCTCTAAAAACATGCTGCTTGGGTCGAATGGACAGAACATTTATCCAGAGGAGATTGAAGACAAGCTAAACTCCATGACCATGGTTACAGAAAGCGTGGTGATACAAGATGGCGACAAGCTTATCGGTTTGGTATTCCCCGACTTCGAAGAGGCTAAGAACCTAGGGCTGAACAACGACGACATAGCAAACCTGATGGAGCAAAATCGACTGCAACTGAACGACATATTGCCAGCATATTGTAAACTGTCGAGCATAGAAATACATGCCGAAGAGTTTGAAAAAACGCCTAAAAAGAGCATCAAACGCTTTAAATACCAAAGGTAAGGCGAGAGAACGCTGCATAAAATGCGAACGCCCGATTGTTAAGAGCAATCGGGCGTTCGTGCATTTACTATGAGAGAGTTGATAAGGATGACATAAATTGCCCTCCACTCTTCAAATTAGCAAGGTAGGAAAAGTGAACTTGCGAAAAGCATTGTAACTTTGCCTTCAGAATAAAATCCACGTATGTATGAAACCTATCACCTGTAACAGCTATATACAAAGCATCAATAGGGCAAGCCATTACATCGCCACGCATCTCGACGAAACGATAGATGTGAAGACATTGGCAGGTGTAGCCAACTTGTCTGACTTTCATTTCTGTCGTATTTTCAAAGCCATCAAAGGCGAACCACCCATCGCCTTTATCGCCCGAATAAGGATAGAGACTGCCGCCCAACTGCTACGTTACACCTCGCTTACGGTAGAAGAGATTGCCTACAACATTGGCTACGAAAGTCCTGCTTCGCTTTCAAAGGCCTTTAAAAACCGATATGGCATCTCCCCCTCCCTATACAGAACGGATAAAAACATATATATTATGAAAAGAGAAGTTATCAATGAAAACTTGGCACTTAAAGCACCAAAGCTAGTAACATTGGAAGATAAGAGCCTTGTCTACGTGTCGCTGATGGGAGAATATGGTTCACTGAACTACAATGATGCCTACCAACGCCTCTGGGGCTTAGTGAAATCGCAGAAACTTTTCACTAAGGGCATCGAATCACTTTGCATATCGTATGATGACCCAAAAGTTACCGAAGCCAACCAACAACGTAGCGACGTATGCCTAACCATACATAAACCTGCCAAACCCCAAGACGGAGTTAGCTGCAAGACGCTCGCTGGCGGCAAATATGCCATGTTTGCGTATCAAGGTCCTTACGAAAACCTTGCTGCCGTGTATGATGAAGCTATGCGATGGCTGGTAAACAGCGAATACGAACTGCGTGATGAGCCGATGTTTGAGAAGTACTTGAACAACTGTCACCGAACGCCCGCAGAGAAATTAAAGACCGAAGTGTATATACCCATTCGTTAATTAAATGGCTTTATGAACACAACAAAAACAAGAAACGCCGTAGGCATCACCCTGGCCATTGCCTTATTGCTACTCACCTTATCAGGATCGGGCTACTTCTTCTTCACGTTGAAAGTTAGCTTTGTGCAATGGCTCGCTTTCAATGCTTGTTCACCCGCAAGTTTGATTTACCTCGTTTGCCTTTCAATATTTTGGCTTAAAGGGAAAACAGCCTTGCTTCCATTCGCCCTTTTACCGATGTATTATTTCGGAACAATGGGCCTTTTCACCTTCACTTGGAGTGGAGCAAATGTCTTTGCACAGCTCTCGCACATCACCATGACCCTCAATATAGCGTGGGCAACCTTCACACTCTATCGCATTGGCGACTATAAAGCCACAACAAAAGGTTTGTTTTGGGGCATCGTGGTGTTTGTTCCCTATATCTCTTTCGTGATGTATTATTGTCGAACACACGCTGCAGAAATCGGTAGATTGCTGCAAATGGCGGGATAGTATAAATCTTATCACATGCTAAACGAAAAAGAAAACAGCACGATAAATGGCCGTTGCAGGGAGTGTTATGCCGAAAACAATCGTGCAACGCCCTTGCTTAACCCCGAAGCTTGTTTGCGTCATCATCGCCAATATGTATGCAACACCTGTGGCAGATGTATCTGTGCCGACGTAGACGAAAAGGGAAGGTTCCGCGCCCTCTTTCCTTTTAAGTCGCTGGCAATAGCCATTCTATACCTGCGAGCTGCTGAAGTGGTGTGGCAGAGGGCTTGTGGCATCTACGAAATCAACAATGATAAAGGAGGAAGAGCGTATAAAATATTTCCTTCAAAGACGGAGCTAAACCTGTATTTGCAAAACAACAAGCACAAGCGTTGCCTTTCAATGCAGCCCTTATTCACAACCCCTTGCTACGTTGGCTACAAGTCTGAACAGCTGCGTATGCTAACTAATGAAGAGGTTGATAAGTATTTAAACGAAAGAAGCGAAGTAACAGGAGAACGCTAGACGAAATAACGACGGAAAACAAGGCGCATTTTTCGTTGGATAGCCAACAAAAAAACATCCTCGGAAGTAACATATTCATACTTCCGAGGATGTTTTATATAAAATGGTTGCAAAGTTTTTGCAAACTTCGATTTTATTGTATCACATACTTTTTCTTTCCTATGATGTAGATACCCTTAGGCAGTCCATCAAGAGAAGCTTTTCCCGAACGCACCAATCTGCCGTCTAAAGAATACACCTTATCGGCGTTTTCCATTTCGTTTTCACGAATGGCATTGTCGATGTCGGTAGTTCCTCCGCCTAAAACCTCATCTACAATTTGTCCATCGATAGAGATACTCAACAATTTTGCACCTGCTCCACTGGAGTTGCCAGATTCTACCCAGCAGCGGAAACCTTTTGCCGAGTGGGGCTTTGAGGTTCTATACCATCTGCCATCCTTATTCATTACATACGAACCTGCTGGTATAACCTTAGTCGTTTGGTTAACATACGTACCACGGAACCTAAGCGAGTTATTGTCCAATGCCGAGGTCTTATATGGCTCTTCGATGGTAGACTTTGATGGAGCAGCTTTCAATGTGACGCCTGGAACAGTGAAATATGTACCCTTGAACTTCATTTCGAGATTCTTTTCGTGGGGTAGATACACGCCAACCGAAAATTCATTCTCTGCCTTCGCCAGTTCTTTCATCGGCTTGATGAGATAAAGTTTTCCTGCTTCAATCACCACCTTGTTTCGATTGTCCTCATCCAACTGAACACTTTCAAACTCCATCAGCGTCTTCCGTGTTGAACTTGGACCTTTAAATTTGGATACCTTTGCATCTGCTCCAAACGCCAATTCCACTTGTTTGCCCGTAAGATCGCAAGGCAACATGACAGAATTCCATTGCCCAGAGATAAACGAACGCTGCATTTGCAAAGTGGTAGAGAGGTTTGGATCTATTTGTTTCTGCATGTAAGTGGGGGCCGTCTCGTCTTCGTCTAGCACAATGGTGTTGATACCACAATATTGTAGCATGAAGTTATCGAACGAAACCCAGTCAGACGGTTTCACGTTCGCACCTTCAATCTTGATGCCAATGGTCAATTGGGTTGAGAAATTAGGTTGCTCATTTCCATAGACATAAATCATCACAGAGTTGCGTGCATATTTGCCTGCGGTTAATGCTCGGCCTGCCTGGAGATAAGAATCCCCATCCGCACTGGTGAATTTTGTCAGATTGGCATCATTAAGCACATACAATGGAGTACGCTGTTTAGCACGCTCTAGACTTTGTTTATTGTCATCTTGTGCAAATAGATATGCGGTCATATCACTACCTGCCGACCTTCTATAAAAGCCACTGCACGTTAAGAGATACCATCCTGGATGTTTAACAGTAAAAGTTTGGGTTACGCTTCCCGACTTTCCCCACGCTTCACCATGGAAATATGGACCATATTTAGACAGTCCCGAGTAGCCTTTTTCAAACTCGTTGGTCAGTAGGTTTGCAGGAACGATTTGCCACATCTCAGCACGTTTCTTTGTTCTTATCAACCAAGGGTCTTTAATGCTGAAAGTTATGTTCGATGGTTCTTCATCATACGCATAGGTTTCTTTAATGGCTTTCTTCAGATCTTTTAAAGTAACCAGTTTCCAAATCGCAACAGAATCCTTACTGCTCTCAGCTTCTCCCAAAGAATTGTAGTATCTAATGCCACGTCCACCTTCTTCCATGGCATTGTTTGCATATAAAAATTTTTCATTACTATATGCCCAAGTGGTATCTTTGGATGCCGATACGGTAAACGTACCAGTTTGATAAACGTGAACGTAATAGGCCTTTGCATCGGGGTCGCTGGTACTTACTGGGATCAAAACTACACGAGGTTTATCGCCGATGTTATATATGACAGGATTTGTGCGATCAAGATATACAGCTCCAGTAGCTTCTCCAGCCCACGCCAACGAGCTACCTCCCTCGGTTAGTAAGCCTCTTGCTCTAAACCTATAAGCATCAGCTTTAGAAGGCAATGTCATATCCTTAACAACATCAAAAGCCATCCCAGTCTCGCCCAAAACAGCTTTCATACCCCAGTGTGAACCAGGCAACAGAAATTCTTTTGTACCAACATTATACAGATAAACTTGCTTTTCATCGGGATCGGCTGAATTGACGATTGTCGAGACGTCGTTTCCCTTATAATAGGCACGAATGATCTTTTTTGTTTGCGACTGCATATTGGCCGTGAAGCTACACAGTAATAGCAGTAGGCAGAAAGTTCTATAAAAGCCACTTTTCCGTTCAATATTGCTTTGGTACGAGAAAAGACGGGCTAAAAAAGTAAATTGTTTCATATTCAGTATCCGTTTAATTCTTTCTTTAAAATCGTATATACCCCACCAAATATTAAAAGAACAACTTGAAATGCCAGAACAATGGCGGGTATAAATGACTTACTTATTTTGTTTTTAAGATGGAATTAATTAACTTCGATGTCATCATCGGCATCTTCTTCCTTAATTCTTTCAATGTCTTCACCTGTGGCATTTTTCACGTGGGAATAAGCCAACAAATAAAACTCAACGCTTTGTTCAACAACAAGCGAGCGTGGCGTAACGTATTCTTTCTTCATGTCAGAATGTTAGTTTTTAATCGTCTTCAGTTCTTCTATTCTCTATTTAAACTCTTCTTAATTTTCTTTCCTTACGTCATTCGGCTTTTTCACGATGAGCAGCAAATTGCTTCTTTAAGCAATCTTACGCCTTTTCACGAAACATTCGAAGCCCAAATTCTTTTGGATATCTTCTCTCCGAAACAGCCATAAAGAGATAATTGCTTAGTTGTCCTAACGTTCGGTTATCCTCTTAACTTATGTCATGAACAACAGAAAAGTTTCTAAGCACGTGCAAAGGTACACATTTTTTACAACATAAAAGCGGTTTTTAAAATAATTCCATACAAAACGACTATTTTAATTGCTATTTCCACCGCATTCATTGTGAAAAAGACATAAATCCCACCGGCAACTTATTTATATCGAACTTGTAAAAAGAGAAAGAAGTGGACAAATATACAGAAAGTGAATTGGAGGTAAGACACCGCTCATTTTAATTATGGCCAAGGTAAACTAAACGACCATAGAGCCAACCCCTACACAGTGAGCACACAAGAAATCATACCTATTAGTATACCATTACACCAAGGATTTCTCCGCCAAGCATGCCATATAAGATTGTAAGTGCATTCCACTGGTATGCCAACAAGCGCGGTAAAGGGGACATTTTTAGTGTGGCTTCTTCTTTTACCTGTAAACATTTCGTACCATTTTTTAACATTATGAGTGCCTATCTAATTCACAAACGCGCCACCGACTTGCATTTAATCGACTCTCACGAAAGTTTGTAACCAACTGATATACGTAGGTTTATGCTATTATCCTCAACGAAACGGAAGGCTTATAATAGTGTTTAGGTACGTGATATTGCTAGGTTTGAGTAATCTAGACATAAATTTTAAATCGGCAATTCCTCATCTCTTGTTTTCTGTTACTTTATATCTGACTTGACGATTTTTCACTGCGTTCGTTGCGTTTTAAGGTGAAACGCCCTGTTATCGCTAAGATGTAATCTTGTTCCATGTGACATGGAACAAGATTCCAGATGATGTGGAACAACCTTCCAGCTTATATGGAACAGGGGTCCCGCTTATAAAAAATAAGGCAATAAACCTAATAATACACTGTGAACAAATATGTTACGCTGCTTGTTGGTTTATAAATTAGGAGGCGTGAAAATAACGTTGCTTTGCTGTTTGGTGAAATCGGGAGTTGGTAAAACATGCACGACAGTGGGGAAAATGTGTTTTGACGAGGTAGAGAATGAAAGAGGTGAAGATATGTTTTTGCCACTTTTCGCGGATTAATTCTTCTAGAACAGTGAGGAAAGAAGGTGTTAATTTGTAAATATTACGCACCAGATTTAACGTTATCAGAAAACTAAGGAATGAAGAGAAAAGCTTATACGGTTTGAGTGAATTAGTTGACTTTACAAGTGAAGTACATCGTATGCGCCACATATTGGCAACAGTAGGAATACTATCCTATACATTGTGGATTGAAACAAACTAGAAGAGGGATAGAAAAGACAAGGGCACAAGTCTACCTCGAAATAGCAAATGGTTTATAACAGCTCAGGGAAATTTATGAGATGCTATACAAAGAGGTGCACAATCACATTGTTCTTACACTACAACCATTTCCCATTGACATAAAGAAAAACAAAAAGGTTGTCTCTATAAACATAAAGACAACCTTTCAAAGTAATTTCCTTTCTACTAAAAAATAAAACTAACCTGTGTTTACTTTTTCATCATTTTCTTGCCATCAACAATATAGATACCCGCAGGAAGGCTTTCCCATGCCTGCGTTTGGCGCACTCCTTCAATATTAAAGATATCCTTTGGCGCTTTTTTTTCACTTTCAAGCGATTCAATTGCAGTGGTTTTCAAATCGCCGACCGTATAGAACACGTTACGTTGTGCATTAGAATTCCAAACATCTTCACGCTTTCCACCTCGTTCAATTTCGAGATGTATTTCATAAGAATGGTTAGGTTTCAACATCGAGGCTTTAAAAGTGACACGCGTTTTGCTTGCATCGTTGGGTTTCTCGCAAGGCAAATAAACATTATTAGCAGAACCTAAATCAATCCATTTATTGTCTGTCAGGTCGTGTAAACGATAATAAATGCGCCCACGATAGCCTTCCCTTATTTGATATCCAGTCACTTTGGCATGCACTTGCAAGCCTATTTCTTTTATCTTATTGAGCTGGAAGGTGCTATAATTGGCGTTAGCACCATCCACTAAGAAGTCTACAAAGTTAAACTCAATCGTTCCTTGGTGGGGATCGGGCAACACTTCTATCTCAAAAGGCTCTTTCATCGTAATGGGAACAATAAATTCTGAATTCTTTTTCTTAACCTTTATCGATAGGGTTACGCTGTATTTACCAACCTTTAATTTGCCGAAATCGCCAGGATTATTGTATAGCGCCTGCATGTTGATGGTAAAAGAAGTGTGCCCAAGACGCTGTGCAACAACGTTAGGTGTAAGCAAATAGGCATTATAAACCTTATTGGTTTCAAGGCTTTTAAGCGTCATCACCAAGTCGCCACGCACTTCTTCTCGCCCAGGGTTATACATAGTGAAGCTAAAAGCACCCATCTTGCCCGAGTCTTCATAGAAAGGAGCAAGCACACTTGGCCTCTTTTCAATGGTAACAACATTTTGGGGGTTGTTTGTATTGATGCGAACAGCGTTTGTTGTGAGTTCAACTTCCATTTCATTGGCGTGGTTAATGGGTTTCCACTCGCCGTTTTTCTTAGTCTGTTCATCCAGCATTTCAGAGAAGACGGGCACCAAACGATAGTGTCCATTGGGTAAACCTTCAAAGCTAATGTTAGTCAAATCAAAACTCATAGCGGTGAAAATGGATGCCCAAACTAGGTTGTCGCTGGCAGAGTTAAATATTTTCACCCGTTCGTTCTTGTGGTTATAAAGTGCCAGTGCAACCTTACCGGTAAACACACCCAGCTTTCCTTTAACAGGACTATATGAGCCTAACTTTTTAATTGAAGCACTCAATTTCTCTGTTCGTGTTGCTTCTGTTTTGCTAATGGTGAATGCAGTGGTGGCGCGAGCATCCAATCCACGTTCTATTTCCTTAAATGGAACGGCCTTACCATCATTGGGATGGGCAAAAACAACAGACATGTCATCCCAAAATGTGCCACTAAGCGCAAAGCCTGTAACATTTAAATAAACGGTGTTTATATCAAAATAGCCATCGTTTAGTCCTTCCCATCCCCA
Source organism: Hoylesella loescheii DSM 19665 = JCM 12249 = ATCC 15930 (assembly GCF_000378085.1). Classification (GTDB taxonomy): domain Bacteria; phylum Bacteroidota; class Bacteroidia; order Bacteroidales; family Bacteroidaceae; genus Prevotella; species Prevotella loescheii. Next base: position 587,696 of record NZ_KB899210.1, read on the forward strand.
GTTGGTATGTAGAAAACCACGCTCATCATAGCCGTCGTAAACATAGGCATGTGGGCCTCCGCAAACCAAAACAGGATAGCCGTTGGATATTTCTTGCATCACTTCTTTGAGGAATTCGTTAGCAGGCAAGAAGTCTTTATCAAGGAAACGTACCGTATAATCAAACTTATCTCGAAGTGCATTGCACGCATATTGCAAGTTTGAGTCGCTCCCCTTGTGGTAATATCTCATGTTAACGGCTTTGCCAATGTCGCGCATCAGCACGCCAACAGCTTGCCTAGAGCGTTCTGAAAGCATCTTGTTAGAGGTGTCTTTCATATCACCCCACCAATAAGTAGGACTCTTCCTAGCTTCGTCGCCCTCTTTTTTAACATACCCTGTGGGACGGTTTTTGGGCCATTTGTGGTGGTACATCACTTGTGCTGTTGCAGTTGCTACACAGCCAGTAGGCGTTGTTTTGCCATCCACTATAAGTGTATATTTGTTATAAGGAAAATACTGGCTCCACTTACAAGTAAGCAATGGCTCCACTTTTCGCTTGATTGGCATCTGCGTCGTTGGTGCTTGCTTACTGCTATTGCGTACAGCTTTCACCACTTGTTCATAATCTTTTAGAAACTTCTTGAAGTATGGTGGTTGTTCGTCGCTATTCTTCGACATGTTATCACCATAGCCAACCAATTCGTTTAGTTTGCTTTCTCCCGACACAATAACAAACTTTTTATCGCTAGAACTGGTAAAAATGTAATATGCAGGTTGCTCGTTGGTTTGTGACGAGCGTGTGGCAGGTGTGTTCTTCGATAACGTTGGGTTATTGATATACTTCGATGCAATGCTCAAAGCTTGTCCCTTTGTTATGGGATTTGCATTAGAAAGCACAACATTTGACAACACTGTTAGTGCTAATAACAATGTCTTTTTCATTTGTTCGTTCATTTTATTATTAAGTATTTTGGTTTGTTTTATCATTATTCGATGAAAGTTGACAATATAGCCTCAGCACATTTTTACTCCAAAAAGGTTGTGCCTACTAAATTCAAGTCGCTTTTGACAATTCAAGTTCATCTTCATTCACTATCTCATGGATGTCTCTTCATTGTTTTTTCTTTACGCATTGCAAAAGTAATATAATTTATTTTAACTTACAAATCCACATTGATTAAATAACAGTAACATCGTGTTTTTGCGAAAAACAAGATAATATTGGAGATTTTTTTACCTATAACCAAGGGCAATTACCATACATTATCCATTTACATGAAATAAGGTAATTCTCACTTCCCATAACATCTTTGAAGAAAGAAAAGAAGCTAATTTGGAGCGAAAAGCGATGAAAGCCATAACCAAGACAAAACAAAAAGCCCCTAAGTGTTGAGACTTAGGGACCTAATTCGCGATATAATGCGGAGAGAGGGGTTTATGAACCAAACTCTGCTAACTCGTTGTAATTAAATGTCCTATCAATTTTGACAAATCGGTCGTGTAGCATTTTTGTAGCAGTATTTTGACTGCTTGATGACTACCATTCTGACTACCTTTTGAAAGAACAACTGCTCTCTTTTCTTCGGTACAAAGGTATATAAAATTGTACCAACCTCCAAATCTTTGTACCATAAATATTTAGAGATTTTACTGCTACACATTCCAGTGCAAGGTGCAAGCCCTTATATATAAGGGGTCTTGCACCTTGCACTGGAGGACTTGTGCGTGATTGCCTAATATTGGTTGACCTTTTATAGCTTTATCACTAATAAAAGGTGAATTATGTTATTATTTATTTCTATATAAGTTTACTATATTTATCTTATGCTTGATATAGAAACCCTTTGCATCCGCCACCAAACAAATAATTGCATCTGGTGCATGACGACTTGCAGAGGGTACATAAACTTGCGTGTGACGGGTTGCTCGTGCCAAGATGTTTCTATAACTTTATGTTTATGAAAGAGTTACTGGAATTTCTTCGAAATGAGAGATTGAACAAACATCTAAAACAGGCGTATCTAGCTGAGAAATTGGGAGTTGATGAAAGCACAATATCCCGATGGGAGTCTGGTCAGATTACAATGGACTTTCTCCAAATAGTAAACTATGCGACTGTTTTGGAGATAGATGTTTATGAAATGTTTGCATATCTCGCAAGCAATGGACAAGATCTTCTCAGACCTATTGCAGAAGTACACGTTGGGGTGTATACAAAAGAAGCCTACAACTCTCTTATGCAATACCTTGCGAATTCTGGGATGGATATAACAATTAAAAGCACCAAGTTGAAAAGATGGAAATAATCGCAGTAGAAAGCCAAGCCTATCAGGAACTGATAGATAGGCTCAACCGAATAGAGCAGTATGTTGAGCGCACTTCTCATCTTATCCAAGATATAGATGACGAGCTAGAGATGACAACCAAAGATCTTATCGGGACTCTGAATGTTTCAGAGTCCACCCTTTATCGCTGGCGCAAGAAACAGTTGGTACGGTATCGCTACACGGAGGGTGGCGATGTACGCTACTTCTTCAAGTCTATCGTGATAGCCACGAAATGTAACCGGCTTCGCGTATCAGGTATGAGAAACGACGAGGTTCTTGGTCGGCTCAACCGTTTCAAGGACAATCTCATCATGAGTTCATGTCTTAACCCTAAAAACCGACAATTATGATAGAAAAGGAACAGATTCTTTTGCTAACACAAGGAGGTCTGAATGTGTTTTCCCATTTCCTCGGCTTTGAGGTAAACCTTCATCGCAACTTCCGAAGCCCTTTCTATGACGATAGGCGGGCTTCCTGCCATATCTACTACGACAGGAAAACTTCTTCTTACAAATTCTATGATCATGGCGATACCACCTATTCAGGGGATTGCTTCTGGTTTGTGGCAACCCTCCGTAACTTGAACCTGAAAACAAGTTTTCCCGAAGTATTGGAAACGATTGTACAAGAACTTGGATTGTATTCTTTATATGATGGTGAAAAGCATAGCAGCCATATCACGTCAGCATATAAAAAAACTATTGTTCCCACTCCTAAGGCTGATATAAACAAGTGTACGGAAGAACGTCCATATAGTTTTGAGATACAGCCTTTTGACGAAGGACTGCTGAACTATTGGGCGCATTATGGTATCCATGAGGATACACTCCGACGCTTTCGTGTACGGAGTCTTAAACGCTATGAAAGTGTATCTGCTGAAGGCAAAAAGTTTGAACTTCACAGTTCACCTACGGAACCTATGTTTGCCTATATCGGAAACGGCTATGCCAAGATATATCGCCCTCATAGCCCAAAAATCCGCTTTCTCTATGGCGGACGTATGCCTGCCACTTATTGCTTCGGTATGGAACAGATTCCAACCAAAGGCGATATGCTTTTCATTACAGGCGGGGAAAAGGATGTGCTCTCATTGTATGCACACGGCTTCAATGCCATCTGCTTCAACAGTGAAACGGCACAGATACCGGAAAGTATCATTGAGAGCCTTCAGCTTCGCTTTCGGCATATCATTCTTCTGTATGATGCTGACGAGACAGGCGTACGCGAGAGTCATAGACAAGCAGAACATTTGGCGGAATACAAGGTCTTGAGCCTTTCACTTCCGCTCATCGGCACGAAGTCTGAAAAAGACATTTCAGATTTCTTTGCCTTGGGCAACGGGGCAAAGGAACTGAAAGAGCTGCTTGCCAAGATGTTCTCAGGCCTATATAGCCAAACTATGATGATGTTACGTTCCTGTGAAATTGACTATGAGAATCCACCGGACATTTCCAAATCGGTCGTGGCTGTGAATGGCGTTCCGCTGGGAACGCAGGACAATCTGTTCTGCATTACCGGAGGTGAGGGGACAGGCAAGAGCAATTATGTCGGAGCCGTCCTTGCCGGAGCGTTGGGAGAAGAACGGCTGCCGATAGAGAAAACATTGGGATTGGAGATTACCGCCAACCCCAAAGGCTTGGCAGTCCTGCACTATGACACGGAACAGTCCGAGGCACAGCTGCACAAGAACTTGGGTAAGACATTGCGTAGGGCTTCTTTGACGGCAGTACCGGAGTTTTGCCATTCCCTATATCTTGCCTCTCTGTCCCGCAAGGACAGGCTGAAGCTTATCCGCGAGAGTATGGACTTGTTCCATCACAGGCATGGTGGCATCCATCTTGTGGTTATTGACGGTATTGCAGACCTGATACGCTCAGCTAATGACGAGACGGAGAGTATTGCCATTGTTGATGAACTTTACCGCTTGGCAGGGATTTACAATACCTGCATTATCTGCGTGCTGCACTTCGTGCCTAACGGCATTAAGCTGCGCGGGCATATCGGCTCGGAGCTTCAACGCAAGGCGGCAGGTATTCTTTCCATTGAGAAAGACGACAATCCAGAATACTCAGTGGTAAAGGCACTGAAAGTCCGTGACGGAAGTCCGCTGGACGTACCGATGATGCTTTTCGGCTGGGACAAGGCTGAGGATATGCACGTCTATCGTGGTGAGAAATCCAAGGAAGACAAGGAAAAGCGCAAGACCGATGAACTGATTGGCGTTGTCAGGGAGGCTTTCCGAAATTCTTTCAAGCTCACTTATCAGGAACTTTGTGAGGTTCTGATGCGGGAGATGGGAATCAAGGACAGAACTGCGAAGAAATACATCGCCTACATGAAAGAACAACGTATCTTAGCACAAGATACCAATGGCAACTATCAAAAAGGAGAACTATGCCGTACATAGATTATAAAACCAAAGATACTTGGCAAAAACGCCTGTTTGACAAGCTGATGAGTGTCGAGGATAAACTCGACCGGTTGCTTGTCCTGCAAGAGCAATCCGTCGATACAACTGTCCATCCACCCCTGAAACCGGAATATCTGGATATCATAGATGTATCCAAGATACTCAAAGTAGAACAAAAGACCATCTACAACTGGGTGTGGGCAGGGAAGATTCCTTATCTCAAAGCTAACGGACGATTGCTTTTCCTTCGGGAAGAGATAGATGAAATGTTACGTAAACGAGATGGCTGGTAGTAGCAGACGACATTCTGATGTATTAGATTTTGGCAATATATTTGTTTTATTGCCAAAATCTAACTATCTTTGCACCGGACCATTAGTGATAGCAGAATGAATGTCAGTAATATAATTGTAGATTTTGCAAACACCAACAAGGAATTCAGAACGAATGACTTGTCTGAGTATCTTTCTGGGAAGATTGAACTTTCCAAGAAGATGTTGTCCTGGCACTTACGCAAGTTGCTGGACGAAAAAAAAATATTCAGAATAAGCAAAGGAGTGTATACAACAACCCCTAAAGCCATTTTCCGTCCTGTTCCTAATGCTCACTCCATTCGATTGTATAAGAAATTAAAGGTGGAATATCCCTTATTGGACTTTTGTGTTTATAACGGCGAAATACTGTCAGACTTGCAGCATCACCTGTCGTACAACAACAATATCTATATAGAAACGGAGCGCGATGCCACTGAAACCATTTTCCACTTTGTACAGGATATGCACGAACGCAGTTTCCTTTCGCCGAAGGAGGATATTATGTCCGATTATATCCGGTTGGACAAAAGTTCCTTTATTGTGAAGCCTCTTGTTTCAGAATCGCCCATACAGGAAGTAAACGGCATAAATGTACCAAGAATTGAGAAACTCTTGGTTGATATCCAATGTGACAGGGATTTCTTCTACCTGCAAGGTCAAGAGTCCTTGTACATGATGCAGAATGCCTTTGCCAACTATAATGTGAATATTGGCATGTTACTGCGATATGCCTCACGGCGCAATATTAAACCGCAAATAGAAAAATATATCAAGGAATTTGTATGATCAAGAAAGAATGTATGACCACCGAGTGGATAAAATCCATTTCTGTGCGTAACAAGTATAAAGACCTGAATCTGATAGAGAAAGTTATCAGGGCAATGTTGCTGTTGGAGATGCTGAAATTGTCAGGTTGCCCGTTCTGTTTCAAGGGCGGTTCGGCTCTGATGCTTATTTTGGGTGAGTCCGCTCACCGACTATCCATCGACATTGACATTATCTGCCCACCCGGGACGGATATTGAGCCATATTTGAAAGATATAGAAAAGTTCGGCTTCATATCTAAGACCCTTGATGAGCGGCAGCAGAGGGACACGAATATTCCCAAGAGCCACTCGAGATTCTTTTATCATATCGCTTATAAGAACGATGATAAACCTGCGTATATACTGCTTGATGTCCTCTACGAGGATTTACAATACCATGCGACTGAAGAAGTTGAGATTAAAGGCCCTTTTATAGAACTGGACGATGAGCCATTGAAGGTAACCGTGCCATCCGCTGACGACATTCTTGGTGATAAACTTACGGCATTTGCCCCCAATACCTCGGGTATTCCTTATATCAAGGGAGGTAGAGACCGCTCGTTGGAAATTATCAAGCAGCTATATGATGTAGGCAGGCTGTTTGAACATTCCGGTAACTTTCAGCACACTAAGGATACTTTCACCCAAATCGGGAAAATAGAATTGCAATACCGGGGCTTACCCGCTGAACTTTCACTCATTTATGAGGATATTAGAGAGACCGCATTGTGTCTGGCGACTAGAGGGCAAATTGGTAAAGGTGATTTCAAAATGCTACAAAGTGGCATTAAGAAAATAGACGGCTACATCTATAAGGGGAAATATCGCATAGAAGAAGCTATCGTGGATTCGGCTCGTGCAGCTTACCTTGTTACTTCAATAGAAAAATCAAATACAGAAATAGAGAGATACGATGGAAATCCGAACACCATACTTGCTATGGAATTGTCTCCTTCCGTCAATAATAAACTCAACAGATTGAAGAAAATACTACCTGAAGCTTTTTTCTATTGGGTCAAGACAAGCGAACTATTACAAAAATAATCAGTTAGGTTTTGGCAATAAACAAGCGTTATTGCCAAAATCTAACCAGCTCAACAAATAACTACAAATACACTTCCATTAGTGTCTCCACTTGGGTCTGAAACTCTGCAAACGGCCATCCTCTTCTTTGTCTTGGACAGGGTTGTTCTCATTCTTCATTTTGGCAGGGTAATTGTTGCCGAGTAAATCTTTTTCTTGCTTTATTTCCCCTTTTTCTCCCTTTTCCTCATCAGGTGGAGCAAGGGTAAGCGCAATCTTTCTGTCCAACTCAGCGGCTTGCCCTTTAAGTGAACAAAGCTCGTCCTCTTTTTTCCAAGAACTGTTAGCAATGTTGGTGTAAACGTCTTTGTTGGCCACAACCTTTGCCATCTCTTTCTCATGTGATTCTATGACTTTCGGGATACGCTCCAAGGCGTTAATGAAGTTCTGACACGCAAGTTTCGGGTCTGTTGCCAACTTACCATTATTATAGGTATAGTAGATACTCTCCTGTCCTTTGACGAAGAAGCGGTTCACCGAACAGTCAAACAAATCCTTGGAAGTACTCTCTGTCTTGACCATAATGGAGAAACCATAGATTTCGCCAATTTTGTGGTATTCCCCTTTGGTGCGAGCTTTCTCGTCAATCTCCTGTAAACGTGCAGCAATGACCTTGAAGTCTGTACTATCTTCCACACCCTTGATAGTTAGTTTGTTGATGGGCTGTCCATCGGCATCACGTTCTACACGCTGCTCAAATAGAGCTAAGTCAGACTGTGCTTCCTTGATTTTGTCTGTATGGAAAGATACGGAACTGTCAATCTCAGCCAACTTCCCTGTTGCAGCATCACGTTCACGGAGGAAGTTCTTACGTTCTGATTCCAAGGTAGTAATCTTCTTATCCAATCTTGCTTTTTCCAAAAGGTCGGTATTGCCTGAAAGCACTGCTACATACTCTGAGAAGTTCATGCCGCTGTCCTCATCCATCGAACCCTCGTCGATGGTGCGACAACCAAGCTGGTTACTTTTCAGTTGATTGATGAACAGCTGCTTGTTATGCAGCAGGTTAAACTTGTAGCTATCCAAGGAACGTTCCACGGCATAGATAATCACATCGACTTTGTTGTCGGCAAACTCTTTGGCGATGAGGTTTCCTTTGCGTACGGCACGTCCGTTACGCTGCTCTAAGTCCGAAGGTCGCCAAGGCGTGTCCAAATGATGGATCGCAACGGCACGTTGCTGGGCATTCACACCAGTACCCAACATGGACGTAGAACCGAAGATAATGCGAATATCACCGCGGTTCATCGCATCTACCATTGCCTTCTTTGCTTTCTCGTTCTTGCATTCCTGAATGAAACGTATCTCGTAGGACGGGATATGATAGTCTTCTACCAGCTTACGCTTGATTTCCGAATAGATGTTGAACTCTCCGCCGGGCTTGTAAGTTCCCAAGTCAGAGAACACGAACTGTGTACCTTTCTGTGTATCGTACTTTCGGTAATAGTCATTGAGCATCTTGGCACAATGGCTTGCCTTGTTGTCTATATGGTCTGAGTACCCTTTTTCATCAATCATGCGTAAATCAAGGCTCATCTTCCTCGCGTAGTCTGTTGCGATAAGCATCTTTGCCCTTTCCTCACTCTCACTCAGAGGTGCTCGCCCCAAGATTGTGGCATCGCCACTCTTGGCAAACTCCATCAGCTTTCCGATAAAGACTTCCTGCTCGGGTGTAGGCGGAATGTTGTGTAGTATCTCATTCTTTTCCGGGCGGTCGATGCCAATATCCTTTGCCGTGCGAAAATCGCAAATCTCCGCATAGAAAGCAGCCAGTTCGGGCACTTTGATGAAGGTACGGTAACGTTCCTTTTGGATAATCTCATTGGTGATGGAGAACTCGTAGTCAGTCGATTTCTTGGCAAAGACGGCTGCCCATGCATCAAAACTATTGATACCTTGCTTTTCCAAAGCCTGCGGACGGAGATACTTGAAAAGAAGATACAACTCCGTCAGGCTATTGGAAATGGTCGTTCCCGAAAGGAAAGTGGCTCCTAAGTCCTTTCCGGACCGTTCTTGTATGGTATGAATGGCAAAGAGCATGTTTAAGGCACGCTGTGAACCATCAGGATTACCCAAGCCCGATACACGGTCATGGCGAGTGTTGAACATCAGGTTCTTGAATTGGTGCGATTCATCTACAAAGAGGTGATCGATACCCATCATCTTGAAATCCACCGCATCGTCCTTGCGTTCGGTGATGCTGTCCTGTATGTTCTGTAACTTGGCTTCAAGCGTCTGTTTGCGTTTTTCCAGTCCTTTGAGCATCCCACGGGAGATATCTCTTCCTTGTTGCCGCAACACCTCGAGGTTCTCTTCCACGGAGTCCAGTTCCTTTTGCATAATCGCTTCCTGTATCTCCAAGGCCTGCGGTATCATACCGAACTGTTCGTGCGTGAGGATGATACAGTCCCAGTCGTTGTTCTTGATGTCGTTGAAGATACGTTGTCTGTTCTGTTTATTAAAATCGTTCTTACCAGGATAGAGTACCTTAGCATTAGGATAAGCTTTCCTAAAGGTATCGGCAATGTCGAATACATTTGCCTTCAGTCCGATAATCATCGGCTTGTTTGCCAGTCCCAAGCGCTTCATCTCGTAGGCAGCTGTACACATGATGAGTGTCTTTCCCGCCCCCACCTCGTGGTCGCAGATGCCGCCACCGTTGGTTTTGAGCATCCACACTGCATCCTTCTGGCTCTTGTAAAGGTCATCAATACCCAATCGTTTGAGGTCAAGGTCGGGAAAGGTCTGGTGCGTACCGTCAAAGTTAGGGCGTACAAAACAGTTAAAAAGGCGGTTGTATCTGTCGGAGAGTTGCTGTTTGAAGGTATCGGGTGTGCGCCCGAGCCAATCGACAAAGCCTTGTCTGATTTCCTCAATCTTGGCATTTGCCATCTGGATGGCATGTCCGTCCCTTACTTTGATGGTCTTGGTCTCTCCCGTAACCTTGTCCGTCACCTCCTTGCTCTTGTTGATGTCGGGAATGGTATTGTGCAGGGCATGCTTCAAGAGATTGATGCCGTCATAGCGGCGGAACTCTCCCTGTACGGCATACTTGTGCCAGATATTGGCATTCTTTCGGTCGCAGACAATGCCGTACTCGTCCATGTTGGAATGGTAGGATACGCCAATATCCGTCCCGAAAAACTCCGAAGCAAACCTGCCATAGACCTTGGCAGGTATCCAGCGTTCACCGAGATTGAAGTCAAGGTCCGCAAAAGGAATGGGTGTTGGCGTGGCTGCACGTAGGGCAGCAAGGCTCTGCTTTGCTTCCTCGTGCCCGGGATGGTCCAAGAGCCACGACTCGATGCGCTCCGCCTTTTCTATTACATTGCCCGAAATGAACTTATCCGCCACCTCGTATGCGTTTTTTTCGGGATTGAAATAGATGCGCCCTTCCAAGGAAGAAATGATGTCGCTTTCCTCCATATCAGGTAAAAGCGAACTCATGTAATCAAGTTCCACTGTGCCGTACTTGTTGAGCGATGCGCCAAGAGCCTCCATCGGGTCTGTGGCAATGGTCAGTTCCGTGGTAGAAAATGCCGTTGGATGGTCGAAGATGTCCGCCTTGATGTACCTGCCGTTCTCGGAGCGTTCCAAGAACAGCATTTCCACGCCTGTAGCATCCATCTTGATGATGTCGGTGTTCGCTTTCTGGTTAAAGTAGCCCCAACGTGCAACATAGTCATCATACAGGTGGTTGAGCCTGCTGCGGTCTTCCCTGTCTTCTGCATGGTTCTCTGCCTCGTAGTCATAGAGACGGTGATAGCACTCCCGTATCTCGATATAGGCTTTGAGACGGGAAAGCTGCGCATACGGCAAGTCCATCGGGTTGAAGGTCGGATGTCGCTTCAGGTCAGAAAGAAACCCCACCTGACCTTTCTGCACGACAATGGAGCCGTCTCTCAGGTGAGAGTCCGGCGAAGAGAGAAAAGGGCGCGGTGAAGCGTCAAACTCTTTTCTGACTTCTGCTATCGGCTGCGGCTTGCGCTCCTCGGCTTCGTTCATGAAGTCGAAAAGGGATGGCTCACGTGAAGAGGAAGAAGCCGCTTTCCTGCTGCCACGGGTACGCCGTTGAGGAATGGTCGCTGCCTTTTGTATCTTGGACTCCGATGGTTTCTGGGGAGCAGTTTGAGTTATAGGACGGCGCACCTGTGAAGTTCCTGAATTATCCTTGATTTCATGGTTCACACGGGTAACTTCTCTTGTCCAAAGACTGTATTCCTCCGGGGCAAATAGTGACAGTTGCTCCGGTTGTCCGATGTCTTCCATGTTATTGTCCACCACCGGATGATGATCGTCGTCAAAGAATATCGTCTGCCCGTTCATCTCTCTCGGGGCTTCAATATCCGTACGGATTTCTTGTGGTTCCTGCTCGTATTGATGATGAAGTGTCAAGGCGGGTACGCCTTCGGGAGCAGGTTCTATAGTCATGGAAGGCTGTTCTGATACGAATTGTTGTGGGGCAGACTCTGATGATGACGGCTGTAATGGAATTGTCTCGCCGTTAGGAACGGTATTTTCCATTATCTGCGTATCGTTCTCAGAAGCAATGGTTACAGTCTCTTTAACCTTATTCTCTGTTTCTGCCTTTGTTATCACTTCTTCCTTGATTTCCTCTGCTACCACTTCTTCTTTGGTATATTGTCCCCTGACTATTTCTTCCAGTTCGGCTATCTCGTGCAATTTCTTAGGAGAGAAGTACAGGTCACGTTCAATGCCCAGTCCTCTTACTTTTACGCCTTCCATCTCATCGAGGGACATATTGCCAAGCTCCCAGCCGTAACCCATCGTGACAGCACCGAAGCCAATGCGGCTCTTAGGATCATATTCCAGAAGGTAGGCTGTGTATGCTCCCATAGGGAAGAAATAGCATGCATAGGCAACCTTATCGCCTATGAGTTCCTTTTCCGTGCTGTAAAGTTTTGGTAGTTGCTTCCTGATACTGTCGGGCATGAGGTTATAGGCATCGTTTATACCCTTGTCTTCAGTCTTTGTCTTCTCTGTTTCTTCTTCCCGAATTATGGTAATACCCAACTTGCGAAGCTGTTTCTCCGCTTCTGCCTCTCGCTCTACCTCTGTCATCGGTATACCTGTTTCATATAGTTTACGGTCGATACGTTGTTCCATTTCAAGGGAGAGCCGTGTTCGGAGACTTTCTGCCATTTCCTCAATCCCTCCTGTGAACCGATACTCCCATGCAGGTCTTCCATAAGGGTCTGTACCCATTATGCGCTCTGTGGCAACGGTGCGATGAGATATGTCTTTCCAATCCCCTACAAAAAGAGAGTTATGCTTGAAGACGACAGAAGAGCCTTCTTCCTTGGGAACGGAAACGGTTTCTACGAACTGCTGCTCAATGCCCTCGCTGATTTCTTTACCTGTCTGCTTCTGTAGGACGATGAGGTCACTGCCCACGGCCGTTCCTGCATTGTCTGAAAACATACCCGATGGCAGTCGGAGAGCGGAGATAAGGCGGCTGTTCTGCATGAGGTAACGGCGTATGGCTTCATTGCGGGGACTGTCTAATACGCCCTGTGAGGTGATGAATGCCAAAATTCCACCTTCCTTGATGCAGTCCAGACCTTTCACGAAGAAGTAATTGTGAATGGCACGTGTGGACTCACGTTTAAGAGTGTCCTTACCTTTGCTGTATTCTCGGTCATAGACCATGAAATCACCGAAAGGAATGTTACTTGTAATAAGGTCGTATTTGTCTTTGTTTTCTAACTCCCCAATAGCTTCAAAAGGCTCGTTTCGGACGAAGATATTGCCTTTGCCATAGGGGTGCAGGGCCTGTGAGATGCGGGCAGTGAGCAGATCCTTTTCCATTGCATCTACAACTCCTGCTTGCCTTGCAAAGATTTCGGCAAAGGCACCCATACCCATAGAAGGGTCTAAGCATCGTCTTATCTGCAGGTTTGTGAAGGCAAGTGCGTCTGAGATGGCAGAAACGATGCGGGTATCAGTATAGAAGGAGGTTAGCACGCTTGCCTTGATGCTCTCCCAATACCGCTTGGCGGTATTGGCATCAACGGCATCACGGTAAATCATCTGCTTGAGCCTTTGGGTTGGCTCGAAGAGGTGTTGCTCCGACTTGCTCCAATAGCGGATGTCATCGGGGTTATCCGTACGGTTGAGTACACATTTCAAGCCACCGAAGCCTTGGTAGTCCCGTAAGATACTTTTCTCAGCTTCGGTGGCTTCGCGGCGTTCTTTCTCCAGGCGCAAGACCACACGGATAGTTTCCGTATTGGCTTCAAGGACGTTTTTCTTATTATATGCCATAGTGTTTTCTTTTAATAAAGTGGAGGTAAAAAGGTCGGGAGGTAATACTTGTATCTCCCAACCTATATCCGTTCCTCTCTGTATCTGTCAGGATTATCTCCCTTTTTGTTTTCCTTTCTTGTTCTCAAACTCAAAGGAAGTGGCGTAGTCTTCGCCCAGAACAAGTCGGGCATTAAACTTCTTGCCTGCCTTGCTGGTCAGCCCTTTAAGGATAGGCGTACGACCGGAACTTATCAAGTCGTGGATATTATCTTCAGAGAGAAGTATGCCGCAGACTTCACGAAACACATGGAAACCACAGGTCTCATGCCTGCACTTGGCTACCTTGGCATAGATGCCGACACTCTGCTGTCCGCATTTTGGGCAGCGGTAGACAGGATAGGACTTTTGCTCTGAAGAAAGCGAGAGGAGTTCCTCGCAGATTGTCCCCACGTATGAATTAATGCCCTGTGCGAACTTATCAGATGGCATCTTTCCTGCTTCAATAGCGGCAAGGGCAAGTTCCCAACTGCCTGTCATCTCCGCATTGGCAATCTTCTTGTCCTTGACAATCTCATAGACTGCCAGGCCTTTCTCGGTAGGTATGATGGATTTCTTGTCCCTACAGATATAGTCACGGAGGATAAGCGTCTCAATGATGTTGGCACGGGTGGCAGGTGTTCCGATACCACACTCTGCCATTGCCTTCTTACTTTCTGCATCTTCGACCTCTTTTCCTGCGTTCTCCATAGCAGAAAGCAGTGTCGCTTCTGTGTAGAGAGGTTTAGGTTTGGTCTTATGCGCGGTTATCTCGGCAGAAACAAGTGGTAAAATCTCTTCTTCTGTCAAACTAGGCAATGAAGACAAAATCTGTTCATCACCATCTTCTTTCTTCTCTACTTCAGTTGCCTGCTCTTTCTG
>NZ_KB899211.1:0-212099 GCF_000378085.1 Hoylesella loescheii DSM 19665 = JCM 12249 = ATCC 15930
GCCGCTTGAGCTCCTCGACGTGTGCCTTGCGCTCTTTGGCAAGCAAGGCCTGAAGCTCCTCCACTGTGGTGGGAATATTCTCTTTCTTCATCAGCTCCTGTATTGAGGACAAGTCGGGATTGCCATACTCCCGACAAAAATTGAGGAATGTGGTATAGGGCACACCGCAACTTAACGCAAAGCTGCGGGCATCCATACCGCTCGTGATGTACTTACTTAATAACAGAATTTTCTCCGTTTCATTGTACTTTACCATGTTTTTTTACTTTTTTTTGTTTGAGGTAAAGTATCAACTTATTTAGTACACTACAAACGCTTGATATGTGTTCACTATTTTCTCGATAAATACGCGAGATTAACGTGTTATCCGAAGCAGATTTGGCCATAATGAAAAAGGAGGTGAAACAGCCATTGCGGTTGGTTTCACCTCCTTTTGGTATGTAAATGTTATGTTTTAGCCCTTTTTCTTGCGTGTAAGCGATTTATATTGGCTTAGCCTAAAGATGGGCGTGAAGCATCGTTATAGGCGCATAGAACGAATTAAAACGCATTGTTATGCAGTTTGTGATGGTGCATGTTGTATCGGCATGTGGTAGCCAACCTATTTTTATCATGCCACGTTGCAAGGGCAATAGGCCATAAAAGCTATCTATCCGCCTAGAACTGGAAGTAGATAAAGGGTTGTATGGCACTACTTTTTACCTGTATAACGATGTAGATAACGATGACGAGAAATAGTGCGCACACCGCTACATTACAGCGTTTGATACCTGCAATGATGCCTTCTTGCCAACGATTGGGTATGTAATGGGTAATAAAGCCGAAAAGCATTAGGGCCAATACATACTTGTAACCCTGCAAAACAGGAATAAACAGGTCGGGGCGGAAGTCTGTGAAGATGCGGCTAAGCATCATCTTGCTAGTATCGAACGACAAGTTGCGGAAGAATAACCATGTGAAGCACACGAAATGGAACGTGATGAAGATGGCAAATGGACGGCGAATGCCTCGGCTAACATAGTCGCGCTTATGTCGAAGCAGTCCTTGCGAGAACACCTTATGCACAGCCAATGCAACGCCGTGCATGCCTCCCCAGATGATGAAGTTGAGGCTTGCACCATGCCAAAGACCACCAAGCAGCATGGTGATGATAAGGTTGAAGAACTGACGAATCTTGCCTTTGCGGTTGCCACCCAATGAAATATAGATGTAATCGCGTATCCAGGTTGACAGGGAGATGTGCCAACGTCGCCAAAAGTCGCTGATGTTGGTGGCGGCGTAGGGTGCGTTGAAGTTCAAGGGGAAGTGGAAACCCAATAGCAAGGCTATACCAATGGCCATGTCTGAATAGCCAGAGAAGTCGCAGTATATCTGCATGGCGTAGCCGTAGATGCCTAAGAGGTTTTCCAAACCACTGTAAAGGCCTGGGTTATCGAAAATGCGGTCTACGAAGTTGAGGCTTATATAATCGCTAATTACGGCCTTCTTGAACAGTCCGATAAGGATAAAGAAGAGCCCGCGAGCAAACATGTCGCGCGTGATGGTTAGCGGTTGGCGTATCTGCGGTGCAAAGTCGCTGGCCCGAACAATAGGACCGGCCACCAATTGAGGGAAGAACGACACGTAAAAGGCATAGTCGAGCAGTGAGGGTAGGGGTTTTAGATGACCCCGATACACGTCGATGGTGTAGCTAAGGCTTTGGAACGTGAAGAAACTAATGCCCACTGGCAGGAATATATCCCATGGTTGGAAGTTGTGTTCTAACATACGCTGCACCATTCCAACGAAGAAATTGGTGTACTTAAAATAGCCCAGCAAGCCCAAGTCGATGATGATGCTCAATGTAACGAAGAACTTTCCCAGCCCCCGACGCTCGCGATAGCGGTGTATGAGGTTGGCTAAGAGGAAGTCGCTCACGGTTACAAGGGCGAGCAAAAAGAAGTATAGGCCGCTACTTTTGTAGTAGAAGTAATACGAGAAGGCCGTTACGAAGAGCAACCGAACTGTTAGCCGGCGTTGCAGACACATGTAGACGAAGGTGAACCCCAAGAAAAGCATGAGGAAAAGACCCGTCGAAAAGATGAGTGGCTCATTGGGATTGTAAGTCAGGAGGTCGGTAACACGGTGTATCTCTGCGGCGTGTTGCTTGGTGAATTCGCCTATTTGGTCGGCAACGTACGACACTTTTTCAACGAATTCGGACAGTTGTTTAATCATTTCTTTTCAATTGCTTTGCGTCTAACATAGTTTTTGTACCCCTCTTTAAACGAAGGGAACATCTTCCTGGCTAGTTCTTTTCCACCCTTGTAGTTAAGGTGGGTGTAGTCTTTATTGGCATAACTGCGTTCAACCAGTGTCTTAACGCTGCCTTCTCCACCCATAGCTTCGAAGAAATTGAGGAAAGCCACCTTCATATCGGCTGCCATTTGCTGTTGCAGAGCTACGAGTTGCTTCACCTCTTTCATAGTTTGTATACCGTTGGGAGAACGTTGGTCGCGGTCGGGAACACTCACCACCAGTATCGAAGCTTGTGGGAAGGTCTGTCGCATCAGTTCTATCACCTTCTTCATTTTCGTGGTGTAGCCTTTCATTACACTGAGTGGATTGCCAGGAACAGCGACATTGAGGCCGAAATGCAGCACAATGAGGTCGTAGGGACGCAGTCTACTGAAGTCTTGTAGTCGGTGTGTGGGTATCTTGGCCAATGTTAGTCCGGGTGAACCACGCATTGAGAAGTTGTCGAGCGTTACGCCTTTGTCGCCGTCGAGGGTAAGTCCGTAGAGGAATGTACCAGCCCCTACGCCCTTGAAAGCAAAGCCAATGCTGTTGAGCGAGTCTTTCACTTCAAGCTTCTGCACGGCCGTAGAGCCCGTAAACTTATGGTCGGTGATTTTGCCTTTACCGTCGTTGGTCTTGATGCTAACGGTTGTGGGCGTGTGGAAATACAGCGTAGAGACGGTCCAATTTTGTGTATGGGCGTAGGTTTTGGTGCCACTCACCTTTATCCACGAACCTTCGCGCGGTGCAAAATAGCGTTCGTTGATGCCTTGCTTTGAAATATCGAACGGCTTTTTGGCTACTGCGTACTCGGTAATGCCACTATATTGTTGCCTAATGGATATGCGGTTCTGCTGCATTCGCGAACCCGTGTCGACCCATCCTACACCACATCCGCCCCAAGTTCTTTGAAACAGCTCGCGAAGGTCGGCTGTAAGGATGTCGCCTTCTATGTACGAGTCGCCGAAATAAGCGATACGTACGGGGCGATCGAGTTGATTAACCTGGGCTAGTTGACTGTAAAAGTGATCCATTCCGCCAGCTGCGCCACTCGAATAGTCGAAGATTGGTTCAACGCCCTTTGTCCACACCTCCTTAAAATGTAATGCGGCACCCTTCTTGGTTTGTACCATGATGGGGTGGGGTGGGGTCTTTGGCAGCACGTCAACTTCTTTTCCGTCGCCCTCGGGCAACACTTGGCTCAGTATGTTCACGTTGCGCAGTTGTGTTCCGCCTATCGAAAGCGTTGGCAATTGGTGCATAAGCAAGAGCGCGGTCACAGCTGTGGCCACGAGAGTGAATGTTCTTGCGGGTGGGTTCATCTGTTTAAACTGTTGTTGTTAGGTGTCCTTTTAGGGAGGTTCTAAAAATTCCTTCTATGTTTTTTTATCTTATTTGAGTAGGTTTTACTTACTTCTTTAAGGGGTATAGCGTGCACTATACCGCTAAATGGGTAAGCGAAAACTACTCAAATAAAACTAGAAAGACATAGCAAAACTCCTCTCTAATGTCGCATTATAGGGGTAGCTTGGAGCTTTTAGCATGTGCTTTTAGAAGAACTTTGTTTCTTCGCCGTTTATTTCGCTTAGCAGCAGGTTGGCCAATCTACTTGTACCAAGGCGTAGCCACTTGTTGGTGAGCCACTTTTCGCCCAACACCTCTTTCACGATGGTGTAGTAGATGATGGCGTCCATCACGGTGTTGATGCCACCGGCGGGCTTAAATCCAATCTGTATGCCAGTCTTTTCGTAATACTCTTTGATGGCTTGGCACATCACGTAGGCCGCTTCGGGCGTGGCCGATATTTTCTCTTTACCTGTTGAAGTCTTGATGTAGTCGGCCCCAGCATACATGGCTAGCAGAGAGGCTTTCTTGATGTTGGATGCCGTTTTGAGGTCGCCCGTTTCGAGAATAACCTTCATGGCCTTGTCGCCACACACTTGTTTCAGTTCGGCAATGTCGTCGCACAGTTCTTCGTAGTTGCCCGAAAGGAACTTGCCCACAGGCATAACGATGTCTATTTCTGTTGCTCCGTCGCGCAATGCCAGTGCCGTTTCGGCCACTTTCACTTCGATAACGGCTTGCGATGAGGGGAAACTACCCGACACGCAGGTTACTTCTACGCCTTCCACTTCTAGCGTTTCGCTGGCCACTTCGGCAAAGCAGGGATATACGCACACGGCTGCCACGTGGGGCAACTGTGGATAAGCGCTATCGAAACGGTTAACGCGGTCTACGAAAGCCATCACGCTGGTGTCCGAGTCGGTTGTGCTCAGCGTGGTTAGTTCGATGCTTCCGAAGAGGAATTTTTTCACTTCGGGCGTGTCGTTGGCTAGTGTTTTCTCGGCGATAATGGTCTTAACTGCCTGCTGAACCTGTGCATCGTCTAGTTCGGTGTTGTATTGTTGCAGCATTTTTTCGTACTTAGTCACCTCATCATGATGATGATGGTGCTCGTGTTGGTGATGATGTTCATCCATATTGCTTATTATTTCAGTTTTTCGTTGTTTATGTGTCGGGTCTTGTCGCGACTTGTTTTTTTCTCGAAATTTCGTCTTAGCTCTTCTTCGAGATCAATTCCCGTTTGGTTGGCAAGGCAAAGAAGCACCCATAAAACATCAGCCATCTCGTCGCCCAGATTGGGTGTCTCGCCTTGTTTGAAGCTTTGGTCGCCGTAGGTACGTGCCATTTGGCGCGCCAGTTCGCCCACTTCTTCGGTGAGAATAGCCATGTTTGTTAGTTCGGAGAAATAGCGCACGCCGTATGTTTTTACCCATTGGTCCACCAGCTTTTGCGCCCCGCTTAGTGTCAGCGGTTCGCGTTGAGATGCGTTATTGTTGTCTTTTTGCTCTTGCATATGATGTGTGTGAGGTTCGCGCGTGGCTTAGCGCGGTAGTCGTTTCTGTCTGATGGCCGTCTTGTTGCTTATTTTCTTGGGCAAAAATTATTTGTCTTTGCTGTCAATCACGATGGTAACGGGGCCGTCGTTAACAAGTTCCACCTGCATGTCGGCACCGAAAACACCCGTGGCAACAGGTTTTTCGAGGGCCTCGGACAGACGTTTGCAGAACCGTTCGTAAAGCGGAACAGACACGTCGGGGCTTGCCGCGTGTATGTAAGATGGGCGATTGCCTTTCTTGCACGAAGCCATCAGGGTGAACTGACTTACCACAAGGATGCTGCCTGCTACGTCTTTTACGGAGAGATTCATAACTCCCTCGCTGTCATCAAAGATGCGCAGGTTCACGGTTTTTTTCACCAGCCAGTCTATATCGGCATCGGTGTCGTCGTATCCCACGCCCAACAGCAGCATCATTCCTTTTTCAATGGCGCTTTCTACACGTCCTTCGATGCTCACCGAGGCGCGCTTTACGCGTTGGATAACTATCCGCATTGTTCGTTGTTTTATTTGGAGTAGTGCAAAATTAGCCAAAATCGAGCAAACGACAAAATAAATTAGCCTGAGTTAGATATAGGATAAGGCTTTCAAAGTAGATAAAAACAACTTTGCAAAATGGTTATCTTGACTTCCCAAGTTGGGGTTTGCACTTTCCCGAGAGTTTATTTCTCGTATCGGGTAAAAACAAATCCCTCCCTTTTTGTTATCTTCTCTACAACAAGTTTGTAAGGGAGATAACGAAAAGGGAGGGATTAAAATATAGGGTTATCTTAGTTGTTGGGATATATCTCTTCTTCCTCTTCTTCGTAGAAGTATCCGCCTTTTGCATCGCCCGAATTTTCGGGTACGGATTTAGAAGTAATAACAAATTGGGCGATATTATCGTCTGTTATCATGTTGATAACCTTGATGTTGGGCGTAGTGTATCTTTGCTTTGCCTCCATGTTGATAGCTGACATATTTTTACTTCTTAATAAACTTCTTACCATTCATAATGTAAATACCTCGTGTTGGTTGGTCTATGCGGCGGCCCTGCAAGTCGTAGATAATGTTGGCTTTATCTTTGGTGGGCTGAGAGGTGTGAGTTTCTCGAATACCTGTTGTATAGTCTTTCTTTGCTGCTTCAAAGTCGAAGAAGAAAGGTTTGGCTGGAGCGCTGAAAGATGTTGGGAGTCGTAGACCTGCGCGGTGGGCTTTTACCTTCATCGACTCGCCTTTACGTGTGCCTTGATGATAAAAACCTTGTCCCAAACTACCGTTACTGAAGATATAATATTTGTATCCAGCTCCGCTGAACTCTCTCTCTGTGGCACTGCCCACTAGTAAATTGCCTGTGACGTCTACTTCTATACCTGACACATGAGCCCGATAGGTGATAGTCTTTCCCTTTTCATTAGCGTTTTCGAGGATAAAAGCAGTTTGCTTAGGTAAGATTTTCCCAGGGCCAAATACTTCTACAACAGCCTTGGGATAAGTTTCTGTTCCGCGTTGCGAACCTTTAATGATATACGCCGTGCAGCCTGCTGGTACTTCGAAGTTCTCGTTTTCTAGGTAAAGACTTGTATAACCATTTGTGCCTATTGTGATACGTTCTAAGTATGGGATAGTGTTTCCTCTCATATCTGCCACCCATTTTGGATCAGATTTGTATGCAGTAGAACAATCAGTTGGGATGTAAATAGAGAACTTGGATAAATCCTGATTAAAAACTGTCCAATAAGATTCTAAGATGCCGGGTGTGGGTGAAAGAAATTCTAACTCTTCCAAACTGTTTAACCCTTGAAATACAAGGCCATCATAATGGGTTACACTCGCTGGTATGGTAAGCTTCTTTACATTTGCCAATCTCAGGAATGGTTGCCAATCAAAACGCTTTAATGTATTGGGAAAGATTAGCTCTGTCAGTTTAGGAATCTCATTTGTATTAAATGCATGTCCAATGCCTACAACCGTGTATTCTTTATCGTGGTCCTTGGTGTTTTTTACTTTGGCTGGAATAACTAATTTGGTAAGATTGTTATACGCATTATACGAATCATTTTGTCCTAAGGTGACTTCTCTGTTAGCTTCATCTGTTATTTTGTAATACAAAGTTTCCCCATCATCGTTTATCGCGGTGAAATCATAATTGCTTGATTGTGCTTTAGCCAATAGTTGTGCAAAAACACAAAAGATTAATAGTAAAATCTTCTTCATATCATCTTGTTTATATTTGTGGATTTGACTTAATAATAGTTGCTTTTACGTTTCTTTTATTCGTTTACAGGGCAACCGGGCGTGTATGGCGTTCTGTATAGTTATGTTTTAAGGTACTGGCGCTATACCCATATTCAAAACAGAATGTCTATTCTGTGTTTTTATAAAAATTACGCGTTTGTAATAATATTTTGCAAAGTTCGCAAATATTTTCGGATTATGCAAATATTTTTAACGTGATTTCGCTGTTTTTTGTGTAAAGAATGATGTAAGTCTAATGTTTCTTTTTGGTTATAACCCCCATACTATCAGAGAAAGGTCTTTTATTTAGCTTTCTGTTTAATATGCTTCTAATCGACTATTGCTTTTCCATTTAAACGTGAACCAGGGCTAATATCTTTCTTTTTTGATTTGGGTTAGTATGTAGATAGCGCTGAAGTTTCACACTCCAGATGGTAGTTAGTACATCAACCCTTGCCATAATATTGGCTGTTGAGAGTTGCTTTTAATCACGAAATGGCGTAAAATTTACGAACTCTATAAAGTATTTGCTTTCCACAATCCTTCACCTGCTAATATCATTGGGAGTTGTTATGGTGTTAAGTTGTTTGTTATTTTATTGTCACCTAGATGCGACTTCAGGCACAAGTGCTGTTCAATGTTGCGCTTTCTCCATATTTAATAACCTCCTTGAAGACCTTTAGGATGTGTTTATTTTGTTTGTGTTGAGGCTAAGCGGTATGTCGACGTTATTGCGCACCTTATTTATTTAAGCTTTCTCATAGCCCCATTAATGCCATTTGCAACATCTTTCTCAACACACTCGCTTAGTACATGTTGTTTTCACGTGAAACGTTTTTACATTTTCATTCTTCCTTCATTTTCTTCCCCAGCTTTTTAGCCTTTTCTATCTTGTTCTCCATATACCGCCTTACTGTGTCTTCTACATAGTTAAGATATCGGTTAAGCACTTCTTGGCTCTTCTCGACTGGTTGTGAAAGCGATACGAAAAGAATGCCATCTATGCGCGCTTTGGGTGTGAAATAGAAAAATTGGGTTGAGTCGTTGTTGTTGCCTAACACTCGCATCGTAAACACATCTGTGCAGTTTAGGCGCGCCATGGGAAAGTAGGCAATGTTATGCCCCATGCTTTGCAAGGTGTGTTCTATACTGCCTTTGGGTGCGGTTACAAGTTGTGCAGCGCCAATATTCTTGTCGGTTATGGAGTTAAGTGTCTTCCCCGAGTAGGTGCAGAGGGCTATAGCCTGATAGTTGTCTTTATATTTCGACTTCATGCGATGGCCCATACTGTAATTGTTAAGCTCCTTCATGTCGCTTGCTACAAGGTAATTGAGATGTAAGAAGTGGCCATATATGGTTGCTTTTGCGTTCTTACTGGCGAGAAGTTCTATCAGCTTGGTGGCTGTTTTTGCCATCGTTTCATCCCTATTTGTAAGTCGTTCGTAGGTTTCAGTGTTTTCGTGGTTTAGTTTTAGGCAAAATTCCAGTATTTGTCGCTCGTCGGCGGTGAGCCATTTACCCACTGCACCGTCTGCTTTCGTCAGTTGTAGGGTATCTTCTTTCAGCGTCTCCCAGTTCAGTAGACGCTTAACTATCGAGTCTGTTTCGGGTGTTTCTCTATTTAGGCAGAGAGTTTTCACAAACTCGGAGAGATCTACGCTACTAGCAACGTCTAAGCTCTCCATATCCATGCCCCACAAAGATACGCGGTTGTTGTGCGTGGAGTTGTAGGCTCGAAGCCATTTGATGAAGTCTATCGTGTGCTCCGACGACAGACTGCCTTCCATATAACGCTCGATGTCTTTGAGGTTAAAGCGAGGGTCGTTCTTAACATATCGGTTTACATAGAACGAATATTCTAGGGGATACTCGTGCAGAACTAGATCGCAACCTTGCTTGATGATGCGCTCTTTGATGATGTCGAACGCCAAGCGGCCCAACGTTTTGCTGCCATGAACGGTTTCACCGATGGCCATGATGCGACTGTTCATGCTGGGTATCTTGCTAAAATCTACGCCATTAAGTGGTATCACATCGCTTTTTCTCAGAGGTGTATTGTCCTTTTTGGGTGCTGTTTCGTTCTTTAATAGTACTCCATTAGCCTCCAATTTAAAGACGCTAACGCGTATATTGTTAAATGCAAGTTCGCTGCCAATACCCTCTATAAAAACGTTAAGCAAAAGCGCATCTTTTATTTTTACTTTTTTGCTTACTTCTTTCCATGCTTCTGATAGAGGAAGTTCGATGGTGTCGCTCTTTATAATTTGTTCGCAATCGCCGATGCTGTTTAGGGTTATGTATGCCCTTTGGCAGTTCAACGTTTTATATTTGATGCTGGCTGTTATTTCTGTATTACCGTTATTCAATTGATATACAGGTATTAATGTTCCTATTTTCCCTTTTTCTTCATCTCTCACCCATAATGTTGCCGAGGGGGTATTTTCTGTTGAGTCTACTTCTACTCTTTGGAAATAATCCGTTGTGTGCATGTTCCACCGATACCCAAATGTTTTGTTTTGGGCGTTAGCTTCTTCTTCGCCTAAAAATATACAAAGTATAGTGATCAGTGTTGCGTATATTTTCATTCTCATGCCTCTAAAATATGTAATTGTCGTTATGCTTTTGCATTGTCTTTTGTAAACTCTCTATGTTGGGCTTTTTGCTATGTGGTTCCTATGAATTCACCCTCGCTCTCCAATCATCGATTGCTGTTCGGGTTGGCGACGACAAAATATCCCTTAACTTAATTAACGCTCCTCGCCTCTTTGTATTGTAGTTGTTTGCTTTTTTTAGTCCTTTCCTCCCTTCTTGCTGAACTCAGCTGCTTCTTTTTCATCCTGTAGCACTGTATCTTATCATTTTTCAGCCTGTTGCTTCTTGCTCTTTTGTCTTAGCTTAATCAATTCCTTAATTCATTCTACTTATCTGGAATCATGTTACTTCTTATCCGGAACAGTGTTCCATATCATCTGGAACGCGCTTCCAGATGATGTGGAATGGATGTACATCTTAGCAAATACCACTGCCGTTGTTGCTAAACGCATCTGCATTACTTAGCTTCTTGTTTCTCAATGTCTATTTTCTTGTTCAGTAATTTTCTAGTCGTGTTGTTAATGAGAGCAAGGGTGAGGGATACGTTAATCGATAAAAATGCTTGCAGTTTAATTTTTGGTATCATGTGTTGATTGTTTTGGTGTACTCAAACTGAATTTTGTTTGATTTTATTTTCAGAACTCAATATCCGTATTTCAGTGTTGTTGGTTTTTGCTCAACTTTCTTTTTTCAGCTCTCTATCGACTCTTGTCTATCTTCATTTCATAATTATCATCACCAATCCGTTTGTAAACAGAATTTCACAAATAGTTTTCTTGCGATAACATCTGTTAACCTGGAGAATCGCTTATTTGCCATCGCCTGCCCATTTGGTGGGGAAAATCGCCGTATTTTGTTAGTTTATAAGTGCTTGATTATTAATAAGATGCGTTTTAATATACATTTATTATTTTCTCTAATGCGCTCATTTTATCATCTTTTACTATGGTTTTTATGTCAAAAGTTCATCTTTTGGTGTACCGTTTTTGGGCGGATGACATTCAAAAAAACGACTCGAGGTGTTGGGTTGATGTTTTATGAGTTCTGTTTAATCATTATTTTGTGTTTGTTAACATTACGTTAGAGCTGAATAATGTTAGCTCAATGCTACCTTCTTTTTTATCTACCGATCTGCTTTCACCTAAATCGTATGTGCTACAATCTTGCTGTCTTAAGCTCTATCTTTAATATGTTATTGTTTGTAACATATTGATTTACAGCTATATATGCGAACTTTGCTGGTGTGCTTTATGTCTTGTTGGTATGCGATGGAACTTTTCTAGCCACCATTCAGATATAAAATAGACCATCTTAATTAGATGATAGCCAGAGAATTACGAAAATATTGGATGGTGCGCACTCGTTAGATGTACTTTTAGATTCTGTATATGCTGGAATTCGTTGCAGGCTTAGGCGGTTTGTTAGTTAGCAACAGCTGCCATTTATACCTTGATGTGGTTGTGTTATGTTGCTGCTGATGGCTTTTGTTCGTGCCAATGGTTGAACACGATTTGTGCCTTTGCGTTGCCTATATGCGCTGCAAGTACATCGAGTGAGGCCTCTTTTATCTGCTTCACCGACTTCAATTCTTTCAACAAAGTGGCTTTAGTTTTGGGCCCAATACCTTTGATATCGTCCAGTTCGGAATGCAAGGCGTGCTTGCTGCGCTTGTCTCTGTGGAAGCTGATGGCATAGCGATGCACCTCATCTTGTATGCGCGTGAGCACGTGGAATAGCTCGCTTTTTACGTCTAAACCAACTACCTGTGGTGGCCAACCATAGAGCAGTTCGTTGGTTCGGTGTCTGTCGTCTTTGGCTAAGCCTGTAATGGGTATGTCGAGGTGTAGTTCGCCTACCACAACATCACGTACAACGCTCATTTGTCCCTTACCTCCATCGGTGATAATAAGGTCGGGTAGGGTAGTTCCTTCTTCAATCATGCGAGTGTAACGACGCCTTACAACCTCTTGCATAGAGGCATAATCGTCAGGGCCTTCTACCGTTTTGATGTTGTATTTACGATAATCCTTCTTGCTTGGTTTCATCGCTTTGAACACCACACATCCTGCAACGGCGTCTGTTCCTGATATGTTAGAGTTGTCAAAACACTCTATTTGGTAGGGCATACGTGGCATTTGTAGCTTCGTTTGCAGTTCCTTCATCAGTCTGACGGACTTTTGTTCGGGGTTTAGCTTTTCACTTTGCTTCAGTCTGTCGAACTTATATTGCTTGCCATTCATCTCAGAAAGCTCCAGCAAACGGCGTTTATCACCCCTTCGTGGAACGATAAACACAGCCTCGCGCATGGTCCATTCCATCTCGAAAGGCACGATAATTTCCTTCGCTTTGCTGTCAAATCGCTCGCGTATTTCGGGTATGGCCGATGCTAGAATGTCTTGGTTGGTCTCATCTAGTTTCCTTTTGTACTCGAAAGTGAAGCTTTGGTTAACCGTTCCGTTCTTTACATGGAGGTAATTGATGAATGCCGTGCGGTTAAATTCATCGTCTGTGATGGTAAATACATCAACATCGGCGATGCTAAAACTAACAACTTCGCTCTTGGCACAGTAGTTATCGAGCAGAATATATCGCTTTTTTAAGGCCTCTGCCTCTTCAAATTTCAGCTCTTCAGCCTTCTTTAGCATCTCATCGTATAGCATCTTACGCACCTCGCGTGTGTTTCCTTTTAGTATTTCACGTGCTTGACGGATGTTCTCTTGATAGTCTTCCCAAGATTGTTTGCCTACGCATGGCGCATCGCAGTTGTGTATGTGGTATTCTAGACAGGTTTTATACTTGCCCATCTCTATGCCCTCGCGTGTGATTG
The DNA here is from genome assembly GCF_000378085.1 of Hoylesella loescheii DSM 19665 = JCM 12249 = ATCC 15930. Taxonomy (GTDB): domain Bacteria; phylum Bacteroidota; class Bacteroidia; order Bacteroidales; family Bacteroidaceae; genus Prevotella; species Prevotella loescheii. The sequence goes on from NZ_KB899211.1 coordinate 12,813, forward strand.
GGAAGCGACAAGTGCGCGGTTTGTATATTTTGCCAATCAATTCGAGTAGTGCCACCATCGTAGGAACATGACTATAAGGTCCATAATAGGTGCCAAGTCGTTTGTTGATGGTACGTGTTTTGAATATGCGGGGGTACAGTTCGTTGGTCACACAAATGCTAGGGTAGGTCTTACCATCTTTTAATAGCACGTTATAACGTGGATTATACTTCTTGATAAGACTGTTTTCGAGCAGCAGGGCATCCTCTTCCGTGTTGACAACAGTATACGATATGTCGAAGATTTTGCTAACCAAAACCTTCGTTTTAAATCTATCTACCTCCTTATGGAAGTAAGAAGAGACTCTACTTTTTAAGCTCTTGGCCTTGCCCACATATATAATTGTGTGCTGTTCATCGTAGAACTGATAGCTGCCAGGTTTCTCTGGCAGGCTCAGTACGATGCTTTTCAAGTGCGCCAGGCGTTTTTCGTTTTCTTCTTTTGTCATCGTTCGAAATCCCTTTGTTTAAAGGTGTTTACGTGTTTTGCCGTTTCACGTGAAACATAGGCGTTTTGTTTGTGCCCGATCTTGTAACTCCTCCACACCTCCTTCTTCGTTGGGGTGGGGCCATTGTTTTTCTTAGGCTCATTGCAAGACTGATTGTTCCCGTTTGGGTTTATGTGTCGCAGAGATGAAGTGGAATAATGTACGTCCATATTTTGCAAGAAGTCATGAATGCTTAATCGGATATGTTGTCTCGCTGTTGGTCTATTGTTGTCTTTGGTTTTCTTCTTTTCGAGCGCTTCGTTTTTGTGTCTAGGCACTCTTGTTGATGCTAGGCCATATAGCTCTTGCCGATTTTTGTGGCTCCAATTCTTCTTCCCTGCCCTTCTAGTTGCTCTCTTTGTGTGTACCAGTTCCCTGCAATGGCACTCGTTTTGGTCGTTTCCCTATCCCTGTCAAACCCTACATTTTCATTCCGGTTTATATTCTTAGCGTCAATTGTTAGCCGTCGATGTGTCTCTGTCGGAATAAAAAACGAGAGCACCTTATCTTGTTTTCTCCACGCATTGGTTGCGTATGGAGAGGTTAAGGTGTTCTCGTTGTATTTGCGTTAAGGCTATTCGTTTGTCGCGCGTAGCCGTTTAATGCGGTTTGTTTTGCCTGTGTGAGCCTTATACTTGTATAAGCGTTGATATCTCAATGTCCTTATCGAAGGCAGCCCTACCGTTAAGATCTTCGTTCACTAGTTCGATAATGAAGTTGGCGTAAATCTTTTTGGGATTGAATTTCTTCACCAAATCGCAAGCGGCTTTCATTGTTCCGCCTGTTGCAAGCAGGTCGTCGTGAAGCAGAACAACGTCGTCTTCGGTGATAGAATCTTTGTGAATCTCTATCGTATCGGTGCCATACTCCTTATTATAGCTTTCTTGCACGGTCTCGCAAGGTAGCTTTCCGGGCTTCCTGCATAACACAATGCCAGCCCCGAGCCTAATAGCTACAGCCGAGGACATAACGAACCCGCGCGATTCGATGCCTACAATCTTCGTAATTCCTTTGTCCTTGTAGATCTCGCACATCTCGTCCGTGATCACTTTAATGCATTCAGGGTTCTTAAACAACGTGGTTACATCGCGGAAATTCACCCCTTTCTTCGGCCAATCTGGTATACAACGCAGATTGTCCATCAACAGTTTGTTATTCATTTACAGTAAGTTATGTTTCTGTTCTTATAGTTTTTGTTTCACGTGGAACACGCTTGCGTTCGAGTAAAGCTTTATGTCCCCACGCTTTTATTTCTCTTTCAATTCTCTATTTTGGGCCTAGCTGCGCGCTCATTTGTCTGTAAGGCGAGCGTGTAGGCTTGCTTTCCTGCCTTCGTCCCGTTGCCTTTTGCATCCGTCTAGATGTGGGGCGCACGTTTAGCCCTTCTCTATTGTCTTCCCTTCCCTTTGTTTTGCCATACATGGTGCTGGCTTCTTAGGGTGGGGGCTCGTATCTAATCCAATCTCACCGTTCAGCAGCTTTGGCACGTTTGACCATTATGCCTCGCTTGCTTCTAGGTCTTTATCGGTTCATCAACACAAGTAACACGTTGATGTCGCTAGGTGATACGCCTGGGATACGTGATGCTTGAGCCAGCGTTTCGGGATTGATCCGTGCCAATTTTTGCCGTCCTTCGGTGGAAATTTCATGCAGTTCTTCGTAATTGAAGTGTCCTTTGATGCGGATGTTTTCCAATCGGCGCATCTTGTCTGCAACGATTTTCTCGCGTTCGATGTAGCCTTTGTACTTCATCTTAATCTCTGCGGCCTCTACTATTTCTTCCTTCCTGTTGGGCGTTTGCTCAATGACAGCCTTTAATTCAGGTAGCACTTCGGCCAAGCCTTGTATGTTAAGCTGTGGTCGGGCGATAAGATCGGCCAGCTTTACGCTGCCGTTCAATGGAGTCGTTCCCCATCGTTCTAGCGCAGCATTAATATCGTTAGCCTTCACTGTGGAGGTCTCACAGAAGCTAATAATGCGTTCAATGCTCTCTTTTTTCTCTATCCAGTGATCGTATCTTTGCCTTGAAGCCAATCCAATTTGGTATGCTCGCTCAGTCAATCGAGCGTCGGCATCGTCCTGACGAAGCAGTATTCGGTATTCGGCACGAGAAGTAAACATGCGGTAAGGCTCGTCAACACCCTTCGTAGTAAGGTCGTCTATCAGTACGCCAATGTAACTTTCATCCCTTTTCATCACGAAAGGCTCACCTCCATTGCAGGCTATTGCAGCGTTAATTCCTGCCACAAGACCCTGCCCTGCTGCCTCTTCGTAACCCGTAGTGCCATTAACTTGTCCCGCAAAGAACAAACCTTTGAGGATTTTCGACTCAAGCGAGGCGTGTAATAGGGTAGGGTCGAAGTAATCGTATTCTATGGCATAGCCTGGGCGGAAAGCCTTTGCATCGCGTAGTGCAGGTATCTTTCGCAGTGCGTTCAGTTGTACATCTAGGGGCATGCTCGAAGAAAATCCGTTGAGATACATCTCCGCAGTGTTCTCGCCTTCTGGTTCAAGGAATAGCGGATGCTGTTCTTTGTCGGGGAAGGTAACGAGCTTTGTCTCAATGCTAGGGCAATAGCGTGGCCCAGTACTTTGTATTTGTCCGTTGAAAAGGGGCGAATCTGCGATGCCTTCTTGCAGTGCTTGATGCGCCTCTTGCGTAGTATAGAAGGTCCAACAAGGCAATTGCGTCAGCGTTCTGGGTGTTCCCATGTAGCTGAATTGATGAAAATCCACCTCGCCGTCTTGCCTTTCCATCTCTTCGAAATGTACGGTGCGTGCGTCAATTCTTACGGGTGTGCCAGTCTTCATTCGGTCAACAGCGATCCCGTGACGGGTAATGCTCTCGCTAAATCGGTAAACGGCGGGTTCTGCACAACGTCCGCCAGGAATCTGCACTTTGCCAACGTGCATCAATCCGTTAAGGAACGTGCCTGCAGTAATGACAATGCTCTTGGCTCTAAACTCTGCACCCCATAGCGTTCGTACGCCAACGGCTGCCCCGTTTTCAACAAGCAGTTCGTCAGCTTGGTCTTGCCAGATGTCCAATCCTTCGATAGAATCGAGCGTTTCGCGCCATTTGGTGATGTATCTAGCCCTATCGCACTGTGCTCTCGGACTCCAAACGGCTGGTCCTTTGCCTTTATTGAGCATGCGGAACTGAATAGACGTGGAGTCGGTGATAATTCCCATTTCACCGCCCAGTGCGTCAACTTCTCGCACAATTTGTCCTTTGGCGATACCTCCAACGGCTGGGTTGCAGCTCATTTGAGCTATTTTGTTCATGTCCATAGTGATAAGGCAGGTCTTAGCACCAAGTCTTGTTGCTGCACAGGCCGCTTCGCAACCCGCATGACCACCCCCAATAACGAGGACATCGTATTTGAATATCATATTATAATTTGCTGTATGTACTTGATTTATACTTTGATGCGTTGGCGAAACGACAAGTCAAAATCGCTATTTAGAAGCCTATACACCTTCATTTTTACGCTCATGCGCAAATGAGAGGTCATCGCCTGGCCCCTTTGTTGTTATTATATATCGTAGCTCTATATATCTTTTTAGAGCTGTTTATGTTCTGAAAATCAAGTGTTTGCGGAATTTTAGCTTATAATCTTACGCTATTTTCACTGCAAAGGACTTACAAAGTTAGAGTATAGAAACCATATATGCAAATTAAGAACAACAAAAAAGGATGGCCAGAACCATCCTTCTAATCTCAGTAGTGCATTTTATGGTATGGCGTACAGTGATGTATCGCCAAAGATTATGATCTCTTTTCTGTTCTTAAAGTTGACGAGTTGGCAAGTTTACAGGCTAAAAAAGCTCCTTAGCCTTGGCATTTGAACAGCTATCTGTTGTGTCTTAACCCATCAAGCCTTTAATTCGTAAGGATAGACACCTATCTTATAAGCCCTTAACTCCATAAACTCCTGAGTTCCTCAAGAACCATTTCACATCCCCTCTTCTGCTTGGGCAATTCTGCCGATAGTAAGTTTAAGCTCGGCATATTGCTGTTGTAGCAGTTCTAGGAAAGGTGAAAGCAACGACAAACACTTGTTAATCTCGTTCATTTGCACGTCGCTGTCGCTGTATTCGCGCGCTTTCGGGGCAGATTGAGTCAGTTCGTGCAGAGCCAAACAGTTCTCGTTCGTTATGAAATCAGGGCTTAGCATCTCCCTCGTTGAGGGCATTATGCCTTGTAATTCTTCAAAGAGCAGCTCGTATTTCTCGAACAATTGCGCTTCGTTCTGATCCTCTTTTTTGCTGCTGTTCCATGCCTCCACCATCTTTTCCGCAGGCTTGATGATAACCTGCTGGTATGTTTCGATGCGCTTGTTGAGCATGAAAAGCCGTTCGTATAGCCTTTTAACCTCCTCGCCCTGACTGCCATTGCTCAGGTAAGTGTAAATCTCGCGATACACGTTTTTGAGTTTGGGCAGCATCCGTTCCATGTAACGGCTGTGTTCAACGGTGGGCAAATCGTTTGGCGAATAGCTCTTCCCCTTGTAGTAAGCAGCGCTAACTTCGCGGTCGCCATTGATGATTTCAATCATTTGTTCAGCGTCTTCGTATGCTCGGATATAAGCCGTTACGATGTTTCGGTTGCGCTTGGTGAAGGGATAAGTAACCGTTTCGGCCGGTGTTTCCTCTATCGGATTGAACAGATCGATACACCCACATTCCACGAAGAAACGTCGGAAGCGCATGTCAAGCAGTTCGGTGACCAGTTCTTTTTCAAGCCATAGGCGTAGGTCTTCGCCTGTTAGCACTTGTGGGGAAAGACCTTTTACCGTTCGTTCGTACTTTAAGAGTTCGGCCACCTTTTGCCGTAGCGCGGTGGGGAGAATGCTCCAAGCCGGTATCAGTGGAGCATTTGACTGCGCGGGGATGTTGGGTAGGTGATGAATACGTTCCCTATCCGAGGGGTGCGAGTTCCAAACGTCTTCGCAAGAAAACCTAGCCGTAGGCTCGTCGTTGGTTTTTACCTCAGCTTGCAGCAGTTGCGTGGCCTCAATCGTCTTGCCCTCTTCGCGCGATTTAATCTGCGCAAGCATCTCCAAAACCTCGAATGGATCGGCCCTTTTTGATGTCTCTGCCAGTCGCATCATCGCTACGTGCGTGTTAGAGCTGCATTGCATCAATACCGTTGTCTTATAGAAAGATGACGCCATCACAGCCTTTCCAACCACCTTACATGCGATGCTGTCTGCATCATATTCCATCTGTCGTGACAATTCGCGGTAAGCGATGTTCACATATCTATATAATGCTTGAAGTAGAAGACGTACCCTGACGGTGAAAAAGCGAGTGATTAAGCCGAAAACAGAGAACGGTTTCCATTCGAAATGACTCCAACGGTCTACCCATCTGTCCCAAGCGTCTTCGCCATAGACAAGGTTTCCCATCACGATATTGGCTGTATAGACCACCGAACTAATCTTCATGCTTTCTTGCGAGAAGTGTCCAAACTCGTGGGCCAGTATGCCTTTAATCTCCTCGGTGCTAGTTGTGGCAAACAATCCTACACCCAACACGAGGTTCTTCCTTACGGGAAAGAACATCGACCAGAAAGTTGTGTTGAAGTAAACGCAAGCGTTAATTTCGGTAGATAAGTACACTTTGTGAGGCATTGGGCTTTTTGTAGCCTCGGCCACTTCACGTATTAGATCGAAGATTTGCGGGCAATCGCTCTCTTTTACTAAGGTTTTGCCTTCTTCTTCCACGTTAAGTCGGGTAAAGATGAACTTTACCAGGAAGAGTCCGAACATCAGGCAGAGGGTGATGACGCCTAGGTAGACACCCAAGAGTATAAGCATGGCAAATCCGCTGTTGGTGCTGTTGAAGACACGTTGCAGCATATCTATCCCCCAGAATGTTGCCCATTTATAGCCAATGTAGAGCAATAGAAGGCCAAAGGCAATCAGCGAGAGGTAGACAAGCACGAAAAGGGCTATTCGGTATAGAACCGTTTTACCCAATGCTCTTATTGCATTGTTTTCTCTCATGCATTTAGACATTAAATAATTTAGGCGTGTTTTATAACACGTAGTTTAGATAAATTTCCTTGTGGCGCTGTTCAAGGAAATACATTTTGCGCCATAGCCATGGGCGGATCGTTACGAAAAGGATTAGTTACGTTTAGTTGTCGGTCCGCCTTATTTAGCTTTCTTTTGCGCGTTTGTGCGCAGGTTGGTTTGTTGTGGGTATCCTTCCCCTTTGGGTCTCCCCCGTTTTTCTGGCGTTTTTTCAGGTATCAGAAAGCGCCATTTTTCATTTCCAAGGCCTTGTTTTCAGCTTTTTCCATGATTTCCCTTTCCCCCGGACCCTTGTCGTTGAGCCCGCATAGGTGAAGTATTCCGTGTATAATAACACGGTAGAGCTCGTCTTCGTACGCCTTGCCAAACATTTCTGCATTTGTTCGCACTGTGTCGAGAGAGATAACGATGTCGCCGTTAACGACGTCGCCTTCATCGTAGTCGAAGGTGATAACGTCCGTGTAGTAGTCGTGTCCTAGGTATTCGTTGTTTATTTCCAGGATTTTCTCGTCGTTCACGAACATGTATCCCACTTCTCCCACCTTTCTTCCGTAGGTCTGGGCCACAGCTTTTATCCATGCCGTGGTGTCCTTCCTTTTTATTTTTGGCATTTTCACGCCGTCTGTGTTATATGTAATCATAAGTTATTTCCTACTTCAGGGCTCACTTCGCTTTCTTTGGGAGAAACATCTCGGCATTTTTTCCGAAGTGGATAAGCTCCCTTACGAGCGATGAGCTGACGCTTGCATGTTGCGGTTCGGCAAATACTAGGAGAGTTTCTATGCCGCCCATCGCGCGGTTGATGTCGGCTTGTTCGCGCTCGTATTCAAAGTCTTTCACGCTACGTACGCCCTTAACGAAAAACCATGCACCCTCCCGATGGGCAAAGTCGACAGCCAAATCGTTGAACGCTCGCACCTCCACCTTGGGGGTATCTGCATAAAGTTCGGCAATCACTTTCACCCTAACTTCGGCACTGTACATGTATTTCTTGCGTTCGTTCACGCCTACACCGATAACAAGCTTATCGAAAAGCGGCAGTACGCGCGCCACAATCGATTGGTGCCCAATGGTGAATGGGTCGAAGCTTCCTGTGAATAGACCTGTTTTCATGCGCAATTCAAGTGGCAGTTACATTATTGTTTTGTTGTTGTTGATCCCTCGCATGACTGAGCATGGCAGGGTGTAGAGGCCTCGAAAACGTTCCGATTGCGACCTATTTGCTGCAAAAATAGGCTATTTCACACTGACAGCCAAATTTTTAGGGCATTTTTATTGTAATCATTTTAAAACACATACTGTTCTATATTTCTTTATTTGTATCATTTTCTTCGCTATTTATTGACTTCCCCAAACCTATTTTTACCATTTCATCGTTTATTTTTTATTTTGTAAACGCAAAGGTATAGCGCTTAATTTGGCTCTTATTTTTATGTTGAAAAACATGTATTTGGTGGACGAATTTTGTTGGGTGGTGGTTGGAATTTGGTATTTAGATGCCTATAAGAAGCCTTAAAAGATGGGTTTAGTGCATTTTTTCATTGCCCACCCAATAAACTCTTGTAGTGAGCTTTTTCAGCTTTCGCCTTGTTCCAGCTAAGTTGGAACAATGTTCCAATTCAACTGGAACAGGATTCCGGATGAACTGGAACAGCAGTCCAAAACACATATAACACGGCGGTTAACCTAATAATGCATCATCAGGGCTTAGAAAGCGCATCTTCTGGACTATGAAAATGCGAACGATGGGATGGTTAATGGGCGCGTTCGGGATAAGATACCATGCCTTTTGAAGAAGACTGGGCAGGTAAACGAGTTGGCTATCTCGCCAGCTAATGCTACGTGGCAGTTGGCATAACGATTGTTTTTCCCCGAGCTCGCGCATTGCAAGAGGTGGGCCTATTCTAAGGAATGCAGATGCCAGAGCCTTTTTACATACCAGTCTGGGCTGAATAACTGCTTATGCTTTTCAAGCGTTGAGTGTTAATTCAACAACATTAAAAGGTTAAATATTGTTTATATAAATATGGTGCTGAATAATCTTCTCACAGTGTGAAGCTTGAAAATCTATCCAATTCATCGGGATGTTTTGCACTCAACAATCAAAAAAATACGGAGCAAAAGCAATCGTTTAACTGCACGTTCGTTATGCGTAAAGCCTTGATAGGCATGGCATGGTACGTGAATTTGTACAAAAAGCACTACCTTTGTACAACCAAATCGGGCGGGCAACATGGGTTGATCGCCCCCTTATGACATGAACATATACAAAAAAGACAAATCAATTATGGGTATAAGTAACAGGATGGGCTGCCTATTGGCTGCCTTGGCGTTGGGCTATTCGGCACAAGCGGGGATCGCGTTTGCCATAAAGGTGAAGAAAGACACGACCACGCAAACCGCCAAAATCGATACCACCAAGGTGCAAAAGCCAAACGGCAAGGAAGTGAAAGCCCTACCGAAGAAAAAGGAAACCGACTACGACAAGCTGATGAAAGACAGTGGAACGGTGATGAAAGGCCTTTTCACCGTGCGTCATATCAAAGACAAATGGTACTTTGAGATGCACGACAGTCTTGTGGGTCGTTACTTTATGGCCGTTACGCGCTTTGCTGGCGTACCCCAAGGATTTGGCAAATTTAGCGGTGAAATGGTCAATGAAGACGCCATTTACTTCGAAAAGCGCGATTGCAAAACCATGCTTCTGCGCACATTCGTTCGTACGCAAGAGGCTAACGAAGCCGATCGCATATACCTCTCGCTGAAGCAAAGCACTGCCGACCCTATCGTCGCGGCCTTCCCGATCGTAGCCGGAAACACCCAAAAAGGCATGAACCTCTTCGATGTGACCGGTTTCTTCGCTCGCGACAACAACATCGTGGGCATCAACCGCACCTTCTTCGAGAAGTCTAAGATAGGCGGACAGCAGCCCGATCGTACCTTTGTCGACACCATCAAGACCTATCCCATCAACGTGGAAGTGCTTACAACGCGAACGTATGGTGCATCGCCAAGCAACATTCGGGCATCGGGCACAGGCGCAATAACCCTTGCGCTCAACACGTCAATCGTGGCATTGCCCAAGATTCCGATGCGAAAACGTGTCTGGGATAACCGCGTAGGCTTCTTCGCCTATCCTTATACCATCTTCTCCGACAAGCAACGCAAGAGTCAACGCGAACAATTCATCTCGCGTTTTAGGCTCGTTCCCAAAGATGTGAAGCGCTATCAGCGAGGTGAACTGGTTGAACCCGTGAAGCCAATCGTGTTCTATATCGACCCCGCAACGCCCAAGAGGTGGGTGCCTTACCTTATTAAAGGAATCAACGACTGGAATGTTGCCTTCGAGGCAGCAGGCTTTAAGAATGCCATTCAAGGCAAGGAATGGCCCGCCAACGACCCAACGATGAGTCTCGACGATGCCCGTTTCAACGTGATACGTTACCTCCCCTCCGAAGCCGAGAATGCTTACGGGCCCCATGTGAAGGACCCACGAAGCGGTGAAATCATCGAAAGTCACATCTGTTGGTTTCATAATGTGACGAATTTGCTCACTAAATGGTACATGACACAATGCGGACCGCTCGATAAACGTGCTCGTACGATGAACTTCGACGATCGATTGATGGGCGAACTGATACGTTTTGTCTCTTCGCATGAGGTTGGACACACCCTCGGACTTCGCCACAACATGAGTGCGAGTTATGCAACGCCCGTTGAAAAGCTGCGCGACAAGGCCTGGGTAGAGAAACATGGCCATACGGCATCTATCATGGACTATGCCCGTTTTAACTATGTGGCTCAGCCCGAAGATAACATCGGTGAACGCGGACTGTTCCCCCGTGTGAACGATTACGATAAATGGGCCATCAAATGGGGCTACCAATATCGTCCGGAGTTTAAAGACGAACTGGCGGAAAAAGAGAAGCTGATGACCGAAACCACTGCTATTCTAGCCAAAAATCCCCGTCTTTGGTTCGGTGGAGAAGGCACCAACGAAGATCCGAGGGCACAGCGTGAAGACCTTGGCGACGATAATGTGAAGGCTAGTGATTATGGTGTGAAGAACCTTCAACGGGTTATCGCGAACCTGCCACAATGGACACGCCAAGCCAACGACCAATACGACGACCTGCGCGAGATGTACAACAGCGCACGACAGCAGTTCTCCCGCTACTTCGGGCATGTTGCCAAGAACATCGGAGGTCGTTATATCAATAACATGCCAGGTAAAATGCCCTACGAACTGATGTCTGCCGAAAGGCAAAAGGCAGCTCTCGACTACTTCGGTCGTCAGGTATTCGATGCCCCTTTGTGGCTCTATCCCGCCGAAATCACGTCGAAGACAGGCGTAGATGCCGTTACAGAGATTGCGAAGATGCAAGCCGTGGCGCTTAACGCTACGTTCTCGCTGAACCTGCTCAATGCTATCTATAACAATTCGCAGGCTTCGCCCACGGCTTATCGTTTGGAAAACTACCTCGACGACTTATTCGCCAAGGTGTGGACACCTCTCGATGCCTCGCAAGAGTTGAAGAACAGCAGTCGCAGAACCTTGCAACGCAACTATGTTGAGCGACTCAACACCATGCTCAATCCCGATGACAAGGATAAGGTTGGTACCAATGCGCCCGCTTTTAATACCGATGCCCTGCTCTATGTAGCGCAACATCTCGACAAGCTCGACGCCTATCTTAAAGACCAAGCGCAAACGGCTACGGGCATCAACGCCTTGCATTACGCCGACTTGGCACGTCAAGTGAGGCAGATAAAGACGTTGCGCGAACGTGGTAAAAACGTGCGTTAGGTCGCTTTTCACCAGTAACGGCACAATTAGTTTGCCGTCGCGAGTCTGGTATTTGTAGCGTGTGGTATCGTGTATTTTTCCCCATTGCATCGCATCTTGGGGTAAATGCGCTCGCCATTCACCTGCAAACCCACATTCACCAAAAACCGAAAATAGCTAGTAGAAAATGGTTTTAAACTACATTTGGATATCCTTCTTCCTCGTGGCCTTTGTGGTTGCCGCGGCAAAGCTTCTGTTTATGGGCGATGCCACGGTGTTCCCTGCCATGATGGATAGCACCTTCGACATGTCTAAGAAAGCCTTCGAGATATCGATTGGGCTAACGGGCATCCTCTCGTTATGGCTCGGCGTGATGAAGATAGGCGAGCGTGGAGGTGTGGTTAACGCCTTGGCTCGTGCGCTAAGTCCTGTGTTCACGCGTCTGTTTCCCGATATCCCCAAGGGTCATCCCGTAACGGGAAGCATCTTTATGAATATCGCCGCCAACATGTTGGGTCTTGATAACGCCGCCACTCCTTTGGGATTGAAGGCGATGGAGCAGCTGCAAACGCTCAACCCGAAGAAAGATACGGCCTCGAATCCTATGATTATGTTCCTTGTGCTCAACACTTCGGGACTCACGCTGATACCCGTTAGCATCATGGCCTATCGTGCTCAGCTTGGCGCGTCGCAACCCACAGATGTGTTCATACCCATACTTCTGGCCACATTCTTTTCCACCTTGGCCGGCATAATCATCACTAGCATATATCAAAAGATAAACCTGCTTAGTCCCAAAACCCTCTTAGGGCTTTTCATTGCCTGTGCCATCGTCGCCTCGATAATATGGGGCTTCGGCAGGATGGATAAGGAATCGATGAACACTTTCAGCACCACCACGGCCAATATCCTACTTATGGGCATTATCGTGGCCTTTATCGTGGCTGGTGTTTTCAAACGAGTGAATGTCTACGACACCTTTATCGAGGGTGCGAAAGATGGTTTTCAAACAGCCGTGCGCATCATTCCTTACCTCGTAGCCATACTTGTGGGCGTGGCCGTATTCCGTGCATCGGGTGCCATGGACCTTCTTGTAGATGGCATTCGTTGGTTGGTGGGATTGTTTGGAATAAACACCGATTTCATCGAAGCATTGCCCACGGCACTGATGAAGCCCCTTTCGGGAGCTGGCGCACGTGGTATCATGATCGATACGATGTCTACATACGGTGCCGACTCGTTCGTTGGGCGACTCAGTTGCATCTTCCAGGGCAGCACCGACACCACTTTCTACGTCCTCGCCGTTTACTTTGGCAGTGTGGGCATTCGCTATACGCGTCACGCTGTAGCCTGCGGACTGCTCGCCGACTTAGCAGGAGTTATCGCGGCCATATTCATTTGCTACCTATTCTTCTAGTCTAAAGGTGAAAAGGTGAAAAGGTGAAAGGGTGAAAAAATGGCTCACGCCACGAAACGAGAAAAGGTGAGGGAGTCAAAGAGTGAAAAGATGGCTCACGCTATGAAAGGTGAAAAGGCGGAAGAGTAACAATGTGAAAAGACCGCTTACACCATCAGAGCTTACGTCTATTGTATTCGCGACAAATGATCATATAACGAAATAACAAGGATATTAAACGCATAAAAGGAGATGTATAAAACGAATGTTATATCTTCTCTCAGTAAGAACTTTGCCTTGAGAATAATCCTTCTGTATAGGTATCTAACAGAAGAACGGCATGAGTATATCATGTCGAAACAGCTCTGTCGTAGTGGAACCAGTATTGGGGCTAATATCGCTGAGAGCAAGAATGCACAAAGCACAGCGGATTTTATCAGTAAACTGAGCATCTCCTTAAAGGAGGCAGACGAGACGGAATACTGGTTGGAGCTATTAAAAGATTCGGATACCATTACGCAAGAGGAGTTTGACTCCGTTTCTAACGACCTCAAAACGATAATAGGTACATTAGTGAATATCATCAATAAATTAAAGACAAAAGAAAAGTTGAAAAAATAAGAGATGATTAAAAAAGGAAAGTTACAGAGTGACGGAGGCATTAGCCTGCTTTTCACTTTTCGTCCTTCCACCTTTTCTCGTTTTGTGGCATGAGCCATTTTTTCACCTTTTCACCCTTTCACCTTTTTACTTTTAGCAATGGCTAATTTAAAATCATTGGTTAAAGACACGGCCATCTACGGATTAAGTAGTATTGTGGGCCGTTTTCTCAACTATCTGCTTGTTCCGCTTTACACGATTAAGATTACATCGGTAAGTGGTGGTTATGGTGTTATCACCAATCTGTACGCTTATACGGCTCTTTTCTTAGTGCTATTGACATACGGAATGGAGACCACCTTTTTCCGTTTCGCCAATAAGAGCGACGAAAATCCACAGCGGGTATATTCTACCATCCTGCTCTCCGTGGGTTTCACTTCCGCCCTTTTCATCGCAATGGTGGTGCTTTTCTTGCATCCCATCGCGCAAGCAATGGGATATGCCGATCATCCCTCTTATATATGGGTGATGGCTGCGACGGTAGCCATCGACGCATTCCAGTGCATTCCCTTTGCTTACCTTCGTTATCAAAAGCGCCCCATTAAGTTTGCCGTCCTCAAACTGCTGTTCGTTGGCAGCAACATTTCCCTCAATTTGGTTTACTATCTGCTGTTACCAGCCCTCTACGAAGGTGGGCATCAATGGGTGAGCCTTATTTATTCGCCAAACGTTGGTGCAGGTTACGCCTTCTACATCAACCTCGTTTGCACGGCCAGCATCACCTTTTGTTTCTATAAAGAGCTGCGTGGCTTCGCCTATGTATTCGATAAAGCGCTGCTCAAACGTATGCTTTCTTATAGCTGGCCCATACTTGTGCTAGGCGTTGCAGGCATACTTAACCAAACGGCCGACAAGATATTGTTTCCCTATATCTATAAAGGAAACGATGCGCACATGCAGTTGGGCATCTACGGAGCGGCAAGTAAGATAGCTATGATTATGGCCATGATAACCCAAGCCTTTCGTTATGCCTACGAACCTTTCGTGTTTGGCAAATCGAAAGACAAAGACAATCGCGAGACTTACGCCAAGGCTATGAAGTATTTCATTATCTTCACCCTTTTGGCTTTCCTTGTTGTGATGGGTTATATCAATGTTTTCCGCCATTTCATCGGCCGCGATTACTGGGAAGGACTTCGTGTCGTGCCCATCGTTATGGCAGCCGAAATCATGATGGGCATCTACTTTAACCTCTCGTTTTGGTACAAGCTCGTCGACAAAACCATTTGGGGCGCCTACTTCTCAGGCATCGGTTGTGTGGTGCTAATCGCCATCAACGTGTTGTTTGTTCCGCGTTATGGCTACATAGCCTGTGCTTGGGCAGGCTTTGCAGGTTATGCCACGGCCATGATTCTTAGTTACATCGTGGGCCAACGCAAGTATCCCATCGCCTATCAGCTTAGGAGTATCTTTGTATATGTTGGTATTGCAGCCATCTTCTACTTCGGTATCAACTATGCCAACACCCACTTCTCCAAGTCCGTTGCTTTGGGAACGAATACCGTTTTTATCCTCCTTTTCATCGGACATATATGGAAGTGGGATTTGAAGAGAAAATAAAAAGCCTCACCCCCAACCCCTCTCCAAGGGGAGAGGGGAGTGATTAGCTTTGTGGGTTGACGAGTTAAAAGGATACTTAGCCATAGGTCAACAAAGCATACGGCTTAACTCCTTAACTCCTTAACTCCCTACTTCCTTAACTCCTGCCCAATACATCAATTCAAATAAATATGAAGAAATCTACACTCATCTTAGCTGCCCTCATGGCTTTCGGTACGGCAAAGGCCGACGAAGGCATGTGGACGCTGTACAATTTGCCACAGGCAGTGTACCAACAGATGCAGGCCGAGGGCTTTAAACTGCCATACGCCGACATCTATCAAAGCAAAGACGCCGTTAAGAACGCCGTTGTTAACTTCTCGGGATATTGCTCGGGCGTGGTGGTTTCTCCCAACGGACTGGTCTTTACCAATCATCATTGCGGCTTCGAAGCCATTCGAAGCCATTCCACCGTTGAACACGACTACATGCTGAACGGCTTTTATGCCAAGACATTCGAGGAAGAATTGCCCAACAAAGACATGTTCGTGAGCTTCATGAAGTCGCAACAAGACGTTACGTCACGACTCATGGCGAACGGATATGCTAAGGCTAGCAAACGCCAACAAGCTTTCCTTATCGACTCGTTGCAAAGTGTGCTCAACGATTCGGTGCGTAAAGTGGATAAGACGCTTCGTGTTTCTATCGACCCTTTCTACGAGGGCAACAGCTTTTATGCCACCGTTTATCAAGATTTCAACGACCTCCGACTGGTTTTCACCGTACCTAAGTCGATGGGTAAGTTCGGTGGCGAAACCGATAACTGGATGTGGCCACGACAGACATGCGACTTTGCCGTGTTCCGTATTTATGCCGATCCCAAGACAAATGGTCCTGCCGAGTATTCCAAAAACAATGTTCCTTACCGTCCCCAACATTGGGCACCCATCGCGCTCGATGGCTATAAGGAGGGCGATTTCTCGATGACCATGGGCTATCCAGGTAGCACCAGCCGTTATATTTCAAGCTACGGCATCATCGAAAGGCGCGATTGCGAGAACACACCCCGTGCCCAAGTGCGAGGCGTTAAGCAAGAGGTGATGCGCCGACACATGCGTGCCAGCGAGGCCGTACGTATTAAATACGACTCTAAGTTTGCCCAAAGCGCCAACTATTGGAAAAACTCTTTGGGAATGAACAAATGTATCGATTCCATCGGTTTGGTACAGCAAAAACGCGATTATGAGGCTCGTTTGCGCCAATGGCAAGATTCAACGGGCTTCCTTAAAGGAAAACTCGACTTCGATAAGCTGGGCGCTTACTACGAAAAACGTTTCGATCGCGTGCGCACGCGCTATTATTGGACCGAGACTTTCCGTCGTACCAGCGAGCTTGCCACACGTGCCATGCGCCTTGCTATGGGAGGTTTGGAGGTGAAAGGACCTAAGAAACCCGCATCAAAACAATACCACGAGTTTGCCGACAACAGCGATGAATGGGATGCAGCATTGGATAAGGAGGTGCTGGCCGTGTTGCTTAAAAACTATCGCCAACAAGTTGGTAACCGTTATTTACCTAAGTTCTACACCACCATCGACCAGCGTTTTGGAGGCGATTACCAACGTTTCGTAGACGATCTTTATGCTCGTTCCATCATTATGAAGAAAGGTGCAAAGCTGTTCTACAACACCAAGGCATTTAAGCAAGACCCTGGTGTGCGCTTCGGACAAGAAATGATGGACATCTATTACGACCTGACCGAAGGAATGGGCGCAATTAACGATTCCATCGAGGAACAAGAACGCTATCTCTGTGCAGCCAAATTGCGTATGGAAGAGGATATGCCTCATTACTCGGATGCCAACTTCACCATGCGCCTTAGCTATGGACAGGTGAAGGGATTCTCGCTTGGTGGCAAGCCATTGGGTTATTACACCACGCCCGAAAGCATCGTCGAGAAGATGGATCGTGCAAAAAACAACGTTGACTATGAGGCCGAACCCATCATGCGCGAGTTGCTCTCGTCGAAAGATTTTGGCCGTTTCACCGATAAAAACACGAAAAAGATGCACCTCTGTTTCCTCACCAACAACGATATTACCGGTGGAAATAGCGGCTCACCCATGTTCAATGGCAAGGGCGAACTTATCGGTTTGGCCTTCGATGGCAACTGGGATAGTCTGTCGAGCGACATCCTTTTCGATTCGCATCTTGCTCGTTGCATCGGCGTAGACATTCGTTACATGCTCTTCATGATGGATAAATGGGGACATGCCGACCGCTTGATGAAGGAAATGGGTTTGTAAGGTTGTGAGGATTTACCTGAGTTTGGGATAAGATACCATCCCTTTTGAACAAGACTGGGTAGGTAAAGAAATCGTGAACTCACCACCAACCGCTACGCGGTAGTTGGCATAATGAGTTTCTCTTATCTATAACTCGTGTAGGATTTAACTTCATCGCCTCCTACGTTAGGCGTGCAAACAGATGAACTTAAATTCTTTAATAGCCCCCACTTGTTAACTAAGCAGCACTAGGCGAATGGCCTTTCCTACTTGCTTACTCGTTAACATGTATGCTAAAAAGGACGCTTTCTCAATGAGAGCGTCCTTTTTTTGTATCGTGCTTCATGCTTAATTATAAACCCAAAATTAAGCGTTGAAATGGCGTTAAAATAACTTTGGGTCTGTTATCGCTTATCTTGAAGGCTGTTCCACCTTATCTGGAACATTGTTCCATCTCATCTGGAATGCGATTCCATTTCATCTGGAATACGATTCCAGCTTATCTTTAACTCGGTCGATTTTCATATTCACCAATACGCTAGCAGATTAAGTGGCGAGCCAAACCTTATCTCCCGTCTTTTTAACTTTGATAGAAGCATAGGCGTTTTCAATAGAAGTACATACGGGCGTTTCGATAATCAGATGCAGTTTGCATCATGATGGGTGAGCTCAGAGTAAGAAAAAACAATCTCCGCTCCCATTGGAGAGGGGTTAGTGGTGAGGCTTTTTTCACCCATTCACCTACCTCTCATGATCCTCATTGCATTAACCACCGCCAAAAGAGCCACGCCGCTATCGGCGAAAACGGCCTCCCAGAGTGTTGCAATACCCATTAGGCCAAGCACCATAACCACCACTTTAACCCCAATGGCAAAGGCAATGTTCTGCCAAACGATGGTGCGTGTCTTGCGAGCAAGGCGTAAGGCTTGCGCCAATCGCGAGGGTTGGTCGGTTTGCAACACCATGTCGGCCGTCTCGATGGCCATGTCTGCACCTGCACCACCCATGGCAACGCCCACATCACTCAATGCCAACACAGGCGCATCGTTGATGCCGTCGCCCACGAAAGCCACCTTGCGCCCCTGCTTTTGCAACGTCTCAATGCGCTCCGCCTTATGTTGCGGAAGTAAGTCGCCTAAGGCTTGCTCCAGTTGCAGCTCGTCGGCCACCTTGTCAACCAATGCTTGTTTGTCGCCCGAGAGCATCTCCACGTGTGTAATACCCACCTTACGCAGCATCGAAATGGCATCGGTGGCATCGGGTTTCATCGTATCAGAGAGTAAGATACATCCGATGAAACGGCCATTTTTGGCACAAGCCACGATGGTGTCGGGTATCGTTTGCAGTTCTTCGGGAAAGCTTACGCCCTGATTTTCAAGAAGTCTAAGCGTGCCTGCGAGCCATGTTTCGCCCGCTATTTCGGCTCGAAGGCCCAGTCCAGGCAGGTTTTCGGCATTAATTTTTTCACCTTCGCCATACACCTTAACAATGGCTTTGGCAATGGGATGCGTGCTGCTGCGTTCCATCGCCACCACCGTTTGCAGTTCTTCGGGCGATAATTGCAAGGTCTGGCGCACGCCAAATTCTCCCGTGGTGAGCGTTCCCGTCTTGTCGAACACCACCGTATCGATGTCCGTCAGCGCATCTAGGCTGTTACCGCCTTTGAAAAGCACACCCATGCGCGATGCCCTGCCAATGCCTGCAAAATAGCTCAACGGCACGCTGATGACCAGTGCACAAGGGCAAGAGATAACCAAGAACACCAGTGCACGATGTAACCAAGTGGAGAAATGGTAGTTGAACGATGGTGTGACGAACGTGTATGCCCACGGCAAAACCACCGTGAGCACCGCCAAAAGGATAACGATGGGCGTGTAGATGCGGGCAAAACGGCGGATAAACAACTCGGTGGGCGCCTTTCGTTCGGTAGCTTCTTCCACCATTTTGAGTATTCGTGTAAGCGCACTTTCGCTTTGTGGGCGGGTAACGCGCAGGCTAGCGGCACGCTCTAAAGCAATCATTCCGGCCAAAACTTCGCCTTCCATGCCCACCTGTCGTGGCATACTCTCGCCCGTTAGTGCAGCCGTGTCGAAGCTAACAAGTGCATCGTGCTCGCCATCGGGTAGAAGTAGCACGCCGTCTAGTGGCACGCGCTCGCCTGGTAGCACCTCAATCACGTCGCCCACACTTACCATCTCGGGCTTAACAAGTACCTGTTCCATCGCATTTTTCTCGCCATTCCATCGCATAAGGCGTGCCTGCTCGGGACGATAGTTGGTTAGGCTCGATATGCTATGTCGTGCCTTATTCACTGCGCGATCTTGAAGTGCCTCGCCAATGCAGTAAAGCCACATCACGGCTACTGCCTCGGGATATTCGCCAATGGCGAAAGCGCCCACGCAAGCCACACTCATCAGCATGAATTCGCTAAAAACATCCCCTTTCATCGCTTCTTCTATGGCTTCGTGCATCACACCAAACCCAACGGGTAGGTAGGCTGCAACGTACCAAGCCAGTTGTACCCAAGACAGCGAAAACCATTCGCACCCCATCCATGTAAAGGCCATTCCGGCTGCTAGTAGCACACCCGAAAGTGCGGGTTGCCACCATCTTGTTTCTTCTTCGTGATGATATTCACACATAATATGTTGCTTTTTAATGTTGACAAGTTTGCGAGTTGACGAGTTTGCAAGTTGTCTAGCCTGTCCAAGTTGCCTAGTTCTTGCGGGTATTTTAGGCTTTCTTGTTATTCTAGTTTCATTAGGTTTTCTCGGTGTTTTTGATTTCCTAGCCACTGGTTTGCAAGCCGACAAATGCCGTTTCTCGTTCTCTGCACGATTATTTCCTTAACGAGAAAGTCATGTTCGTACTGCAAAGTTAGGCGTTAAAACGTGCAACCAAGTTGCAATTTTTAGTACCTTTGCATTATGACAGAAGACTTTGACATCAGAGACGAACGCACAACGCCCAGCGAACGCGAGTTTGAAAACGCCCTCAGACCACCGAAATTCCAAGATTTCAGTGGTCAAAGTAAGGTGGTAGAAAACTTGGAAGTGTTTGTTGAGGCGGCTAAATATCGCGGCGAACCACTCGACCACACCCTCTTGCACGGTCCTCCGGGATTGGGTAAGACCACCTTGAGCAACATCATTGCCAACGAATTGGGTGTGGGATTTAAGATAACCAGCGGTCCTGTGCTAGATAAGCCTGGCGATTTGGCGGGCATTCTCACCTCGCTAGAAGCCAACGACGTGCTCTTTATCGACGAAATTCATCGTCTTTCGCCCGTTGTAGAAGAGTATCTTTACTCGGCCATGGAAGACTATCGCATAGATATCATGATCGATAAAGGCCCTTCGGCGCGGTCGATACAAATCGACCTCAACCCCTTTACGCTCATCGGGGCCACCACGCGCAGTGGTTTGCTTACCGCTCCATTACGTGCGCGGTTTGGCATTAACCTGCATTTGGAGTATTACGACCCGCAGACGCTGGCGCGTATCATCAAACGTTCGGCACGGATACTGAATGTTCCGATTGACGATGAGGCTGCAATGGAGATTTCAAGACGGTCGCGCGGAACGCCTCGTATCGCCAATGCGCTGCTAAGACGTGTGCGCGACTTCGCCCAAGTGAAGGGTAATGGCAGCATCGACACCGTTATCGCTCGCCTGTCGCTTACGGCATTGAATATCGACCAATATGGTTTGGACGAGATAGACAATAGAATTTTGCTTACAATCATCGATAAGTTTCAGGGTGGTCCAGTAGGCGTCAGCACCATTGCAACGGCCATAGGCGAAGACGCAGGCACCTTAGAAGAGGTGTATGAGCCTTATCTTATCATGGAGGGATTTATCAAACGTACCCAACGAGGACGTATGGTAACCGAATTGGCTTACCAACATTTGGGTAGAAACATCTACACAAGCAACGCAAAAGAGCCGGGATTGTTCGACTAAGGAAAGGCTTTTAAAGGTGAAAAGGTGGAAAAGTGAAAAGGTGAAAGGTTGAAAAGATCACATTTAAAGGTGAAAAAGTGAAAAGGTGAAAGAGTGAAAAGATCACCTTTAAAGGTGGAAAAGTGAAAAGGTGAAAGGTTGAAAAGATGCCTGCGCCCACCAACTTATCAACTCGTTAACTTGTAAACTAGTCAACTAGCTAAGGCGAAAAGAAGGTTTGTTTTGTCAACTTGCCAACTCGTTAGCCTTTCAACTAAACGGACGAAAGCGTGCTGGAGCCATTTGGGTTGGGCTCTTGATGAGTCCGAGGTAGCATCTTTTCTTCACCTTATGCTCCTTATGTCTTTTTGTTAAAAATAATTGTACTTCAGTCGATAAGGTGGAAACGATGATGTTTACGCCTGTAATGGCATCTTGGAAGCAAAGCATGATGCTTTCGTTTTATTTATAAACGCTACCTAGATGTTGTGATTTTAAAGAAAAATAGGTTATTTTCTTTTTGTATTTAACTTATCTGTTGTATTTTTGCAGATAGGCTAGTGTGGTGAAATTTCTTACCCCTATGCCTTGTAAAATCGTAAACGAATTAACTCATCACCTAATTAACCAACCTAAGTAAACATGTATGCAATATCGACAAAAAGATCGGAAACAGTATTTTAACGAGCTTTCTGTAACCAGCAGGAAGTATTTTTTACCCTATGTAGAACGTTATCTGCCTATCGAACGGGGGATGAACGTGTTGGAAATAGGTTGTGGCGATGGCGGCAATCTACTTCCTTTTAGTGAGCGTGGGTGTGAAGTTGTGGGTGTAGACATGGCCGAATGTAGGATAAACGATGCCAAGCGGTTCTTCGAAGAACTAGGTGCAGAAGGCCAGTTTATTGCTTCAGACGTATTTGCCATTAAGGAGTTTGAACACCATTTCGATTTGATTATCTGTCACGATGTAATCGAACATATCATGGACAAGGCCTCTTTCCTGTCCAAGTTGCGTAATTTCTTACGTCCACAGGGCATTGTTTTCATGTCTTTTCCTGCTTGGCAGATGCCTTTTGGTGGTCATCAGCAGATTTGTAGAAGCAAGTTCTTGTCGCATTTACCTTGGTTTCACCTGTTGCCGAAGTGCATATATGGAAGCATATTGAGGGCTTTCGGTGAGAACCCAGGTATCACGGCCGAACTGCTTGAAATAAAACAGACCCGCTGCCCCATAGAGTTGTTCGAGAAGTTGGCCAAGAAATATTTTGCCATCCGTAACCGCATACTTTACTTTATTAATCCCCATTACGAGACGAAATTCAACCTTCGTCCCCGCTTTCTGTGGTCTGCGATGGGGAAAATGCGGTATGTACGCAATTTCTTCACCACGTCTTGCTTTTACATACTTGAGTAAAGGTCCCACTAAGCCTCCTTTTCAAAGTTGAAAAGTTACACCCCAAGTCCCTCTCCAAGTGGAGAAAGGCTTGGGGTGTACTTTGTTGTTAGTAGGCTTTTTCCTGCCAACAACTTATAAACTTACAACTTTACTACCTCATAACCTTACTTTACCACTTCACCATCAATGTTGTTCCGATGGTGAAAGGTTTACCCTTTTGTGCCATAGGCTTAGGTGCTACGAAGTAGTAAGTGAGGTAATTGGTTGCAAGCGTATTGCGCGACCACACCTCTAAGGTGAAGATGCCGCGCGTTAGGGCAGCTTTCAGATTGAGAAGAGTATAGAACGACTGCTTTACGGCATTGTCTTCGCGCCAATATAGTGGGCCAACACCTGTGAGATTGGCATTGAACATCAGCTTGTCGGCAAAGCGACCGAGGTTGTTTACCACATAGTTGGCGTTGAACGAAAGCGTGTGGCGCGGAACCAAGGGCAACATATTGCCCGAGTAGTCTTTGCCAACGCCCATGCGTGCTTCTAACATTTTGGCGTAAGTATAGCCGTAACTGGCTTGTAAAGAGAGCGAGGGTAGGGGCGTGGCGTTTAGTGCAAGCTCGAAGCCTTTACTGTTGCTGTGGCCCACGTTACGTACAACGTTGCCCAATGCAGGCACTGTAACGGAGAGTTGTTGGTGCTGCCAGTCTATGTAAAAGGCGCTAGCCTCGAAAGCCAACAAGCCTTTGAGGAAGCTCCATTTGGCCCCAAGCTCATAGTTCCACGTGTGTTCGGGCTTGTAGGTGTAGTCTGCATCGGTTTCGCGAACAGCGTTAAAGCCACCAGCTTTATAGCCTTTCGCTACTGTGGCGTATATCATACGGAAGGGCGTAAACTGGTATTTCAGCGTAAACTTGGGCGTTATCTGCCTGTCTATCCTGCTTGCATCGAAACCAGTTATTTGCCATCCGTCTTTCGGATCTAGGGGTTTGAGTATTGGTGGTTCGTTTGGATCAGTTAGTTTTATCTTCTTCGAGAAGTTTTTCAGACTGTTTTTCTCCCAGTCGAAACGAATGCCAGCCGATGCCCACAGACCTTTCACGATATTAAACGTGCTGACATGGTAGAGTGCGAAGCCCATTGTTGGCAGCTTGTTTTGGTTCACTTCGTATAACTTGCTTGCTATTCGTGTCGTGTAAACGGTAAAATGGTCTTGCTGATGAAAGCCAAACGCTCCCACAATCCATTGATATCGGCTATCGTTGGTAGAGCGCAAGGTGAATTCTTGGCTCACTTGGTTCTGTCGGTGAGGCATTTTAACGGCGAAAATGTCTTGTGGCGAGTAGTCTTGGTCTACTTCTATTCTGCCGTTGTTGTGCTGAAATGCGGTCTGGCTGTTTAGACTCCAGCCGTCGGCATCGTATCGCCAACTCATGCCCAACGTGCCAACCAGCCTGCGATAACTGCTTTCGCGATTGTAGGCGATGGGTTGAAGGATGCCCGTTTGTGGGTTGTAAGGCGCGTAGGGGTAGCCATTCTGACGGGTAAGGTCAAGTGTGGCCGTGAATCTTGATGTCCATCGCTCAGTGGGTTTCCATGCGGCACCCAGTCGAATGGTGCCATTGTCCATGCGATCGGCCTTATTATTGAGAAAGGTATTGGTGAGAAAGCCGTCAGTATGATGATAGTTGGCAGCCAGCGAAAGGCCAAAATTGCGGCTCACCTTATTGTAGGTAGACGCAGCCACAAGCAAATCGTTGTACGAACCATACGAAACTCTGGCGCTTGTACCTTGATAATCGAGTGGCGAACGCGTGAAAACGTTTATCAATCCGGCCGAAGCGTTGCGCCCGAAGAGCGTTCCTTGCGGTCCGCGCAGCACCTCTACCTTGCTTACGCCAAAGAGATCCATGTCTAATACCGTTCTGTCGAAGTAGGGAATGCCGTCTACATACACGCCCACCGATGGCGAGTTAACCCTCGAACCGATGCCACGAATATAGATAGGCGAGTATTGACGCGAGCCATAATCGGGCATATAGAAATTGGCTATCATGCCACTAAGGTCGCGAATACCCATCAATTGGTTGCTCTCGATAAAGCGTTCGCCCATCGCCTGTTGTGAAACGGGTGATATGGAAGCCCTGTCTTGCTTAAATCCTACTACTGAAACTTCATCGATTGTTCCGCCGATGGTGGCCGAGTCTTCAGGTGCGGCGTTGAGCGTAACCGCAAATGCTGTGGCCGTTAATGTCGTAATAAATCTCATTGTTTAATGTTTTTGTATCTCGGTAAAGGTATGTCACCACTCAATTCGCTACTTGTTGGTGCACGCCTTGCATATATGTGACGTGCAAAAGTATGTAAATTGACGTAAATTCGCAATCCTTATTTGTATGGAAATAAGGATAAAGTGGCTCACCCGCGGCCCTTTCCAAGTTGAAAGAGGAGTAGTTAGCCTTGTGGCTTGACGGGCTAACGACGAGTTAATAGGTCAACATGTTACCCCCGTTAACGTATAAATTCCTCAATATATTCCCTTTAACTTCTCAAAAAACAGGCATGGTTTCGATCGTAACTTTTCGTACGCCCTTTCCCGTTTTAAGCACAAGCGTGATGGGCAATTTGGGTGAAAGGGCTCGTTCTTCATCCCACGAATAGTTCTCCACCTTCTTTCCGTTCACCTTTATGATGGTGTCTCCAAGCCTTATTCCTGCTTTTGCTGCTGCGCCGCATTTATATATTGAGCGCACAATCCATCCCTTACCGATGTCGGTTCGGTTTACCCACGAGAAGCCCCACGTCCTTTTTTCGGGTGTGTATGCCTCGTAGGGGCGATAGTAGAGCTTGTTGTGGGCGGGGTCGAACACCAAATTATAATTGTGAAGAATACTCGCCCCGATATATCCTACATTGCGCATTTGCGGGAAAGCGTGAAGTGTTGGCAGAGAAATGTTTACGACAACGCTACCAATGTTTTGCAATCCAAGGTAGACCGAGTCGGCTAGTGCGAAGGTAGTTGTAGTCGTTGTGGTGTCGCCTATGTTCGTATACTGAGCCAATAGCTGCTGAGTTTTACCCTCGTATGCCATCAGGTTATGCTTTCTTACAGTCTCTTTGGTGAACATAATGTCGTCTCCGCCTTCAAGGCATAACTCATAAAGGCCCCCGATGCGCTTGTTGTTGAGCCATACGTATGCTTCAATCATAAAATTTGAACCCCTAACCGTGAGCGGCAAACAGCGGTAGTTGCGTTTCACGGAGTCGGGTATGGCCGTTAGTGTGCGTAAGAACTTCTGCTGAAAGTTCACCTCAAAAGGAGAGTATTCAAAGAAAGTATCCCACATGATGCCGTCGGCATGCTTGCCCAAAACATTTCTTATGTCGCTAATGAGCATGTAGGGGAAGTTTGCCGTGGTGTTACCAAACTTCACATTGTGCTTTGTGTACGATGTTTTTAGGCGCAGTGTATCTTTTTCTCTCTTGATGTTAGCCTTCTCTATCTTTGGCGGTTGCCAACACTGTTCTTTAAGATACGTGGTGTCTACCACCAATTGGCGGTTTGCATTTGTGGTAAACAAGATGTGGGCAGGGTATTTATTGTCGATAGTTGCAGGCAAGTAGATGCCCCCATCCCATACGAATGGGATGGAGTCGTTGCTCTCCCACATAGAGTCGAATGGCCCTTTCTGCGCGCTTGTCACTAAAACCGTGGCAGCAAAAAGTAAAGTTAATGTCGTTTTCATTTTCATTGCTATCGTGTTTAGTTTAGAATGCTGTGGGGAAGTGGGTGGTTGTGGAATGTCGTCAGCCGATGTTCGAAGTTGGTTATAAAGGCTGTTGGCGTGGCTGTTTGTGCGAAAAGGCATCGTTAACGGCATGTTCGTTCACCACTAGCGTGTGCCATACGGCCTATATTCGCCAGGCGTTGCGTATGCCAAGAACGAAGCATCGTGTTAGGTTAGCCCACAATTGCAAATTTAGTCAATTATTTTATAAGTTGTATGATTTGCCTGTTCGAAGTTGAAATTTTGCGCGAGTTCGGGATAAAACACAGTCGTTATGCCAACTGCTGTGTAGCACAGGTTGGCGAGATAGTCATTCGTTTACTTGCCCTGTCTTGTTCAAAGGGCATGTTGTCTTATCCCGAATGCGCCAATTAACCCCTCCTCCATTCGCATTTTCATAGTTCCGAAAATGCACCTTCTAAGCCCTGATGATGCATGATTACATTAACCGTCGTGTTAAACATGTTTTGGACGGCTGTTCCATGTTATCCGGAATGCTGTTCCAGTTGAACTGGAACCCTGTTCCAACTTATCTGGAACAGGGTTCCATCTTAGCTGTAACAAGGCGGAAGCTGAAAAAGCTCACTACAGGGGCTTATCGGGTGAGGCGTGAAAGGTGGTGTTTGGAGGTAGGGTGGGCGAGTCGTTAGTGGTGATAGGCTGTGGAAAGAACCGCCTAGATAATGCCAAGCAGGTATCGAACGTTACGAGAATTCGGGATAAAAGAAGCTCGTTGTGCTAACTACCACGTAGCACTACGTTGGTGAGATAGCCATTCGTGTTTTATCTAATCTTGCTTAAAAAGCATCTTCTCTTATCCCGAACTCACGTAAATTTTATGTTGAGGCACTGCTTATTGTGTGGGAAAGGAACGGTAAGGAATGGTTGCGTGCGTTGCGAAACCATGTCATGACAGTGCGTATAACAAGTATTCGTTGGTATTTTCTTATTAGTTAGCCAGCCTGTTCTTGTTTATCGAGCCGTACAAAGCCTTTTGTAGTCACACTACAAGTGCCTTTGTAGCCCCACTACAACTGCTTTGTAGTGGCACTACAATTTGTTTGTAGTCACGCTACAACTTGCTTGTAGTGGCACTACAAAAGGCTTGTAGCGAAGTAAGCGAGCAGTAAGCGTGTTGTGTGGCGTTGTTTATCAGGGGTAATTTGTTATCTCGAACAGGCTCAAAATAAAGGTTAGCGAACAACAATAAGATAAAGGGTTATAGGCGTGGAGAAGTGAATTGCCGCCCCAAGCAATCTTTTAGAACCTGCCTTAATTGTTTGTTCACCCCCTCCCCACTAGCATCCAGTGCTTACCTTGGGCATCGGTGGTGGCGAAAAGAAAATGTTCGCCACCGTCTTTCAGTTTTAGTTTCTTGCGCAGTGCTTCGGGTTTAAGGGGGAAGTTGCGTGTGGCGATGTTGGCTTTGCTGATGCCTTGTAGCGCGGTTTTTAAGTCGTGCTTGTTAAACGAGGTGGTGGCAAGGAGCTTAAACCTTCGACCTGGAAAGTTGGGAATATCGTCGCTGGCCACAAATAGATGGGAGTTGGGGGCAATGGCCTGTACCCCCAGCCTGCTACATAGCAAACCAAAACAGCCCGCTTTCATGATAGAGGCGTTGGGCTCGAAAAGAAACATGCCTGCTTGCGGTGGCGTTTGCAAGATGCTTTGAGGGGTGGCCTCGGCTTTGGCAAGAGTGTATTGAAACGTTTCGCCATCGTTAAAGCATGTAATGTGGGTGTTGTTGGTGGAGTTTGCGGCTTGCTTTGGCGTTTGGTCTTCTAGTGGAGTGGGGAGTAATTGCCCGCTTTGCGCGACAGCATGGTTTAGGTTTTGTCCGTGGTTTTGTCTATCCGTGATAAGGAAGAGCAACTCTTTGCACTCGTTTTTAACAGACACGATGTGTAGTTGTCTTACCCATGCGCCTTGTTCTTGCAGTTGCGCAATGGCCTGTTGCCAATGTAGCATGGGCGAGAGTTTAACCATCAACAAGCCACATTTGGCTAAAAGCGTGGGCAATAGTTGGAGAATATCGGGCGAACAGTGTTCAATCAACACTGTTTTACCTCCATTCTTATCCCTTCGTGCGGGGTCTAGGTAGATGCACGATACCCTTTTAATCGTCTCGAGATGACTTTCGGCCTCGGCGCACACCACCTTGGCATGCCCAATATTAAGGGCATTGAGGTTGTGTTGCACCAATTGGCAAAGTTGGGGTTGGCGTTCTACGTATGTGGCGCTTGTAAAACGAGTGGCCATAAAGGCAAAATCTACACCGAATCCCCCTGTAAGGTCTACCAGCGAAGTGTGTTCGCATTCACCGACTTGTTTTTCATCGTTATCCACTTGCCCTTTGTCGCAGCTGTTGATGTTACCTTGTAGCATGCCCTTTACAAACAGCGAGGCTACATTAGCCTTGTATTCGGCAGTGGTTTGCGATGAACATTGCTCCATAGAGAGGTGAGGCGGATACACGATGTTGGGGTTTTCAGCCCACGTTGGCAGTTTCCGACAAGCCGTTTGCCATCCTGCAATTTGGTCGAGGGCAAAGGGCAGGTCTACATTTGGCGCTTTATGGGCGGCGAGGGCCAGCTGTGGCACGCTTTCGTTTCTATGTTCTGCAATGAAGCGAAGGGTATCGTCGTTGGTGTACATGTTGCTGTGGGGCGTTATGGAAGTAGGGGATTGATGCGCCTGTAGAGGCAAAACGTGCTTGGCATAGGTGTTATCTGTGATGCTGGTGGACCAATACGTGCCCATGACTTGCCAAGACTAAGTTTCATTGAAAACGCAAAAAGCCGTTGTTTATTATGTAAGAGGAGGGAACATTGTGTGCAAGCACGCTTTCTCAACGTAAGGCATAGAAAAGCCCCCACAGGCGTATGAAGGCCAATGGGGGCGTTGGGTATGGTGTTAGTAGTGGGGTTGTGTGGCTTTTAAACATTGCAAGCGTACGCACCACAGTAGGCACAGGGGTGCAAAATGCTGCTGACCACGTTCCCCCTATAAACTTATTTGTAGACCTTCATCTCGCCAATAACGAGGTATCTCGATGAGGCAGGCTGTACGTTAGAGAGCCTTACGTAGGTGCATTTAACGGGCTTGGTAAAGCGAACAACGAAGGGTTCTCCACTGCTGATGCTGTTGTCGGATCTCGTTATTTGGCCTTGGTTCGTCCATGTGTTCCAGTCTTCGCTGGTTTCAACGGTCATACTCTTAGCCACCCAGTTGACATATCTTGGGCTAGGCTCAAGTGTTATGGCAGAAACATTGGTGTTTTCGGGCACTGCAATGACGAAGGTGAAAGGCCCTTCGTTAGAAGCCTTAAACCACACGGTTGACAAGTTGCCATCGTATAGTTTCTCAAGCGCATTGTTTTGGTTATCGTACACGAAGTATTCACTAATGTCCATAGCGGTTAGTCCATTGGCATTACCATTTTCTACCACGTTGCTTTCCTTGTAGTTCACGGTGATGTGCATGTTGGCATAGCTGCTGGCCACCTCTACACCTTGTGCAGCGTTCAGCGTAAGCGTAGTGGCACCATTGCCGTGAGTGGTTTTTAGCGTGTCGAGAGCGTTACCCTTCTGCGCTACCACCTTGATGGGATCGGCAGATACGGTGCTTCCCTTGGCGATGGTAACCGTTGGGGTTAGGATGTTTATTGCTCCCTTATCGAGCACGGTAACGCCAGATGTAGCCTTAGTAGCACTTGGGTTTTCGGCCACACTCACTTCTAGGTCGCGGTCGAGTGGTGACGACAGGCGCACATAAAACTTAACGGTGTCTTCGAGCAGGTTTAACTCGCCGTTGGCGTTGACAACACGAAGCGCACCTTGGTTTCCTAGGTTGGCCAAATCGTGTATGTATAGCTTAGACAAGTTGCTAGATGCAGCCTTATCGTATAGGTTCGAGCCCACTTCGGGTTCGCTTTGGCAGGCTGTAAACAGTGTGGCAAGCCCCATGAGGGCTGGCAATGTTATCTTTAAGATTGATTTCATATTGATAATCTTCGTCTGAATGTTTGGTTTGGAAAGTATTTGCCCGCTTGTCCCAAAGGCCTTTTATCGGCCTTGGGGCAAGCAGGGCGTATACGATTTGTTATTTTCCGTCGATGCGCACGTTGGCATTCCATTGAGGAAGTGTGGCAGCCTTACCGTTGTTTCCGTGACCTGTGGCATCCTTGAAGGTGTCGCCACTGCCCTCGTTCATCTTCCAGTAGGCTTCAAGACCTTCGCTTGCGGGGTCGCAAACGTACATGTCGTTGGCCACTTCGTTTTGCGTACGGGCCTTAGTCCAGAAGCGCAGCTCGCTCACTTGCACGTTAGCCTTGAGGTAATCGGTGGCACCAAAGAGCATGGTATTGCCTACATTGACAACCTTTCCAGGTAAATCCATCTGCGAATCGAGCTTACCGTTAACGTAGAGCGATAGCTTCGTGCCTTCGCAAACAAAGGCCAAGTGATACCATTTGCCAGCCTCGAAGAGTTGGTTGCTGTTTAGCTGCGAACCTTGGGTCTTGATTTGCAGGCGGTTGCCTTCGATAGGAGCATCTCCGAAACGAGTGTATATCTCGCCATCCTTACCCGAAGGCGCCCATGCACCAAAAAGCATCTGGTTGTTTAGTTCGCCAATGCCCTTGCCCAGCCTGTCGATGTTGACGTTCATCTCTACCGTCCATGCCGTGAGCGCATACTCTTGGCGCATGTTAAAGGTAATGCGTGCAGCAGAGTTGATAACGGGTACATCTTGACGAATAACCTGATCGATGATGCAAACAAGCTTACTACCCGGTTCGAGCACGTCGTTAGCTCCGTTTTTGCTTCTCAGCTTTAGGGCCACGGCATACTTCTTACCCGAATTCTTCACCTCGTTGGATAGCGGTTTAACCGTAAGCAACACGGGTGTAGAGGTTACACCGCCTGCATTAACAGTGGCTTCGGTGCTGGTAAGTTCGTATTCGCTAGCGGGCAAGGCCACGTATTGTGTGGCGTTGCGTGCATTATACTCTTTAAGGGCTGACTCGTCGGCCGACACTTCGAAAGTACTCGTTTGCTCGGCAGGCGATGAGAGCCTGACATAGAAGTTCTGTTGCACGTTGTCTTCACCCACCGTGATCTTCATTGAGGTGTTGGCATTGGTGCGTGTCTGCTCGAAATAGGCCTGATTGGTAAGCTCGCTATATTCGGCATTGTTGCATGCGACCAGCGAAAGGGCTGCGATGGCCATTGCAGCAGCCTTAATGGTTATGCTGTATCTTTTCATTTTTGCGTAATGATTAAGTGTGGTTTTACTTCAAAGAAGGGTTCATTATCTGTATGGCCTTGCGCAACCAGGGATAGGTTGTTTGTGCCGACGATTGTCCGTATTCGTATTCCATGTGGTACGAACCTACGCCACCCTTCTGGTAAGTTTGGCCGTTGTAGGTGGGTTGCCAATAGGCCATGCCGAGAAGTGAGGGTATAACGGTACCCTGCTTTGTGCGGAAGTCTACGCCACCCTTTGCGGCATAGTTCTCGAAGTTCTCGCAAACGATGATTTTCTTTGCCACCTGTTCGGGGGTGAGCTTATTTTTGAAGTGCTCAATTTGCGTTCTCAGGCGTCCGTCAAGCTGTTCGTCGTAGTGCGTGCTGTAGGCTTGCAGGATGAAGTAGTCGAAGTGATCGCCCAGCGAATCGGGCAGAGCGTCGGGTTCGCCGTCAACAACGAGCATCTTATTGGTACCCGACTTGGGCCCGATACGCTTGCTTAAGGCTTGAACGAAAGCAGTCATCACGCCCTGTTCATTCCACATCTCCTTGTCGGTAGCGAAAGGTTGTGCGAAGTTAGGTTCGGCATCGATGTCAAATCCGTCGTATCCGTACTTGTCAATACTATCGCAAATGGCGTTGGCATACTTTTGTGCAGCGGCGAT
Source organism: Hoylesella loescheii DSM 19665 = JCM 12249 = ATCC 15930 (assembly GCF_000378085.1). Lineage (GTDB taxonomy): Bacteria > Bacteroidota > Bacteroidia > Bacteroidales > Bacteroidaceae > Prevotella > Prevotella loescheii. The sequence goes on from NZ_KB899211.1 coordinate 45,082, forward strand.
TCTCGATTCGTTGGAGTCGCCCCAGCCCCAAAAATCCTTTCTCCATTGTTTCCAAGTGGTTCCGCTGGCCACCTTATCGGCGGGGATTGGTGGTGTCATTTGGTCGCCGATGTCCATCACGATGAAGCACATCAGCACCTTAGTGCCTTTTACCTGCTGAACAAATTGCAGGTCTTTCTTTTGTTTGTCGTTCAAATTTCGCCAGTTACCCCACAGCGAAACAAAGTCTACGCTGTCTGGCAGACCTTTGAGCGAGTTGTTGAGCATGGTAGCCTCTCCGGTCCAGTTACCAAACCAACCGAAGGCTTTGGGGTGATCGCTGTTTTTGTACTCGCGCAATTTGGCGTAATATTCATCGCTTTTGTTGGTGACGGTCAGGTCGGTAGGGTTCTTAATTTCCGTTTCTGTCCAGTCGCTGCATGCCGTGAGAGCCATCGTAGCCATCGCAAGGCACAGCAGGGTTTTATTTTTGATATTCATTGAATTCTGTTTTTATTATGTTGGGGAGGAGTTGGGAGTCGACAAGTTAACAGGCTGACGAGTTAACTAGTTTATAAGTTGACTAGCTTATCAGTTTACGAGTTGACCCGTTTACAAGTTTACGAGTTAATAAGAAGAGGTGGAGTTGGTGGCCTTTAAAGCCTTAGCCATAGCCGCATAGCTGCTTGGCTCAACTCCATCACCCCTTTATTCCTTCACTCCTTAGCTTTTATTCCTTCACTTCATTACTTCTTTTGCCACCACATCTTCGTTGCATAGTCGTCGTTTCCACCGATAAGCTGCACAGCTTTGCGATAGTTCGTGGGGTTTTTAGTAAGTTCGTCGATGGCGAAAGGAATGCGGTTGGGCACCTTCAAGCTGTATCCCGATGTGCTTTGAGCCACGGGGAACACCTTGGGATAGCCCGTGCGACGCAGTTCGCTCCATGCTTCTTGTCCGTCGGGGAATAGTGCAATCCACTTTTGCGTTATCAGTCGTTCGAGCTTTTCTTCGGCAGTTGCGCTGTCATCCCATTTGATGGTGATGGTGCTAACGGCAGATTGCGACTGTCCGAAACCACCTTCGGCGTCGGTATAGTCGGCTTGTTTGGCCGTGCTATTTTCAAGATAGCTTGCTGCGCTACCTGCTCCCCATTGTTCGAATGATAGTGTTACGCCTTCTTTGTATAGATCTTCGGCCGTACCGCCCATGCCATTCCAGCCAGCTAAAACACCTTCTGCGCGACAGAAAGCCATTTCAGCAGCAGTGAGCCATACGCCACGAGTGGCCTTATCCACGTTGGCAGCCGAGTAAACTTCATTAGCTTTTTTCTTGTTTTCAATCTTTGCACCGGCTAGGCAACCCACGATGGCGCGACCCGATGTCTTTTGTGCAGGCTTGAAGAACGTTCTGAGACGGGGATCAGAATAGCCCGTGAGGAAACATTCTAAGTCGGCACAAGCGCGGCTGTCTCCCCACTCAATAGAGGTCTTATATTGTCCGTTGGGCGTATAGGTAACGGCGCAGTTGTCGTCGTTGCTTGTAATAACGCCAGCAGCAACGGCAGCTTCACCCGTCTTCTTTGCGAATGCAGGGTCGGCATAACGCATGCGTATGGCCATTCTCAACTTCAACGAGTTGGCCAGCTTATACCATTTAGCCACTTTACCTTCGTAAACTTTGTCGTTCTCTTCGTTTACCGATGAGCTGTTAAAAGGTTTGAGCAACAATGCGGCGGTGTCTAGGTTTGCAACGAGCAACTTATATACGTCTTCTTGCGAAGAGTAAGCAGCGTCGTCTTGCTCTAAGCCCACGGGCAATGCGCCATACATGTCAACGTAGCGTTGGTAAACCTGTGCACGTAGCACCAAAGCCTGAGCGTACAGCACACCTTCACGACCCGTCTTAGCTGCGATGGCTTTGAAAGCCGACGTTGCTTTGGGCAACGAGTTGTTGAAAGGCCAGCTCACCCAGCCGTTGGGAGCATTGAAACGAGCGAAGTTCTTGTCGCTAAAGCCATCGTTGGCATAGGTCATATAGCGACCCAGATAGTTTCCGATAAGGTCTTCGGTCATCTGATACGTGTTCTCTTGTTCGGGGAAAGCCTCGTTTACCAATTGGGTAAGGAACGAACTGGTGGAGTAGTTGTCGCGATCCAGTTCTTCTGCCGATACCTTATGACCAGGTCGGTTGGCCTCTTCGAAACTATCGGTGCAAGCCGTTTGCATGGCCATACCGCCTAATAACAGAGCGCCCAGAGCCATCGACTTGAATATATGTTTGTTATTCATCGTTGAATTCTTTGTGTTGAATATATAAAATGTATGCGTGCGCGTTAGAATTTCAGTTTTACGTTGAAGCCCAACGAGCGCAAGCTAGGCTGCATAAAGTAGTCGAAACCCTGATAGTAGGTACCCGTTGAGGCAACGGCTTCGGGGTCGAATGGAGCCTTGTTGTAAATGAAGAAGAGGTTATTCGCAGTTAATCCCAGCGACAATTCCATGCCTTTGAGCCACTTCTTAGGCAAGGTATAGCCCAAATGTGCCTCTTGTAGGCGTGCGTTGGTTGCGCTGTAGATGTACTCGCTCCAGATGGGATTATCGCCACCAACGATGCGATAGTAGTTTTCTGCGCTAATCTTACCGCCATTAAGGTTGATGCCGCCATTGTTGCGAGCGTCTGCCGAGGCTTTCGATACACCCCAAGCATCAAGAATGGCCTGTGTTTGCGATAGCACGATGCCACCAAAACGAGCTGTGATAAGGAAGCCAAAGTTGAATCCTTTCCATGCAAACTCGTTAGAGAAACCGATGTTGGCTTTAGGTAAAACCGAACCGCGATATTGGGGATTGTCTAGGTTGCGTTGCAATACGCTGCCCGTATTGTCGGTAGCGATGTTGCCTTCGTTATCGCGAAGGAAGTCGGTCGTCATGTAAATGTCGCCCATGGTACCGCCCTTCTTCAAGATAATTTCGGCTCCACTAAGACCACCCTTCTTTGATACTTCGCTGTCGTCGTCGAACAGTTTAACAATCTTGTTTTGGTTAGAGCTGAACGTGAACGATGAGTTCCAATCCAAATCGCCAAAGCGGTGGTTATATCCCAGCGAGAGTTCGATACCTCTGTTGCGCACGTTACCAAGCTGGATATACTCCTTATCGTATCCTCCTGCCGTTACGTCGCGTAGGAAAGTCTGCTTGCGCGTGTTGCTTTGGTAGAGCGTAAGGTCTAGCGTTAACGCGTTATTCAAGAAGCGCGCGGTAAGACCAGCCTCCCAAGAGTCGGTGCGTTCGGGATAGAATGTTTTGGGGAAACGATAGGTAACGGTGCGATAGGTGCCCGTAGCGGGAACGTATTCGTAACGCCAGGGCGAAGTGATGTTAGGCGAAATGGCACTACCTACCGATGCCCACGAAGCGCGAACTTTCAGGTAATTAACAAACTTAGGCAGCTCAACCATTTGCGAAATGACGCCCGACACACCCACTGAGGGATAGAAGAACGACTCGTTGCTGGTGCCGTCGAGTGCCGAATCCCAGTCGTTACGTCCGGTAAGCGTTAGGTAAAGCATGCTCTTCCAACCCAATTCAACGTTGGCGAAGAGTGAGTTTACAGCGTGCTTGTGCAAGTCGTAGATGGGTCGGTTGTCGTTTGTAACCTGTGAATAGTCGATGGCATTGGGGGTGAAGATGTTCGATGGAGCCTTCAAACCACCCTGATGGCCTTCGTTATCGTATTTGGTTCGCGAGAACGAACCACCCACGTTGGCACCGATAGAGAAGTTTTCGAACGACTTGTTCACGTTGGCCATCAAGTCGCCGTATAGCGATTGGTCGTTAATCTTAGCATGTCCGTAGTATCCGTACTTCGAATGTGCGAAGAGGTCGATGGTAGATGCGTAGCGCTTGTCTTCTTGTTTAACGGCAGCATCGTCCCAACGTAATCTTCCCGTAACGTCTAGCCAGTCAGTAATCTTGTATTTAATACTTCCGCTAAGCATGTAACGGTTGCGGTGATTTTCGCGCACCATGCGGTTTGCTACCCAATAGGGGTTTTGCATTTTCAACGCGTCGCCATAGTTCCAGTTCTGTACGTAGATGTTGCGGTTGGGGTCGAATATCTCGTATGTACGAATGGCGTCGAAGCTTTCGCCACGGGGGAAGAGGTAAACCGAAGTAAGGGGATTAAACCATTGTCCTTGTGCCGTAAGGTTACGGTCGTTTTCAAGGATGTAATTCAGGCCGAAGTCCAAAGTCAGCTTGTCGCCAAGCATGTTCGTTGTATTCCTGAACGTAAAGTTATAACGGTTGTACTTGTTGTTTGGCAAGATACCAGCGGCGTTCGTCGTACCTATCGACAAGTAGGTTTGGTTCTTGTCGTTACCAGCTGTTAGGGCCACGTTGTTCTGTATGTTCGTACCCGTATTGAAGAAGTTCTTGGGGTCGTAGTTGCCGTAGGCCGACGGCTTTTTGTCGCCCCAGCTAGCAACGCTTCCTGGCTTGTTTACGTATTCGTTTTGGAATTCGGGCATTTTGAAAGGGTTTGCAAACTGTGTGCTATGGCTAACGGTAACGCTAACTTTGCCTTCCTTGCCTTTTTTGGTGGTAATCATCACCACACCTTGTGCGGCTGCCGAGCCATAAAGGGCTGCTGCGGCAGGCCCACTAAGCACCGAGATGCTCTCGATATCTTCGGGGTTGATGTCGGCAATGCCTTCCGAGCCGGGTTGCGAAGAGTACATGCTGCCCGTTTCGCCATGCGAGGTGTTGGTAATTGGCACACCATCGATAACATACAGTGCCTGATTGCTTTGCGAGATACTCTTAGGACCACGCATCACTACGCGCGTAGCACCACCCATACCTGCAGATGAGGCGTTGATGTTGATACCGGCAACCTTACCATTGAGCGAATTCATGAAGTTGGTGTTCTTTACGGTGGTTAAATCGTCTGTTCCCACCTTCTGTACGTTGTAGCTTAGCGCCTTTTCAGAACGTCGAATACCCAAGGCCGTAACCACAACCTCGTCAATTTGTCGCGATTCCGACTTCAATGTAACGGTTACATTGCCATTCGCAGGCACGGCCACTTCTTGTGTTTGATGGCCCAAGTAGCTGATAACGAGTGTTGCGCCGGCATGAGTTGAAAGCGTAAAGTTGCCGTCGATGTCGGTAACCGTAGCTGTTTGCTCGCCTTTAACGCGCACGGTGGCTCCGATAACGGGTTCGTTCATGCTGTCGAACACAGTTCCCGTAACCTTCACTTCGTTGCGGTTTTGTTGTAGATTGTTGGGCATAGTGGCCCCAGTTCTCCCTGTTAGTTGTTTGGCAAGTGCTGCCCCGTTATTGTTTGGGGTAGCGTTGCTGGCCATTACGCCAGTGCCGAAGCTAACAAGGAAGACTGCCGTTGACAGGATTCTTTCCTTTTTCATAGATGTTATTTTGAATGACATTTAAAATTGATGTTTCATTGTTGAGGCGTTTACACCCCCTTGAATTTTGTGGTGCGAATGTGATGGCTGCTTGTTGGTGGGTGGCGCAAGCGTATGCGCCTACTAGGCACTAGCTAGCCAAGCTTTATGCAAGCATGTTGGGCATGCGCCCAGATGGTTGTTGGTGTAGACACGAAAGGCTTTTCCCGCTCCGTTGATGAAGAGGAAACAGGTTTGCCTGTTATCAATGTCTAGGGTGTGCCAAAGCGGCCGAGCAACATGATGCGGCTCAGTGCGGGTTGGTTTGTTTTACTTTTGGGTTTGTTCCTAATGCTAGTAAGCACAATTTCCAAATTGAATTAATTCCATTGAGACTTGTTGAACAGTCTTTCGCAGACAATGCTAAGGCGAAAGGGCCTGAACGGTTAGCCTGAAACCTTGTTTTTAGTCCCTAATGTAGTGGGGCAAGTTGTTTTAGTTAAGCTGAGGATGGTTTCTTTTGCCTGTTACGAATACTCCGTTAGAGGTGTTGCCGAAATGGCATTCTCAATCTTATTTATTGTAATCTCGGGTGCAAAGGTATAGCTATCCTTGATATAAAACAATTATTAGTAGGAGATTAACATTTATTGTATGTTTGTTTATAGGTATCCTTTAAGCTGCTTCTAAACATTGTCTTCCCTGTGTTTTTTAGCTTCTAGCCTAACATACTTGCCCTGTTTCTTGAGAGGGCGCGGTTGCTTCATTCTCTCGCCTTTCTTTATCCAAATATAGCTGGGGTGCCTGTTGTGTAGGGGAGGTAGGGCTTGGGTATAGCAAACCGCGGCAGACTTATCCATACCTTTAAACGGCTTGGTTAGATTTTAGGCGAAATTGGTTTGTTTCAAGGTGGTTTTTGGGTGATATATCGTTGTGAGAAGGATAAGTTATGGCTGTTGGTAATATGGTGTTCTGAATGACAGAACCTACCAGAAACCTTCTCTTTCTGTTAAATGCGTTGAATTGTTTTTACAAAACATACCTTCTGTTACTTCCCTTTCTAGAAACGTTTATCTCCGTTTTCAAAGCTTTTACGATGAAGAAAGACTTGTTTGTGGACTATAAAGTGCATTTGATTACGTGGTTTTTTGTGTTGTAGTTATGTATTAACCAACGTGTTTAGGTTCATTCGCCTTTCGCCTCTTCGTATATTTCTCTCCGTTTTCTCTCTTTAATTGGTTGTTATTTCCTTACCAATGGGTCGCTTTTCCCTTTTTACTTTCCTCCCATTTACTCATTGCTTTGTCGGTCTTTTATCTTCGTTTGTAAGCAACTTTTACTGCAAACGGGTTGGTTTCGCTATGATGTAACCCTGTTACAGCTTAGTTGGAACAACCTTCCAGTTGATATGTAACAATGTTCCAGCTTATGTGGAACATCTGTACAGCTTGCTGGACCCAACACGAAAGCCCTTAAAATAGAGCGTTATAGCGCTTCCGCGAGCAGACGTTTCATCGCCGTGAGATGGCAGGTTGACGAGTAAACGTGTTGATAACGCAGCTTTATTAGTTTGTAATTGGGTGGAAATGGCCTTGTTACGCTTTTGTGTATGGCATTCCATTTTCTGTTTGCTTAGCGTGTGCGATAATCGATTATTTGGCCGACGACGACCGCATGTTGGGGTAGAGGGGTGCTCATAGTGTTAAAGAACGGTTAGAAAATATTACAAAACGCGTAAAATCGGGGTCCATGTTCTCTATTTTTGCGTTCATTCATCATAAGATACGAAGCTTGTTGAACAACATTAGATAACAAAACGAATGGTTATCTCACTAACTACAGCGTAGCGATAGTTGGCAAGATAGCCATTTCTATACCTAACCCCATCTTGTTCTAAAGGCATGGCATCTTATCACGAACTCAAATACCAATACAAAAGCTTGGGATAAAAGAAACTCCTTATACCAACTACCGCGTAGCGGTTGGTCCGTTGGAAGGGCAGGGTTGGGAGTGATAACGACCTACCCTGCCAAATCTGCACAAAGAGAAAACAATGCCGTAGGTATTGGTCTTTTTATGTTTATCCCATCTGTCGGCTAGCCGATAGACGGATATGAGGCAAACGTTATTGGCGAGCGACATCGTTTTGAACCATTCGTTTCCCACAAGTAGGCAGTTAAAACGGAAACAGACCAAGACCTACGGCCTTGAAGGATGATATGCACCGCTTAGACAGGGTAGGTCGTTTCCACTCCCAACCCTGCCCTTCCAAAAGACCAACCGCTACGCGGTAGTTGGTATAACCAATTTATCTTATCCCTAATTTATGTATTTTTAGTTATGAAGAAAAATCCAAGAGCCCCTATTTCAACAGCAATTGAGTAGCGTTGGGTATAATAAACGTTTGTTGCTTTTAGTTTTGCTTAGATGGTATGGTGGCTTATTTATCCCTCACTAACATGTCATTTTGCATGATTTACCCATTTTATTGTCACTATAAAACGATTGAAGGCCATTTACAAATCACGCTATACAGGCGCGGTTCGTAAATGGCCTTCAATGCGTTTGGCCGCAAATGGGGTGCTTATCGTAGCTATCTAAGCCTTGAATGATAGGGGATGGGTGCGGTGCAAGCGATTGGGCGTGCGGAAAGAACCTACTTTGCTGCTTGGTTGAGGCATGCTCGTGACAAGGAGAAACTTATTACCTCACATAGAGATGCTTGCTGTCTTACATGGAGCAACTTATTACCTCACTTAGAGATGCTTATTACCTCAAACAGAGATGCTTATTGCCTCACTTGGAGAAACTTGCTGCCTCACTATCTCGCAGGCCCAAAACCCCGAGCCCTCGGTTATTTATATTCCAACTCGGGCATGGGAATATACTTCACCTTACGGGCATCCCACGTGGCTTGAGCTGTTCCACCGACTATCCCCCGACGAAGATCGTCGATGCGACAACCATGAAGATAGAGGAAGACGTGGCGCAGATGGGCCAATTCTTCCAGTGTAGGGGCGGAGCTTATCGTTTGGTCTGCGCTGTATAATGCTAGTACATCGTTAACCAGTTGCATGGCGTCGCCCTGCATCAAGCCCCTTACAACCAGTTCGGCCTTGATGAGTTTCATCTCCTTTTCGTCGATGACTACCAGCGGAGCGTATTTTTCTAGCGATGTTAAGTATCGGTGACCGTCCTTGTTCTTAGCAGTCTTGATGGCCTTCTTTTCGGCTATCCCGTTGAGCGAAGCCACCAGCGAAGTGTCTACTTGAGCATTAATCGCAGGTTGCCCAACCGTCGAATATAATTCGTTTACCCCACCATCGATGTTGTAGACGATGTCTACCTGCAAGCCATTGCCGTATGCTTCGTTCCATAGGGTTGCTGCTTCGGCATATTGTTGTCGTTGCATGGCAAGCTTCACCATCAGCATGCGCACCTGTTTGGCCGCTGTTGCGGGGGCGAAAACGCCTTTCTTATCGGCCAAGAGATTGCCCGTGGCCTCGGTTAAAGCCTGCGAATAGTGTTGCTGCGCCTTGTCGAGCAACTCTTCGTTACCTATAATGGCATTATTAATGCGCACGCCATCGGCCTTATCAGTGGTTCGCGAGAACATTTTTCCTAACAACTGGTAAGCTAAACCTGCATATAGATGGCCCGTGAAGCGGGCGTATGCACGCACAGCATCAAAGTTTTCCGTGCCGTCGTTGCTTAGTTTCGCCTCCACTTGCAGCACTTCTTCGGCCCTAGCACGGAAGTTTTGCAGCTTGTTCCATGTGGTAGCCACATCACTATTGGGCTTCACGTCGTCGCTTTTAAGCTGCTTATAGATAAGGAAGTTGGGCTTGGTGGTAGGCTCAATCTCATCGGTCATTGCGCCCGAGGTAAGGAACGCCGCCGAAGCCGCTACGCCAGCCAGTGTTTTTACATTGGCAATCATGGCGCCATCTTTCACCTCCTTGGTGCGAATGGTGGCCAACATGCAGGGTGTTACTATCTGTTCGGAGGTAAGCATGTTGTTAGGCGTCTTGGCATCGTCTATCCAACCGTCGCACGATGTTAGGCAGGCGGCTATGGCCAACACTGCTATTGATATATGTATTGATTTCATTTTCTTCAAAGGAGTTAAAGGAGTTAGGGAGTTAAGAAGTTAAGCCAATGGCCTTGCTGCCGTGAATGATTGTAGAAGCATTTTGTTGACGGACAATCTCGATAATTTTCCTTCTCGCCATTTTGTCAACTTACTAACTGGTCAACTTATTGACCTCTTCGTTCGTCAACGTATCATCTTGTTGCTTCAAAAACTCAGAAACTCAAAAGCTTATGAACTTATAAACCCAAATTAAAATTCTATCGCCAACGTTCCTGTAAATGTTCGGGCCGAAGGTGCATTGGTAATGTCGCGCGAAAGGCTGCCCATACCACGCGTTTGGCGAGTTCCGCCATTGGATTCAACCTGCGGTTCGATGCCGCTGTAATTGGTGATGAGGAATAGGTTTTGAGCCGTGAACAGCAGGCGAGCACCTTTAACGAAGCCCGATGTTAGCCGCTTGGCCCAAGAACTGGCGTCGTAGCCCAACGAAATGGATGAAAGTCTGAGGAAATCGGCCTTCTCTATGTAGTTGGCACGACTGCGTTCGGTGCGCGCCAGCTTCTCGGCCACGGCGCGATAAGCGTCTGTTCCCACTGTTTCGGCAGCGAGTTGGGCGCGCAGGTCCTCGCGTTTCTTGAGGTTGTCGCCCAGTCCGGCCACGTTGTAGAAGCTTTGATTGTATACCGATGCCCCAACGGCCCAGTTGAATTTGGCACTAAGCGTGAGGTTAGACAGCAAGCGGAGGTCGAACCCGAAAGCACCGTTGAAGTCGGGGAAGGGCTTACCTAGATAGTGATATTCGTCGCTTTCTTTTGCTCCAAGATATTTGCCCGAGGCATCGTAGCGTGCTCCCGTCACCTCTTTATAATAGAAGGCGTAGGCCGGTTGCCCCTCTTTAAGCACGTTGGGCAGGTTTTCGATGTCTACGCCACCCGTGTTTATCACGCGGTTACCTTGATAGTTGGCTGTGAGGAAGACGTTAAGGTCGGCCGTGCGAGTAGCGTTTTGCCATGCTTTCCAGTTCCAACTAAGCTCCACGCCCCAACCGTTTACGCGACCCACGTTGTGCGGTTCGTCGCCCACCCAGCCGTTGCTGCTGAGCAAAGGCGTGTAGATGATGGCGTCGGAGGTGAACTGCGCGTAGGCGGTTAGTCCGATTTGATGGCGCGCCGGTGCCCAATCAAGGCCCGCTTCTATCTCGCGCATGCGTTCGGGACGTATGTTGTCGTTACCTTTCTTACCAGGAACGAGCAGCGGACCGTAGGCCGACATGCCTTTCATCTCGTAATAGGTGAAGGCATCGGTGGGGTAAGGCAGTCGCCCCGACTCGCCATAAGCCGTGCGAAACTTCGCGTTACCCACGTTGTAAGCCATGCTTAGCGAGGGGTAATAGATGCTGGCCACGTTTCGGCCGATGAGGTTGGAGGCATCGCGACGCAAGCCCGCGTTGATGAAAAGTCGGTTGTCGTAGTTAAGAAAAGCCTCGCCATAAAGGCCCCACGTGCGTTGTTCGAAGCTCGATTCCAGTACTGAGCGCTGTGCGGCAGCCGCAATGTTATCGATGTCGGCAGGGAAGATAGATGCCGAAACCTTGTTCATCGTCTCGCGGCGTTGCACAATCTGCGAGAGCAGCGTTGCCGTTAGGTGAAGCTTGGGGTTAAGTTCAAACTGGCGGCTCGCCTTCCAATCCCACGTGATGTTTTGGTTGCGGCGGTTGGATATGTCTTTTGCACCCTCGTCGTTCGTGCCCAGCAGATAGCCGTAAGGCAGCGAGTAGAGCCCTTCTATGTGGTTGAGGTCCAGTCCAAGTTGTGTTTCCAACTTAATGTCGTAGGGCAAGATGTAGGCCATGCGCAAGGCTGCGGTAAGGCGGTCGTTATCGTATTTCCACTTCATGGCTCGCCATGTGCGTTCCGATACATATCCCCACGGCTTTTGCGCACGCATAAGGTTCCAGATGGCATCATTTCTTCCTTGTGCCGTTTGGGGAATGCTGATGTTGCCATTGATGTATCCCACCGAGAAATTAAGCGTAAATGGACCTTGCTTCATGTCATAAGCGGCGCGCAGCGAGTGGCGTACGTCTTTGTTTCCAGGTACAATACCGCCCACGTGGTTTTCGTTTAGCGAGAAGAAGAGTTGATTGCCAGGCGAGAAATTCTTCGTAAAGCTGGCGTAGGCACTGGTGTTATGGCCCGTTACGAAGAAGTTGTTGATGTCGGTGTTGTTAACAAACTGGGTGTACTCCCTAGCTTTTGTGCTCCATCCTACCGTGATTTTGGCCGATGCCGATAGCTTTCCGCGCTCCACGTTGTGAGCACTTTGTCGCTTGGTGGTGATAACGATAACACCATTTGCCGCTTCCGCACCATACGAAGCAGCGGCGGCAGGTCCCTTGATGATGTCGATAGAGGCGATATCGTCCATAGGTAGGTCGTTCAGTGCACTGAGGGCGTCTTGCGATGTGTTGATGTCCGATGTGTGCGAATTGTTATATCGCACACCATCTATATATATAATGGGGTCGCGGTCCATGCTAAGCGTAGCCCCACTGCGCATGTTAAAGCGGATGGGCATACCCACCTTGCCGTTGCTTTGAAACATTTGCATACCGCTAACACGGCCGTCGAGCAGGTCGCTAAGGTTCGAAGCCTGTCCCTTATCAAGCAGTTTGGTGGCGTCTAGATGTGCAACATCGGCCCCTACAGCCTTTTTGCTTCGTGCGCTGGCAATACTCGCCACCACATTCACCTCTTTCAGCGTAAGGCCTTTGTCGAGGTTTACCACGGTTCGTTGTTGCGTGTCGTCGATGCGCAGTTGTTTATTTTCATAGCCAACGTAGGATATGCTGACGCGTTCGCCTCGTTTAACGTTTATCTTAAACTCTCCGTTCAGGTCCGAAACAGTCTTTTCCCCGTCCGCCGTAGCAATCACGGCTCCAATAAGCGGTTCTTTTGTCTCTGCGTCTAGCACAATGCCCGACGCCATTTCTTGCGCCATTGCCTCGCAAAACGCTATGGCAAGGGTGCAAAGCATTAAAGCTCTCCTCAATGTTATCATGAATACGAATAGTATGAATTGTATAAATCGGCATCAAAGGTACAACTATTGTTAACGCTCGACAATACCTAAAAATAGGTAAACCGCTTTGTTTTTGGAGGCTTTTGGCCTGTTTTTGAGGTGCGCGGAGAGCATAAGGCGAGGGTTATAGGGTTAGGATCTTTCCCCTATATATAATAAGGAGTAGTTGCCCAAAAGGGTGGTTTTGATTGGCATGCATCTGGCAAGAACAGAAGGCGAAGCAAACGCATAGCCTTAAATATTTAAGGGATTAGGGTGGCTGACAGCAGTGTTTTTATCGCCTTTTTTAATCACTAGCCCAATCACTAGCCTAATCACTATCCCATAAAACCTTGACAAGGGCCTTTCAGTTGTGTAACTTTGCAATCGTAATCAGTCATCAACCACACCGCCGCCCACCAACGGGTACACGTCCAAAAGCGTGATGTCGACTAACGCAAGCGGAACGTATCGCCACTAAAAAAACGGGCGCAACGGTCGAGATGAATGATACGAACGACACAATCGTTCTCAACATTATTAATCAAAAAAACTTTAACACACAAATTAATTATGGCAGTATTGTATAAATTGCGTCAAGAGAAACGTACGAAAAGCAAGTTCAAGGGACAGTGGTATGCACGTTCGATAGCCATCGATACGGTGAACACGGCAGCCCTTGCCGACATCATGCAGCAGAATTGTACGGTGAAGAAGTCGGATATTCTGGCTGTTATCGCCGAACTTGTTGAGGTGATGAAGCAGCAATTGCAAGATTCGAAGAACGTTCGCCTCGATGGATTCGGCACTTTCCGCATTGGTTTGAAGACCAAACCGGCCGTTTCGCCCGAAGAGTTTAACGCTTCGAAGAACGTTGTAGGCACCCACATCCTGTTCCGTCCGATAACTCGAGTGAACAAAGACAAGTCGCGTTCTAGGGTCTTTCTCGATGGTTGTCGTGTGCAAGAGTTGCCCGCTAATGCCGTAGTGAAGAAGCAGAAGAAGGCTGGTGGCACCGCCCCTGGTGGTTCTACGCCTACTCCAGGCGGCCACTAAGCAGGTAGGGGAGTGAACGGGTGAACAAGTTGACGAGTGAGCAAGTAGACTAGTTGACAGGTTAACAAGTAGAAAAGTTGACAGGTTAATAAGTAGAAAAGTTAACCAATAGACGAGTAGACAAGTTAACAAGTTAAATGCCTATCCCATCTTTTCACCTTGTCACCTTTTCACTCTTTCATCTTTCGCTGTTCCTCACAAACTTATAAAGTCATAAACGCACAAACTTGTAAACTCATAAACTTACAAACTCATCAACTCACAAGCTTATAAAGTCATAAACTCACAAACTAAAACCATTCTATGCACACATCTAAGTTATCCACCATCAAGTTAATTATCAAGGTAATCGCTGCTATCGCAACCGCTGTTTTGGGCGTGATTGTAGGCAAAGGGGTAGACGATGAGGCTTAACCGAGAACGTCGTGAGATGATTCTATTTGTTCTCAAGGTCATCGCCCTGATTGTCACAACCGTGGCGGTAATCAGTTGTAGTTGGTTATTTGGCTAGTCCTTTCATCTTTATCTCTTCTCGTTAACGCGGGTTCGGGTCTCTCCGAATCCGCGTTTTCTATTGTGGCGAAACATCCCTCACAAGGCTATTATGGTCCGTTTGTTATTCCGAAAACGGAAAGGTGCATAGGCATGAATGCTTAGAACATGGCTGATTGGCTTGTTTGCGTGGGCAATTTTTTTTGCATCATCTTTTCATCTATTCACCCCTCCACTTTTCATTTCCCTTTCTCTAACGACTTGTTTTCCCGTCATGGCAACGCTTAAGCAAGCTTGTATGACGCATTGGACTTAACGACAATGTTCTTATCGTTTATTAACAAAAATACTTCTGGCTGTGAAATGTCCTTTCTTCATATCACGGTAAGTTTGCATTTGAAAAAAGAAACACACTATCATTAAACCAACTATATAAACAAATGAACATGTATAATCCTTTTAACACGACAGCCTGCACAAGCCAAAGTCAGCGAATGAACGAGGCACAGCAACATCTTATCAAGGCCTTTGTGAGACTGATTGCGAAGAAAGATGGCCGTAAGCAAAGGTGGGTGGGTACGAAGACCGACCTTTTGGAGATGGCGCACTTGGCTTACACCTTCTCCTCAGTGCGCGACGAGCAGGGTAGACCTGCCACTTTCCTATGGATGGCACGACATGTATGCACCAATTTCCATCTCTCGATACCGCGAAACCCTAATGCCTTAGTAAATAGGGCTATGCGACGGAAGAACGCCAAGCAAGCTCCTTTGCTGGAGCGCTATTGTCACTTGCTCTTCGAAAAAGGCATCAAAGAACCTTTGCGCACATGGCTAGCCGTTTAGACACACACGAAACAACCCACACAAACCCCAACCCAAAAACATCATTCAGCTATGAACACACAACACATTGACCTCAACCTGCAGCTAACCACTCACTTTGCGCTATCCGAGTTCATACGTTCGGGCGTTGCCTTGCGTTTGCGAATTGCGAATACTCCCACACCCGAAGTGGTGAATAATCTTCGCTTGCTTTGCGAACACGTACTCGAACCCTTGCGCCGTCGCTTCGGTGTGATACGCATAACTAGTGGTTATCGCTGCGAACAGCTTAATAACGCCGTGTATGGTAAACCCAATTCGCAGCATCTCCTTGGTCAAGCGGCCGACATCCACCTATCTAATAAGGAGGTGGCGATGAAAATGTTTCACTTTGTTGCCGAAAACCTGGACTACGACCAACTAATATTCGAACGTAGGGCGGGCGATGGAGCGAGATGGTTACACGTGTCGTATCGGGCAGAGGGTAACAGGCACATGGCCTTAAGGATGCAAGCCAAGGCACAAACAGCTAATGGCGCACTGGGTTAATGCCCAAAAATACACCGTAAGATCCTCATCGCGCCATTCTTAAAGCTATGCTTTTGATGGCGTACTAACAACGTGTAGCGGGGTTACAATCTGTTTGTAGCCTCGCTACACTTTTTTTGTAGCCCCAGTACAAGTGCTCTTGTAGTCCCCGTACAAGTGCCTTTGTACTCCCACTACATCAGTTCGTGATAAGACGCCATGCCTTTAGAACAAGATGGGGTTGGGTAAAGAAATGGTGATCTGGCCAATTACTGCGTAGCGGTTGGTCCGTTGGTAGGGCAAGGAAACAAAAGTGAAAGAGTGAAAAGGTGAAAAGATAATGTGAAGAAAGAGAAAATAAAGACATGAATACAGCCGACATCTTTTCACTTCTTCACCTTTTTCATCTTTTCACCTTTTTATGGCATCGACCTACCCTGTCTAAGCGGTGCATATCATCCTTCAAGGCCGTAGGTCTTGGTTTTTTTACGTTTGAATTATCCGTTTGGGGTAAACAAATGGCTAAAACAATATCATTCGTCAATTGCATTCGCCTTCATATCCGTCTATCGATTAGACAACAGATGCGGTACATGTAAAAAGACCAAGACCTACGGCCTTGTTTGGTTATTCCGTCTGCAAGGCAGGGTAGCTCACTTCGTTCGCAACCCTGCCCTTCCAACGGACCAACCGCTACGCGGTAGTTGGCATAACGGTTTTCTCTTAATCCAAGCTTTTGTATTGGTGTGTGAGTTCGTGATAAGACGCCATACTTTTTGAACAAGACAGGGTTAGGTAAAGAAATGGTGATTTCGCCAATTATCGCTACGCGGTAGTTGGCATAACAAGTTTCTCTTATCCCAAACTTGCGTATTGGTCTGCGGCTTATGTTTAACGCTATGTTTTAGCCCACACCCAGCAGCTCAACTTCAAAAACGAGGGTCGAACCGCCTGGTATTCCTTCTTGCCATTGCTTTCCATAGCCCACCTCGGCAGGCAAATACAGTTCCCATTTATCACCCACATACATCTGTTGAAGGGCGATTATCCAGCCCTCAATCAGTTGGCATAGTCGGCAAGCTAGGGGTACGCCGCCCAGGCTCGTGTCGAATTCGCGCCCGTCGATGGTTCGCCCCGTGTAGTGAACCGTTACGATGCTCTGCGGCGAAGGGCTTGCGCCGCCTGTTTCGCCTTGCTTTATCACCTTATACATTACGCCCTTAGCAAGGCTTTTTACCCCCGTTTCTTTTGCTTTTTCTTCAAGCCAGCGTTTGTTGGCTTCTATATATACACGTTTTGCCATGTTGTTTTGGGTTTGTTTTTGGGTTTATGGTGAGGCGTAAAAAATATGTGTGCGGGGCTAAAACAAGCTGTTGCGCACCACTTTTCTCAAATTTAATTATTACTTTTGCCTTGGCAGGTTTTGTTTCCCTGCCCTTCCAACTGATTAACCGCTACACAGGAGTTGGTATAATAGATATCTGTTTCTGGACAAGTAGAGTATATGGCGCTTATCCCGAACTCTCAACAACTATATGACCAACTCGATTTTGCATCTGTCATGATGCATAAGAAAACAAAAAGGGCCTGCCCATTGGGCAGGCCCTTAATTATTTTACAACAAAGTTGTTATTGTGCTAGTTGCAAATTACAACTGAGGACCAGCAGCTACAAGAGCCTTACCAGCCTCGTTGCCTTCGTACTTCTTGAAGTTCTTGATGAAGCGAGCAGCCAAATCCTTAGCCTTCTCGTCCCACTGAGCAGCGTTTGCGTAGGTGTCGCGAGGATCGAGGATGTTGGTGTCAACGCCTTCGAGAACCGTAGGAATTTCGAAGTCGAAGATAGGCAACTTCTTGGTGGGAACTTTGTTGATGGCACCGCTCAGGATTCCGTCGATGATACCACGGGTATCCTTAATAGAGATACGCTTGCCTGTTCCGTTCCAGCCAGTGTTAACCAGATAAGCCTTAGCGCCGTTCTTCTCCATCTTCTTCACCAACTCTTCAGCATACTTCGTGGGGTGCAGTTCGAGGAACGCCTGACCGAAGCAAGCAGAGAATGTAGGCGTAGGCTCGGTGATACCACGTTCGGTACCGGCAAGCTTAGCGGTGAAGCCTGAAAGGAAGTAGTACTTCGTTTGTTCGGGGCTTAGGATAGATACGGGAGGCAATACACCGAATGCATCGGCGCTAAGGAAGATAACTTGCTTAGCAGCAGGACCAGCAGAGATGGGGCGTACGATGTTCTTGATGTGATCGATGGGGTAAGACACACGCGTGTTTTCGGTTGTGCTTCCATCGGTGAAATCGATCTTGCCATTAGCGTCTACCGTTACGTTCTCGAGCAGAGCGTCGCGACGGATAGCATTGTAGATATCGGGTTCGCTTTCCTTATCCAGGTTGATAACCTTAGCGTAGCATCCACCTTCAAAGTTGAATACGCCGTTGTCGTCCCATCCGTGTTCGTCGTCGCCGATGAGCAAACGCTTCGGATCGGTAGAAAGGGTAGTTTTACCAGTACCAGACAGACCGAAGAAGATAGCGGTGTTTTCGCCATTCATGTCGGTGTTAGCCGAGCAGTGCATAGAAGCAATGCCTTTGAGGGGCAAGTAGTAGTTCATCATCGAGAACATACCCTTCTTCATTTCGCCACCATACCAGGTGTTAAGGATAACTTGCTCTCTGGTTGTAACGTTGAACACAACGGCCGTTTCTGAGTGCAGACCCAGTTCCTCGTAGTTTTCAACCTTAGCTTTCGAAGCGTTGTAAACGATGAAGTCGGGCTCTTGGTCCAATTCTTCTTGGTTTACGGGCTTGATAAACATGTTGGTAACGAAGTGAGCTTGCCATGCAACTTCCACGATGAAACGAATCTTCATACGGGTGTCTTTGTTGGCACCGCAGAAACCGTCAACAACGAAGAGGCGCTTGTTAGAAAGCTCTTCCTTAGCCAGCTTGTTAACAGCAGCCCAAGCTTCTTTGCTAGCACGGTGGTTGTCGTTCTTATATTCGTCGGAGGTCCACCATACGGTATCGTGCGATGTTTCGTCGTCAACGATAAACTTGTCCTTAGGTGAACGACCGGTGTAAACACCCGTCATTACGTTAACGGCACCAAGTTCGGTAACTTGGCCTTTCTCAAATCCTTCGAGACTAGCTTTGGTCTCTTCTTCGAACAACACTTCATACGAAGGGTTGTAAACAACTTCCGTTGTACCTTTAATTCCGTACTTTTCAAGTACTGACTTGTCAAACTTTGCCATTTTCTTAAATATGTTAAGTGTGAAATTTTATCCTAAGCACATGTCTTTTCGGTATGCTGCGCAAAGTTAGCAAAATCGTAAAGAACCACCAAGCGTGGAAAGAGAAAAATACATTTGGGCTCTCCTTTTTAGGTTAAAGAATATAAAAATAGGGGTGCACTGTCACTTTTGCTATTTGTACCTTACAAAAATAAGCGGGAATTTAATACTTTTGCACGAGCAAAAAGATTAGCCACTACATTTAACAAACCCATATACTCATTCTTACGATAATGAAGATAGTAAATTTTAGTGAACAGAACTCTATTGTAAACCAGTACTTAGCCGAAATTCGCGATGTGGATTACCAAAAGAACAGGCTGCTTTTTCGTAACAACATCCAACGCATAGGCGAATTAGAAGCCTATGAAATCAGCAAGACTTTAGACTATGAGGCACGCGACATCACCACGCCCTTGGGTGTTTCGCGCATGCAGGTGCCCACGGATAAGATTGTGTTGGCCACCATCTTTCGCGCTGGGTTGCCTTTCCACAATGGGTTCTTAAATATCTTCGACCATGCGGGTAACGCTTTCGTGTCGGCTTATCGCGAGTATGTTGACGAGCAACACACCAAGGTGGGCATACATGTAGAGTATTTGGCTACGCCTAGCATCGAGGGTAAGAACCTCATTATTGCCGACCCGATGCTGGCAACGGGTGGTTCGATGGAGCTGGGATATAAGGCGTTTCTCACTAAGGGCACGCCCAAACGCATCCACGTGGCCTGCGTCATCGCATCGCCCGAGGGTATTGAGCATATCCGCAAGACATTCCCCGAAGACAAAACCACCATTTGGTGCGCCGCTATCGACCCCGGATTGAACGAGCATAAGTACATCGTTCCTGGTTTCGGAGATGCTGGCGACCTGTGCTATGGCGAAAAGGTGTAGGCACTATAAAACTTAAATAGCGATAAAACCCATAATCGGGCCAAGACAACTTACTTCAAACAAGTTGGCTTGGCCCGATTATTTATTGTTTAATAAGGCTTTATCTGACGGTTTCTAAGAGGTTTTTGGGGTTCTTACGTGACTTCGGGATAAGATACGATGCATTTTGAGAAAGATTAGATAAAAAACGAATGCCTATCTCGTCTACTACCGCGTAGCGGTTGGTCTGTTGGTAGGGCAGGGTTGTGAACGAAGTGAGCTACCCTGTCTAAGCGGTGCATATAATCCTTCAAGGCCGTAGGTCTTGGTCTTTTTACATTTACCCATCTGTTGTCTAGTCGATAGACGGATATGTGGGCAAATGTTATTGACGAATGACATGGTGTTTAGCTATTCGTCTCCCCCAAACAGATAGTTGAAACGTAAAAAGACCAAGACCTTCGGCCTTGTTTTGCTCACATACTACTTTGGCAGGGTAGGTCGCCGTTGCTCCCAACCCTGCCCTACCAAAAGACCAACCGCTACGCGGTAGTTGGCAAAACGAAGTTCTCTTATCCTAAACTCGCGTAGCTGGTTATGCTAGCTGAAGAACTAATATCCCTGGCCCGTCTGCCCTGATAAGAATGCCTCACCTTAATCTCTCAACTTAATTTCGCAGTTATCCAAACTCTCTACCGTGGCCAATGCCTCATAGCGGATGCCTAGTTCGCGCAGGGCATCGCCGCCCTTTTGGAATGCCTTTTCGATGATAAAGCCCATGCCTTCAAGACGTGCGCCTGCCTGTTTGCAAAGCTCAATCACGCCCATCGAGGCGTTTCCGTTGGCCAAGAAGTCGTCGATAAACAGCACATGGTCTTGTGGGGTGAGATAGTCGGCCGAGATACACACCGTGTAACTGCGGTCTTTGGTGAACGAATGCACCACCGATGTGAGCATGTTCTCCATCGTTTTCGGCTCCTTCTTCTTGATAAACACCACGGGCAACTGCATGATATAGCCCACAAGGATGGCAGGCGCAATGCCACTAGCCTCGATGGTGACAATCTTGTTGATGTGCAAGTCGGCGAAAAGGCGACTAAACTCTTTTGCTACTTCCATCATCAGGTTTGGGTCCATCTGATGATTGATAAAACTGTCTACTTTCAAAATACCGCCTTCGTAGCACTTGCCATCTTGAAGGATGCGCGTTTTTAACTTATCCATTTGTGAGTTTGTGAGTTGATGAGTTGGTGAGTTTTTGAGTTGATGAGGGGATGAGCTTGTAAGTTTTTGAGTTTATGAGTTGGTAAGTTAGGGAATGAACAGGTTTCTGAGCTTTCGAGTTGTTAAGCAGATTGTATGCTCACCTTAAACTCATCAACTCACAAATTCACCAACTTACCAACTCATAGACTCATAAACCTCACTTTCTGTTAAACAGGGCGTTAGCCAAGATGGCTGTCAATCCGCCCGTGGTGATACCCGACGAGAAGATGGTACGCACTCCTTCAGGCAATTGTTTTAGTATGTCGGGCATCAGTTCAACGCCCATTCCCAATGCTAAACTGGCTGCAATAACCAACACAGCCTTGCGATCGAGTTTCTCGCTGCACACGATGCGAACGCCCGCAGCGGCTACCGTACCGAACATTAGTAGCGTGGCACCACCCAATACGGGTGAGGGCATGAGCGAGAATACAATGCCCACAATGGGGAAGAGCCCCAAAAACACCAACATGGCAGCGATGAAGTAGCCCACATAACGGCTCGCCACGCCCGTAAGCTGTATGATACCGTTGTTTTGCGCGAATATAGAGTTGGGGAACGACGAGAACACGCCTGCTAGAAGCGAGTTAAGTCCATCGGCGAACACGCCTCCCGAAACACGTTTTACATACACTTCGCCATCTACGGGTTCGCCCGAAACCATCGAATTGGCAGTTACGTCGCCTGTGGCTTCGATGGCCGTAACGAGGTAAACCAAAGCCACGGCAATAATAGAAGACACGTTGAAGTCGATGCCTAGTTTGAAAGGTACGGGCACATAGAACGATTTTACATCGCCAACGTTGAGGCTATCAAAGTCTACCATGCCCATGCAGAGAGCCAACACATAGCCAACAACCACGCCTAAGATGATAGAACTCATGCGCACATACTTGTTGTTGCTGCAATTCAGGGCGATAACACTGGCCAACACCGTTGCGGCAACAATGAGATTGCGGGGCGAACCAAAGTCGGCTGCTGAGGGGTCGCCACCTCCACAAGCCATCACGCCTGCCTTAACGAGACTCAATCCGATGAGCATCACCACGATGCCACTTACCAAGGGAGTGATAATTCGGCGTAGATACTTGAACGAATAGCTAACGGCCATCTCTACGGGGGCGGCTGCGATACACGCACCGAATATCAATGGCAGTCCGCCTGCCTGACCAATGGCGATAATTGGACCAATAAACGAGAAACTTGTGCCCTGCACACAGAGCAGTCCGCAACCCACAGGGCCAAACTTACGGCATTGTATGAATGTGGATACGCCCGACACGAAGAGGGCCATCGATACGAGAAAGCCCGTTGTGGCAAGGTCCATGTTTAAGGCTTTGGCGATGATTAGTGGTGGCGTTATGATGGCCACGAAGATGGCGAGCAGGTGTTGAACGGCTGCAAAGAGGGTTTCTTGCAAGGGTGGGCGGTCGTTAACGCCGTAAATAATGGCTTTGGTCGTTTTTTGTTCCATTTGTTATCTTGAATAAAAAGTATCACCTCCAACCCCTCTCCAAGGGCAAAGAGGAGTGATGTGCTTTGTGAAGCCTCACCCCCCAACCCCTCTCCAAAGGGGAGAGGGGAGTGATATGCTTTGTGAATTTGTTGTTTCTGTTTTGTGAAGCCTCACCCCCCAACCCCTCTCCAAAGGGGAGAGGGGAGTGATATGCTTTGTGAATTTGTTGTTTCTGTTTTGTGAAGCCTCACCCCAACACCTCTCTAAGGGGGAGAGGGGAGTGGTGTGCTTTGTGAGTTTTTGAGCTTATGAGTTTGTGAGTTGGTAAGTCTATGAGTTTGTGAGTTGATAAGTTTATGAGTGTGTAAGTTTATAAGTTGATAAGTTTTTGAGTTTGTTTTCTACTCAGCAACAATGCATTTGGCTTAACTCCTTAACTTCCTAACTCCTTAACTCCTCCACTTCTTCATTTCTTCCTCTCGCATTCGGGACATAGCCCTTTAAGTACATAGTTCACGCTATTTAGCCGAAAACCGTCGGGTAACGGCACCACGGGCACCGACAGCTGTTTAAGGCAGAATGTGCGGTGGCATTGCTCGCAGTAAAAATGTGTATGCTCGTCTTGCACGGTGCAGTCGCAATCATCGGCACACACAGCGTATTTCAGTGCGCCCGACCCATCGTCGATGGCGTGAATAAGCCTGTGGAGCAAGAAAAGCGATAGTGTTCGCGAGATGGTGCTCTTGTCTATGGTAGGCAATAGGCGTTCCAGTTCGGGCAACGAAACAGTTTCGTCGCCTCGCATCATCTCGCGAACGATAAGCAGTCGCGTAGCCGTTGGTTTGATGTGGCGCAACATTAGTTTGGCCACAAAGTAGGCTTCGTCGTGCATTTATTCTTTATAAGCGTCAAGTTTCTTGATATAGAAGTCGCGGAAATCTTTCCAGCGGTAATACGGTCCACTAACGGCCTTTAACGGAAGCGTGGCTTCGTTCTCGTTAAGCATCACCTTGAAAAGTACGTCTTTATCGGTAGCGTTCTTGCGATAGAACACAAATTGCAGGTTGGCTGCCATGGGGAAGATTTTGTAATCCACCCAGTTTTCGGGGGCTAGTTTCTCCAAATCAACTATTTGTCGGCCGTTTTGGTTCAGGTCTAGCAGGCAAACCAGTGGCATAACCATCGTGTCGTGGCCAAAGCGTAGCGTTGCGCCAGGGTTGGAAAGGCCGATGCAGCTGTCGGCTTGGGCGATAATGTTGCGCAAAAGGTTGCGTTGGCTGTAAGGCTGTGTACCGCCGTTCAGTGGCGAAGGACCGTACATGATGTACCAACGAGCGTTACCCACCAGCCAGTTTTCGTACAGTTCGTCGTCGGTAAAGAGGTCTAGCAGCTGCAATTTATGGCGTAGCTCGGTGCTCTGCACGTTGTTGGCCACCTTGATAAGCATACGATTAAACTCGCTGCCGTCTAGGTTTTGCTTCCAATATTCGGGGTCGCTGAAAAGCGAATTCATAAGTCTTTCGTGCTTGTCATGCTTCTTCGCAAACGCCATCCACTCGTCTTTAACCTGCCCGCGCATCTTTCGTGCACGCAAACTGTCGTCCGTTTGGTTCATATAATACATGTCGTGCATGCTGGCGTCGTGCTTAATCGTGAGCTGTGGGTTGAGCAACAAAAGTTGTTGCAAGGCGTTTTCCATGGATAAAATACAGCGAATGATGGTTGTGCTTTTAGCGTCGACGGTTGTTCGACCCGCAAAAACCTCGGGGAAATTCTTGAACATACGGCGCGCAATGCCCTTGTGTTGTTCGGCTCCGCGCTGTGTCAGTTCGCCGTCGCGTAACATCGCTTCTTCGCGTATCAGTTTCAGTTTGGCCATCGTGGCCTTACCCAGTGGGGTGAGCTTACCCAAACTGTCGGCCTTGGCCAGAGAGAAATAAGTGGTGTCGTAATCTTTCGTGCCGATGAGATAGCGCGACCCGTGCCTGCCATAATGGCTGATATAAAACGGCTTGTAGCCTTTTGGTGCAGGCGTTTGGGCCTTTTGCGGACCGGGATAGGCCCAATAATTACCGGCAGACATGAGTCTGTCTTTCTTGAAATCTTCTTTGGCCTGTTGGGCAAAAGCACCAACACTAAGGGTCAAAGCGCAAAATAGAATTGTAGATTTTCTCATAAGGCAATACTTCTTGAATGTGCAAAGATAAATAATTTTCTGAAAATGCACAAGATAAAGAGGAGTTAAAGGCGTGGAGGGACTTTTCGGTTTGATAAGCTTTAAAGCTTATGGGGGATAGAAGGGTGAAAAGGTGAAAGGGTGAAAAGGTGAAAAAGGGGGAGGGTGAAAAGGGGAAAAGTGAAAGGGTGAAAAGGTGAAAAAGGGAAAGGGTGAGGAGATGAAAGGGTGTTGGTTGTTTTTATGTCTCTATTTTTCTTCACATTCACTTCTCGCCTTTTCACCTTTTATATAGTTCGGGATAACAACTAATTCGTCATAGCGTGCGTACAAAAGAGGGGGAAGTGGCGCAAACAACCACGTGACGATTTGCATAATCTTATCCTCTTACATCTTTTCTTGGCTCTAACACGTATGGTATCTTATATACAATTCGCATACAATAGAGGTGAAAATGGATTTTGAATGTGGGCTATTAGAGCTGCAAAAGCGATGAGGGGTGCACCAATACGCGGTGCATGCGATACTCTCCATGCGGAAATTCAACGACGTGAGCCGAACCGTATAAGCAAATCCAATTAGCCCTTAGTTTTCTTATAGCGTTAAATTTGGTGATAAATATTTACAAAGTTACGTCATGTTCCCGTCCCATTCTAGAAGAGTTTTTCTGCGAAAAGCACTAAAAACATATCTTCACGACTTCCTTTTTCTATCTCGCCATACCACATTCCACCCACCTCGTGTATGTTTTACCAACTCCCGATTTCACCAAACGCCAAGGCAACGTTATTTACACGCCTCTAAATTTGCCAACTAACGAACGGTACAACATTGTCATTTGCAATGCATTATTAGTTTAATTACTGGATTTTTTATAAGTGGGACACCTGTTCCATGTCATCTGGAATGTTGTTCCATATCATCTGGAACATCGTTCCATCTTATTTGGAACAACATTACATCTTAGCGATAACACGCCGTTTTACCTTAAAACACAATGAAAGAAGTGGAGAATCGTCAAGTCGAACATAAAGAAAAAGAAAGCATGAGGTGAGAAATTGCCAACTTAAAGTTTATGCATAGAATGCTCAAATCTAGTAATTAAACATGCCTAAACACCCTTAAAAGCCTCTTTCCTCGTTGTAAACATCAACATAAACCACGCTATATCAAACCATTACAAACTTTCGCGAGAATCGGTTAAATACAAGTCGATGGTGTGTTTGTGACTTAGGCGGGCACTCACAATGTTAAAAATCGGTGTAAAATATTTACAAACGGCAAGGACGCAATCAACAAATATTCCCCCTTTGCTACAGCTGTTGACCTTCAACAACGTAAGTTCGGGATAACGTATGATGTGTCTTGAATAAAGCAGGGCGGTAAAAGTAATGACAATGATGCCAACTAACATATAACAGTAGTTGATAAAACAGATGTTTTTTATATCTAATCTTACTTATATTGTATGGTGTCTTATTTTGGATCTGTATAGTTTCTGGAGTTATATTTGTATCTTAGCCACGTTGTTCCGTGCTCTATCAACCTCTTAACACCATCGTGATGCAGGTTAGGAGGGCACTTCTTACAAGGTGATGGCACAGACACCCCTTTGTTGAAAAACAAATAGTAGGCGTTAAACGCTGGCAACGTAAAAGTGGAAATTAAAAAATACGACCTATGAATAAAAGTATCATCTTAGTTGCGATATTGCTTCTGGTTGTGGCAATCAATCTTATTCTTATAATTAGAATAAGGAAACGGCCTAATAAGATTGTAGGATTAGGACTTGGCCAGACCGTTGACGAGATTGAGGAAGGAAAGGTGTGGCGTGCGTTGTTGTGCCGATGTATAACCATTGGCAACGTGATAACCTTAGCAGGTGGTGGCGTGTCGATTTATTTCGACAACCTATTGCTCTACACCCTTTTCGTTTCTTTGTCCGTTCCGCTGGGATTGCTCTATGCATACGGCAAGCGAAGCAAATTGGATAAAAGCGGCTCCGAGCAGAAAAGTACAACCGTTGTAGTGGTTGTTGCAGTGGTTTTTCTTTGCGAATTGGTGGCAATCCTAGCCGTATCCTTTCAAACTAGCGGCGACCTAGACCTCACATTTAACCCCAATGAATTTGAAATCCATGGCTTATACGGCACAAACATTGCGTATGGCGACATCAAGCAGATTAACATACAGCACAGTTTGCCTGCGTTAAAGCGTCGTTCGAATGGGTTTGAGGCACGTAGAACGAAGCTCGGGAATTTTGTAACAAGCGACGATTTGCGCATCCTTCTGTTCGCACACTCGGATAGCTGCTTCATCCGAATTGTAACGAAGAACAACGAAATGTATTATCTAAGCAGTAGGCAGCCCGATAAAACCAAAGCGATTTTTGGGGAAATACAGAAACGCATCTAGGGGTAGGGCGATGAAATGGGCGTTTTTTCATGCTTTTATATGAAACATGGTGCCGATATACAAAACGAAAGATACATTTATAAAGGGCAAGAAGATGGTGCGTAATACCATCTAATGTCAAGGTTTATACGTGAACTCGTGATAAGAAACGATGGCTTTTGAGCACGGTTAGATAAAAAGCGAATGGCTATACCACCAGCTACCGCTTAGCGGTAGTTGGCATAGCAAATTTTTCTTATTCCGAACTTGTGTTCCGTTTATATAAATGAGGTGCTTTTAGAGTGGCTCTGCCACATTATCTTTCCACGTCAAACCCAATCCATGTTATGCCCACAAGTTTGATATTGTCAGAAGTGCCCGACAGCTCTAAACATTGTTCGCTTATGTCTGTTGGCACATTGATATTCCATTCTGCGGATAACCGGCCGAGTATTTTAAATAAGTCGATTAACAGTCGTTGTGTACTCGGGACGTTCATCTCTTGCGCAATCTCCACTTCAATTAGGTTTTTGTCTTTCCAATACTTTTCGCACTTACGAAGTTGGCATCTTCCTGCAATGCACAAAGTAAAGGCATTGCATATTCGCTTTGCCTTATCCATGTCTTTCGAATTGACGAAAACCCTCCAATAAATTGTCTTGTTCATAAGTTGATGGTGATAATGGTTTCTTTAAACAACGGCACAAAGGTCGTTAAAAACGTTCATAACGGCAAGCAATATTTGGTTTGAACTTGTAAGATAACCTGTAGCTTAGCCTTAGAAACTAACATGATAGCAAATGAAGAAACGCGAATGTCGTTGGTTAAACTTCTAACAAGCGAAGGCGGTGCTAGCCCCAAAGCTCTGCTGCAAAGGTTCAACTTATCCCCTTCACATTTGTTTTCTTCAATACTTTTGCGTAATTTCGCCGTTGTTTACGGCGCAAGGGCGTCAATGTTTCGCATTAGATTATCATTAACATATAAACAAATGAGTAAGTTAGTTGTTAACTCTTACGAAGAGTTTGCCGCCCATTTGGGCGAAGAGCTGGGCGTTTCGCCTTGGCTGGAGATAGATCAAGAGCGCATAAACCTCTTTGCCGATGCCACGCTAGACCACCAATGGATACACGTAGACGTGGAACGCGCCAAGCAAGAAAGTCAGTTTAAGAGTACTATCGCACATGGATATCTCACCCTCTCGTTGTTACCTCACCTTTGGGAGCAGATCATTGAGGTGAATAACATCAAGATGTTGGTGAACTATGGCATGGATAAGATGCGATTCGGACAGGCCGTGGTGACGGGAAGTCGCGTGCGACTGGTTACCAAATTACACGCCATCAGTAACATTCGCGGCATCTGCAAAACCGAAATCGAGTTTAAAATCGAAATAGAAGGACAGCGCAAGCCCGCCCTCGAAGGTATCGCCACCTTCTTGTATTATTTCGAATAATACTTGCAGGTATTGTTCTTTCGGGCTTTTATAGTCTAAGTTAATTAAGTGGGTTCTGTAAAATTATCTTCAACACTTTGGAAAATTTTATAGAACCCATTTTGAGGTATTGCCCTTATCGTTATGGTCTTTTCGTCAGCATATAATGTTTTTATTTTGTTGGGGGCATTTTAATATTCATATTTTTTATTACTTTTGCATTTCAATAAGATGCCATTATCAATTGTTTGAAAAAGTGATTAACAGCTAAGCATAGATGGAATTATAGGTGTCAACCGTATAGATAAGTTAGAGCATGTTTACAACTAAGGTAGACTTCCTTGTTGAGCTAAGTTGGAGTCATTGAATAAACGATGATATGTGTGGCAAAATTCATGTTAAAAGTACTATGCAGAATAACGTTTCTAGGTTCGAGACCAATATGTTGAAGGGAGTTGCTATAATCATGATGTTATGGTTGCACCTCTTTTTGAAAGAAAGCGATATGGGGAACTATACAGATCTCAACCTTGCAAATGGGAAACCCTTAGCCTATTTCCTTACCCGATTGTGTACGCCTGTATCTTTTTTCTTGATACTTAGCGGATATGGGCTTACTTACTTGTATTACAACAATCGTCTGTCGCCACGAACGCAACTTTCCCGTTTGCTTAAGCTCTACATTCATTATTGGTGGGTATTGCTTGTTTTTGTCCCTATTGGCATGTTTGTGAAGCCAGGTCGATATCCAGGCACAATAACAGATGTGGTGCTTAACCTGTTATCGTGGAGGCATAACTACAATTTTGAAACGTGGTTCCTATTGCCTTATGCCTTGATAAGCCTTTCGGCATTATACATACTAAAGGTTGTTGATAAGATTGGGTTAAAGTGGGCTGTCGCAACCGCCTTCATTTTATACCTCGCTTCGTCTTATCTTTTCAGTCGTTATGGATCGTTTGTGTACTCACAGCAGGCAATCGTATTATTAGTCGAATACACTCAGTTCCTCTTTTCTATTGTTTTAGGTGTCGTGTTATTTAGAAGTAAGTCTTTAAAACTGGGAGTTAGGGGGCTGTTTGTGTATATTGTTTTGCTTTTCTTGCTCATCCTAAGGTGTCTTCTGCCTACTGCGGCTTTAGCTCCCATATACTCTTTCTTAGTGATTCTTATAGTACTTAGGCTACCTATGCCTTCAGTCGCAAAACGTATCCTTTCCTATCTTGGTGATTACAGCATGATAGTGTGGCTTTCACATACTTTTTTCTGTTATTATTTATTTCACGATTTTATCTATGATTTCAAGTATCCATTAGCAATTTTTATTGTCCTGATGGTAATAAGTCTTTTTGTAGGTATTGTAATACGCTATTTAGCCAAGAAAACAATTGAATGGTTGAGGATATAGATTGGTGTGGTTGTTTCTTTGATGGCTCGCACACTTTTCTATCTACATGGGCCTGTTTGTCAGGCTGTATGGGGGTGTGGGCGTGAAAATTATCATAACTAATCTATGGACGGTAGAAAAGGTATTATAAAATATTTTATAGCTTTCTTTTCCCTTCTTCTATGACTCGTTTCCATTTTTATTTGCGCCATTAAAAAAAAATATTTAGTTTTGCATATCGTAAATAGCATGCACAATGGAGAACTTGCGAACAGGTGTTGTTCTAAGGCGAGTTATCGTAGTGACTGATGCGCAAGTTAGACTTATAAGAACTTGTCCTTTTTTATATAAGGGATAGGGAGGTTAAGAAGTGCATTGTGCTCATCTAAAAACTACTCTACAAAAACAGCTAGATGTTCTCCAAATTTAAACAAAAGAAATACAAATTATACCATGAATATTATGTTGGGTAAGATGCGCATGTTTAGTCCTTCGCGGTTTGGCATATTTATCGTATGTATCTTATTTTGTACATTCAGGTCTAGCGCACAGGCAAATGACGAGAAGCAGTGGTACGTTTCTTGCGAACTATCATGATGATAAGTATTTGAATCAATTGGCTGTTAAGGGTGCATAATTTTAAAGTTAATGTATTTCTGTCGGCATCATCAAATGGAATTTACTTATTATTTTTGTTGATGAAGCCGTAATGTTAGTGTATTGTCCCACTGAAGTCAAGACCAGTTGACAGTTTTTCTAGATATGAAGAGTTATGAGAGTGGCAATAAGAGAATTGCCAAAAACACTTTATTTTTATATATTCGGATGCTATTGTCTTTGATAGTTTCCTTATATACTTCTCGAGTCGTACTACAGACATTGGGCTTTTCTGATTATGGTATATACTCCCTTGTGGGAGGTGTGGTTGTAATATTTTCTTTTCTAAATTCAAGCCTAAGTGGAGCAACTTCTCGTTTCTTAACGTATGAATTGGGGCGCGGTAATCTACAACGATTAAAAGAAACGTTTTCGTCAGCAATTCAGGTACATTTATTTATTGCACTTATTGTCTTTATTTTGGCAGAAACTTTAGGATTGTGGTTCTTTACTACAAAACTAGTTATTCCAGAAGAAAGAATGTTTGCAGCTCATGTAGTTTATCAATGTTCAATAATATCTACTATAGTACAGATAGTTCAGGTGCCTTATGATGCCTCTATTATTGCACACGAGAAAATGAACATTTATGCCTACATAGAACTATTATCAGTGCTTCTGCGCCTGGTGATTGTTTACCTCCTCTTAATCGGTGATTTTGATAAACTCGAACTGTATGCCGTTTTAGTGTTAAGTGTACAGTTGATAGTTGCTCTAATATATAGGTCGTATAGCGTAAGAAAATTTGAGGAATGCCGTTTCTTATTTGTTAGACATCCAGAGACTTTCAAGTCTATTTTAAACTTCTCATCATGGAATCTCTATGTTCAGTTGAGTTCTTCAGTAAGACAGCTAGGATTAAATTCTCTTGTTAATATATTCTTTGGTGTAATATATAATGCATCTAGTGGAATAGCAACGACTGTTGATGGTGCCATTGCAGGTTTTTGTACTAATGTAATCACAGCATTTCGGCCTCAGATAACAAAGAGCTATGCCCAGGGGAAACTTGAAGAGATGATGCGACTAATGGTAAATGCCTCTAAGTACAGTCAGCTTTTGTATTTAGTAATCGCGCTACCGCTACTGTTTGAATTACCTTATGTATTTGAGATTTGGTTGGGAGATGTCCCTCCCTTGTCTGTAGAAATATGTAGGCTTTTAATTATTACAAATATATTCTTCCAGCTTACACAAATTATTCATATTGCTATACATGCAACAGGCAATATCAAGTTACTCAGTTTATCTAATGGTACATTGTTGCTATTCGTTCTTCTCCCAGTTTTAGTTCTATTTCGATTGGGGTATGGGATAGAATCAGCTTATATTTGTATGATTGCTCTGCGTATAGTAGTGCTTGGAGTATCATGTGTTCTTTTAAAGCGAGACATTCCGGAATTTCCCATTAAAAGATATTTGTTTGTAGTGTTTCTTAAAATAGTTTTTATAACAATTTTCGCATGCGTTTGTTTCTACGGAGTTCAACTTGTCATGCAGCCTGGTTTTTTGCGTTTGAGCATTATAGCAACATTATCCCTATTATTATTTAGTTGCTATACATATTGCGTAGTGGTAGATTCAGACACACGAGAAAAAGTAAAATTAAAGTTGCTGATGCTTTTCTCTGAAAAAGATGTACAATAATAATATAGTAATGAAGTTCTCAATCATTATACCTCATTTTAATGTGCCAGACTTGCTTGAACGAGCGCT
Organism: Hoylesella loescheii DSM 19665 = JCM 12249 = ATCC 15930; assembly: GCF_000378085.1. GTDB lineage: Bacteria > Bacteroidota > Bacteroidia > Bacteroidales > Bacteroidaceae > Prevotella > Prevotella loescheii. The sequence goes on from NZ_KB899211.1 coordinate 77,184, forward strand.
TAGTTCAATACCTAATAGGCAAGATACCGAGATAATCGTTGTAGACGACTCAAGTAGTGAAGAAAATAAGTTAAAACTTCGAGCAGTATGTAAGGAGAGCTCTAAGCCTGTGAGACTTTTAGAGCAGCCAAATAATATGGGCGGAGGTGCAGCTCGTAATGCAGGGATGGATGTAGCCATAGGAGATTTCCTACTGTTTCTTGATGCTGACGATTTCTTTAATGAATGTATCAATGATATAATGAATGAATATGCCAATGATGAAAAACATGATGTAATTTTCTTTAAGGCAAGTTCAGTAGACAACGTGACTCTAGAGCCTAGGGACCGACTTAATTATCTGAATGATCAAATTGATAAATGGCTAGCCAATCCACAAAAGGGTGAGATAGAGTTGCGTTATTCTTTTGGAGTGCCTGTCTGCAAACTCATAAGGCGAAGTGTTGTTGTAGAGAATAACCTCAGATTTGATGAAACCCGCATCCACAATGATACTACTTTTGCATATCAGTTAGGCTATGTAGCCAACCAGATCTGCGCAGATGTAAGGTTCGGATATTGTGCAACAATACGTGAGGGATCTGTAAGTAGACAAGAGAGTGATGAATTACGATTGGTGACTATTAACATCTTGGGAAGGGCGGTGTTGTTTTTTCGTGAAAAATTGCATATAAGTCACATGGAAGACCAGTTATCTTTCAATTTATATATTCTCCTTAGGAAAAGGAGTTATAAATATTTTATAAAAGGAATAGATGAACTGGTTAAAATCGGTTTTTCGAGAGATGATATTTTTTCTTTTTTCTCAAGGCAAATGGCACTCGATTCATTAAAATCAACCATTTGGGTTATCTTGTTCTCACCAATATTTAAAATCAAGATACTTAGTTTAAAGGGTATTTTTCGATATACCATAATTTCGTGTTTTAAGAATAAAAAAGCATTGTATACATTATTATGATGAAAACAAATGATATTAAGATTGCCGTTATCGGCTTGGGTTATGTGGGTTTGCCGCTCGCTCGCCTTTTTTCTACAAAGTATAAAACGATAGGTTTCGATATGAACCAAAAGCGTGTGGATGCATTGATGGCAGGCCATGACGCGACACTGGAGGTGTCGGACGAATTGTTGCAAGAAGCCTTGCGTAATGGCTTTGTATGTACCACAAACATGGAGAAACTACGCAACTGTAATTTCTATGTGGTTGCGGTACCCACACCCGTAGACGTGAACAACCGCCCTGACCTGACACCACTTATCGGCGCAAGTACCACGGTGGGTAAGGTTATTTCACAAGGTGACATCGTAGTTTACGAATCTACAGTTTACCCTGGCGTCACCGAAGAAGAATGCCTACCCGTGGTGGAAAAGGTTTCGGGTTTGAAGTTCAATACTGATTTCTATGCAGGTTACTCACCTGAACGTATCAATCCGGGTGACAAAGAACACACAGTTGAGAAAATTAAGAAAGTTACATCTGGTTCTACACCCGAGATTGCCGATATCGTTGATGCGGTTTACAATTCTGTGTTGATAAATGGTACGCATAAGGCTCCGTCGATACGTGTGGCCGAGGCTTCGAAGATAATCGAGAACTCACAACGAGATGTGAACATCGCCTTTATGAACGAGTTGGCCAAGATTTTCAACGCTATGGGTATCGATACACACGACGCCATAGAAGCAGCCTCTTCAAAGTGGAACTTTATCAAACTTAACCCAGGGTTAGTGGGCGGACATTGCATAAGCGTAGACCCCTATTACCTAATTCAGAAAGCGCAGGTGTATGGTGTTTTGCCGCGTATAATGTCTGAGGCTCGCCGTCTAAATGATGGTATGGGCGCATATGTGGGTAATCAAGTCGTTAAGCTGATGAATAAGAAAGGTGTGTTGGTGAAAGATGCAAAGATATTGATACTTGGTGTGACATTTAAGGAGAACTGTCCTGACGTGAGGAACACTAAAGTGGTGGACATTTATACGACGCTTCAAGAGTACACGCACAATATCACCGTATGCGATCCTTGGGCTGATAGTGTCAAGGTGGAGAAAGAATACGGAATTAACATAGTCCCTTCAGTATCAGATAACGAGAGGTTTGATGCCGTTATACTAGCAGTATCTCACAAGGAGTTTGCCCACACTGATTGGCGGAAACATCTGACAGATCACGGTGTGATTTACGACGTGAAGGGAGCATTGGAAAGAGAACAAGTGGATGGAAGATTATGATTCTCGCTAGTTTTAAGGAGCGTATTGTTGCACATAAACTAGGGCTTTCAAATAGGATCATGAGATTGCCTCGTAAAATGTACCATATCCGCAAATCTCGTATGAATAAGAATAATAGTCCAACGATTATCTGCAATAATTGTGTTGGGGGTGTTATTCTTCACGATTTGGGGTTGAAATTCAATACTCCTACGATAAATACTCTCTTTCTCAGCTTTGATGATTTCCTTTATTTTGTTGAACATCTAAAAGAGTTCACCAATTTAGACGTATATGAGTTTAAACAAACAGAGTATCCTTTCCCAGTAGGTATACAAGAACATAAAGGTCATACAGTTAGAGTTGGTTTTGTTCATTACACCACTTTTGATGAAGGGAAGGCCGCATGGATAAAGAGAATGAAGAGGGTAAATTTGGATAATACGTTTGTTATATATGAGAGCCGAACGATAAGCGATGAGGAGCTGGACGCTTTTTCATCTATAAAGTATCCCAAGTTGATACTCTCTCTTACGGACAAAAGTAAGGAACAGAAGTATGCTTTTTATGAGGGGCATCAGTTATATGAAAATTGGTTTCCAGGAAAGGTTCTTGAGTACAAGGGATTTTTTAGTCTTAAGCGTTATCTTGATGACTTTGATTATATTAGTTTCTTAAATAATGGATTATAGGCATATCGTTAGTATAATCATCCCCATGTATAATGCTGAGGCATACATTACCGAATGTTTAGATTCAATATTACATTCTAAATTGGTAAAAGGAAGTTGGGAGATTGTAATTGTTAATGATGGGTCATCAGATTCCTGCCCGCAAATTGCTCAGTTATATGCGCAGCAACACGAAGGCATTACATACCTTACGCAAGAAAATCAAGGCCAAAGTGTAGCAAGAAACTTGGGAATAAAGAGCTGTAAAGGCGATTATGTATGGTGCATTGACGCAGACGATAAGTTGGATAGCAAAGAATTACCAAAGATCTTTCGCATATTGGAAGAGCATGAAGACTTGGATATTCTTGCTGTACAATTGCAGCGAATATCCGAGAAGGGTGTGCCAATGTGTATTGAATGTGATCAACCCAGTTTGCCACATGGCGAAGTGCTTACTGGTGTACAGGCTGTTATAGGAGGTTACAATCCTTCTTCTATCTGTGCACTGATTGCGAAAAAAGCCTTATTTGTTGATAATGATGTGTTTTTTGTTCCTGGTATTACACACCAAGATGTAGAACTGACATATCGTTTGATGCCACATGCTAGCAAGGTGTTATTTTCTAGCCTTATACCATACCTTTACATCAATCATCCCAGTTCTACGAGTAAGTCGCTTGTGCCAGAGAAGAAGATAAAGTATGTGAAAGATGACATCTTTATCATACAATCTTTTCGCACCCTAGCAAAAGGCTTCGAATCTTCCGATGAACAACTGGCTTATACTATTTATAATAGGAGTCAAAACGTGTTGTTCAGCTTAGTCTATTCCTTGTATAAAAATAAACATCTATGGGGTAGGCTTGGTGTGAATAAAGCGGTGGTAGATGAATTAAAGAAGCAGAGGCTTTATCCAATGAAAGGCCCATGGGATTCTTGGAAGAAGAGCATATTGGTTACTTTTTTTCTGAATGTAGAACGCGTTATCCGATAGTGTTATGCGAATTGTATTAATTACCCAGATAACTCCTGCATCCGAGAATGTGCGGGGTACTTCCGCCTTGCCCTACCATCTGATGGTGCATAGGCCAGCAGACGTTGATATTGTCATATACAGCTTTAACGGCAATCAACTATCTGACACAAAGATAAAAGAAGTGGAGGAGGAACTGAATGTGACGATTAAGCTGTTGTCCCGTCCAAAATGGCAATCGTGGGTGCTTCGCATGCATTTGTTATTTATACGCGTGTTGCTCAAGTATCCACTGTTTAACTATATGCGACTTTCGCGAAGAGCTGTTGAAGAGATAAAGAGGTTACAGCCTGATGGTATCTGGGTTTATGGGCAAGATATCTCGCGAGTAACAAAACAATTTGCAGGATTTAAGCGTGTACATACCCTTCCCGACTGCGAATCTTTATATTATTACCGCATGTTGGGCAGACGGTTTGTGTTTAAGAATAGGATGATGTTTTGGCGCAACGTGATAATGTACCCCAAATATTTGCGTATGGAGAGAGCATACGAGAATTCGCCAATGGTAAGATATCACTTGGTGGGTGAGACCGATTCGGTTTCATTACGTAACGTGAATCCTGGTATTCAAGCCAAATTTTTACGACACCCCCATTACCATGTGGCCGAGCCTCAAAAGCAAATTGCTTTTTCTAAACCTAAGATACAACTTCTTGTTGCTGGACAGAACAACTTATACATGAAAGAGGCTGCCGAAGAGGCATTTGATATGATGTTACAAGAGGCGGACAAACTGAAAGAACATTACGAGATAACATTTTTAGGAAGAGGATGGGAAAGTATAGTTACGCAGTTAAAAGATATGGGTTATGTTGTGGCTCAAATAACGTTTGCTCACGATTATATTGAAGAAATTCGTAAACACGATGTGCAACTAACGCCGATAGCCATAGGTACAGGCACAAAGGGAAAGGTTCTTGATGCGTTAGCTAATGGTTTGCTGGTCGTAGGAACGCCATATGCATTGGAGAATATCGCGGTTGAGAACGGTGTGTCGTGTTTGGAGTATCATTCTACCAAAGAGCTGTTGTCTATTCTAGTTGATATTCCCCATAATGTGCAGAAATATGAACAGATGGCAGAAAGAGGCCGTGAAGCGATTTTTGTGGAACATGGCAGAAGGCGTATATCTCAGCAATTGATAGATTTGTTTAAATAGTAATAAGATGTACATATATGTTTTCATTTTGGCTCTCGCCATGGCCGGTGCGTTATTCCTTCCCCAAAAGTATGCGAAGTCAACAGTATACCTAACTTGTTGGATGATGGGTCTTGCCTTGTTTGTAGGCTTCTCAGACATGCTCGGTGGTTATGACCGATATATATATGGTGAATTGTTTGATGAGGTGGCAGACATTAGACGAGAAGGACGAAGTGTTCTCACCGCATTTATCTTTGAACTATATCCAACAGAATTGGGATATGGATATTTAAATGTACTGTTATCTTATTTCACAGCTAACCGTTACATCTTTATTTTTATATTAACGTTAATAATATATGCTTTATATTATATCAACATTAAGCGTTATGCCTCGGATTATCGTATAGCATTATTGTTGTTCTTTGGGCTTTTGTTCTTTTTTACTTTTACCTATTTGCGACAGATGATAGGAGTAGGTATTGCTGGACTCTCCCTGAAGTATGTTTATGAACGCAAGTTATGGAAGTTTATCGCCTGTGTATTGCTAGCTACATTGTTTCATAATTCGGCAATTATTCTCATCCCTATATATATAATTCCAATCCAGAAACTTAGTGTAGGCTCAGTAGTTGTAGTAATGATAATATGCTTATTGATAGGTGTTTCAGGGGTATCTTCATCCTTGTTTGAAGCTTACTCTTCAACTTCAGGATTAGAGGAGCGAACTACAAAGTATATTGAAGATACAAGTGGATTTCGTATAGCCTATCTTTTAGAATCTATTTTCTTTTTATGGCTCATTCTTAGCAATTATGGAAAGGTTGGTACTGACAGACGGCAAATTGTTTTGCTAAATGTTGCCTTGACCTTTTGTGCCATACTGCTATTATTTATTCGTTCAGAGAATGGAGGACGCTTGGGCTGGTTTTTTATCATGGGTTTAATAGCCACACTGACGACAGTACTTATTCAACAACAAAAAGACATATTCAATAAGATACTCGTTTATACAATCATTTTCTTCTTGTATTTTCGCATTGTAACGTTATGGGGAGTTTTTCTTTATCCTTATAAAACGTTCTTTACTAATGGTGTACGTGAAGGTGATAGAATTTATGAGAAGTATGAGTATGATGCGAATTATGCAAAAGATAAGTTCTATAGATAATGCTAATAACAGTTTTCACACCAACATATAATAGGGGGAACCTACTTCCCAACCTGTATGATAGTCTATGTCAACAGAAGTATAAAAATTTTGAATGGTTGATTATAGATGATGGCTCTGTGGATAATACTGAGAACGTAGTGAATGAATTCATCTGTCATCAGGAGAAAGGTTTCAAGATACGATATATAAAGAAGAATAATGGTGGAAAACATACAGCAATAAACTTGGGTGTCCAATTGGCTGAAGGTGAGCTTTTTTTTATAGTTGATAGTGATGACAGCTTGCCCGATAATTCGTTAGAACTAATTAGCTCGGTTTATTTACAATCTTCTGCAGATGAGAACTTAGGTGGTGTTTGTGGGTATATGGCGCACCATAATGGTGATTTAATAGGGCATTTTGTGAAAACGGATCTATTTAAAGCCAATACTCGCGAATTACAATATAAATATAATGTTTCATGGGATATGGCTGAAATATTTAAAACGGCTGTATTAAAAGAATTCCCTTTCCCTGAGTTTGATGACGAGAGGTTTTGTCCAGAAGATTTAGTTTTGTTTCAAGTATCACGAAAATATAGTCTGTTGGTTTTTCCAAGTGTTGTTTATTTTAGGGATTATCTAGATGGTGGATTGACAGACAATATAATTCGAATTCGGATGAAAAGTCCATTCGCATCAACATTGTTCTATTCTGAGTTGAACAAAGAACATATCCCTTTTCTTGCAAAGGTAAAAGCTGCAATTAATTATTATAGATTTAAGTTTTGTATCTCAAATAAGAAACAAGAAACGTTGATTAGTAAATTTTGGATCTGGACTTTGCCATTTGGATATATTATGCACTTGATGGATAAAAGAAATGTCGTTAAAGCAAAAAATTAAGAGGTTTTCAGCCGAGCGCTGGAACATTGGATTTATTGAGAATGACTTAAACAGCATTTTGTGTGGTGATGAAATTAAGGTCAGTTGGTTAATACACGATTATAAGAATAGTTGGTTTGCCGACCCATTTATCTTAGACATAAACGAAAGTGAAATAACTGTATTGGTGGAGGAATTCCCAAGGCAAATAAATAGGGGGCGGATAACTAAACTGACAATAGATAAACAAACATGCGAACTAAAAAGGCTAGATGTTGTTGTTGAGCTACCCACACATTTGAGTTTCCCCGTTATCATTCGCTCCTCTTCAAAGGATATGGTGTATCTTATGCCAGAGAATGGGGAATCTGGAAGATTAACCTTATATAAGTACTGGATAAGTGAGAATAGACTTGAAGAAGTGGGTTGTGTTCTTGATGAGGATGTGGCAGACGCTGTGCCTCTCAAGATAGGATCTTACGAATTCTTGTTTTGTACCAAAGTTCCAAAGGCTAATGGAAACACGCTATATGTCTATACTTGGGATGAAAAAGTTAGGAAGTATAAGTATTGTCAAGAGTATTCTTTTAAAGAAAACGTTGCTAGGATGTCTGGTAGTTTCTTTAAGTATAATGGTGATTGGTATCGTCCAACTCAAGAGTGCAATATCCAATACGGCCATGCTGTTACCATTCAGAAGTTGGTAAGTGATGACAAACAGATGCCATTAGAGATGGCAATTTTAGAAGGACGACTGAAGTTTGAAGAAGTTAGAAGATTATATTCGGTAAATCCTAAATTAAATGTGGGTATGCATACTTTTAATATCTACCAAGATTGCATTGTTACAGACTCCCTCGGTTTTGACAACATGTGGATTAGGAAGACGTTACGTGCATTAAGAATAATTTAAAATGCGCATTCTTCAAGTAATCACTTCCCTGCAAACGGGTGGGGCAGAAAAGATTGTGGTGGATTTGTCCTTAAAGCTTAAGGCGAGAGGGCACGAGGTGGATGTGGTGGCTTTCGTTGGCGGACCTTCTATCTTTAAGCAGACATTGCTTGACGTTGGCTGTGGCGTGATAGAGTTTACTGAAAGCGAAGGGGTATATAGCCTGAAGCATATTAAGAGGCTTAAACGCTTGATGCCGCAATACGATATAGTGCATACGCATAATACCTCGCCACAGTTGTTTGCAGCCATGGCTAAAGGTAAATGTAAGGCTAAGCTGGTGACAACGGAACATTCCACCAATAACCGACGTCGCTCCTTGAAGGGATATGGTTGGATAGACCGCTGGATGTACCGCCGTTACGATAAGATCGTTTGCATATCCGACATTGCCAAAGAAAAGCTGTTAGAGCATATTGGCAACAAGTATGCTCCCGGTGTGCTTACCATCAACAATGGGGTAGACGTGGAACGGTTTTACGTTGCACAAGAGGCAGAAGGACTTCGCATGCCAGATACGTTCACCACGGTGATGGTGGCAGGATTTCGTGAGGCAAAAGACCAAGACACGCTGATACGGGCCATGGCTATGCTTCCCTCTCAATACCAGCTGTGGTTGGTAGGCGATGGAGTAAGGCGAGGAGAACTTGAAAGTGTTATTGTATCAGCTGGCGTTGAAGACCGAGTTGGCTTGTTGGGCATTCGTTCAGACGTGCCACAGGTATTGAAATCAGCAGATGTGGTAGTGATGTCTTCACATTGGGAAGGCCTTTCCCTCTCAAACATTGAAGGAATGTCCTCTGGGCGACCGTTTGTAGCTAGCGATGTAGATGGATTACGCGAGGTAACGAAGGGTTATGGCGTTTTGTTCCCACATGGCGATGCCGAGGCCTTGGCAGGCATTATCCGAAAGCTACACGATGACAAGGCATATTATGATGAGGTGGCCGAGAAATGTCACCAACACGCTTTGATGTTCGACATTAATAAGATGGTGGATGGGTACGAAGCTGTGTACAAGGAACTGGTACACAAGTAGAGACGCATCTATAAAAAATCTCCCACACGTTATATACAAAATTGTGGCAGGAAAATGCGGCTTTAGAATTTGATTTTCATTAAGCGACTAAGCATTGACAATCTGCCTGTTCGGCTACGAGTGGTTAGTAGTCCCACTACAGATCGTTTGTAGCCACACTACCTGCAACTTGTAGTCGCAGTACTAATGGTTTTGTACTGATGCCTTGGTGGCAAAGATAGCTGGATATGAAAAAGAAATTAATCAGGGTAACTACCTCAGACATCAGTCTAGACACGCTTATCAAAGGGCAGCTGCACTTCATGAACCAACATTATGAAGTGGTAGGCTTGTCTAACAATACGGGTCGCCTAATGAATGTGTCCGAAAGAGAGGGGGTGCGAGTGATTGAGGTGCCGATGCACCGAGAGATTTCATTGGGCGCAGACTTGAAATGCTTGTGGAAACTATGCAAGATATTTAAGCGCGAACGCCCGTTCATCGTACATGCCAACACGCCCAAAGGCAGTTTGTTGGCCATGATGGCAGGTAAACTAACGTGCGTACCCCATCGCATTTACACTGTTACGGGCTTGCGCTATCAGGGCGCACAAGGCATGCTCCGTTGGATATTGATGACCATGGAGCGTATCACTTGCTTTTGTGCAACAAAGGTAATCCCCGAAGGCAATGGCGTGAAAATGGCATTAGAGCACGACCACATTACGAAGAAACCATTGAAAGTGGTACTTAACGGCAACATCAATGGCATTGACACAGAATATTTCTCGGCCGAAAGTGTGGCGCGTGTAGATGAAACACAGCCTACCCCAACAGATGTTGCCAACAAGCGTGCGGCTATACGTGCATCGTTGGGCTTATCGGCCGATGATTTCGCTTTCGTTTTCGTAGGGCGTATCGTGGGAGACAAAGGGATGAACGAATTGGCTGCCTGTATGCGCCAGCTTCAAGGCTCCCATCCTAAATGTAAGCTGATACTTGTGGGGCGATTTGAAACAGAGTTCGACCCCCTAGATAATGGTATTGAGGATTTTTTCAAATCAGCATCTAATGTTGTCTATGTGGGTTATCAGAAGGATGTTCGTCCTTATTTCTTAGTAGCTGATGCACTTGTGTTTCCTAGTTACCGAGAAGGCTTTCCCAATGTTGTGATGCAGGCTGGCTCAATGAAGCTACCTTCCATTGTTACAGACATTAATGGTTGTAATGAAATTGTTACTGATGGGATAAATGGTAAAATAATTCCACCTAGGGATAGTGAGGCCTTGCTGAAAATGATGGAGAATTTCTTGGATGACCTCACTGCTACTAATTCTATGGCTAGGAATGCTCGTACCATAATACAAAGTAGGTATGAACAAAGGCAAGTTTGGGAAGCTCTACGCGAAGAGTATGGAAAACTAAATTAAAAAAACAAGATTAGAAATGAAATGTGACGTGATTGTATCCTATTGTTGGAATAGGGTAGGATATAATATTATAAGGAGTTTATTTGAGAAGGGATTAAGAGTAGTTGTGGGTGACACATCGAAGCACAATATCTGCAGTATGTCTAGGTATAGCGTGGGAAGTTTCACCTATTCAGACCCCACGACTGACGAGAAAGCCTTTATCAGTGACATTAAGGCCGCCATAGAAAAGTTCAAGCCAAAGGTTTTAATGCCCACTCACGATGAGGCGGTTGTACTGGCTAAACACGTTGACGAGCTGCCACAAGATGTGATTTACATCATGGAGAGCTATGATATGCAAGTTAAGCTATCCGACAAATATTCTGCCACGGTTATCGCAGAGAAGGCAGGTGTCCCCGTTCCCGCATTTATTCAAGACTTGAAAGGACACGACTACCCCATCGTTGTTAAAACCAAGTTTGGAAACTCTGCAAAAGGGGTCTACTTCCCAAAATCGTATGATGAAGGCATGAAGATAATCTCTAACTATAAAAGGGAAGATTTACTAATTGAAGAGTTCTTTCCCGGAGTAGATTATAGTGTTGACTGCGTTAGGTATGATGGCTTTTTCTTTGCAAGCACCTACCGCTCATTGGTAACAAAAACGGATGGTGGTGGAACAACAACCCAACGTGTAATCGTTTCGATGCCAGCCATTGAACGCTACGCGGAGCAGCTTTTAAATGAAGTTGATTATAAAGGCGTATGCGGAATTGACTTTAAAGTGAACGAGGAAACGGGAGAAGCGGTATTCATTGAGGTTAATGCTCGTTTTACAGGAGGTTTGGCTACGCCTATGGCAGCAGGTTTTGATATTCCCTACATTGTATATTCTTTATTTACTAGTGGTAAGTACGAACAGCCGATAAATTTAAAGGTAGGGACGAAAACCAAATGGATATTGGGTGATGTTATTGCTTTGGTTAGTAAGATAGTTCAAAGAACGTTGACGAAGAAAGAATTCAAGCAAATTAGGAGTTGGGACTTTGATGCTTTTGATGATTTCAGGAATGATGATAAAAGAGCCATCCTTGGAGAATGTAGGTATTATTTAAATAAACTGATTAAGAATAAGAAACTTAATCCTTAATAGGACGAGTAGAATGTTTTTTAAGTGGATATTTGATAGGGTTGTTGCATTCATTGGGATGGTGTGTCTCCTTCCTGTGTATCTAATTGTTGCTTGCCTAATAAAGATTAAAATGCCAGAAGGAAAAATTCTTTTTAGGCAAAAGCGCGTGGGGAAAGATGGTAAAATGTTTACTATGTGTAAATTTAGGACAATGTCGTCTGAACCCCAAAAAGACGTTTCTGTTTCTGCAGTAGAGAAGAATAGAATAACCCCACTAGGCCATAAACTTAGGAAATATAAACTAGATGAACTGCCCGAACTGTGGAATGTCTTCATTGGACAAATGAGCTTTGTTGGGCCACGTCCTGATGTACCAGGGTATGCTGATTTGTTAGAGGGTGCCGATAGAGACATCCTAAAACTTCGTCCTGGTATTACAGGTCCTGCTAGTCTCAAATATCGTTCTGAAGAAGAACTCTTGGAGACTGTTGATGACCCTATTGAGTATAATAATAAGGTAATTTATCCCGATAAGATACGCATAAATCTTTATTACTATCGAAACTATTCGTTTCTAAAAGATATTCAGATGATATTGTGTACAGTATTGGGAACAAAGATGAAGTATAATGGTGAGATGATCTAACGTAGCTCATCTCACGGCATTTAACAAAAACATACGTTATGAACAATCAAATTTACTTATGCCTCGCTCACATGAGTGGCAACGAAATGAAGTATATTCAAGAGGCGTTCGACACCAATTGGGTGGTACCCTTGGGCCCGAATGTCAATGCCTTTGAAAAAGACTTGGAAGCGTTTGTGGGTCAAGGTAAGCATGTTGTGGCGTTGTCGGCAGGCACGGCAGCCATACACCTGTCGCTAGTGGCTCTGGGTGTAAAGGCAGGCGACGAGGTAATTTGCCAGTCGTTCACCTTCTCGGCTTCGGCAAACCCCATAACCTATCAAGGCGCAACACCCGTGTTCGTTGACAGCGAAGACCGCACATGGAACATGGACCCCAACTTGTTGGAGCAAGCCATCAAAGACCGCATAGCCAAGACAGGCAAGAAACCCAAGGCCATCGTGCTGGTATATCTATATGGTATGCCTGCCTACATCGACGAGATAATGGAGATAGCCAACCGCTACGGTATACCCGTGGTGGAGGATTCGGCTGAAGCATTCGGTTCAGAGTATAAGGGACGTATGACTGGTACTTTCGGTCAGTTTGGCATCATGAGCTTCAACGGCAATAAGATGATAACCACCAGCGGTGGCGGAGCATTGATTTGTCCCGACGAAGAAACGAAGAAGCGTATCATGTTCTTCGCCACTCAGGCTCGTGAGCCTATGCCTTACTATTTGCACAAGGAGATTGGCTACAACTATCGCATGAGTAATATCTGTGCAGGCATTGGTCGCGGACAGATGACTATTGCGCGCGAACATATCGCCCACCATCGTCACACCACCGAACTTTACGCTCAGTTGCTTGCCGATGTTGACGGAATAGACCTACACGTAGCACCCGAAAGCTACATGGAATCCAACTATTGGCTCAACACCGTACTTGTCGACCCCAAGAAAACGGGGCGCGATTACGAGCAGATGCGCCAACATCTAGAGCGTGTGGGCATTGAGAGCCGTCCGTTATGGAAGCCTATGCATACCCAACCTGTATTCAAGGATGCGCCCGCATACGTCAATGGCGTATCGGAAAGGCTCTTCGACCAAGGTCTCTGCTTGCCGTCAGGACCTTACGTAAGTGATCAAGACATAGAAAGAATTGTTAGAGAGATGAAATAGAGTTTATTGAGTTCATGAGTTTTTAAGTTTCTAAGTTTTTGAGTTGGGAAGTTTAGAGTCTTCAGCTTTCACTCCGTTAGCAGGTGATTTATTTGAAAGCTTCAGTGATTAGGAAGCACATCATGAAACAACGAAGAACCCCAGAGATATAAGAACGCGTAAGTAATAGAGATTAAGAATTAAGTTCTTCCCAATTCAAAACCATATAAACTCAGAAACTTACAAACTCAGAAACTCAATCCGTTAACTTATATTGCTATGAATCCATTCTATAAATTTATAAACTGGTACTTCCGAAAAGAGTCGTTGCCCTATTGGTGCATCTTCCTTATCGACTGCATCATTTGTTTGCTTGGTGGTATTTTCGTGTGTGCCTTGTTTTTTCGCATCTCGCGCACGGTCATCAACATCGGACCCATCTTTAACACGCTACTGCTTTATCAGGTATTCAACGTGATAGGTTTCCGGGTGTTCCACACCTATGCAGGGGTGATACGCTATTCATCGTTTGTCGATCTTAAGCGCGTGGCATACGCCATGGGGCTGGGTTTCGTCATCGTTACCGTGCTACATTACCCCATTATCTTTTGGCCCGCAATACATCAGCATATCGTTCCATTACATTTGCGCCACATCGTTTCTATCTACCTTGTGACCACCATTCTGCTGTGGACCTTCCGCATCATGATAAAGGGTATTTACGATACGGTGTTCGACACCGAACAAGCTAAGCGAGCGCTTATTTATGGTGTGCGTGAAGGTGGCGTGGGATTGGCTAAGAACATCACGGCACAGAAGCCACAGCAGTATCGGCTCTTTGGTTTCATAGCCCACGAAGAAGGTTTTGCCAACCGCTACCTTATGGGTAAGAAGGTGTACGCCGTAAACGACGACCTGATTAGCGTGATAAAAGAAAACCGAATCAACGCGGTGCTGGTGTCGCCCTTGCGTAATGAGGAGTTTCGTGATAACACCCAATTGCAAGATTTGCTCATCGAGGCAGGCGTGAACATTTATATGACCGAGGATGTGCAGGAATGGGACAGCAACGAGTCGCACCAAATGGTGAACGCCCTCAAAGAGATTAGCATCGAAGACCTACTGCCCCGCGACCAGATACAGATCGACATGCAGAGCGTGGGCAACCTTTTGCAGGGCAAGAAGATACTTATTACAGGCTCGGCAGGTAGCATCGGCAGCGAGATGGTTAGGCAGATATGCCTTTTCCATCCAGCACAGCTCATGTTGGTAGACCAAGCCGAAACGCCACAACACGACATCCGACTGATGATGGCCAACGATTACCCCGAGGTAAAGACCTCTACCGTCATCGCCTCTATCGCCAATCGCGATCGTATGGAAGGCATTTTCTCCGCCTTCCAGCCCGATTATGTGTTCCATGCTGCTGCTTATAAGCATGTGCCCATGATGGAAAACAACCCCAGCGAGAGCATACAAAACAACATTTGGGGTACAAAGGTTGTGGCCGATCTCAGCCTTAAATACGGCGTAAAGAAGTTTGTGATGGTGTCTACCGATAAGGCCGTGAACCCCACCAACGTGATGGGCTGCTCTAAACGCATCTGCGAGATATACGTGCAGAGTCTCGACAAGGCCGAGAAAGAGGGTAAAATCAAGGGCAACACACAGTTCGTCACCACTCGTTTTGGCAATGTGCTGGGCTCTAACGGTTCGGTTATCCCGCTTTTCGAACGGCAGATAAAGGCTGGTGGTCCTGTAACCGTCACCGATCCGAATATCATTCGTTTCTTCATGCTCATCCCCGAGGCCTGCAAGTTGGTGCTAGAAGCTGGTACCAAAGGTAACGGTGGCGAGATATTCGTCTTCGATATGGGCAAGCCCGTGCGAATAGCCGACTTGGCTAAGCGTATGATACGCCTGTCGGGTGCTAAGAATATCGAGATACAATACACAGGATTGCGTGCGGGTGAGAAACTTTATGAGGAGGTTCTCAACGATGAAGAGGGAACATTACCCTCGTTCAATCCCAAAATACGCATAGCCAAGGTGCGCGAGTACGATTACGAACAGGTGAACACCGACGTGATGGAGCTTGTCTCTATCTCGCATACCTACGACGAAATGAACATCGTGCGTAAGATGAAGCAGATTGTACCCGAGTTTAAAAGTAAGAACTCTGTGTATTCGGAGTTGGATTAAGCAAGCTATTCAACTGAAGGCAACGGGAGGGATGAACCCCTCTTACCCATTATCCCCCAAATTTCATGCTCTTCTCTCTTCTCCACAACGAGTTTTGGCAAACACCATTGCCATTTACTTCTCTCAATCATCAGCAGTTTGTTGAACTTCAACGCATGGCTGCCAAGCAAACGATAGAGGGCTTGGTGATGGGTGCATTGATACGAAATAACGTGAAGTTAGAGCGTGCCGATGCGTTGATGGCCTATTCGCGCACCATGATGATAGAGCAACTGAACCATAGAGTGAGCGGTGTGGCTAAAGAATTGGCAGTCATCCTTGCCAACGATAAGGTTGATTATCGCATCTTTAAGGGCCAAACTCTTGCGCAACTCTATCCTCATCCCTTGGCGCGAACTCCCGGCGATATCGACTTCTATTGTGTACCTTCCGACTTCGCACGTGCCGAAGGCCTTTTGCAACAGGCATGGGGCATCGCCTTGGGGGGCGAAGAGAGCGAACAACACCGCGAATTTTCCTATCACGAAGTGCCCTTGGAGATGCACTTCTGTATGATTAAGTTCAACAGCAAGGGTATTCAATCTTATTGGGAACGCCTTTTGGCCGAAGCTCCCAACGAGCAAATATCCATCGATGGCACGCCCATCGTTACGCTTCCGCCCACGCTCAATGTGCTATACACCTTCCTTCACCTCTACCATCATTTGGTGGAACTAGGTGTGGGACTGCGCCAATTCTGCGACCTGCTTATGCTACTGCATTGCCATTGTGAAGCGATAGACCGCAGTTCGCTCGAACGTCATCTACGCACCATGGGCTTCTATCGCGCCTTTTGCGCCATAGGTAGTGTGTTAATAGATAAGTTAGGATTGCCCGCTCATGAGTTTCCTTTCTCTATTAGCCCGCGCGATGCACGTTATCAGTCGGCCATCCTCGACATCGTGTTTATCGGTGGCAACTTTGGCAAACATCATTCTACCACTGCCGTGCGTTCGGGTATGCGCTATAACGTTGAGGCCACCATGCGTAAGCTACGCCATTATCGTTTGTTTTGGCGACTATCGCCTCGCGAAATACGAGCCACTATCCTTAAAGAACTGCCCCGTAAGATGTTTAGGCTGGGGCTTGGCGGATAGACGCTGGGGTTTCTGCCCTTTTCTTTTGTCCTAGACTTTTCTAGGTTTTCGATGGAGATAAATCTGCCCCACGGGCGTTATCTCCTTTTATTTTTTATTCCAATAATCAACAATGTTCAAGCTTCTCTTTCTTTTTACGCTCTTTGCACAGCCAGCCAAGTCGCAAACAGGCAAAACCGAGGCGGCGTTAAGCCAAGCAGGCTATGTCAATGTGCGCGAGTTAGACCCCACGTTACAAGTGTCGTTGATGTATGCACGAGCCGATAACTTCGTGGGTTCGGTGCTTTACGACGACCTACGCCAAGCCTATTTGCACCCCGAAGCGGCAGCTGCGCTCGTGAAGGCACAGAAGCAATTGAAGCAGTTACGCCCCGAACTGAGCCTGAAAATATACGATGCGGCACGCCCCATGCACATCCAACAGAAGATGTGGAACAAGGTGAAGAACACGTCGATGAAGATTTATGTGAGCAATCCAGCCCATGGCGGTGGACTGCATAATTATGGTTTGGCGGTAGACATCACCCTTTGCGACGCCAAAGGCGACAGTCTGCCAATGGGTACAAAGATAGATCACCTCGGCATTGCCGCGCATATCGACCAAGAAAGCCAGCTTGTTGCCAAAGGCACCATTAGCAAACGCGCACAGCAAAACCGCCAACTGCTACGGCAGGTTATGCGCTACGCAGGCTTTAAGCCGCTGCGCACCGAGTGGTGGCACTTTAACTTTAAGTCGCGAGCCGAAGCAAAGCGGCTTTATAAGGTGATAAAGTAGCGCGTGGAGTTCAGTCAAGGTAAGGATGAAAATAAGGTGTTAAGAGTCTTGCATCGTTATTTTGATGTCCGATGGGTAATTGATTGAAGATCATCTTTTAAAATAATGAATTTTTCCAGCTAACATGGAACCTTGTTACATATCAGCTGGAACGAGGTTCCATCTTAGTTGGAACAACATTCCATCTCATCTGGAACGAGATTCCATGTTAGCTTTAACGCGATGATTTATCGTAAAGCTTGTTGTGATAGATAATCCATGAGGATACAGTAACATACGTATTGGCTTGAAATAGCGTAGAAGCAGGGCCTAAAAAGCTGAGAAACGATGCTTGTTCGAGAAATGAAATGTAGTGAAATAAATAAGGGGTTGCCACTTGGCAGCCCCTTATTTGTATCGCTGGTTTTTATGTTATACGCCAGTTGGAGATATCAAACGATCCATAGTAACCTTTATACAGGTGAGGGACATCGTGCCAACTACCGCGTAGCGACTGGTGTTTTAGGTGTGAGTTTCATGCCACCACTTTATTTAAATGTGTCTATTGGTGGCTAGTATTGTGCCCAATTACCGCTTAACGATTGGTGTTTTAGATGTGAGTTCCATGCCCCCACTTAATTTAAATGTGCCTATTGGTGGTTAGTATTGCACCCAACCGCCATGCGGTAGTTGTCATAAGTTTGAACCATTCTGTTAATGAATGGTGTGAAATAAATAAGGGGTTGCCAAGTGGCAGCCCCTTATTTGTATGCTAAGTTTAATGTTTTAAGTGGGATAAACCACTTTGAAATTTGCCTAATCTATTGGTGTGTTGGTCTGTAAACCTACCTACTTTTTGGCTCATCGGTTTGTTATCAGGTCCCCTTTCCCAACAACACCAATGCCTTTTGCACTACGCGGTTGTGCTCGTTCATTACGTGGAAGTATTCAGACATGTTCCAAATGTCGCGAGCCACAAGGGCTTTAAATTGCGTTTTGATGCTAGCGAGGCTAGACTTTAGCTCCTGTTGGTTCTTGGCTTTAATCTTTTGCTTCCCACCTTCGGCAACAATCTCGTCGAGAATAGCTTGTGGCACCTGATACTTCTTATTGAATTCGGCAAACGAGGGATACTTTTTTTTCAGTTCCTTACGATGCTTATCCACGTATTGTATATTGGCATTGATGATGATACCCTTAGCAGCCAGTTGGCGATGATAGTGCGAAAACTGTGTGGTATCTAACGGAACGAAATAGTCGGGCATGATACCGCCACCGCCATACACCGTGCGTTTACGACGAAGCGTTTGGTATTTTAGCGAGTCGTTCAGGTGAATGCTGTCGGCACTGTAAAACTCCCCTTTCTTAAAACGGTTGTCCAGGTCCTTCTCGTAATTGGCATTGTCGCCCTTGGTGTAAGGTTTCTGAATGCATCTGCCTGATGGCGTGTAATAATGAGCTACCGTTAAGCGCATCATACTGCCGTCGGCGAACTCGATAGGCCGTTGCACCAGACCCTTGCCAAACGAACGGCGACCCACCACGATGCCACGATCTTGGTCTTGTAATGCCCCCGTTACGATTTCGGCAGCCGATGCCGAGAACTCGTTAATCAGCACGAACACTTTGCCCGTAAGCATGCTGCCATCGCCATGGGCGCGAAACTCCTGCCTGTTAGAGCTTCGTCCTTGTGTGTAGACAATGAGATCGTTGCGGCGAAGAAACTCGTTGGCAATGCGAACGGCTGCTTGCAGGTATCCGCCACCATTGTCTTGAAGGTCGAGTATAAGGTCGGTTGCGCCCTTCACTTGCAGTTTCATCAGTGCCTGCATAAACTCTTCGTAGGTGGTTGCACCAAAGCTGCCGATGCGGATGTAACCCACACCAGGCTTGATAAGGTAATAGGCGTCGAGCGTTTCGATAGGTATCTTATCGCGTTTGATATGAAAGGTGAGCAAATCTTTGATGCCTGGGCGCACAATGCCTACTTTAACAACGGTGCCTTTTGGACCTCGCAGTCGGCGTACGATGTCTTCTTGCGACATCTTCACACCCGAAATGGCCGTGTCGTTAACGCTCACGATGCGGTCGCCAGCCATGATGCCCACCTTCTCAGAGGGTCCATTGACAATGGGTTGTATAATGAGCAGTGTGTCTTTGGCAATGTTAAATTGCACGCCAATGCCTTCGAACGAGCCCTGTAACGACTCGTTCATGGCCTTTGTTTCCTTGGCCGAGGAGTAAGACGAGTGTGGATCTAGCTTTTCTAGCATGCCCTTGATGGCATCTTCGGCAAGTTTGTTCTCGTTTACGGTATCGACATACAGGTTTTTAATTGCCATTTCGGCAATCTGCAGTTTTTGCAGCGGACTCTCTTTTCCAAAGTTCATCTGCAGTTGTGCTTGTGCGGCTAGCGTGGCGAAACAAACCGCAAGAATTAATAATTTCTTCATGTGTCGTTTGAATTTACTTTGGTGGGGTGGGGAGGTTGTACTTATCGCACAAGACAGACAGGTGGGGCAGACCGAACAAGTTGGGCACTTACTGCCCATGAAGCCCTTTTCAGCATCTCTTCTTCAATCTCCCTTATCCCCGCTTTCAATCTATTTGGTTCTCTTTTTCACTTTTGTTCTCTCCAATCTCTTCGTTCTCTTTCGGTTTTTAGTACTCCTTTCTTTATGGGTTGATTAATTAGTTGGGCAGTTAGTAAGTTGGTCGGTTGACCAGTTCACGAGTAAACAGGTTGACCAGTTCACAAATTTGCAAGTTTAAGAGGTGATAGGTTGGCAAGTTAGCGAGTTGAGGGGCTGGCAGTGCCGTTTACCTTTCTTGCCATAAAATAGTGTCTACGCGAAAGCGTTTGCCGATTATTCCTCGTCGGTTTCCACTTCGGTAGGGCCATCCGTTTCCACCACCAAGTTGTCGATAATGAAGTTTTGGCGTTCCATGGTGTTCTTGCCCATGTAATATTCCAATAGCTTGTGCACTTGGTCGTTTTTGTGTAACGTAACCTGTTCCAATCGCATTTCAGGCCCGATGAAGTGCGTAAACTCTTCGGGTGAAATCTCGCCCAATCCTTTAAAGCGAGTAATCTCGGGGTCGGGACCTAGATCAGCGATGGCTTTCTGCCGTTCGTCTTCGTTGTAGCAATAGCGTGTGATAAAGTCGTTTTTGCGTTCACCCTTCATCAGTCGTTCGTCGGCCTCGGCAATTACCTTCTTATCCTTAATCTTCGTACGTCGGTTTCGCACACGGAACAATGGCGTTTGCAGCACATATACATGGCCTTTCTTCACCAGTTCGGGGAAAAATTGCAAGAAGAAAGTGATGATAAGCAGGCGAATGTGCATGCCGTCGACATCGGCATCGGTGGCTACGATAACCTTATTATATCGCAATGTGTCGAGCCCCTCTTCGATATCTAGCGCCGCTTGCAGCAGGTTGAACTCCTCGTTTTCGTACACCACCTTCTTGGTAAGCCCGTACGAGTTGAGCGGTTTACCACGAAGCGAGAACACGGCCTGTGTGTTTACGTCGCGGCTTTTGGTGATACTGCCGCTCGCCGAGTCGCCTTCGGTGATAAAGATAGAGCTTTCTTCCTTGCGATCGTTCTTCACATCGCTGAAGTGAATTCGACAATCGCGCAGCTTCCTGTTATGTAAGTTCGCCTTCTTTGCCCTTTCACGCGCCATCTTGGTTACGCCCGCCATGGCCTTTCGCTCTCTTTCGCTCTCGTCAATCTTGCGCTTCAGCTCTTCGGCCACATCGGCATGGATGTGCAAGTAGTTGTCTACTTCGCGCTTAATGAAGTCGCCCACGTATTTGTTAACGCTTTCTCCGCCCGGGCTCATTGTGAGCGAGCCCAGCTTAATCTTAGTTTGGCTTTCGAACATAGGCTCTTGCACGTTGATGGCAATTGCTGCCACCATGCCGTTGCGAATGTCTACGTACTCGTAGTTTTTGGAGAAAAAGTCTTTAATGGTTTTGGCGATATGCTCCTTAAAGGCACTTTGGTGCGTACCACCTTGTGTGGTGTGCTGTCCGTTAACGAACGAATAATACTCTTCGCCATATTGGTTGGCGTGGGTAAAGGCAATCTCGATGTCTTCGCCCTGAATGTGGATGATGGGGTAGAGCCCATCGTTGGTCATGCGGTCGTTCAGCAAGTCGGCCAAGCCATTTCGGCTAATGATGCGTCGACCGTTGTGCATGATGGCCAAACCAGCGTTAAGGTAGGTGTAGTTGCGGAGCATTGTCTCCACAAACTCTGCCTTGAAGCGATAATTAAGAAACAAGGTATTGTCGGGTTCGAAGAATACGAACGTGCCGTTTTCTTCATTGGTGCTCTCGGTGTTGTCGCTAATTAGCTCACCTCTTTCGAACACCACGGTGCGCACCTTTCCCTCACGATATGACCTAGCCTCAAAACGCACGCTCAATGCGTTCACTGCCTTGAGACCAACACCATTCAAACCCACGCTCTTTTGAAACGCTTTAGAGTCGTATTTTCCACCCGTGTTGAGCATGCTCACAGCCTCTACCAGCTTCCCTTGCGGAATACCGCGGCCATAGTCGCGAACAGATACGCGCAGATCGTCTTCCAAATCCACCTCAATACGCTTGCCTGCTTGCATCTTAAACTCGTCGATAGAATTGTCTATCACCTCTTTCAGCAGCACGTATATACCGTCTTCGGCCTGTGTTCCATCGCCAAGGCGGCCGATGTACATACCAGGACGCGTGCGAACGTGCTCCATATCCGACAGATGCCTAATGTTATCGTCGGTGTATGCAGGCTGATTGTTGGTCTGTTGGGTGGATGTGGGCGTGTTGTTTGTATTCGAATCGGCCGAGTTGGCAGAGTCGAACGTCATCTCTTGTTGATTATCAGGTGTTTCTTTCTTATTCATCTTCTTTGTGGTGTCTATTTATTGGCCTTTCAATGGTTCTAAAAAATCCACGCTATATTTTCAGAACCAGTCTTTGTGTGGTATGCCCTTACGCTAAATGGTCTTGATATAGCACTTCCGTCTTTTATGAATGCTGGCGTCTAACCATTCCCATTGGCTTTGCACTTTCGAGTTGGTTTCCATCTCCACCTGCGTTTCTCCCCATTCAAACCCATACTTTTGGTAACGCGGGATAAGGTCGGCGAAGAGCAACGAGTTAACCCCCTTCATGCGATATTCGGGTAAAACGCCGATGAGCAAGAGGTCTACCACCTTTGTCTTGTGGTATTTGATGGCCCTCAACACGTGCCACCAGCCAAAGGGCGTTAGTCTTCCGCGACGACACTTTTGTAAGGCGCGCGTCAACGAGGGAATGGAGATGCCCAATCCAACGAGCTTGTTGTCGGCCGCTTCGTCTTCAACGAGGGTGATGAGGTCAAGGTCGGCCATAGGGAAGTACAGCTTCACATACTGGTCCATTTGCTTCTCGGTAAGGTCCGAGTATCCGTAGAGATGCCCGTAGGTCTTATTCACAAGGTCGAAGATACGTTTACCGTATCCACCCTTGAAAACATCGTCGCGCGTAAGCTTCTTTATCTTGAGGCTATAACGCTTTTGTATCATGTCGGCAATCTTGGCAAACTTCTCAGGAACTTCGTTAGGCACCATCAGTTTGTACTCCACATAGTGGTTATCTACCTCAAACCCCTCAAGACTTTCCATCAGTTGGGGATAGTACTCATAATTATATATGGTGGGCATGGTACCCAATTGGTCGAAGCCTGTTGTGAGCATACCCTCTGGATCCATATCGGTAAAGCCCAGCGGACCCACAATCGAGCGCATTCCTTTTGAGCGTCCGTATTCTTCTACGGCATGAAGCAGCGCCTCTAACACCTCACGGTCGTTGATGAAGTCTATCCACCCGAAGCGCACGCTCTTACGATCCCACTTCTTGTTTGCGCGGTGGTTGATGATGGCAGCTACGCGCCCCACCAGCTTTCCCTCTTTGTAGGCGAGGAAATATTCGGCTTCGCAGAAGTCGAAAGCCGCGTTCTTGTCTTTGCTCAACGTGTTCATCTCGTCGCTGAACAGGTTTGGCGCATCATACTCGTTTCCTTCGTATAGGTCGTAATGTAGGTCGATGAACGCCTTTAAGTCGCTTTTGGTGCAGACTTTCTTTATTATCACTGCAGACATTTGCTATGTTTATATATTTGCTGTTTTTGTTCTTTTTGCCTTTTCTCAAAGCTCTAACCACACGGTTTGGGGCTTACTTGCCTATGTGCAAGGCTATAAAAAGGGCGGTTTAAGCCGAACATATTCGTGCTTTAACTTGCAAATGTACAATAAAATGCGCAGACTTCAAAGAAGTTTTTTATAAAATGCTCCTTTTATCTCGTATCTTTTTTGTTACTTTGCGGAAAGTATGGAATGTAAAGTGACAAAACAAGCATTGCGTCGCGAGAATTAGATAAACGTCAACTGCGCATTGGTTAGGGAGTGCCTTTGTGGAATGCTGCCCCAAAATCACCTGTACAAGATGCTCCAATGCGGTGCTATTGCACATTATTATAACACGCCATAAACAACAGCCGAATATGGGAAAAGGAAAGAAAGGGGGCAAACGCCTCACCAAAAAGCAAGTGGCCGAAAGGCTGCAACAGTTTTTCGAGCAACATCCAGGGAAAACTTTCAGCTTCAAAGAAATCTTCAAGAACCTGAAACTCGACACGCATCCGCTCAAGATGTTGGCTATCGACGTGATGGAAGAGATGGCTTGGGACGACTTCTTGACTAAGGTGACCGACAGTTCGTATCGTCTTAATCAGGCAGGACAGGTTCTAGAGGGGCGTTTCGTTCGTAAAACCAACGGCAAAAACTCGTTCGTTCCCGACGATGGCTCAACGCCCATCTTCGTAAGTGAGCGAAATTCCAAGTCGGCACTTAATGGCGACCACGTTCGTGTGCAGCTCATGGCACGCCGAAAACGCCATATTAAGGAGGCTATGGTTATCGAAATATTGAAGCGCGCCAAAGATCAGGTGGTGGGTAAGCTACGTGTTGAACGCGACATGGCTTTCCTTGTAACACCCGAAAACCTATATGTTCACGACATCTTCGTGCCTAAACGTAAGCTTAAAGGTGGTAAAACGGGTGATAAGGCTGTGGTGAAAATCACCCAATGGCCCGATGCCGACCATAAGAATATTATGGGAGAAGTGATTGATGTGCTTGGTCCTACGGGCGAAAACGATGCTGAGATGCACGCCATCTTGGCCCAATACGGGTTGCCCTACACCTATCCCAAGGCGGCTGAAGAGGCTGCCGAACGCATTTCGGCTGAGATAACGCAGCAGGATTACGATGAACGCGAAGACTTCCGCAATGTGTTTACGTGTACAATCGACCCACGCGATGCCAAGGATTTTGACGATGCGCTGTCTATTCGCATGCTCGATAAGGGCCTTTGGCAGGTAGGTGTGCACATCGCCGACGTGAGTCACTACGTCACCGAGGGAAGTATTATCGACAAAGAGGCCATGAAACGCGCCACAAGTGTGTATCTTGTAGACCGCACCATACCCATGTTGCCCGAACGGTTATGTAACTTTATCTGCTCGTTACGCCCTGATGAAGAGAAGTTGGCTTACAGTGTGATCTTCAATATGGACGAAAACGCCGACATAAAAACCTATCGTATCGTGCACACCGTTATAAAGAGCGATAGGCGATATGCATACGAAGAGGTGCAGCAACTGCTAGAAGACAACGGCGTTGTTGATGGAACGGGCGAGCCAGCACCACCTGCGCCGAAAGGCGGATATAAAGGTGAGAACGCCGATAACCTGATTATGCTCGACAAACTGGCCAAGAAGCTGCGCGAAAAGCGGTTTAAGAATGGGGCGGTGAAGTTCGATCGCGAGGAACTTCATTTCGATGTAGACGAGCAAGGCAAGCCTGTTCGCGCCTATTTCAAGCGTTCGAAAGATGCCAATAAGTTGATCGAAGAGTTCATGCTCTTGGCAAATAAAACCGTGGCCGAGAGTGTGGGCAGGCCCAAAGACGGACGTGCGCCCAAGACTTTACCTTATCGTGTGCACGATAATCCCGACCCGCAGAAGCTCGAAACATTGCGCGAGTTTATCATGAAGTTTGGTTATAAGCTGAAAACGACGAGTACCAAGGGCGAAACATCGCGCTCGCTGAACAAGCTCATGGACGAAGTGGCGGGCAAACGCGAACAAAACCTTATCGAAACCATCGCCCTGCGCGCCATGATGAAGGCCAAATACAGCATTCATAACATTGGTCACTTCGGCTTGGCCTTCGATTATTACACGCATTTCACCAGTCCCATACGTCGCTATCCCGACACCATGGTGCACCGTTTGCTTACGCGTTATGCCGCAGGAGGCCGAAGCGCGAGCAAGGAGCGCTATGAAGAGCTGTGCGAACATTCGTCGGAAATGGAACAGATTGCGCAGAATGCGGAGCGCGATTCCATCAAATATAAGATGGTGGAGTTTATGGCCGACAAGTTGGGTGAAGAGTTCGATGCCCACATCAGCGGCATTGCCAGCTACGGCATCTATTGCGAGATAGACGAAAACCACTGTGAAGGTATGGTGCCCATGCGCGACCTAGACGACGATTACTACGACTTTGACGAGCGAAACTATTGTCTTGTTGGTCGCCGATGTCATCGCAAGTACCAGCTTGGCGATCCAATTCGCATACAAGTGGCACGTGTAGACCAAGAGAAACGTCAGCTAGACTTCACCGTGGTTGAAAAAGTGAAAAGGTGAAAGAATGAAAAGGTGAAAAGATTATGGGACGAACTGGCGTTAGCCATTTTTTAATCTCTTCACCCTTAGTGGTCGTTAGCCATTTTTTTTACCTATCGACCTTTTCACCCTTTCCCTCTTAATAACTCCCAAAGTTTTCATACCTTTGCACGAAAAAGATGAGAATTACCACTGTGATACTCGACTTTGACGGAACACTAGGCGACTCGCGCCGTATCATTGTCGACACATTGAGAGAAACCCTACGCCAACATGGCTTGCCACAAAATAGCGAAGACGAATGCGCAGCCACCATCGGACTGCCCCTTAAAGAGGCTTTCGTGCGCTTGGCAAAAGTAGACGACGCAACGGCTATGGACTGTGTGGCAACCTATCGCAGCATTTTCGACATCCATAACGTTACGGGTGCGGTGAAGCCCTTTGCCAACGTGGTACAAACCGTTGAGCGGATGCATGCCGCAGACTTAACGCTCACCATCGCCAGCAGTCGTGGTCGCGACTCGTTACCCAGCCTCGTGCGAAGCATCGGCATTGGTCAGTACATCAGCTATATCGTCAGTGCCGACGACGTCACCCACGCCAAACCCCATCCCGAGCCTGTACTCCTTACACTCGAACACCTTGATGCCAAGCCCGAAGAAACGCTCGTGGTAGGCGATATGGCATTCGACATCGAGATGGGACGTCGCGCCGACACCCTTACTTGTGGCGTAACCTATGGCAACGGTACGCTTGCGGAACTGGAAGAGGCGGGTGCAAACTGGGTGATAGACGATTTCGCCCAATTGCTCAACATACTTTCTGTGGAGTAAACGGTTGATGGATTGGCAAGATAGTAAGTTAACTGGTTAACCAGTTTGCAAGTCAGCAACGTTGACTAGCCTTGCAGGTTCTTCAAGTCTTACTAGTCCTGTCGGTTGACTAGTTTAGAAACTAGCCCATACCTAACGCCATTCCACGGAATCAACACCGCCCGCCACTGATCAATAAAACCCACTATAAACGATACTTATGCAGCCCATTATTAACCATTTTACCGACAACGACGCCTATACTTTCAGTTGCCAGTATTATGTTTTGCAAACCTATCCGCGTGCCGAAGTGGAATATACCTTCTTCGACCGTAACCATACGTCCTACCCCGAAGGTTTTGCCGACAAGGTGAAAGAACAAATCAACCTGATGAAGAACGTGAGAATAACCGAAGAGGAGATAGCCTTTATGCAGCAGCGCATGTACTATCTGCCCCAATGGTATTTCACTTTCTTGCGCGGCTACAAGTTCAATCCCGATGAAGTGCATATCCAGCAAGCCCCCGATGGTCAACTCGCCATCTCCATTCGTGGCAAATGGTATTCCACCATCATGTGGGAGATGCCCGTGCTTTCGATCATTTCCGAGCTAATGCACCAACATCGTGGCGACTTAGAACGCTATGATGCCGCCCTAGAATGCGAACGTGCCACCGATAAAGCTAAGCAAATATTGCGCGGAGGACTGGTTCTGGGCGACATGGGCACACGTCGTAGACTGTCGTTTCACCATCACGACAACGTGATACGTGCCCTGAAAGCCACCGCTGAAGCAGGTGGTGAAAACGTAGACGGTGTTTTTGTTCCGTGGAAGGGTCGCATCGTGGGTACAAGTAACGTTTATCTGGCCATGAAATACGAACTGGTGCCCATGGGAACGATGAGTCATCAGATCATAGAATTTGAAGAAAACGTGAGCGGAATCTTTGAATGCAACTTCAATGTGATGCGTAAGTTCAGCAATGTTTACGATGGCGACAACGGCATTTACCTCTACGACTGCTTCGGCGATAAGGTTTTCTTCAACAATCTCTCTAAACGCATGGCCCTGATGTTCGTCGGGTTGCGCGTAGATAGCGGTGTGGAAGAAGAGCAAACCGAAAAGATTATCGAGAAATACAAGCAGTTGGGCATCAATCCTGCCACCAAGCAGGTGATATACAGCAACGGCTTGAACATCGAACGCGCCTTAGAGATACACCGTTTTGTAGACGGGCGCGTGCAAGATAGCTATGGCATGGGCACGTTCCTCACGTGCGATGTTGTGGGTTGCCAACCTATGAACATCGTGGTGAAACTCACCAAATGCCGAATTACAGAGAAACGCGAGTGGCACGACTGCGTAAAGCTTTCGTGCGACAAGGGTAAAACGCTCGGCAATCCCGAGAAATGCGCCTATCTGTTGAAACAAATCGGGTAGGCGAAACACCCTGAAAAAACGAAGAGAAGCGAACGAAGACCATCTGTGACGTAAAAGCATTGCCTTCGTTCGCTTATTTATTTCTAGCTGTGAGTGGATGAAATGGGGTTTCGTAAGAGATATGCGGGTGTATAATGGCAAACAAGTAGAAATGCTTTAAGATTACTCGCATTACTTGTTTTGTATGGTCTTAGTCAAAATTTACCTTCCTTTTTCTTTGCAAATTAAAGCATAAAGCGTATATTTGCAGCATCTAATCATAATAACCCAATGGCAGTGGCATGCGCTCCGACTTCAATTAATTAACTCAAACGGTGCGTATAGACCTTGGGGTCGCATGTATATCCCACTTCCATTAGTAAAACCGAAGACAATGAAACAATTGAAAAGCAGTTTGCTAGTTGTGGCAACTCTTGCGCTATTGTCCGCTTGTAGTGCCGATGAGGAGAAGAAAAAGTACACTCCTGCAGTAGCCTCTAGTGTCGAAAGTACCGTGTATGTTGAAGTGCGAGATGGCGGCGAAGTGTCTTCTCCTAGCACTTTGCTGTACGATGGCAGGTTCTCCGTGTTTGGAAAAGCAAGTGGGCGCACCTTGAGCGTATCTGCCGATAAGCTGGATGACGTGAAAGTGTATCGCTTTTCGGCCGACTTGCCTGACCAATCTGTAATGAAATATTGGGATACTGATGAGGGAAAGCGGGGCGAAGGCTATGCAGATGTCGTGATAACGATAGACCGCGTTAAAGTGCCGTTGCGTTTTCATTATAGGTATAGTGCCATGCCCAATGCCGAAAAGATGCTGGGAGGAACAAGCATTGTTATAAAAACGGTGGAATGGCAAGGCAAAACGATAGACCCCTACCAGCATAATAAGCATTTTAAAATTGTTTTGCGCAAGCAAGAACAAGGCTATTCGGTAGAGTAAAGTGGTGCGTATAACCCGCTTGGGCTAAGCCGATGGCATTAACTCTCAATCCAAAGCTCTTGAATTCAGCAACAGGGAGGAATATTGAAGGCTGATAAATTCAGGCTCTCGTCAACTTACAAACTTACAAACTTGAATAATAATAACACACGATGAAACATTTGCGAATACCCTTGCTCGCAGCATTGACAGCCCTATTCGTCGTAGCTTGTGGCTCGAACAGCGATGCAGACGATTCCGCCTTTGTGGTGGAAAACACGGTGTATGTGCAGGTACAAGACGAAGATGGACAGCCCATAGACCCCGACGAGCTATTGAAAGATAATAAGTTTTCTGTCATTGGGCAGAAAGGCGGTAAGGCCTTAGACGTGCGAACGGAAGTGATGTATGGCGATAAGCTACTCGTTTTCTCGCCCGAATTTCCATTGAAGCATTCCTTCGATATGTTTCCCCCATCCCATGATGCCAAAGGCGCAACACGCTCTGATGGCAGACGAAACGGCATTACCGAAGAATACATTGCCAAAATGAGAAAAAGATTCGCAACGGCTGGTGGACATTCGGAAGCTGAAATCTCGATAGATGGAGTGAAGATACCGATAATCTTTAATTATAGCTTTTTCATCGATGCCTCCAAATTCTTGTCTTCGGGCTCGCGGTCGGATACAGGTGTCGAACTCAGAATAGTTTCTTGTGAGGGCAAAAGTGTTGACCCCAATATGTCGTTTTCCTATTTTAGGATTCAGTTCAGGAAAAAAGGGCAGGGCTATACCATAGTCGATCCCTTTTATGCAAATCATGATTTCTAGTTAAACGCTAAAAAAACAAGGGAATAAAAGGCGCACCACAGGGTGTGCCTTTTATGTTATGTGCCCAGTTCGGGGTAACATATAGCTCGTAAAAGTCTATGTGTTAGCGTGAGTTAGGAACAAGAAACGAATCATAATAACCCATGTGCATGTGAGGAATGTTGCACTACCTACCGCGTAGCCTTTGCCCTTTTTGGGGATGAAGCCCATGTCAAAGCATTTATAGTCACGAGGATATTGCGGCTTGCATTGCACTAACTACCTCGTAGTCTTTGGTCTTTTTGGGATGAAGCCCATGTCAAAGCATTTATAGTTACGGGACTATTGCGGCTTGCGTTGCGCTAACTACCGCGTAGCCTTTTGTCTTTGGAGGGCGAGCTCTATGTCAAAACATTCATAGTCACGGGGACTATTGCGGCTTGCGTTGCACTAACTACCGCGTAGCGGTTGGTCTGTTGGTAGGGCAGGGTTGGGAGCGAGAGCGACCTACCCTGTCTAAATGGTGCACTTAATCTCACAAGGCCGTAGGTCTTGGTCTTTTTCTATTGGTTAGTTTGCATAAAAGAAACGGGGTATTAGTAAATGAAACTTACCGCATTAGAGGGGTCGATGGTAACAAATGGCAGGCATATAATGATATGAAAGGGAGGAAAATATTGCACGTAATCTTCACCTAGAAACGCATTAAACGGAAAAAGACCAAGACCTACGGCCTTGTTTCTTTCCACCACAGCTTAGGCAGGGTAGGTCGCTTTGGCTCCCAACCCTGCCCTACCAAAGGACCAACCGCTACGCGGTAGATGGCGTAATGCCAGTGCTTGTTTCATTCCGCCTCTGCATTGGTTATATCAACCGTTACGCGGTAGATGGTGCTAAGCCAGTACTTGTTTCATTTCGCCTCTGCATTGGTTATATCAACCGTTACGCGATAGTTGGCGTAATACCTACATTTGTTTCACTCCGCCTCTGCATCAGTTATACCAACCGCTACGAAGTTGTTAGTGCAATACCAGCGTTTGTTTCATTTCGCCACTGCATTGGTTATACCAACCGTTACGTGGTAACTAGCGTAATGCCTGTGTTTGTTTCACTCCGTCTCCGCATCAGCCACACCAACCGCTACGCGGTAGTTGGCACAACACCTCTAATATGTGCATATACTGTAATGGGTTGTTTGTTACTCTGAACCTCATATATCATAAAAGGTGTGTATCTATTTGGTGGGAAATGGTATTTGTGGTAGAAAATCAAACACCTAAACTTACAGACTTACGCTAGGCTAGAATAACAAATAGCCCATAATAGTCCTTATACATATAGTTTGTTTTGCACTAACTACCTCGTAGCCTTTGGCCTTTTGGGGGATGAAGCCCATGTCAAAGCATTTATAGTCACGAGGATATTGCGGCTTGCATTGCACTAGCTACCGCATAGCCTTTGATCTTTTGGGGATGAAGTCCATGTCAAAGCATTTATAGGCATGGGACTATTGCGGCTTGTGTTGCACTAACTACCGCGTAGCGGTTGGTCCTTTGGTAGGGCAGGGTTGGGAGCGAGAGCGACCTACCCTGCCTAAGTAGCGCACCTAACCCCACAAGGCCGTAGGTCTTGGTCTTTTTCCCGTTGATTAGTTTGTATGGTTTGGTTTGGATTATACGACGCCTTATCCCGAACTCGCGCATGTATTTGTAAGTAGCGTTGTGCTAACTACCGCCATGCAGGATATGGTATAAATGGTGTTGTCTGCATATTTTTCCGCTCGTCAAACTGTCGCCTTATTCCCTGTTAGCATTAGATGCAACTACTGGATGTGCATGCCTCATGGGTAGGGAGGCAACGGAAGCGGCTTGATGTTTTAGCATCTGTAAACCGTTTGATAAGCCTTTGTACACAGCTTTATCAATAGCCGTTGGGTTATCTATAAGCTGGAACCCTATTCCATCTTATCTGGAACATTGTTCCAGTTCAACTGGAACAGCGTTCCAACTTAGCTGTAACGCGAGTCCAACATAGGGATAACACGCCGCTTTGTTAAAAAGCTGTGTGCGAGACCTCATTTCGTGTCTTGCGTTGGCTTATCGGGCGTGTTGGGTTCTCAATTTGTGGGCAGATTGTGTGCAATGCTTGTGGAGACTTCTTGGTCATGTAAGCGTAGTTGCAAAGCAAGATAATGTGCTGGATGCGCAATAAATCCGCATGCGTGGAACAAGCCTGCCGAGAAAGGTAAACAGACTGACCGAATGTTGTTTGGGATATGGCGCGCTCGTGTGTACATGCATGCGTATATATAATAAGGTGTATATTGAGGGGCAGTGGCCCATGAATAGCCATGGTAAGGGGCAAACTTCAAAACCCTCTGATTTGCAAACTTATACCTGCAAATGTGGTCGTTCGTTTCGCTAAAATCTCTTCCCCTCGTTACCCCTTCTAAACGGCTTAATCGCCCTTCCTACGTATCCAAAACGCCCCGAAATGGCTTTCATATACAAAAATCGTGGATAAAAACACTGAAAACGTAAAAATATTTTGTGCGTTTCGTTATTTATTCGTAACTTTGCAGCATTCAGTGGAATGAGGGGCTCCGATGAGAGTTCCTCATTTTCATTATCAGCAACAACAAGATATGATTGACAAAAACGTCGTAAAACAACTGGTTGAACAATGGTTAGCCGACAAAGAGTACTTTCTTGTCGATGTGGAAACTAGTCCGGATAGCCGTATCGTGGTGGAAATAGACCATGCAGACGGTGTTTGGATTGAAGACTGCGTGGAGCTAAGCCGATTTATCGAGGAGCACTTGAACCGAGATGAAGAGGATTACGAATTGGAAGTGGGCTCGGCCGGACTAGGACAGCCCTTTAAAGTGCCACAACAATACGTGAATTTCATCGGTAAAGAGGTGGAAGTATTGGATAAAGACGGCAAGAAATACAAAGGAACGCTCAAAAGTGTAGATGGAAACGACTTCGTTGTTACGGTAAACGAGAAGGTGAAAGTTGAAGGTAAGAAACGTCCTGTGATGCAAGACGTGGACCATAACTTTAAGATGGATGGTGTGAAATATACCAAATATCTGATTCAGTTCTAACGCTTGTTTGAGTAGAAAGTAGTAAGAAGTAAAGGAGTAAGGAGTAAAGTAGTAAGTGGTAAGTAGGAGTTAAGGAGTTATGGAATAAAGGAGTTAAGCCAAATGTTATGTGGCAGCGTGGCAAGTGTTGCCGTTAATGCTTTAACAAATTAGCTCTAAACCGGTCCGCTCATAAGCTTATCAACTTAACCCTTGGTTAACTCGTTAACTGATTAACTTGTCAACTGTAATTATATAAGGAGAAATTAATTGGCTAGCCCTTATGCTGGCGAGGCGCGAAAACAACATCTGTATGCGCCATCGGCCTGCAACGCGAGGGCAACACCACATCAAACGATAATAAACCCTATGGTAGCAAGAAAAAAAGATGAGAATATCTTGAGCATGGTCGACACGTTCAAGGAGTTTAAAGACACCAAGAACATCGACCGAATGACCTTGGTGAGCGTGTTGGAAGAAAGCTTTCGCAACGTGCTGGCTCGCATCTTCGGTAGCGATGAGAACTTCGATGTCATCGTAAACCCCGATAAAGGCGACTTCGAAATTTACCGCAACCGCATGGTGGTGGCAGATGGAGAAGTGGAAGACGAGAACAAGCAGATTGCGTTGACCGAAGCACAAAAGATTGAACACGACTACGAAGTGGGCGAAGAAGTTACCGAACGGGTAGACTTCGCCAAATTCGGACGTCGCGCCATATTGACGCTACGCCAAACGCTGGCATCTAAAATCCTGGAACTTGAACACGACTCATTATATAATAAGTATAAAGACCGTGTGGGTCAGGTTATCGCTGGCGAGGTGTATCAGGTGTGGAAGCGAGAAGTTCTCATTGTAGACGACGAGAACAACGAGCTTATTCTCCCCAAGTCGGAGCAAATTCCGGCCGACCAATACCGCAAGGGCGAAACCATTAGGGCCGTTATCTTGCGCGTAGACAACGAAAACAACAACCCCAAAATTATACTCAGCCGCACCAGTCCCATGTTCCTCGAACGACTGTTGGAGGCCGAAGTGCCCGAGATTAACGATGGATTGATATCCATTAAGCGCATTGCCCGCATGCCGGGAGAACGTGCTAAGATCGCCGTTGAGAGCTACGACGAACGCATCGACCCTGTTGGCGCCTGCGTGGGCGTGAGGGGTAGCCGTGTACACGGCATCGTTCGCGAACTTTGCAACGAGAATATCGACGTGATAAACTATACTGCCAACACCAAGCTTTTCATCCAACGTGCCCTTAGTCCTGCGCAAGTGAGCAGCATCAATATCGATGAAGAGAACCGTAAGGCAGAGGTGTTCTTGCACCCCGAAGAAGTTTCGCTGGCCATTGGACGTGGCGGACTGAACATCAAGTTGGCTTCCATGCTCACCGAATACACCATCGACGTGTTCCGTGAAGTGGCAGAAGGCGAGGCCGACGAAGACATCTACTTGGACGAGTTCTCAGACGAGGTAGACCAATGGGTTATCGATGCCATCAAGAGCATTGGGCTCGACACGGCCAAGGCTGTGCTTAACGCACCGCGAGAAATGCTCGTGGAGAAGGCCGACTTGGAGGAAGAAACCGTCGACAGCCTGCTGCGCGTGCTGAGGGCAGAGTTCGAACAAGGATAACAGACTACCCTTATAACGGGTAGACAAGGCCGAGGCCACAACCAAAAAACAAAAACAAAACAACAGAATGAACATCAGATTAGGCAAAGCAATAAGTGAATTGAACATCGGACTCCAAACGGCAGTGGAGTTCTTAGAAAAGAAAAGCGAGCTGGGAGAGGTGAAAGCCGAACCCACGTTCAAACTGAACGATGCGCAATACGAAGCCCTTATGAAAGCGTTTCATAAGGATAAGGAGGTGCGCAATCAGGCCGAGAAGCTCTTTCCGAAGAAAACGAAGGAGAAGAAACGTGTGGCCGAAGATAACGATCATCGTGCAGAAACGGTGCTTAACGCGGGCAAACAGCAATACAAGCCTTTGGGTAAGATAGACCTTTCGAACCTAGGTGGTAAGCCTGCCGCGAAGAATTCTGATGTGAAAACCGTTCAAGACGATAATAAAGAAGAAGCTAAGCCTGCTGCCGTGAGCGAAGTTTCTAACACGGCAAGCGATGTTTCTGCCGACAAACAGGAAAAGGTGGTGAACGCCGAAGCGACGAAGCAAAACGTAGTTGCCGACGAACAAAAAGCTGAAAAGCAAGTGGACGCACCGCAAGAACCGAAAAAGGATAAGGCGGAAGCGAAAGCCGAGCATAAGGAACGCTCTGCACATGCACCGAAAGCCGATGCTGCGAAGTCTGCTGCAACTGTAAAAGCGGTCGACGAAGCGCAATCGGTTCAATCCGAAAAAGCCTCTAAGGCCGAGGTTGCTAACGTGGAAACATCTGCTGAAGGAGCTGCTACGGAAGGCGAAGGGACTGATGCTAAACCAGCCATCTTTACGCTGAAAAGCGAGCAAAACAACGCGCCTGGTATCAAGGTGATGGGAAAGATTGACCTTTCTACCATCAACCAGAACACTCGACCTAAGAAAAAATCGAAGGAAGAGAAACGTAAGGAGCGCGAAAACAAGGGTCAGCAGGGTGGCGAACGTCGCAAGCGCAGTCGTATAAACTCTGAAAGGGTAGATATCAACGCAGCTGCCAACCAGCCCAGCAACAATAAGAACAAGGGCGGTAACACTGGCGGTGGCGGAAATAACAACGCTGCTGGCGGACGCAACGCTAACAAGAAGAACAAGAAACCCAATAGAAATCAGAAACCCTTAGAGGTGAACGAGGAAGACGTAGCACGCCAGGTAAAAGAGACTTTGGCACGTCTTACCAACCGTAACCAAAACAAGAAGGGTGCGAAATATCGTAAGGAGAAGCGCGATGCGGCACTAGAACGCCTCAATGAGGAACGTGCAGAGGAACGCAAGGAGAGCAAGACGCTGAAGCTAACCGAGTTTGTTACCGTAAGCGAATTGGCTTCGATGATGGATATTTCGGTAAATCAGGTTATCGGAACGTTGATGAGCGTGGGCATTATGGTGTCTATCAACCAACGTTTGGATGCCGAAACCATTAACCTTGTTGCCGAAGAGTTCGGCTTCAAGACTGAATACGTGAGTGCGGAAGTGTCTGAAGCCGTTACCGAAGAGGCCGACGACGAGGCCGATCTTGTGCCACGCTCGCCCATCGTTACCGTAATGGGACACGTAGACCATGGTAAGACGTCGCTGCTCGACTACATCCGCAATACCAATGTCATTGCTGGCGAGGCGGGAGGTATTACTCAGCACATCGGTGCTTACAACGTGAAGTTGGGCAATGGCCGCAACATCACCTTCCTAGATACCCCTGGTCACGAAGCCTTTACGGCCATGCGTGCCCGTGGTGCACAAGTAACCGACATCGCCATCATCATCATTGCTGCCGACGATAGCGTGATGCCAACCACCAAAGAAGCCATCGCGCATGCCCAAGCAGCCAATGTGCCCATGGTGTTTGCCATCAACAAGATTGACAAACCGGGTGCAAACCCCGACAAGATACGCGAAGACCTATCGCAAATGAACCTGCTTGTGGAAGAGTGGGGCGGTAAATACCAATGCCAGGAGATAAGTGCCAAGAAGGGTGTTGGTGTAAACGAGCTGCTTGAGAAGGTGCTTTTGGAGGCCGAAATGCTTGATCTCAAGGCCAACCCGAACCGTAAAGGTACGGGTAGCATCATCGAAAGCTCGCTCGATAAAGGTCGTGGCTATGTCTCTACACTGCTTGTTAGCAACGGAACGCTACATGTTGGCGACAACGTTATTGCAGGAACGAGCTGGGGACGCATCAAAGCCATGTTCAACGAACGTAACCAACGCATTGAGAGTGCTGGTCCTGCCGAACCCGCTATCATACTGGGTCTGAACGGTGCACCTACTGCTGGCGATGCGTTCCACGTTTTAGAGACCGAGCAAGAGGCACGCGACATCGCCAACAAGCGTCTACAACTGCAACGCGAACAGGGCTTACGTACACAAAAACGTCTCACGCTTAGCGACATCTCACACCGTATCGCACTGGGTTCGTTCAAGGAACTCAACATCATCGTTAAGGGTGATACCGACGGTTCGATTGAAGCGCTTAGCGATTCGTTCATCAAGCTCTCTACCGAGAAGGTGAAGGTGAACGTTATCCACAAGGCTGTGGGACAGATTTCAGAGAACGACGTAACGCTGGCCGACGCTTCTGACGCCCTCATTGTGGGCTTCCAGGTTCGTCCATCTGCCGCTGCACGTAAGTTAGCCGACCAAGAAGGAGTGGAGATAAACACCTATTCGGTTATCTACGACGCCATCGACGATGTGCACTCGGCTATGGAGGGCATGCTCGATAAGGTGAAGAAAGAAGTGGTAACGGGCCAAGTAGAGGTTCGCGAAGTTTATAAGATATCGAAGGTGGGTACTGTTGCTGGTGCAATTGTTACCGAAGGTAAGGTGCACAGGGTTGACAAAACCCGACTTGTTCGCGATGGTATTGTGGTGCATACGGGCGAAATCAACGCCTTGAAACGCTACAAAGACGACGTGAAAGATGTACCCACAGGCTTCGAATGTGGTATTAGCATCGTCAACTTCAACGATATTCAGGTGGGCGACATCATCGAAACGTTCACCGTTATCGAAGTGGAACAGAAGTTGTAAGGTGAGATTTTGAGCTCATTAGTTTTTAAGTTCATATAAGTTGATGAGTTTATGAGTTGTTGAGTTTATGAGTTGCAGATAAGTTAGGGCTATGTTATGCTTAGCGCCGACTAATCAACTGATGTACGCAAAGCTCATAAACTCAATAACTCACCACCTCAAAAACGAATGAACTTATGAACTCAAGAAACTAACAGTAACATTTGTTACCGCCTTGTTTTGCGGTATGGTGTTTGCTGAACAGAATGATAGGGGCGCCCCATTGGGGCTGTCCCTATTCATCGCTTAATACAAATTTGTATATATGGAAGAAGTAAAGAACGAGAAAAACGCGTATGTGCGAAGTGTGGCCGAACAGAAATACGAGTTCGGCTTCACAACAGACGTGGAAACAGATATTATTGAGAAAGGCCTTAACGAAGACGTTGTGCGACTTATTTCGAGCAAAAAGAACGAGCCCGAATGGTTGCTGGCGTTTCGGTTGAAGGCCTTTAATCATTGGAAAACGTTGAAACAGCCCAACTGGGCACACGTTAACCTACCCGAGATAGACTATCAAGGCATCTCGTATTATGCCGACCCGATGGCTAAGAAGCCTGCCAACAAGGAGCTAGATCCCGAGTTGGAGAAGACGTTCGATAAGTTGGGCATTCCGCTTGAAGAGCGATTGGTGCTCGGTGGGGTAGCGGTAGACGCCATTATGGACTCTGTTTCGGTGAAAACAACCTTTAAAGAGAAGCTTGCCGAAAAGGGCGTGATATTCTCTTCCATAGGTGAGGCCGTGCAAGAACATCCCGAACTGGTGCGGCAATACCTTGGTTCGGTGGTGCCTTACAGCGATAACTACTTCGCTGCGCTCAACAGTGCCGTGTTCTCCGATGGCTCTTTCGTCTACATTCCCAAAGGCGTGCGCTGCCCGATGGAGCTAAGTTCGTACTTCCGAATTAACGCCCGCAACACGGGACAGTTCGAAAGAACCCTCATTGTGGCAGAAGACGATACGTATGTAAGCTATCTTGAAGGCTGCACCGCTCCTATGCGAGACGAAAATCAGCTGCATGCTGCCATCGTAGAGATTATCGTTAAGGATAACGCCGAGGTGAAATACTCCACCGTTCAGAACTGGTATCCGGGCGACGAACATGGAAAAGGCGGTGTGTTTAACCTCGTTACCAAACGTGGCGACCTACGTGGGGTGAACTCGAAGCTATCTTGGACGCAGGTAGAAACGGGTTCGGCCATCACCTGGAAATATCCTTCGTGCATCTTGCGCGGTGATAATTCGCAGGCAGAGTTCTATTCTGTGGCCGTAACCAACAACTACCAGCAGGCCGACACAGGTACGAAGATGATACACATGGGCAAAAACACCAAGAGCACGATTATCTCTAAGGGTATCAGCGCTGGTCGTAGCCAAAACTCGTACCGTGGATTGGTACGTGCAACGGCCAATGCCGACAACGCCCGCAATTACAGTTCGTGCGACAGTTTGTTGCTCGGCGACAAGTGCGGGGCACATACCTTCCCGTATATGGACATACATAACGACACGGCCATTATCGAACACGAGGCCACGACCAGCAAAATCAGCGAGGCTCAACTGTTCTATTGCAACCAGCGAGGCATCCCAACCGAACAGGCTGTGGGACTAATCGTCAACGGATACGCAAAGGAAGTGCTCAATAAATTGCCCATGGAGTTTGCCGTTGAGGCGCAAAAGCTACTCAGTGTTTCGCTCGAAGGTACTGTGGGATAGGCTAGAAACAGGATATTAGGTAAATCATTGTCAGACGTGAAAGTCCTCCTAGCCATCGCATTACTCCTTGTGGGCTTAGCCGTTAAGGCGCAAGACGAACCCGTTCGCACTTTCGCCATCGACGGGCAAATAGGCGGAGCCAGCTCCCCACACGTTAAAACCATTTCCAAAGGGCAATATCTCATTCCCGAGAAGGTTGGTTCGGGCTATGGTATGATATCCAAACTGCGTGTGGAATACTATCTGCCTTACACGCCGCTCTCGTTAAAAGCGGGCTACGAACATGAGGAATGGAACTTCCTGAACACCAATTTGGGCGATGATATGGAGATTTTTTCGCTCGGAGGGCGCTGTTATCCTGGTCGTAAGTCTTGGTTTGTACAACCATATATAGGCCTTGATGCGCTGTATAACTTTAATGGTGGTAGCAGGGTATTCAGTTGGGAGCTGAACAATGACCGCTACGGTAGGGTGCGTTA
The DNA here is from genome assembly GCF_000378085.1 of Hoylesella loescheii DSM 19665 = JCM 12249 = ATCC 15930. GTDB lineage: Bacteria > Bacteroidota > Bacteroidia > Bacteroidales > Bacteroidaceae > Prevotella > Prevotella loescheii. Next base: position 117,399 of record NZ_KB899211.1, read on the forward strand.
CGATGGAATGGCGCATATTCCGCGTTTCAGTCTTGCGCCCATAGCAGGTGTCGATCTCTATCTTTTCAGTTGTATAGCCATTCAATTGGAATATAGTTGCAGGATGGGATTTAGTAAAGCATCCGTCATTCAGGCCAAGTACAACCACCTGTCTGAACCCTTTGAGATACGTTTGCGCCCAATTAGGCACGGCTTTAATATAGGACTGAAAGTAACATTTCCGTTCCATTTCACCGAGAAAGATGGGCAGAAGGTGGTAGACGGCTTGTTAGACGATTTGCTGTATAACATTCTGTTTGGCCCCAATACTAATAGTAAATAATAAAACAATAGATATTATATGTTAGAAGTAAGAAACTTGCACGCCAAGATTGGCGATAAAGAGATATTAAAAGGCATAAACCTTACCGTTAAAGATGGCGAAACCCACGCTATCATGGGCCCCAACGGGTCGGGCAAAAGCACGCTTTCGGCAGTGCTAGTAGGTAACCCCATGTTCGAAGTTACCGATGGAACGGCCGTTTTTAACGGAAAAGACTTACTCGAGATGAAGCCCGAAGACAGGGCTAACGAAGGCATCTTCCTCTCGTTTCAGTATCCCGTTGAAATCCCAGGTGTGTCTATGACCAACTTTATGCGTACCGCTATCAACGAGAAACGCAAATATCAAGGCCTTGAACCGATGTCGGCTGCCGACTTCATTAAGCTGATGAAGGAGAAGCGACAGATAGTGGAGCTTGATGCGAAGTTGTCTCAACGTTCGGTAAACGAAGGTTTTAGCGGTGGCGAAAAAAAACGTAACGAAATTTTTCAGATGGCTATGCTCGAGCCGAAACTGTCTATTCTCGACGAAACGGACTCGGGTTTGGACGTTGATGCCTTGCGCATCGTGGCCGAAGGCGTTAATAAATTGAAGTCGCCTAGCACCAGTACCATCGTCATTACCCACTACGACCGACTGCTCGACATCATCCGCCCCGACGTGATACACGTACTTTATAAAGGTAGAATCGTGAAAACGTCAGGACCAGAGTTGGCCAAAGAGATTGAGGCGCGTGGTTACGATTGGATTAAAGAAGAAGTAGGAGAGAAGTAAAGGCTAGTAAACATGAACAGTGAGAAACAGTATATAGACCTCTTCGAAGCCAATCGCGACGTTATTTCCGCCCATTCCACCGCGGTGATGAACGGTCTACGCGAGGGCGCTTTCGAAGATTTCAAGCGTTTGGGCTTCCCTACACGCAAGACCGAGAAGTACAAATACACCGACATAAGCAAGCTTTTCGAACCCGATTTCGGGTTAAACCTACAGCGTTTGCCTATGCCCATCAACCCTTACGAGGTGTTCAGTTGCGACGTGCCACGTCTTAGCACGGCCAATCACTTTGTGGTGAACGATGCCTTTTTGCATCCCACCATGCCCCATAAGCAACTACCCGATGGTGTTGTCATAACTTCGCTGTGCGAATACGCAGAGAAAAACCCCGATCTCATCGCTAAATATTACGGCAAATTGGCTTCAACGGCCGAAGATGGCGTTACGGCGTTGAACACGATGCTGGCTCAAGACGGGCTCTTGGTATATGTTCCGCGTGGCGTAAAGCTCGAACAAACCATACAGGTAATTAATATTCTGCATGCTGAGGTAGATCTCATGGTCAATCGTCGTGTGCTTATCATCGTTGAGCCACAGGCAGAAGCCAAGTTCCTATTTTGCGATCACACCTTCGACGACCGTCATTTCTTGGCCACGCAAGTTATCGAAGCCTTTGTTGGCGATAACGCCCGGTTGGACCTTTATTGTATGGAAGAAACCCACGAGAAGAATGTTCGCGTGAGCAGCGTTTATATCGAGCAGCAGGCTAGCAGCAGAGTGAACCACAATGTCATAACGTTGCATAATGGCGTAACACGTAACAACGTTACGTTAACGTTCCGAGGCGAGGGCGCCGAGTGTAACTTGTCGGGCTGTGTCATTGCCGATAAGAAACAGCATGTGGATAACAACACCGTGATAGACCATGCCGTACCCAACTGCAACAGTCACGAACTATATAAATATGTGCTGGACGATGAATCAGTAGGTGCCTTCGCAGGTCTGGTATTGGTGCGACAGGATGCCCAACACACCGATTCGGAGATGCGCAACCAAAACATTTGCGCGACGAAAAAGGCGCACATGTACACCCAACCCATGCTCGAAATCTACGCCGACGACGTGAAATGTTCGCACGGATCTACCGTTGGACAGCTTAACGATGCGGCCTTATTCTACATGCGCCAACGTGGCGTGAGCGAGAAAGAGGCTAAATTGTTACTCGAATTTGCCTTTATCAACGAAGTTATCGACCAAATGGACCTCGAACCGCTACGCGAACGCCTGCATCATCTTGTGGAAAAGCGCTTCCGTGGAGAGTTCGATCGATGCGAAGGTTGTAGAAAAGCGCAATAAAGAAAAGCCTCACCCCCTTCCCCTCTCCAAGGGGAGAGGGGCGTGATATGTGTTGTTGGTTAACAAGTAGACAAGTTAATGAGTTGACAAAGGTGTCGTCCTCTCTGCTCAAAAGCATTTGGCTTAACTCCCTTACCTTGTACACATTTGATAATTAGACAAGTTGATGAGTTTACAAGACTGTTTGCCACTCTGTTCAAAAGTATTTGGCTTAACTCCTTAGCTTCGTAAACATTGGATAATCACACAAGTCGATGAGCTTACAATACAGTTTTCCACTCTGCTCAAAAGCATTTGGCTTAACTCCTTAACTTCATAACTCCTTAACTCCTCCATATTCCCCTATCCCCTCAAAAGATATGTACGACGTCACCTCCATTCGTTCAGATTTCCCCATTTTATCGCGCGAAGTATATGGTAAGCCCTTGGTTTACCTCGATAATGGGGCGACAACGCAAAAGCCCCTTTGCGTTGTCGATGCCATGCAGCACGAGTATCTTAACGCCAATGCTAACGTGCATCGTGGCGTTCACTATCTTTCGCAGCAGGCAACCGATCTTCACGAGGCAGCCAGAACCACCGTTCATAAATTCATTAATGCCCGAAGCGACAACGAAATCATATTTACGCGCGGAACCACCGAGGGTATTAACCTCATTGCCTCTTCGTTTTGCGAGGGATTTATGCAACCTGGCGACGAGGTGATTATCACCGCAATGGAACACCATAGCAACATTGTGCCATGGCAATTGCAGGCTGCACGTAGCGGAATTGCCATCAGGGTGATACCCATTGACGATCGAGGTGAGCTTATTCTCGATGAAATGGATAAATTGTTTACGTCGCGTACCCGCTTGGTAAGCGTGATGCAGGTAAGCAATGTTTTGGGAACGGTGAACCCCGTGAAAGAGATTGTGCGCCGTGCACACCTTCATGGCGTGCCTGTATTGGTAGATGGCGCGCAGAGCGTACCGCATTTTAAGGTAGATGTGCAAGACATGGATTGCGACTTCTTCACCTTTTCGGGACATAAGGCATACGGACCAACGGGTGTTGGCGTTGTGTATGGTAAGGAAGAGTGGCTCGAAAAGCTACCGCCATATCAAGGGGGAGGCGAGATGATTGCAACGGTGAGTTTCGAAAAGACCACCTTTGCCGAACTGCCCTTTAAGTTCGAGGCGGGCACACCCGACTATGTAGCCACGCATGGATTGGCTACCGCCCTCGATTATCTTTCGGCTTTGGGCATGGATAACATACAACGGCACGAGCAAGATCTCACCCGTTATGCCACGCAACAATTGGAAACCATCGATGGAATGCGAATTTTTGGCCATTCCACCGATAAAGATGCCGTCATCAGCTTTCTTGTTGGTGATATCCACCACTTAGACCTCGGCACGCTTTTAGATCGTCTTGGCATCGCCGTTCGCACTGGTCACCACTGCGCTCAACCTCTTATGGCACGCTTAGGTATATCTGGCACTGTTCGCGCCTCGTTCGGTTTGTACAATACACGCGAAGAAATAGATGCCCTTGTTGCAGGCGTGCGTAGGGTGGCAGCTATGTTTTAAGGTCTTTCTTATATAAACATTACCACTGCTACGCAAAGTTCATTTGGTTTTATCGCTTATTGTTAGAAAACAAAATGATAATCGTATAACTGTTCGCACGAGATTCTGCGTGATACGTTCTTATCCTATTTATAAATAGTATGGAACGTAGGTGACATACTTTTTAGAAGTAATGCCTGTGTTAGACACTTTTATTAAACCTGCTTCTTGTGTGTCAGCGATAATGCGGGATGCAACTGACGATTGCGTTTTGTTTAGGTTAAACCTTTCGCGCACAGATTGGTTATTCATACTTATTCCATCTTCGTTTAGCAAACAGGCATGTTGATAGCAGGCTTGTATCTTTTCATCCTTGGTCATATCGCCAATTTCCTTATGAGGGAATAACGTAACTCTTGTGCAAGTTTCCTCTTTTGCTATTCTAGGGGCAGGCAAGTGCATTTCTTCTATGGCTGCGATAGCACGGTCAACACCGCTTCCTCGACGTTCGCAGAACCTAAATAGGTACATTAATTCAGCAAGTTTTTCATTTCTTGAGTTGGGTGGAAGGTCAATGAGCCTGTTGATATCGTTCAATGGCGCACCAGGATTAGTAATGACTAATCTGTTAGAGAATATTTCAATCGTAATATTAATGCCTGATATTCCAAAGTCTTGGTGAACCAATGCATTTGCAACAAACTCTCTTATTGCTATGCGTGGGTACTGAACGATGGCTTCGCGTTTAACCGAAATGGCCTCTGTTGAAACATAATTCATAATGAAATCTATAAGCCCTTCAAAACCTACTGCATACCCATATTGGCCAATTTGCTCTGTAAGTTGTTCTCGGTTGTTTGTTCCAATATACTTTCTAACAATGACTTTCCTCTTCGTTAGTTCAGAGAAATCGTTCATGTTGTTGGCGAATAATATTGCGCCAGCATTAGTGATGTTCCAAAGGTTATCGCTATTTGTACATAAGCCGTATTCCTTTAACCTTACCAGTATGCTGTCAAGGGAACTTGGTAGGTCTTTATCGATTAGTTCAAAAAACTTCCGATAGTTAAGTAATGATAGAACTTCGTTCTTACCAATTCCGCCCTTAGCAATCCTTTCTTCGAAATTCAAGCCTTGCGACGTCGCAATAATGTTTCTAATTTGCAGAGGAGACATTCGAATTGTTTGTCCTGAACATCTGCAGAAAGCGTCTTTATATTCGCGACCTCTCATATAGATAGGTTTTTCTCTCTGCTCAGGGACATAAACAAATAGGATAGGAGAACCTTGATATTCTAAGACGGCATGGTCTATATCAACAGAACTTGAAAGATTGTTATGGGCTATGTTGCCTAGTCGTTTAACGATGTCATCTATTTGTTCCTTAGTTAGTGGGGCAAATGTGGCATTGTCGTTAATGCCAAAGGCAAACATGCCTCCTCCCTGATGGTTGCAAAATGCACATACGTGCTGAGCCAATCTCTCTGTTTTGGGAGAAAGGCCGCTTTTCCAATCCAGTTCACTTAGTTCGTGAGGTATCGGGGTGAGGCTTTCTTTTAATATCTCTATAGCCTTTTCTTTCCAGTTCATATCTATTGTAGAATTTACTTTGCAAATAAGATGTCGTTGATATTCAGTTGGTTATGGCTTGTTGGAATTTACTTTGCAAATAAGAACTTGTTGCTTTTTTAGCGCTCTTCTTTGTATTGAAATTCACCTTCAATGCTTTTCATTATTCCTGTGTTGAGCAGTATGGTAGCTTTGATAATCAATGCCATGACAGGTTGAATTTTCTTTTCTACCAGTATGATGTAGGCAAAATGATTACTTCTAACAGTTCAACAACTCATAAATAGGTACCTTGTCTGTTGGCTAATATACCCTAAACCATCTGTGGCGATTTTTCTTCGCCATTTGTGATGCTACTTAACTGTTGCTATGTGCAAAGATAAACAAAATTCGTTAGATAGCCCATCGTTTTGTAATGATGTATTAATTTGTAGGATTTATTAGTTACCTTAGATTCCGATTTGTCTACAAATAATTGTGTTTTTTCGATGTATATTAGAATTATGGATTTGAAACTAAGTGTATGTATATTCAAGTAGAATGTGTTATAGGGTGGCGTTTATACCTTTGTTTTAAAATGGATATACTATCTATTGCAGTGAATTACGATCCGTTTTCATTCCTTTATTCGCACGTTAATTGCTCATTTGCAACATGCTTTATGTCCCATCGCTTTGGTTCATCTATGATGGAACCGTGTTCCTTATAAGCTGGAACCCTGTTCCAGATGATATGTAACAACGTTCCAGATGACATGTAACACCCTTCCAGCATAGCTTTAACGAGCAGTGAAACGAAAAAATGCATCGCAAGAGCCCGTTGATGGCTTTGGATGCATTGATGTTTTAACGGGGAAGAATAGGGATAAAGAAAACCGGGAGGTTAGGAGTTGATGGATGTTGGGATGTTTATTAGCAGGAAGTTGGTATGTTGATGAATGGGTGAGGTGCTGAATAGTGAGTTGACTTGCTAATAAACAAGTGAGTTAACAAGTTGTGGGTGGTTTTAGAATTGTTGTTGATAGCGCTTATGAACTAACTTATTCAACTAGAAAAGAACAACTCTATAACCAATAAACTTGCTAACTCACCAATGTTTAAGCTAACGCGCAAAACGCATCGATAGATTATTTGCATTGCATTTTGTTACCGATGAAACCGCTGTTTATTGTTGATAATCGTCCTGTCGCAATGCTTTTGACCTGTGTTTTACTTGTGCTTGCAGTTTTTGAGGCATCGTTTACATCCGCCAATGGCAAGTGCGAACCATGCCGTACATATTACACGGAACAGGAAAGGCGCTTCTGCTGGCAGCACGGCAAGGGCAAAAGCAGCTTGCACGTTGAGCAATTGAAGCTTGGCTTTGGTGTCTATCTCCTTGTTCAACACGGCCGAATAATATTGGCATAACCAAGTTATGGGGAGCATAAGGCCTTTCTTTGCACTTGCGAAAAACGTGTTTAAACGAATCTCGTTTGCAGAATTTACCGATAATGTCATTTCCTTTTTCATTGTTCTCTATGTTGAATGTTATTATTTGCTTATCTTTGTGGTTGCAAAATTGCGGCTAAAATTGGAAGTGACATTTCACAAACAAATGAATTTAGTTAATAGTTGGTAAATGTATGAAGTAAGGGAGGTGTGGAGTAAGCGAGTTAAGCCGTATGCTAACTTGCAGAGTGGCCCATATTCTAGTTAACTCGTTAAATGTTAAACTTGTCAACATGTGGCGTCCATCGTCAGCTTTGCAGCAGGTTATGCTTGTCAACTCTGCGTTCCTTGCTTTCTTCCCAACTCGTTAACTCGTCAACATGTCAACCAATAAGTTCATATATAGATGCTCAAATCTCATTATTTCACCGATTTAATCGAGGCCGGTTGCGATGAAGCTGGTCGTGGATGCTTGGCTGGTAGCGTGTTTGCTGCTGCTGTGATACTGCCCACCGATTACGAAAACGCTTTGCTCAACGATTCGAAGAAGTTAACCGAGAAGCAGCGTTACGCCTTGCGCACGCAGATAGAAGCTGACGCGTTGGCGTGGGCTGTGGGTGAGGTTACGGCCGATGAAATCGACGAAATAAACATACTTAACGCTAGCATACTGGCTATGCACCGCGCCCTTGATGGCTTGAAACTTCGTCCGCAGGCCGTTATTGTGGACGGAAACCGCTTTAAACCCTACGGAACGCTTCCCCACGAGACCATCGTTAAAGGCGATGCCAAGTACTTGTCGATTGCTGCGGCTAGCATTTTGGCCAAGACTTATCGTGATGATTACATGGACAACCTTGCCCTTCAATATCCCGCATATCAGTGGAAGGTGAACAAGGGCTATCCAACAAAGGCACATCGAGCAGCTATTGAAGAACACGGAATATCCCCTTTTCATCGCAAAACATTCAAAGGGGTTAAGGAGATGTTAGTGAATGAAGAAGAGTGCGTATAAGTGTAAGCACCTCTGAGTTTATTGGTGGGTTGGCGTGTTCATGGCACATAACCTTTGTGTGTTTGGCAAGGTAACACGATTTTCTACTTATACACCAGTTTGTGACAATATAAGTCGTTTTTAATTATGTGAATAAGCAAGGGTATGGTGATAACTGTCGCTATACCCTTGTTGAGGGAATAGGTATCCTTCTACCTTTAAAAATCGCCTTGAAATTTTCGATATTTTACAGATTCGGCTATAAATGTAAAGTTAATTTCAATTTATTTAAAAAAGACCAACTAAAATTTGGTACTTTCAGTTATATTTTGTATTTTTGTGAATAGAATTATAAACTTCATATTTGGCATTACACCGTGCGCCATTTTCTCACTTCTTCTATCCTAAGGCAAGCTGAGTGATGGTTGCGAATATGGTTAATTGCCCATTCATAAAAATCTTTTTCACTACAAGAAACGTCCCGTATATTGCGTGAGCAACATACGGGACAATGTTTTATGGGCGTCTTGAAGTGGCGAGTTAGTAGGGATTCGGAAGCTTGCAAGGGAATAAGCCCCCTTAGAATTTAAGCATATTCGATGAAGGTTTGCTGCCAGTTGTCATTCGCTTGTTTAGTTGGAACAGCGAGGGAAGCAGTACAAGGAGCGAGCAGAACAAACCCATGTACATCAGTTTGTTGTCGCCATGGAACAAGTCGATAAGCTGTCCGTCGTTCATCTCTGGCATCAGCTTGTACATCGTGTAGGCCACGGTGTTGTTAACCCAGTGCAGTACAACTCCTGGAACAATACTGTGGGTGCGATAGTAGAGCCATCCCAAGAGCAAGCCCATTGTAAAGGCGTTGGCAAACTGAGCCATATTGCCGTGCACGGCGCCGAAAAGCAGGGCCGAAGCAACGATGGGAATCCACGGCAAACGATGGTTGAAATAGTTCATTAGACTGCGCAAGATGGCTCCGCGGAACACTAACTCTTCGGCCACAGGAGCTAAAATGCCGAGTGCGAGATAGCCCCAACGACTGCCCATGATGCTTTCGAAAAGATGTTTAACGTCGTCGGTCATGGTGATATTCATCTGTTCGTAAAGCCATTGCAGCGGAAGTATGGCTCCTAAACCTGCAAGAATGGCCCAAATTAATACGCCCCACGGCTTTTGTTGAATGTAGTAGCGCGATATGGGTGCCCACTTGCGCCACACGAAAAGGGCAATAAGGATGACACTGCTGACTACGCTGCTTAGGGTAAGGGCTTTGGCGCTGGCAGATGGTGGGTGTTTTATTGAGTCGTCGAGGTAGAGAGCCACGAGTGAAACCACAAACTGCACGGCGATGAATACCACGATATAGCCCAGTACATCGAGAATAAGCCTATTGTTCTTTTTCATTTATTGTTTTTGTTTTTAATTTTATCTGTTTCGTTTTCTAGCCGTTTAAATCGGATAAAAGCTTCTTTCCTGCCTAGTCACTTCTTGAAGAAGGATTTTGGGTAAGACCTTTTATGTGTTTTGAATGAGCTGCCTTGCCGCCTCTTCATCTTCTTTCATCTTCGCTTTTAGCTCGTCTATCGTGCTAAATTTCACCTCGGCACGAATGCGTTCGACGAATGCAACGCGCATGTTTTGTCCGTAGATGTCGGCCGAGAAGTCGAGGATGTTGGTCTCGATGGTTACGCCCTTGCCGTTGAAAGTGGGGCGATTGCCGATGTTGGTCATGCCCATCAGAGGGTGTTCGTAGCCTTCAACCTCCACCAATGTGGCGTAAACGCCGTTTTGTGGAAGCAGTTTTTGAGGATTTTCTACTAGTAGGTTAGCCGTGGGAAAGCCCATTTTGCGCCCCTCTTGAAAGCCCGGCACCACCTTTCCGCCCAGCGAATAGTTATAGCCCAACAGTGCATTGGCCTGCTTGACACGTCCTTCGAGTAGATGGTTGCGTATGGCTGATGAACTGATATGTGCCCCGTCGGGTGCAAACTGGGGTGCTTCTACCACATGGATACCCATCGCTTGACCGTGTCGGCGATAGTCTTCGAAGCTCTCTTCTCGGTTATGGCCAAACTTATTGTCGTAACCGATAACCAGTTGGGCCACGTTTAACCGTTCTTTCAGTATCCGTTGCATGAACTCGCGGGCTGTAAGTGCGGCCATATTCAGGTCGAAATTCAGCACCATGGTATGGTCTATGCCAGTTTCGTGCAGTAGTTTCAGCTTCTCTTCGGGTGTTGAAAGCAGTTTAGGCACAAAGGAGGTTTGCACCACTTGGCGTGGATGTGTGCCGAAGGTGACAACCTTTGAGGACATGCCTTGTGCCTGAGCTAGCTGCCGAACATGGTCAATTAGGTAGCGATGCCCTAGATGCACACCATCGAAAAAGCCGATGGTGGCCACGCAGGGAGGAATGTTGGCTGTGTGCATGGCGTTAAGCGGGGTTGGTTGTTTGGGCTTTGGGTTTCAGTCTGCGCCACACTTCGCCCACCCACAGCACGATAGATGTTGCGCCAATGATAACCAACCACTCTGTGAACGACAGCGGAACGGTGCGGAACATACGTCCGCCAAAGGTTACAATGAGCCATTGTCCTGTCAAGATAAGTAACAAAACGAGCAGCAATCCGCGGTCGGCATAAAGACGACGGAAAGTGCTATGGTGCGAATTAAGGGTCTTGGCGTTAAACAGGTTCCAAAATTGCAGCATCACAAAAGCCGTGAAGAAGATGGTGAGCTGGTGCGTATCAACCTGTCCGCCACTTTCATTGCGGAAGTAAATGAGTAGTGCAAAGAGCATGGCGAAGAACACCAAGCCGCAGAAAATGATGCCGCGAGCCATCGATGGAGAAATAATCGGATCGGTTTGTTTACGTGGGCGCTCGCTCATCACTTCGCGCGTGGGTGGCAACGAGGCTAAAGCCATGGCGGCGAAGGTATCCATAATGAGGTTTACCCAAAGCATCTGCGTTACGGTTAACGGCATTTGGGTACCGATAATGGCTCCACCTAGCACCAAAAGCAGGGCAGTGAGGTTGACCACAAGCTGGAAGAAGAGGAAGCGACGTATGTTGTTGTAGAGCGATCGGCCCCACATCACGGCCCGTTCGATGGAGCGGAAAGAGTCGTCGAGCAAGGTCATGTCCGACGCTTCTTTAGCTACGTTGGTGCCACTGCCCAGCGAAAGTCCCACGTGGGCATGGTTCAGAGCCGGGGCATCGTTGGTTCCGTCGCCCGTAACGGCCACTACCTCGCCACGTTGTTGCAGTAGGTTAACCAGTCGTTGCTTATCGGTGGGACGTGCACGCGACATCACTCGCAGCACCTTCACCCGTTCGTAGGCCACCTCGTCGCTAAGTGCGGCGAAGTCGGGACCAGTTATTTGCGCCTCGATGGGCGTATCTTTGTGCCATATCCCTATCTGTCGAGCAATCTCGATGGCTGTTGCAGCGGTGTCTCCGGTAACAATTTTCACCTCGATACCTGCGTCGATACACTCCTTAACAGCTGCGGGCACATCTTGACGAATAGGGTCGCTGATGGCAGCAACAGCTTGGAGGGTAAGGTCTTGCAGCAGGTTGGGGGCGGCAAAATTGGTTTCAACCTCATTGGGCAGAGGCTTATAGGCGAAGGCCAATGTGCGCATGGCCTTGTTTTGGTAGCTTCGCAGTAGGTCGGCAGTGGTGGTTCGCTCCTCGTCTGTTAGCTGGCAGAGAGCCATAACCGTTTCGGGCGCACCTTTTAAGAATAGGTATCGCTGACCGTTTAGGCTGGCAACGGTGGCCATATACTTGCGTTCGGTGGAGAAAGGCAATTGATTTTCAACCTTGCCAGCGGTGCGCAGCTCGCGATAGTTTTGCTTGTTGGCGTCCAGCCACAGCAATAGGGCCACCTCGGTTGGGTTTCCTATGCCCGTAGTTGCGTTGTCTTTGGTTTCGAGATGAGCAGTGGTGTTTAGCGCAATGGCATCTGCTAGTGGGGTTTCGGGTGCGAAAACGCGCATCTCTGACACCTGCATCTTGTTCTCGGTAAGTGTTCCTGTCTTGTCGGTGCATACCACGGTGACGGCTCCCATCGTTTCGCAAGCGTGCAGTTTACGCACAAGGTTGTTGCTTTTGAGCATTCGGCGCATGTTCAAGGCAAGACTCAGCGTAACCGCCATGGGTAAACCTTCGGGCACGGTCATTACCAATAGCGTTACGGCCATCATGAAATAGCGCAGCACCACCTCGGCCATGCGCATGTAGTCTTGGCCTTGCCAAAGGGGATTGGTAAGCATGTCGTGGGCAAGAAACACCACGAAAGCCGTAATGGCCACGGCAGAACCCACCTTGCTGATGAGTTTTGCCAAGCGGTCGAGTTGCTGATTGAGGGGCGTTTTTACGGCCGTCAGTTCGGTGGCCTTATGCGCCACCTTGCCAATCTCGGTATTGTCACCAATGGCGGTAACCCTTGCTAGGCCGCTACCGTTCATCACCATGGTAGAGCGCAACACCATATTGGTGGGGTAGGTGGCTTCTTCTTCGGCCACTTCGGGTGTTGCGTGTTTGTTGATGATAGGTTCGCCCGTGAGCGAAGACTCGTCAATCTGTAAGTCGGACGATTGTAGCAGCAGGCCGTCGGCAGGTATTTCGTCGCCCACTTCAATCACCATCAGGTCGCCTGGCACCACGTCTTTGCGCGCCACAGTGGTTGTTTGTCTGTTTCTATGCACCTTTACGGGCTGTTCTTCGCCCAAAGTCGTGAGCACGTCGAACTTCTTTGCGGCGTCTCTTTCAAAGTAAAAGCCGATTGTTGTGGCGAGGATGATGGCCAAGAAGATGCCTAACGTTTCGAGAAACTCACCGTCGATGAACGAGAAGATGAGTGAAACGGCAGCAGCTACAAGTAAGATTTGGATGATGGGGTCGCGGTATTTGTCTATGTAAAGCGCCCAAAGCGATGCCCGCTTTGGTGGTGTAAGCACATTGGATCCATGTTTTTTGCGGCTCTCCGCAACCTGTGCGTCGGTCAATCCCGCTGTGTCGAACTTCTCTAAAGTTGTTTCTATACTCATCGATACGTATATATAATAGTGTTTAGAGGTATGTTTCCCCTAATATGCAAAGATACACAAAAGCCCTTGAACTTCATGTTGCCCACTTCATTTTTACGTCTTTTTGGCTTAATTGTTTGGATATTTGGTGCAAAACAACTACCTTTGCACCCACAAACAACCCCTTATGTGGGTGGTTCGGGCTTTTAGCTCAGTTGGTTAGAGCAACAGACTCATAATCTGGAGGTCCTTGGTTCAAGCCCAAGATGGCCCACGAACAGATCACAATAAGTGATATTTGATGTTTAAGGAATAAGAAGAGGAACTGCTGAAAAGTAGTTCCTCTTTTTTGTTTGGTATTCTATTTCAGGGCGAATGGTAGTTAACATGTAGATGGGTATGGCAACTTGTAAACCCGTTAACTTGTCAACTTGTGAGCTGAAAAGGAAAGATTGATAGCCCTACACCTTATATAAAGGTCTCCTAATCCTCTTCCAAAATCATGCAGCCAGCTTCTTTTGGGTGATCCAGCACCATATTCGGGGCGGGCTCTTTGCGTATTTTCCACGCAATCAGGATATCGCCCGCAGCAGCGGAAACGAATAAGATGCCCCACCCAAGCAACAAGATACTTTTGAGAGGATAAGCTAATGCCAAAGGGATGACGCCTAGAACCACGAGAGGCATTAAGGCTCCGATACAATATTGGCGAACCGTTAAGGGTTCGGAGCAATGACAATAAGGGGTGAGCATTTCCCATAATACGCCGAATCGAATGCTCTTAAAGCCTTTTTTGGCAAAGTATGCCCATGTTAGGCCATGTATCAGCTCGTGCAAAACTATGCCAGCCATAAGTGCAACGAACACAATCAAGAATGTTAAAAGGATGTTGTGGTTGGGAATAAACTGTATGGGGAAGTCTTCAAATGTAGGAAAACCCCACACGAAATACCATGCAGCAGAGCTTAACAGCAATACAACAATGAATAGTATTGCTGCAAAGACGTTGGCCCAAACGAGGTTTATGGTTATTTTCCGTTGTTTCATGCTGTTTTATTAATGAAGAATTAAAAGTGGTATGGCGTTGATTGTCTGCCTATAAGCTAAATGCAAAAGTAGCGAATATTTTTGTGAAAAGCTTGGTTATACATGCCTAAGTGGCTCACTTTTTCTCAATATGCCTTTCACCATCCACCAAAGGAAAGGCCGCAGTACCTTTTGGGGAGCTGCGGCCGTTGACCTTACGTTAGTATAATGAAAAATTTGAGAGAAAGAAGCTTCACAGCTTCGATGTTGTTTTACTAAACATTGTTATTGAGAAAGCATAGAAAAATTTCTTATTTAATGATGTTGAGCGAGGCGGCTGGCGTGTCGGCCTTCTTCAAGGTGTCGATAACGGCCGAGTCGCCTAAGGCAACCGATTCGCCCTTCTCCACCTTATTATATCCTGCCATGCCTGCGGGCGAGGTCTGATTCGTTTGGAACGACTCCTGTGCGGCATTGCCCAACGTTAGGAAGATGGCCACAACGGCGGCTGCCTTGAACAATGGCATGAGGCGTTGGGTAAGCGTGATGGTGCGTGCCTTCACCTTAACGGGCTCTTCCTCGTCGATTATGGCCAATAACTTGCTGTCGAAATCGGCGCCCAGATGTTTCGCTTTGCTCTCCATTTGCTGGTAGGCGAAGAGCGATTGATATTGGCGCAGCTCAGCCGGAACGTCTTTCTGACTGAAAAACGCACGCAGGATACCTTCCTCTTCCAATGAAGTTTCGCAGTTCCAATAGCGCTCCAATAGCTGGTTGATATATTTATAGTCCATAATCATCTGCATTTTTAAACTTCTGTTTTATCGTTTGCCTTGCCCTGAAGATGTTTATTTTCACCTGTTCTTCGGTCACTTCCATTATCTGGGCAATCTCGCGATAGCTTTTCCCTTCGAATTCTCGGAGCTGCATGCTCGTCTTTTGTTTCTCGGGTAGAGCGTTGATGATGTCTCTAACAAGCTTTACGCGGTCGTTGTGTAGCATTTCCTCATAGGGATTTGCCGTTAGGTCGGGCTTGTCGGCATGTGTATCTTCAATCGAGGGGGTGTTATGCCCTTTTCTTTTGATACTGTCTAGAGCGAGATTTCTACATATCGTAAGACTAAAAGCCTCGATAGAGTCTAGCTCGTCCCAGCGTTCCCGCCTGTTCCAAACCTTGATGAGCGTGTCTTGCACAATGTCTTCGGCGTCGCGTGCATTAAGCGTAATGCGCAACGCCAACCTGTACAATTTGTCCTTTAAGGGCAGAATGTCATTGCGAAAGCTTATTTTGTTCATCTCTGTCTCTGTAATAAATGACGACTGTGGAATAAAGATGTTACGCGTGTTAACGTTTTTTAGATATTTCATGGCAATATAACCCCAATCCCATATTGGCTAATTTAAAGCCGTAATATAGTTCGTCAACGGCTATGCGATGAATTAATTTCCAGCGTTTATTTATAATGTGTGTCGTTACAATGTATATATCCCAACCCTTGCAGTCGAATATTTATCGTTAAAAGTTTTCATAACTCATTTGTTTTCATTACCTTTGCACCGTTCAAACACGAATGTTGTCTATTATGGCTGGGAGGCAACGGTTGGTTGGACAAGTAATAATAGACAAGGTTTCTAGGTTCGTGGGTTGATGAATTCATGATATTTGGATAACGATTAGCAACGGTGAAGTCATCAACAATCAAGGTTTCATTTTGTGGATAACCTCTTGTGGTGCGCTCTTAGGTTTGCCATGGCCTGCATCTGCTTTCGCGGCATACCCCTCGTGGGTTGTGTTGACGAGTAGATATGCCGTTTGCCGCGTTTCCTTTTTACGATGCGTTACCCCGCCGAGAAACCAAATTAACAACAATAAGAATTGAAGACATTTGAAGAATTGGGCGTGAGCGAGCCAATATGCCGCGCCATCCAAGAGCTGGGTTTTGAGCAACCCATGCCTGTACAAGAAGAAGTGATACCCTACCTGCTGGGTAACGGCAACGACGTTATTGCCTTGGCGCAGACAGGAACGGGAAAAACGGCAGCCTACGGCATTCCCGTACTGCAAAAGGTAAACCCTGAAGAGAAGCATACGCAAGCACTCATACTTAGTCCTACACGCGAGCTTTGCTTGCAAATAGCCGACGATTTGGCCGACTTTTCCAAGTACGTGCAAGGTCTGCACGTGGTGCCCGTATATGGCGGAGCCTCTATCGAGATGCAAATTCGCCAGCTACGCAAGGGCGCACAGATCATCGTGGCCACGCCAGGTCGACTCATCGACCTGATGAAACGCGGTGTGGCGCAGCTCGACAACGTGAACAACGTGGTACTCGACGAGGCCGACGAGATGCTGAACATGGGTTTTACCGAGAGCATCAACGCCATTTTCGAAGGCGTACCTACCGATCGCAACACCCTGCTCTTTTCGGCAACGATGAGCCGCGAGATTGAAAAGATAGCTAAAAACTACTTGAACGACTACAAGGAAATTGTGGTAGGAAGTCGCAACGAGGGTGCCGAGAAGGTGAACCACATATATTATATGGTGAACGCCAAAGATAAATATCTGGCCCTGAAACGCCTGGTAGATTTCTATCCGCGTATCTTCGCCATCATCTTTTGCCGTACCAAGATCGAGACGCAAGAAATTGCCGACAAGCTTATTCGCGATGGATACAATGCCGAGGCACTGCACGGCGACCTGAGTCAGCAACAACGCGACCTCACCATGCAGAAGTTCCGCAACCACAACGTGCAGTTCTTGGTTGCCACTGATGTTGCCGCACGTGGTTTGGACGTTGACGACCTGACACACGTAATTAACTATGGTCTGCCCGACGACATCGAAAGCTACACCCACCGCAGTGGACGTACAGGACGTGCAGGCAAAAAAGGTACGTCTATCAGCATCATCCACACGCGCGAACGTTCGAAAGTTCGTTCCATTGAGAAGATTATCCAAAAGGAATTTGTTGACGGCACGCTGCCCACGGCTAAGGAAATATGCAGCAAACAGTTGTACAAGGCCATGGACGCCATATCTAAGGTTGACGTGAACGAGGAAGAAATCGCCCCGTTCCTCGAAGAGATTAACCGCCACTTCGAGTATATCGACAAAGAAGACCTTATCAAGAAGATTGTAAGCATGACCTTCGGCCGCTTCTTAGACTATTATGCCAATGCGCCCGAGATAGAGAAACCCTCGCAAAAACGTAACGAGCGCGAGGGCAAAAGAGCCGAACGCGGAGGCGGTCGCGATGCCCAACGCGGTGCACGCGGCAAGCGAACCGAGCGCGGTACGCGTGGTGCACGCAAGGCCGAGGCCGGTTATCGCCGCCTGTTCGTTAACCTAGGCAAAGACGATGGCTTCTATCCTGGCGAGGTAATGCAGTTTATCAACCGCAATGTTCAGGGTCGTGTGGCCGTGGGACATATCGACTTGCTGGGCAAATTCTCGTATATCGAGGTGCCCGAAGCTGATGCCTCGCGCGTTATGCAAGGCCTTTCGGGGGCTACTTATAAAGGTCGTGATGTGCGATGCAACGATGCCGACGAGGGCGGACACGGTCGTTCGGCCTCGCCCAAGGGTGGCAGAAAGGGCCAACGCTTTTCCGATGCAGCCCCAGCGGCAGGCGGAAAGCGTGGAAAAAAGGCTCAACGCAGCTTCAACGACGATAACGAAACAGGCGATTGGAGACAATTTTTCCAGCAGCCTGCACCCAAACTAAAAGGCACCGAACCCGATTTCTCGGAAGAAGGATGGGCCAGACGCAGACCGAAAGGGTAAGGGCACATAGCCAAAAAATAGGTAGAAAGTAAAAATAACGCATTGATTATTCGTCATTTCCTTTTTTATTACCTACCTTTGTGCCAATTTATTTTTAGATGTTTTTAAAACAATAAGTTTTTAGATGAACGTAATAACGAAAACAATTTCATTGCCTGATGGGAGAACTATCAGCATTGAGACCGGGAAAGTGGCAAAGCAGGCCGATGGTTCGGCTGTCGTTCGTATGGGCAACACCGTGCTCCTTGCTACTGTTTGTGCCGCAAAAGATGCAGTTCCTGGAACCGATTTTATGCCTTTGCAAGTTGATTACAGAGAGCAGTATTCTGCCGCAGGGCGTTTCCCTGGTGGCTTTACCAAACGCGAAGGCAAGCCTGGCGACAACGAGATTCTTACCTCGCGCCTTGTAGACCGCGTTTTGCGGCCCTTATTCCCCTCAAACTACCATGCAGAAGTTTATGTAAACGTGATGCTGTTGTCGGCTGATGGTGTTGACCAACCCGACGCTTTGGCCGGTTTGGCCGCGTCTTCGGCAATGGCATGTTCAGATATTCCCTTCGATTTCTACATCAGCGAGGTTCGCGTTGCAAGGGTTAACGGCGAATATGTAGTTAACCCCACCTTCGAGCAAATGAAGGAAGCCGACATGGATATCATGGTGGGTGCAACCAAAGACAACATCATGATGGTGGAAGGAGAAATGGACGAGGTTACCGAACAAGACCTTATTCAAGCTCTTAAGGTGGCTCACGAGGCCATCAAGCCCATGTGCACCATGCAAGAAGAACTGGCTAAGGAACTGGGTAAAGACGTTAAGCGCGAATATGAACACGAGGTGAACGACGAAGATTTGCGTAAGCAGATGAACGACGAACTGTATCAGCCCGTGTACGACGTTACTAAGCAGGCTCTGGCTAAGCAAGAACGTCACGACGCTTTCGATAAAATCGTTACCGACTTCTTGGAGAAGTACGACGCCGAAAATACCGAAAAGCTTACCGCCGAAGAACTAGAAGAGAAGCATGCATTGGCTGCTCGCTACTACGACGACGTGTTGCGCGACGCCATGCGCCGTTGCATCCTCGACGAAGGCAAGCGTCTCGATGGTCGTAAGACCGACGAAATTCGTCCCATCTGGTGCGAGGTAAATTCGCTTCCCATGCCTCACGGCAGCGCCATCTTCACCCGTGGCGAAACGCAAAGCCTCTCTACGTGTACCTTGGGCACAAAGCTCGATGAGAAAATGGTAGACGATGTGCTCGACAAGAGCTACATGCGTTTCCTCTTGCACTATAACTTCCCTCCCTTCTCAACAGGCGAAGCCAAGGCACAACGTGGTGTTGGCCGTCGTGAAATTGGTCACGGACACTTGGCTTGGCGTGGTTTGAAGGGTCAGATTCCCGCAGATTATCCCTACACGGTTCGTGTGGTGAGTCAGATTTTGGAGAGCAACGGTTCTTCGTCAATGGCTACCGTATGTGCCGGAACACTCGCCTTGATGGACGCTGGTGTACCTATTAAGAAACCCGTTAGCGGTATTGCCATGGGTTTGATTAAGAATCCGGGCGAAGAGAAGTATGCTATCCTTAGCGATATTCTTGGTGACGAGGATCACTTGGGCGATATGGACTTTAAGACAACGGGAACGAAAGACGGACTTACTGCCACGCAAATGGACATCAAGTGCGACGGCTTGAGCTTCGAAATACTTGAAAAGGCCCTGATGCAAGCTAAGGCTGGTCGCGAGCATATCCTTGGTAAGCTTACCGAAACGATTGCCGAACCACGTCCCGAACTTAAACCCCAAGTTCCACGCATCGTGCAAATCGAAATTCCCAAAGAGTTTATCGGTGCCGTTATTGGCCCAGGTGGAAAGATAATTCAGCAGATGCAAGAAGACACGGGCACAACCATTACCATCGACGAAGTGGATGGCAAGGGCAAGGTTCAGGTCAGCGCACCCGACAAAGCCAGCATCGATGCAGCCCTTTCGAAGATACGTGCCATCGTGGCCGTTCCCGAAGTGGGAGAAATTTACGAAGGTACCGTGCGTTCGGTTATGCCTTACGGCTGCTTCGTAGAGATTATGCCAGGCAAAGACGGATTGCTACACATCTCTGAAATAGATTGGAAACGCCTTGAAACGGTTGAAGAAGCTGGCATCAAGGAAGGCGACAAGATGCAGGTGAAACTGCTCGACATCGACCCCAAGACGGGCAAGTATAAGCTGTCTCGTCGTGTATTGATGGAGAAACCCGAAGGTTATGTAGAGCGCGAACGCCGTCCGCGTGGCGACAGACCTGAAAGGGGAGAGCGCCGTGGACGTGGCGAACGTCGCGATCGCGAATAAAAACGAACTTAGTGAATGAAAGTTTGGGCACACGATAGTATAGCCCCAACCGACATTTGACTTTTAGTATAATTACTAAATTCATGTTTCGATGAGCCGTCTTTTACATAAAGGCGGCTCATCTTTTTGTATGGGGTTGGCGATTAAAAGGGCTTTCCTCTCCCTTTTGGAGAAAGGGTGGGGATGAGTCTTTGCTTTTTCTCGCCGCAAAACCTCATCGTTGGCACCCCCAACTAACAAGCCCGTGTAACGAGCTTTTTCATCTCCCATCTTGTTCCATCTATCTTGTACGGGTGTTCCAGCTTAACTGGAATCCTGTTCCAACTTAACTGGAACCTTCTTCCAACTTATCTGGAATACTGTTCCAACTAAGTGGGAACAAGGCGTTTTGTAAAAAAGCTTAGTACAAGGGCTTGCTGGCGGCCTTTCGAACGTTATGCTTTAGCGATTTGAAATGTTGCAGGAAGCGGTGCAGACCGCTTCACAAACGCCTCCATTTGTATATTTTTTTGTTAGTTCGGGGTAAGAAATTGTTTTTTTGAGCAAGAGCATATAGGTATTTGTTTTTTATCTAATCTTTCTCAAAATGCACTGTATCTTATCCCGAATTCACGTATAATCTGCATTTCTCAACGCATAAACATTCTGCCAATTTTCGAGCATTTTAGTACAAACTGAACACATTTAGTGGCTATGCACTTGACATAGAAAGTATTGCTGAAATGTTAAAAAATAGGGGCTAGGTAAAAAATATGTTCAAAAAGTTGGTGATATGTAAAATAATATGCGTAACTTAGCTGGCGATAAACGAAGGGGTCTTTGCCACTGAAAAGCTCAACATACCGTGAACGACATTTAGTTGTGCAAACAAGACTTTTCTTCAACTAAACAAAATCTTAAATTCTACCCAAAATGACGGTTACACAGATTCTCTCATGCATCATTGCACCTGTGCTAATGCCTCTATTTACACGCCGTGAAGATTGGAAAGTGAAAGTGTATTTTTGTGTGCTCTGCGCGCTTTGCACGCCGTTGGCTGGCATTCCGCTCTTTCTTTTCTTGCGTAAGTTCTAACCTTCTGGCTTGCTTTTAGTGAAGCCTAATCTTGCTGGGCATAGCCTACGGCAGCGCAGCAAGCGGGGAACGTCGCGCGTTTTCACCGCAATTGCAACATGGCTCTTTTGACGAACACAAGCCATGTGGCGATTAAATCTACACCTTACACGTGGATGCGAGGTGGGGAGAAACTTGCGACCGCATTCTATTAGTGCGTTAACAAGTAGGCCCATAGCTAGGTCGTGTTCTTTAAAATTGCAACTACTTACAAGCTTAAAAGCTGAAACCGCAAAACCTCGCAATGCCATTTTTTAGAAGCCAACTTAACTCAAAACCTCACAAACTCACCTCTTTAAACACTTAAATCCTTGTTATCTTTTGGTTGTTTGAGAAGAAATCAGTAATTTTGCACCTCAAAGCGAGAATATAACAATAAATTAAGATAAAGCAATGAAAAGAACATTTCAGCCCCACAATCGTAGAAGGGTGAATAAGCACGGCTTCCGTGAGAGGATGTCAACTAAGAATGGTCGTCGCGTTTTGGCAGCTCGCCGCGCGCGCGGTCGCAAGAAACTCACTGTTTCTGACGAACATCACGGCAAATAAGCTACGGATTCACACCGTATGACGACATTGCAAGGCAGCGATGAAACGAACCTGTTTCATCGCTGCCTTGTTTTTTGTTGCGGGTAAACGTCAACAACTGGGCGGAGAAGGCAGAACGGCCAGTTCGGCAATACGCCCAATGCGGGAGAGTTGAGTTGAGAATCGTCGTTCTGATTGGCCTTGTCCGTACCGCCTGCCACATAAAATTTATCTGCCATTTCCCCGCACAAAAACACAACCGCGACTACCTGTTTCCAAAGAATTATTGCTACCTTTGCGGTCGCAAAAGCCATGAAATAAAACAATAAATTATCATGAGAAAACTAGTTTTACTTCTTATCACAATCCTCGCAACGCTCACCGTGCAAGCACAAGGCGAGCATCTTAAGTTTATGGGCATAGAAATAAAGGGCTCTATCACCGAGTTTCAGCAACACCTTCTTACAAAGGGACTTCGCGTTTCGTATGTGTCGAAGGGCCTGCCCGAGGGACAGCGTGTTTACGATGGCCATTTTTCAGGATATCCGGCACAAGTGGTGGTCTTCTTCAATGCTCGTACTCGTCAGGTGTTTCGTGCCAAAGTGATGATAGACCGACAAGGGCGCGATCAAGCTACGAACCTACTTAACGAGCTGATGGCTAAGCTAGACTTGAAGTATGGGGCTGAAAATCGCCGCTCGCACGACTTTACCGATGAGTATATGCATAAGTTCAAGCAAAGCGCTTATACCATTTCCAACGGAGAAATAGATCTGTTTGTTACTTCAACGGGCTATGTCGACCTAGACACGTTCTACGTAAACATCGACTATAAAGACGCCACAAACACAACCAACAACACCATTGACGAACTGGAAGACCTGTAAGTGCTAGGCTGACAATGACTTCTGGCCCATTGAAATGTCTAAGGCCTGCATGCTTTAAGGCTTTTAGGTGATCTAACCGGTTGATGAGTTGACAAGTGAAAGGTTCACTTTTTTGTGTTTTGACATAAGAGACATAAAACGAAAGAATGGAATTAACCCACCCCATAAGTATGCAAGCGCGGAATACAAACCGTCTTTTCGTCTTTGTTCAGTGGGTAGGCTAATAAGTTCGTGAGTTTTTTAGTTGTTAAGTTTGTGAGTTTATAAACTTGTGCGTGCATGGTTTCGTGAGTTGTCAAGTTAATAAGTTTGTGAGTTTACCTGTTGGCGGACTTAATTTAGGGCGTACTAAATTAAGTCCGCCAATAAGTTCATTATTCTAAGTCTTTACTCTTCGATAATTTTACCGCCGTCCCTTTATATTGAAAATCAAGACAACTTCTAACTTCTTTTTTTGAGATAGTTCTCAAATTAGATTGTAATTCTCTACATATTGTATGGCCTCAATAGTATTGTTAACTCCAAGTTTTTTTAATACGCTTGTTCTGTGAGTCTTGATTGTAGATGCTGAAACAGAGAGATATTCTGCTATGTCCGCTATGCTTTTACCATTTGCACAATGCCCAATAATAACTATTTCCATATTAGTTAAATGTGGATTATTGGTTTGCACCCATTCGTCGTTTCTCAATTCAAGATGATAGTTAACTTCGGGTAGTTTGATAAGCGCATTCCCAATTTGTTTCCTTGTCGAATACGTTAACATGCACAATCCGAGTATAACATCCTTGTTAGTATCAAATAAACAAGGAGTTAACGATATGTGTATCATCTCCCTACGTATAGAGGCATTTATTGACAAATCAAAATGCAGGGTAGAAGACTCTATATGAGCATGAGACTTTTTCAGTAATGCAAAATACGATTTAAGCACATTACTTATATAGCGTACCTGCCTTTCGTCAAGCACGTCTTCAATACTTCTCGTTTTCTTATTTCCAAATTGTTGTAATTTAGATATAATGGATGGTGAGACGTATAGGAAAGTACAACGTTTGAAATCAATTAAAACAATTTTTCCATATCCAAGCCTATCGCAAGCTTGTGCACTTTTCACATAAGGAGAAGTATCATCTATGACTTGAAACCCGATATCCGTTGTGTCGTCTATCTCCTTTAGTCCTTTGATTATATCTATAATCGTCATGTTTGTTTTCTTATTTCTCATACAAAAGTATGATTTTTATATTATTCTTGCAAGTTTGCTTTAAAATTATTTTGAGGCGCCTATATATTTTATAATTTTGTTATCATGGGTTTAGTGCCCGTAGCCGTAAGAAGACACATAGACAAAAAATTATGATGCACATTTATTAGTTTGATCAGATGGCAAAAATTCTAACTATCATTTTGGCTGTTTCATGGTCGATGGCCATCGTGGCGCAAGAGAAGGTGACAGGGCATGTGTATGACCCGTCACACAAGGCTATAGTAGGAGCGACTGTTGTAATGCTCAGCAGTCCCGATTCCACCTACATTTGTGGCGAGGTGAGCGATGACCAAGGCCGTTTCATCATGCCACGACCGCAGGGCGAATGGATGATTGCAGTGTCGTGTCTAGGATATGAGACCGCCATCGTCAGGCCGGGCAGTGGCGACTCAGTGTCCATCGTTCTCCGCGAGGTACAGCATCAGTTAGACGAGGTGAAGGTGAAGGCTTCGCGCCCTATGTCGCAGCTGACCCGTGACGGCTTTCGCTATGCCATCCGCGGTACGACTCTCGCACACGCAGGAACCCTAGAGGATGTGTTGGTGGTGATGCCACTCATGAGAAAGACGGAAAGTGGGTACGATGTGATGGGCAGAGGACAGGCCGTGTTCTTTGTTGACGGCCACCGCATATACAATTTTTCGGAACTTGGCCATCTCTCGTCTGATGCCATCAAGAGCTTGGAGGTGGTCACAAATCCAGGCTCTGAATACGATGCCTCTATCAAGGCCGTGGTCCGGGTGACAACCTATACCAATGTTGCTCAGGGGCTAAGCGTTGATGCCCGCTCGACATGGTACCAAAACCGCAACACTAGCGCGATAGAGCAGATTAATTTGCGCTACAGCGCGCGGCGGTGGACGGTGTACGACAACTTTGAATACAGGTCGGACAACTACCTGAAATGGAAAGACCTCACCCAAACAGTCCATGTTGACACACTGTGGAATGAAGTCAGCAATGAACAGGAGCACCGTAAGCACAACCGTGTGGAGAACACGGTTGGCCTAGACTACCATATTGCTGGACAGTCGTATGTCGGTGGACGCTACATGTTGACCCTCGACACTCGCAACCGCATGGATTTGAGTTCTGTCAATCGTATCTCTGCAGACGGCCAACCATACGACCTACTGCACACCGATGGACAGGAACGCGGGCACAGTAACCCGAGCCACCTAATCAACGTTTATTATTCTGGAACCGTCAACAAATTCAAGATCAATACCGACCTCGACTACCTCCGCAGTACGACAGAGACAGATAATGCTTATGACGAGACAAGTCAGACCGGCCGTAGTCGGACGTTCTCGGCTGTCAGTCATGTCAACAATAGACTGCTGTCGCTGCGTGTCTCAGTCGGACACAAGCTGTGGCGTGGTGATGCAACAGTGGGAGTGGAGTATGTCCACACTCGGCGCAACGACGACTACGCCAGCACCCTTGGCGAGATGCCCACATCGCAGAGTCTGCTGAGGGAGACGCAGCGCGCGGCTTTTGCCGACTACTCTGTGCTTACTGGAGTGGGTCTCTTCGGGCTCGGCATTCGTGCGGAGAATTCAGAGTTCACCTTCCATCCTGGCAATGGCGAGGCAGATGTGAACCAGTCTGTCTTCAGGGTCTATCCCAATCTCTCGTGGGGCATCCGCGTCGGACAATTACAGGCCCAGTTGCTTTACTCCACTGAAGTTAGCCGGCCCACATATCGTCAATTAAGCAAGAACGTGCTCTATGGTAGTCGTTATACTTGGCAGATGGGCAACCCGCTGCTGCGACCAGAGTACGTACATGAATTAACGCTGCAAGGCGTGTGGTGGATAGTTCAGTTCCAGTTAGGTTACTCTGACACCCGCAACGCCATCATCAACTGGGGCACGCAGTCGGCTACACATAGTGCAGTGTCGATAATGTCTTATCGCAACCTGTCGTCGGTCAAGCAGATGCGTCTGGCAGTGGTCGTCTCAAAGGGATTCGGAGCGTGGACGCCCCAACTTACGGCAGTGATGAACAAGCAGTTCCTTCACTTGACAACAGGTACGGGTCAGTACAACTTGAGCAGTCCCATCTGGGTTGTCAAACTATCCAACAACTTCCAGATAGGCCGTGCGCTATCACTCTTCCTCACTGCCGACTATCAGAGCCAGGGCGACTACCGAAACGTGCATCTCAGCCGCGACATGTGGTCGGTTAACTTCAACGCAGTCAAGACACTGTTCCATGACCGTCTGAGTGTGCAACTCAAGGTCAATGACATCTTCGACAGCAAAAAGGACCGCAATGACATCTACAACGACCAGATGGTGATGCGTCTGCTAAACCGATACGACTTCAGGGCCGTCTCAATAACCCTGCGATACAAGCTGAATAGCAAGGACCATAAATCCCACAGTCACAGCGATGCTGACCAAGAAATCAAGCGATTGTAATTAATTGAACGTTTTCGTTAAGCCAAATGAACAATGTCGAGCTTGCTCGAACATTGTCATGGCGAGAAAACGCACTTTTCGAGGAACGAGAAAAGAACTTTCGGAAGTAGCTTATAATCCTTTGTCTTTCTCGAATGGGGTGGTTAATACGATGTGCCTTGTAAAAGATTAGGTGAACTTGTGGGCTTATGAACTTGTGGGTTGACAAGTAAATGAGTTGGCTAGTTAGCAGTAAGTTAATAGGCGAGGTTGTTCGTTTCACCTTTGCTAGTGGGAAGGTAATAAGTTTGTGAGTTTGTCTGTTGGCGGAGTTAATTTAGCGCGTGCTTAATTAACTCCACCAACGAGTTTATTATGCTAATTTTTCTTTTCGATAATTTTACCGTCATACCTAATTATATAATTCCTAACTTTCTGCGGAGAACCTAATGATATAGTCTTAACTTTAACAGAAAAGTTCTTATCAATTTTGAAGGATGTGATCTCCTCCAACTCAGGGCCACCTGGTTCATACCAAATGCCTTCAACATACAGGTCTGATATAACGGTATTATTCTTTATTGTCAACAAATAAAAACGATAGTCAAAATCCCCGCAATCCATTGGGACTAAGATCAAAGACACGTCTCCTTTATTGGGTAAAGGTAGATATCTGAGCTTGTTTCCTCCATCACAAAGAAACGCTGAAGCACCTTTCAACAACTTACTTTCTATCAGATTGTATTTCACTGTCTTTATATCAATACGTTTATCGTATGGCAATGTTTCTTTGCTCTTCACCAAGGGGCACTTATTGGTTAATGATATGGCTTGCCAGTTAATACGCTCTCCTACACAAGAAGACTTTGCCTCTTGTTTTGAATAAGTTAGCCTTTGCTCTGGGCCAAATGCTTTCTTTGAAGTAGCTTTACATGCGCATAGAGCCAAGAAAGATAAAATAATAACACATCTCATATCTAAATTCGTTTGTGTAATTAAATAGATAAACATGATTAAGAGACCTTACATGTCAGTGATTCCTAGCGACTTGGTTGCGTTTAAGTCATTAAGTTTAAACCAAGATATGCACAGCCTTTACACAAAAATCGTCAAAATCAATGAGATATACAAGCAATTCTCTGAAAACTTGTCAACGAATATGCCAACATTCCTCGCAGTGGTTCGGTTATATTCTCACCTTTTGGGGTCGTTTGGCAGGTTTGATGTGCTTGGTTTATCAGTCGTGCTTGGCTCTTGAAGCACTTCAAGTCTTTAATGTAGCTAAGAGTTCCAATGCTATTGGATAATCTTGCCCACTTATAAATCCTAAAAATGCGATGCGTTCTAGCTGCTTTAACCTTGTATTTCCCTATAAAAGCTAGCCTTTCAATCCCAACCAACTAATGCCAATAACGCCTTAAAAATTCTCTTTTAACATAAATCTTCTTTGACAATTAGCACATTTTGTGGAGAAAAGTGGGGGAAGATGGGGAAAAATGATTAACTTTGGCGGTAGTTTCCATCTAATAGAAGAGAATGCGATTTTTGGGTAACACAGAAGCGAAGACAGATGCGAAGGGAAGGGTTTTCTTGCCCGCCGCTTTCCGCAAGGTGCTGCAAGCATCGGGCGAAGAAAGTCTTGTGCTCTGCAAAGACCTGCACCAACCTTGTTTGGTGCTCTATCCCGAGAGCGTTTGGAACGAACAGATGGATGCCTTGCGCAACCGCTTGTCGCGCTGGAATGCCACGCACCAACAACTTTTCAGACAATTCGTGTCTGATGTAGAGTTGGTTACGCTCGATGGAAACGGGCGTTTCCTCATCCCGAAGCGCTATATGGCGATGGCACAGATAAGCCAAAGCATTCGCTTCTTGGGTATGGGCGACACCATCGAGATATGGAGTGAGGCCAATACACAACAGCCTTTTGTGGCTGCTAACGAGTTCGGAACGGCCATAGAGGCCATTATGGCACAACCGGAAGGAGAAAACCAATGATCAACGACAACATCACAACAGCCCAAGGCTATCATGTGCCGGTGCTTCTTACCGAGAGCGTAGACGCCTTGAACATCGTTGAAGGCGGTGTTTATGTAGACGTTACTTTTGGCGGAGGCGGACATACGCGCCATATCCTTTCGAAGATGGACGCCACGGCACGACTTTTCAGCTTTGATCAAGATGCCGATGCCGAAGAAAACACCCGTAGAGAAGGGCCCGAAGGGCAATCGCCGCTGGCTGACGACAATCGGTTTACCTTCGTGCGGAGCAATTTCAGATACCTAGACAACTGGATGCGTTACTATGGCGTAGACCATGTAGACGGCATTTTGGCCGACCTTGGCGTGTCATCGCACCACTTCGACGACCAAGAACGTGGTTTTTCCTTCCGCTTCGATGCGCCACTAGACATGCGTATGAACAAGAGTGCCACCTTAACGGCAGCGCAGGTGCTGAACACCTACGACGAGGAAAGGCTGGCAGACGTGTTTTTTCTTTATGGCGAAATAAGGCAGTCGCGCCGCATCGCTTCGGCCATTGTGAAGGCTCGGGCCAAAGCAGCCGTGCATACCACGCAAGAATTTGCGGCCATTGTTGAACCTTTCTTCAAGCGCGAACGCGAAAAGAAGGAGATGGCTAAGCTTTTTCAGGCGCTGCGCATCGAGGTAAACAACGAGATGGATGCGCTTAAAGAGATGCTGCAAGCTGCATCCGAATGGCTCGGCAAGGGAGGCCGACTGAGCGTAATAACCTACCACAGCCTGGAAGATCGTATGGTGAAGAACTTCATGAAAACAGGAAACGTGGAAGGGAAACTATCGCAAGACTTCTTCGGACGGGCACAAACGCCCTTCACCTTGGTGAACAATAAGGTGATTGTGCCAACCGCCGACGAACAACTACGTAACCCACGGAGCAGAAGCGCAAAACTTAGAATTGCAGAAAAGAGATGAACGATAAAGATAAAAATACGGGCGAACCCGACATTCGGTTTACAGTGGAGCAGCCGAACGAAGGTCCCGACGCGGTAGAGGTGCTAAGG
Organism: Hoylesella loescheii DSM 19665 = JCM 12249 = ATCC 15930; assembly: GCF_000378085.1. Lineage (GTDB taxonomy): Bacteria > Bacteroidota > Bacteroidia > Bacteroidales > Bacteroidaceae > Prevotella > Prevotella loescheii. The sequence continues at coordinate 146,841 of NZ_KB899211.1, forward strand.
AACATCGCCAAGAAAGAGAGCGAGGCTGCCAAAAAGGCGGTCGCGAATGGCGGAAAACACCCGAACGGAACCGAAGCAGATAACCAAGAAAACACGAATGAAGACAAGGCGCAAGCCGATAAGGAAACAATGGCCGATGATCTGCCCACGCTGAAAGAGGCCATCATGGAACAAGCCACCGAGAGCGACGCCCCATTGACGTCGAACCTCACCTTTATGAAAATCATCGGTGGTGATATTCTCAATACCTCCACCATACGCAAGCAAATTTGGTTGCTATTACTTATCACGGGATTTATCTTTGTATACATCGCCAATAGATACAGTTGCCAACAATATCTCATCGAGATAGACCAACTTACGAAGGAGTTGCAAGACGCCAAGTATAAGTCGCTGTCGAGCAACAGTCAGATAACAGAGAAGAGTAGGGAAAGTCAGGTGTTGCGATTGCTTCGCGTAAGCAACGACACGACACTGCGCATGCCCGACCAACCACCATATATAATAAACGTTCCCGAAGAATGAGCAAGTTCCAATCAAAGAAAATCATGCCTCGCTACACCTTCATCACCATATTGATGACGATGGTGGCCATAGCGGTGATTGGCAAGACGCTCTATGTGATGACTGCCAAACGTGACTATTGGATGGCTGTGGCCGACCGACAGAAGAAAGATAGCGTGAGCGTTAAGCCCATGCGCGGGAACATTTTGAGCAGTGATGAGCAGCTGATGGCCTCTTCCCTGCCCGAATATAAGCTTTATATGGACTTCAACGCTCTACGTGAGGCCAAGAATGACTCGTTGTGGGAGGTGAAACTCGATTCTATTTGCGACGGTCTTCATAACATCTTCCCCGAAAAATCGGCCGTAAGCTTCAGGCGCCATCTAGAAGAAGGACGCAATAAGCAAAGTCGACATTGGCTGTTGTGGGACAAACGCGTGGACTATAACACCTATACCGAAGTGCGTACGTTGCCCGTTTTTAACATGTCGAAATATAAGAGCGGCTTCCACACCGAAGAGTACAACGCCCGCCAACGTCCATACGGTTCGCTGGCAGGACGTACCGTGGGCGACATGTATGGTGCGAAAGACACGGCGCGCTTTGGATTGGAATTGTCTTACGATTCCATTTTGCGCGGTTCTAACGGTATCATCCACCGTCGAAAGGTGCTCAACAAGTTCCTCGATATCATGGATACGCCTCCCATCGATGGTGCCGACATCGTTACGACCATTGACGTGAACATGCAAGACTTGGCCGAACGCTCGCTGCTCGAAGAGATGAAGGAGATTAGCGCAAGGGTAGGTGTGGTGATTGTGATGGAAGTTGCCACGGGCGACGTTAAGGCTATCGTGAATATGGAACGCTGTTCGGATGGCGAATACCGAGAATTGAAGAACCATGCCGTGAGCGACTTGCTCGAACCGGGTTCGGTATTCAAGGTGGCGAGCATAATGACCGCAATGGACGATGGACTAATTGATACCTCGTATCAGGTGAACACGGGTGGTGGAACATGGCCCATGTATGGTAGGGAGATGCGCGACCACAACTGGCGACGTGGCGGATACGGCGTAGTGTCGGTGTCGCGTGCGTTGGAAGTGAGTTCGAACATTGGCATTAGTCGGGTAATCGACCAATATTATCACAACAACCCCGAGAGATTCGTTCGTGGCATATACCGCCTGGGATTAGCTCTCGACTATCAGATACCACTCGTGGGCTCGTCGCCTGCAAAGATACGTATGCCCAAGAAAGCTCCTAATGGGCAATGGCTCAATTGGAGCAACACGGCCCTGCCGTGGATGAGCATTGGATATGAAACGCAAGTGCCGCCCATTTCGATGTTGGCCTTCTACAATGCCATAGCCAATAATGGTAAGCTAATGCGTCCCCGATTTGTTAAGAAAGTGTCGAAGGGAGGCTTAACCATTATGGAGTTCCCGCCTGAGCCAATGAAGGGCTACGAGCAGATATGCAAACCCCGAACGGTAAAGCTGATGCAAGAGGTGCTGCGCAAGGTGGTGAGTCAGGGTTTGGCAAAGAAAGCTGGCTCGGAGCTTTTCCAAGTGGCTGGAAAAACAGGTACAGCGCAGATGTCTAAAGGTGCGGCGGGATATAAGAGCGGAAGTGTAGACTATCTGTTGAGCTTCGCGGGTTATTTTCCTGCTGATGCACCGCGATACAGTTGCATAGTCTGCATACAGAAAACGGGCATCCCCGCTTCGGGTGGACAGATGTGTGGTCCTGTGTTTAAGAATATCGCCGAGGGTATAATGGCAAAAGACATCAAGCTAGATGCCCGCGATGCCCGCGACACTGCATCGGTATTGTGTCCCGAAGTGAAGTCGGGCAACGTGCTTGCAGCCGACAACGTGCTGTCGCATCTTGGTGTAAAGACCTTTGCCGATTGGACGGCGAACAGCCTTAAAGGTAAAGCTGTATGGGGACATGCCACCATTCAGGGCGGCAAAGCCGTGTCGTTGAAAAGGGTTAAGCAGTATGGCCGTTCGCAAATGCCCGACGTGCATGGCATGGGAGCACGCGATGCCGTGTATCTTGTGGAAAGTAGAGGCATAAAAGTAAGGCTCGTGGGACGCGGTAGGGTGGTAAAACAAAGCATAGAACCAGGAACACCGCTGAAAATGGGCATGAGGTGCGAGCTGGTTTTAGAAGGATAAATGAAACATTAGGTCATGGCGAGGGGTGCGAGACACCTTAGGCGCACGCCCCTTTCGTTAGCCGAAATAAAAAGATAACTATAATGACACTTAGCAGTATTTTAAAGAACGTGAAGCCCCTAAGCGTGGTGGGTAACGCCGAAGTGGAGATAACGGGCGTAGATATCGACTCGCGAAAGGTGGGTGAAGGCCATCTCTTCGTGGCCATAAAGGGCACGCAGGTAGACGGACACACGTTTATCGACAAGGCTGTGGCACAAGGTGCAACAGCCGTGTTGTGCGAAACGATGCCCGACCAGCTGCCCCAAGGCGTTACATTCGTGCAGGTGGAGAGTACCGAAGACGCCGTTGGACCCGTCGCAACCATGTTCTATGGCGAGCCTTCGAAGAAGTTGAAGCTTGTGGGCGTTACTGGGACGAACGGTAAAACCACCATCGCCACCTTATTATATGATATGTTCAGGAAGTTCGGACATCGCTGTGGGTTGCTCTCTACCGTGTGCAACTACATCGAAGACGAAGCCATACCTGCCGATCACACCACACCCGACCCCATTGCGCTTAACGCCTTGTTGCATCGCATGGTGGAAGCGGGGTGCGAATATGTTTTTATGGAGTGCAGTTCGCATGCCATTGCCCAGAAGCGCATTGGCGGATTGACCTTCGCAGGCGGCGTGTTCTCGAACCTAACACGCGACCATCTGGACTATCATAAGACCTTCGAGAACTATCGCAATGCCAAAAAGGCCTTCTTCGACATGCTGCCCAAGCAGGCATTTGCCATTACCAATGTCGACGATAAAAATGGAATGGTGATGGTTCAGAATACGCGCGCCGCGGTGAAGACCTATTCAACGCGTAGCATGGCCGACTTTAAGGCAAAGATTTTGGAGTGTCACTTCGAAGGAATGTACCTCGAAATAAATGGTGCAGAGGTTGGTGTGCAGTTCATTGGCAAGTTCAACGTGAGCAACCTGTTGGCCGTTTATGCCACGGCAGTGATGTTGGGCAAGCGTCCCGAAGATATTTTGTTGGTAATGAGTACCCTGCATAGCGTCAATGGCAGGCTTCAACCCCTGCGTTCGCCCGAAGGTTACACCGCCATTGTTGACTATGCCCACACGCCCGACGCCTTGGAGAATGTGCTAAATGCCATTCACGAAGTGCTGAACGGTAAAGGAAAGGTTATTACCGTTTGTGGTGCGGGTGGCAATCGCGACAAAGGTAAGCGTCCATTGATGGCTGTTGAGGCTGTGAAACAAAGCGATCGCGTGATAATAACCAGCGATAACCCACGCTTTGAAGACCCGCAAGCCATTATCAACGATATGCTAGCAGGACTTAATGCGCAGCAAATGAAGAAGGTGGTTTCTATCGTAGACCGTCGCGAAGCTATTCGTACGGCATGCATGATGGCCCAAAAAGGCGATGTTGTGCTTGTAGCAGGCAAGGGTCACGAGGACTATCAGGAAATAGAAGGCGTTAAACACCACTTCGATGACAAAGAGGTGGTGAAGGAAAACTTTTAACAAAGCCTCACCCCCAAACCCCTCTCCAAGGGGAGAGGGGAGTAAAATGCCTTGCAAATTAAAAGCAAAAAGATGATCAGTTACACAAGGCATACGGCTTAACTCCCTACTCCTTAACTCCCCAACTCCTCTCTATGAACTCATAAACTTACAACCTCATAAACTCAAAACATGTTATATTATCTCTTCCGCTTCTTAGAACAGTTCGGCATTTCGGGAGCCCACATTTGGGGATACATCTCGTTTAGGTCGTTATTGGCCTTAATATTGTCGTTGGTTATATCAGCATGGTTCGGCGAGAAGTTTATCAAATACCTCAAAAGAAAGCAAATAACCGAGGTGCAACGCGACGCTAGTATCGACCCCTTTGGTGTTCAGAAGATTGGCGTACCCAGTATGGGCGGTATCATCATCATCGTTGCCATACTCGTTCCTGTGCTTTTGCTGGGTCGATTGCGTAACATCTACCTCATCCTCATGGTTATTACCACCGTGTGGTTGGGCTTCTTGGGTGGCATGGACGACTTTATCAAAATATTCCGCCACAACAAGGAGGGACTGAAAGGCAAGTATAAGATTGTGGGACAGGTGGGTATCGGACTTATCGTGGGCCTTGTTCTATGGGCATCGCCCGACGTGAAGATGAACGAGAACCTTGCTTTACAGCGCAAAGACAATACCGAGGTGGTGGTGAAACACCGCAGCGAGGCGCGCAAGTCGCTCAAAACAACGATCCCTTTCGTTAAAGGACACAACCTGGATTATTCGCGCGTGATGTCGTTTATGGGTAAATACAAGACCGCGGCGGGATGGGTTCTCTTCGTGATAATGACCATTATCGTGGTGACGGCAGTGAGCAATGGGGCCAATCTCAATGACGGTATGGACGGAATGTGTGCCGGTAACAGCGCCATTATAGGTGTGGTGTTGGGCATTTTGGCCTATGTCAGTTCGCACTTAGAGTTCGCCGCCTACCTCAACATCATGTACATACCCGGTTCGCAAGAACTGGTGGTATTCTTTTGTGCCTTTATTGGCGCGCTCATCGGTTTCCTTTGGTACAACGCTTACCCTGCGCAGGTGTTCATGGGTGATACAGGATCGCTCACCATTGGCGGAATTATCGCCGTGGGGGCAATCATTATCCACAAGGAATTGTTGCTACCCATACTCTGCGGCATCTTCTTTGTGGAAAGCTTGAGCGTGATGTTACAGGTGTATTATTTCAAGATGGGCAAGCGGCGAGGTGTAAAGCAACGCATATTTAAGCGTACGCCTATACATGATAACTTCCGTACACAAGACGATCAGCTAGACCCCGAATGTCATTATGTGATTCAAAAGCCGAGGTCTGTGGTGCACGAATCGAAGATTACCATTCGATTTTGGATTATAACCATCATCTTGGCCGCCCTAACCATCATCACACTTAAAATAAGGTAGGTTAAAAATAGGTCCTATATATAATAAGGTGTCGCCCCATTCGATAACTGACGACGAGCCGACACCACAACGACAAACAACAAAGAAAAAGCAGAAATGGACAGAATAGTGATATTAGGCGCAGCCGAAAGTGGCGTGGGAGCTGCCATATTGGCCAAGCAAAAGGGCTTCGACGTATTTGTTTCGGACATGGGACCCATCAAGGACAAGTACAAGCAGATGCTCGACAGTCACGGCATAGACTGGGAAGAAGGACGACACACGGAAGTGAAAATACTCAATGCCAAAGAGATTGTGAAGAGTCCGGGTATCCCCAGCCAAGCCCCCATGGTGCAGCAGGCCATAGCTAAGGGTATCGGTATTGTCAGCGAGATTGAGTTCGCGGGCCGATATACCGATGCCAAGATGGTGTGCATCACGGGAAGCAACGGCAAAACCACGACAACGTCGCTCATTTATCACATCTTTAAGACCGCAGGCTATAACGTAGGATTGGGTGGAAACATAGGCCGAAGCCTCGCCTTACAGGTGGCAGAGGGTGCACACGATTGGTATGTTATCGAGTTGAGCAGCTTCCAGCTTGAAGATATGTATCGCTTTAAGGCACATATTGCCGTGTTGCTCAACATCACACCCGACCATCTGGATCGCTATAACTACCGCATGCAAGGTTATGTAGACGCTAAGATGCGCATATTGCAGAACCTAACGCCGCAAGATTATTTTATCTATTGGGCCGACGACCCCGTGGTGAAACCCGAATTGCAGAAGTATGACGTGTCGGCACATGTATGTCCCTTTGCCGAAAACAGCGAAACGGGCATGGCTGCATACGTTGCGGATGGACAGGTAACGCTACCCGCTCCCCTCGATTTCACTATGCCGCAAGACCGCCTGAGCCTACCAGGCAAGCACAACCTCTATAATTCACTGGCTGCTGCATTGGCTGCACGCGCTGCCGGCATTCCTCAGAGTGTTGTTGAACAAGGTCTTAGCGATTTCCCCGGCGTGGAACACCGCATGGAACGCGTAGCAACGATGCATGGTGTAAACTACATCAACGACTCGAAAGCCACCAACGTAGACGCTTGTCGCTATGCGTTGGAGGCTATGAACACCCCAACGATACTCATCATTGGAGGCAAAGACAAGGGTAACGACTACGAACCCATCAAGGAGTTGGTGAAAGAAAAGTGCGCCGGATTGGTGTATCTTGGTGCCGACAACACCAAACTGCATCAGAATTTCGACCAACTGGGCTTGCCCGTGGCCGACACTCACAGCATGAAAGACTGCGTAACGGTCTGCGCCAACATGGCTAAGAAGGGCTACACCGTGCTGTTGAGTCCCTGTTGCGCTAGCTTCGACCTCTTCAAGAATATGGAAGACCGAGGTGAGCAATTCAAGACATTGGTACGAAACCTCTAATTCCCCAAACGTCAATGGCAGTTAACAAATCCTTAGGCAATCTCTTCAAGGGCGACAAGGTGATATGGATGATATTCTTCTTCCTCTGTCTCATCAGTGCCATAGAGGTGTTTTCGGCATCCTCTTCCCTTACTTATAAGGGCGGAAGCTACCTCGCACCCATCATCAAACACCTCGGAATATTGTTCTTGGGTATTGTCTTCATGGTGTTTACGGTGAACATTCCCTGCCGATATTTTAAGGTGCTAACGCCCTTTCTGCTGCTCTTTTCATTTGTAACACTTATTTGGGTGCTCTTTGGAGGACAGAGCACCAATGGTGCACAACGATGGGTAAGCCTCTTGGGCATACAGTTTCAGCCCTCCGAAATAGGTAAAGGAACGCTCGTTTTGATGGTGGCTCAGGTGCTTAGTGCCACTCAAACCGAGCATGGAGCCGACCGCAAGGCCGTCTACTGGATAGCTTTTGGCTTCGTCATCATCATTCCCATACTTTTAGAGAACCTCTCCACGGGCCTACTCATTTGTATGGTTATCTATATGATGATGATTTTGGGGCGTGTGCCTGTGTCTCAGTTGGGAAAAATATTGGGTGTTGTGGTGCTTATTGCTGGTGCAGCGCTATCGTTCGTGTTGATTTTTGGTCATGCTAAGCAAACTGAAGCTCCCGAACAGACCCTCACCGAGAACGTAGCGCCACAGAAAGAAGAGAAAGGCATTTTTGGTAGTCTGTTCCATCGAGCCGACACTTGGAAGTCGCGTATCTACAAATTCGTGAAGCACGAGGAAGTTCCACCCGAGAAATTCGACCTCGATAAGGACGCGCAAGTGGGTCACGCCAACATCGCCATTGCCTCTTCCAATGTCATTGGGCAAGGTCCAGGCAACTCGGTGCAGCGCGATTTCCTATCGCAAGCCTTCTCCGACTTCATCTACGCAGTGATAATCGAAGAGACGGGCATTATAGGTGCAGTCTTCGTAGCCATGCTTTACGTGGTGTTGCTTTTCCGAACGGGTAGGATAGCCAACCGTTGTGAAAACAATTTTCCCGCCTTCTTGGCCATGGGGTTAGCCCTTTTGCTGGTGACGCAGGCTTTGTTCAACATGTGTGTGGCCGTAGGCTTAGTGCCCGTAACGGGTCAGCCGCTGCCTCTTATCAGTAAGGGCGGAACCTCAACCATCATCAATTGTGTCTACATGGGCGCAATAATTAGTGTAAGTAGAACTGCAAAGAAAGCGGAAAAACTAACAAAAAGTGGTGTGACAGAAAAAAAATGAGTACTTTTGCAGTAAGAAGCGAGTGTCAGGCACAAGCCCCCGATAAGGGGTTTGCAGAATAGGCTCGCTCTGTATGCAGAATAAGGGAGGGTAGAAAACCAAGTGAAGACTCGGCGCGAGTGGGTGAACAAACAGCGAAACCATTACTTTCTCGTATCCCCCACACCAATCCAAACAAGCAAAGAATGGAAAATAACTTGAGAATAATTATCAGCGGTGGCGGCACAGGAGGACATATCTTCCCTGCCGTGGCCATTGCCAACGCCCTAAAAGCCAAACGTCCCGATGCGCAGATACTCTTCGTTGGCGCGTTGGGCAGAATGGAGATGCAGCGCGTTCCCGCAGCAGGATACGACATCAAGGGATTACCCATCAGCGGTTTCAATCGAAAGAACCTCTTTAAGAACTTCGCCGTGTTGTTCAAAATATGGAAAAGCCAACGCATGGCCAAGCGAATTATCAAGGATTTCAAGCCTATGGCAGCTGTGGGAGTAGGCGGATATGCCAGCGGACCCACGCTTAACCAATGCGCGGCGATGGATATTCCATGCCTCATACAAGAACAAAACTCGTATGCGGGTGTAACAAACAAGCTGTTAGCCAAGAAAGCCAGTAAGATATGCGTGGCCTACGAAGGTATGGAACGCTTCTTTCCCAAAGACAAAATCGTGCTTACGGGCAATCCCGTACGTCAGCAGTTGCTCGACACCCAACTGACAAAGGCCGAGGCGCTGCGCGCTTTTGGACTCGAACCCACCAAGAAAACCATCCTCATTGTTGGTGGAAGCCTTGGCGCACGTACACTTAACGAAAGCGTGATGGCACATCTCGACGAGTTGCGAAATAGTGGCGTGCAGGTTATTTGGCAAACGGGCAAGAATTATTTCGAAGAAATCAAAAGCCAGTTGGCCGAGAAATCGCCAATGCCGGCACTTAAACCCACCGACTTCATTGCAGATATGGGCGCCGCCTATCGTGCTGTCGACCTCGTGATAAGTCGTGCTGGAGCCAGTAGCATTTCCGAATTCTGTCTCATTGGCAAGCCCGTGATACTGGTGCCGAGCCCCAATGTGGCCGAAGATCACCAAACAAAGAATGCCATGGCCTTGGTAAATAGGCAGGCTGCACGCTTCGTTAAGGATGCTGAAGCCACCGAAAAGCTTATCCCCATGGCCTTACAAACAGTTAATAACGACCAAACCCTAGCGCAATTGAGCCATAACATCAAACAGATGGCACTCAGAAACTCGGCCGAAACCATTGCCGACGAGGTGATAGCCCTAGCTCAGGCGCATGCGGCCAAAAAACGTTGAAAGAACGAACCAGCAGCGGCACGTTCGATAAACTTACAACATCATTATGGAGACAAAGAACATTAAAGCAGTATATTTCGTAGGAGCGGGCGGCATTGGTATGAGTGCCATTGCCCGTTACTTCATCAAGAAAGGCTACGTGGTGGCTGGGTACGACAAGACACCTACCCAACTGACACAGCAATTGGAGAAGGAGGGTATGCTCTTGCACTACGAAGAAAACGTTAACGAAATACCGCAGGCTTGCAAAAATGCCAAGTCGTGCCTCGTGGTATACACTCCGGCCATCCCCGAAGACCACAAAGAGTTGGTGTACTTCCGCGAAAATGGCTTCGAGATACAGAAGCGCGCGCAGGTGTTGGGAACGCTCACCCGAGCTCTCAAGGGACTTTGCTTCGCTGGTACGCACGCCAAAACCACCACGTCGTGTATGTGTGCACACATCATGCACCAAAGTCATCCAGACTGCAACGCCTTCCTTGGAGGCATATCCAAGAATTATGGCACCAACTACATACTAAGTCCCCAAAGCGAGTATGTGGTTATCGAGGCCGACGAGTTCGACCGTTCTTTCCATTGGCTGCGTCCATGGATGAGCGTTATCACCTCTACCGACCCCGATCACCTCGACATCTATGGCACCAAAGAGGCCTATATGGAGAGCTTTCGCCATTACACCACGCTCATTCAAGAGGGTGGCGCGCTGATTATTAAGAAGGGATTGGCATTGAAACCCGATGTGAAACCTGGCGTGAAGGTATACCAATACTCCCTCAACGAAGGCGACTTCCATGCCGAGAACGTGAAGATAGACAACGGTAATATCACGTTCGACTTCGTTTCGCCCATCGAGAGCGTAAAGAACGTAACCTTGGGCCATCCCGTGCCCATTAATATCGAGAATGCCGTTGCCGCTATGGCTATGGCACAACTCAACGGATGCAACGCCGAAGAACTGCGTTATGGTATCAAAACCTACCACGGCGTAGACCGTCGGTTCGACTTTAAGATTAAAACGCCCAATCTGGTGTTCCTTAGCGACTATGCACATCATCCCAACGAGATCTTGCAAAGCGCGCGAAGCATACGCCAGCTATATAAAGACAGAAAGATAACGGCCGTGTTTCAGCCGCATCTCTACACGCGCACGCGCGACTTTTATAAGGAGTTTGCCAAGGCCCTGAGCCTGCTCAACGAGGTTATACTCTGCGATATCTATCCTGCACGCGAACTGCCCATCAAAGGTGTAAGCAGCAAACTGATATACGATAATCTCGAAAAAGGTGTAGAGAAGAGCATGATTTCGAAAGAAGATGTGCTGAAGCTGGCTCGCGAACGCGATTTCGACGTGTTGGTATTCCTGGGTGCAGGCGATTTGGATAGCTATGCGCCACAGGTGGCCAAGATATTAGAAGAAAAGGCCAAGCAAAAGGCTTAACCCTCCAAAGGGAAGGTGTATGAATGTGAATTGGAAGAAAACTGTAACCATTGTGGTCGATGCGCTCTTAGCCGTCTACCTCGTTTTGGCGTTCACGGCTTTCGGAGAGCCCGACGCCAAGGCGGCCTTGTGCCAAAAGGTACAGATAGATATCCAAGACGAGAACACCAATGGCTTCATTACTGCCTCCGACATACGCAGCCGATTGGACGCCAACCAGCTTTATCCCCTCAATAAGCCTATGCAGGCCGTGCAGGGAAGGCAGATTGAAGAGGCACTTAAGCGCAGCCCGTTCGTCAAGACGGTTGATTGTTACAAAACCCAAGATGGCTGTGTGAGCATCAGCGTTACCCAACGCATGCCCATCGTGCGCATCAAGGCAGTCAATGGAGACGACTATTACCTCGACGACAACAATCAGGTGATGCCCAATTCGCATTATTCCGCCGATCTTATTATCGCCACGGGCCATATCTCCAAGGCTTTCGCCCAGAACTACATCGCACCATTGGCCAAGCTCTTTATGGCTAACGAACTGTGGGAAAAACAGGTGGAGCAAATCAATGTGTTGCCCGATAGGGGCGTGGAGTTAGTTCCCCGCGTGGGGCAGCATGTGGTGTTTATCGGCTATTTACCCCAAGCCGCCAACACCAAAGAGCGTAATGAGAAAATCGCCGACTACGTAAACAAGAAGCTTACAAGGCTAGAAAAGTTCTATAAGTATGGTCTCTCGCAGGTGGGATGGAATAAGTACAGCTACATCGACCTCGAGTTCGACAACCAGATTATCTGCAAAAAGAAGAAAGAAAACAAGAACAACCCCGAATAAACATCAGTGTTATGGCAAAGGATTTTATCGTGGCTATTGAAATCGGTTCGTCTAAGATTACCGGTATCGCAGGAAGAAAAAACATCGATGGCAGTATCTCTATCTTGGCTGTTGCCAAAGAGACGCCCTCATCGTGTGTGAAGAAGGGCGTGGTATATAACCTCGACCGCACTGTGCAGTGCCTCACCACCATTATTACCAAGCTGAAGACCGCCCTCAAAACCGAGATTGCCTACGCTTACGTGGGCGTTGGGGGGCAGTCTACGCGCAGCGTAAAGAACGTTATCGTAAAGGAATTACCCGAAGATACCATCGTGTCGCAAGACATGGTTGACTCGCTCATGGACGCTAACCGAAGCATGCAATATCCCGATTCCGACATCATCGAGGCCATAACCCACGAATATAAGCTCGATCAGCAGTTCCAAATCGACCCCGTTGGCGTGCAATGTACCCACTTAGAAGGTCATTTCCTCAATATCCTTTGGCGTAGCAACAACTATCGCAACCTCAAGAAGTGTTTCTCCACTGCGGGTATTGCCATTGCCGACGTATTTATCTCGCCCCTTGCATTGGCCGACAGTGTGCTCACCGACTCGGAGAAGCGAAGCGGATGTGCGTTGGTCGACCTCGGTGCGCAAACAACCACCGTTGCCGTTTACAGCAAAAACCTGCTCCGTCATTTGGTGGTTATTCCCTTGGGAAGTGCCAATATCACGAAAGACCTCACCTCGTTGCAGATCGAGGAAGACGATGCCGAACGCCTTAAGCTGAAATATGGCTCGGCATATACCAATCCCGAGGAAGACAGTTCGGGTCTAAGCTACACCATCGACGAAGGTCGAACCATACAAAGCGATACCTTTATCAATGCCGTTGAGGCTAGAATAGAAGAGATTATTGGCAACGTGAAGTTTCAGATACCAGAAGCCTACGATGGTAAGCTGCTCGGTGGACTGATACTTACGGGTGGCGGAGCACAGCTGAAGAACATCGAAGAGGCTTTCCGTCGTAAAACCAACTTTACCAAGATACGTACGGCCAAGTTCGTAAACCAAGAGATACATTCAAAGCATCCTGAGCTTACCGCCCACGATGGAACGATGAACACCCTATTGGGACTTCTTTCAAAGGGTAATCTCAACTGCGCGGGTCGCGAAATATCCGATAATCTCTTTGGTGAAGACGTTGAACGTCCCGCTACACTGCCCTCTGAAGGTGCGGTTACACCCGAAATAAAGGATAAGGGCGCTCAACAGCAACCCACGAATAATGCTCCTAAGCCCGAACCAAAGGAGAAAAAAGAGGAGAAGGTTGAAAAGCAACACGTGGATAACGAACCTGAAGAAGATAATGGACCTACGAAATTCAGACAATGGAAAGATAGGATTAGTGGTTTCATTAGGCAAATGACTGAGGAAGAGTAAGGGAATAAGGAGGAAGTAGTAAAGGAGGAAGTAGTAAGTAGTAAAGGAGTAAAGTTGTAAGGAGTTAAGGAGTTAAGCCAAATGCTTTGTTGCAGAGTGGACGACATCCTTGTCAACTCGTTAGCTTGTAGACTTATAAACTTGCAAACTCGTTAACTTGTCAACTCGTCTACTCGTTAATTTGCCTACTCATCAACTCATAAACTAATAACACATACCACTCCTCTCTCCCCTTGGAGAGGGATTGTGGGTGAGGCTTTTTAAAATACATACAACGTTATGTCGGATAAGAATATAAACAAAGGAATCGTAGACTTCGGCGAAGTAGACAACGATAAGAGCATCATCAAAGTTGTTGGTGTAGGTGGCGGTGGTGGTAATGCCGTCAACCACATGTTCAAAGAAGGCATCCACAAAGTGTCCTTCGTGTTGTGCAACACTGATAAACAGGCGTTAGACGATTCTCCCGTGCCCGTGCATTTGCAATTGGGCAAGGAGGGATTAGGAGCGGGAAACCGTCCCCTTAAAGCTAAGGCTGCCGCCGAAGAAAGCATCGACGACATCAAGGCGATGTTCAACGACGGCACCAAGATGGCGTTTATCACCGCTGGAATGGGTGGTGGAACAGGTACGGGAGCTGCACCCGTTATTGCCCGCATATCAAAAGAAATGGGAATCCTCACCGTTGGTATCGTCACCATTCCTTTCCGTTTCGAAGGCCTGCGTAAGATAGACCAGGCGTTGGATGGTGTCGAAGAGATGGCCAAACACGTTGATGCTTTGCTCGTTATCAACAACGAACGCCTGCGACAGGTTTACCCCGAGCTGTCCTTAATCGAAGCTTTTAGGCGTGCCGACGATACATTGAGCGTTGCAGCCAAGAGCATTGCCGAGATAATAACCTATCATGGCTTTATGAATCTCGACTTCAACGACGTGAAGATGGTGCTCGAAGATGGTGGCGTGGCTATCATGAGCTCGGGCTATGGCGAAGGCGAAAGCCGATTGCAACAGGCCATTCACGATGCGCTTAACTCGCCGTTGCTCAACGATAACGATGTATTCCACTCTAAAAAGCTATTGCTCAACATCTCGTTTAGCAACAAAAACAACCAGGGTTCTAACCTCATGATGGAGGAAATTAACTATGTAGATGAGTTTATGGCTAAGTTTGGCCCCGACTTCGTCTTCAAATGGGGAGTAACCTTCGACGAGAATCTTGGCGATAAGGTAAAGGTTACGGTACTTGCAACAGGCTTTGGCGTGGAGAACATCACCACAACGCCCGAACGCACCGTGCGTAAGTCTATCGAAGACATTGAGAAGGCTGCCAAAGATGCACAGAACGAGATCGAACGCGGTAGGCGTATCGGTTCGTATTATGGGGCTAATTCGCCAGGAGGACGTATTAAGAAGCATACCAACATCTACTTCTTCCGTCCCGAAGATCTCGATAACGAAGACGTTATTATTGCCGTAGACGAATCGCCCACTTATGCTCGTTCGCAGCAAAAGCTTGAAGAGATACGACGATTTGGCACTATCGTGCAGAAAAAGGAACAAGACGAGGTAGAACCGCCTACCACTACGCAAGGTACTATCAGCTTCGCATAGGCAGGTGGTTAGGATAAACAGGCAAGTTGGCCTGTTAACGGTTAGCTAGAAAGAGGGGTCAAGTAAGACAACTTGGACAGGTCCCATCGGTTACGTTTTTCCCGTCCGTCTTATCCGTCTTCTAGGTTGTGCTAGTCCCACAAGTCACATTATCCCATCCGTCTCACCAATAAAACCCAATAAATATTATGGCTCAATTATTCGAACAAATAAGCAACGACATCACGGAAGCAATGAAAGCGCGCGATAAAGTGCGCCTCGACACGCTCCGCAACATCAAGAAAGTGTTTTTAGAGGCCAAGACTGCTCCTGGCGCCAACGACATCCTTGAAGATGCCGATGCACTGAAAATACTGCAAAAGTTGGCCAAGCAAGGCAAAGAAGCTGCTGCCACGTTCACCCAACAGGCTCGTCAAGACCTTGCCGATGCTGAATTGGCACAAGTGAAGGTTATCGAGGAGTATCTCCCCAAAGCCCTTTCCGAGGCCGAAGTAGAAGTGAAGGTGAAGGAAATCATTGCCCAAACGGGTGCCACAACAATGAAAGATATGGGCCGTGTGATGGGTATGGCCAGCAAACAAATGGCTGGCTTGGCCGATGGTGGCACCATCTCGGCCATCGTTAAACGACTGTTGGCCTAGCAGCGTTTTGCGTTTAGGCTCACATAAAGGTGAAAAATTGAAAAGGTAGAAAAGATAGAAAGGTGCTGATTCGCCATCTATCTTCTAGCGAACCTTTTATTTTTTCAACCGTACCCATTAACAGGCTTACTCGCCAGTGCGCCTATGGGGGCATAAATTCACACGTCAGTTCGGTATAAGCAATCCTCTCTTTCTCCCCTTTTTAAGGGGAGAAGTGTGCTGCATAACCACTCGAAAGCTTATATTAAGAGAGCACTCAATAATTGTAAAGGAGAAACTCAACACATTCCTGCCCTTAGTAAAGGGGAGGTTAGGAGGGGATGTAGCTGTCAGCAGATAGCCTGAAAAAGGTTAAAAGCGCATTAGGAAACAAATCAATATGGGCTATGGGTATTATTTCTTATCCCGAATTTGCGCAGTATTTAGCAACGGCGTGACAAGTTTTTACCGCATTTATTGCTCATCTAAAAAAGTATTTTTACCTTTACCGCTATAATACAGCTTCTGGTTGAGATGCAGTGACGCTCCGAACTAAAACTAATCGCACCCTGAGGAAAACGCTTTCGCATTAAAAACTCTAACTGTATAAACTTATATTCATGTAAAACAAAGTATTTATGATATCTGTCTATTCCATCAAACCGCAGTTTCAACGGGTCTTAACACCTATTTTAGAGTTGTTGCATCGTGCAAACGTTACCGCCAACCAAATCACCTTGTGGGCTTGTATCCTCTCACTTGTCATCGGCATTTTGTTTTGGTTTGCGGGCGATGTGGGGCCATGGCTCTACCTCTGCCTGCCTGTGGGACTGCTGATACGTATGGCCCTGAATGCATTAGACGGAATGATGGCTCGTCGTTACAATCAAATCACCCGGAAAGGAGAGCTGTTAAACGAACTGGGTGATGTCGTTTCAGACACCATTATTTATTTTCCACTGCTGAAGTATCATCCCGAAAGTCTTTATTTTATTGTGGCTTTCATTGCTCTCAGCATTATTAATGAATACGCAGGAGTGATGGGAAAGGTGCTGTCGGCAGAGCGACGGTATGATGGTCCGATGGGAAAGAGCGACCGTGCTTTCGTTCTCGGCCTCTACGGAGTGGTCTGTTTGTTTGGTATAAACCTTTCAGGATGTTCCGTTTACATCTTTGGGGCTATCGATTTGTTGCTTTTAGTCAGCACGTGGATTAGGATAAAGAAGACGTTAGATGTAACCGGAAGATCGCAAACACCTGTGTAAACCGATGGTTTTGATAAGCAGTGGAGTATGAAGATGAAACCTTATCCCACGGTTGCAGTTTTTTCAGGCGGTGGTACACGTTATGCTTTGTATCTCGGAATGTATGCGGCGATGCAACATTATGGTGTAGAACCCGACCTGCTGATTGCCTCTTGCGGTGGCAGTATCGCTGCCAATATCATCAACTCGTTTGCTACCGACGAGCAGCGAAAGGCCTTTATACAGTCGGAAGAACTGTATCGCTTTGTGCAAAACACCCGAATGACACGTTTCAAAATGCTGTATAAGATAGGTCTCTATTGTCAGCGCAAAGTGCGAAACACATTCTATGCACCTTATATCGAAAATATTTTCGATAAATTTATCGTAGATATGCCCACCGACATACGCCCGCTTTTGCCCTCGTTGGCTGTTCGGCCAATCCTTCCCACTATCGTTGTCGGTGCCCGATTGTTGTTTGATAGGGCCGACATCGGTAAAGAAAGAAACGGAAGAAAGCTTTATCGGAAGGTGCTTTTTACCGATGCCGAGACAGCTAGAAACATCGATTTGTCGGCTGTTAACTGCAATTTTAAAAGCTATGAGGGTAGTGCCATCGACTCGCAAGTTGAGCTGCTTCAAGATGTTCCCTTACCCATTGCCACCCGAATATCTGTCTCGGATATGTTCTACGTTCAGCCCGTACATTACAACGGTGCCTATTTTGCGGGCGGAATTATTGATTTGATGCCCATAGAACTGGCCGAACAACTTGGCGAAACTATTTTCTTTGAGAAGAAAAAGGGCTTTGGCACCATCGACGAGGCACTTGTTAGAGCCGTATTTGGATTTAGTGGAAACCGCCGATTGCAAGAAGTGATGACGCATTCGGTGAGCTATTGGGTAGACACGGCTGACATGAACCAAGCACTTTCGGGCCATTACATCGAGAAAAACATCAATCTTCTGAAGCTCCAGGTAGAACTGAAACTGCCCAAAACCTATGCCCAGTTTGTAGAAGATATGGACTTTCAATGGCAATACGGATACGATCGGGTTGCCCAACATTTTAAAAACAAACAGGTATGAACATCTTTATTACCGGCGGAACATCGGGTATCGGCTTGGCCTTGGCGCGGTTTTATGCTGCCGAAGGTCATCGGGTAGGGGTGTGCGGACGAAATACGGCACGAATAGACAGGAGTGATGAGGTTAACAAACTGTTGCTTGCCTACCAGCTCGATGTGTGTGATAAGGACGCATTAACCGCTGCCGTAGATGCATTTTGTGCCGATAAGGGGTTGGACATGATGATTGTTGCTGCCGGACATTACCGTAACGGCGTTACTGAAGAAGTGGATTTTGAGCAGACTTCACAAATGTTGAAGGTTAATATCGTGGGTGCATTGAATGCGATGGAAGTGGCACGAGAAGCAATGAAAGCATCCGGCGGACATTTGGTCGTGATTGCTTCGGTGGCAGGATTGCTGCATTATCCGTGCGCAAGCGTCTATGCCAAGTGCAAAAGAGCGTTGATACAGATAGCCGATGCTTATCGCCGAAGTTTGGCCGACTATCAAATAACGGTTACAACACTTGTTCCGGGCTACATAGACACACCGCGATTGAGGGAGATATATCGTAACGACCTTTCCAAATGTCCGTTCTGCATGCCCTTAAATCGGGCTGTTGAAACAATGACAAAGGCCATAGCGCAGCGCAAAGAACAGGTGGTGTTTCCGCCAAAAATGCGCCTTTCCATCGCTTTTCTTTCGCTTTTACCCACTTGTTTGTTATCGGCTTTTATGCACCGAAAGACATTATGGAGCATTCCCAAATAAACGACAAAACGGTATGGGCGAGTAAACAGCCCTTGCCAAACGGTTTGATGCAGCGTTGCAGTATAGATAACAAATGTTTGCAAGCAAGCAAATACATCGCCCTTGTTATTTGTTGGGGTGTGTTCTATGCTGTTTATACTTTTGCTGCAAGCTATGCGGCATCGCTTAAAGAGGTGTCTTCGCTTTGCTTTTCGTTTGAAAAAGCCATACCGTTTGTACCTTTCACCATCTATTTTTATAGCAGTAGTATGGTGTTTTTTATATGGGTTTTCTTCCTTTGCAATACCTTTCGTCAACTGTCGACATTAAGTAAACGCATCGTTTTTATAACCATTTTATCGGGAATTTGTTTTATTCTCCTTCCGTTAAAACAAAGTTTTGTACGTCCGGAAACAGCCCATATTTTATTTTCTTTCATCAATACGTACGATACTCCTTTTAATCAGGCTCCGTCTTTACATATAGGTTATGCCTGTATTTTTTGGAGTGGGGTGCGAAATAGCAGGTTCAGAAACTTTCTGAGAATGTGGTTGGTGTTGTTAATGCTGTCTACCCTTTTGGTATATCAGCACCATTTCATCGACATTACTACCGGTTTGATGGCAGGTTTTCTGACGTTATGGATGTTTCCTTACCGTAAAAAGCGCAACCAACAAATAGCAAAGATTTATTTTTTTGTTGCCGCTGTGGGGCTGACGGCGTTGTTGTTTGCCATCGAACATACGGTTTTTGGAAGTATTTTTTTATTGTGGTGCATACTCGTCTTACTCTTATTGGGCCGTGCTTATTATCGCTCTAATCGGCATTTTCTTAAAGACGACCACGGTTGCATCGGTTTTTTGCGTTATATTTTCTATTTTCCCTATATCGCAGTGTATCGCCTATTGTGGCTGTTTTCTCGTCAGGCACCTGTAGAAATTGCACCCAACATCTTCGTTGGAGGCTTGCTTTCATGCCGTTCTGCGCGGAAATTCGCCCTGTTGGGAGAGGTTTCGGTGTTCGACCTTTCAGCCGAATTACCCGAAAACGCCTACTTTCGCACATCGGCAGATTATCATTGCTTTCCATTTTTGGATATTGCCACTATCCCCAAAGCCTGTCAGGAACGTATTGTAAATTCAGTTTTAGAGAAGATAAAGGCCGATGAAATGCCTCGAAAACTATATATTCATTGTGCAATGGGCCGTTTTCGGAGCCACCGAATAGGTGAAGCGGTGCTGTTAACGATAAGTAAAAATTTAACCGAAGATAAAAATGGAAACAGGAACATTTAAGAGTTTTGACGACGCAGATATTTTTTACAGGGTGTGGAATTACAACCCTTCACAGAAAACCATTGTGATATTGCATCGTGGGCACGAACATTCGGGACGTTTGCAAGCCTTTGCCGAGAACGAGCAATTTGCTCATTTTAACATCTTTGGCTTTGATATGCGTGGACTGGGGCATACTTCGCAACCCGTTTCGCCCCATTTTATGGACTATGTACGCGACTTGGATGCTTTCGTAAAATACCTCCATGAACAGTATGGAATTGTTGAGAGAGACATCTTTGTGGTGGCTAACAGCATTGCAGGCGTAATTGTTTCGGCGTGGTGTCACGACTTTGCGCCCCGTATTGCCGGTATGGCGCTTCTTGCTCCTGCGTTTACCATTAAGTTATATGTGCCTTTTGCAAAGACGGGAATTGCCTTGGCAGCCTGGCTTTTCAAACATCTTACGGTGCCCAGTTATGTCAAGTCGAAGGTGTTGACACATGATGTAGAACAACAAAAGGCGTACGACACCGACCCGCTAATTACTCGAGAAATTGATGCGCACTATCTTTTGGATTTGCTGAAAGCAGGAAAGCGTATCGTAGAAGATGCTGCTGCCATTACCATACCGACGCTATTACTCTCTGCCGGTAAAGATTATGTGGTGAAAGACGATATGCAAAAGCGGTTTTTTGTTGATATCAGCTCCACCCAAAAGCGGTTTATCAAGCTCAAAGGGTTTTATCACGGGCTATTGTTTGAAACGCAACGTGAACAGGTTTACAATCCTATTGCTGAGTTTATTAACCGCTGTTTCTCACTCGAACAGCCGCCAACGACCTGTATGCCAGATAAATTTACAGTTGATGAGTATAACAAAATGGCCCTGAATATGCTTCCCCGAATTGAACGTTGGGGCTTTCGGATACAGAAATGGATGCTCCATCACTTGGGATTTCTTAGTAAAGGAATGCGTGTAGGACTAAAATATGGTTTTGATTCGGGTATGTCTCTCGATTATGTTTATCGCAACCAAGCACAGGGATGCGGACCAATTGGGCGATGGATAGACAGAGGTTATCTTACCGCCATTGGTTGGAGAGGAGTAAGAATACGCCGAGAGAATCTCATCGCAACCGTAGAAGAACGTATTAAAACGCTCAAACAGCGCAATGAACCCGTGAAAATACTCGACATAGCCGGTGGAACGGGTAATTATCTGTTCGACATCAAGCGCAAGTTTCCTGAAATAGAAGTGGTTATAAACGACTTTTCGGAAGCAAACATTGCTTTCGGCGAGGCACAGATACAACAGCTAGGACTTCAAAATATACGGTTTACCCGTCTTGATTGTTTCAATAAAGACTCATATCGACAGCTGAATTTTGAGCCTAATATCGTTATTATTTCCGGTATATTCGAGCTTTTTGGTGATAACGAACTTGTTTGTAACGCCATCTCCGGCACTTTATCCGCACTGCAACCGGGTGGCTTTTTGGTCTATACCGGTCAGCCTTGGCACCCTCAGTTGAAAATGATAGCTTACGTATTAAACAGTCATCAAGAGCGTGATTGGATTATGCGACGTCGTTCGCAACGCGAACTGGACAGTCTTTTCGCCTTTTATGGCTTAACCAAATGTGGCATGAAACTCGATAACTTCGGCATCTTTACCGTTAGTTATGGAACGAAATAAGTTGCAAACGGGCTTTTTCTTCAGCCGCAGACAAATTTGTTGGGGCGTCATTATCAAAGTAAGACGTGTTGATGGTGATGTTTCGGCGTGTCAAAGTCATTTTCCAATTACCCGTCGCCCTGCCATTTTGTAGGATAAGGGGATAGAAAACACCGTTAATAAATGCTTTGCTGTTGTGAGAAGCTTCCAAAATATCGCCGCGATACTTGTAAGCAATAATGTATTCGTCGTAAGCAGGCAGAAAGATAAAGCTTTCTTTCTCTTTGATATCGATTGAACAAGATTCGTGTAACAGGTAAGTTTTATCGTTAGAAACGACCTTTTGAAGCTCTTTCTCAATAATATCAACGCCCAATCGTGCCTCTTTCACTGACAATCCCGACCACCAACAGAAGTCGTCTAACGTTGCGGGTGCATGACTTCTAAAGTAATTGCGTGCCAATATGCTCAATGCCTCGTCTTTTGTGGGTAAGGGCATAGGGGCTACTCGCTCGTCTAAGAGCATGTAGGTATGTGTGTTTTCCACTTCAGGACCGCTGCAAATCAGTGCCTCGCATTCGGCATTCTCCAAAAAACGGTTCATAAAAACAGTGTCCGAAGGTAAGCCTTTCTCAGCCATTCGTTCTGTAATTTGCTGTTTGGTAAGACTCTTTCCACCACTCAACATATCATAGATATGCTGGTTAACGGTATCGTACATCTGCTCGGTGATGTGCAGTCCGTGTCCTTTCATCGACGATGCGTAGGCAGATTTCAGTCTTTTACACGACAATTTGAGCATCCAACGTATATCCTTTGGACTTACATAATGCCATGTAGGGCGTAGTACGTGGGTGCGAAGAATCTCTCCACGATCGAGGGCTTGCCTGATTTGCTGCATCGTTGCGCCACGTGTACGTATTCCTAGTGCCAGCTTTGCCATTCGGGGTTGTTGTGCTTGGATGGCACCCATCCAGGCTACAACATCTTTTACTTCGGTAAAATCGGGGCTAATTAACTGTTGGGCGCGAAGCCGAACCATTGGGATATTTATTTTTTTCATGTCTTTTGTGGGGACGTTTACTTCTTGCAAAGATAATCAGAAAAGCGTAAACTCGGTATCAAAATGGTGTTAGCCCCTTTGGTTTCTTGGTTAGGTAGTCTTTAGTAAAGTTCATTGGGGTTGTTTTTACAAGAGAACTTCATGGTGAAACCTTAGGGTTAGACAAAAATGGCTGTATCAGATGCTCTCTTGATACAGCCATTTCTGCTATCTGTAAGTGGTTCGTTTAGAACTTAATCATAATTCCTACCGTGGGGAGAATTGTTCCACTATAGTACACCAGTGTACGAAGCAACTGTTTGGTTTGCGGTGAAGCGGGGTCGTCCATTACATTCCCCTCAGTATCACGATTGGTATATATCGGTTTGGATGGCATGTTGCTGATGTAGGCATTCTGCACATCGAGATATAGATTGAGCATCCAATGCTTGAAATAGAACTCCTTATCCAAGCGCACATCCAGCTGATGAGCATCAGCAAGACGTAGTGTATTGAATCGCTCGTAGTCGGTATAGGCCTGATTGGTAATAGACCAAGCGGCCTTGTTTGTAGAACGCTCTACATCAATAGGCGAATAAGGAGCACCTCCTATGTAACGCCAGCGAGCCGAGATGTACCAGCCTTTGGGTAACTTGTAACTTGTTGTGAGATTGAGGATATGCCTCGTATCCCAAGAAGAGGGCCGATAGATGCCATTTTTGTCTGTAAACTCACTCCTAAAAAGCGTGTACGAAGCAGTCAGATCTATATCACGCCACCCCATAAGCTTAGCCACTACTTCCACGCCATAGGCCCTACCGTCGCCCGTAGACATAACGGCCTCATCGCCAACTTGCCCATAGTCTACCCCCTTACTGGCCAAACTAATTCCGTCGGTAAGGGAAATAGGATAGTTGCTATACTGCTTATAGAAGCTCTCAAGAGAGAAACGTAGGAAGTTACCCGGATGATATTCCATGCCCAGAATAGCTTGATTGGAGGTGATATACTTAAGCCCATTGTTGCGATTGACATAGTTACCCTCGGTATTGCGATAACCCATCGTTGTGTAGGAGGGAGGCATCGCATAGCGACCAATGTTGGCATTGAGGTCGAAGTCTTCCGAAAATGAATACGATAGCGATAGTCTAGGCGACAACTGCTTGAGTGGATTACTCATGCTAGCTGTGAAAGTGTTGCCCACTAAATTTACTCCAAGTGAAACCTTGAACCGATTGTTGAGATACTGATCCGAAGCTTGCACGAATGCTTGATAAGAAAGCAGGTCGATGCTACTGTGGTATTGGAAGGGGACAACATTTCCCGAGGTGAACTGTAAGCGATAGACATCATTGACATAGTTGCTGTACTTGATGCCAGCTCCAAAGTTCAGTTTGATAGGCAGCGTAGTATAGTTGCGTTCGTAGCGTAGTTTGATCTCGGCTTCATCCGATTGGTAGTCGGATATTTTGGATGCAGACTTATCGTTATCTTTATACTTTACACCTCCGTTACGCATCATGTTTCGGCTTAGAATCCAACTATCGACGAAGCGTTTGCCGTAGTGCTTGTAGGCCAGACCGAAGGTATAGTTCCACTGAGAGTACTCGGGCAGGTAACCTAGTATGTATTTCTGCGCCTCGGTACCAGTCTGCTCGAGGGCTCTATTGAGTCGCATGTTGTCAATGGCACCAATACCAATCACCGTAATCTCATGATGCGGGTTGATGCGCCATTTGTATTTCATTTGAAAGTCGTTGTAGGTAGGCAAAAAAGGCAAGCCAATTGCCTTAAATAACCACTGCAAATAAGATTGACGAAAAGATACGATGAACGATGCATCCTTGCCCAAAGGGCCGTCTAAGGTAATCCCTGCATCCGATGCTCCTACCGCAACCTTTGTATGCAGTCTGTCTCTGCTACCATCTTTTTGCTTGATCTCCATCACAGAGCTAAGGGTATTGGGTCTGTTAGCAGGGAAAGCTCCTGTGTAGAAATTGATCTCGCGCACAAAGTCGGGGTTAATGATGCCGACAACACCTCCCGAAGCCCCTTGTGTGGCAAAGTGATTGATCACCGGGATCTCTATGCCGTCTAGGTAAAAGACATTCTCTGTGGGACCTCCACCGCGTATGATGAGGTCGTTTCGATTAGGAGCTGTGGCACCAACTCCCGGCAGAATCTGCACCAGTTTGGAAACATCGCGATTGGCCCCGGCACTCTTCTCAATCTGCTGAGCTGCTAAAGTGAGTAACGAGACAGGACTCTCGGTAGGGCGAAGCAATAGATTGGGGCTAACTAAAACTTCTTTGAGCGTTGTAGAGGCTTCGCTAACCATAATATCTATAAAAGTCGTTTGGTTACCCAGTACTTGTAGTTCCTCGGAGATTTTAGTCTCGAAGCCTACCATACTGACGATGATTTTGTGGAAGCCAGGCTGTACGCCCGTGATGGTAAACGTTCCTTCTATAGAGGTTTTTGCCCCAAGAGAAGTCCCTTGTACTTGTACTGTGGCGAACTCTAGTGGTTCGTTGTTCTTGTCATTGATGATGCGCCCTTGGATGATTCCTGTTTGGGCAAAACCTTTATAGACGAGCAGGAAGGTCAAACATAATAGACTGTATATCCGCATTATTGCTTAATTAAAAAAATGGATGTAGTCATAGATACCCTACCAGCTGTCCGTAAGGATTACCTAATCTTGTTTCACAAAGATAATACAATTACTAACAAACGCAACAATAAAAAGAACAAGATTATACTATTTACGCCAGTTCGGTATAAGAAAGTTCGCTAAAAGGTTAATAGTCTCGCTATTGTTTTGTGTTTTATAGTTGAAAACCAATAGCTTACAAAACACAAGCAGCCATGATTACCACTGACAAAGTTACTGAAGTATTATGTATATTGGATGAGTTATGTAAGAATTTAGATGCCGAATGAACTAAAAACCTCCATACCGTACCCGTAGACGAGGGATATAAGCGCATGAGAAACCGCAAAACCTAAATGTCCAACAGTGAAATCATAACCCTTCCGCCGTTCGCATTTTCATAGTTCCGCAAATGCGCTTTCTAAGTCCTGATAATGCATTATAAGATTAACCGCCGTGTTATATCTATTTTGGACGGCTGTTCCATGTTATCTGGAATGCTGTTCCAGTTGAATTGGAACACTGTTCCAACTTAGCTGGAGCAGGCGTCCAACTTAGCTGTACCAAAGCGAGAGCTGAAAAAGCTCGCTACAAACGCTTATCGAGAGGGGAATGAAAGATGGCGTTTGGAGGTTAGAAAGGTGAGTTGTTGGCGGTGATGGGCTGTGGAATGAACGGCCTAGATAGTGCCAAGCAGGTATCTAACGTTACGAAGGGCCAGCCATTAAAGGTACAACGGGGCCTCGTTTCCCATGTTAAATAGCAAGTCGATGACGCTTAGGTTGGGTAAGAAGCCATGGCGTTGGGCGAACACTTGGTAATAGGGACGAGGAGTAAAGGCGGGGTCGTGGGGTGGATTTTTAGGCACGATGGTGTCGCGGAAGTCTTCAAAGGTGGGGTTAGAGCCAGTGTCGGCATCGACAAAAGCAGCTGGAAGGCTTGCGCCCGATGCCAGTTGCGCCTGCGTTGGCACAAAAGCGGGGGTGAGAATGATGTTGGGTGTAAAGTCGAGTAGGGTGCAAATGGTGTGCGTTAGTTGGAGGTTGAAGTCGAAAAGAAAGTCGAAACGACGCTCGAAAAAGGGGCGAAAGTCGTCGGCGTAGTACTCAAAAAAGGGGCTTTCGTTATAGGCCGACACGATGGCTTGCCAATGTATGTGCCGCCAATTGCCGTGGTCGCTTATGCGAATGTCTTTCATAGCCATGCGCGAGGCCTGCTCGCCCGATGGCCGTTCGATGGGGATGGTTAGGGCTTGTGGCCCGTTGGCCGTGGCTATGATGCAGCGGTTGCGGTAGGTTTGCTTGATGAAATGGTCGTGTTGCTCCATCCAGCAGCCGTCGCTACGGAAGAGTTTGGAATACCATTGCACGGGGGCGAGATAGGCGGAAGAGAGGAGGGGAAGCATGATTTTGAGTGAAATTGAATGGGACAAAGAAGACTGGCAAGGCCTATAATAACGATGATGCCGAAAGATGGCCCAACACGGGCGGGCTTAATATATGGGATAAGACTGATGAACGCTAAAAAAGCAGGTGGGACAAATGCAACATGGCTGGCTTAATCGAAGCCAAGAACGCAGCGTTGCATTTGTCCCATCGGTCTTAATCTGTGGTCTTTGGGCCTATAAGGGCCTAAGTTGCCAAGCGTGGCATTACTTTATCTTATCCACACAAGTGAACAAGCGGCTCCACCTGATGCCCTTAAATCCGGGATGGTCTACATCATGTGACCACCAAATGAATATGGGTTTGCCCACCACATGGTCTTCGGGTACAAAGCCCCAATAGCGCGAGTCGGCCGAATTGTGTCGGTTGTCGCCCATCATCCAATAGTAGTCCATCTTAAAGGTGTAGCTGTTGGCGGGCTTGTTGTTGATGTATATTTGTCCGTTGCGCACGTCAACCTCGTTGTTTTCGTACACGCGAATGGCACGTTCGTACATCGGCAGGTTGGCTAAGTTAAGCTTAATGGTAGCCCCTTTCTTGGGAATCCATATCGGTCCGTAGTTATCGCGCGTCCATTTCGTGTTGGCATTGAGGGGATAGAGGTCGCCTGTGGGTGCGTCGGTGTTCAGTTTCACGCTCTCAACGATGTCTTTTCGTGCGGCAAGTGCCTTTGCAGCCTTTGCTGTAAGTGGCATAACGCCGCTTGTGTTAAGGCTTTGCAGGTCTTCTTGCGTTATGCCTAGGCTTGTAAGTAAGTCGTCGGGCTGCATTCCTTTCAGCTTAACATAATAGGTGTATTGTACGTTTTCGGGCTCTTTGTTGGGCTTGCCGTCAAGGTAAACGATGCGGTTTTTGATTTGAAGCGTTTGCCCAGGCATGCCCACACAACGCTTAACGTAGTTCTCGCGACGGTCGGTTGGACGCGAAATAAGGTCGCCATACTCGTTGGGGTTTTGCAAGATGTAAGCGCGCCCTAGCGCATAGATGTGCTGGAAGTAGGCGCGTTGTTGCAAAAGCGACATGCTGTCGAGGTTAACGGGCTGGTTGGCTTGGTCGTATAGTTGCTTGCCATACGAGTAAACCATTTGGTAATAGTCGGCTGCTGCCCAGCGTGCCTCGTTCACAAGACTGTCGCCCGAGGGGTAGTTAAACACTACGATGTCGTTAAGCTTAACGTGTCCCAAGCCTTTTACACGTCGATAGTCCCAATGAGGCACCTCAATGTACGACTTAACGTTAAATAACGGCATGGTGTGTTGGGTTAATGGCATGGTAAGTGGCGTTTGTGGGATGCGCGGACCATAGCTCAGCTTGCTTACAAAGAGGTAATCGCCCGTGAGCAAGCTCTTTTCGAGCGAGCTTGAAGGGATGACGAAGTTTTGGAAGAAGAAAAGGTTGATGAAGTAAACGGCCACAAGGGCGAAGACGATGGCATCTACCCAGCCCATGATAAAGCGGGTAGGCCCTTCTGAATCTTTCCACCATTGCCACTTTATTTTCTTCGAAATATAAACGTCGTAGATGAAAGGTAGCACCAGCAAACCCCACCAACTTTCCACCCAGAAGAGGAATGCGAGGTAGAGAAGTGCTACGATAATGAATTTAGTCCACTGCTTACGTGGGTTGAATTCTTTCTTTTTCCTGTTTATCATTGCAAGTGTTAGTTATATGTTTTGTGCCTTTTGCCCTTGTTGGCGTGGTGAAACGCGAGTGGTTTCGGTGCCGTGTGGGGTACAGGCGCATGTCGTTTTCAGAACTTAAAAAGGTCGCTCATCGTTAGCAAACCATTGTGTGTGGCGGCATATTCGGCTGCCAGCACTGCACCTTCTGCAAAACCGCGGCGCGAATGGGCATCGTGGGTGATGCTGATGCTGTCGGCCTCGCTGTCGTAAACGATGGTATGGATACCGGGAACCTCGCCTCGGCGGAAGCTGTCGATGGGCAATTGGTTGTCGGCCGTTTGTTCGCTGGGTATGATTGAGCCGTCAGCCAAGTGCTGCTCGCCCTTTACCCACGTTTCTTTGCGGTCTAGTTGTGCCACAATATCTTCGGCCAGGGTGATGGCTGTGCCCGATGGCGCGTCTTGTTTGTGCACGTGATGGGTCTCTTCCATGTGTACGCCGTATTGTGGGAAGCGGTTCATCAGTTCGGCCAAGCGACGGTTGAGGGCTTGAAAGATGGCTACGCCAATAGAGAAGTTACTGGCCCAAAACAGCGTTTGACCCCCTTCTTGGCACATTTGGCGCACCTCTTCGCCGTGTTGGGCAAGCCATCCTGTGGAGCCCGACACCACTTTTACGTTGTGGGCAAAGGCCTTGCGGTAGTTGTCGAAGGCCGATTGGGGCGTGGTAAATTCGATAGCCACGTCTGCCGAGGCAAAGGCGGGGCTATCGAAGTCGACTTGGTTGTCTTTGTCGATGATGCAAATGATGTTGTGGCCGCGCTGTTTGGCAATCTCTTCAATCATGCGGCCCATCTTTCCGTAGCCTATAATGGCGATGTTCATGGGTTGTATTTTTTCTGCAATAATGATGTTATGTGTTCTCGGCGGTGAGCTTCGAACCTGCGTTGGGGTAGTGCCTATGGCGCGTAAACCCCTAATTTACTGCACAAAGGTAGCGAAAAAAGGGGTAATAGCCATCTTTTCACCTTTTCATTTTTTCACCCTTTCACCTTTTTTACCCATAAAGATGATAGCATCCGCCTGCCAAAAGCTTTAAGATACCTTTCATTTCGAGTTGGAAAAGCAACACGGTGAGTCGCGAAATGGGGATGTTGGCCGTGAGCGACAGTTGGTTTATGGCTTGGTCGTTCTGTTTTTCTAGGGCCTGAACCACGGCTTGTTCTTCGTTGGAGAGTTGTGGAAAGAGTTGTCGCTCTATGCCTTGGCGTGTGGCTTGCATGCGTTTGAGGTCGGTTTCCCAACCTAGCGCGTGCACAAAGTCGGCTGCCGAGGAAACGAGTTGGGCCTTGTGGTCGCGTATCAGGTTGTTGCAGCCCTCGCTGTATGGTGCGCCCACAGGACCAGGGAAGGCGAAAACATCGCGGTTGTAGTCGCGAGCGATGGACGTGGTGATAAGTCCTCCGCCATGCGCAGCACTCTCAACCAGCACACAAGCATCTGAAATGCCCGCCACGATGCGGTTTCTTCGCACGAAGTTTAGCTTGTCGGCGTTGGTGTTCGTGAGAAATTCGGTGAGCAGTCCGCCCTGTGTAAGCATCTCGTCGGCCGTTTGTTTGTGACGAGTGGGGTATAGATAGTCCAGCCCATGAGCCAGCACGCCCACCGTGTCTAGCCTGTTTGCCAAGGCTTGTCGGTGTGCGTTGATGTCTACGCCGTATGCCAGTCCGCTAACGATAAGCACTTCGGGACAGAGACTTTTCAGTTCCGAAACGAAACGACGGATAAGGTCTTGCCCGTAGGCCGTACAGTGGCGCGTGCCAACAATGTTGATAACGCGTGCCCGATTGAGGTTGGCCGTACCCTTATAAAACAACACTAGCGGTGCATCGTCGCAGTTTTTGAGGCGTTGCGGGTAGTCGTCGTCGGCCAAAGAAAGTGCGCGTATGCCGTTGCGCAGGTTGTATTCCATCTCGGCATCGGCCACTTTGAGGTGCGTTTCAATGTTACGCATGGCCTCTTGCAGGCGTGGCGAGGCATCAGGCAGCACCTCGCGCAGGTCGTTTCGGTGCTCAATGACGGCCGTAGCCGAACCCAATTGTCGGTATAGCTGTGCCAAACCGGCAAGGTTGAAATAGTTAACGCGCGTCAGGGCGATGGCGTTTCGGGTCTCGTTGTTATTCATGGACAGGGCTAAGTTTCTTTTTTAGTTTACAAGTTAACGAGTAGACGAGTTAACAAGGCCATAGCCAAGTAAACAGGTTGACGAGTAAACAGGTTGGCAAGACGCTATTTCCTGCCGTTTATACAACCGTTATCTTAACGGGAATATGGATTATTTGTCGCCCGATTGCTGTTCTATGAAAGGCGCGAAAGCCTTGTCGATGTCTTCGCTCCGACTGAGACGACCGTTCACGAGGCATACAAGTTCGGCCGTGGCACGGAACGAAAGCTTATCGTCGCGTTTGCGGAAGATGTCGTGATGAAATACGTATCGGATGCCTTCTTGCGTAATTCGGAGTTTCGAAACAAGGATATCGTCGCATTGCAGCGGTGTTTTGTATTGTAGGTTCATACGTGCCACCACCGCGTCTACACCCTTCTCGTGCAGTCCTGCGAAGCTTAGTCCTGCGTGTTTCAAGAAAAGGTGGCGCGTATGTTCTGTGTAATGCAAGTAGTTGGCGTTGTTAACAATGCCTTGGATGTCGCATTCGTAATCGCGAACTTCCATCTCGGTTGTGAATGTGTACATATATATAAATCTTTAAAAGCCTCACTCAAGCCCCTCTTCAAGGGGAGAGGGGAGTGATGTGCGTTATTAGTTGACGAGTTATTGAGTTGATATGTTCATGAGTTATTGAGTTGATAAGTTGATGAGTTATTGAGCTGATAAGTTGACAAGGATTGTCGTCCACTCTGCAACAAAGCATTTGGCTTAACTCCTTAACTTCATAACTCCTTAACTCCTTAACAAGTTATCTCCTCAAATATTCATACCCAATCCTGCATCTTAGGCAGTTTTTGCGGTCGCAATACTCGTTTTTTAGTTGTATAAGGGCCTGCGTATCGCCGGCGTTATTTACTTCTAGTCCGCATGCTTTCCACATTCTGATGATGTGGTTATCCTCCGCTTTCAGCTCGTCGAGCAGTTGGAAGGCGCGGTCGCACAAAGTTTCGTTGTGGCGATGACGACCATAGGCGAAGAGCACGGGCACAACGGTGTTGAGGATAAGCACGTCGCGCGAGACCGTTGAGAGTGCTTTGTCGCTGCCTTTACTTTCTCCGCCGAACACGTAATGCGTTTGCCAGTAGGCTGAAACCTGCGTGGCTAAGGCCTTACGTAGTAGTGCCAAGTTTTCGCAAGCCACGATGTTGGCCAGCGATGCACGGCGCGAATGGTGAAGCATGGCCAGTTGTGACAGGCGGATATGTGGGAAATTCTGCGGCCTGAGTCGAAGAAACAACCACAAACTAGGGTCTAGCGGCTGCAAGTTAAACTTGTGTGCAAGGTAGGTGTACTCCTTTTTCAGCTGTCCAAAGTAGTTTTCGGCCATGGCCGCTTCTCTATGTCGGGTGGGTATGGCCGCATCGTTTAGCAGTCCTGCTTGCCCCATAAAGAGCGCTTCTATCTGAAAGGTGTTGTCGCGATGATGGTCAACGCATCGCAACGGAATGTTGGCGGCCCATCGTTCGAAGGCATCGCCGTTTACACCGAACCCAAAATTGCGCGCCAAAGTCATGAAGAAAGCGTCTTCCCACGAACCTCCCGCTTGCTCAACGCGCCGTATCACTGCCTCGGTTTTGCTTTCCAACCGCTCCGTTTGTAAGGCCGCGAGCCAACTGTGCAGTGTAAGTCGTTGCAAATGGGGGATGATATGGTGGCAAGGCGGGAACTTATCGGCCACCAGTAGTTCACTGTAGTGGGCCAAAACACCGCTAGGTACGGCCAATTCCATTTGTGGCAGTTGCTTACCGTCTTGCGTTTGGCATTCCATGTCTGCCTTCCCCACCACGTGCAGCACCACATTGTTATACCGCGGATCGTTTTGGTGTCCATGTTCGAACCACTGCGAGGCCGTGTTATGTATCTCGACGTTACCCACCCAGAGCGTATCTCCAAGCTTAACCTTGGCGTTAAAGAAGTCGGGACCTGCGTTATCGTTGTGCAATCCCGTATCAATCACCTCCACATCTACGCCTTCGGTTGTTCTCAGAGGTGCAGTTGCGAAGAGCTTATGCTTCCAAACATAGTGCAGCAGTTGTTCCATGGGCATTGCGATATAAGGGTTATGTAGTGCAAAACTATAAAGAAAAAACGAAAAAATGGCCTTAAAAGTCAAGGAAAATGCGATTTTTCGCACTTAGCTATGCTTGCAAGTAGCTTGCGTGAGCATGTTTTTGTTTATTGGTTAAGTCTTCGTACCTTTGCAATTATGAAAATAGGTAACATATCGTTTGATGCTCATCCGCTCTTCCTTGCTCCGATGGAAGACGTCACCGACATTGGTTTCAGACTTCTTTGCAAACGTTTTGGCGCGGCTATGGTATATACCGAGTTCGTTAGTGCCGAAGCATTGGTGCGCTCGGTGAAGTCTACTGTAAGCAAACTAACCATCAGCGACGAGGAACGTCCTGTGGGAATACAGATCTATGGGCGCGATGTGGAGTCGATGGTAGAGGCTGCACGCATCGTGGAACAAAGCCATCCCGACGTGATAGACATCAACTTTGGCTGTCCTGTGAAAAAGGTGGCAGGCAAAGGAGCAGGTGCGGGCATGCTGAGAAATGTGCCGCTGATGTTGGAAATAACGCGCGAGGTGGTGCGTGCAGTGCGTACGCCCGTGACGGTGAAGACGCGATTGGGATGGAATTGCGAAGAAATTATCATCCCCACGCTCGCCGAACAATTGCAAGATTGTGGCATAGCTGCCCTTACCATACATGGTCGAACGCGTTCGCAGATGTACACGGGCGAGGCCGATTGGCGTTATATCGGTGAGGTGAAGGCCAATCCGCGTATCCATATCCCCATTATTGGCAACGGCGACATTTGCACACCGCAGCAAGCTAAAGAGGCTTTCGACCGCTATGGCGTTGATGCGGTGATGGTGGGACGTGCTACTTTCGGACGCCCATGGGTGTTTAAGGAGATGAAAGACCATCTTGAAGGCTTGCCCCGAGACCCATCGCTTACCTTAGACCGAAAGATTGACTTGCTGGAAGAGCAACTGCGCATTAACATCGAGCGTATAGACGAGTATCGTGGCATACTGCACACGCGCCGTCATCTTGCGGCAAGTCCTATATTTAAGGGCATTCCCGATTTCAAACAAACGCGTATCGCCATGCTTCGTGCTGATAAGCAAGAAGAATTGATTGCTATCTTGGAAGGCTGTCGCGAACGATTAAGAGGGTTGGAGCAGACTGTTGGGTGAGACGCTGTTAACCCCCTTATCGGCTACAAGCGAGTTGTAGTGCCACTACTAACGGCTGGTAGTGCCACTACCGATGTTTTGTAGCCACACTACCGATAATTTGTAGCCACACTACCGATAGCTTGTAGCCACACTACCGATAGCTTGTAGCCGCAGTACTAGTTGTTTTGTACTGGCAGGTTGATGGTAAAGTCTTTGTTGATTGACGAAATTCTAAAACCAGTTTGTTTTGAGGATTACTCGTCAGCTTGTAACCTTCCAAGCGTGTTTGCGTTCTATTTGCGGGTGAATTCAATACGTCCACTCTCGATCACAAGGGGCGACTCGATGATTAGTTTCGATTGGTTGGCGTCGAAAAACTCTATAACGCGCACCCCGATGAAATGAGATTTGCTATTTAGGTGTAGTAGATTTCGGCTTTGGCTTTTGCTATACATCAGCCCCCATTGGCCTTCCAGATCTTCATCAATTCGCTTTGTCCAGTCGGTTAGTACGGGTTTACCGCCAACCATCACTTGTTGGCGTGACCTATATAATATGTGTCCGGTATAAGTACCGTCGGTTTTAAAGACGAATTCTTGAGTAACTTCCGTTAATTCTGTCTGACTGAAATGATGCCAATGTCCCACAATCAGGTCGTGATATTTCTCATTCAACTGCTTGGTGGCTGCTATTTCATCCGCATTAACCACAATGGGCTCGCGGTGACACGAGGCCAACAGGGTGGAGAAAGCGAAAAGCACGTAGGCTAATATTTTCATAAACATGAGTAATATAAGTTTGAAATAATTTGCGATGATGTTGCAAATATAGCATAGTTTACCTAAACGAGCAAACGAATATGCCCATTTTTTCATACCTTTGTATGTCAAAAAACAACGTTATTCGCAAGCACAGGTCAACAATGAGGTAAGCATACCGCCTTATCTGCTTGTTAACAGGTCAACTTGTAAACTGATAATACAAACTGTAAACATGAACGTAGAGATAGAATCTTCGTGGAAAAGGCAGTTGGCCGACGAGTTCGAGAAGCCTTATTTCGAGGCTTTGTCTGCCTTTGTGCATGCCGAATACAAGCAATATCGATGCTTCCCGCCTGCACAATTGGTGTTCAACGCCTTTAACTTATGCCCTTTCGATAAGGTGAAAGTCGTGATAATCGGACAAGATCCCTATCACGACGATGGGCAAGCACATGGTCTAAGCTTCTCGGTTAACGATGGCGTACCTTTCCCGCCGTCGTTACAAAACATCTTTAAGGAGATAAACAACGACCTCGGTAAACCCATTCCCACAAGCGGAAACCTAACGCGTTGGGCCGAACAAGGCGTGCTTTTGCTCAATGCTACTCTCACCGTGCGTGCCCATCAGGCAGCAAGTCACCAACGACAGGGCTGGGAAACGTTCACCGATGCAGCTATTGCCAAGCTCAATGCAGGGCGCGAGGGACTTGTTTTCATTCTATGGGGTGGTTATGCACGCTCGAAGTCTGCGCTAATCGATGCTCGTAAGCATTGCGTATTGCAGTCGGTTCACCCCTCACCGCTATCGGCCAACCGTGGCGGATGGTTTGGCAACCATCACTTTTCGCAGGCTAACGCCTACCTTTCTTCGCGCGGACAAACGCCCATCAACTGGTAAACAATGAACAACAACATACCGCCCATTATGCAAGTGGGCAACATACTTATCTCTTCCGACCTCATCACCGAATGCTTTTGTTGCGACCTCGACGCCTGCAAGGGTGCTTGTTGCATCGAGGGTGATGCTGGAGCACCCGTTACGCTCGATGAAATTGCAGCCATGGAAGATAATCTCGACATCGTTTGGAACGATCTCTCGACACAGGCACAGGCTGTTATCGACAAACAGGGCGTGGCCTGTAACGACCGCGAGGGCGACCTCGTGACGAGTATTGTTAATGGGAAAGACTGTGTTTTTACTTGTTACGACAAGGGACTTTGCCTCTGTACGTTCGACCGAGCACATCGTGCAGGGCTCTGTTCGTTTCGCAAACCCATATCCTGTGCACTTTATCCCATTCGTGAAAAGCGTTTCGATGACGACCTTGTAGGCTTGAACTATCACCGTTGGGAAGTGTGTAAGCCTGCCGTAAAGAAAGGGCGCGAACTGAATCTACCCCTCTATCGCTTTTTGGAAGGTCCGCTAACCGAGCGGTTTGGACGTGAATGGTACGCCGAACTATGCGAGGTGGCCGAGAGTTTAAAGGTAGAAGGAGAAGAAGGTAGTAAGGAGTAAGATTGAGGAATTAAGGAGATATGGAGTTAAGGAGTTAAGCCAAATGCTTGGTTGCAGAGTGAATGACAATCCTTGTCAACTTGTTAAGGAGTTAAGGAGTTATGGAGTTAAGGAGTTAAGCCAAATGCTTGGCCGCAGAGAGAACGACAATCCTTGTCAACTAACAAGGCATATCACTCCCCTCTTCCCTCGGAGAGGGGTTGGGGGTGAGGCTTTTTAAATATAATATCACACAATGCTAAACGAACAACGCAGCAGTATGCTGCATGGCATCTTACTTATCGTGCTCTTTTCGCTTGCCGCTTTCTATATCGGCGACATGGCTTGGGCCAAGAGTCTTTCAATTAGTCCGATGATTATCGGTATCGTTTTGGGCATGTTCTATGCCAACAGCCTACGCAACAACCTGCCTCCGACATGGGTTCCAGGTATCACTTTCTGTGCCAAAAGGGTGCTTAGGGTGGGTATTGTGCTGTATGGCTTCCGGCTAACGCTACAAGACGTAACCGCAGTAGGACTTCCTGCCATCGTGGTAGATGCCATCGTGGTGTGCGTAACCATTGGTGGAGGATTGCTTATTGGCCGAATCTTGAAGCTCGACCGTAGCATAACGCTCCTCACTTCGGTAGGCGCGGGCATCTGTGGAGCGGCTGCCGTGCTCGGAACAGAGGGTGCAATTAATGCCAAACCCTACAAAACGGCGGTGGCCGTGTCTACCGTCGTTATCTTCGGAACCCTCTCCATGTTTCTTTATCCTGTGCTTTATCGCAATGGCGTGTTAGACCTTTCGCCCCAATCGATGGGTATTATGACGGGTAGCACGGTGCACGAGGTGGCTCATGTTGTAGGTGCGGGCAACGCTATGGGTAAAGATGTGTCTAACGTAGCCATCATTGTGAAGATGATTAGGGTGATGATGCTGGTTCCCGTGTTGCTTGTGGTGAGTTGGTTTGTGGCACATAACAAGCAGGGCGATGCCGAAACGCAAACCAAGCGCAAAGGAATAACCATCCCTTGGTTTGCCGTGTTGTTCTTGGTTGTTATCGGTTTCAATTCGCTCAACCTTCTTCCCGCTCCTGTAAACGGTGCTATCAACACCTTCGATACCTTTCTTCTTACCATGGCGATGACCGCCTTAGGCGCCGAAACCAGCATCGATAAGTTCAAGAAGGCAGGTCCCAAACCCTTCCTCCTTGCTGCCCTGCTTTATTGTTGGTTGCTTGGCGGTGGCTATCTTATCGCTAAGGCATTGTAAAAGGGTAGGGGATTTCGGAAAGCTTTTCCTTGTTTCTCATTTAAGACAAGGGTCAATAGGGTTAGTTTTACCCATTTGCGTGATTAAATTCTCATCACTTCCCCCTCTTCATCACCACCACTGCATTGGCCACTTTGCGTTCCCCATCGTGGTCGAACTTACGATTGTCGCAAGGATAGTTGGCAACGCCGTTGGTGCTAAACCCTTTTGCCCAAAGCGTTGTAGAACCTCCGCCGTCTAGGTTGATGGCATCGGTGCAACCCAATTGTTGCAAAAAGTGGCGTAGCTCGATAAGGTTCATGCCACCAGCATAACCCGGATGCCGTCCGTCTACGGTGACAAAAAGCACTGTTCCGCGTGAAGTGAGGGCGATAGCAGACCGTGGATGCTTTTTAACAACAAAGCCCATGCTACTGCTACGTAGCAAGATGCTTTGCCCACGATAGAGAAGTAGATGCCCAGAGGCCAGCGTTGATCCGTGGCGACAATGATAACGACGTTCGATTTCTTTGTTCCATGGCATGATGCGCAGCTTTCGGCCGTGCGTGCGGATAGCTCCCGTTACGCGAAGAGCCAGTTCGGCGGTGGTGGTTGTGTCGAGAACGGTGCGCCCTTGACGTAGATAGGTGATGGCCGAACGCTTGTGCATGCCGAAGTACGACCCATTGATGCCCACCAATGCCTTTGTGCGTTGTGCCATTTCGCCCACCGTGGCACCGCCATCGGCAATGGCAATGTCGAATTCTAAACTGCGTTTGGGCGTTATTTCGGCCACAGTAACGGTTTGGGCACAGCCATATAACAGGGGCCAACGCATCTGCCGCACTTCTATATTCTCGCTAATCTTTTTCGTTTCCCACATCGCCGTGGAAATGGCAACAACGTCTTCGCGTGTCTGGGCAATAAGGGAAAGGGGCAGAAATAGCCCGAGAAGCAGACCAAGAAAAAACTTTTTTCGCATAACGAGGATGTTAATCATTGGCAGATGAGGTTGTGGAAGTTGGCGAATTGGTGAGCTTTCTTTTCAACACAGCAGGGTTTCCTGCTGCCAAACAATCGTCGGGTATATCGCGAATAACCACCGACCCTGCTGCAATTATACACCGTCGGCCGATGGTTACGCCAGGACACACCGTTACATTGCCACCCAACCACGTGTCGTCGCCAATGGTTATGGGGCTCGCCGTTTCTTGCGGCTCGCGCCTTTCGATGTAATCTAGCGGATGTTGAGGCGTAAACAGCTTGCAGCATGGCCCCAGTTTGACGTGTCGTCCCAATGTAACCGTGGCCGCATCTAGCACTACGCAGCCATAGTTCATGAACGAATGTTCGCCCATGCGTATGCCGTGTCCGTGGTCGCAGTTAAAAGGCGGACATATATCGGCCGTTGCGGGTAGACCAGGAATAAGCTCTTCAATCAGTTCGCGATAGCCTTCATCGGCGCTACTCATGTTGTTGAGCTTTGCACACAGTCGTTTGGCGCGAGCAAAGCTAGCCTGCATCTCTTTGTCGTCAAAGCGATAACGCTCGCCATCGCGCATCTTTTGCATCTCTGTTTTCATGCCATTTTCATTCTTGTGACATGGGCAAAAGTACGTTTTTTTGATTAACTTTGCAACACCAAGCCCAACCCCTGCGATGGCTTTTCACACTATTTACCATTCCGCAACATCATGTTCCATCCCCTACATACCACCCTGCCAAGGCCCGAAAAGATGAACAACCCCTTCTTTTACGAACCCGATGCGCTGTGCCTAATGGCTGTCGAGCGGGTGAAAGAACTTATCGCCGAGCACGAAGCATGGCGCGAGGAGGTTGCGCAGGGTAAGATGTTCGGCGTGTTGGTGGTTGAACGCCCCATGCCCCACGGTCAACAGTTGGGTTATTTGGCTGCTTTCTCGGGACAATTAGGCGGTAAGGCTACGTGGGAAAGGTTTGTTCCGCCCGTGTTCGACTACCTGCAACCCGATGGCTACTTCAAAACGCACGAACGCGAGATTAGCGAAATCAACGCACGATTAAGCGAAATGGAGCGTAACCCGCTGCTTAAA
The DNA here is from genome assembly GCF_000378085.1 of Hoylesella loescheii DSM 19665 = JCM 12249 = ATCC 15930. Lineage (GTDB taxonomy): Bacteria > Bacteroidota > Bacteroidia > Bacteroidales > Bacteroidaceae > Prevotella > Prevotella loescheii. The sequence goes on from NZ_KB899211.1 coordinate 186,223, forward strand.
GACCTGAAAACGCGCATTGCCCACGAACAAGAAACGGCCGAAACAGAACTGAACGCTTACCGAACGATGATGGTCGAGGCCAAAAACGAACGCGAAGAAAGGCGTAAACAGGGCGCAACTGACGAGGAATTGGCGGCAATGGTAGCCGAAAGTCAGTTTCAAAAGGCCGAGTTGAGGCGTATGAAACAGCGAATAAAGACCCAAGTTGAGCATTTGCAAGAGCAGCTTAATGGGTTAGAAAACGCAATGGCAGACTTGAAAGCCGAGCGTAAACGCCTATCAGATGCACTGCAACGTTGGCTTTTCCAGCAGTTTGAGATGCTGAACGCGCGTGGCGAACGTCGCAATTTGCTCGACATTTTCGCCCCAACTCCCCAGCGAACGCCACCTGCTGGCACGGGGGAATGTTGTGCGCCAAAGCTGTTGCAGCATGCTTTTGCCATGGGTTATCATCCCCTTTGCATGGCAGAATTTTGGTTGGGACAGTCGCCCAAAACCGAAATAAGGCGCGAGGGGGCGTTTTATCCCGCCTGCCAAGGCAAGTGCGGACCAACGCTTGGTTTTATGTTGCAGGGCTTGGATGTGGCGTGTGTGCCGCAAAAGACTGTCGACCGCGATGCCTTACGCGTGGTTTACGAAGACAATGCTTTGGTGGTGGTGAGTAAACCGCATGGCATGTTGAGTGTTCCAGGGAAAGATGGTGGCACATCTGTTGCCCAACTGATGCGCGAACGCTATCCCGATGCCGACTCGCCACTTATTGTTCATCGGCTAGACCAAGATACGTCGGGGGTGATGCTCATTGCAAAGACCAAGGAAATGCACCGAACGTTGCAGTTGGCTTTTGAAAACCACGAGGTGAAGAAACGCTATGTGGCGGTGCTAGACGGCTTGTTGCCACCCGAAAGGCAGCAGGGCGAAATATCGCTACCCTTAAATAGCAACTACTTGGACCGTCCACGGCAGATGGTAGACTGGCTGCAAGGTAAGCCTGCCGTTACGCGATATGAGGTGATAGGGCAGGAAGAGGGGCGCACCATCGTGGCTCTTTATCCGCTAACAGGGCGCACACATCAGCTTCGGGTGCACTGCGCGCATCCCGACGGACTAAACTTACCCATCCTTGGTGATCCTCTTTACGGTAGAAAGGCCGATCGCATGTATCTGCATGCCGAAGCCATTGAGGTGGAAAAGCAGGGATTACGAGTGGAAGATGATAAATGGCCACATCCACAGGCTATCTCCAAAGGGGGTGGAGAGTAAAGCCTCACCCCCAACCCCTCTCCAAGGGGAGAGGGGAGTGGTATGCTTTGTTGGTTGACAAGTTAACGAGTTAACGAGTTGACCAGTTGACAAGGATTGCCATCCACTCTGCAACCAAGCATTTGGCTTAACTCCTTAACTCCATAACTCCTTAACTCCAAAAAATATGAAAGAAGAAAAGAGATGCGTTGCGCCCAACGAAAAGGCGCGCGAAGAAGGAAACGATATGGCCTGGCAGGTGCTAGACCGAGAGTATCTGATACGCAAGCAATGGTTAACGGCACGCTGCGATAAGGTTCGTTTGCCCACGGGTGTGGTGGTAGACGAGTATTATGTGCTTGAATATCCCGAATGGGTGAACACCGTGGCCATAACGCGTGAGGGCGATTTTGTGCTTGTTCGCCAATACCGACACGCTCTGGGCGTAACAGCTATGGAGATTTGTGCAGGCGTGATGGAGCAAGGTGAAGAACCGATGCAGGCTGCACAGCGTGAACTGCTTGAAGAAACGGGGTATGGCAACGGTACATGGCGACCGCTGATGACCATCGCCCCAAACCCGGGAACAATGACCAACCGCTGCCATTGCTTTTTGGCCACGGATGTGGAAAAGGTTTCGGGCCAGCATCTAGATGCCACCGAAGACATTCAGGTGCACCTTGTGAGTCGTGATGAGATGCTGCGCATGCTTAAGAATAACGAACTATACCAAGCCATGATGTACGCCCCTTTGTGGAAATACTTTGCCTTGGAAGACGAACTGAAAGGATAAGATCGCACGAAAGTTTGTTACGTAGGTGTGCGTTAACTCTAATCGACATGTAGCAGTTGGCTCAATTTACAACAAATATTCTCTGTCTATCACCACCACCAGTTCATCCTTCCCACCTCCAAACGCCATCTTTCATTCTCCACCCGATAAACTCTTGTAGTGAGCTTTTTAATCTTTCGCCCTGTTAAAGCTAAGATGGAACCCTGTTCCGGATTAGCTGGAACAGTATTCCAGTTTAACTGGAACAGCATTCCAGATAACATGGAACAGTCGTCCAAAACATCTCTAGCACGGCGATTAATGTAATAATTCATCATCAGGGCTTAAAAAACGCATTTTCGGAACGATGAAAATGCGAACCATGGAAAGGTTAATTGGTGCGTTCGGGATAAAAGGCCATGCCTTTTGAACAAGCCCCGACAGGTAAAGAAATGGTTTTCTAGCCAACTAGCGTTATGAGGCAGTTGGCATAACGAATCGTTTTTATCCCGGATTCGCGTAATCAATATAAAATGATAGATAAGCGGTATAAAGACCTATTTGGGCCTGACGTGAGGAGGGAGAGTCGCGATGGCGGCCCTCCCGGTTAAAACCAACAAAATCATTTCCAACCATGGGTGATGTGCATGATATGGAAATATAACCGTTGAAAGGTGGTTTTTCGCGCCCTTCGTTAGCGTGTTGCATCGCTGTTCAGGTGCGGGTGATGCACAGCCAGCGAGTGGCGACGTTCTCCTTGGGCATTTGAACGTTTTTTATTTTGGTTTATATGAACTACTGAGATTATGCCCAGGAGGAGTCGACGACGCGAAAAACCAATGGGTTTAGACAGTCGACATATCGGCAGCACGCGTCATACACGTTCTGCACAAAGCCGTGTAAGCCGTAGCATGGTGTTTCTTCTTCGTTCTTCGGCGTATACGTTTTCTTGTTAAGCCGTTGTTCAAGCACGTTTGGTACTGCTTGTTTGGCTTATCGAAAACGTTTAATTAGCAATAACAGTTGTTTGTTGTGGGGCATTTTTATTGGCTCTCCACCTTTATTCCTTTCTTCTTTCGCACATTGATTGTAACCTTCCCCCATAGGAGAATGCTAATCACAGGTATGCGCGGAACACAGCCATTGCGGCTTTTCCTTACCTTCATCCATGGCAGATGTTGGTCGTTCCCCTGATGAGGACATGCATGGTATGGTGATTGAGAAATAAGAAAGCAACTGTTGGAAGAATGAAGAAGCTGTCGCTACTGCAGACATTGCTTTGAAATAAGAATGAGGAGACACGTACATTGCATCGAAAAGGCTGCAATATAACCAGCGTTCACCCTCTCATTCCCATTTATCTCTTTTTCTTTCTAACTCTTTCTACGTTGTTTTGATAATCGTTATTAGTTAAGTCTAACTCTAAATTCTCTGCTCCCAATTCATTATCTAAAAAACTCTAACTCTATTCCTTGCCAGCTCTTGGTGCATGTGCCGAGCCCAATCTGCCATGAGGTACTCATTATTGGGGCGACATCGCAGAAGGAAAAAACATGCACCTGAGGGCAGTTACCGCTTGCGGTATTGTGAGGGGGATACTCCTACTTGTTCTTTGAAGAACTTCCCTAAGAAGCTTTGGTTGGGGAAATTGAGCTCTTGGGCTATTTCTTTCACGCTTTTAGTTGTGTTTTTAAGTTGCACCCTTAATTCCAAGGTGATGTATTTGTCAATCCATTGGTTGGGTGTTCGCTTGCTAACGTTCCTCACCGTTTCGGAGAGATATTTGGGCGTGATACCCAATTGCTCGCCATACCAGCTTACGCGTCGTTCCTTTTTAAAGTTTTGTTCTACCATTTTAATGAACTTGGCAAAGATGGCTTCGGCTCGTGTCTTCTTCAAGTCCGTTGTTTGTTGCACACGATAGATAGCGTCCGAGGCGTTGTAAATCATCGTCGTAATCATCGAACGTACCGTATCTTTGCGATACCTATGCCCAGCCTGCTGCATTTTTTTCTCAATTAGCGAGAGGTGGAGTAGCATTTCGCTTCCTTCTTCTGCGTTGAGCGTAAAAACAGGGTTGGTTCGTGAGAAGAGAATCAAGGACGAAAGTTCATGAATACCCATGATAATTTCGTTCATGAAGTCTTTAGACAACAGTATGGCTATGCCTTTGCAGTTGGTGCTCAGTTCCCCACTGTTGAGTATTGGACCAGCAGGGACAACCATAATGTGGTTGGGTTGAAGCTCATACGTAATGGTGTCTACTGTGTACTGGGCGCTGCCTTGAGCACAAATGGCGAGCACCAGACATTGCATTTTGTGCGGGCCCATAAGGTCCGACAGCTTGTTGAGGTCGTCGATGAGTACTAAATCATCGTCCATACTCACAACATCGCAGCTTTCTTTGACAATGGGTATTGTCAAATCGTTCAATTGTAGTTTCCGCATTTCCTTACCTTTTACTTCGCAAATATAGGAAAATAAAACTATAAATGCAAGCTTTCGACAAGAAAAAAGAACGCAAATGCGAAAATAGTTATATATTAAAAAGGAAATATCGCATATAGACCAACCTTCACTTCCAGTGCTTCTACATTTTGGATATGTGTGAAACGAAAGTGCTTGTCTCCGTGGATAATAACTTTAAAAGTATTAGAAATGTTGAACTTGCAAAAGGCTTGCTCGTCGGTTGTTCCGTTGCAAATATAGTGAAAGCCGTTGATGTAAACATTTTCACCACTTCGAGTTCCCCTAAAAGTAATACGCACAATACCCTGGAAATGATGGGGGAAGACGTATGTGAGGGTGTCGCCACGCACATCTACATGGCTTGGACTAAACACTTTGGCTATGCGTGGGGTGGGGATGAACCGCGAGGGTGTGGCGGGAGGTGTGGGCTGGGAATGGACGAATGGTGTGGCCGAGCGCCAAGGGATGGTGTCGGCGTGGTTAACTTGCCATGGTGTGGCCTTGTCGCTACCATCTTGCCACTCGTTTTCGAGGGCCAGCAGACCGCGGTTTGCGCGTCGGCAAGCCCAACTTTCATCGCTGCGGAAGGCGAAAGTGGTGCCGTCGGCGTTCTCGCCCCAATAGTTAACGGCCACTTGACGGCGGCCCACATGGGGCATGGAGGGACAATACCACAGCGAGATGGTGTTACGATTGCGGCCGAGAAAGGGCGTAACGTCGTAGACGATGTTTACTACAGAGGTGTCACGATAGTTGCGATTGGGCTCGAAGAGGCTTCGGCTGACGTTCATTCCGTTAACCAGCAGTTGCGTTTTGCCAGTGGAGGCAACGCTTACGTAGGCTTTACGCGGACGATCAACTTGCTTGTATGTGCGTAAGAACCAAAGCATGGATGTGGAGTCGGTTTGTGGCGCGCTTATCCATGGAGCCTGATAGTGGGTGGCAGAGGTGGATAAGAGGGGTTTGCGATGGGCTTTTGTCCCTCGCGCAGGCATCCACGCCCAGCAAAACACTAGGGCGAAGGTGAATGCGAACCCCGAAATCCATGCTCTGCGTTTCATTGTAAGACGGCCTCCTCACCGGCTTTTAGGTTCACCTTTTGGACTTTACCATTATAATATAAGGTGGTTTGTCCGCCTACCGTGCTCTTGATGCGCACCTGTGTTATACGGCCGTCGTGCCAAGAAAAGTCTAATACGAAACCGCCACGTGCACAAAGGCCCTTAACATTACCTGAAGTCCATGCCGAAGGCAGTGCGGGCAAGAGCTTGATGCCACGCGAACTCTGAATGAGCATTTCGCAAACACCAGCCGTTCCGCCAAAGTTACCATCTATCTGGAAGGGTGGATGGGCGTCGAAAAAGTTGGGATAGGTACCTCCGCTCACACGTTTGTCAGGTCCTTTGTACTTATCGGGCGACACGTACGTGAGTAACCTGCGGAAGATTTGGTAAGCCTTCTCGCCATTATAGAGCCTTGCCCAGAGGTTGATGCGCCATCCCGTACTCCATCCCGTTGAGATATCACCCTTCTGGATGAGCGTCTTTCGGGCCGCTTCGGCCAATTCGGGTGTGGTTTCGAGCGACAGATGATGGCCTGGATATAGGCCGATGAGGTGGGTTTGATGGCGGTGTTGCGGGTCGAAGTCGCGCCAGTCGTAGTACCATTCGTTCAAGTCGCCCTCCTTACCGATGGTATAGGGATGCAGGCGGGCGATGGTTTGGCGCAGCTTTTTGCTGTAAGCCGTGGGTCGGCCATTCAGTGTCTCGTCGGCTGTGGCAGTGTTGGCGAACAGCTCACGCAGAATGGCGAGATCGGCCGTGCCACCATACATCGTAGTGCCGTGATAGCCTTCGGGGGTGACATACTCGTTTTCGGGCGACGTGCTGGGTGCAGTAATCAGTTCGCCAGGCTTCTTGGGGTTTTCAATAAGCCATTGCAGCATAAAGTCGCATGCACCTTTCATGAGTGGGAAGAGCGTTTCTCGCAGGTAATTGCGGTCGCGTGTGAAGTCGTATTGTTCCCAAAGGTTGCTTAATAGCCATGCTCCTCCGAGGTTCCAGTTGGCCCATTCGGGGCTCTCTCGCTTCTCTCCCACGGGATTTGTCATGGCCCAGAGGTCGGTGTTGTGACTCGAACACCAGCCCTCGTTTATGCCATAATAGTTGCGTGCAGCGTATCTGCCGTTCACGGATAATGCCTTTACCATGCCGGTAAGCGGCATCGTCATCTCGGCAAGATTAGCCACTTGGGCGGGCCAATAGTTCTCTTCGAGGTTGATATTGACGGTATAGTTGCTACGCCATTGTGCTTTCAGATGCGGATTCCAAAGCCCTTGCAGGTTGGCAGGTACGCCAGGGGTTCGCGAAGAGCTGATGAGTAGGTAGCGACCGAATTGGAAGTAAAGCGCTTCGAGATAGGGATTGGCCTCGCATTTGTCGGTATAGTCCAGCAGTTGTTGCTCTGTTGTTCGGTTGGTGTCGAATTGTGCACCGCCAAGTTGTAGCGAAACACGACCGAATAGAGCTTGGTAATCGTCCAAATGGTTTTGTTTTAGCTGTTCGAAAGAGCAGTCTTGCAGACTCTTTAGGTCGGCTTCGGCCAGCTGCACGTAGGGTGCGCCTTGGGTTACGGGATGCTTGTCGAACCCGTTATAGCTTGTTTCGTTTACGAGGTATAGCACCACTTGTGTGGCGTTATTTATAAGGAGCGTGGTGTCTTGCGCGGTGATTGTGCCGTCGGTGGCCTTCGCTTGTAGCAGGTTACAAAAGTGCACGGTGCTGTCGGGATGACCCATGGCGTGCCCCGTAAGTCTAATTAAGTCGCCTTCGGCACGCAGTTGATGGCTCAGAATGGATGTTAACGACAGGCGCAGGTTAAGTGCTCGTGGCTTGCTAGCCGTGAGTCGCACGAGGATGGCACGGTCGGGATGCGTCGCTAGATATTCTCGGCGATAGGTTACGCCATCGATTTCGTAGCTCACTTTGGCCAAAGCACTGTCCAAATCCAGTTCGCGACGATAGTTTTTGATGGATGCTTGGTTGATGCCTTGTGAGTTTATGGGTTGTATGCTCACAATAGAAAGAGGCTGATACCAAGCCGAGTTGTGCCCTTGAACACGTAGTTGCAGCGAGTCGGCTAGTTTATAGTTCTCTTCGAACAGGGCTTTTCGTATTTCAGGAATCCACTTGTGTGCGCCTGCATCTTCGTTTGGATCGATGGGTTGACCGCTCCACAGGGTGAGATCGTTAAGAAATAGGTTGTCGTTCCACACGTCGCCATAAACCATTGCACCGAGTTTGCCGTTGCCAATGGGCAAAGCTTCTTCGAAAAAGGTGGCTGGTTTGTCGTACCAGAGCTTTTGTGGCAGGTTCTGTGCAAAGGATATGAGGAGCGAGAATAGGAGTGTTGCTGTTGTTAAGATAGTTTTTCTCATTTGTCGATTGTGATTGAATGGGGTAGGAGTATGGGTAAATGTTATCACTGAGGTTGCGTTTCTGTCTGCCAACGTTACATGGCCCGATGCTTAGGGCACAGCCACGACGAAGGTTTGGATTGTGAACGCGTAGGCATTGTTATATGCGAAGGAGTCCGTTTCGCTAATAATAAAGGAGAGGCTGCACTCGAAAGGCAGTCTCTCCTTATTATATATAGGGTTGCCCTTATGCGTCGATGTTGGCGTAAGTGGCGTTTTGCTCGATAAATTCGCGGCGTGGTTCCACGTCGTCACCCATAAGCATGGAGAAAATCTCATCAGCATCGGCAGCGTTTTGGATGGTCACTTGCTTCAGCAAACGTTTGGAGGGATCCATGGTTGTTTCCCAAAGCTGCTCGGGATTCATCTCTCCCAAACCTTTATAGCGCTGTACGTGGATGCTCTTATTGTCTTCTTGTCCCTCGGCATACTTGTCGATGAAGGCTTGGCGTTGTTGTTCGTTGTAGCAATACTCGCGTACCTTGTTCTTATATGTGCAGAGGTAGAGGGGCGGTGTGGCGATGTAGAGGTGCCCTTCTTGTATGATACGAGGCATGAAACGATAGAAGAGGGTCATGATGAGCGTGTCGATGTGCGAACCATCGACGTCGGCGTCGGTCATGATAATAATCTTATCGTAGCGCAACTTGTCGATGTTGGCTTCCTTATCGTCTTCTCCTTCAACACCGAAACGCACGCCAATGCTCTGAATGATGTTCATAACCGACTCGGCTTCGAACACCTTATGCCATTGCACTTTCTCTACATTAAGAATCTTTCCCTTTAGTGGTAGGATGGCTTGTGTATAGCGGTCGCGCCCCTGTTTAGCCGAACCACCGGCCGAATCACCCTCGACAAGGAATATTTCAGATGTCTTTGGATCTTTGTTAGAGCAGTCGGCCAGCTTTCCGGGTAGTCCTCCGCCCGACATGGGGTTCTTTCTTTGAACGCTTTCGCGTGCCTTTCGGGCGGCGATACGTGCTGTAGCAGCCAGTATCACCTTGTCGCAGATAAGCTTGGCTTCCTTTGGATGCTCTTCCAGATAATAGCCTAGGGCCTCGCCTACGGCTTGCTGAACGGCTCCCGAAACCTCGCTGTTACCCAGTTTGGTTTTCGTTTGGCCTTCGAACTGTGGCTCGGCCACCTTGATGGAGATAACAGCGGTGAGGCCTTCGCGGAAGTCTTCACCCGCAATCTCAATCTTCGACTTCTCAATTTGTTTGGATATAACGGGGTCGTTATCAGCGTATGTCTTGAGCGTACGTGTCAATGCCATGCGGAAACCCGTGAGGTGGGTACCGCCTTCGATGGTGTTGATGTTGTTAACGTACGAGTGAATGTTCTCGCTATAATCGGTATTGTACATCACGGCCACCTCAATGGGGATGTTTTGCTTCTCTGTTTTGAGGTAGATCACATCGTCAAAGAGGTGCGAGCGGTGACGATCCACGTAGCGTACAAACTCTTTCAGTCCATCTTTGGCATGGAACGTCTCGGTGCGAGTTTTGCCATTCTCGTCGGGACGAAGGTCGGTGAGGGTTATCTTAACGCCTGCATTGAGGTACGCCAATTCGCGCATACGCGATGCGATGATGTCCCAACGGTATACGGTAGTGGTGAAAATATTGGGATCGGGCCAAAACTGCTGACGCGTTCCACGCTTATCAGTCTCGCCAACTACCTTTACGGGGTAGAGTGGCTTACCCGTTTCGTATTCTTGTTGATAAATTTTGCCGTCGCGGAACACCTGCGACAACATTCTAGTAGACAATGCGTTTACGCAGCTAACACCAACGCCGTGGAGTCCGCCACTCACTTTATACGAGCCTTTATCGAACTTACCGCCAGCGTGTAGCACAGTCATTACCACTTCGAGGGCCGACTTATGCAGTTTCTCGTGTTCGTCTACGGGGATTCCTCGCCCATCGTCTTGCACGGTTATGGAGTTATCTTCGTTAATCGTTACTTCGATGCTGCTACAATAACCGGCCATAGCTTCGTCGATGGAGTTGTCCACGGTTTCGTTTACGAGGTGATGCAGACCCTTTTCGCTGATGTCTCCAATGTACATCGCAGGGCGTTTGCGCACCGCTTCCAAGCCTTCAAGCACTTGGATGTTACTGGCCGAGTAGTTGTTCTCGTTGTTTTGATTTTCTACCATTGTCTTGATTAAGAAATTTGATATGCAAAGTTACTAAAAACCAACGAGAAACAGAAATGTTTTACAACGAATTAACGGGGAGAGGTTAAGGAGTGAAGGAGTTAGGAAGTTAAGGAGTTATGGAGTTAGGAAATAAAGGAGTTAAGCCGTATGTTTTTGAGTGCAGGGGGTGTATTCTTGTTAATTCGTCTGTTGGCGAAACCCTACAGCCTGACAAAGGGAAACCAGTAAGCCTATTACTTCAAAAGCATACGACTTAACCCCTTAATTCCATAACTCCTTCATTTCTGAGTGAAGCGCTACAAAAAACAACAATCCGCAGTTTCCTTTCGGGAACTGCGGATTGGTAAACGTTGTATTAAGACCGAGCAATTAGCCCAGCTTATTGATATGGAGTGCCAAGCTCGACTTCAAGTTGGCAGCCTTGTTCTTGTGTATGATGTTGGTTTTTGCAAGCTTGTCCAGCATCTTCTGAACGGTAGGATAAAGCTTAACAGCCTCGTCCTTATTGGTAAGAGCGCGCAGCTTACGAACGGCATTACGCATAGTCTTCGCATAATACTTGTTATGCAGAGTCCGCACCTTTGTCTGGCGTATTCTCTTGAGTGATGATTTGTGATTTGCCATCTCTTATTTCCTTTTTATTTTTTAGTAGTCCCTAGGAGAGTCGAACTCCTCTTTAGAGAATGAAAATCTCTCGTCCTAACCGATAGACGAAGGGACCAGTGCTTAATTGCGGTTGCAAAGGTACACACTTTTATCCTTTCTACCAAACTTTTGCACGATATTTTTCGGTAAAACCTTGATTTTTCGTATTTTTGCAACGATGCAGGTACTCAGACTATGGTTTTTCTGGGTTTGCTCCTTACATTTTATTACTACGCCCATGCTCGTTAAAACTCACGCCATTGTGTTGCGCTCACTTAAATACGGCGACAGCCAGCTGATAACTGACCTGCTTACGGAGGCCTTCGGAAGGGTGTCGTTCGTAAGCAGCATACCGCGCACGCAGAAGGCTAAGATAAAGAAACAGCTATTCCAACCCCTCACGCTTTTAGAAATTGAGTTCGACCATCGCCCCAATGCGCGACTGCAAAGGTTGCGCGATGCGCGTATGACCTATCCCTTTACGTCCATTCCTTACAGCGAAGCAAAGTTGGCTATTGCCCTCTTTGTGGCCGAGTTCCTTAGTCATGCCACACGCGACGAGCAACAAAACGTGTCCCTATATAAATATGTAGAAACCAGCGTGCGATGGCTCGACGGTGCGCAACATGCTTTCGCCAACTTCCATCTCGCGTTTATGATTAGGCTATCGCGCTTCCTGGGCTTCTATCCCAACCTCGACGACTACACCCGCGGTTGTCTTTTCGACTTACGTAGTGGTTGCTTCGTTGCTTCGATACCCATGCACAACGACTATCTGCAACCCGATGATGCGGCACAGATGGCCAACCTTATGCGCATCACCCCCCAAACGATGCACCTCTTTGCCTTTTCGCATCACGAGCGAAACCGATGTACCCAGCTTGCCATCAACTTTTATCGCTTGCACATTCCCAGTTTTCCCGAACTGAAATCGTTTGATGTGTTGCGAGCGGTGTATGGCGAATAGGGGAGAGATTCCATGCAAATTACACCGCGTCTTTATGTCTCCATCAAGTTCAAACAGTTACATAGGGCGAAACAAAAAAGTTGCACATAACACGATTTCTTAACCAGTGAACTTGATGCCACCGCTTTTAAAACCCATGTTATGTGCAACCGATATAGTGAAAGGTTGTCTAAAGGATGCCTTATAAAATTGCCATTAGCGAAATCTCACGTTGAGAACTCACGCCAATTACTTATCTGCCACTGTAAAGATGGGGTAAGCCCAGCGCCTTAGGTCAGCGTCTAAGCCTACTTGTTCTTTAGAGAAATGCAGACAGATGGCTTGCAGCGACCAGCCGTCCAACACAACAGACGTTGATGTCCAGTAAGCTCCTTGGTAGCCTGCGGTATTTAATTTGAGGACGCCTTGCTTGCCACCATCGTTATCTAGATAACCCATGGCAGGGAGATAAAAGTATTTGCTGGTGTCAGCAGGCCTACCTTGGCTAGGTGTTTTTACCCAGCTAGTACCATTTGCCGTTTTAGCCGATTCGTTCCAAGTTGACCAATACGAATTGGCACGATAGTCTACGCCATCAGGGTAGGTGGTTACGGGAGAAGTATAAGGGCCTCTATCACAATATTTCAGCTTCAAAAACCACATGCCACCTTTGTATAGGTGCTTATTTTTCACCCAAAGTGTTGTTTCGTCCCAGTGTGGGCTGCCCCTAAACACATACAAAGCGGCCTCGTTGGCATTAGGGCAAACCTTGCACGCGTTAACTGCGTGGAATTGTGCCTTGTTGCCATTGAAGTAGCGGTCGGTGCCAGAAGCTTCTTGAGAAGCCTGCTCCCCGTCTTTAACGGGCAACTTACCCGCGTATCCATCCCAATAAGGTTTACCTGCATCCCACATATAATAGTCCATGCCATAATTCTCCATGGCAAGGTCGAACTTCACAGGCTTGTTCTTTCCAGCGTTTAATGTTACGCTAGAATATGTCTTCGAAACCGTCCCTGTTACGCCCGTTTGCGAGTCGGCAAGGGTAATTTCCACGGTGAAGTTGGTGTATGTGCCAGGCGCAACCACCATGATAGCCGCATTTTTGGTATGGTCGATTGCCTTGGGAATGTTAAAAGCCCCCGTCAATGCCAGTGTAACGCTCTTGGATGGAGCGGTGACGGAAGCCGTTTGTAGGCCGTTGTCGTTGAAGTCGAACGTACCTGCGAGGTTCTCGTTTGCCGTCACCTTGATACTCTTCACCGTTACAGAATTATCCAATTCGTCCTTACTATAATAAGGAGTGAAGGTAAGATAGGCCGCCTTATGGTCGAGCGTGAACGTGTATCGTCCGCCATTTCTAGTGGCTTTTGCCGTTCCGCAGTCGCCATCCGTTCCGATATGCGAAGCGTCGTTGGGTGTCTGTTGCGTTTGAGAAGCCTTGATGGTCACCTTGTCGCTTTGTGTATTGCCGTTTCCCGTGTATCGCAGCATGTACGTTTGCGCGGTATATGTGCCGGGGAAATAAAACTTTGCCGTCTCGGTTCGTCCGTTGCCGTTGGCTGCGATACGGGCGTTGATGTTGTCTTTAACGCTTTGTTTGAGTGCAGGCGTTGCAGCAGGGTCGTTAATCCATAGCTTGTCGCCGGCCGTCCAATAGAATTTGATGGCCGTTCCACTGTAAATTCCCGTTGTGCGAGTGGCTGTTAGGGGTCTGCTTGTGCTGTCTGCTGGTGCAAACTCCGTTACGTTTTCGAGCGTCTGCTCTTCTTGTTCCTGTACCGAAACCTCGTTCGAACAGCCCGTGGCCGTGAGCAAAGCCGTGACCATAAGAGCCCATAAATGATGGTGTTTCATTATCATTTTGTTGTTTAACCTTTTGTCTTATCCTGTATTTTCAAAAAGCTCTTTGCTGAGCGGTTAAAGAGCGTCTTCGTCGAAGATTAACCCTTCTTTGGCATTTAATCCTTCGTCGTCCTCAGCACCGCCTGCATTGCCCTCGGCGGATATTTCTAACAGAGCCTTCTCCATATTCATAAAAATCACCTCCATTTGAGGCTTGCAATACATTGTCTTGATTTCACTACTCTTAATCATATCTATTCAATTCTAGTTATGTATCCTGATTTATCTCTTAAAAATGTCTTCTTATCCAGTTTCACAGCATGATGGGTATATGAATACCCTTTCATTCTCCATGATTTATGCACACACAACAGCCTAGGCGCACGTGTCCGCGCGTTTAAGTTGTGTTTATATGCAATGGTATGGATATAAAAGAACGGCAGGTTGTTAAAGCATCAGACCATGCCGATGTTCTTTTATCTGTGAAGATTACGTTTTGTTATCCTTGACGTGGTATCTTTATAACGTGATAAATACCTTTCATAGATATGCGGAATATAACCGCAATTCTTTACAAATCTCAAATGCATTCAAACTATAAAAGTTAGAACGTGGGTGCAAAGGTAATGATTATTATGCAGATAGCCAAATCCAGAAAGGATTTTCTCTGTTAAACGGTGTTTTGATAAGTTGATAAATATGCAAATTGATACTTATATTTATTACTAATTTGGAGTGAGAAAGGCCTGTATTGCGGTTGTTAGCGCGTAGCGGTTGGTGGTGTAATAAGTGTACTCCGCATCTTATATCTGCTTAAAACGTATAGTGTTTTATCCCGTACTCGCAAATGCATGTGGCGGTATAAGATGCTTAACGTCTTTGTTTAAGTTGTTGTTGATTTATAGTAGCCTTATTCATGCGACACTTAGAAAAAGAAAATACATCATTGTACTAATCTTTTTCGGGTGGGCCCCATACTAATCGCTTTATTGTAAGCGGTCTATTCGTGGCTTGTATTGTGCCAACTCCCGCGCAAAGGCCAAGATTTAAGGGGTGAGCCCCATGCAAATACGTTTATTGTAAGCGGTCTATTCGTGGCAGGCATTGTGTCAACTCCCGCACAAAGGTCTAGATTTAAGGGGTGCGCCCCACGTAAATACATTTATTGTAAAGGGTCTATTCGTGGGTTACATTGTTCCTACTACCGCGTAGCGGTTGGTCTTTTGGTAGGGCAGGGTTGGAAGCGAAAGCGACCTACCCTGCCTAGGCTGCGGTTGAGAGAAACAAGGCCGTAGGTCTTGGTCTGTTTCCATTGATCGCGTTTCTAGATGAAGCTTGGGCGCAATGCTATCCTCGTCGCCCTATTATTATGACTGCCATTTGATGCCATTGTCCCCTTTAGTATGGTAAGTTTTGTTCACGAGCAATCTGTTTTCTTCACGCAAACAAACCTGCAGAAAAAGATCAAGACCTACGGCCTTGAAAGATGATATACGCCACCAACTCACCCATCCTACCTCCAAACGCCGTCTTTCACTCCTCGCCCGATAAGCGCTTGCAGTGAGCTTTTTCAGCTCATGCCTTGTTACAGCTAAGTTGGACTCCTGTTCCAGCTAAGTTGGAACAGTGTTCCAATTCAACTGGAACAGCATTCCAGCTAACATGGAACAGCCGTCCAAAACATGTTTAACACGGCGGTTAATGTAATAATGCATAATCGGGGCTTTGCAAACGCATCGCGAAAAACGAAAGGATGCGTTGCAGAAGGTTTGAAGAGGCATTGCGCTTGTTTGTTGATTTCCCTCGCGCGCGTATGCGTATATTATACGACAGCGCCTCGCTTGCCTTTTAAGCCGTAATGAAATGAAGCGCAAACAATGCTAGAACGATTCCAGCCAAGACTTGAGATTAAGTTCCATCTCTAAGTTATACTTGAACGTTTGCTTGCGTCCCCAACCGTGTCGTCCACCTGGGTAGACATGCAACGATGCGGGAACGTCGCGCCGATAAAGCTCAGCGTAATAGTTAACGCCATTGATGGGCATCACCGTACGGTCGTCGTCGCTCAGCGCGATCCATGCTCGTGGCGTAGAGCGCGTAACCTGTTGGTCGGTGCTATATAGGCGCTCGTCGGCCTTGGTTGGGTTTTTGCCAAGGAAACGCTCACGCGAACCGCGATGGGTAAGCCCTGGTTGCATCGTGATTACGGGGTAAAGCAATATTTGGAAGTCGGGTCGGGCGTCGCCAGTGGCCCTCGTAGCCACTACCGAAGCGAGGTGTCCGCCTGCCGATGCGCCCATAATACCCACCTCGTTGGGTTTGATACGCCATTCGGCAGCCTTGCGTCGCACCAGCTTCATAGCCTCTTCGGCATCAGAGATAGGTACGTCTTTGTTGCCGTTGGGCATGCGATATTTCAGCACGATGGCTGCGATGCCCATATTGTTGAAGAACGGAGCCCAGTCGCGACCTTCGCTGTCCATGGCCAAGGTTTGGTATCCGCCACCAGGACAGATAACCACCGCCCTGCCCGTGGCAATCTTCTCACGGGGCAAAAACACCTCTACCCGTGCCGTGTCGTTTTCGTCGATACTGGCAACGGCAGGTTTCGAAGGCCATAAGTTGAGGGTTATAGGACGCTGGGCAATGGCCGATGTCGCCGTGGCCAACAACATAGTGGCTACGAACAAAAATCTCTTGGTTCTCATATCTTTTGTTAATGCTGTGTTTGCTTTTACTGCAAAGGTAGCAATAAAAGTTGAAACGGCCTTTTTAGCCACCTCGATTTTAGGAATTGATGGAAATCAATAAACGTGCGAACGCTTGTCGATTTCACGTTTTTTTTGTAATATTGCAGACGAATAACAAAACGTTTGAAGGATATGCACCCATTAGAGAAGTTCAGGTTTTGCCCCAGTTGTGGCAGTTCACGCTTTGAAGAGAACAGCGAAAAGAGTAAGATTTGCAAGAGTTGTGGTTTCGAATATTTCCTCAATCCTAGTAGTGCGAACGTGGCTTTCATTGTTAACGCCAAGGGCGAACTGCTTGTAGAGCGTCGTAAGGAAAACCCAGGCAAGGGCACGCTCGACCTTCCCGGTGGCTTTTCGGACATCAGCGAAACGGCCGAAGAAGGTGTGCGCCGCGAGGTGAAAGAAGAGACGGGTCTCACCGTAACCAATTGCCAATACCTGTTTAGTCAGCCCAACGTTTACCGCTACTCGGGTTTTGACGTGCATACGCTCGACCTTTTCTTCCGTTGCGAGGTGGAAGACGAGAGTAAATTGCAAGCCATGGACGACGCCGCAGAATGTTTCTGGCTTGCTCCCGAAGACATCCACACCGAGCAATTCGGGCTTCGCTCCGTTCGCCAAGGCCTTTACGAGTTTCTTAAATGTGTGGAGGCAAAGAAGGCCGAGAGTAAAGGCGAGTCTGTGAAAAGGAAAAGCTGCCTACCTTTTAGAAAGGGCGAGAAGGCCGAATAAGGCAAGCGAGAGGGCAACAGCTGGCACCACGCCCCATTTTAGGCTTTGCAAGCACTTGCTTTTAAAGCACAAACAGCAACATGGCTACGAACGTTGTACAAGCAGTTTGTAGCCAAACTACAAGATACTTATACACACACAGCAAGGGGTTTATAACAGCACGACAAACAGCTTGTAGCCCTGTCAAAACCAAACAACGCCCACGCATTGCCAGCAACTTGTTGGCAATAGACTTCCCAATTTATGAAGAAACGGACATGTTTCTTTGTCCCATCCCCTCTACAAGCGCATATCGTCCCATCAGAAGTTAATCTATCCACCCGAAGATAGAGGAAAATCATAACTCAACCATACAAATTAAAGTCGCAAACGAGCATTAACAATACGTCTTATTACTGTGTTATGTAGCTGTCAATTTGGTAGATTATGGCGTGTTTATAGATTAAAAATTATCAGTTTTTGCTAGAAACGCTTTCAAAAACAAATAGATTGCTTTCCAAACGACAACAATATATCCTCTATTCCCCTTAAAACGAACAAAAAACACTAAAATATAACATTACGTAGGTCTCACAAGCAAATATCATACAGAAAAAGTCATATCAGCAACAAAAATGCAAAAAAAGTTTAGCTTTAAAGGCTTTTTCTACACATTATTCACTAACTTTACGGCGTGTTAGGAGTTATTGTGGTAGATTGAAGCAGCTCAACCCACCACGAATGTATCTATAACACAGACAGAGTTGGGCGTAGTAACCGCCCGACGATCGGAAATTTCGTATCAACCAAACAATAACAATCGCTGCATTTTTTATGTTTTGAGCCTATGAAGAAGTTCTACTCGTTTCTTTTAGGAACAATTTTAGTTATGGTTTCATCGGCTGCTTATGCCGACAGCAACATCAAGATAAATGTTGATGATGCTAACCGAGTGAGTATTAAGGTTAACGGCGTTGCGCTAAACAACATTGTTAACGGAGAAAACAACATCCCGCTTACCGCAAGTGGCTCGTTTGAAGTGAAGGCAACAGACGGGAATTGCCTGGTAGACGTGGTAAAGAAAACCGCCAAGGGAGACACCAAACAGAACATTTATAGCATGACCAGCTGCTATGTGTACGTCAACCTGCCCGACGACAATGGTTCTACCATTAACATCACCACCAACACTTTCGCCAAATTACGCACAGCTTCGTGTATCGTTAAGGTAGACAATGCGGCAAAAGTGAAGGTGCAACGCTCTGGAACATTTACGGACGTGACGCTAAAAGATGGCGACAACACCATTCATTGGATTCCCGACGTGGAGAAAGAAATTGTCATCAGTACAGTATCATATACGGCCGCACCGCTTTATAGCATCGTAGTAGACGGATTGCAACTGCCCAAAGGCAACACATCCTACACCGTTAAGCCCAAAGACGGCGGGTTGATCGACATCACTGCAAACTATCCCGACAAAGACTGCCATGTTAAGTTCGCGTTCAACACCGAAGAAGCCAAGGGCGTTGTAAGCAGTGTTACCGTAGACGGTAAGCCCGTAACCAACTACACCGACCCTCATTTCTCGGTAAAGGCAGGTTCAAGGCTCTCCATCACGTTTAACACCACCACCCACGCCATCGATGCGGTGAAGGTAAACGGAACGCCAAACACCATTTATGGCAGCCTTAACCTCATTATTACCGATGATATGAACATCGACATAGCCGCACATAAGCTTGGAAAGGTGAAGGCTATGTTCTTTGTAGACCATGCCGAAAACATCATCTTATACCAAGGATGGGACTATAACCAGAACCATATTGCCTTACAAGACGGCATGAACACCATCGAACTACCCGAAACAAACTGCGTGGTAAAGGTGAGAGCAAAGAACGGATGCAAGATTAAAGTGCTAAGACTGAACGGCAAACAATATACAAACAACATTGACGGTGTGTATGAAATAACCCTGAAAAATGGAATGAACATTGGCATTGAGACTTCGGCACCCAAGCGCGACAAAACGGCTACGGTGTTTGTAGACAGCAAACAACTGGCTGACCGTTTCTTCTACTTCAACCGACAAGACCGAACGGAAGTGCCACTGAACAATGGAGAGAACACCATCAACTTTGGCGAAGACGACAATCCCTTCACGCTAGCCTTCGACGGAACCGACATGAGCAAGCTTAAAGTGCTGCTCAACGGAAAAGAATATGAAGCTACTGGCGGAGGAGGGCATACCTATGAACTTGAATTTGCCAATGGCGACCGCCTTGAAATCTGGTTAAACGGGCTTTCCACCAACGGCATTGCTAACCCTGCCACTGCCAGCAAGACCAATAAGCGCGTGGTTTACCGCCTTGACGGAACGCGCGTTGAAGAAAAGAACCTTCCAAAAGGACTGTATATCATTAACGGAAAGAAAATTTTTATCAACAAGTAATGAAGCGAACATTTCTCACAGCCATTTGTGCCGGCCTCCTATTGGGAGGCTATGCACAGTCGAAAATCGACTTGCAAAGCCAAGTTACGTTGAAAGAAGAGCTAAATCCAAAAATTCCACGTTACAACCCACAAACCAGAAGCATCGTAAAGGGTAATGCAAAGCCCCAACGAACGATTGGCATGATTGAGTTTGACGGGAAAGAAGCTCTTGGAACACTTGCCAAAAACGATGTGAGCGTACTTCGGGTAAAAGGCAACATCGCCATCGTTAGCATGCCGCTAAATGGCGTTGAACGCATCGCCGAACTGAAATGCGTACGCAGAATACAACTCTCGCGTCCTGTTGCACAGAAAATGAACCTCGTTAGAGAAGCCGTTGGCGTAAACAAAATACACCAAGGCGTTGGCCTGCCACAAGCCTACACGGGTAAAGGAGTGGTAACAGGCATCGTAGACGGAGGCATCGACCCTAACAACATCAACTTTCTTAAACCCGACGGAAGCACACGATATGGTTATGTCAGCAAGATTTACACCAGCAGTGCAGGTAAAGACGGATACATTTGGGAGAGTTATTTCCCTAAGGAGCAGTTGCCCGAAATTGCCAAACACAGGAAATCTATGGACAACGTGTTTGCCATTGAAAACTTTGAAACCGACAACAGAGGGCAGTTTCATGGTACCCACACCACAGGAATAATGGCCGGAGGGTATAAGGGGAAAGCCACCGTTGCCCATACCGAGGACAACAAGACTTCGAAAAACATAGAGATGGACAATCCCTATTATGGAATAGCAACGGAATCGGAGTTGGTGGCTTCGTGCGGAGACCTGCGCGACATGTTCATTGCACTGGGCATCGACGACGTTTATCAATACGCACGCCTATCCGGACCACAGGCCAAACCATGTGTCATCAATCTCTCGTTAGGCAGTAACCTGGGTTCGCACGACAGCACAAGCGTGATGAACCGCTTCTTAAGCAGCTGCACCGACAGTGCCATCATCTGTGTGGCAGCAGGTAACGAGGCCGACTATCCCGTGGCACTTAACAAAACTTTCACCCAAACCGACAACCTGTTGCAAACCTTTATACGCCCGATGGCAGCAGGAAAACAAACCGTAGGAAACAAAGATTACTACAATCTGCGCAATGGGCAGGTGTATGCTTACAGTTCGGACGCCACCCAGTTTGAGATGCAAGTGGTTGTCTTTAACGAGAAACGAGGTCGTATAGCCACACGTATTACCGTAGAACCCAGTCCCAACGGTAAGCTAACCATGTATTCCTCGGGTGGTGAATATGCCGAAGAAGGAGCGATAACTAACAACTCGGTTTTCAACCAAGCTTTCGAAGGATACGTAATGGTGGGTGGAACAAAGGATCCAGAAACGGGTCGCTACTACGCCATTGCCCGTTTCCTAACTAGCGACAACCAAAAGACCAACGCCAACGGGAACTACAAACTGGGTATCCTTGTAAAAGGAAAGGCCGGCAAACGTGTAGACCTATATGGCGATGCGCAGTTTGTTTACTTCGACGACTACGATGGCGCATACAACGATGCCGATGGAAGTGGAATTTGGTCGAAGGGCTCACGCAACGGCACCATCAACGACATGGCCTGTGCCGCGGGAATGATTACCGTAGGAAGCTATAACGTTCGCGACCACTGGGCAGCTATGGACGGATATGTGTATGGTTACAACAATAACGAATTTCCCAAAGGTAAGAGTTCGCGCTTCTCGTCGTTCGGTACATTGCTCGATGGTCGCAACCTGCCACTAGTTTGTGCACCTGGTGCAGTGGTTATATCATCGGTTAACACCTACACGGTTGAAGACCCCAAGAACGGCTACTCCGATGTCGGCTTGCAAGCTAAGCACACAGTTAACGGCAAGAGCTATTACTGGCATCAAACCCTTGGCACATCGATGGCAACGCCAGTTGTGGCAGGTTCTATCGCCCTTTGGCTCGAAGCCGATCCAACACTTAAACCTGCAGACATCGCCGACATCATCCGCAAGACGGCCGTCGTAGACAGTGATGTGAAAGAAGGAGACCCCGTACAATGGGGCGCAGGAAAGTTCGATGCCTATGCTGGACTGAAAGAAGTGCTACGCCGTAAGTCAGGCTTAACGGGCATCAACACAGCCGAAGTCGACAACAAAACCATTATCACCCCAGCTGGACCAAGGCGCTTTAACGTGTTTAGGGCTGGCGAAAAGCAATTGGAAGTGCGCGTTTTCACTATGGCAGGGCAACTTGCACACGCCATGTCGGCAGTAGGAGACGAAACAACCATCGACGCCAACGCGTGGAGCAAAGGCGTTTACCTTATCCAAGTGAACGGAAAATCAGCGAAAAAAATTATTATTTACTAACAGCGTATGAATTACAAACAAACCCTACTTGCATCTTTGCTGTTGGCATTGATGGCTGTGATGGGTCTGCCGGCGTTCGCACAGAACAAAAATCAGCAACTCATCATCTCATTCCATACCACCGTGTATGACGACAATAAAGGCGAAACGCCTATCGTAACCTTCTCGCTTGGTAGCACACAAGGGAACGAATATGTAGACATAGACTGCGGTAACGGACCCGAAGAATTGGCCGTTGGCGTTGCCAAACTGCAACAAGGCGCAGAAGTGCCCACTGGAACAGATTACTCGGGAACGGTTACGAAGGACGGTATCGTAAAGATTTACGGCGATCCAAGCAAAATCGACTTCTTCAACGCTACGGGTTGTAAGATAGACCAAATTACCTTTCATAAGGATTTGAAACTGTCTTACCTGCGATTGGCCTACAACTCCATTAAGCAGATAGACCTTTCCAACCTCAAATCGTTGCAGTTCCTCTACCTGCGAGACAATCCCTTCTCGGCACAAACGCCGCTTGCGCTGGGCAACATGCCCGAACTTTTGGAACTGGAAATTGCACAATGCGCATACGTACAGTCTAAGTTCGAGTTAAAGAACTTTCCCAAACTGGTTTCTTTTGACGCCTACCACTGTCGCACCATCACAGAGGTAGATACCAAAGGTTGCACCACGCTGCGCCGATTGAGCCTTGACATGACTGACATCAGCACCATTGACGTTTCGCATAACGCCAATCTCAATGTACTGAACGTTAGTGACACGCGAGTAAATAAGCTAGATATAAGCAAAAACTCCAAACTGAACGAACTCTACATAGAGCATGCTTCGGGTTCGATTAATACCGATGTGAAGTTCGATGACATCGACCTGACCCACTGTCCAGACCTGCGCCACTTATATTGTGCAGGCAATAACCTGCGCTCGATTAACCTGAGCAATGTGCCTAAGCTGGTTACTTTGGGAGCAAACCACAATAAACTCACTTCTATAGATGTGAGCAAATGTCCCGACTTGTACATCTTCAACATACGCAAAAACTTGATGACTTTCGCCTCGTTGCCCAAACCGCAGAACACTTGGCGCGAGTATTACTATGACCAACGCGACCTAGTGCTGGATGATACCTATAAGGTGGGCACCGTACTCGACTTCTCTAAACAAGTGTTGCGTGAAGGAACTGCCACATTGGGCAAACTCTACAAGCTAGATAAAGATACGTTGGCCAAACGTACTGAGCTAGACGCCAGCTACTATTACTACGAAAACGGAAAGGTTACACTGCTTAGGCCCGTAGATGGCAAGGTGGTGCTTATCTTCACCAACAACGTTTTCAACGAATATCCGCTATTCACCGAGCCATTCACCGTTAAAGACGATAACGAATTTGGTAAGGACGTAAGGGCCATTGACTTTGCCACCACCGCAACGGCAGGGCAAACCATCAGCCTAACCGTGGGAATGAAGGGTGCAACGCCACAAAAACCTGTAAAAGTTAAGGTTGACTTTGGCAACGGCCAACAAAAAGAAGTAGACATCACGGCCGAAAAGCCCACTGCTACCAACATCACTGGCCAGCGAGTAGGGAACGGAAACATCGTGGTGACCGTTCCGCAAGACAACTATGTGACGGCACTTGAAGTGAAAGACTTGAACATTACGAGCATAGATGTTACCGAACTAACAGACCTGCGTGTGCTGTCGCTCGTAAACACGGGGCTTACCACCATCGACTTGGGACGCAACAACCAGCTCGAGAGGCTCGACCTATCGCACAACCAGTTCAAAACCATCTCGCTAAAAGGCAAGTCTAAGTCGCAATACAAGAGTCTGCTCACACACGTGAACCTCAGTCATAACAAGCTTGAAACGATCACGGTAGACGATTACTTCACTATTACCGACTTCGATTTAAGCCACAACAACTTGGCCAACATCGACCTGCGACGCGCTGACGCACTGGTAAGAGGAAACTTATCGCACAACAAGCTTACAAGCCTGATTCTCGACCACAGCGAGCAACTCAAAGAACTAAACGTTTCTAACAACGAGCTTACCTTGCTGGGCATTATCCCCCTCGCACCAGTTGCCAAACTCGACATTAGCAACAACCACTTCACACTGGCCAACATGCCCAACAGGTTCGGTCTAGACGAGGCTCACTTCATATATGCACCGCAACGCGAAGTGGTGATTGCCACCACATCACCTGGTATCGACCTCACTGAGCAATACGTAACCATCAACAACCAAACCACTAACTTCGTTTGGAAAACTGAAGGCGGACAAGCCTACGTTCTAGGAACCGACTACTTAAACGACAAGGGCTCTACTAGGTTTAAGAACCTAACCAAAGGCAAAGTGTATTGCGAAATATCACACCCTGCCTATCCCGCATTCACTGGCAAGAATATTTTAAAGACCACCTTGGTGCAACCCATCCCCACACCAACAAACGAACTGGCATCTTTTACCACCACAAACAACAGAGATAGTGTTCAGCTATCACTACGTGGCAACATCGATGGCATGTCTGTTTACTTCGATTGGCGTGGCGACGGAGCCATGAGCCAATACGTTTTGAAGGCCAATACCTACACACGCTTCACCGCCCTTACCAACAAAGGCGTGAAGGTGCGCGTCTTGGTGTCGAAACCCGAAGAGAAACTTACCGTATTTAGTATTACCAATGCTAAGATGTCTTCGGTAGATATCAGCAAGTTGGCAGACACACGAGCCATTACATTAGACAACGTTGGCCTTTCCAAGTTCGACTTTGCGCCTAGCACCGCTCTTAAACAGCTAGACCTTAGCCGCAACAACATCTCTGAAATAGACCTTTCGAAGTATCCCAACCTCGAATACTTGTCAATGTCCGACAATAAGCTTACCAAGCTCGACCTTTCTAAGAACAAAGAGCTGATTGTGGTAAGCCTTAGCCGAAACAATCTGACAGAGGTTAACTTCCGTGGACTTACTGCATTGGAGAGTCTTGACTTAACAGCCAACTCGATGACATCGCTCGATTGTAGTCGACTACCCAACTTGGGCCAACTCTTCGTTAGCAATAACAAACTCACGTCTATCAACGTGAAGAACAATGCCCACTTGCGTGCGCTGAACCTTGTTGCCAACAACCTCCGTTTCTCTGCGCTGCCTCCCACAACTGGTTCCTACCGTACATCGTATGCTTATCAAAGGCAAAACCCCGTTGACGCTAGCGTAAACGGCAACAAGGTAGACCTCAGTTCAGAGGCTGTTATCGACGGAACACCCACCGTCTACCGCTGGTTTACTGGCAATGTGAACGTGGATAAGAACGGAAACCTACAAGGCGAAGAATTTGATGTAGACGCCGAATACACCGTCACCAACGGTGTTACCACGCTGAAACTGACTAAACGTTACGAGGACTTGGTTTGCGTAATGACCAATGCCAAGTTCCCCAAACTGCTCCTACACACCAAACACATCCGTTTCATACCCGATGCAACAGGTATCGAGGGCGTAAATGCCGACAACACGGACACCTTTATCAAGGTTGTTGAAGGCGGTATCGTGGTAGAAGCCGCAGCAGGAAGCGTGGTTAACGTGTATGGCATAAATGGCGGTCTGGTACAGAAGGCCAAGATGAACGGCACAAGCCAAAGCTTCTCTCTGCCCAAAGGCGTATATGTTGTTACAATAAACAATAAGGTTGCCAAGGTAATGGTGAAATAAGTCTCACACATTTGCCAAGTGGCAAAACCCAAAAGGGGATGGCAGATTAGCTTCTGCCATCCCCTTTTCGTTATTGTCCATCCCCAATCACTTTTCCCTACGCGCCTATCCTTACAACAAACAGAAGGCGTAAAAGGACACACCATAATTAATGTGAGCTCGATGAATTCAGAACAACGTAAGTTGTTTGTCCCAAGTACTATTGAGATAGAAAGTGCAGTAGTTGTATCATATGGCGTAATGGACATTTTGTAGGCTGAAAACCTCTCGGGTTTTAGTAATGGACATTTGCTAGGTTG
>NZ_KB899211.1:214070-376720 GCF_000378085.1 Hoylesella loescheii DSM 19665 = JCM 12249 = ATCC 15930
GCCCTGGTTGTATTATATCTTCATTCTACATCAAACCACAACATATACCACTTACATTACTGATATTCAACTGTTTGAAAACCATATTGGGCGATATGAAGTTGTTTGATGAGGCTTATTTAATACAAAGTTACTAAAAAAACTCTAGTTGAATGGGCTTTGGGTGTTGTTTTGCTGCAATTTCTCCCCATACGTTGATAATGCTGGAATATTGTTTATCGGTTACGGCCAAGATGCTTATCATACCTTTGGTGGGAGCAAGCGATTTAACCCGTTTGATGTGTACGTTCATGCTCTCGTATGAACCACAATAGCGTACGTACACGCTAAATTGATACATGGTGAAGCCATCGCGTTCGAGGTCTTTCCTAAAACGGGCAGCTTCTTTACGCTCAAGTTTGGTGTTTGTGGGAAGGTCGAACATTAGGAAAAGCCACATGATATGGTAACGATTAAGGCGAAGGTAGGTCATTTGAGTATAGGTAGTTGCATCTTATTGGCTTCTTTTGAGAAACATTTTTCTAGAGAGGCGGTTGTCATTGTTAGGCCAACGCTGAGTGGCCGAACAACTTTCGAGAACGAGACATCGCAAAACAACACACTGATTAGTTGGCTTTTCACGTTCTTATCTAGGCTAAGTGCTTGTTCTGCAACCAGCTTACATACTATTTCATCGACAAAAGGGCGGTAGGGTTCCATTACATCATCGGCCAAAGGAAAGGCGTCGCCTCGGTTGCGATGAAATAAACCAAAGGCGGGATGCAAGCCCGAAGCCATTAAGGCGCGTGCAGTGGCTGCACGTAGCACCGCATAACCATAGTTAAGTAAGGTGTTGAGGCCTGGTAAATCGCGGTCGCGCCGAAAGCCCTTACCAAACAATTCAGTCCAATACAGTTTAGCAGCCACACCTTCCTTATTGTCCGTGTCGCCACTTTTCACGTTCATATAAAGCGGTTTTAACAGCTCTCCTCGTTTACCCAACTTGTTGAGCAAACGCGCTTGATTTCTAATCTTCGCCTCAATAAGTTGTTTCCACAATGCTTTCTTTAGTGTTTCGCTTACAGATATTTGTTCGCGGTAGCTCTCGCCTTGACTGGCGTTGGCGTGTAAGCTAAGCAAAAGAGCATTTGGCATGCCCTTTTGGTTACAGAAAATAAGGGCAACGTTGTTATCGGCCAAAGCGTTTATCAAGGGTATGGTTAGGGTTACCATTGGACTATCCACCAAAACGACCCCTAATTCTTCAATGGGAACAGTCCGACAAGCGTCGGGCTGTTCCTTTAAGGTTATCACCAGCTGTGCATTTTTTAACGAAAGGGCAGCTGGTGTTGTAAAAACGAGACATCTTTTAAGCATGACGCTCTTTCTTCTTTATCTCCCCAAGGACGTTAAACTCAAAGTCGACACCCTCGACAAGGGCTTTAAATTGCTTATGCGAAAGCACTATGCCTTGGCGTAGAACCTCATTATTCTTATATACCCCGCTTTGCATCTTCACGTCATCTTTCTTCTGAGCGTTTTGATGAAACCTCAACTCAATATTACCATAGAGGTACGTCTTCCCATTCTTTACATCCTTTTTGGTATTAATTCCTGTGACCTTATATAGTCGTCTTACCAAATCTTGTGGATTGTCAAACAAAATCTCTTCGGGAGAGTTCTCATAAAAAAGTACTTGTGTTCCTCGTTTCAGTACGGCTAATAAAGGGAGATTTCGTTCTTCACTCCGTTCAGGTACAAGTGGGGCTGCTTTACCTTTGTTGCTCCTCTTTAAACAAGCGGCAGACTCCAAGTTGTTGACAACACAAAAATCGCGTTCTTTTTTCCCTTTCAATTCTCCCTCATAGATGGCCAATAGATAATTACTTTCGTTTTCTACACAGAAAAATTGTTTGTATTCCTTTGAGGAGAGATCGCGCTGTTGGCGAATCTTTAAACGCTCCTGAGCTTTCACATAGTACCTCACCTTATTTATCCTTATGCCTTTTTCCTTATTCATAAATATGGGTTCGGTAATGGCTGTCTTGAAGTTCTTACCGGCAATAGCCTCCTTTATCTTTTCCTTTACGGCTTGGTCTACGATTTTTTCAAGCTCCGCTTCATTCTCGAACTTATTTAAAGGTTTACGAAGCACATAGCGAATTTCGCCATCTTGCTCGATAGCACCATAATAGGTGTCTTTGTGAAGCGAGCCTCTGGCCGTATCGCCTTGAGCGAGATACTTACCCGTTGCAGTTCGCACGCGCTTCTTGGCTTGTTTGGGCATGTTGTCTTTGGTGAGGTGTTTCACCAAGAGCGATTGCTCTATGGCCAACACATCTTCGGTAAAGGTGGGCCAAGGTTTATTGAAATGGGGCTTGGTGGTTGTGCCGCGCCATTGGAAAAGCTCTTCATCATGATAGTATTGAGCCATCTTGTCGTATTCGGCTTTACCAATACAGGCAATGGTTATGGCGTCGATGCAATGGTGGCAATGGTTAAGTCGGGATTTCTTTTCGTACTCGCCTTGAAGTCCCCACATACGCCTAAACTCGGCTGTGGTTACGCCTTTCACCACGTAGACGTTGCTCTTGTTGGGATTTTGTTCGTTGTGGAAGAGCGACTTTAAGAACAATCCCGCATACTTTGATACCAAACCGATGCCCGCTCCTTGACGGCGACTGAACCCTTCGGGTACTTCGGTCATCGTAAATCGGCTGTATTTGCCCTGCCAATAATCTAGATCCATCTTCAGACGATGGCGCTTTTGTATCAGCCGATCTTTCATTGCTTTCTCCATACCACCATAGGTGCGTATCTTGTCTAGCTGTTTTCGCAGGTCTTCGCACTTGCTTTTCCAATGGTCAATTCTTACCAATATGTCAGCATGGTTAGATAGTTGGGAGGGTAGTTGCGCACCTTTCACCTGCCTATTAAAAGTGGCATCGCAGAGCGTTAGGTTCATTTGCGTGCTGTCGCCACCAACACTTCGGGGAACGGTATGTTCGATATCGAACTTGGGATTGTCGCCAAGGAAATCGCAGATGCCAATCTGGGTGCCTGTATATAAGCACAGATGGTCTTGCTCTTCCCACAATTGGAACTTGAGAATATCGGTGTCTGTGGGTTCTATCTCTTTGTGACATTCACTCTTATAGAGGGCGATGATGTCATCGCGATATTGTTTTCGTTTCTTCTCTTGTTCTCTTTGGTAGTCGGCAATGGCCTTGCGCTTGTTGGCGTCGTTCAGTTCGCGGGCGTATTCTACATGCACCTCGGTGTTGCGGTCTATAATGCCATCGCGCAACAGCTGGTTAACAACACTGCGCAAGATGTGCAGCGAGCGCATGGCCATGGGGTTGCGAATGGCGTTGGTACGGGGACTACCCAACTGAAACACGCCCATCTTGTTGAGCTTTGCATCGGGATAGGTCTCTATCATCGAGGGGTGATAAAGCGCATCGGCTGCGCCAGGGCGCAGGTCGATCACGTCTTGCAAGTGACTTTTAATGCAGAAGTCTATCGTACCCTCAACGCCACGGTCTTTGGGGTTATAGTTTTCGATAATCTCCATTAGTCCCGAAAGTATCATCTCGCGTTTGTCGGCATCGTTCCAAACGGCTTTTGTAACGATGTCGGGTATCTTGGCCAAGTGCACGGCATGTGCATAAATGAACCCTTGACGCAAGAAAGGCAAGATGTTGCGAATGGCTTTAAGGCTTAACGAAGCAAAGCCATGAGGAAGTTTAGCGTTAGCGAACTTCGTGGCGCTGGCTTCATCGAGTTGCAACTTTTCGGTGGCGAAAGCCTTTAACTTGTCTTTCGAAGAAAATGAATAGAGCACATTCCAAACATCATCGGCCATTTCGTCGATGGTTTTCGTACCGTTTTTCTTTTCAACGGCCGTGTATGTCTCGGCAATGGCTGTCTGCCAATCACTGCCGAAGATGTCTATCAGCTGTGCAGTTACAGGACACCCCGACACGCCTTGTTGCATGCGGTAGTTAAACTTGAATGGTTTCTCGCCTGCATCCTTATACCAAGCATAGTTGTTTTTTCCCGCCAACGCCTTTGCAATGTCTTCGAAATCGAAGTTGGGTTTAGACTTTCTGAAGAATAGTGGCCATATCTTTTCGCGTTCGTCTTCGTTTAGAGGCCGTAGCGAAGTGTCGTTTGGGGTTTGTATCTTGACGTTATTGAGGAAGCAGAGCATCCTGAACGCTTCGTAATCGGGGTGCGATTCGGCGCAACGCGGCTTCTTTGGCTCGAAGGTACACTTGCCTACACCCTTGCGTTGCGACTTTAACGGGCGTTGGAAATATATGGCCCTTTGCAGTGCTTCAACCCATTTGGGATCTAGTTCTTGTTTTTCGCAGATAGCCAAAAACTCCTTTTTATAGTGTTCTTCCCTGTCGGTGTATCGGCTTCTTAGCTTAATGGTGTTGCCGTGTTGCTTGTAGAGCTGATAGAAATACTCGCCTAGAAACTCGCAACCTGCCTTTTCCATCTCGACAGAAAGCTCTGCTATGCCCGATTTAACCTTGCCCGACTCGTCGGAATCGGCACTGGTGTCGAGCCTGTTGCTAAGAAATCCACGACGTTGCGCCAAGTGATAGAATGCCCGACCAAGAAGAAAGCGCTGGCTTTGGTCGGTAAGGTCGAGCTTTTGGGTTAGGCAACGATGCCGGCAATAATAGGGATTGTTCTCTTCGGCACTACCCGAACGCTGCCAAAGCATAAAGTCATCGGTGAGCGGATAAGTTTTCTTAGCCTTCCATAGGTTAAGTTGTTCGTTGGAAAGATAAGGGCATAGGTCGAGTTCTACAAGTACTTTCAGCGTATCAATTTTGTGTAGACGTCGCCTGGAATAATGTACTCGCAATGCTTTGTGCGCAGTTCTTTCGGCTGCTTTGGACGATTCGATACCTTTCTCTATCTTTACGCCTTCGGTAAAGATAACGTCGCCACGTTTCACCAGTGTGTAATTGCCGTTGGCATCTCTGTCTACCACAGCCCAAGCAAGGCTGTTGGTGCCTGTATCAAGGCCTAATATTCGTGTAATCATAATCGTTAGTTATGGAGTTGTTTGTTCCTAGTTGTTTATTATCGTATTAAGATTTAGGTGTAAAATTACATTAAATATTTGGTAGAGCCAAATGTTATTGCTAAATTTGCAGCATAAGATATTCTACATCTTATCACAATAAGGCTATATGCCGAAGGGCTTAGACCCTATTGCCCCTCTTCGGAGGGGCTTATGTGTTTTATAACGTGCTCTAAGCGGAGTGGCATTGCTTTAGCTATAAAGTATAGTCGTTCAATCTGATTGCAGTAAAAAAATACGTTATAAACATGTTTTGTTATTCAGAATAATTTGTTTATGCCTGTTTGAGATAAGAGTAACGGCGTGAGTTCGGGATAAGCGACGATGTTTTTTTGAGCAAAATTAGATAAGAACAAAAGGCTACCTCACCAATTAGGGCTACGCGGTAGTTAGCACAACGAATTTCTCTTATCCCAAATTCTCGTAGCGTTTGATATTAGCTTGGCACTATCTAGGTGGCTCATTCCACAGCCTCTCACCCCCAACTAATCACCCTTCCTACCTCCAAACGCCATCTTTCGTTCCCCACGTTATAAGCTCGTGTAGTGAGCTTTTTAACCTCTCGCCTTGTTACAGCTAAGATGGAACCTTGTTCCAGATAAGTTGGAACAGTGTTCCAATTCAACTGGAACAGCATTCCAGATGACATGGAACAGCCGTCCAAAGCATATATAACACGGTGGTTAATGTAATAATGCATAATCAAGGCTTAGAAAGGGCATTTTCGGGACTATGAAAATGCGAACGATGGAATGGTTAATTGGCGAGTTCGGGATAAGGAACAAATCATCATAGCCTATGTACATGTGCGGGATGTTGCGCCAACCGCCACGCGGTAGTTGGTGAGGTAGCCATGCGTTTCTTATCTAATTTTGCGTCAAAAAACACCGCCTCTTATCCCGAATTTACGTTAAGCTATGTACGGGTTCTAATGACCGATTGGGGGTTAAATGATGTCGTAATAGGCATTTGATATAAAAAGCCCCAGTTTTAGGCAGGGCATTGAATGGGCGATTGTCGGCGTTTAACTTAGACAATAGGTCCATTTAGTGCCCTTAACCTAACACAGGGGCGGGTTATATAACGGCCTTTTTAGTTTTGGCCGCATACAATAAGCAGTCTGTTGTGTGGCTTTCGCCTTGAAAGTTTGGCATCGAAGCCTTGAAGATGGTTATAAAAACCATCAAAGAATTAATGGAGCAGAGAAGTTAAAAAGGGGATTCTGCCCGTACAATGGGGACATGAAGACCAACCTTCCCCCAATCTGCTTCTCTGCCTAACCTATTCTTCTCGAACCAGCTTGTTATTCCATTAATTCATCAAACCATTAAATCACAAACTTTTTTAAACTAACTCTATGATTCTAATAGTACTTGTTTTCGCGTTTAAGCGGTATTATCTGCTATTCTTGAGGCAGCATTTCGACGGTGATGCGGTTGCCGCTCTGCAAGATTTGCTTCATCAGCGCGCACAGCTTTTCGGGTGTTTGCTGCTTTATCATGTCGCGATAACGGGTGTGCATGTTGATGCCATGGCGGCGATACATGTTGATAACGCCACTCCAATAAGCATTGGTTTTCTCGGCACTAGCCACATTTTTGAGCATATACTCTTTCACCTTGTCGAGCATGGCAGCATCGCAAGTGCGCGTCATGTTCTCTGCTTCGCGGTAGATGATAGCCATAGCGGTGTCGCGCTTCTCGGGTTTTACGGGGCAAGTAACCAGCACGGAGTAGTCGTGATAGTCGCCCTCGATGGTTGATCCACCCTCTGCCGATACCGAGTAAGCTGCCGATGCGTCTTCGCGGATGCTCTTGATGTAGACCATGGAGAGTATTTGACCAATCATGTTCATACGTACGGCATTCTCTACAGAGTATGGTACGTCGGTGGTGTGCCACATAACGCAAGCCATGGCCTTGGGTGTTTCCATCTTGCGACGGAATACATTCTCTATCTTACCCTTGCTAAACGAGCTGGTGAGATGTCCCTTAATCACCTTTCCCTTAGTGGGCAGCGAGCCGAGATAACGGCATATAAGCTTGCGGAGCTGCGGTTCGTCGAAGTCGCCAATGAAACTGAACGTCCATGCAGCGGCGTTATTCGTACGTTCGCGTGCTATTTGCAGTATGCGATCGTAGTTGATGTCGGGTAAATCTTTCTCCAACACGGGCAACAGACGTGGGTTATGACCGTAGGCGGTTGCTACGAGCGAGTCGTTAAAGGCGATATCGTGGTTTAGGGCACGGTTTTTAAGGGCCGTACGCCACGAGTCCATAAGTGTGGCAAACGACTGTGCGTCTTTGGTGATGCCACCCGATAGATACAGGTGAGCCAACTGCAGCATCGTTTCGACATCGCGTTTAGACGATCCACCCGACATACCCATGTACTTATCGCCGATGGAAAGTCCTGCGTTAGCTATCTTGCCTGCAAGGATTTTGGGTAGTTCCATGTTGCGGAATCCACCTAAGCCACTGATGGCTACAATGTCGTTGAACACGGCTAGATTGGTATAATCCTTCGGTCCATAAAGCGATTTGCCACCATGTGCACTTGCAGCGAAGTTCACTTGATCTTTCTTAAAGTCGGTTTTCTTCAATATAACGGTCACGCCATTGGCTAGTTTCAGCTCGGTATAACCCAGTTCGGCATTCTTTTTCTCCTTTACAATCTTGCCAGGACGGGGTAACTTGATCATCAATGGCACCTCTTTCACCGTGTCTACGTAAGGTTCCACCTTGGTTTGGCGTGCTGTATGCACAGCTTGCAAGAGGGATTCGGGTGTAGGATATACGTTCCCTTCCTTCTCGTTGTTGAAGTTTACGATAACCATATTGTGATCCGTTTGTGGCAACAGCTGTGGCAACATGGCGTTGATGTCGGTCAACGGAATGTTGGGTACCAACTGCTTCATTATCTCGTAATAGTCTTCGAAGGCGGGGATGGGCTCTTGCGATAGGAAATGGCCTTTGTAATCGTCGGCAAACGAGGCGTTAGCACGCTTGTCGCGACCATTATATGCCTTTTCTAATGCACTGAGCAAGTTGGCCTTGGCACGGTCGTACTCGCTCTGTGTGAATCCGAACTTGGCCGCGCGATGCGCCTCGATAAGGGCAGCTTGCAGTGCTGCGGCTGTACCAGCCATGTCGCGCGGGGTGGCGCTGATGGTGAAGGCGCCCTTTGTTTTGGCGAAGATGAAGTTGCCATCCGAGGCCGAAGCGCCCAGATAAGGGCAATCGGTAGACTTTTGAACGGCTTCGGCGTAGCGGTCGTTGAGCATGCCTAGGGCCATATTTTTGGCATAATTGGCCAAGAGATAGTCTATGTTGCGCTTGAGTGAGTCGGGCCAAATCTCGTGTTTGAACGACACCTCGACTGCGCTACTTGGTTGTTCCTTGTCCTTATCCACAACGATGATGGGTTCTTCGTTGTCTGGCACGGGTACATCTACCACTTTCGCTTGGTTATCGGGGTTCTTCAACGGGCCGAAAAGCTTTTTAATCATGGCCTCGGTGTGGGCAACGTCGATGTCGCCCACCACGATAATACCCTGATTGGAGGGGTGATACCACTTTTCGTAGTAGTCGCGTAGCTCCTTAGGCTTGAAGTTATCTACCACGCTCATCAGTCCGATGGGGAAGCGCGCACCGTATTTTGTGCCCGAATACAGTTTAAGCAGGTTGCGTTCGAGCATTCTCATGTTAGGCCCAGTTCGTTCGCGCCATTCTTCGTGTATCACTCCGCGCTCTTTGTCAATCTCAGCAGGGTCGAGTGTTAGTGCGTTTGCCCAGTCGCTGAGTATCAGCAAGCACGAGTCTAGTGCCGTTTGGCGTGTGGTAGGCACGTTAGATATGTTGTAAACGGTTTGGTCGATGGAGGTATAGGCATTGAGATCGCCGCCAAACTTCACACCGAGTGTTTCCAAGTAACGAATGAGTTCGTTACCGGGGAAATGTTTCGTGCCGTTAAAGCACATGTGTTCGAGGAAGTGGGCCAAACCTCGTTGGCTCTCTTCTTCTTGTATCGAGCCCACCTTCTGTGCGATATAGAAGTCGGCGCGATGTTCAGGCCAGTTGTTATGGCGTATATAATAGGTCAGTCCGTTGGGCAGTTTGCCTATCCTTACGGCAGTGTCCACGGGTATGGGTGGTGCTTGATTAGTGCCTTGTCCACGCAAGTTGGTGGGAAAAAGCAAAGCTAATAGCGCCCAGCCAGACAAAATTGTTTTTAGGTTACTCATTTTGTTTCAATAAATCGGTTATTTGTTAGTGGTGCGAAACTATTGTTTTTTTCGCAGAAAACGCGGCATGGAAAATCCGCCCCGGCTGTTTCTCGTTTCGCATTCGCAAGGTTATGGGGAAGGATGCATTAGGAAACGTCCCCCTAGGTTATGTTCTTTTCTTCTTCATCGAAAAGTTGAGTTGATAGAGCGATATGCGGTTGGAGGAGAGGAACACACCGGGAGCGGGTTCGTCTTGCCTGCTACCAAGATGGGATTTAATCCTTACTTGGGTTGCCAGATAGTAATATACGTTTGTTTGTAACTACTCTTTTTGTTAACAGCATAACCTTAGCGGGCATATTTTGCCCATGCTTTTGGGTGCACGGTTGGCCATGAACCGTATAGCGATGAGCAAAATCTGCCAGCTAAAGTCATACGTTTCATCAAGAGCGGTTTATATCTTTCGCGTTATTCTTTAGCAGCGGGCGTGGTGAACTTCACCTTTTTAAGCTCGCCCCACTTGCCGTCCACGTTCTTGGCTATTGAGCAAGCGTAGTAGGTGGTGAGAGGTGTTGCGTTCCATCTAGCCCTGTCTACGCGGTATTGGTTCCAGTAGATGTCTTTGGGATGGTCGGTTTGCAGCATCTTGATAACGCCGATGTTGCCCATGTCGGGTTTGTTAAAGGCCTCTTCGGTGATGATGATGTCGCGGTGAAGCGATGCTTGGTCGTTGGGCGAGTACACCACATCTTGGTAGTATCCACCTTTCTTGCTTCCGCCAAACTCGCCAATCTTTATGTCAACAGTGGCTTCACCAGGTCCGCCCAGCTTCTTCGTGGTAACGGGAACCTTGGTTATTTCTTGGAAAACACCGTTCTTATCCCATGCCAACACGCAAAGTTCGTAGTTGGCATCGGGCACCATTTCGCGCCAAGTGTGTATCTTTTCGGTGGTGTAGTCTTTGCCACTGAACTGCTTAATCATGTCGTAAGCGTTAGAGAAGCCCATCATAGGACCATGTTCTTTCACGGTTTGTTCGATGGTTCCGCCCTCAAACTGGCATAGGGCATAGCCTGCCACGTCGGTGTTGGGGGTAAACTTCACCGTAACACTATCTGGTCCGATGTTTATTACTTGAGCCAGCACCTGCGCTGAAGCGAATCCTTGTCTGCGAGGGGCCGTAAACTGCGTGCGAGAGACCTTGCCTGGCTTGCCGTCCTTGCCATAACCAAGGGCGATGAGGGTGTATTCTTTCTCGGGAACAACCACTAGTCCGTAGTCAACCAGCTTCTTATCCTTGGCGTTTTCGGTGTATCTGGGTTTCTTTTGTCCGGTAAAATATCCGTCAACAACTTCGTCTTTGATGATGCCAGCAATGTCTGATGTGAACAAGGCTAGACAATACGCTTGGCATTCGGCCGACTTTTTGAGCGTAACTGTTGGTGCGCCGCCTTTGTTGGCAACGCTAACGTTCAGACTTACCTTATCTACACTTTGCGCTTGCACGGCAAACGCGCCAGCCAATAGCATAAATAGCGCGCCGGCACTTCTCTTTAAATACATCATGTTCTGCATTTTATCTGTTTTTGTTTTGCGACTACCCCGCCACCTTGGGCAAGGGTAGCCGCGTTATTGTATTCATTAATATAAGTCAAGATAACCACTAGGCATGGCCACTTGCTTGATGGCGCATACGCGTCCACCCACATTATACTTCTTCACTAATCGTGGATGCGAAACGGGAACAGCATAGTAAATCAGTACGTCGCCATTCTCACAGCCCACGATAAGATGGGGATATTCACCAGACAGACCTACCCAGTAGTCCATAACATCGTATACCATAAAGGTTATCTTGGATGTTATTCCCTCCAAAGGTATTTTCTTAATTTCTATTTCTTCTGCGCCAAAGTATGCCCTATTAGCGTCCCGTTGAATGCCATAAAGGTCTTTCCCCTCGGAGAACAGGTCGGTATAGGCCTTAGAAGAGTTACCTGTAAGGTGCTCGCCAGATGCTGTCAAGAACACAGTTTCGTTTGTGAACAAGTGTCCAGGTATCTCATACGGCCTTGGATATTTCATAAGATAGGTCAACCTACGTCCGTAGTTGTCCACTGCGAAACAAGACACCATGGATTTTCCCCCTGTTGTGTAGTAAGCTTGGAACCAACTATTTCGATTGTCATGGTATTCGTCCCCATTCATTGTCGTAAGAAAATACACCTTTGCGTCTTCAGGCATCTTTTCAGCAGGCGAATTGAATTGATCGGAATGGAGTGTGACCACAAAACTACGATGCTTATAAAAGTCAGAGGTGTTGGTAGTAGTTGCCAAAACTACTCTTCGGTTTTTCTCATCATAACAAGGAATATTGGTCACTCCCCAGTTTGTATGCCCGAATTTAGTGATCTTATAGCCCAATGAGTCAATATAATAAGGTTCGGTGATGAATTTACCACCTAAGTAGTTCTTGCCAAATTGGCGTGAGAACAATCGGCCGTCTTTCGTGGCGACCCAGGTCAATGCGGGCGTATTCATACCACCATCTTCCTGATCTTTTCGACCACTAACCTTAAAGTTGTCGGGTGTCCCATCGGCAAACTGCGAGCTCAAATCCCATTCTTTCTTCAAGTTGCCGGCGTTATATACCATTGCATCACCTTCTTCGGTTATCACTGTGAGTGAACCTGCTGCACCGACGTTCTTCGCTACAGCTACATCCAAAGACCTAGGTGTGCCGGGAATGTTGTCAAGCATATACTTGCCAAACTCAAAGTTCTCTTTCAGCTTACCTTGTTCTTTCAAGTAATTAAGCCTAAACACCGTTAGTTTACCTACGTTTGGCTCGTTAGGCGACTTAGTAGAGTAAACGACAAAGTCGCCACCTCCAATAGCAGGTTTAAAAAACAGTGTACATCTCACCTTGAATGTTACGCCCGACGATTTCTCGATAATGGAGAAGTCTCCAGACTGTTCTTTTACTGGCATTTCTTCGAGGCCCACTCTCTTCAGAAATTCATCAGTGGTCATTTCTTCCTTCAATTGCTCGCTATATAATTTCCCGTTCATTCGCCACTCATAGCGCACCTCTTGGCTGCGCTGTAACGAATCTAGTTTTCCCCAATTGAAGTATCTTGAGCCATCCAGTTTCACGGCGCGGCCACCATAGACCAACACTTGTATTGGCCTGTTCATAAAGTTGTCGAGCCATGTAGGTGGCTTCAGCGACTCGTATTCGTAATTCCCGTCGTCACTAAAACAGGATGCCAACATCAGTGGCATAAGCATTGCTACGAATGCATATTTTAAGTTCCGCATAATTTTCTATTTTTTAAGGTGTCACACTTTAACGGTCATTGGCGAGCCGTCTTCCTCTACAGCCTGGTCGGGATGCTTGCCCAGCCATTCCTTAAACTTCTGAACCAGCTTTCTTGCTTTCCAAGGAGCATCGGATAGCATTTCTCCATTTAGCGACGCTGTTGGGTCGATGTGGGTCACGAAAAGCTTATACTTACGGCTGGAATACTCTCCCAACAGCAGTTCTGTAACTTCAGTGTTCCACCAAGCAGGCTTAATAGCATCGCGTGTTAGTATAACGATAGCCTTTGTGCGTTCGGTCTGGCCCAATTGTAAGTTGCCAAGTGGAACCAATTCCACCATCAGGCGCACTCCCTTAGGCATGTCTTTAAGCCTGGGTCTGCGATACATCTTTATCACAACGGTGTCTGTACGGTTTGTGGCATCTGCAGCGACAGATCTTGCCCTAAACGTATAGCTATCTGCTATCTTATATTCATCGGGTATAGCTGTGGTCCCTTCGGGTACTACTCTTAACCTAAAAGTTTCGTCTTTGGTTAGGTTTCTCCCTGCCAGATGTACTTCAAGCATGGCATCTACAGCATCTACATCATCACTAAGGAAGAAGAATGACGCAAAAGTAGAGTCGGCCGTATGCTTGCCCGGTTCTTTCTCGTTTACATAATATTTGTCGAAATAAAGGTAATGGTCATCGCCAAAAGTTGTCAGCGCCTCCTCCCGACAAGAAGAAAACAAGGCGATTGCTGCCAAAGGCAGCGTAAACAATAACTTTCTCATAATGATATATGTTATGGGTCAGAGATTTTCATCAACAGATGTAGGTAATATCGTTTCTGCTTTGGTGAATGGTTTCACCGTCTTGTCATCGCGTTTCACGTCTGCTCCTAGTCTTTTATAAAGGTAGAACAGTTGTCCTTCGCTTATCCATTCTCGTTGAGCTTCTCTTACAAAGTCTTTTTGAAAGTCGCCAAAAGTGTTTTTTACCGCCAAAGGGTGTCCTGTTAGTCCACGTCGTTCACGCATGGCGTTGATTATTTCGTAGGCTGCAGCGAAGTTATTTCTACGAGCTTCGGTTTCGGCAACAATGTATCGCATCTCGGAGGTACGCAATAAGGGAAATATACTCAATGTCTTGTCGCGTTCGTCTAGGTTGTTTTCCTTAACGTACCACTTTACCGACAGATTTGTCTTGTACGCTCCGTCGGGAACATAAAGTAGGCGAGTACAGCGGATATCGTTTGCCGACTCGTCAATATTATCCACTGTCTTGAATATATCTTGACCTTCGGTGTTAACAATAAATAGTTGGTCTTGGGCAATAACTCCCTTTCTTCGAGGGTATTGGGCCAACATGTTTGTAATCAGTCCTAATTTGACATTGTCTCTATACACTCCCATAATGAGGTTGCTAACCATGCGCACACCCCTTGCGTCTTCAGCTCGTTCTGCATAAAAGAAACCTCCGAAGTCTTCTTCTTTAAATGGATAGTACTTCTGTTTGTTCTCAGAGCTGATCTCGCAATTCAGTATTTCCTCGGCACATTGTTTAGCCTTGTCATAGAAAGAGTCGTCGTAAGCTCCCTTATATTGATAAGCACGGGCCAAGGCTGCAGTTACAGCCCAATACGAGAAGCGATATCCACGGCCTGCAAAGAACTCGTCAAGCTCTTCGCGGTTGGTATATATGCTCGTTCCGTACTCAAATTGGTTATAAAAACGAGCATTGCCAGAGATGCTCGCACCACTGCCATAAGTCGATATATCGTAAGGCTTCACTAGTTCGCGTGCTTCTTCAAGGTCCGTAATCACAGCGTTTAGAGCCTCGCTTGTCTTGATGTGTGTAGCTAAGATGTTTGGGAAATCTCTTACGTAAGGGATATACGCGCCTCCGTCGTCATCTTTTGGAGCTGGTGCAAACAATCTGAGCATGTCTAAATGTAAGTAGGCGCGTATTGCTTTAGCCTCACCCAGTATCATGTTTTTCTCCATTTCGCCTTTCGCGAATTTACCTGCGTCTTCGTCTTTAACTTTCTGTATAAGGTCGTTGGCAGCACCTATGCATTTGTAGGCTGCCATCCACATCTGGTCTATCTGTGGTCGCAAGTCCTTGTTTAGATAGTCGCGTTTACCCGCAGCAATAAGAGCGGGGTTACTTAAGTCTTCGGGACGGGCGTCTATGTTATATTGGTTTGAGAAGAAATCAACCAATCCACATTGCAGGTTTTTCCCGTAAAGCACATCTTCGGCCATATTTATATATAGGCCATGCAACACGCTTCGATACCCTTCGCCTTTCTCGAACAGTTCTTTCGAGGTAGATTTTCCCTCCACTGGGACATCTAGCCAATCGTTGCATCCTGTCAAGGCCACAACCATCGTTATGGCCATTGCCATATATGTTATACCTTTCATAATTGTATTCTTTTGTATCCGTTAATAACTTGCACGCAACGATAAACTATATGTGTGTGCATAAGGATAAGAAAGTCCTCGCTCAACCTTTATGCTACTCCAGCGACCTAGGTCGGCTGCATTAAAGACAACTGATAGTGAGTTAAGCTTGAAGAGAGAAGCAATTCGCTTACTGAAGTCGTAACCAATGGCCACGCTGCTGAATGATATGTAATTGTTGTTTTGAACAAAGCGTGACGACATGTTTGTTATGCCTTTCTCTCGTATGCCGTAGAATTGTGCTACGTCGCCAACCCTATGCCAACGGTCGGTCATGACGCGCCTGTCTACATTCTCTTTTTCTATATTGGCGTTCTCCACTTTCGATACCAACGTGTTGTTGTAGGCCTGACCGCCATAAGCATATTGGAAAGATGTGTTGAGATAGATGCCTCGCCACATTACATTGATGCCGAAAGCGCCCTGCACATCGGGATTCAGATCCCCACAAACAACCATGTCATTCTTGTTCCATACTTGCGTTACCGTACCATCTTTCTTGCGGAAAAACTCTGTTCCTGTTGCAGGGTCGATACCCAGAGAGGGAACGGCATAGATGGCTGAAGTAGATGCGCCTACATAGTATAATAGTGGTGGGTTGGATGTCCCACGGCCAGAAGTTTCTGTAGAATAGTTCTCACGTATCTTCTTGTTGTACTCTTCCATAGCAGGGTTCAGTTTCGTGATGGTGTTCCTGTTATGAGCCAAGTTCGCATTAAGCACTACAGACCATTCCTTATTTCTGAAAACAGTTACGTTGGTCTTTAGCTCTAATCCCTCGTTGAGCACGCCACCTACGTTCCCGCTGTAGCTGTCGAAGCCCGATGATGGGCGAATCTTCACTTTGTCAATCATGCGGTCGGTGGCCTTGTGGTAATATGTTGCTTCTAAATAGAAGCGCTTCTTAAATAGTTCCATTGACAAGCCAAGGTCTAAAGTCTTTGTCAGCTCCCAAGATAAGTCGGGGTTGCCAAATGTAGCCAACAAATATCCAGGTCCAGTGTAATACCATGAATCTGCGCGGCTGTAACTGCTTATCACGTCGAAACGTGTAAAGGTTACCTTACCTGTGCTGCCGTATGTGCCTTTTAAGCGTAGGCTATTGATCCAAGGCATACGTTTGATGAATTCGTAATTGTGCATGTTCACACCCACGCCAATAGAGGCAAAGGGAGCGAAACGACGCTCAGCACCAAACTGTGATGAACCGTCGAGACGGAAGGACGCGTCTAGCAGATAAACTTCACCGTATGTATAGTTCAGGGCTGCCAACAAACCGAATGTGCGCACTTTGGTTTCCGTATCTCTAGTAACACCATCCTGTGATGCACTATATGAAGGCTTGTTCTGCGAACCAAGGCTGAATCCTTGATATCTGTAACCTATTGGATGGTAGACGGTCTCAATGGCGTCAACTCCACCCGTCAAGTTCACAAAGTGTTTTTGAAAACGCTGGTTAAAATGGAGGGTGGCATTCAAGTTCCATTTCAAATCAGTGTTTTTACTGATTGTCAGTTGACCACGCTTACTCTCTTCTACTCCCTTAAATGAAGGGTGCTTGGGATCGATGAAACTATCATTGTCTGTTTGCGTTTGGCTTATGCCAAAGGTTCCTCTCAAATAAAAGGTAGGAGTGAAATACAAGTTAATGCCCAAATTATTGGTGATGTCGGTAATGGTGCCTCGCTCATTATAGCTCTCTAGCTGTTGCTGTTGCCATAGTGGGTTCACCAGTCCCGATTGGGGTAATTTTTGCAAATACTCGCCATTTTCCCCATATATGGCATCGTAAGGCAAATATGCGGCATATTGTGAGAATGCTCCGAAGGGTGAATCTTCATGTGATGTGCGATTGATGGTTACATTGTCTTGTATCTGTAACCAGTCACGTAGGCGATAGTCTATCTTTAAACCACCTCCCCAGCGGTTGCGATACGAACCCTTCATCACGCCACGGTTATTGTCGTAGTTGAAAGCCAATTCGTAGCGCATCGAGTTTACACCACCCGAAAGTGTCACTCCGTTACGCCAGTTCATCACGTTGCGTAGTGGTCTAGCCAGCCAATCGGTGTTTACGCCACGGCGTATCTCGTTCAATCTGTTGTTATATAGAATTTCCTTCTCATCTTTTTGCCAGCTCTCTTTAGCCGTATAACATCCTGCGTCTTTCTCCACTTGCAGTTTCTCTGCGGCATTGGTCAGGTTATAGTCCGACAGGTCGGGGAAGGTTAGTTCCATTGTTGTGTTGTAGTCTACGCGTATCTCGCCCACTTTTGGAGGAACGGATGTTACTACAACCACACCGTTGGCAGCGCGTGAACCGTACAGAGCGGTGGCAGCGGCATCTTTGAGGATGGTCATACTTTGGATACGGTTGATATCCATGTCGTAAATCTTCTGCACAGGTACTTCGAACCCGTCGAGCATAAAGATTGGCATGTTGGGATTTCCTAGGAGGTTGGTGCGCCGCGTTAGTGCTTGGCCGTTGGCGTCGAACTCTTGACGTTGGATGCTCGACGCGCCACGGATATTGATTTCGTTGATATGGTTGGGATCCGAACCAAACCCATCGCGGTCGATAATACGGAAAGAAGGGTCGAAAGTCTCCAAAGCTTTCATGGCATCCTTTACGTTTACTTTCCTCAACTCGTCGCCCGTTACTACCGTAGCGGTACCCGTAAAACTGTTTTTCTTGAGTTTCTGGAATCCCGTAACCACAACCTGGTCCAGCTGGTTGGCGTCGTCTTCGAGGTAGATTGTTACGAACCGCTTCTTGCCCACGGTGAATTGGCGTGACTTGAAGCCAATAAAACTTACGTGAACCACATCGCCCACCGACAGACCTGGCATCATGAACTTGCCGTCGGCAGATGTTACCGTACCCCTGCTTCCGTTTTTTAGCTTCAGGGTGGCACCCACCACGGGTTCGTTCGTGTTGTTGTCGATTACAATGCCTTCAATCGTAATGTTGCCCGGAGTACC
This sequence comes from Hoylesella loescheii DSM 19665 = JCM 12249 = ATCC 15930, assembly GCF_000378085.1. Lineage (GTDB taxonomy): Bacteria > Bacteroidota > Bacteroidia > Bacteroidales > Bacteroidaceae > Prevotella > Prevotella loescheii. The sequence continues at coordinate 232,130 of NZ_KB899211.1, forward strand.
CGAACCCTGTGCGTGCGCCTGACTCCAGCACAGTAATAGTGCAATGAGCCAGTACATCACATTCATTGGTTTTGATAAGTTTCTTTGCATAGGTATTACAATTTTCGAGTTTGTAAATCTGTTGTTTAACTCTTATTTTTACACGTTTAGTGTTAGTTGTTCGTCGGTTGATTGGACTTGAGGGTCCGTAGTCTTGCGTTTTCTCCTTTGTTTGCCTTCTTGTTGCGCCTATATTATAATATGGTGTTGATTAGTGGCAGATTTGTTGGGGTAAACGTTTTGATTACTTTTGATGTGCGTTATAAAACAATTTTTCGCAAATATACGCCTTTTATTAATACAAACAAAATAAAAAATTCGGACAAGCCTATAAATGTTGCACTGCAACAATCCGATGAACAAAGGGTTTTCGCGTGTCTTTAAAGTGAAGAAAATCTCGCTATTTGCAACGAAATTTACTAACTTTGGACGTTTCATTTGTATGAAAATAGGGCGATAGAAGACCGAAATCGGCTCAAATCTTTGCTCTTATCGAGTATAACCTAGCAGCAAAGGCTATTGAGATAGCGTTATTTTGATTGGCCGAAAACCACCAATGGCGGTGTGTGAAGAATGCTTTTATCATGCGATTAAATGTAAGGTTTGATGGTCTTTATGGTCAGACGATTTGTTATCGCTTAGCTGGAATGGTGTTCCAGATTATCTGGAAGGCTGTTCCATTTCATCTGGAAGGTTGTTCCATCTAATATGGAACAGGAGTCCCGAACAGCTAGAAAGACCCCAATGGTTGTAAAACAGCAAACAAGCGTTGTGAGAACGCCAAGCAAAGGTTGTTTTAACGCGGAAAAGAGGCTTTGAAAGCGTGGGACAAAAGTGATGCATGCGCTAAGCAACAGTTGTAAAAACAGGAGGTGATGGCAGTGAGAGCACCCAGTAAACACCATGTTTTTGTGCAAAGCTTTAAGTGAGCAACCCAAGCGAGTTTTATTCCACGGATGAGCCTTATTTGGCCAATCTGCCCCGTTGTCCTTGTCCCATCTGTTCGATTAACCCTACCAAAAACAACAAAATAAGCCCAAAATTCATCTTTTAGGTAGAAAAAATTACGCTAAACGAACTATTTTTCATAATTTTGCTAACGAGCCGCCAATAACCTGTGGTGCAATCGGGTTGTGCCTTCGGTTGCTTCTGCGTGTGCCGCAGCTACGAAGCTGTACGCGCAACAACATTCGCAGAACAAACCTTTAATCTGTGCATGTACCATGGAAGCGGTCTACTATCAACGAAACCAAAACGATGATGTGCGCCAATAAACAATATCCTTTACTGACATTGTTTGCCCTGATTTTCTTGATTAGTGCCTGTAACAACCGCACTTCAAGCAGATTAGAGCAAATAGACTCGTTGTTGAGCCAAGACAACGTAGAAAAAGCCTACGCGCTAGTGCAGGCAATACCCGCGCACGAAATGGAAAACAGCGATGAAATGGCTTATTTTACGCTACTTAAAACCGAAGCAACCTACCGAAATATGCAACCTATCGACAACGATTCGATAGACCTACCCGTGTTTTATTACGAGCAGCACGGCCCCAAAGATATGCTTGCAAGGGCCTATTACTATAAGGCGTGCATCCTTTTTTTCAACCGCGACAATGTTACGGCAGCGGTTAAATTGCTAAAAAAGGCCGAAAACACCGCTCGCGGGAATGGTGGTCTGGCACTTATGCACAAGATTTTTTCGACCCTTAGCTACGTTAATCTCACCACCAAGAACTATAACACCGCGCTGTCGTATGCCAAAAAGGCTCGGGAAATGGCACTAAAGGGCGAGAATAAAATGTGGATGGCGTACAGTCTAACCTATACCGCCAATGCATACAGTGGTTTGGCCATGCCAGATAGTAATCTAACCTATCTGCTTAAGGCGCTGAAGCACTACCAATACTTAGATTCCGAAAATCAAACGGTGCTCTTAGCCAACATCAGTGACGCTTACAGGCAGATTGGAGACACGGTGAAATCGGCCAAATTCATACTTCGCGCATTGAAAGAACGCCCTGATAGCTATACCTATACCATCCTTACCGACCTCTATATGCGTAGGGGTGAATACCAAAAGGCGTTCGACTTGTTGCAAAAGGCCCTTTCAAGCGACGACATTTATACTCGCGAGAAGGCCCTGTACAATCTTTTCAAGCTGAAACAGAAAACTGGCGACTATGCAGGAGCGGCAGAGACGGCCGACTCGCTGCTGATTTTCAAAGACAAACAGCAACAAGGGTGGCAAGCCAACAATATATATGAAATACAAAATCGCTTTGATGTCGAAGCCAGCGAGCGCGAAATACGCTCGTATCGAATATATGTGGCATGCCTGGCATTGGTGTTGGTGCTCGCAGTTGTTACGCTAGTGCTCTACCATAAGTACAAAGTGGCCAAGGCTAAGCGCAGTATCTTGGAGAAAAGACTGCTCATAAGCGAGTACAGCGACCGTCTCGACCAGTTTAAACACTCACAAACCGAAGCCAATAAAGAACTAAGTGCGCTGCGACAACGCGTAAACAACCTTAAAGATAAAGAGCTGAAGATGCTTAGCAACGGTAAGTTGCTCTACGAAAGCATCCTCCAAAACCATTCCACCGTTCACTGGAGCAGTCGCGATTTCATCGATTTCATCGAGTATTTTAAGTTTATCGACGCGCCATTCATGGCCTCGTTAGATGGGGCATACAACAGTCTGTCGTCGCGTCAGTATCTCTTTCTCATCGTTACGGGCAAGATGGGGAAGAGCGAGGTCGATGCAGGTGATATACTTGGCATCAGTCCTGGAAGTGTGCGATCTATCAAAAGCCGCATCAAGACCAAGAAAAAATGATGCGCTATCTTACAAATGGCCATCTTTTAAGCTGTAAGCGGAAATCTTAAAAATAGACATCTGTTTTTATTAAAGCGCCTATAAATATGGTAAAAACAAAGTAATTAAGGTTTTTTAATTGCGAATTTATATGAGTTGACTAATGTTTTTCGTAATTTTACAACGTGAAACTCACTTGTTAGGGCTTGTCCCTTAATTTCTATTGTACGAGTATTATTTACACAGGGAAAACGTCTAGCCGAAGATAAGCAGACAGAATGCACCCAATTAAACTACAAAGCGCCAAGCGCGAGCATCACATATATATGATATGTATGCACATGCGAGGCAAATTTTAGAGAGAGTTAGAAGCTCAAAACAAAGCCATGAACAAACGCAAAACCACGTTATCATACGCTGAGATGGCCGCATACGCCACCCCAATGGGCGCTTGCACACCATTTAATCGCGTCTCCGCGCCTTTCTGCAGTATTCCGTTACAACGGATATACGGCAAAACCATGTCTTGTACATAGGTTAGGGCTTGTTCAATAAAACTTTATAGAAATAGAGAGTGACGAAGAACACGCATCATGCGGAAAACAAAAGCGACTTAAAAAACAAAAGAAATAATAATTTTAAACATCAAGAACCATGCGCATCAGATATGCTTTACCGCTCTTGCTGTTCACTGCAAGTCTTGCAGCTAACGCACAAGGGCAGTTTGTAATCAAGGGAACGATGCTGAGCGACTCCCTGTGTTACTCCAAGGGTACTGTGAGGAAGGTGTACCTCACCCACGAGGTGAACAGCCAAGAGGTGGTTGTAGATTCTGCCTACGTTACCAACAAGCAATTCGCTTTCAAGGGAACTGCGCCCGCCGTGATGACTCCTTACGCCATCACGGGGTTCGATAATGGGGCTGTACAGGTGTTTCTCGAACCGGGCAACATCGTTATCCAGCCTTTCAGCGCTAAGTTTCCCGCCCAAGCCAAGGTAAAGGGTACGCCTGCCAACAATACGTTCTTCGAGTATCAAGAGCTCTCCGAACAAATGGACCGTAAGGGTCGCGAACGCATGGACAGTGTGAAGGCAGGTCTTTCGCTTGCAGTTCTTGCCAATAAAATGGCGGTGCAGTCATACCAAAAGTCGGTAATCAGCGCCAACAACTTTGCCCTACAAGCCGCCACAATGCGCTTCGTGTGCCAACATCTTGAGTCGCCCGTGTCGCTCTACATCATGAAAAACCATCTGTTGCAATACTTTAAGCCCGACATTATTGAGGAGCAGCTGTTTAATGCAGTGCCTGCCGACACGCGTAAGCATCCCATGTACAAGCAACTTTTAAACATTGTGCGTTCCGGAAACATGCAAATTGGCAAGCCCGCACCAGATGTCGAGGGGCAAACGCCCGATGGAAAGACGGTCAGCCTATCGCAATTGCGTGGCAAATACGTGTTGCTCGACTTCTGGGCTTCATGGTGTGTGCCTTGCCGTCGTGAATTCCCATTCATCAAACAAGCCTTAAAGGTTACTGGCGATAAGGCACAATTCGTTGTGCTTAGCTATTCGATAGACAGCAAAAAGAATGAGTGGACCGACTGCATCACCAAAAACAAGCTTGCCAACGAGGATTGGAAGCACATCTCTACGCTAAAAGGTTGGGATTCGGAAGCCCTAAAACTCTACAATATCACAACCGTTCCATGCACAATTCTCATTAGTCCCAAAGGCAATGTATTAGGTTTCGACCTGCGGGGCGAACAGCTGCTCAACACCGTAAAACGCTTAAAGAATGGAGAACTAAGTCATGATTAAAACCATACATCTCACTCGCCAACACCTGTGTGCCACCCTCTCGACCTGTGCTCGCAAGTTGAACACGACGGGGCAACAAAGGTTTGCCCTTGTGCGCAACGTTGCATTAACGCTGGCTTGTTCGCTAATGGCCACCAAGGCTATGGCACAACTGCCCACGCCCACATTGCCACAAGACAACACCGAGACATGTGTGATTCGCGGACAGATAAACTCGCTGGTGGCGGCAGGTGCCAAAGCGAAGGTCAAGAACGTGTCGCTCTGCGTTGATTATGGTGATGGCAATCTCGTTCAGGTCGCTTCCACCGTAACAAATAAAGGTCGTTTTCGCTTCAATCGCAACATAACGCCCGCCAATCCCTCTATGCTTTACTATGTAACGGGGCTTGGAAGCGGTGCCATTCCCGTGTGGGTGGAGTCGGGCGAAGTAAATATCGTGGTACCAACGATTACTCAAGGCGCCGATGCCACTGTTACGGGGCCCACCACCAACACGCTATACCAAGCCTATTTTGCCCTCGCACGTCAGCGTGACCTTGCCTATAACGACTCGGTTTTGGCTTTGCAACGTCGTAAGGGAGCAGATTTCATGGCCACAAATGCGGGTAGGGATGCCCGTCAGGCTCTGCGTTCGGCAGTCGAAGTGGAATGGAACGCCAACCGAATGCAATTCTTGCTCGAGCACAACGACCTGCCACTTGCACCGCTTTTGATAAATCGCGATTTGTTGCCGCTCTTCAATAAGGGCTATGTACGCCAGTTGGCGCAATGCATTTCGCCTGCATTGGCCAAGCATCCATATACCCAAACGCTCGAAAACAACATCAAGGCGTTGAGCTTGGGAGAAGGAAACGAAGTGCCCGACATCCGTCTTCCGCAAGAAGATGGTCGCACAATCATGCTTAGCGACTTGCGTGGTAAGCACGTGTTGCTAACCTTTTGGGCGTCGTGGGCACCGGGATGCCTCGACGAAATGCAAAACCTTAAGCGCATATACGACGAAACGCGCGATGCCACCGACAAGTTCGCCATGGTGAACATGTCTATCGATAGGGAAAGAGATGCGTGGATTCGCACCGTCAAAGCACTCGGAATTAATCGCCCAGGATGGTTGCAAGCCTACGACACGCAAAACAAAGTGTCGCCCTCGGCCAATCTTTTTGGGGTTCGCGACATTCCCAAGTGCATCTTGATAACCCCTGATGGCAAGGCAATATCCTTCACGCTGATGGGTATCGAACTGTTTGCGCGAGTGAAACAAATACTCTCGGGCGACCTCTATTATCTAAGAGACGAGAGCGCAGACGAAGGAAATTAAACGCCAAGGCTTAGAAAGTTGGAAGCCAAAGGATAGGTTTGCCTAATCAGCTAGACTACTCTTGCTGGACAATCCCTTTAATTTGCCCAATTAGCACGACGCCTTTGGCTAGCCAACTTGTCTCATCTCTACGATTAGTCAGATTGTTCCAAGCAGTCAATCGGTCTTTTTCGTTCCACAAGTCTGATAGCTATTGCTAGACTTATTGGCCTTATTCCCACGGCCAAATTAAGCTTTTTTCCAAGAAAAAGCTTGTCGTTTGTACGATTGTTATTAATTTTGTGCGCGTTATCCATGGGTTAACGCGCACTTTATATATGATTATGTGTGCCACATTCCGCCTCCAATCAGCATGCTATGGCATGCTGCGCGTAACGCAAACACCCCATACCAAACCTCATTAAGCAATGAAAGAAAAGATTAAAACGATATTAGAAGATGCCCTGCCATTGGTTGATTTAGACTCAGAATTTTTGATGGCCGAACTCGATTCGTTAGATGTCACCACGATTATGATGCTCTTGTCTGACAGGTTTAACATACAAGTGGATGCCACCGACGCCACTCCGGCCAACTTCAAGAGTCTAGACACCCTTGCAGAGATGGTTCAACGAAAGATGGCAGGCAATGCTTAGCATTGAAGCACGCATCGAAAGGCATGCCCACACCACACCCAATAAGATGGTGGTGGTAACTGCCGACGACTCCATAACTTATCGTCAGCTGTACGATCAGGCAGTGGCGCGTGCCGAACACTACAAAAACATGCGAGGAAAGGGCGTCGTTCTCACCGCTACATCCAATATCGGCTTCCTCGTTAACTACTTCGCCACGCACATTTCGGGTGCTGTGGCCGTGCTTTTGCCCGCTACCGCCACGCCCGAACAGGTTGGCAGGATGGAGAAAGCCCTGCAAGGGTTCACCTTTCCCGAAGGTTCGGCCGACGTGTTGTTTACCACAGGCACCACAGGCGCACCCAAAGGGGCTGTTATTAGCACGCTCGCCATTGCCGCCAATGCCGAGAACATTACGCATGGGCAAGCCTATCACCCCGACATTACTTTTATCATACCAGGCCAACTCAACCACTTGGGTTGCCTGTCTAAGGTATTTGCCACCATTGCAACGGGTGCCACATGCCATCTTATGCCCAAACTAGACCTCAACGAGTTCTTCGCCATAGCTGCCAAAGGCAACGATATGGGCATTGCAGCCTTCCTTGTTCCGTCGTGTATACGTATGCTTGCGAAGTTCGGTGGCACGCAGATGGAGAATTTGGCAACAAAGATGGCGTTCATCGAGACAGGCGGTGATGCCTTAGACGCAGCCACAATGGCCGACATTCACAGGCAGTTGCCCCATACGCGCCTATACAACACCTACGCCTCTACTGAAACAGGAGTGGTCGCCACCTTCGAATTTACCCACCACCATGTGGCAGGATGTGTGGGCCAAGCTCTGCCTCACACGCGCTTCACCATAACTCCCGATGGCTATATACGTTGCACTGGCGACACGCTGATGAGCGGTTATCTGCGCATGGGCGAGCAAACCGCCTACGAACCGCTAGCTAGCGAGGGATTTACCACCTGCGATTGGGGCGAGATAGACGAACAAGGGAGTCTGCGTTTCAAGTGTAGGGATAGCGATGTTATCAACACGGGCGGATTCAAGGTTAGTCCGCAAGAGGTTGAGTCGGTTGCCAACAGCTTCGCCGAAGTAAAAGCTTGCGTGTGCATTGCCGTGCCTCATCCCATTTTGGGGCAAGCATTAAAATTGCTTGTTGTTGCTGATAAGCAAGCATCCATTAATCCCAAAGACTTGGCACGCCGACTAAAAGCGCATTTAGAGACGCATCAAGTGCCGCTATTTTACGAGCAGGTGGATGCTTTGGCGCAAACGCCTAATGGTAAGATAGACCGAAAATGGTATCGCAACAACCTTTCTTAAATAGGAAAGTCAGTGCATGGCGCATCGTCAAGCATTTAGGTTTGAGACTATATAATGCACCCAATGGCTTACCCCCGCTCGGCTAAACACACCATATTCAAATAGGGCATACGAACCACCTGCAAAGCCGATGGCTCGTATGCCCATATAATTTCCCATTCGACCATTAGGTTTTCCGAAGGCATATAGCATTGAAAAACCCTAATTGCCGATTGAAGATAAACCACCTTTTGTGGTTATATGTCCTTTTCTATTGGCGTTCCTACCCTTATAACCACCTTTCCTCGCAGTCCTTTACGATACTCAAAGGAGAATTTCTTGTGAGCTTTGGAATTCTGTAAAACAGTTAGCGTGTACTTGCGATTGGTGAGTTTGCCAATCTTAAAGTTCAAGTCGTAAGGACAAAAACAGTCGGCTTGTCCATCAACCTCAGTCTCATTGAGGGTTATTTCCCCGTCAACTTCGGTCAGCGAAGCCCTTAAGCTCTCGGGACGGCAATTGAAAACGGCATTCACGTGCTTAATGATGAGGTTGCCATCATTGTCTGCCTCATATTCAATATACTCTCCATCCGTTGGTATAGGCTTGCCTACATTGTCCATTGGCACTGTTCCGGTTAGTTTCTTACAACTCGAATGGGTAAAATTATCCAACTTAATGGCACCATCGGCCACTTGTTTCTCGCCCGTGCAACCGATAATCACGAGCGCGAAAGCACATGCGATAAAATAAAAAGCGTTTCTAATCATAAGCGAAAGTTTAAGTGTGTAAGTAATATAAATGGGACGCCAGCATGCCACGAAGGGTAGGGTGGCAGGGTGCTTGGTATTTAAGTCGTGCGTTGTGGGTAAATTACTGTCTGGCCATTGGGTTGCTACCATTTGCCTTTAATCATGTTGAGGTAGCCTCATTGTGGTGGAATTGTCGCCCTGTTTTGGCAACATTGCCCGCCTGTCATAGGGTGATAGTCCGTCTGATGTGCCGTTATTGCTCGCTTGTCGTAACAAGGTGGGCTACAATTTCTTGGCTCAACACCCCTCTAATATTTTGTAAAGATACGAAAGGGGTATGATATATCAATCTTACTCATATATGTTTAACCCTTTTTATGGCATGTTTTTCTTGTAACTATCTCTTTATAAGGAGGTTTTGTATTATGAGGGCGTTGTCTGTGTTAACGTGGTTTAAATGCTCGTACTCGTTCAATTCCTTGTCAAACACTGATTTAGCCTACTGTTTGAGGCGTGTTGATGGGGTTATAATCACCTTTTGCATACGTTAAACTTTGTGTAAAGAAGAGCGTTTTTGCCTGCTCTTAGTTGCATGTTACCGATAAGTAACCTAACTTTGTAGTTACTTATCGGTAACATTAAAATAAGAAACGGAATGAAAGACAAGGAACTTACACAGGTGAAAATACTCGAAGCAGTTGACAGCATCATTGTCAACGATGGTTTCGAACGCATCGGCGTCAATGCCATTGCCCAAAAGGCGGGTGTTTCGAAGATGCTTATCTATCGGTATTTTGGTGGCTTAGACGAGTTGATTGCTCAATACTTGCTGCGCAAAGACTATTGGGCCAACACCGATATGCACATTATCGATGGGGCGGATGTGGCAGGAAGCCTTAAGCGAATGTTTCGCGAGCAAATCGTTCAGTTGCGAAACGACGTCACGTTGAGGCGTTTGTGCCGTTGGGAACTCACCGCCGACAATGAGAACACTCAGCAGTTGCGCGACAGTAGGGCACGAAATGGCTGCGAACTGATAAAGGCCGTGAGTGGTTTTACCCATTCTAGCCACACCGAAGTTGCGGCCTTGGCCACCATTCTCTCTGCTGCCATCAGCTATTTGGTGCTGATTGAGGACCAAAGTCCCACGTATAACGGCATCAACTTGCAGAGCGACGAGGGCTGGGAGCAGATTATTAAAGGTTTAGACTTAATTATTGATTTATGGATTAAGCAAGTTTAATGCCTAAGTTAGGGGTGTGCCGAATGCGAAGATAGACCCAAACGCCTTGCCTGCTTCGTGCTCCCCTTGTCAACGCGTTAGCTTGTTAACTTGTCAACTTAATTAATGAGCGATGAAAAAATATTCGTAACACTTATCTTATTTGTAGGAATGATGAGTAATGTATTAGCCCAAGAAGCCGACTATCTGTTTATGATAGCGCAGGCTGTTAAGGCCCCATCGGGCCATAACACGCAACCATGGTTGTTTAAGATAGCAGATGGGGAGATAGACATTATCCCCGACTTCACCAAGTCGCTGCCAGTTGTCGATCCAAACCACCGCGAATTGTTCGTGAGTCTTGGCTGTGCTGCCGAAAATCTCTGTGTTGCAGCCGCCCATAAGGGGTATGAAGCAAGGGTGGCTGTTACCAACGAGGGCGTAATTAGGGTGCTTCTAGCCAAGCAAAGCCATGATGTGGCAAGCCCTTTGTTCGCCCAAATCCCCCTGAGGCAGACCAACAGAAGCAGATATGATGGTAAGATCATCCCTGATGACAGCATTGCCTTGTTAAAGAATGTCGCTGCAGAACCTCCCATTGCTGTGCATTTCTATAAGAATGGTTCGTCGCCATACGCTGCGATAACCGAAATGGTATATGCGGGCAACCATCTGCAAATGCACAACAAGGCCTTTAAGGAGGAGTTGCAGCTGTGGATGCGGTATAACAAGAAGCACCAGGATGCAACGAAAGACGGACTAAGCTATGCCGTATTTGGTGCACCAAACGTGCCCAAGTTTATCGCAAAGCCGATAATGGCCAAAGCCATCAACGAGAAAAAGCAGAACAAGAGCGATAGCAAAAATCTTGCTTCGGCCTCTCATCTGGTGCTACTGACCAGCAAGGACAATACGATTGAACAATGGGTGAACTTAGGACGAACGCTGGAACGCATCCTTTTAAGAACCACGCAAATGGGAATTGCGCACGCTTACCTAAACCAACCCAACGAAGAGGCCTCGTTGTCGGGGCAGCTTGCACAGAAATTGGGACTTACCAACGAGTATCCCACCATCTTAATTCGTATCGGTTATGGCAAGAAAATGCCATATTCGTTGCGGAGAGAGGGCGTAATCGTAAGATGATGTCTCAATCCCCAACCCCTCTCCGATGGGGGAGAGGGGTGTAATTAGCATTGTTGGTGAGCAAAGATTGCTTGTTCTTTAAAAACATGTCGATATTTTCTTCTGCCAAGCAAGATGCCCGTTTTCTATCAAAAAGGCCATGTTGCGTATCGTCGCAGGTGAGCTTTCATAACCCGCTTGTTATGCCTTTGTAGTCAACTTTATCAGTGCATGGCGTGTTCTCGCTAACTTGGAACGCTGTTCCGGATGAAATGGAATCACGTTCCAGTTGATATGGAACAGCATTCCGGATGATATGGAACAGGGTTCCAGCTTATCGATTGTAACCCTCTTGTTTATATAGAATAGCATCTGCAACGTTTCAATAGGTGCTTGATGTTAAGCTGTTGATTCCTAAAAGAGCAATGATGGGATGTTGATCTCTGTTTTTTGGTGGTGCGATAACTGACTTTTGAGGAACGAAAAAGAGTGCGTCCCACCTTTATTCACGCTCCTATACTTGTGCTTTTCTCGTTCGTCGAAAAGCATGTTTCGCCTTTCCGTCTGGCTAAAAGTTCCGTTCAGCTGATGCACATTCTTGGCTAAGGCGAAGCCCAAGCAAGCTTGGCGTTGTTCGTATGCCTTAACAAAAAAGTTCATGAGTTGATGTCCGTGCGACACCCAACCCATGAACTTTAATTGTTTATATGCTTATAAGCTTGCTAATTCGTAGTTTTGCTTACTCCAAATATGTGTATCCGTACAATCCCGAACGGTAATTCGAGAGGAACTCTTTACCCTCTTCGAGCGAAATCTTACCTTGCTTAACGCTCTTCGTCACCCATATTTCGAGTTGTCTAACCAGCTTCTTGGGGTTATACTGTACGTATGCCAGTACCTCTTCAACCGTTTCGCCGTCGAAAATCTGGTCGATGTGATACTGCCCATCCTTTACCGACACGTGCACGGCATTGGTATCGCCGAAGAGATTGTGCATATCGCCCAATATTTCTTGGTATGCGCCAACGAGGAACACGCCCAAATAATATGGTTCGTTTTTGCGAAGCGTGTGCACGGGCAGCACATGCGAGATGTGGCGGTTGGTAACGAAGTTGGCAATCTTTCCGTCGCTGTCGCACGTAATGTCTTGTAGCGTGGCGTTGCGTGTGGGTCTTTCGTCGAGCCTTTGTATGGGAACGATGGGGAAAAGCTGGTCGATGGCCCAACTGTCGGGTAGCGATTGGAAGAGCGAGAAGTTGCAGAAGTACTTGTCTGCTAAGATTTTGTCCATGTTGCGCAATTCTTCGGGCACGTGTTTCAGGCCTTTGGCGATGGTGTTAATCTCTCGGCACACGCTCCAATACATGCTTTCGATCTCTGCTCGCGTACGAAGGTCAACCAATCCGTGGGCAAAAAGGTCGAGCGACTCTTCTCTAATCTGCTCCGCATCATGCCAATCTTCGAGCATCGAGCGTGAGTTGATGTTGTCCCAGATGTCGTAAAGGTCTTTCACCAGTTGGTGATCGTTCTCCGAAGGCTCAAACTCTTCCTTCATTTCGGGTAGCGAAGCCGTTTCCAACACGTCGATAACCAGCACGCTATGGTGAGCCGTTAGCGAGCGTCCACTCTCTGTAATGATGTTGGGATGGTCTATGCCGTTTTTGTTTGCAGCCTCAACGAAGGTGTAGATACAGTCGTTAACGTATTCTTGTATCGAATAGTTCACCGAACTTTCACTGCTTGGCGACCGCGTTCCGTCGTAATCCACGCCCAATCCACCACCACAATCCACGAAATCTACATCGTAACCCATATTATGTAGCTGCACATAGAACTGCGAAGCCTCACGAAGGGCGGTTTGAATGCGGCGTATTTTGGTGATTTGCGACCCGATATGGAAGTGTATCAGCTTTAAGCAGTCGTGCAAACCCTTTTGATCGAGCAGTTCGAGAGCCTGTAACAGTTCGCTACTTGTTAGGCCGAACTTGCTGGCATCACCACCACTCTCTTCCCATTTACCCGATCCCGACGAGGCCAACTTGATGCGAATGCCCAGGTTGGGACGCACGTTTAGCTTCTTGGCAGCACGTGCGATGAGCTCCAACTCATTGAGTTTCTCGATGACAAGGAAAATGCGCTTGCCCATTTTTTGTGCCAAAAGCGCCAGTTCGATATAGCTTTGGTCTTTATATCCGTTGCAGATGATGAGCGAGTCGCTTTGGCATTGCACGGCGATAACGGCGTGCAGTTCGGGCTTAGAGCCAGCTTCAAGGCCAAGGTTGAACTTACGGCCGTGCGAGATAATCTCTTCTACCACGGGTTGCATTTGGTTAACCTTGATGGGGTAGATAACAAAGTTCTCGCCTTTGTAATCGTATTTCTCGGAAGCTTGCCTGAAACAGCTGGCCGTTTTCTCGATGCGACTGTCGAGGATATCGGGAAAACGCAACAGCACAGGTGGCGTAACGTCGCGCAAAGCTAGCTCGTCCATCACGTCGCGCAAGTCTATCTCGGTGTTGTCCTTACATGGCGACACGCATACATCGCCCTTATCGTTAACGCCAAAAAACGAAGTGCCCCAACCGTTGATGTTGTACAGTTCCTTCGAATCTTCAATAGTCCATTTCTTCATTTCTGCTATTTGTGGGTTCTGTTATAAATATTGAGTGGTAACTTATGGCTACATGCTACACCTTGAGCATGGCCCGAGCCTGCGCCACCGATATCTTTATCTTCTCGTAGTTATCCATCAGGCTCACGTCGAGCGTGTGGTGCGCGCGCAGGTAGTAGGGTTCGCGTGCCGCAAGCTGGTCGCTGATGAAGCGTTCCACCTCGTCGGGCGTTTTATTGAGTAATAGTGGGCGTACCGTCTTGCCCATTTTCAGGTGTTTGTACAGCACGTCGGGCGAGGCTTTGAGATAGAGCGTGAGGCCCTGCTGATTGATATATTCCATGTTGTCGAAGAAGCATGGTGTGCCGCCTCCACAGCTAATGAGCACCCCTTCAAACTCAGCCACCTCGTGCAACATGTTTCGTTCGATGCGCCTAAAACCCTCTTCGCCCAGTTCGGCAAACAGTTGGGCCACCGTTTTATGCATGCGTGTCTCGATATACCAGTCTAGGTCGTAGAAGCGCATGCCCAATTCGTCTGCCAAAGCCTTGCCGATGGTGGTTTTGCCTGCCCCCATATAACCAACGAGTATGATGCGATGGCATGCGCCTTGCATCTTGTTGGGGGTGGTGGGGCATTGCAAATCGTTGTGCATGTTGGTGCTTAGCTTATGCGCTATTCGGCCTTTTGCCGGCGCTAGTTTACTTCTTTGCCTTGCTGGTGGTGGCTTTTCGCGTTGTGCGCTTGGTTTTGGTGGGTGTTGTTTTCACCAGTTCCATGCACTGCTCGTAGGTCAGTTCGCTGGCTTTATCGTGCAGATCTTTGGGCAATTTGTAGTTTTTGCCGTCGTAAGCGAGGTATGGACCGAACTTGCCGTTTATCACTTCGAGCTTCGGGTCTTCGGCAAACGACTTCAAGTGCTTTTGCTTTTCCTGCATACGCTTTTGCTCGATAAGGGCCACCGACGTTTCTAGCGTCACCGAAGTGGGGTCTTCGGTGCTGGGCAACGACGTGTACTTCTTGTCGTGTAGGATGTAAGGGCCGAACCTTCCCGTACCAATCACCACCGGTTTACCCTCGAATTCGCCAATGGTTCGTGGCAATTTAAACAGCTCGAGCGCCTCTTCCAGGGTGATGGTTTCGATGCTTTGGCCTGTAGTAAGGTTAGAGAAGCGTGGCTTTTCGTCGTCGCTGGCGATACCAATTTGTGCCACAGGACCGAAACGACCTATCTTTACGAGCACAGGTTTGCCTGTTGCGGGGTCTTCTCCCAGCACACGTTCGCCCGCCTTATGTTCCGAACGGGCGTTCATCACGCTGTCTACCGTAGGACCAAAACCGGCGTAAAAGTCTTTCATCATTGCCTTCCATTGCTCTTGTCCTTCGGCAATGCGGTCGAAATCTTCCTCTACGCTCGCCGTAAAATTGTAGTCCATGATGTTGGGGAAACTCTCCATCAGGAAGTCGTTCACCACGATGCCGATGTCGGTTGGCAGCAGTTTGCCCTTGTCGCCACCAACATTCTCTTTCTTGTTTTTGCTGGTTACGACAATGCCTTTTAGCGTATCAACCACGTACTGGCGCTCTTTGCCCTTGCTGTCGCCCCGTGTTACGTATTGGCGTTGTTGTATCGTGCTGATTGTTGGGGCATAAGTGGAGGGACGACCGATGCCCAATTCTTCCATCTTGTGTACCAAACTGGCCTCGGTATAGCGTGAAGGACCTTGGCTAAAACGTTCGATAGAGGTTATCTCACGTCGTTCCAGCTTGTCGCCTTCGCTAATGGGTGGCAGCATTCTCGATGCATCTGCCTGTCCTTCATCTTCGTCGTCGGTAGACTCGCGATACACTTTCAAGAACCCATCGAACACCAGTACCTCGCCCGTAGCTATGAAATGCTCTGTCGTTCCCGAAACGTTTATCGCTACACGGGTCTTTTCCAATTGGGCTTCAGCCATCTGCGAGGCGGCCGTTCGCTTCCAAATCAGGTCGTACAGTTTCTTTTCTTGTTGTGTTCCGTCAATCTTTGTGACGTTCATATAAGTAGGGCGTATGGCCTCGTGTGCCTCTTGTGCGCCCTTCGAATGCGTGTGGAAGTTGCGCGGCATGCTGTATTGCTCGCCCCATTGTTGGGTAATCTCTTCCTTGGTAGCGTTAATGCAAAGACTCGAGAGGTTCACACTGTCGGTACGCATGTAGGTAATGCGACCGCTTTCGTATAGTCTTTGGGCCACCATCATGGTTTGCGACACGCTGAAACCTAGCTTTCGGGCCGCCTCTTGTTGAAGTGTTGAGGTGGTAAAGGGTGGTGCCGGCGAGCGCTTTACGGGCTTTTTGGTTACACTTTCTACGATGAAATCGGCGTGTTTGCACTTTTCGAGGAAGGCCAAGGCCTCTTCATGGGTTTTAAAACGCGTGTCTAGTTCGGCGTCTACTTCGGTGATGCCGCCCTCGGCATTGGTTATGGCGAAGATGGCAACGATGCGATAGAAGGCTTCGGGTTTGAAAGCGTGTATCTCGCGTTCACGATCTACCACCAGTCTAACGGCTACGCTCTGCACCCTACCTGCCGAAAGCGAGGGCTTAACTTTGCGCCAAAGGATGGGCGACAGCATAAATCCCACCACGCGATCGAGTACACGTCGCGCTTGTTGCGCGTCAACGAGGTTCATATCCACACGTCGCGGCTCTTCAATGGCCCTAAGTATGGCGGGTTTAGTAATCTCGTGGAACACGATACGGTTGGTTTTGTCTTCGTCTAGACCCAAAACCTCGCACAAGTGCCATGATATGGCTTCCCCTTCGCGGTCTTCATCACTTGCCAACCATACGCGTTTGGCGTCCTTTGCCGCCTTTTGCAGTTCGCTAACCACCTTCTTCTTGTCGTCGGAAATTTCGTAATAAGGCTCGAAAGTGTCTAGATCCACGCTCAATCCGGTCTTTTTCAGGTCGCGAATATGTCCGTAGCTAGACATCACCTTGAAGTCGTTTCCAAGGAATTTCTCTATGGTTTTGGCCTTTGCGGGGCTCTCAACGATCACTAAATTTTCTTGCATGGCGCTATGTTGTTATTTCGTTCGGTGCATGTTGCAATAGTTCGCGCATCTCGATGTCATGCAAACCATTTGCCGCGCAAAAGTAAATAAAACTTTTGCATACACATTATTATATATAGAGGCTTTAACCTTTTTTAGCAAAAGAAGCTTATGTGATGGTTGATTGGTTGGTGAGTGCGAAGCATTGGTTGAGGGGTGGGGGTGAGTTAAGCTGTGATTTGTAGGCCAATAAATGTTGCTTGCGGGGTAAAATGCCGATGGATGATGCGCCCTTGCTACGCACAAGGCCAGCTGTCATTCGCTACAAATCCACCTTCCATTCGCCACAGATCCAGCTGTCATTTGCTACAAAGTCACCTGGCATTCGTCACAAATCCACCTGCCATTCGTCGATTTGCATACGTTATGTATAACATCAATTTATATTCAAACGTACATAAAAACTGCATAAAACTATAAATTCATACCAAAAACAACGTTTTTATAATAAATTTCTTGGCTAAACTAATAAATTATCATACTTTTGCAGCTCTTTACAGATAATAGATAAGAATTCGAAAGCAAACATTAGTTCTTTTGTGTAGATAAATATGCAGTTTAAAAAGATGCTCATACAGATTATATTGATAGAAAGCATAGACGGTGAAAGCTAGATGAAATGGCCGTCGACACACATTTACGAATAGCTCCAATTAAGTTGATTGAAATCGAATGGGAGCGCGAACGAAGTAGAAAGAAAGTTAAAGGATAAATCAGATTAAAAGGTTTTTTATGGTAAAAAGATTAGCAACGATCCTGACCGGGCTGTTCCTTGTTATTGGAACAGCACTGGCCGACGACCGATTTAGCGGTGTAGTAACATCAAGCGACACTGGTGAGCCCATCGTTGGAGCAACGGTAAAGGTTGTGGGAACGACCTTGGGCACAGTAACCGACATCGACGGCAAATTCTCTATCGATGCTCCCGATGGCGCAAAATTAGAGATTACATACGTGGGAATGACTCCCAAGACCGTGAAAGCAGCCAAGCAGATGACCATTAAGCTTGATCCCGATAGCCGACTTCTTGATGAAGTGGTGGTGACGGGCTATGGAAACTTCAAGAAATCTTCGTTTACGGGAGCCGCCTCCACAATTAATACATCGGCTTTAGAAAGCGTTCCTGTGCTGTCTGTTGAGAACAAGCTGGCAGGAAGTGTGCCTGGCGTAACCATTACATCAGAGTCGGGCTCGCCTGGAGCCGTCTCGCAGGTGCGTATACGTGGTATGGGTTCTATCAACGCAGGCAACGAGCCCCTCTATGTTATCGACGGAACGCCTGTAACATCAGGTAACATCAGCGAATTTGACTATAGCAGCGCCGGAACAAACGTGCTTGCTACCATCAATCCCAACGATATTGAGAACGTAACCATTATTAAGGACGCAGCGGCAGCCTCACTTTACGGGTCGCGTGCAGCCAACGGAGTTGTGGTTATCACAACGAAGAGCGGCAGCCGAGGCAAAACCAGAGTGGATTTCAGAAGCGATTGGGGTGCGTCTAACATGGCTGTGGACTATCGTCCGCAACTTGGCGGACCCGAAAGAAGGGCTGTTTTGCAAGAGGGATTGAAGAATTACTACCTATACGAAGAAAAACTGACGGCCGAAAAGGCTGCTGAACAGGCCGCGAAAGATATAGATGAGTTTGCAGCTATGCCCGCAACGGGATGGACCGACTGGAAAAAACTGCTGTTCAGAACGGGTACTCACCAGAACTATCAAGCGAATGTGTCGGGCGGAAACGAACGTACAATGTTCTATGCATCGGCTGCCTACACCAAGCAAAATGGTATAACCGAGCAACAATCGCTAGAGCGCCTCACGGGAAACCTCAACGTTACCCACACCTGGGGTAGGCTTACGTTGAACCTAAGCTCGATGTTCTCGAAGATGGGACAGAGCGTTTCGGGTGAAAGTGGTGGCTACGACGCGCCCATTGCCAACTACGTATTGATGCAAACGCCTTCGTCGGTGGCCTATAATGCCGATGGAAGCTTTGCTCCTGGTGGTGGATATTTCAACCGAAACCCACTATACCAGTGGCAACATAAAAGCGACAAGAACGTGGTACATAGGGCTTTCAATAGCTTGAAGGCCGACTTTAAGATACTGGATGGTCTTAAATTCAGCCAGAAGGTTGTCTACGACTTTATTGCGGGCAACCAAAGTGTGCTGTGGGACCGCTATTCGGGCGACGGCGCATCTGCTGGTGGAGACTTCCAACGTATGTTAGTTGATGTTCAACAGCTCAACGCCCAGTCGCAGCTTAACTACGTTAAGTCGTTTGGGGAACACAACCTCGACGCCCTGTTGGGTTTCGAAACAGAAGACTACACCTACACGGTGAACTATCTTGACGGTTCGAACTATCCTGGTGACCTTTACGAAATAAGCAATGCCGGAACGACAAAGGCATCGACCGAGTTTGTACAAAACAGGCTCGTGTCTTATCTTGGCCGCGTAAACTACAACTACGCCAACCGCTATTACCTTGGTTTCAGCTTCCGTCGCGATGGTAGTTCGCGTCTGGCACGTAGCAACCGATGGGGCGATTTTTGGTCGGTGTCGGGTTCATGGCGCTTTACCGAAGAGCCATTCTTCGCTTCCCTACGCCCCGTGATAAACGATGGTAAGTTCAGAGTTTCGTACGGATTGAACGGAACGCAGCCAAGTTCGAGCTACGGATACTTCAATCTCTTTAAATATGGTGAGCGATACGATGGCAAACCCGGAATAGGTGTAACCACAGCAGGTAATGCCGACCTGAAATGGGAGAAGAACAAGGCCCTCAATGTGGGACTTGATCTCAGCTTCATAAACCGCATCAACCTAACGTTCGACTATTACACGCGCACCACGAGCGACCTTATCTACGATATGCCCATATCTTTCATACCGGGATATTTCAGTGGCTCGGGTGCAACGCAAGCCCGAAACATCGGCTCGTTGCGTAACTCGGGTTTCGAGTTAACCATCTCTTCGGTGAACATCTCTAAGAAAGATTTCACTTGGAGCACGTCGCTCAACATGGGACATAACCGTAACAAGGTGCTATCGCTTAACGGCTTAATAAACGAAGCTACCGATACCGACTATCCGCGCCTAATTCTTCACCGCGTGGGCGAAACCTATAACGCCTATTACGGTTATGAATATGCAGGTGTAGACCCGAAGACGGGTAAGGAACAATATTACATTAACGACCCCAATAACCCTTCGCGTGAAACAACCACTGAGGTGGGCAAGGCCAACAAGGTGATTTTGGGTAGCAGTGAAGCGGCCATACAGGGCGGTATAACCAATAACATCACGTGGAAATTTATCGACCTGGGCCTCACCTTTACCTACCAATTGGGCGGCGATGCTTACGACTATCTGCGCTTCCAGCACTCTAATGGTGGTGCCGAGATGTATCGGGGTAGCACGCCTTCTTACAACAAGCTTGAAGATATGTGGAAAGGTCCGGGCGACACGTCGGCCAAATTGCCGAAGTTCCAGTATGGCAGCACGGGCGTTTACTCGTCGCGCTGGATGATGCCGCTAGACTATCTGCGACTGAAGAACCTCACCCTAGGTTTCTCTGCGCCTCAAGACTACCTGCGCCGACTGGGCTTGACCAAGGCACGCGTTTACTTCTCGAGCAACAACCTGCTCACATTTAAGTCGAGCAAGCTATACGTAGACCCCGAAGTACCTGTAAGCGGAGCGGCCGGTTTCGAAACGCCACAGCTGCGTACCTATACCTTCGGTGTAGAGATTGGGTTCTAAACACCCACACATTATCATATATATACAAACAAGAAGCATATAGAATATGAACATCATAAAATCAACCGGCAAGACCGTGGCTGCATTGGCATTAGCCTTTAGCATAACGGCATGTGGAAACGACTGGCTCGATAGGGAACCAGGAACGGGTCTTCCCGAAGAGCGCGCCTTGACCAACAGCGAGAGCCTGAACAACGCCCGCATCGGATTGTATAACGCCTTGAAGGGTCGTAACAGCAATTACGTGGACTATTATGGGGCTACATTCTTCGTTTATGCAGAGATGCGAGGCGAAGATATGCAGTACAACTCGAAATACGGAAGCACTAGGGCACCTTTCTGGTATCGTCAAGAGGGTAACAAACCCGAAGAGTTCAACTATGGTAATTCTGTTTGGCGTAGTGCATTTATCGTTATCGCACGTGCCAACCGCATTGTGGAGGCAGCCACTAATGGGGCGCTAACCGACCGCGGAACGAAAGCCGACTCGCTTATTAACCTCTGTCGCGACGAGGCGAAGGTGCTTCGTGCCATGGCCATGTTCGACCTTACCCGCATCTACGGCAAGCCCTACACCCAAGATCAAGGGGCTTCGTGGGGAGCACCAGCCAACACCAGCGTGTTAGATCCTAACGCCAAGGTGAAGCGAAACACGGTGGCCGAATGTTATACGCAGATATTGAAAGACCTCGATGAGGCCATTCAGGGCAATTTGGTGAAAACTCCCAATACGGGATATGTGAACCTTTGGACGGCGAAAACCTTGCGCTCGAGGGTTTATCTCACCATGGGCAACTGGGCAAAAGCCCTTGCCGATGCCGAAGACGTTATACAAAACTCGCCTTACTCGCTATGGACGCCTACGCAATATGCCACAGCGTGGAGCAAGAACGATGCTCACCATGGCAATGAAATGATTTTCGAGATAGCCATAACTAGTAGCGAATGGACTGACCGAGAGGGTATTGGCTACCTCTATACCGAGGATACCGACGCTAAGGACGTGCCCAAAGGCTATGGTGACATGGTTGCAACCAAGGCATTTGTAGACTCGTTGAACACCGATGGCAACGATGTGCGTCGCGACGTATGGAAAGCAGCCACTTCGAGTAAGGAGAAAAAGGCCAATGTCTTCAATGGGGCTAGGGTATATCTGAACAAGTTGCCCGCCATAAACGGCGATACCCGTTTGAGCAATGTGCCAGTGATGCGCCTGTCGGAACTTTATCTTAACGCTGCCGAAGCGGCTTTCCAAGCGGGCGATAAGGCAAAGGCTGCACAGTATCTTAATGCCATCGTAACCAACCGAACCACCACAGCGAGCCGCCAAGTTACGGCTGCCAACGTTTCTTTGGCACGTATCTATATGGAACGAAGAAAAGAATTGGTGGGCGAGGGACATCGTTATTTCGATGCTTTGAGGCGTGGCGAAACCATCACGCGTTATACATCGGAAGCCAATCGTGGATGGCACGAGGCATTAAATAAAGATGTACAGAGTTACAACACTTGGACTTTTAATAAGCAATTGCCACTAATACCGATTGATGAGGTGAACGGCAACTCGGAGATACAGCAAAATCCGCTGTATTAACAAATTCAAGCAGTAGAGCATAAGCTTAACCTTAGGCAAAGTATTAACCCAAAAGCGCGCTGGAGTGGAGATGTTCCATTTCAGCGCGCTTCGTTTTTTTCGGTTATTTGTTTCCCTTAAACAGATGTGTTCTTTCCTCTAAGCAGGTGTGTTATCTCCTCTTAGATGGGGCAGGGGATGAGACCTTTTATGATAAACACTTCTCCAACTCGTCGAGGCTGTTTACCACCATGATGCGTTTGCGATAGTTTCCGCGTATCATGCCTTGGCTTTCAAGCTTGTTGAGAAGTGCCACCAGCTCGTCCCAAAAGCCTTCCATGTTGTAGATGATGATGTGTTGTTGGTGGTAGCCAATAGAGTTTGCTGCCGTGAGGGTGAACACCTCGTCGAGCGTTCCCACGCCACCAGGCAGGGCGATGGCCACGTCGCAAAGCGTGTTTAGCATCTCTTTTCGGTCGGTTAGGTTCTCGGTATGGTACACCTTATCCATATACGTCGATTCCATTCCACCCTCTTCCACAAACTTAGGCACAACGCCTTCAACGCGCCCGCCCGCCTCGTGTGCCGCCTTGGCTATGCATTCCATCAATCCTTGGTTAGTTCCACCGAAAAGCACAACGTGCCCTTTCTCTGCGCACCATCGTCCCAAGGCTTCCGTAGCCTTGAAAAAACGAGGGTCGATGTCGGCATTTGCCGAACAAAATACTGCTATCTTCATCTGTGAATTTATGAGTTTATAAGCTTGTAAGTTCGTTAACTTTTGAGCCTATATGTGCTTGAACTTATGAGTTATTAGGCAAAGGTAATGATTTTTTCTGAGTCGGGGCAGGTTCAAAAAGCATGTTTTGCATTCCATATAATAAGTGAACGAGAAGCGATAACAAGGCTTTAATAGTCAACTAAATGAGCTTACGTTGTGTTATCTCTTGTCTGTACTGTTGTTCCATGTTATCTGGACTCTTGTTCCAGTTGATATGGAACAGGATTCCAGATGATAAGGAACACGGTTCCAACTTAGCTGGACCAAGACGGGAAAACAATAGATGGTGTTTTGTTCCTTAACTGGCGGTATCCAATTGGTTTGAATAATGTCGCCGTGTAAGTTCATTTGAGATGTGTATAGGTTTGTGCGCGATGGCGTAAAACTTATCTGAAGTGGTGTCAGCGTCATTTCAGCCATTTGCCTTTCGTAAACAATATACTAGTCCTGTGTAAGAAGTCATACGTTTTGTGCAAGTTTAGGGTGTAAGTAATGAATATATTATTCCATCGGGCCAACCGCTGCGCAGTAGATGACCAATGGCTAACGAGCTTTCAATGTGAATGTGGCGTCGTCTTTATTTCTGAAATTTCAACTAAATTTTCTAAACTCAATTCTGTTCATTATAAAAACAATCATGACCTTACTTCTTTCTCTTATCACAGTTATATTGTTCACACCCTATTGTGTAAAGGGTGTCTATCATTACAGCGGTTCAGCACTTGCTAATTTGTTTATGGAAAAAGCAAGCTTATTAATTATCAAAAACTTATCCTTGGTTCATTGAAATATAATGTCTACTTTTGCAATATGTTAAACTTATAAACATAATTATCATGAAAGGATATATAGATTATCTCATCTCATTAGACGCAGAGATCCAAAGAGAAATCGAAAGAGACGTGTTTGGCATTAAAGTTCCTTATTTGGCAATAAGGTATAAGAAATGGATGGTTACTATCGACGAGAAAACCGAGAATGTAGCCAATGCCTATATTAGCTATATCAAATCAGCAGATAAACAATTGTTCTCATCTGAAGAAGATTTCTTTGAATTTCTACCTCAAGAAGTTGAGGCAGGCGACATTAAGGGTGTATCCGCTTTGTTTGATAAATATCTTAATGTTGTTAATGAATGGTTTGAATTGGCCAAAGATGAAGATTATGGCTTTTCTCCTAAGCTAGTGAGCGACTGGAGAAGTGCCTTCAGAAACTATCGTCGCTTTATAGAAGAGTGGGTTTTACCTAAATTCAGCGGTAAGAAAAGCGACATACCAGTTATGCAAGGAGCAAATGTCTATAAACAATTGTTTGCAGGAGAAGAGTTTCTACATTGGCTAACGACAACTGATGAGAAAGGAAAAACAAGTGCTCAGAGCTACATCTCTCGACTAAAAAGATTGAATCGCACGCTGTCTCAGGCTATTTCCGCTAAATCACAAACGCTTCAAGGCGGCCTATTTAGCTTAATACCCATTTTCCTAAAAGCCAAAAAGGAAGGGAAAGTGCTTGGTTTCTTTACATTACTAGACAATATGCTGAAACATGCTATTGACAACAACGATTGTCAGTGGATGCCAATTTCTTCTCTAAGAGATGCGCTTAGTGCCTTGCGTAAGTATGGACAATTCATCAATGAAGAGTTTATTAACGGCGACTCAACCGATGAGGAGGATCCAGAAGAAGAAACGACTGATATTAGCCAGTTAGGATTTAGTGGTGTAACAAAGACTTATGATTACCAAACGCTCGAGAATAATTTCCGTTTCAGACTTATTACTCAAAACCGTATGAGTGAAGGTAAGGATGTGTTTTACCCAATAAGCATCATCAACCGCTTATTTAGATTAAGCAGCAAAGCTATAGCAAAACACGTTGAGCGTAAGGATGATTACAAATGGTTTAATAGGTGGATAGATGATTGCATTGCAGAAACACATGTAATAACCGACAAAGGTGACTTTATTTTGGCTGAGCTGAGCGAGAATAATACAATTATCATCAATCCTACAACAAAGGAAGTAACGGTTAAGCTACTGGATGGAACAACTGCCAGAATGCTAACCCAAACAGAAGAAGCTACTGCGCCTGCTCGTTTTATGGAAATAAGCCAGCTATGCAAAATCCATATCGACCATACACCACTGATATGTAATCTGCTTTCAGAAAACATATCGAATCTACCTGCTATGGTAAGACTGACAGAAATAATACGCGAGGTTGCCAAAGAAAACAATTTATCCATTGTTAGAGACAACTTTTCAACCATTGCAAGCAAGGTGATGAAGAGCGAAAAGCATATTGTTGAAATGCTGGAAATGATTCCTACACTAAAGAATGAGTTAGAATTTATTCGCTCAAAATCAAAACTATGCCTGATGAACGCAAAATATAATTTAAGAAAGAAGAAATAATAATCACCGCGTTAAACATAAGACGTAAAAAGAGCTTACAATTAATGTAGAACCCTTTAAACATCTTTATCGCCTATGAATAAATTTGATGTAATAAGTAGTATTCTCGAATCTGAGACGTTTAACAAAAAAGGTATAGAGTTAGATTTAAGTAGCAGCACTATAAGTGACTATGAAAAAACCTGTTTGAAAGACAAGGTTGAACAGATGCATTGTAGTGCTGGCTACAGAAGGAACATACAAGTACTAATACCATTAGTAAAAGCAGCCTTTATCGACCTGCCTTTGGCTAGTAAGATATACCTTTCTACAATAAATGGAAATAGCTTGGCAGAAATAATTAAGAAGATTGATTCCGACTCAAAAAAATGGGAAAGCAAAATCATCATTAACTTTATTATCAATGATGAAGCCATCTTGAAAGTTATTGACGAGCTATACAATAGAATAGATAGCCTTTCTAGCATTGAGCAAATTAGATGGGGTGCAGCAGTGGAAAATGATGTTACTAATAAGTATTGCTTGGAAATAATAAGCTATAGCTGATTAATAATTTTGATGGCTTTGTATCTCATCAACCAACTAATAGCACAAAACGCGAGAACGTTCTATGGCTTCGCCATAGAACGTTCTCACATGCTTACGCACAAGCGAAACATCTGCACCTGCACTTAGGCAAGTGTAGATGTTCGTTGCACTGGTTTCGTTATCCCTCGCGTTTAGTCGGCCAACTTAGCCGAAATAAACTCGCGGTTGAGGCGTGCGATGTTCGCGATAGACTCGTTTTTGGGGCATTCAGCCTCGCAAGCGCGGGTGTTGGTGCAGTTTCCAAAGCCTAATTCTTCCATCGTCATCACCATAGCCTTGGCGCGTTTTGCTGCTTCGGGTTTGCCTTGGGGCAACAAAGCCAGCTGGCTAACCTTAGAGCTGACGAAGAGCATAGCCGATCCGTTCTTGCAGGCAGCAACACAAGCGCCACAACCGATACATGTTGCGCAGTCCATTGCTTCGTCCGCGTCTTCCTTGGGAATAAGGATGGCGTTGGCATCTTGGGGTTGACCCGTGCGAATGGTGGTGTAACCGCCTGCTTGGATAATCTTATCGAAGGCGCCACGGTCTACCATACAGTCCTTAATAACAGGGAAAGCGGCCGAACGCCATGGTTCAACGGTGATCACGTCGCCATCTTTGAAGCGGCGCATGTACAGCTGACAGGTGGTTGCACCTGCTGCTGGGCCATGGGGATGACCGTTAATGTAGAGCGAACACATACCGCAGATGCCTTCGCGACAGTCGTGGTCGAACACGAAAGGTTCTTGGCGTGCTTCGATGAGCTGTTCGTTAAGGATGTCGAGCATCTCTAGGAACGAAGTGTCGCCAGGTATATCTTTCATTTCGAACGTATCAAAATGCCCCTTGGCTTTGGGTCCATTCTGACGCCACACTTTGAGTGTGAAACTTATATTTTTGTCCATGTGATTTACTTTTGTTTAAGTTGGCGAGTTAACCCGTCAACTTCTCAACTCGTTAACTTAATTTACTGCTTATAGTTACGTGTTTGAACCTTTATCGCTTCGTATTCCAGAGGCTCCTTAATGAGTTCGGGCTCGGTGGTATCGTTGCCTTGATACTTCCAGCAACCTACGTAGAAGAAGTTCTCGTCATCGCGTTTGGCTTCGCCTTCTTCCGTCTGGTATTCCTCGCGGAAGTGTCCGCCGCAGCTCTCGTTACGCGAAAGAGCGTCGTAAGCTTCAAGCTCGCCCATGATGATAAAGTCGCGCAAGTGAATAGCCTTGTCAAGTTCAACGTTCAATCCTTCTTTCGAACCAGGGATGAAGAGGTTGGTGTCGAACTCCTTACGCAGTTCTTTCAACTTCTTGATACCCTCGCGCAGACCCTCGGCCGTACGACCCATGCCCACGTGTTCCCATAGGATGTGACCCAATTCCTTGTGTATCGAGTCTACCGAGCGCTGACCTTGAATGGCCATCAACCTGTCTATCTCGTCTTGCACACCCTTCTCTGCCTCCGCAAACTCGGGTAGGTCGGTAGAAAGACGTGGCCAAATAGCTTGGTCGGCCAAGTAGTTCTGGATGGTGTAAGGCAAAACAAAGTAACCATCGGCAAGACCTTGCATCAGTGCAGACGCACCCAAGCGGTTTGCTCCGTGGTCGGAGAAGTTGCATTCGCCGATAGCAAAGAGGCCTTGGATAGAGGTCATCAACTCGTAGTCTACCCAAATGCCACCCATGGTGTAGTGTATGGCGGGGTAAATCATCATTGGGTTGTAATACTTCACACCGTTAATCTCGTTGGCCAACTCGCCTGGATTAACGTCGGTAATCTCTTCGTACATGTCGAAGAGGTTGCCATAACGCTGCTGAATGGCTTCGAAACCAAGGCGTTCGATGCTCTCAGAGAAGTCGAGGAACACCGCAAGACCCGTGTTGTTAACACCAAATCCCTTGTCGCAACGTTCCTTAGCGGCACGCGAAGCCACGTCGCGGGGCACCAAGTTACCGAAGGCGGGATAGCGACGCTCCAAATAATAGTCGCGATCTTCTTCGGGAATGTCTGAGCCGCGTTTCTGTCCAGCCTGCAATGCCTTAGCGTCTTCAATCTTTTTGGGCACCCAGATGCGGCCGTCGTTACGTAGCGACTCCGACATCAACGTGAGTTTAGACTGCTTGTCACCGTGAACGGGAATACAAGTAGGGTGAATTTGCACGTAGGCAGGATTGGCGAAGTATGCGCCCTTGCGGTAGCACTGTATGGCGGCAGTGCAATTGCAGCCCATTGCGTTAGTAGAAAGGAAGTAGGCGTTGCCATATCCACCCGTGGCAATTACCACTGCGTTGGCCGAGAAGCGTTCTAGCTTACCGGTAACAAGGTTCTTGGCGATGATGCCACGTGCGCGATCGTCTACGATAACCACGTCTTCCATCTCGTAACGCGTGTAAAGCTTCACCTTTCCAGCCTGTACTTGGCAGCTCAGAGCCGAATATGCACCCAGCAAGAGTTGTTGGCCAGTTTGTCCTTTGGCGTAGAACGTACGGCTAACCTGAGCTCCACCAAACGAACGGTTAGCTAACATACCGCCATATTCACGTGCGAAGGGTACGCCTTGCGCTACACACTGGTCGATAATGCTGTTACTAACCTCGGCCAAGCGGTAAACGTTGGCCTCGCGAGCACGATAGTCGCCGCCTTTAACGGTGTCGTAGAAGAGGCGATACACCGAGTCGCCGTCGTTTTGATAGTTCTTGGCGGCGTTTATACCACCTTGAGCGGCGATGGAGTGTGCCCTACGGGGTGAGTCTTGTATGCAGAAGTTCAGTACATTGAAGCCCATTTCGCCCAGCGAAGCGGCTGCACTGGCTCCGGCAAGACCAGTTCCCACCACGATAACATCGAGTTTGAGTTTGTTCTTGGGGTTAACCAGTCGCTGATGAGCCTTATAGTTGGTCCATTTTTCAGCTACGGGTCCTTCGGGAATTCTCGAATCTATTTTAATAGCCATAATCTTTATCTTTTTATTCGTATTATGATTTAAGCGCAGCAAGCGCACAAGCTAGGCGCGCAACCGAAAGCGAAGGCCAACACTACGATGAGGAAGCCCAGCATGAGCAATGTGGTGTAAGCCAAGCCGATGACTTTCCAACGGTTGAACCACACCTTGCCGCTAACGCCGAGACTCTGCATGGCACTCCAAAAACCGTGTGAAAGGTGGAACCAAATGGCCACAAGCCACACAATGTAGAGAACTACATAAACGGGATTAGAGAATGTTTCCT
Source organism: Hoylesella loescheii DSM 19665 = JCM 12249 = ATCC 15930 (assembly GCF_000378085.1). Classification (GTDB taxonomy): domain Bacteria; phylum Bacteroidota; class Bacteroidia; order Bacteroidales; family Bacteroidaceae; genus Prevotella; species Prevotella loescheii. The sequence continues at coordinate 261,189 of NZ_KB899211.1, forward strand.
TGATGTAAGCAAACCCGTCGGCGGGATGGAACTGCATATGCACTCCCATAATTTCAGCGAACATCATGTTGTACCAGAAGTTGTAGAGGTGCAACACCAAGCCTAGGGCGATGATAATACCCAGAACAAGCATGTTTTGCGATGCCCACTCCACCTTCTCGTGCCTGCTGGTAACGGCGTAACGCTCGTTTCCGCGTGCCCTGCGGTTTTGTGCCGTGAGGATGAAGGCATACACGATGTGCGCCACAGTTAAGGCTCCGAGGCCCATTGTGGCAACTACGGCATACCAGTTGGCACCCAAAAACTCGCAGATCATGTTGTATGCCTCGCCCGAGAACAGCGCAACGATGTTCATAGACATGTGAAATGTCAAGAACAGAACGAGCGCCACGCCGGTTACAGACATGACAACCTTTCTACCGATAGAAGAATTGATTAACCACATAAATGATTGAATTTAATTATTTAATTATGTTTGTATTATTTTCCTGTTATCTATCGCGTTTGTTCTAGCCGAGCCTGGGCAGTCCTCTTATGCCAAAGGGTCGTCTTCTTGTGTTGCGCTTAGTGGCTATTTGGCATTGCCTAGCACCCTCTTTATTCGTCTTAAAACAATGGCACGTTGTATCTTCCCCAAGAGCCAACGTGGGTTTCGCGTGGGCTTAATTTTCTAGTTCCACCGAAGGAACTTCTTCAAACCTCTGCAATAAACCAACTTATTTTGGATTGGCAATACCTTGATTTAGGTATGCACTATGTGTAACACGATGCAAAAATACTATATTTTGATGAGTATTCAAAGTATTTTTGACGCTTTATTACACCATTTCGCACTATCAATACTTACACCATATACCGCACGAACATTGACAAATGGCAAGCAAAACCCAACAACGACGGCAGGAAGTCAGCCTTATTGTCCGAAAAGCTTTCTCCTTGATGCCGTAAAAAGCCTTTTACTAGCCGTATGTAAACGCCACATCGTGAAACGCTATGCAACGAATAACTTTTAGAAAAGCGAATTGTTGCCTAAAAGTCGCTTTTAGAATAGTTGTTTTTCGCATATCATTCGCTTTTGCAAAAGCAACTTTGCATATTCCCAACACACGCTAAACGCGAACAAAGTATCACCTTATGAAAAAGCTGCCAACAGCCTACAAGCGTGCGTCATTGAACCGAAAACCATCATCTCGACTTCTTAACTTGCCAACACATCAACTTAAACTCATCTACTTTGTTACATTTTCTCCCCCGACCGCTTTGTTGTCTCATGAATAATCAATATATTTGCAGCCATATATTATAAAGGAAACCCTCTTGTGCGTGCAGCATAACGAAGTGGTGCGAACGCCCTCTGCCTCGCCATTCACTATCCGAACAGTCACATTTAATATAAAGACATTCCATTTATTGATGATGAAAACTACCCTCACTATCGTGGCCCTTGCCTTAGCTACATCGGTATCGGCCCAAGAAAACCCTTTGTGGATGCGCCATTGTGCCATTTCGCCAGATGGTTCCACTGTGGCTTTCACCTATAAAGGTGACATTTATTCAGTGCCTACAACGGGTGGAACGGCACGCCAACTTACAACTAATGCCGCCCACGACACACATCCCGTATGGAGTCCCGACAGCAAACAGCTGGCATTTTGCTCCAATAGGGAGGGCAGCATGGATATTTACGTGATGCAACGCGAAGGTGGCACGCCCCGAAGAATTACCACCAACAGCGGCAACGAAACGCCCATCGCCTTCAAAGACAACAATACCGTGCTCTACACCACCAGCATCATGCCCACGGCACAAAGCATTATCTTTGCCAACAGAATGCTTCCGCAGGTGTATGAGGTGGGTACGAATGGTAGCCGACCCCACCTTTTCTCGGCCCTTCCCATGATGGATATCAGCATTAGGCCCAACGGCGACCTGCTGTATCACGACCAAAAGGGCTACGAAGACCCCTGGCGTAAGCACCATCGCTCACCCATTACGCGCGATATTTGGCTTCGCCGTGCTGGCAAATACACCAAGCTTACCAATTTTAACGGTGAAGATCGCACACCCGTTTGGGCTGCTCAGGGCGACACCTTTTATTATCTGAGCGAAGAAGACGGAACCTTTAACGTGTATATGCGCAATATCGACGGTACTGGAAAACAGCAGCTAACCCGCCATACCACCAATCCCGTGCGCTTTCTCACGGCTGCTACCGACGGCACACTGTGCTATGGCTACGATGGCGAGATATATACGCTGAAGCAGGGCTCACAACCGCAGAAGCTGAAAGTGAGCATCGTGACAGACAAAATAGACAAAGACCTTGACCGCCAGACGCTGTTCACGGGTGCAACCGAGATCTCGCTCTCGCCCGACGGCAAAGAACTGGCTTTCGTTCTGCACGGCGACGTGTATGTAACGTCTATCGACTATCGCACCACCAAACAGATAACCGACACGCCCGAACAAGAACGCGAGATACAATTTGCACCCGACGGGCGCAGCATCGTTTATGCATCAGAACGCGGCGGACTGTGGCAAATCTATCGCACAAAGCTGAAACTAGACAAGGAAAAGAGCTTCGCATACGCCACTCAGCTTGAAGAAGAACAGCTGGTAAAGAGCGACCGCACCTCGCAACAGCCGCGTTTCAGTCCCGACGGCAAGAGCATCGCCTTCTTCGAAGACCGTTCTACGCTACGTGTGCTCGACATTAAGAGCAAGGCCGTTCGTACCGTGATGGACGGAAAGTATGTTTACTCGTATGCCGATGGCGATATTGGCTTCGCATGGAGTCCCGATAGTCGTTGGTTGCTTTCGTCGTATATCGGCGTTGGAGGCTGGAATAGTCCCGATATTGCTTTGGTAAAGGCCGATGGAAAGGGCGAAATTCACAACCTTACGCAAAGCGGATACAGCGACGCAGGTGGACGTTGGGTGCTTGGCGGTAAGGCCATGCTCTTCGTTAGCGACCGTGCTGGCTATCGCAGTCATGGCTCGTGGGGTGCCGAACGTGATGTTTACATCATGTTCTTCGACCTCGACGCTTACGAAAAGTTTAGGCGAGACAAGGAAGAACGCGAACTGGCCAAGAACGAGAACCAAGAAAAACAAGACAACAAGAAAGATAAGGAAGAAGACAAGCTAAAGCTTGGCTCTTCTAAAAAGGATAAAAAAGATGAGGTGAAAGCCTTAGAGTTCGACCTCGAGAACTGTCGCGACCGCGTTATTCGCCTTACCGACCACTCTTCGCACCTAGGCGACTATGTGCTAAGTAATGGTGGCGATACGCTGTATTACCAAGCCGCATTCGAAGACGGATACGACCTTTGGAAACGCGAGATAACCGAAAACAAGACGTCTATCGTGATGAAGAACGTGGGTGGAGGTGAATTCGTACCCGATAAGAACTTCCGCAACCTGTTCCTCTGCACCTACAATGCCATCAAGAAGATAGACTTGGGCAGCAACACAAGCAAGAACATCGAGTTCGAGGCACGTTTCAACCTCAAGCCTTATGCCGAAAGGCAATACATGTTCAACCATGTTTGGCAACAAGTGAAGGATAAGTTCTACGTGCCAACCCTGCACGGAGTGGACTGGGCCAACTATCGCAAGGTGTACGAAAAGTTCCTTCCCCACATCAACAACAACTTCGACTTCAGCGAAATGCTAAGCGAAATGTTGGGCGAACTGAACGCCTCGCACACTGGCGCACGCTATTGGGGCACTGCTCCGAAACTACAAACGGCAGAATTGGGCCTCTTCTTCGATCCCGAATATAAGGGCGACGGCCTCCGTGTGCAAGAAGTGATCAAGCGCGGACCATTTGCCGTGCGCAACACAAAGGTTACGCCGGGCTGCATCATCGAGAAGATTGATGGCGATAGCCTTCTACAGGGCAAAGACTATTTCCACTTGCTCGATGGTAAAGTGGGTAAACCCGTGCGCGTATCGGTGTTCAACCCCAAGGGAAAGAAACGTTTCGACGTGGTGATACGTCCCATTTCGGCCGGCGAACAGCAAGAGTTGCTATACAAACGCTGGGTAGACCGCAATCGCCACCTTGTAGATAGCCTCTCGGGAGGTCGTTTGGCATACGTACACGTTAAGGCAATGAACAGCCAAAGCTTCCGTCAAGTGTACCTCGACTTGCTTAGCGACACCAACCGACGCAGAGATGCCGTCATCGTAGACGAGCGCCACAATGGTGGAGGATGGCTACACGACGACCTTTGCACCTTGCTTAGCGGTAAGGAATATCAACAATTTGTGCCCAACGGACGCTATGTGGGCAGCGACCCCTTTAACAAATGGACCAAGCCCTCGTGTGTAATGGTGTGCGAAGACGATTACAGCAACGGCCACGGCTTCCCTTGGGTATATAAAGAGTTGGGTATTGGTAAGCTTATTGGTACCCCCGTGGCTGGCACTATGACTGCCGTTTGGTGGGAAAACCTGCTCGATCCCTCCATCGTATTTGGCATTCCGCAAGTGGGATGTCGTGATATGCGTGGCAATTACGGCGAAAACACCCAGCTCGATCCCGATATTGAAGTGTATAACACACCCGAAGATTATCTCAACGGATACGACCGACAATTGGTTAGAGCCGTAGAAGAGATGATGAAGGTGGTGAAGAAGTAAGCGCTGCTTTAGGAGTAAAGAAGTAAAGGAGTAAGGAGTAAGTAGTGGGGGAATAAGTAGTTAAGAGTAAAAGGAGGTAAGCCAAATGGCTTTGAACAGCGAGGCAAACGCCTTAATTAGCTGCTTATTCTTCAACTGCTCAACTTCTCACCTGTTGTTACTTATCCCTTACTCCTTACTCCCTACCATTTACTTCTTCACTCTCTCACACTACTTACTCCTTACTCCTTTACTTCTTAACTCCTCGAAAGAAATGAACAACCTTAGACGCGAACTTGAGCTACTGCTGTTATTAACCGAAAACCGCGACTATACCGTGCAATTACTGGCCGATAGGTTAGACATAACCCGTCGGCAATTGTATTACGACCTTGAAAATCTACGCGCATGCGGGTTCAAACTCGTTAAGACAAACACGCGTTATCGGCTCGATCGCCACTCGTCTTTCTTCAAACGCCTGCACGAGAACATCGCCCTCACCGAAGAAGAAGCCATGTTTGTTTATCGGCTGCTCGACCGATTGCCCCACACCGACTATCTTTCGAAGAACATACAGTCGAAGTTGGAGCGTTTTTTCAACCTCGAATTGCTCACCGATGTAGGACAACGCCGACAGGCAGAGAGTAATGCTGCCGTGCTGCGCGAGGCTATCGAGTTGCGTCGCGTGGTAATACTCAAAAACTATTCGTCGCCCCATAGTCACACCGTTAGCGACCGAATGGTGGAGCCTTTCCTGTTTCTCAATGCCGAAATGGATATCCGTTGCTTCGAAATAAACAGTCATACCAACAAGACTTTCAAGACATCGCGTGCCGCATCGGTAGAGATGACCGACGTGGAATGGCTCAACGAAAAGAGCCACAAAGCCATTTTCACCGACATTTTTATGTTTAGCGGTGAAGATCGTTTGCCCGTTAAGCTGAAATTGGGTCGCCTTTCGCACAGCATTCTCTTAGAAGAGTACCCCATGGCAGAGGCCTACATCACCCCAGCCGACGATCCCGACCATTGGATTTTCTCTTCCGACGTGGCTAGCTACCTAGGCATTGGCCGCTTCGTGCTTGGCCTTTACCACGACATCGAGGTGCTGGGCAATCCCGATTTCGTAGCCTATATATATAATAAGGTGAAGGGCATGGTAGAGAAAGTCGGTCAGTAAGCGTCGCACAACCTCCCGCACACATCCTGTTTTCTTCTCCTTCGCGCCGTGTCCGTCATGTTGCAGTCGTGCGCATAGTAGCCATTCGTGAACCGTTTACATGATATAGATAAATTACAAACAGATGCGCCAGCGTGTCCATAGCAGCTCTTTGGAAGCTGTTTACATGGGGCTGCATCTCCATTAGCCTATCGTTGCCATGCCCATCCTTTTCTTTTAATGGGCATTTGTGGGCCCCATGTATCCCATTTCATCGCCAAACGAAAGGGCCTGAATTAGCCTTTGTACAGAGCCTTTTATTCTCCCGCCTTGTTCCATCTTAGTTGGAACAGTATTCCATGTCATCCGGAACCTTGTTCCAACTCATCTGGAACAAGGTTCCAACTAAGATGGAACAGCAGTACCAATGAACTGTAACGCGTCGATAGGTATTAAAGCAGTGCTTTATCCCTTAACTTTCGGTTCCCAAGAACTCATCTTCAATATGCCATCATTTCGTTTGGGCGGATGATAAAGATTAGAAAGTGTATGCATGTTTGGGATAAGATGGTGTATAACCTAAGCGCGATTAGATACGCGAGTTTGAGATAAGACACAACTGCCACCCTGTAATTAGCACAATGTGCCTCATTTGTAGGCAGATTGTTATAAGCTGTTTGATAATTTCGAATTGGCGTAATAAAGCTGCCCTAACCGCAAAAGAGAACGTTAAATAAGGGTGGGCAACTGGGAGAAACGGGCATAAAAAAGTCCGGCGACATCGCTGCCACCGGACCTGCGGAAAACTAATTCTACCAAATAAAAACTAAATATCAATCAAACTAAACATTACAAGTGTTCTATTTATAGTTGGCAAACCAACGAGTTAGCGAGTAAACCAGAGCTGTTTTCTGTTGGTAAGCTAACCACTTGGCGAGATGTCAAGTTGGTATGCTTGTTTACACATTAACCGTTGGTTCAACTAAAACGTTCTGTGTTATGGCCACACAGTTAGTCAATCTGTATCGAACGGAACAGTTTTTGTTCCTCTTTCTGCACCTTGGGCAAGTCTACCGTTAGCACGCCGTCGTTAACACGGGCGGCAATAGCTTCGCGGTTCACGTCTTCGGGCAAGAGCAACGTCTGCTCGTATTTCGAGTAACTGAACTCGCGACGCAAGTAGTGCGTCTTTTCGTTCTCTTCGGCCGACTCGCGCTTTTGCTCCATCTTGATGGATAGATTGCCGTCTTCGTTCACGTTCACGCTGAAATCATCCTTCTTCAAGCCAGGAGCGGCAAGTTCAACGGTATATTGTTTGTCGTTCTCCAATACGTTGATGGCGGGAGCCGTAGCGTTAGTGCGTGGCATAAGGTTGCTGTTCAAAAAGTCGTCGAATACTTCGGGCAACCACGAATTTCTTCTCATTACTGGTAACATAATCATATCTCCTATATTTATAAAGTTGTTTCTGTTTGTTGTTTTATTGTTTTGCCTCGGCTTTCACCTTGGCGTTCACTTATCAATACACAACTTCCGTACCAGTGAAAAATGAGCGACAAAATGGCATGAATATATGACAAAATGACAAAAAGAGACATTAAGAAGTCTTTCTAAGGGGTTAAATGGTTATTAGGTAAACAATTTAAGCCGCCTGCTTTTCAGCTTCTTTTCTTCGCTCAACTTGGCTTGCCGCTCGCGAACCCTAAAGCCGCTCGCGCCATGCTATCATCTGGAGGAGGGTAGAAGGTTTTCCTTTCTACTTCTTTAACATTTTCTTGCGAACCTCTAAGTTTGTCAACTAAATTCTCTACACACGCACCTGAAATCAAAAATAATGTGTATCTTTGTCCACGATAACTAAAATACGGCTTTACATACAGCCACTGCCGGGAGGCAATAATGGGCCCATCACACGCCAAGAAACCACGCCCAAACAATCAATAAGCAGCATAATGCATACATCTTAATATATATACGAGAAATGTTAATTAGCACAACTCCCACTATCGAAGGACGTCCCATACAAGCGTATAAGGGCGTAGTGACTGGCGAAACCATCATCGGTGCCAACTTATTTAAAGACTTCATGGCCGGAATACGCGATATTATCGGCGGAAGAAGTGGCTCTTACGAGAAAGTTTTGCGTGAAGCCAAAGACACCTCGCTGGCCGAAATGCAACAACGAGCCGAACAAATGGGCGCCAACGCCATTGTTGGTGTAGACATAGACTACGAAACCATTGGCCAAAACGGCTCCATGCTGATGGTAGCCGTTAGTGGAACGGCCGTGGTTATCTAGATTGTGAGTTTATGAGATTTTAAGTTTATAAGTTTATGAGTTGGTAAGGTCGTGCGTTTTTGAGTTCATGTTTTTTTGAATTCATAACTTTAAGAGTTGCCAGTGTTTGAAATTAGCGAGAGAAGGAGTTCGCTAGTTTACTTTTCAACTCACGAATTTATAAACTAAAAAACCTACCACCGCATAAACTTATAAACAAAAAACTTACCCCCTCATAAACTTATAAGCTAAAAACTCACAACCTCATAGACCAAAATATTATAACTAAAAACAAAATAAACCAAGAATGAATTGTTTACTGCTAAACAACCGAACGAAGGTGCTCGGTTGTTGTCGACACGCTTCACGCCTAACCCTGGCATGGGGTTTGGCCAGCCTTTGCTTGCTAACCACGGCAAATGCAATGGCCGAAAACAATCCTTTGTCACGCAACAATGGCAAACCTGAAACTAGTTTACAAAGCAACAACGCCACCGTAACAGGTACGGTGAACGATGCTAACGGCGAACCACTGGTGGGAGCAACCATCACAGCCAAGGGTTCGAGCGAAAAAGCCGTGACCGACATTGATGGGCGCTTCTTGATTAACGTACCTGTGGGAACATCGCTTACGGTGTCGTTCATCGGAATGAAAGACAAGGAGGTGGTGGCTCAGCGAAACATGACCATTACACTAGACGACAATGTGAAGATGCTCGACGACCTCGTTGTGGTGGGTTACGGTGTGATGAAGAAGAAAGACCTTACGGGAAGTATCGCCTCGGTTGGCGCTACAGACATCGCCAACGCGCATGCCACCAACCTTTCTACGGCTTTGCAGGGAGCGGCAGCGGGTCTTACCGTTACGCGCGACAACGGAACGCCCGATGGTAAACCGTCTTTGCTGGTGCGCGGTGTTACCACCATCAGCGATACAAGTCCGCTAGTAATCATCGATGGCGTGCCTGGCGACATCGCCAACGTAAATCCCGACGACGTGGAGACGCTCTCTGTGCTCAAAGATGCAGCTTCGGCGGCCATCTATGGTTCGCGCGCAGCAGCCGGCGTTATACTTATCACCACCAAAAGGGCAAGAAACAACGAGATAAGCATGAACTATTCGTTCGAGCAAGCTTTCACCAAGCCAACCGTTTTGCCTAAATATGTGGGATGGAAGCGTTTTATGCAGATGGTAAACGAAACCCATTACAACGACAATCCTAGCGGAGGAGAATACCAAACATACGCAAAGGACTTGATAGACAATTACGAACGCAACAACGCTACTGATCCCGACAAGTATCCTATCACGCAATGGGAAGACTATCTGTTTAAAAACACGGCGTCGCAGCAAACCCATTCGCTGAGCCTTATGGGTGGAGGCAAGAACGTTCGCACCAAATTGTCGCTTCGTTACGATAAGAACACGGGCCTATATGCCAACCGCAACTTCGAAAGATACATTGCCCGACTGAACAACGACTTGGATATCAACCCCTATTTGGAAGCGCACATAGACGCTAACTTTGCTTATGGCAAGGTGACAACGCCTCATAACAACCCCTTTGAAAGTGGGGCGCGCAACATTCCACCCATTTATGCAGCTTATTGGCGTAACGGTAACTATGGCGACGTTAAGGACGGCGAGAACATTTTGGCCAAAATTAACGAGGGCGGAACGATAAAGACTTCCGATTATAGCATTGCCGCCAAGGGCGAATTGGTGGTGAAACCGCTGAAAGGACTACGCATATCGCTGGTGGCAGCACCCAACTTCACCTTCCATAACGTGAAAGACTTTAATAAGGAGGTGACTTACACGCGTGCCGACGATCCAAATACGCCGGCAGGACATGTGGGCGGGTTCCGCACCACCTCGCTAACTGAGACGCGAAACACCCACTACGACATCACCACACAGGCTTTGGCCAACTACACACACGACTTCGGATTGCACAGCCTCACAGCAATGGCAGGTTTCGAATACTATTATATGCGCGACGAAAACCTGTGGGCAAGTGGCGATAAGTTCCAACTCTCCAGCTTCCCTTATCTTGATCTCTCGCCGAGAGATGGCAGAAACAACGGCGGAAATGCCCTCGAATACTCTTATCGTTCGGCTTTCGCACGCGTAAACTATGCTTACGCCAATCGTTATCTGCTCGAAGCCAACATACGTTACGATGGTTCGTCACGTTTCCACAAAGATTATCGTTGGGCAACATTCCCTTCGGTATCGGCTGGTTGGGTTATTTCGGAAGAGAATTTCTTTAAAGACAACGTACGTTGGATGGACCATCTGAAGCTGCGCGCTTCTTACGGTCAGCTGGGTAACGAACGTATCGGCAGCTATTACCCCTATCAATCGTCCATTAGGTTTGGTTCGGCCTTGCTGCTTAACGGCACAACGCCCGTAACCGTACCCTCTGCGGCACAAGTGAAGTATGCCGTTAAGGACATCACTTGGGAAACAACCGAAACGTGGGACGTGGGTTTTGATGCCCGTTTGCTTGATGCCCGCCTCGGTATAACCTTCGATTACTACCGCAAGAAAACTCGCGACATGCTCTTGCCTGTGCAAATCCCCATCTTCTTGGGTTACGAAAACCCCGACGTTAACGCTGGCGACATGCACACTAACGGCTTCGACCTGGAGCTAAGATGGCGACATAGCATAGGAAAGGTGGACTATTGGGCCGCACTTAACCTCTCTGACTATACCTCGACTATGGGTAACATGCGCGGAACCGAGTTTACCGGCGTGAAAATAAACCGCGAAGGCAGTGAGTTTATGAACTGGTACGGATACGTTTGCGATGGAATTTACCAGACGCAAGAGGAGGTTGACAACTCGCCGAAGCTTAACAACAACGTAACGGTTGGTGATTTGAAGTATCGCGACATATCGGGTCCCGATGGAAAGCCCGACGGAAAGATCTCGGCAGAGTACGACCGCGTACCGCTTAAAGGTTCGTTGCCCCACTTTATCTATGGCCTTAACCTCGGCGCAGCCTATAATGGTTTCGACTTTAACGTAAGTTTCCAAGGCGTGGGCAAACAATGGAGCCGCAAAACGCCTGTGATGGTAGAAGGATTGGTGAACAACTGGACCAACTTCCCCGAACTAATCGACGGCCGTTATTGGAGCAAATACAACACACCAGAGCAAAACGCCGCGGCCGAATATCCTCGATTGACCGACACGAGCCGTGCAAACAACTACACCATGAGCGATTTTTGGCTGTTCAATGGTTGGTATCTGCGTTGCAAGAACATCACGCTGGGCTACACCCTGCCCAAGAACATCACCCAGAAGGCACTGCTTAAGCAAGTGCGCGTGTATCTCTCGGCCAACGACCTCTTTGCTATCAGCAACTATCCAAAGGGCTGGGACCCCGAAGTAACCGACAACGGTTACCCCATCATGCGTTCGCTGATGTTCGGACTTAACGTAAACTTCTAAACAATCGACAGAAAAATGAAACGCAATTTCATCAGAAACATATTCGCGGCAGCACTTATCTTCGCAGCCACCGCTTGCCACGACCTCGATCTTAACCCGCTTTCGTCGGCCGCTTCGGGTAACTGGTATCGCGACCTACAGCAGATTGAGATGGCACTTAACACCTTAGACTCGGCCAAATTCTGGCGAGCCGATGGCGATAACCAAACCGATTGGAGTGACGATGCTGTGTATCGTAACGCGCTTACCGAGATGGAGAACGCCACGCTGACCAGTAGTTATCACCTGGTTCAAACCTATTGGCGACTGAACTATCAGATGATTTCCTACGCCAACACCATCCTTAACCGCTACGAAACGGCTTTGCACAATGGTGCCAACAAGGAAAAGCTGATGCAATATGTGGGCGAGGCACACTTTTATAGGGCTGTTGCCTACGGCCGCTTGCTGTGTAAGTATGGCGATGTGCCGTATGTAACCAACGAAATAAGCATTGACGAAGCCTTGAATAAAACCCGCGACAGTAAGGAAATGGTGCTAAAGCATGCCTACGAAGACTTCGATAAGGCCATCGAATTACTGCCTAACTCGTATTCGGGTCTGCAACGCATCACCAAAGGGGCAGCTCTAGCCCTCAAGGCACGTACTGCACTCTACCTGTCCGACTATAAAACGGCGGCCGAAGCAGCTAAGGCGGTGATGGATCTTGGTGTGTATCAACTGCACCCAAGCTATTCCGACCTCTTCTTGCAGAAGACTCGCACCTCCACGGAGTTCATTTTTACGCTCTCCCGTTCGCTCTCGCTCGATTATAACGTGCTTAAAGGCAACGGCGTTTACCACAGGCTGCCCCGTAATGCAGGAGGTTGGGCTGGTCGCGAACCCTCTTGGCAACTGCTGGCGGCATATACCTGCACCGACGGATTGCCCATAGACAAGTCGCCGTTGTTCAATCCGCGTAAGCCATTCCTCAATCGCGACCCGCGTTGTACGGCCACCATCGTGCCCTTCGACTCTGTTTTCCTGGGCTATGTATATAGTCCTTCGCCTGCCGATTCATTGGTATTGAACGTCGGTACGGGTAAAATGGTGCGCAATCAAGATACGCGCATTGTTGCAACCCATGCTCCTTACAACGGCTTGGTTTGGAAAAAAGGTATCGACGAGAGCTGGATTGCCAACAAATACATCGTTGAAAGTCCACAAATCATTGTGCGCTATGCCGACGTGTTGTTGATGTACGCCGAAGCAAAGATTGAGTTGGGCGAGATAGACCAAAGCGTTGTAGATGCCATGAATGCCGTTAGGGCTCGCGCCTACGGCGTGTCGGCTGCCGAAACAACCAAATATCCCGCCTTTACCATTAAGGGACAAGACGAGATGCGCCTTGACTTGCGCACGGAAAGACGCATGGAATTGGCGGGCGAAGACCTGCGATTTGCCGACCTTGTGCGTTGGAGATTGGCCGAAGTGGCACTCAACCGCAAACAATATGGCATACTCGACCCCGCCAAAGAGTGTCTGGAAAAACTGGTACATGCCAACAAATGGTTCTGGCCCACAACGCCTAAGATAGACCAATATGGACTGCCCGACTTCGCAGAGATGGAAGCCACGGGCTTGATACGCGTGCTTTCGGAACGCAAGTGGGATAACCGACAATACCTTTGGCCGCTTCCCGAGAAGGAAGTGAAGATTGGAAAGGTTACCCAAAACCCTGGATATTAAGCCTAGTTTTAAGTTATTGAGTTTTGAGTAGGTAAGTTATGGAGTTTATGGGTTGGTAAGTTCTTTGGGTTATTGGGTTTATGAGCTTTCGAATGCTTGTGTTCGCATACCGAGTGTATTCATCTCATACAGCCCACAGACCAAAAGTCTACGTCCTGAGATTCAAAGGATGTTAGATGTTTGAAGCGCTTACCAATTCATAAACTTACCAACTCAAAGCTCAATAACTTACCAACTCACAAGCTGATAAGCTCCCCAACTCACAAACTCAATAACTTCCCAACTTATAAACTCCTCAACTCCCCAGCTCGATAACTTATCCACTCATAAACTCAACATACATGAGAGCAACACGATTTCTTGCCCTTGCGCTGCTTGTTGCAGCGTGGTTGGCCAAGCCCCTTGCCGCCGCTAACATTTGGATTGAGGCCGAAAGCTTCGAACAAAAAGGCGGATGGCAGGTAGACCAACAAATGATTGAGGGGATGGGGTCGCCTTATCTCATCGCCCACGGACTGGGAACGCCCGTAAAAGACGCCCTCACGAACGTGAGAATTGATACTGCGGCAACCTACAACGTGTATGTTCGAACCTACAATTGGACTGCGCCATGGCACGCTGCAACGGGTCCTGGCGGGTTCAAAGTGGCCATTAATGGCAAACGCTTGCCTGTAACCGTAGGCCAAACGGGCGACCGATGGCAATGGCAAAAGGCCGGAACGGTGAACCTTAAACGAGGTATGGCCACACTGGCGCTATGCGATCTCACTGGCTTCGATGGTCGGTGCGACGCCATTTGCCTCAGCTCATCACCCGTTGCACCACCTGAGGGGCACGAAGACCTAAGAAGGTACCGCGACAAGATGTTGAAAACAGGCCAACGTATGCGTTCGGCAGGCGTGTTCGACCTCGTTGTTGTGGGTGGCGGAGTCGCAGGGATGAGTGCCGCCGTGGCTGCTGCAAGGCTTGGTTTGAAGGTGGCATTGGTGCAAGATCGCCCTGTTTTGGGCGGCAATAACAGTTCGGAGGTGCGCGTGCATCTTGGCGGACGCATCAACACTGGCAAGTATCCGCGGTTGGGCGACCTGCAAAAAGAGTTCGGTCCCACGCTGGAAGGAAACGCCATGCCTGCCGAAAATTATGCCGACGACCGCAAGTTGAAGTTCGTGAAGGCCGAACCCAACGTCTCGCTTTTCCTCAATCACCATGTCTGTGGTGTCCAAATGCAGGGTCAACACATACCCATGACTAAGCTTTTGCCCGCATTACAGCCCTCGACAATACCGCCCAAGTCTGGTCAAAATGCCTCTTCCATCTCCGATTTTGCCCCAAATGTAACCGAAACTAGCGCAAAATGCGAGGGAGAAATGCAGCCGTTGGCAGCTAACGAAGCCAACAAGCCCGAAGCAAATAGGCTGATTAACCGCGACAACACCATTGCAGCCGTGATCGCGAAGAATGTACTTACGGGCGAAGAACTGCGCTTCGAGGCGCCGCTCTTTGCCGATTGCACGGGTGATGCCACACTTGGTGTGCTGGCAGGGGCGATGTATACCATCGGTCGAGAATCGAAATCGGACTTTGGAGAAGACCTTGCACCGCAGCAAGCAGACGATATGACGATGGGCGTTTCAATGCAATGGTACGCCAAGAAAAAAGATAAGGCCACGACATTCCCCCTCTTCGAATACGGCATTAGCTTTAACGAGCAAACCGCCGAGAAGCGTTTGAAGGGCGAATGGACATGGGAAACGGGACTGAACAGTCGCATCGTGGATAATTTGGAACGTGTGCGCGACTATGGTATGCTGGTGGTTTACTCCAATTGGAGCTTCCTCAAGAACCGTAGTAAAGACCGTCGACGCTACGAACGACAACAACTGGATTGGCTGGCATACGTGGCTGGCAAGCGCGAATCGCGTCGATTGCTGGGCGATTACGTGTTGAGCGAACAAGACATCGTGAAGAATATGCCCCACGAAGATGCTACCTTCACCACCACTTGGAGCATAGACCTGCACTATCCCGATACGATTAACGCTCGAAACTTCGCTACTGGTCCTTTCAAAGCCATCTCGCGACAGCGCGTAATCTATCCTTACGCCGTGCCATACCGCTGTCTTTACTCGCGCAATGTAAGCAACCTCTTCATGGCTGGACGAAATATCAGCGTTACACATGTGGCTCTTGGTTCGGTGCGCGTTATGCGAACAACGGGCATGATGGGCGAAGTGGTGGGTATGGCAGCTTCTGTTTGCCATGTCAACAGGGCTTACCCGCGTCAGGTTTACACCCATTTCTTGCCCCAACTGCAAGCCCTCATGGAGCGCGGAGTGGGTAATGCCAACCTGCCCAACAACCAAAACTACAACGAAGGATGGGTGCTTGAACAACCGCCACGGATCGAAAGCAAACACGTAGACCAAGAACAGGATGAATAAAGCCTCACCCCCCAGCCCCTCTCCAAGAGGCGAGGGGAGTGATGTGTCTTGTGAATTTGATGCCAAACAACCAGCTGAAAAAGTGGAAGGGTGAAAGAATGGAAAGGTGAAAAGATGGCCAAGGCTGGCCAACTTGTAAACTCGTGAACTTGGAAAAAGGTGAAACGTCTGTTTTCCTTTCTTCACGTGTTTCCCCTTTA
Organism: Hoylesella loescheii DSM 19665 = JCM 12249 = ATCC 15930; assembly: GCF_000378085.1. Lineage (GTDB taxonomy): Bacteria > Bacteroidota > Bacteroidia > Bacteroidales > Bacteroidaceae > Prevotella > Prevotella loescheii. The sequence continues at coordinate 277,084 of NZ_KB899211.1, forward strand.
AAAGCCTGTTCTTCTGTCAAAGAGCTCAATATAAATTATATAATGCAATGAAAAAACTAGTTATTGCCCTGCTGCTGGCCGCCTTTGCCTGCACGGCCACAGCACAAAAGACTGCGCAAAGCGCAACAAAGCGGGCCGTTCAGTTCACCGTTCTGCAATGGAATATCTGGCAGGAAGGCACGCTCATACCAGGCGGTTTTGAAGCCATCGTGAACGAATTGGCACATTTGCAGCCCGATTTCGTTACGCTTAGCGAGGTGCGCAACTACAATGATGTGGACTTTACGCACATGCTGTGTCAGGCATTGAAAGAGAAAGGTCTCACCTATTATTCGTTCCGCAGCAAGGATTCGGGACTGCTTAGCAAGCATCCCATCATCGATTGGACACCCGTTTTCCCCGAAAACCGCGACCATGGAAGCATCTATAAGCTCGTGTCGAAGGTTCAAGGCGTTGAAGTGGCCGTATATACGGGTCACCTAGACTATCTTGACTGTGCCTATTATAACGTGCGTGGCTACGACGGCAACACCTTTAAGGAGACCAAGAAGCCCGAAACCATCGAAGAGGTGTTGCGCCTTAACGACCTGTCTTGGCGCGATAACGCCGTGCAGATATTCCTTAACGAGGCTCGCCACGATATTGCAGCAGGACGCTGCGTGGTGTTTGGTGGCGACTTCAACGAACCCTCGCACCTCGATTGGATACATGCCACGGCCAATCTTTACGACCACAACGGCATGGCCATTCCTTGGACGGTGTCGACTATGCTGCACAGAGAGGGCTTTAAGGATAGCTATCGAGAACTATACCCCAACCCCGTAACCCATCCAGGCTTCACCTATCCTTGCTTTAACATAGCGGCCGACATCTCAAAGCTTACTTGGGCGCCCAAGGCAGACGAACGTGAGCGCATAGACCTTATATATTTTAAGGGCAATGGCATGCAAGTAGACCAAGCACAGGTATTCGGTCCCAACGTCTGCGTATGCCGCTCGCAACCCGTTCAAGACAAATGGGACGACCCCATCTTGCTTCCCAAAGGCGGAACATGGCCCACCGACCACCGCGGATTATTGGTTAAGTTTGTGGTGCAATAGGCTCGTCAATGAAGTTTGATGGCTAGCATGAGTACGTGTAAATAATTTTGTATATTGTGCTACTACGTGTTCGTGCTGCACACCATCATCTAATCATATCCCTTCGGCTGCCATCCTGCAACTGTTTTAGCAACAAAGGGCAGGCAGTAGGAAGCCTAGTGTTTATAAAGTGGCATCATTATGTATGATGCCACTTCTTTTTTTATGTTACGCGAGTTCGGGATAAGAGCCACTTGTTATGCCAACTACCGCGTAGCGGTTGGTCCGTTGGTAGGGCAGCGTTGGGAGCAATAGCGACCTACACTGCCTAAGCCGTACGTGGGAAAAGCTAGGCCGAAGGCCTTGGTCTTTTTACATTTGGACTATCTGTTTAGTGAAACCAATGGATAAAACAATGCCCTTTGTCAATAGCATTTACCCCTATATATCCGTATATCGACTAGACCATAGATGCGGTAAACGTAAAAAAGACCAAGACCTACGGCCTTGAAGGATTAAATGCACCGCTTAGGCAGGGTAGCTTACTTCGTTCGCAACCTTGCCCTACCAACGGACCAACCGCTACGCGGTAGTTGGTGAGATAGTCATTCGTTTTTTATCTAATCTTGTTTAAAAAGCATCGTGTCTTATCCCGAACTCGCGTTATGTTGTAGTTTCTCTGCATGCCTGACGGTAGAACCACTTGAATGACTTGAGGAGTGTGGTTAGGCATACTGTGCTTTGGCGTTAATCGGCATGAAAGAAAATACGCGAGTTTGGGATAAGACACAATCGTTATGTCTGCTATAGCGTGGCGTTAGCTGGCGAGATAGCTATTTTGTTACTAGTTGATTCTTGTTTAAAAGGCATGGTCTTTTATCCCGCACTCGGCAATTAACCATTCCGTCGTTCGCATTTTCATCATTCAGGAAATGCGCTTGCTATGCCCTGATAATGCATTATTACATTAACCGCCGTGCTATATCTGTTTTGGACGGTTGTTCCATGTCATCTGGACGGCTGTTCCATTTCAACTGGAACCCCGTTCCAGCTTATCTGGAACAGGCTTCCATCTTAGCTGTAACAATGTGGGATGTTAAAAACCTCACTTCAAAGGCTTATAGGGTAGGGAACGAAAGGTGACATTTGGAGAGCGGAAGGGTGGGTGGTTGGTGGTGATAGGCTGTGGAACGAACCATCTAGATGGTGTCAAGCTAGTGTCAAACGTTACGCGAATTCGGGATAAGGCACGATGCTTTCTTGAGCAAGATTAGAGAAAAAACGAATGGTTATCATACCAACTGGCGCCACCCGATACGCCACATAACGATTGTGTTTTATCCTGAACTTGCGTAAGAAAATATAAGTTGGTGCGCTACAAGCCTTTTGTAGTGTGGCTACAATTGGTTGGTAGTGGCACTACCGATGAGTTGTAGTGTGACTACAAGCGACTTGTAGTGGCCCTACAAAGGGTTTTGTACTGACCAGTTGATGATAAAATGGGTGTTTTGTTTTGATTGATGGGTGTGCGATGGGGGGCTTTTCACGCGGCCTTATGCCAAGAAAAACATCACCATCATTTGCACGATAATCACGCGGAGGAACATTCCTAGGGGGTAAACAGTGGCATAGGTAACGGCGGGCGTATCGCCTTCGAGCGTCTCGCTGGCGTAAGTGAGGGCCATGGGGTTGGCCATCGACCCGCAAAGAATGCCACAAATAGACCCGAAATCGAGTCGTTTGGTGCGCAGGGCGATGTAACCTACCAGCAAAACGGGTACAACTGTGAGTACGAAACCTAATCCAACCCAGAGCAATCCCTCGGGGCGTATCACCGTTTCGAAGAAGTCTTGACCCGCATCTAGTCCTAAACAGGCTAGATAGAGCGACAAGCCCAACTGTCGGAGCATGAGTGATGCGCTGCGTGTGGTGTATGAAACAAGGCGGAAACGCGGTCCAATGCTGCCCACAAGTATGCCCATCACGATGGGACCTCCTGCCAATCCCATGCGCACAGGACCACTCATGCCAGGCAGCATGATGGGAATTGTGCCGATGGCAAGACCTAGAAGCATGCCTAGGAAGATGGCACCAAGGTTAGGTTCGTTAAGCGTTTGTACAGCGTTACCCAAGTATTGCTCCACGTTTTCCAAAGCATCGTGCTCGCCAACCACCGTAACGCGGTCGCCGTATTGTAGGCGTAAGTCGTTTGTTCCTAGAAGTTTGGTGTCGCCACGGGTAACACGACTGACGTTCACTCCGTATGTATTGCGCAGCTGTAGGCTGCCAAGCTTCTTGCCATTGAGCATCGGACGGGTGATAACCACCACCTTCGATTCCACCGTCTTGTCGATGTGGTTCCAGTCTATCTTGTCTTTGTTCCAGTCTTTATCCACCTTTTTGCCCAGAAGTAGCTCCATTCCACCCACCTCGTCATCGGTAGTGACCACCAGAACATTATCTCCTAGTTTTAGTTTGGTGGTAGAAATGGGCACGATAACCTGCTCGTTGCGCCATATTCGCGAAACGATGAAGCGAATATGAGCCATCTGTGAGATTTCGGCCAGTGTTTTGCCGTCGATAGCCTGATTAACGACTTCGTATTGCGCCACGTAAGTGTGGTCTTCGTCTTGTGGTGAACGTGGTATTAGGTCTTCGGGTTTTACAAATAACTTGCGGAGTAATATCATGGCGAAAATAACGCCTAAAACGCCAAGGGGATAAGCCACGGCGCAGCCAAGTGCCGCACTGCGGGTGGAGAATCCGAAGTTTTCGAGGGCCTGTTGGGCGGCTCCGAGGGCGGGCGTGTTGGTAACGGCACCGCAAAGAATACCCACCATGGTTTGCAATGGCACGCTGGTGAGTTGCGAAAGTGCAAGGGCAAGGATGGTGCCCACGGCGATAACGGCAAATCCCCAAAGGTTGAGTGAGATGCCTTCTTTACGCAACGACCCGAAGAAGTTTGGTCCGACGTGCAACCCCAGTGTGTAAACGAAGAGCACAAGACCGAAGGTTTCGGCGTATTCAAGCACCTTTGGGTCGATGTCTAGTCCCCAATGGCCTGCGATGATGCCTATAAAGAATACGAATGCCACGCCAAGCGAAATGCCCTTGACGCGTATCTTACCCAGAATTAGGCCTAAATAGCATATCAGCGACAGCACTACTACGGTCTGTATGGCTGAATGCACCGTGAATAGGCCGTTAATCCAATCCATTGTTTATATTTATTTTGATATTCTTTGCAAAGGTAGTGCAAAGACGGGGAATGGCAAAATGTTGAGAGAGAAAAAGGTGGAAAGGGTGAAAAGGTGAAAGAGTGAAAAGGTGAAAAGATGGCTTCGCCTTTGGAAAGGTGAAAAAGTGAAAGGGTGAAGGGATGGATAAAGCCAATTAAAGGGGAAAAAGTGAAAAGGGGAAAGGGTGAAAAGATGGCTTCGCCTATTAACTTAGATGCTTAGTTGTATTAGGTAATTGGTTATTTTAGGTAATCCTGGCTTTCTAGATAAAATAGGCTTTATAGATTAACTAGGTTTTCTTGCTTAACCGCTCATCCCTTTACAACTTCCTACTTTACTCCTTACTACCTCCTACTTACGACTTTACTACCTCCTACTAACCATCCTACTATTCCCTACTTTACTCCTTACTACTTCCTACTTACTACCTAACTCCTTCCTACTTACTCCTTCCTACCCAACTCCTTACTCCTCACTTCTAGGCCTTTTGCTTACCTAAACCCTTCTTCTGTCAGTATGCTTTCAAGTTCTTCTGCCGAAAGGCGCAGGCGGAATTTACCTTCGATGGCCACCGATATGTTACCCGTCTCCTCGGAAACGATAACGGCCATGGCGTCGCTACTCTGACTTATGCCCATGGCGGCACGGTGGCGAAGGCCCAGAGAACGAGGAATGTCTTGGTTATGAGATACGGGAAGGATGCAGCCCGCAGCCTTAATGCGTTTTTTGGAAATAACCATTGCGCCATCGTGAAGGGGCGAATTCTTGAAGAAAATATTCTCGATGAGGCGCTGGTTGATACGTGCGTCGATGAGGTCGCCCGTGTCTACGATGTCGTCTAGCGGTTCGCCGCGCTCGATAACGATGAGTGCGCCCACCTTTCCGCGTGCCATCGACATACAAGCCATTACGATCGGGATGATGGTTTCTTTGTCTTCCTTGTCCTTGTTGTCGTTCTTATAGAAGAAATTCATCACGCCACGCACACGCTGATGTGCCCCTAGGGAATAGAGAAACTTGCGTATCTCTTCTTGAAAGAGGATGATGAGGGTTATCACGCCCACGCTAATCAACTTGTCGAGAATACCGCCAAGGAGACGCATCTCGAACACTTGGCTCACCATCAGCCATATCAGCACGAAGAACATGATGCCGATGAAGATGTTGAGCGAACGCGACTCTTTCATCAAACGATAGAGATAATAGAGCATCAGTGCCACGAGCACGATGTCGATGATGTCTTTTATTCCGAAGTTGAAGAACATAATGGCTTGTTATAAAAAGGCCCGAATGCTAGTGATACATGGCGTTCGGGCTGTGGGGTGAATGTTTATGGAGTTGTTGAGGACATTGTTCGGGTGAAAAGCGTAACCGCTTCCACTGCCTCTTTCACGTCGTGCACGCGCAGGATGTTAGCTCCTTTCATCAGTGCCATGGTGTGTAGCACGGTTGTTCCGTTGAGAGCGGTGTCGGCATTGCCACCAATGGTTTTGTATATCATCGACTTTCGCGACACGCCCACCAGCGTAGGGAGGTCTAGCACCTGCATTTTCTCCATCTCGTTAAGCAGCAGGAAGTTTTGTTCTACGGTCTTCCCAAAGCCGTATCCGGGGTCTAAGATGATGTCTTTAACGCCCAGCGTGCGCAGCTGCGACACCTTTCGGGCAAATCCCAACAACACTTCGCGCAGCGTTGGTTGTACCGACATGAGGATGTAAGGCACCCCCAAGCGCGCCACCGTGTGAAAGATTTGGGGCAGTTCGCCCGTTTCGGGCTCGAGCGGAACATTGGCCACGCCCGTCAGTCCACCCTCCGACACGTCGTTAATGATGTCTGCCCCATATTCTTCTACGCACATCTGTGCCACTTCGGGGCGAAAGGTATCTACCGAAATCACCACGTCGGGCAGTTCTTTTCGCACCACGGTCAAAGCCTTGCGCAGGCGTTTCATCTCTTCGCTTTGGCTCACTTGCTCGGCACCTGGTCGTGTAGAGAATGCCCCCACGTCTATCATCGTGGCTCCTTCTTCTATTATTTGGTTGGCGCGACGCGCTATTTCTTTTTCTGTTCGCGCACGACTACCTGTGTAAAACGAATCGGGTGTGGCGTTGAGAATGCCCATCACGCGAGGTGTGGAGAGGTCGAAAAGTTTTTGTTTGACTGTGATTGAGAACGACATGTGTTAAGGGTTTATGCTTGTTCGTGGCGTTTTTGGCAAGCCCTATGCCTGTGGCGTGAGGGCATGGGGGATGAGTTGTTGAACTTGCCAAACGTGTTTCCAAGCCTCCGACTTATTGGGGAGAGGACTTGAAAACACGTGGTTTTGCGGCTTGAGGCATGGGGTGGGGCGTGCGTCGTTTGCTTTAAGTGGTTTGCTATACCACCAACCTTGGCCCGTTCGCTATGTTTTTTCGCTGGGGTAGAGGCTTATTTGCCTTTACCGAATAGCTCGTCGAGCAGGGTATAGAAGGCCGGATCTTCGCCAACGATGGTTTTAATGATCTTACCATCAGGACCAACGATGATCTTCGTGGGGAACCCTTGGATGGCATAATCTGACAAAACCTTGCTCTCGCGTGGGTTATACACGTTCAGCCAAGGCAGTTCGTGCTTCTTAACGGCAGCCTTCCACTTCTCGGGAGTGTCGTTGCAGTCAACGCCTAGAATTTCAAACTTACCCTTATACTTTTGATAATATTCCTTCATTTTTGGGAAACCCTTGATGCACCAGCCACACCACGAACCCCAGAAGTCGAGTACCACGTACTTGCCTTTAAGGCTCGACATCTTAAATGGCTTGCCATTGATGTTGTTTAGCGTGAAGTCGGGAGCCACAACGCCAGCTGCTTGCATCTTGGCAGCTTTCTCTCTGATTTCTTTTTCGGCTTTCTGTTGGTTGATGCTAGCCATGTAGAAGTCTTTCATACGTCCTTCCCTAACGGCGGGCGACATCATGTTGGCGGCTTCTTCCATTTCTTCCAGCGTTTCGAGGCTGGTTACGATAATGGCGTTAGCTTCGTAATCGGGGTGCGCCTTGATAAAATCCTTGTATGCCACACTGGCCTTAGCTTGTAAGGCAGGTGCTTTTTCTTGATACTCTTTCATCAAGTCTTCTTGCTTTTCGCCCTTTTCCATGCGTTCGTTCAGCGACTTAATGTAGGCCTGCAGTTCGGCTTGACTGTTCTCAAGAGCATTTTTCATCTCGGCGAACTCTTTGTAAAACTTGGTTCCTCCGTAGGTGTATTTGTTGTCTGTTTCGGCATTCAGTTCGATCGTTTCACCAGGAACGCCCACGAAAGCCACGTATTGCTGCGATTTTCCTCTTGCTGCTTCGGGTGTAGCCAACGTCACTTCAGCCACCTTTGGCAGCTTAATTTCGAAATCGAAGGCACCGTTTTTCAGCACGATGGTGTTTTGAACGTTGGGCCTTTGTCCAGGTTCAGCAACGTAAACCAGTAGCGAGTCGCCGAAGTTTTTCAGCATACCCTTCACTTTCAGCACGCCTTCCGCGGGGTTGGCAGCATTGGCAGATAACATGACAGCCGTTGCCAAGACGGTAAAAAGTATTCTTCTCATTGTTTTAATATGTGTATTTGGTGTCTATTTAATACGCAAAAATACATTAAGAAAATGGTTTTTCACCGCATTTTACATTTTTTATCGCTATTAAAGGGTGTTTTTTATGTTGTCGGAGGTGTGAAGTGGGTATTTTTTAGCGAGTTCCATCAGTTAAATTCCGTCTTAAACGGATGGAATTTTCTACGAAATGGCTAACTTTGCACATTATTATAATAATATAAACGAACAGAAATGATTAATTCGCAAGAAATCAAGATTGGCACATGCATCCGTCTTGACAACCAAATTTTCACTTGTATCGACTTCCAGCATGTAAAGCCGGGTAAGGGAAACACCGTGATGCGCACCAAGTTGAAGAACGTTACCACGGGTCGTGTGCTCGACCGTACGTTCCAGGTGGGCTTCAAATTGGAAGACGTTCGCATTGAGCGTCGCCCCTACCAGTACCTTTATCAGGATGGTGGCGAATATATCTTCATGAACCAAGAAACATTCGAGCAAGCCCCCATAGCCAAAGAGGCCATCACTGGTGTTGAGTTTATGAAGGAGAACGACGTGGTGGAAGTGGTTACAGATACCACCGACGGCACCGTGTTGTTTGCCGAAATGCCCGTGAAGACGGTGCTACGCATCACCCATAGCGAACCCGGCATCAAGGGCGATACCGCTACCAACGCCACAAAACCTGCCACTTTGGAAACGGGTGTGGTTGTACGCGTGCCCCTCTTCATCAACGAAGGCGAACTGATTCAGGTTGACACGCGCGACGGGTCGTACCTGCAAAGAGTGAAAGAATAAAACAACGAGGACCAGCTTCCACCTCCAACACTTCCTTGGAGGTGGGCTCGGTCCCTTCGCCCTTTCGCTACGAACGCTCTAAAAACCTACTTCGCACCACGACTAAAACATGCAACCGGATGAAATACTCGTTCATCGTACCCGTTTATAACCGTCCTGATGAGGTGGACGAACTGCTGGAAAGCCTAACCCGACAAGCCATAACCGACTTTGAAGTGATAGTGGTTGAAGATGGGTCGGCCATTCCTTGCCACGACGTATGCGAGAAATACCGCGGCTTGCTCAACCTACATTATTTTTATAAGGAAAACTCTGGCCCAGGACAGAGCCGTAATTACGGTGTGGAAAGGGCCAAGGGCGACTACGTTTTGATACTGGATAGCGACGTGGTGGTGCCTCCTGGCTACCTGCAAGCCGTTGAAGACGAGCTGAACGCTCATGAAGCCGACGCCTTTGGCGGGCCAGATGCAGCCCATCCTTCGTTTACGCCCAAGCAAAAAGCCATTTCTTACTCGATGACAGCTTTCCTTACCACGGGCGGAATACGTGGTGGAAAGAAGAAAATGGATAAGTTTTACCCGCGCTCGTTTAACATGGGCGTGCGACGTAGCGTGTATTCGCAGCTAGGCGGCTTCTCAAAGATGCGCTTTGGCGAAGATATCGACTTTTCGATACGTATATTTAAGGCACAACTTAGATGCCGACTGTTCCCCGAGGCATGGGTGTGGCACAAGCGTCGAACCGATTTTCGCAAGTTCTTCCGTCAGGTATATAACAGCGGTATCGCCCGAATTAACCTCTATAAGAAGTATCCCGAATCGCTAAAACTGGTGCATCTGCTACCCATGGTGTTCACCCTTGGGGTGCTTTTGCTTGGTGCAGTGGCTTTGGCAGGTGTCGTAGCCATGTTGTTAGGCTGTATGGCATTGGGTCAATGCCTTGTTATTGCAGGTGTTGCGCCCTTGTTGCTCTACTCGTTAGCTCTCTTCGTGCATGCGCTCACTATGTTTGGCAGTTTGCATATCGCCTTGCTTAGTGTGGCTGCAGCCTTTACCCAACTGATGGGTTATGGCTTCGGATTCCTTCAAGCATGGTGGCGACGTTGCGTAAAAGGTAAAGATGAATTCAGCGCCTTTGAGAAAACGTTTTATAAGTAAGGAGTAAGTAGAGGAGTAGTAAGGAGTAAGTAGGGGAGTAGTAAGGAGTAAGTAGGGGAGTAGTAAGGAGTAAGTGGGTGAGTAGTAAGGAGTAAGTAGGAAGTAGTAGGATGGTAAGTAGGAGGTAATAAGGAGTAAAGTAGGAAGTAGCAAAGGGATGAGCGGTTAAACAAGAAAACCTAGTTAATTTATAAAGCCTATTTTATCTAGAAAGCTAGGATTACCTAAAATAACCAGTTACCTAATACAACTAAGCATCCAAGCTAATAGGCGAAGCCATCTTTTCACCCCTTCACCTTTTCACTTTTCCACCTTTTCACTTTTAAACACTTTGACCATGAAAATCATTGATTGGGCGGAAGAAGACCGTCCACGAGAAAAGATGGCGCGCATTGGCGCCGAAAACCTCACCAACGCCGAACTCTTGGCCATCCTTATTGGGTCGGGTTCGGTAAACGAAACAGCCGTCGACTTGATGAAACGCATGCTTAACGACTGCGGCAACAGTCTTAAAAGTCTTGGCCGACGCTCGTTTAACGAGCTGATGGCTTATCGCGGAATAGGCGAAGCCAAGGCCATTACCATCATGGCAGCATGCGAATTGGGCAAACGTAGGCAGCAAGAACAAGCCGAAGAACGACAAGACCTAGGTTCGGCAACGGCCATCTACAACTTTATGCACGCCCGAATGCAAGACCTTGACGTGGAAGAGGCGTGGGCTTTGCTGATGAATCAGAACTACAAGTTGATAAAGGCCTTTCGCGTTTCGCATGGCGGCATCAGCGAAACGGCCGTCGACGTACGCGTAATTATGCGCGAAGCGCTGCTCAACAACACTACCATTTTGGCCCTTTGTCATAACCATCCCAGCAACAACGCTTCGCCTAGCGCAGCCGACGACCGACTAACCCAAACCGTAAAGAACGCTTGCGAAACCATGCGCATCCACTTCTTAGACCACATCATCGTTACCGATGGCAGCTATTATAGCTACCACGAGGCGGGCAGACTTACTTTGCGCATGGAATAAAGAATGCAAAACACGCCCCGTCGTGTTAAACTCAGCCTTATCCCCACTGGATACGCTAACACCGTAGGCAATGTTTTCTCGCCTACGGCATGTATCTCTAAGCTTTAAAAGTTCGAAAAGCAACTTTAAACAATCCACCCTTCGTGCCGTTGTCAGCGATAAAATGCGGCTCGATTATTTCGAGGTTAAGCACTGAGTTTTTCAAAGGTTGTGTGCCTTTCCATATCGACTGTTGCAGGATTATACCATTTTTTCGCCTCGCATTCATCGCCGTTCGATATTTTTCATTAACTTTGTTGGAAGAACAATAAAGGACATAGCTATGACACAAGAAGAGAAATTGAAGATAGAAGAACGGATTATTGATGTGCTAAAAACGGTTTACGACCCCGAAATACCCGTTAATATATACGACTTAGGACTGATTTACAAGGTTGACTTGCAAGAAGACGGCACGCTAGACCTTGATATGACCTTCACTGCACCTGCCTGTCCGGCTGCCGATTTCATTCTCGAAGACGTGCGCACAAAGGTGGAAAGCATCGAGGGGGTTACCTCTTCGAACATCGAATTGGTGTTCGAACCCGCTTGGGACCAAAGCATGATGAGCTACGAGGCCCGCGTGGAACTGGGATTTGAATAAGCAAAGACCTCTAAAACCCTTGGTTATGAAGAATGTTTATTTCCTTTCAGACGCGCATCTGGGCTCGCTGGCCATCGAACATGGCCGTATGCACGAGCGGAGAATTGTGCGTTTCTTGGACAGCATCAAGCACAAGGCCGAGGCAATATATTTGCTTGGCGACCTCTTCGACTTCTGGAACGAGTACAAGATGGTTGTGCCCAAGGGCTATACGCGCTTCTTAGGTAAGCTGTCTGAACTGACGGACATGGGCGTTGAGGTGCATTTCTTTGTGGGAAACCACGACCTTTGGACATACGGATATCTTGAAGAGGAGTGCGGACTGATAGTTCATAAGAAGCCACTTACCACCGAGATATACGGAAAAGTGTTTTACCTAGCGCACGGTGATGGACTGGGCGACCCCAACAATTCGTTCAAGCTGTTGCGAAAGGTGTTTCACAACCGCTTCTGCCAAGTGCTTTTCAATGCCCTTCACCCTCGTTGGGGTATGGCTTTTGGACTTAATTGGGCCAAGCATAGCCGTATGAAGCGAGCCGAAGGCAAAGAGCCGCCATACATGGGCGAAGATAAAGAATATCTTGTGCTGTACACCAAGGCTTATATGAAAGACCATGACAACATCGATTTCTTTCTATATGGGCATCGCCACATAGAACTCGACCTGATGTTGTCGAAGAAAACGCGCATGATGATTTTAGGCGATTGGATATGGCAATTTACATACGCCGTGTTCGATGGTGAGCACATGTTTATGGAACAATATGTGGAGGGCGAATCGCAGCCCTAACATCACAAAGCATAAAGGGAGAACCTTCACCCCATACACGTCCTTTTTTGGTCGTGTGGGGTGAAGGTTTTTTGGTTTAAGTCAGGTTCTAAAAGTTTCTTTTAATGTGCCTGTTTGGGATAGAAACAAGTAGTATGGGCTTGCGAATAGATGCAAGGTGTTAGCGCCAACTACTATGTAGCGGTTTACACAATATAAATCTCTTACATTTTGTATTGCTCGTTGTGGATGCCGTTTTGCCCAAGTTCACTAAGAAAACTTATTCTTCTACCCGCTATTGGTCATCAATCACTCAAGGGCTTTTTAGTATTTGGAGTACCTTTGATGAGGTTTTAAACTGAGCCTTTATAGCTGATGCCGTGTTATTAATGGTTTGTACTCTTGTTCCATGTTAGCTGGAATCCTGTTCCATATCAACTGGAATGCTGTTCCATGTTACATGGAATTGTGTTCCAGTTGATATGGAACACTACGGGAGCTTTAAAAGCTTATTGTAAGAGCTTATGGATTAAGGGGGTAAAGGTGAAAAAGTGGAAGGTTGAAAGAGTGAAAAGATGGCTTCGCCTTTGTGAAGTTGAAAAGTTGAAAAGATGAAAAGGTGGTTGAGCTTGTTAGTTTGTAAATGGGTAAACTTGTAAATTCGTCTACTGGTAGACAGGTAAACTACGCGAGTTTGGGATAAGATAAGGCTCGTTATGTCAACAACCGCTACGCGGTAGTTGGTGAGACAGGTATTCGTTTTTTATCCAATCTTTCTAAAAATGCGCAGTATATTATCCCGAATTCACATTAAACTCGTTAACCAGTCTACTTGTTAACGAGTTTGTTGAAGACTCTTTTAATAACTTCACCCCATCTTTCTCTCGGTAGGGAGGAAGATGGGGTGAGGCCTAATGTTTGCACAATAAGTGCGTTTTATAAGTTAGCGGCTTGGTGGCAGCCTGATTTAATCGTTCAATCAGCACTACCTGCCCAACCATGTTTCGGGGTTGAGCTTCGCCGTCTCTTTGCGCAACTGGAATTGGAGAATGTTGTCGGCGCCAACCGTGCCAAGCGTTTGACGGGTGCTTACACGCTGACCGCGTGTTACGCTGGCAGAACGGAGGTTGGCATAAACGGAGATATAGGCGCCGTGGCGCACCATAACGACCATCGAACCGCCGTAACCGAACACGGCGCTAACCTCTCCATCGTAGATGCTTCGGGCCTGACAGCCGCTGCTACCCAAGATATTGATACCCTTGTTGTCGAGTTTCACATTCTTAAGTCCTTCTACATTATACTGGCCAAAGTGGCTCACGATGCGGTAGGTGCCTGTGATGGGCATGGGTAAACGGCCTTTGTTGGCTTCGAAACCACCGCTCACCATGCGGTCTACTGTGCTAAGCTTGCGCGTTTCCTCCACTTCCTTCTTGCTTTCGGCAATCGCCTTTTCGCTCCTTGCTCGTTCGGCTTCGGCCTTTCGCTCAGCAGCCCTGCGCGCAGCCTCAGCTTCACGCGCCGCTTGTTGAACTCTGGCTTGCCTTTCAGCCGACTCTCGTGCGGCCTGATCTGCTCTAGCCTTGCGTTCGGCAGCTTCTCTTGCCTCGCGTTCGGCACGTGCTTTCTTGTCGGCCGTTTCTCTTTCAGCTTGTGCCCTGCGTTCTTCGGCTTCGCGTGCAGCCTTCTCAGCCTCTATGCGTCTTGCCCTTTCGGCCTCCTCGGCCACTCTGGCTTCGGCCCTAAGTCGTTCTTCGCGCGCCTTAGCTTCAGCAATACGACGTTGGTTTTCACGTGCAGCCGCTTCAGCTTCAGCCTTCTTTCGTGCTAGTTCTTCGGCCTTACGCTTGGCAGCTTCAGCCGCTTCGGCCTTTCGTTTAGCCTCGGCAATGGCCCTTTGTCTGGCCTTTTCCACTTCGATAGCTATAAGGCGGTCTATCTCGGCATTTAAGGCAGCATCTTTCTTCTTCTGCTCGGTAATGATATCTTGTATCGTTTTCTGTTGCCGTTGCAGTCCGTCTACCGCCTTTTGCTGCTCTCCTTGTTTGGTTTGCAATGCGGCATGCTCTTTTCGTCCCTTATATAATAAGGAGTTTTTTTGGCCCTTCACCTCCTCCAATTGGATGTGCTTCTCGGTCACTTGTTGCTGTTTGGCCCTTACGAGTTCGCCTTGCGCCTTTTGATATGAGGCATATTCGCGCACAAATCGCAAGCGGCGATAAACCTGCGCTAAGCTTTTGGCCGAGAAAACGAACATGAGATTATCCTGTGCAGAACGATGACGCGCCATATAACGCACCGAACGGATGTACTTGGCTTTGCGATCGGCCAACTGTTCTTCAAGTGTGGTGAGCTGCGAGTTAAGTATGCCGATGTTGCCGTTGATGTGCTTGATGTCTTTTTGTATGTCGTCGATGTTCTTCTGACGTTCGTCAATCTCACTATTGATGACCATCAGCTCTTGCAACCTTTTCTTCACGTCGGCCTGATTGGCTTTAAGGGCAGCCTCTTGTTGCTCTATCTTCTTCTTTAAAGCCTCCCTTTGGCCCTGCAAACCCTTAATGGCCTTGTCGGTTGCAGCCTGCGTGCTTTTGCCGCGCGCAGTGCTCCCGCGTTTGGTTGTGGCCTTTGCGCCCTTCTTGGGAGCGGGCTTTACTACTTTCTTAGCTGGTGCCTTCGTGGCCTTTACACCTTTTTTGGCAGGCTGTTCAGCCTTGGCTTTAGCGGTGCTTTTAGGCTTAGCTTGCGTACGTTTTTGTGTGGTGGCGGCTGGATGCGACTTCTTTGCGGAACGCTTTTTCTGCGCACCGAGCGGGAAAGCCACCATAAGGGCAAGGAGGATGGTGAGAACCTGTTTCATTTACATGTCGAGTATTTTGTTGAAGACGTCTTGTGCCTTCACGCGCTTATATTTGGGCGACACCGTTGTTTGTGTTTCCCAATTGTCGTCGGTTTTTATCTCGTTCATCTTGATGGTCACTTGCATGGTTTGACCGCCTTTAACGGCCGACGAACTCATGCTGAACACCTGCGATGCAGGGAACATCTTGACACCGACACTCTTGAAATCGCCGTACTTCCATATAAGTCTCGACGTGCCCTGTGAGGGCGATTGATAGCTGATATCGGTTTGGCGAATACGTCCGTTGTCGGCATCGGCGAGCCAAGAGTAGATGAAATTGCCTGCCGAATAGGTTACGGGGTTGCTAGAACCACCCTTAAAGGTGACGCTAAACTGGTTGAGGTCGCTCTCGGTGATGCGTGGACGGTCGGGTAGGAGCAGTTGGTTCCAGAACAAAGCTTGAAGACTGTAGAAGTTAAGTCCGTTCTTTCTTAGGAAATCCATCTGGTTATAGTCGGCCTTGATGTATTCTTTATGAATGCGGTCGATCACCAACACGTAGTCGGGAGTGAACTCCACGCGCCCCACTTCGGTGCCAAGCAGTGGCACAAAGGCTTGCAGACGTATCACCACGTCTTTGCGCATGCGCAGCTGTCCTGGTACGGTGACGTCTTTTCCTGCACCTCTCACGTTGAGCGAGATGTTTCCTACGATGTTCTTAGCGTACACTTGGTTGTCGTTTACGCGTTGCATGAAGGCCAATTGGTTGTTGGCCAGCACCTCGCGGTCGCGTGCAGCCTTATGTTTAGGCGTCGATTCACTCGACACCACAGACGATTTGGTTTTGCAAGAGGTCCATATCAGTGGTGTAAGTGTTACCGCGAGAGCCAAGCTCACCATCCTTACAGTCGATTTCAGACCTGTTATGCGTTGCAACCCGTTGAGGGCGCATGCGATTGTTGTTCTTTTCTTTTTCATCATAACTGTATGTTTTTTGGTGGTAAATGCAGTGATAATTGAGGGTGTTGATGAGTTGACGAGCGATCAAGACTTACTAAAGGTGAAAAGGAGAAAGGTTGAAAGGGCGAAAAGATGGTTTTGGATGGTGTCGAATGAGCCATGTGTTTCGTAGCTTTGCCGTAAAGCACGCGACTTAATTTCTTAACTCCTTTTTCCCTTTACTTCTAACTTCTTTTCTCTTTTACTGCTTACTCTTCTTCTCGTTACTCCTCGCCTCTTCTTAGAAAGGCTTTTTAAGCTTTATCTTCCTGTTAATAACCGCCTTGTCGGCACCCTCTTTCAAGGCCATCTTCCAATACTCAATAGCCTTTTCGGCATTGCCGTTCATGGCGTGGATGTCGCCTGCATGCTCTAACACCACCTTGCTTTTAAGACTTGTTGAGTCGTTTTTGAGGGCTTGGTCGATGTAGACCTGCGCCTCGGCATAGCGCTTTTTGAGGAAGAGCAGCCAAGCGTAGGTGTCGAGATAGGTGCCGTTGTTGGGCTGATCTTTAATTACGCGGTAGCTCATTGCCTCAGCCTTGTCGAGGTCTTTACCCTGTTCGCCCAAGTAATAGGCATAGTTGTTGAGGCACCCAATATTATCGGGCTTCCATTGCAGACAACTGTCGTAAGCGGCGAAAGCCTCGTTTACGCGCCCCTTTTGGTAGAGAATCTCGCCCATCAACTCGTAAAAATCAGACACGATATCCTTGTTGCTGTTGGCGTTTATTTGCGTTACGCCCCTTCGGAAGGCGTCGAGGGCCTGGTCTTTTTGGTCTTTCTGATAGCAAGCGATACCTTCGAAGTAGTAAAACACCATCTCTTCGGGGTTGTAAGCTTGTGCGGGCTTGCTAAGCGCTAAGATATCGTCCCAGCGTTGTTGCTTCCACAGGTTCTGAATGAGCTGCAATCGCGCGCCGGTATTGTCGGGTGCGATGTCGATAACTCGTCTCAGGGCGTTGTTGATAAGGCTGTCGGGCATCTTTTTCACCGACATATAGGCTGCTTTTAGTTCGGCCATGTCGGCGTCGTTAGGGTTGGCTGTCGTTATTCTGTCGAAAAGTGCGAGCACCTTTGTACTGTCGCCGCCCTCGCGTTCGTTGTCTTGCACCACCTGTCGCATAATAGATAGCTTCGTTTCGGCCTCTGTCTTGGGGCTGATAAGCATCTTGTCGCGCACTTGGATGGCCATAGCCTCATCGTTTTTGGCACGGTAATAGTCGTAGAGAGATGCTTGTGCGAAGCTGTTGTCAGGGTCTTCGGCCAGCACTTCGGTAAAAATCTTGTGTGCTGCGCTTTCCTTTTGGTTCTGCATGAGCCAGTTTCCGAGCATCAGACGATAGTTCACGTCGTTGGGATGGTCGTCGCTGAGTTGCTTCAAGGCCTTATATGCAGCGTTTTTATTGTCTAGCATCTCGTAGGCACGTACCTTCGAGAGGGTTGTTTCTTCTGTAACGCCGTTGATTTGTTCCAATCGCTCGAGCGTTCGAAGCACACCGTGAAAGTCTTTCTTCCTATTATATAGCTGTCCGAGGATGTTCAGGGCATCGTCGTTATCTCTGTCTTTGCTGTTCGACGTGAGCCTTTCGTAGGTCTCGATAGCCTTGTCGAAGTTGCCACTATTGATGTAAAATTGCCCTAGGCGTTCGGTAAATGTGGCGTTGTCGGGCCGTAACGAGGCTGCCTTTTGAAGGCAAGCGAGTGCCAGCGAGTCGTTTTTGAGCTGTGCATAGTAAGGCGCCTGCATGTAATACACCTCTGCCGCGTTGGGGTTTATTTCAAGACAGTGGTTCATAAGGGCAAGTGCCGAGGCGTAACGGCCAGCGTTTTCTTGCTTAACGGCTTCGAGAAAGAAGTAGTCGAAGCGACGTTGGTCGTTGTAAGATAAGGTCGATGCGGGCGCAATATGGGTTTGTTGCACCTTTTTCTTTGCCCAAAGCGTGGGCGTGACCATGGCGAACGCCACGATGCAAGTGACCATCGCGGCTGTGGTGTGTATCAGATTTCGTTTCATCAGTTGTGTTATTTCAGTCCCGTATGTCCGTATCCGCCCGTTCCCCTTTCAGTCTCGTCGAGCGTATCTACCAGCTCAAAGTCTACCTTTTCGTGCTTGGCGATAACCATTTGGGCAATTCGTTCGCCGTCTTTCACGGTGAACGGCTCGTTGGAGAAGTTCACCAACAGCACCATTATCTCGCCACGATAGTCGGCGTCCACGGTTCCTGGGGTATTAAGCACGGTGATTCCGTGTTTCAAAGCCAGTCCGCTGCGTGGCCTAATCTGTGCTTCATAGCCTTCGGGCAGTGCAATGTGCAATCCCGTTGGCACCAGTTGGCGTTGCAAGGGCAGAAGTGTGATATCTTCTTCGATGTTGGCTCGCAGGTCCATTCCTGCGCTAAGAGCCGTGGCGTATGTGGGTAGCGGTTGCCGTCCACGGTTGTTTATCTTTACTTTGAGCATCTCTTTATCTTTTAGTTGCGCATCGCGCATCACCTGCAAAAATACGGAATTATCTTGATATAAGGGCAAAACGCTTACTTAAAATACACAAAAATGGACAAATAGAGGGTAATGTGGGGATGAAAAAGACGAAAAAGGGGAGGCGAAAGTGCCGATTATGAACCAAAGGTTAGATAGAGAGGCTTGAGTATGTTCTGTTTAAGGCGTGTGTTAAAATCACCAACTATGGACGCAAGCCCTATTTTATTGATAAGCTCTTCAATGGTTGGTGACGTGCAGAAGTGGAGGTTTCCTAGTGCCTATTTCGTTCTAATACATGGTTAAACAAACTTATTTTGCTACTTTCAAATTAAGGCACGCCTTGTAAACAATCCCTTAAGAGGCAGGTGCCCTTTACCTTTTGTCCTTCGATCGCTTATGGTTATCAGGAAGTATCTTTTGCCTACTCCTCGCATTCGGGATTGTCTGCTGTAGCCGCTATAAGCAGGTAGAAGATACTTTGCTAAAACAAGAGAGATCTAAATTGGTAACCTATGGTCTTAGTCTTATTTGGAAAACTCTTCAAGGAATTGTAAGTACAAAGGCACGCTTTGTTCAATCCATTCAGGAGTGCTGTTCAGTTCGATGCCGTAGTAAGCAAAGAAGGGTTGATAGTCGGCATGAATGTATTCGAAAGTAAGTTCAAAAGGCCGCAGCAGCTCCTTAAGAGTATATTTATACTTCTCGTTATGTGCATATTCGCGTTCGTCAATGCCTGCAGAAACAGCAAGTGTCACTTTCTTTCCACCTACTTTATAGCCACTCTTACTTCCGTAAGCCCAACCATAGGTAAGAACTTCGTCCTGCCATTTCTTTAGGAGCGGTGGACAGGCGAACCAATACAAAGGGAACTGAAACACAATGTGGTCGTGTCGTTCAATTAATTGTTGTTCTGCCAGGACATCAATTTGTTCATCAGGGTACACCTTGTGCAACTGGTGTACGGTGTATTGTTCCGGGAATTTCTCAAGCTCTTCAATCCAGCGTTTATTGATGAGCGAATCCTCGATGTGAGGATGTGTGACAATAATTAACGTTCTCATATCTATTTGTAATAATTAAAATCTTGATGAAAGTGAAAGTAAATGGCTCGGTTTTGTCTGTCACTCCGCTGCTTTTAGCAACACTGTTGCGTTTGTCATGAATATGACGTGATGTTGATTATGAGCCATCTACACCATAATGAGGTGTCTTTCTGTTATCCTTTTTTATAATGTTAAATGCTATACCATGTTGTCGATGCCTACGCAAAATTATTTGTGGACACAAAACAGGGCAAATGGGAGGTGTGGTAAGAGGCGTGGATTTGCCTATGAAGGAGGTGTTTTGCTTATCCTTTCTATAACTTCGAAGATCGTGTTACGAACGAAATCGGGGACGCAAGGCAATCTGCCCGCGCCCCCGAAAGAATACAGAAGAATGTTATTTTTTCGCCTTAGGCTGCGTTGCCTTTGGTTGTGGCTTCAGCAAGTCGGTATATCTCTTGGTGTCTGCCAGCAGCTTGAGGGCTTCTTTCATTTGCTTGTCGTTTACGAGCGAATGCCTGATGCGCCCCTTTTGAAAGTAGTATGAGGGGATGATACCATCAATGATAAGCCTTTTTACTGCCTCCTTGTGTATGTCGAGGTCTTTGGCGATGTTATGGCTTAGTTTCTTTTCCAGTGCCTCGAACTCGGTTTTGGCATCGTCGTAATAGCCTTCGAACTTAGACAGCTTAACCAATTCTTTCAAGAACTTTTCGCTTTCGCGGTCGTAAGTGAACTTCGAGTTGAGCACGCGCTGCTTAAATTCGGCATAATCGGCATCGGTAAGGTCGAAGTCTTCGGGCTGGGCGATGGTGGGATGCTTGGCGATATAGTCCAATTGATAGTTTAGCAACAGCTCGTTAGAGTCTCTTACGCCAGCGAGATAGAAAGCGATGTTGGGTAGCGAGTCGGCTTTTACCTCTACGTCGGGCATAATTCCGCCACCGTCGCGCACAGGTCTACCGTTGGCGGTATGGAACAATTTGGTGAGCGAATCAGGTACAAGCTCTTTCGTTCCACCATTGCCGTGCTTGTAGTTGATGGCTTGGATGCATCGGCCACTAGGTATATAGTATTTGGCAGTTGTGAGTTTGAGGGCCGTGTTGTAAGGTAGGTCCATCGTCATTTGCACCAAACCCTTGCCAAAAGTTCGTGTTCCCAGCACCACGGCACGGTCCAGGTCTTGCAGCGCACCACTGGTGATCTCACTTGCACTGGCCGAATTGCCGTCTACCAGTACCACAATGGGCATCACCGTATCAATAGGCTCAACCGTTGTGCGGTATTCGTGGTTGGAGCGTTGCATCTTTCCGCGGTTCGAAACAATGAGTTTACCCTTCGGTACGAACATGTTGACGATGCTGACGGCCTCTGATTCCGAGCCGCCACCATTGCCGCGAAGGTCGAAAACGAGGCTTTTTATACCCTTTTGTTTAAGGTCGAGGAAAGCACGACGCACTTCGCGCGAACAGTTTTCGGTAAATCCGGAGAGGTTGATGTAACCCACGCCATTGGGCTGCATGCCATAATAGGGAACGGCAGGCGACTGAATGGCCTTTCTTACAATCTTAAACTTCATGGTTTTGCCCGTTGATGGACGTTTAATTTGCAAGATAAAGCTTGTTGCGGGGTCTCCTCTGAGGTGGTCGCTTACGTATGCTTGGTCTTTCTTGGTCATGTCTTCGTTGTCGATGGCCAAGATAATGTCACCCTTTTTCAGTCCCACTTCGGCAGCGGGCATGTTTTCGTAAGGCTCTTCAATCGTTACGCGCTTCAGTTGGCTGTTGTATTTGATGAGCGCGCCAATACCTCCGTATTTGCCCGTAATCATGAATTTAAGGTCTTTCACCTTATCTTCGGGGTAGTAAACGGTGTAAGGGTCAAGTGCCTTGAGCATGGCATTGACGCCAGTTCCTACGGTTTGGTTAGCGTCTAGCGTGTCAACGTACA
This sequence comes from Hoylesella loescheii DSM 19665 = JCM 12249 = ATCC 15930, assembly GCF_000378085.1. Classification (GTDB taxonomy): domain Bacteria; phylum Bacteroidota; class Bacteroidia; order Bacteroidales; family Bacteroidaceae; genus Prevotella; species Prevotella loescheii. Next base: position 298,696 of record NZ_KB899211.1, read on the forward strand.
TCATGTCAAGGTTCTTGTAGATAGCGTTAAAAATGTTAAGGTTCTTGGCCACATTGAAATTGTGGTCGCCTTCTTTTTGGGCCGCTGCCGTGTAGGTAAAGGCGGCAAAGCATAATGCGATGAATGTCTTCCTCATTGTAAATAGGTTTGTTCTGTTTCACAAAATTACGACATAAAGATTAGCTAGCGTTCACTTTGTCTTTATTTTATTATAAAATCACGTAAAATCGATTTTTTTTGCCAAAACATTTGGTTGTTTCACCAAAACGATATACCTTTGCAACCGCAAACAAGCAAAAATGCTTCAATAGCTCAGTTGGTTAGAGCACCTGACTGTTAATCAGGGGGTCGTTGGTTCAAGCCCATCTTGAAGCGCAAAGGGGATTACTTCGGTAGTCCCCTTTTTTCATGCCCATTGCTGAAAGCGTGCTATGGGCGGGGTTTAAGGCCCTGCGAACGGAGAGAAAACGGAACGCATGTGATGGGCAAGAGATGTTGGGCGAATGCGTTTTTTGTCTATCTATTGGTTAGGTAATGGCTATAACTTTCTGCATAAGCTACGCGAGTTTGGAATAAAACACAATCGTTATGCCAACCATCGCGTGGGGCTAGCTGGCGAGATAGCTATTTCTTTACCTGCTTTGTCTTGTTCAAAATGACATGTTATCTTATCCCGAATGGGCCAATTAACCCCTCTCTCGTTCGCATTTTCATAGTTCCGAAAATGCGCCATCTAAGCCCCGATGATGCATTATTACTTTAACCGCCGTGTTATATACGTTTTGGACGGTTGTTCCATGTCATCCGGAATGCTGTTCCAGTTGAATTGGAACCCTGTTCCAACTTAGCTGGAACAAGGTTCCATCTAAGCTGTAACAAGGCGGGAACTTTAAAAGCCCGCTACAAACGCTTATAGGGTGAGGAGTGTATGATGGCGTTTGGAGGTGGGAAGGGTCAGTTGTTGGTGGTGATAGGCTGTGGGATGAATGGCCTAGAACGTTCCAAGCTCGTGCCGAATGTTCTGTGAATTCGGGATAAGATATGGTGCTTTTTTGAGCAAGATTAGATAAAAAACGAATGGTTATCTCACCAACTAGGTCCCACGCGATGGTTGACATAACGATTATGTTTTATCCCAAACTCGCGTATAAGCTAGAAAAACGGTTGCCTTATCAACCCAAAAGCTTGTGTGTAAATCCTCGCTTTGTCAGCAAATAACCTACGTTCTGGAAACAACAACGCACCTACGAGCAAAGACCCGAGGTGCGATAGAAGTTTTAAAAGGTAGAATTTAAAGGGCCGCGACACCGTCAGGGTGCGATGGGAGCTTCTTAATAGTAAAAAGAAACGAGGTTGTCCCATGCGTGGCCTTTGTGCCGCGCCCCTTCTTCAAACAACAGTATGTAACACTAAATTAGTTGCGACAGTCTATCATGATTGTACCGGCATAACACCGATACACTTGCTTCACTCGTCCATCTTCGGAGTAGTGAGAAGCCAAGGCTTGTCGCAATTGCTCGTAGTCGTCGTCGGAGGCCATGCTGTCGATTTTCACATTGATGAGCCTTCCCATGGGAAAAACTTGGTAAAGCCCATCTCTAGTGTATCGAATCTTGTCTACGCCCCCAAGTAGACCGTAGCTCTGGTAGTCCGTTTCAAGGCTTGAGACGAACTCGTCAGCCAAGCTTAGTACTTCTCTGTACTTCACCTGTCCGCACGCCCATAGCTGCAGTAACATAAAAACAAACAATACTACCTTCTTCATACAACATCAGTTTAGATTATTTACATATACATATCAGGTTTTCCGCACACTCTGCGGTACATTGAGAGGTATTAGCAATTGAGAAAAACGTCGTTCGTGGTATTGCATGAAAGGAAAAGGGAAAGGGGCAACCCTTACGAAACAGGGCTTCGATGGTTGTTCGACCACTCGAAGTGGATCGTTTTCAGGTCGTTTTCTCTAATCCTTCATTTGAATAGTTGTTGAACTGACGCTACTCTTCTTCTGGTGTCTACGATATCGCCAAACGCTTTTTGGCGGGTGTTAGGGTGAGGCGTGATACCCTACATGATGATTCGCGATTGTTAAGAACGCGAACTGCAAGTTAATCTTACGTTTCTATTCGCAAAGATTACTAAGTACTTCGCAAAGATAGACATTTAACAAATAACTTCCAAATGTTTTCTCCTTTTTTTTTCGTAAAATATGAAAATAGTTTGTCCAACAACATAAAAGAAGTGTAAATATCAAATAAATATGTCAAAATTTCCTACAGGCGAGGATGAATAATGCTGCCAATGAGAGCGATAGCACAAGTAGATAAAATGGGATAGGGGTGAAGAATGTAGACAAATTTCTGTTTGATAAAATACCGTTTATTGTGTTTGTTGTCATTTTGATGGAATTAATGATGCCCATTTTACCCTTATCCTCGCCTTCGCCCTACCTAAAACAAGGTATTTTGACTTATCGGTCGCATTTGTTACTTTTACTTATTGCTCGCCAATTTAACTTTGCGCACAAAATAAGATATACATGGAAACCCGTTTGAAGGTTGGTTTGGCACTTTGGTTTACTGTGGTTGGCATAACGGCAAAGCCCTTATGCGGGTCCTGTTACACCCTGCCAGAACCTACCGATAACGATAGTGTGCAGGCGCAGAAAGGACGAAACACTCTGCCACGTGTGATAAACCTCAAAGAGGTGAATGTGCTTGCGCCTCGACAGCTCACACAACCAACCATGGCACAAGCCCTAAACGAGCAGCGACTTGTGGCAGGAAGCACCTCGTTGGTTCAGATGTCGCCCCTTCGCCAACGGCTTTCTACTCTCAAAGATGCGCTGGCCATGCAGCCAGGCGTTATTATTCAAGAGTTCTTCGGACTGAACGACCAACCTCGCCTAAATATTCGTGGCTCGGGCATACAAAGCAACCCGCAACGTCGAGGCGTTTATCTGCTGCAAGACGGTATACCCGTGAACTTCGCGGACGGCTCTTATATAATAGGAGTGATGGACCCTATGACTGCACATTATGTTGAAGTGTTCAAGGGGGCAAATGCCCTAACCTTTGGAGCAAGCACCCTTGGTGGGGCCATCAACTTTGTTTCGCCAACGGCCGACAAGCAACAAGGGGTGGGAATGCTTATAAAGGCCGAGGGCGGAAGTTATGGTTATAGGGCCGTGGCGGCTAATATGGCCTATCGCTGGCAGACGAGCGACGCCCATGTAAGCCTTTCGTACAGCGCACAAGACGGCTATCGGCTTTACAATCGTAACACCCGATGGAGCATTGGGGCCAACTATGGACTGCAAAACCACAGCGGAAGTCTTGCCAATCGCACTTACCTGCACTTCACTTGGCTGAAATTCCAGTTCCCTGGACCGCTAAATATGCAGCAGTTGATGGACAATCCCAAACAAGTGAATGCTGGTGTAGACCTGCCTTTTAGCATGGGGCCTAACGTTTTGCGCGATAAGCCACGCCGTTTTGCACGTATGTTGCGCGTGGCCAATCGCACGGGCATTCGTATAAGCGCCAATAGCGACCTTGTGGCTGCGGTGTATTACCAATACGCCGACGATCAATTTGTGTTCCCCATCACCATTTCGATCCCTCATTCGTACCACCACGATGGCGGATTAACCCTCAACTACCGCCTCGCCACAGGCAATCATCGCCTTCGCGGAGGACTCGTGGCCTCGGTAGGGCAGATAGATCGCCGTACTTACATCAACAAAGATGGGTTGGAATCGTTTATGTTTGCCCACGACGACTTGCAAGCGCGCAACCTAACTCTCTTTGCCGAAGACCTGATTAGGCTGTCGTCGAAACTTAATCTCGTTGTCGATGCCCACTTAGTATATAATGAACGCAACAGCCATGACCGCTTTCCGCAGCCCGACCTTCGTCCTTGGTACAGTCATATGTCGAAAAAGTACCGCTATTTTCGCTCGCAAAGCACGTCGCTCAACCAGCATTTTTCAGCCTTTAACCCGCGTGTTGGGCTGATATATAGTCCCTTTAAAGGTGAAGACGTGCAGTTGTTTGGTAACCTAAGCCGAAGTTATGAGCCGCCAACCTTCGACGAACTGGTAGGCACAGAGGTAACGACAAACATCAATACCAGTCCCAAGCGCCTCTTCGCCATTACCTTAGATAAGCAAACGGCTACCACGCTAGAAGTGGGGAGCAAAGGTCGCCTGGCGCGCTTTTCGTGGAACGTGGCTGCATATCGTTCTTGGGTGCGCAACGAGATACTTGAAGTGAAAGACTATGTTCGTGGCATTAAGCGTACCGAAAACTATCCGCAAACCCTACATCAAGGTGTGGAAGTAGGACTGAACGCCGTTGTGGCCGATCGTCCTTGGGGCATCAACGTCGGCAAACTTACCCTTGGTGGGGTATATAATTATAGCGACTTTCGTTTTAGTGGTGGCAAATACGAGGGCAAACGCCTTGCGGGTATTCCCCAACATTACGTCAACGCCTCGGCCGAATTCGAACATCCGTGCGGTCTTAGTCTTGCAGCGCAATTGGAATGGAAACCTGGCGACACGCCCATCGACCATACCAACACCATGTTTCAACCTGCTTATCGCGTGTGGAACCTACGTGCCGCCTACGCCCTAAGCAAGAAGCTGAACCTGTATGTAGAGATGAAGAATGTAGCCAACAGTCGTTACGCCTCCAGTTATGTCATTAGCGATGAGATACATAATCCGCCCATACCTTTCCCCAACTTCTCTGCCAGGCAGATGGCGTTCTTTATTCCCGCCCAGCCACGCTGTGTTTTTGGGGGTATAACGTGGCAATTATGATGTTCTCAACTCAAGATACAACATTCTTTCAACACCGTTAAACTTAAAATATAACCATTATGACAGAGAAAAGAATGAACATGGAGCAAGGCCATTGGGTGCTTGCCAAGCTGGGAAAACGGGTGCTTAGGCCCGGTGGAATGGAACTAACCACCCAAATGTTGGATGCAATGAACATCAGTCAGGCTGACGACGTGGTTGAATTCGCTCCGGGATTGGGACAGACGGCACGACTAACCGTAGCCCATAAGCCCCATTCGTACACCGCCGTAGAACTGAACGAAGAGGCGGCCGAACGTGTTCGGCGCAACGTGAACTATCCCGGCATGCGCGTGGTGGCTGCCGACGCTGCGCGAACGGGCCTTCCCGACGCTTGCGCAACAAAGGTTTACGGTGAAGCGATGTTAACGATGCAGAGCGCGCAACAAAAGAATGCCATTGTGAAAGAGGCTGCACGATTGCTAAGAACAGGTGGATTGTATGCCATCCACGAGATAGTGATTTGTCCAGACAATGCTGACAGCGAGTTGCAACGTGCCATTGAGAAAGACCTTGCATATAGCATCAAGACCAATGTACGCCCCCTTACGCTCTCGGCATGGCGTGCTGTGCTCGAAGAAAACGGTTTTGAAGTGGTGTGGACAATGCAAAACCCCATGCATCTGCTGGAATGGCGCCGTGTGGTAGCCGATGAGGGGTGGGGTGGTTTCCTACGAATTGTATGGCGTATGCTACGCAACCCCACAGCTCGAAAGCGTGTATTGCAGATGCGCAGCATATTTAGGAAGCACGCCGATAACATCAACGCCATCTCGATTGTGGCGCAGAAAAGGGCTTAGTCATGACAGTGCGCAACATCTTTCGCCTACGTGGGGTGGCTGTTTGGGCGGCACTTGGCTTCCTTGCTGCTACTTTTGTGGGAGCGTGTAGCGACGATATGCGCTCGCCCGACCAAGAGCGGGCTGCCCAATTGCTGCCCAACCGCAACGAATATGCCGACTCCAACCTGCATACCCATGAACAGGCACGACTCGTTGCTGGTAAATACGCCTCGCGGCTCGACCTCATTTACTACGATGCCGACCGTACAACGCCTCGCCTTTACTTTACGGGTGGCGATGCAATAGTGCCTCTTACCACTAACACTAACGGCTCGTTGCAGCTTCGCGTGGTAGATTTTCACACCCAGTTTATGCCTCTCTACATGACGATAGACATGAACCTGTTGCTCACCGATACCCCTAACGACACCATTCGCTTAGCGGGTAAAGACGGATCGGTGCACACTAGTGACCATGGAGAAACCATCGGACTGCCTCTTCCCGAAAGTGACGATGCCGAAATGGAGGGCTTTTACGTCAAGTCGAAAGGTGAAATATACGCTGTTATCGACTTGATGCTACCCGTTCCGATGAAAATCAGGTGGCACGGTAAGAAGCAAATACCAACGCCATAACCTCTTATCGGCGCACGGAAAACGGCTGTGCCTACGCCGAAAACACGTGGCAAACAATATGTTTGTCCATACGTCAGCCAATATTATTCACCTTGCTCCATCTTATGTTGGGGCTAAAAACCTATAGATAAATGAGAATTACAAGTTTAAGAAATCTTTCTGCGCTGTTCATCATGTTCGCCCTGGCCATGAGTTTAACCACAGCTTGTAGCAAATCAGACGACAATGAAGGTGTAAGCGAAGCAGTTGTCAATAGCATGGCAGGTACATACAAGGCCACCATAGCTCCCACAATGGGTAACAAGAAAATGGCCGAAGGTACACACACCATATATATAGAGCGTGTGGCAGGTACGCAACAAGTGCGCATGCACTACGAGAACTTCAACGCGCCTTTCCTTGATGGAAATGGCAAACCTAGCGAAACGGCACGCATGCCTTTCGACATGACCGTCGATTTTACTTTCGTTGCCACCCCAGGAGAGAACGGAGCTGTTGCACTTAAGTCGATAAAGGGGTATTTTAAGGCTGCGCCTCACAACGGGAATTCGGTAGATCCAAAGCAGTTGCCTGGTGGAATAGCCATACCAAACCCCAATGGGTTTGAGACCGACAAAGCTACTGCCGAAGGAACATGGAAGGACAATAAGCTTGTTCTACGTATCCTGCCCAACATCTTGCCCGTGGTGGTAAACGTTGAAGCGGCAAAATGAATGACGAGCAGACAAGTAGTTGAGTAGGGAAAACGTCTTCCGACATGCCTAAGTCCCAATGCTTAACATCTTAACGCTTTGGGATGCCATGGTAAAGGATACTTGTTTTTGGAGCGATTTGCCTTTAAGTCATGAAGCCTATGATGGTGCACGCGTCAGTACTAACGGCTAGTAGCCACGCTACCGACCATTTGTAGTCGCACTACTGATGGTTTGTAGTCACACTACTAACGGCTTGTAGTGGCTGTACCAGGGCCTTAGTACTGCTCCATTGATGATAAAGTGATGTTGAAAGACAAAGTTAGAAGGAGTTATGGAGCAAGAAATCAGAGGAGTAAGACTGCATGCTTTATGGCCATATTCACTTGCTTGCAAGCCTTGTCAGTCTGTTAACAGGTTAACTTGTTCGCTTGTTAACTTGTCAACCAGTCCGCTTGTCTACTCGTCTACTTGTTAACTCGTCCACAATATTCTCATAAACTAAATCAACAAAAGAACAACCATGTCAAATTTAAAGAATGCTATCACCCTGCGCTTACGTTGGTTTACCCTCACGTTTGCTGCATTTTTCGCTTTCTTCCTTGTGGGTTGCACCACGTCGGAGCTAGACGAAAGCGAACGCGCACTTGTGGCTAAGCAGCAGTTGGCCGATAAGTTCGACCGCCTTTTCAACCTGGCCTTCGAGTCGCCACAGCAAGCCGAAGAACAGTTTAACCAACTTGTGTTCAGCGATCTCGTTACCGACGACCACAACCTACTGGCCGACGACGATGTGCGAGCTTTCCAAACGTTGGTGCAAATTGCCGTTAGGCTCAACCGCGACATACGCGATGTGCCTTCAAAGATGAACCAAAGTACGCTGTTCGATATGTACATTGCTCGCAACCAGTTGCTTATCTCGAGTGGGAGCACACTCTACGAGTTGCCTTATCGCCTTCGTAGTGGCGAGAGATACGAGCGACTTAAAGCCCTTGTGGCACAGGTAGACAAAGAAACACAAAAGTATGTAGACCAATTGAGCAGCAAAACGCAAGCTCCACCCAAAGACATCACCGGCACACAATGGACCTGGACGTTCGACATAGACAGCATTCGCGAAGATGTTGCCGACCTGAACGAGGGCGTGTACAAGTCGATGAAAGAATTCGCCTTCGACTTTACGCTTAATGCCGACAATACTGTGAAGGCTCATCGCTTCTTTCTTTTGCCTGCCGTTGAGGAATACAGCAAACGCTTCAACGGCGATGGCGACTGGCTCGAAGCTAACATGAGCGAAACGCCCATGCGCTACGCCACCTACGGCAACAAGATATTCTTCCGCATCCCAATGAAGAATACTTCCAACTTCTCTGATGGGTATGGTGATGTGAAGCGCGAATGGTACTACGAGTTTACCTACCAACGTAATGGCAGGAACCTCGTTTTGAGCCAGCCCCGCATCGGGTTGTTCGTTCAAATCAAGCAATTCCTAACCTCGTATGCCGACAAAACGTTCGACACAAGCTATCCCGAGCCCTTTAAGCAAATAACCCTAACCCCGAAAGAATGAGCCCTATGCCACACTTTAAGTTGCTAGCCATATTGCTCTCGCTATTGTTTTCTCTTTCGGGGTGCATCGGTCGGGAGCTAGACGACAACGACACTTTCCAACAGGCGCAACCCTCTGAGATGGATGCCGACAACGCTTTGCTGCTTTCGAAGATATTCGTGATAGACGAAAGCAACACCTACCTGTGGTTCGACCTGCACAACGAGGTGGCCAATTTCTCACAACCCGAACTGCTCCTGCCCACAGACAACGGTGGGACGGAGGGCACTTTGCGCATTCCCCTGCGCGGTCTGCTTTACGAATACCGCGCCAATGAGCACACGCTAACGTTTAAGCGCGTGCCGCCAAGGTTCCTAAATTGGGGCGAAACAACGGTTTCGTTCGTCTTCAACCTCACGCAAACCGATGGCGGCAGCATATTGTTGCCCGGTGGAAAAACGCAGAAAGGGTCGAAACCCACGTTCGAACTTGCCCTCAAGTCTATCCTCATAGACGGCGCGCAAGCACCCATAGCGGTGGGAACGCCTTTCAATGCCGACGGGAGAACCATCAAGATGAAGCCCTACACCAAGAAACTAACGCTGATAAACGGATGAAAAGACATTCACATACAACTGCCGATGCCCTTAGTGGGCAAACCATCCGCGCCGCGTTGGCGCACCGCGAGCTGGGCCTTTGGGTTGTGTTACCACTCTTGTTTGCGTGCTTCATGCCCGCAACAATCTGCGCGCAAGCCGTTGTTAACGACACCACACGTGCGCACAACATTAAGGAAGTGGTGGTGAAAGCCAATCGCGGAGCGCGTGCCGTGGGTATGATTAAGCAAACGGCAGAACAGCTTAAGGTGGAAATGCCTGCCGACATGACCGACCTTGTGCGCTACATGCCCTCCGTGGGCGTGTCGATATCGGGGTCGCGCGGCGGCATGCGGGGCTTCGCCATGCGCGGTGTAGAGGCCAACAGGGTGGCAATAAGCGTAGACGGGATATTACAACCCGACATCCAAGACAATGTCGTGTTCAGCTCGTATGGCCTTTCCAACGCCTCGCGGATAGACTTCGACCCCTATCTGGCCTCATCGGTAGAGATACAAAGGGGTGCAAACTCGTTCGTATCTGGCAACGGTGCGCTGGGCGGAACGGTGAACTACAACACCAAAAACGCACGCGACCTGATAACGAAAGGCCAATGGGGAGGGTTCGCCCACGCAGGCTATAACGGCAAAGACAACCTACGGACGTTCATCGGAGGGGCAGCAGCTCTGTGGAAACAATGGGAAGCGTTGCTCATGGTTACCCGCCGCGACGGCAACGAGTTGCGAAACTTCGCCCACGGAGCGCGAACCCGCAACATCACCTCTACCCAAACAGACCCCACCTCCTTTGCACAACACGCCTGGTTGGCCAAACTTGCCTATGCGCCCAACGAGCACCACCGCATTGATGCGGCCTTCTACGCGATGAACCGAAAGGCAGATGCCGAGGTTTGGACACTCGAACCCATAGACGCTTTCACGGCAGAAGGCAAGCCTTATTATTATTCGCACGACCAATCGCTCACCCGACAGGCTTCTGCCGGCTACCGCTTCACGTCAGACGAAGCACTGGTTAAGAAGTTCGCTGTCAGGCTACACTATCAGGTTTCGTATCTCGACGCCACTACGTGGACAGATTATTACCGTCCAAACTTCGACAAGCACAACGGCAACATGACCCTGTTGCACGAGGGCAAGCGCGACAAATACCGCGCACAAGAGATTGGCGACGCCCTGTTACGCCTCTCGGCCGACACCCGTAAGCTGCCCCTTGGCGCGCTAGGCCAACACAGCCTAAACCTAACTGCCACCACTTTGCTGCGCAATTACAACTCGCGCAACGTGGATGTGGAAAATCCCGTAGCCGCAAACAACGTAGACGGCTACACCGTTAGGCACGGAAAGGTGTACCTTTTGGGCGAGAACATGGGCACCACGGCCGAAGCTTACGCCTTTGTAAACCCCATCAAGCGGTTCAACTTGGCCCTGTCGCTGCTAGACGAAGCCACGCTTTCGCCCGTGCTGAACCTTAAACTGGGCGTGCGTTACGACTTTTTCCGCACAACCGACGATGCCGATACGCAGGCGCGCAACACGGGCTACATTGCCTACCTGCTGCAAAACGTGCAGGGAGCGAACATGGATTTCAGTCCGATACGCAACACCCAGGGTGGCTTTTCGGCACTGGCCGTGCTGGCATACACGCCCAAGCCGTGGATCAACTTGGCCTACAAGTTCTCCACTGGCTATCGAGTACCCAACATCGAAGAGCAATATTTCCAGTTCTATAGCACGTGGCCATCGTTCCTTGTGATGGCAAACCGCGACCTGAAGCCCGAAAAATCCATCAATCACGAGTTGGAAATAACAGGCAAAACCAATGCCCTGGGCTACATGTTCAGTGCCTATTACAACCATTACTCCGACTTTATCGAGCTTCGGCAAGGCCTGCTCACGGTGAGCCAGCCACTTATGCCGCAAGAAAAACGCCTGGCCTACGTAACCAACGTTAACCGCGACCGCGCCCATCTTGTAGGTTTCGATGCCGCACTGCAACTGTATCCAGATGCTTGGTGGCCCGTCTTGCGTGGCATTTCGCTGTCGTCGGCGTGGAGTTACGCACAGGGCGAGTCGTCCTCGGGCATGAGCATGCTCAGCGTTCAGCCGCTTGCCGGAAACCTTGGGCTAGCCTACACCAGTGCAAATAAGCGTTGGGAGGTTAACGCCAAGATGAATTTCCACTTCGCCAAGCCCATTTCGCAAACCACATTCTGGGACCGCGACGCCTCCGGACGCGACATCATTCGCCGTTTTCCTGCCGCATTTTTAGAGAACGCATACACCTTCGACCTCTATGCCTATTATAAAATAGGTGGCCACATCACGCTGAGGGCGGGCGTGTACAATCTCTTCGACACCCAATATCACCGTTGGGACGACCTGCGGCAGCTCACCAACCCCGCCCTGCTGGGCAACATCAACCTCTTCTTTAAAGACGGGCGCAAGTCGCTCGCACGCTTCACACAGCCTCGCCGTTATCTATCGGCGGCCATAGAAATTAACATTTAAAACCCCGCATATAATGAAACACATCGTTTTGGCGGCCTTGTCGCTCGCCACTTTGTTCGCAGCATGCGACCAACGCAACATTATAGACGTACACCAAGAGGCCGCCGTGCCCGACCTGAACAACCCCGTGGTGCAGAAACTCACCTCCACCACATGGTTTAAAGACGTGAACATGAACATTCCCAACGAGTCGTGGAGCAGCACCAACTTCGGCAATAAGGCCTCTGCCCCATTCGAAGGCATGCTCTACTCGATGGCATGGCTGGGTATGGAGCTGCAAAGAGACGGCACCTCCACGCTCATCTTCTATCCACCGCTTACGAAATACCAATTCCTTCTTTGCAGGGGCAAGTGGAAAACATCGCCAACCGACCCCAACACCGTTATCATCGACACCAAAACACCCGTGGGATATGCCACCTTACGCGTGAAGGTGATGGACCTGCAAACCAAAGACAACGTGGCCATGATACGCACATACGTTGACGTAGGCGACCGCGTGATGATGATTGACTTCTTTAACGGAGGCTCGGTGCTCGAAGGCGGCTCGCCAACAGAGTTTCCCGACCTGCGCAACATGGGGCAAGCATGGTTCGACGGCATGCAAGTTAGCCGACAACCCATAGACAAAGGCCTGTTCAACAACACCGCTTGGGAGATGTCGCCCTATTCAAGCGAATCGGAAAGTAAATTCGAAATACCCCAATTGGCCATCCGAACAACTTTCGTTAACGACTTCCTCACCAAGACACCATCTCTTGTTTACGGGGCGAAATTCAACTTCGCACAAGACGGCAACGTGTACATAGACATCCCCTCGGTGGTAAAACAAACGGCGTTTCGCCCTTGGGCATCGCAGGTTGAAGACAAGAACATCATGGTAAAAGGCACTTGGCGCACGCAAGGCAACCGCATTATCGTCGAAACAAACGAGCTTCCGTTCATCAGTGTGGGCGAAGCACTCTTCCGTGTTCCAACAGACCAACGCCCGCTCGACGTGCTACTCAGCAACGACAACGGCGATGCCGTGAAGGTTTGGAAAAACTATTACTACATCATCGAGTACATCAAGCCCACAAACACGGGCGCATGGTTCCGCATTTCATCGCCACAAGAAACCTATTATCTCTTCATGCTCAAGCAGCCCATCGCCACTTTAACCGATGTTAAAGGCGTTAGAGAAACCGCAAAAACGTTGAAACAACCCTAACACAAAGCTACAATGAACAAAACATATATCACACTGGCCGCCACAACGGCCCTGGCACTTGCCCTGAACTCGTGCCAAAAGGGCGACTTGCTCAACGTCGTTCAAGACGATGTAGAGCTGAACGAGAACACCGCCCAATACCAGGATTTCATCAAAGAGCGCGTTACCGACTACGCCCGAGCTTACCGCTTTGAGCAGGCCCGCGCCAATTTGCCCAAGCTTACCGACGAGGCTAACCGCAAAGAGGGCGAACGCATCATCAACTTCTACCACGCAAAAGCCCTCAAAGACGGCTTCGCATACCTTTTGCCCAACGGCGACTCGCTCTTCTTAAAGATGAAAAACGAAGAGAACCTGCCGCCGGAAAAGATAGAGTATATCTCGCTATCCAACCAGTATGCCGAGTTTAAAGGCCTGGGACAAGACGTTACGTTGTGGGGAGCGGCCAACTTTCCAAACACGAAAGGCATTTACATAGACGAGGCGCAAATAACAAAAATGCTCGACCTAGACAAGCTTACAAAGCTAGAAGAGGTGCGACTAATCTTTGAAGCCGGCAACTTCGATTACACGCTTTGGTTTCCCAACCGCCCCTTTAAGCGCATAGACGTAAGCGGATACGACTTCTCGAAGAACGACAAGATAACATGGATGGAGTTTAAGAATTGCGATCTCACGGCAATAAAAGCGCCCACAAACGTGTTCCCTATGTTTAAAGCAAGTTATTGCGAATACAACGCAAACACCATCAACACCCCGAGGGCGCGCAAAATGCAGTTCGAGGATTGCAACATCCTAGAACCCGACATAAAAGTTACCAATCCCCACGTGCGCAGTTTAACCATCACTGCCTATCCTGATGCAAACAACAGGGGTTTACGCACGTTCGACATTAGTGCTAGCCGCATTAACTATTTCTCTATTTATCAGCCAGACAGCAAGCAACATGAAGTAGAGGAGGTTAAGCTCAATCAGTATCTAGACACCCTCGAGATACTGTCCCTGGGCAATAGGCAGAAAAAAGCGAAAATAGTGGGCCTAGACAAGATTAACAAGCTGAAACGACTGGCATACAACTTTAACACGTGGCCCATGTTGCCCCAAGACATACCCTGCGCCGTTACGTCTCTGAGCCTGCCTGCCAGCAGCCCGCCAGACATCAAGGTAGGAACGCAGATAGACTATACCAAAGTGCAAGGCCTGCGAGAGCTAGAAGTCCAACAATTCATAACAGACAACACCATTTACCCCGAAAACTTGGACTCGCTTGTTCTCAAACCCCACAGCTATATCGACCCCGTTAAGACGTTAGACCTTAGCCGTACCAAGCTAAAAAGGTGTGAGTTGTATTTTGGATGGACAAGAGGCATGGAAGAAAGTAGGCCGGACATGCCCCGAATTAAACTTATAAAGATGCCAACCACGATAGAAAAGCTAGATTTAAGCTCGATAGAAACCGATGTTCTAGACCTTACGGGCTTAGACAATCTTAGGTTTTTAAGGATAAATGATGATCTTGTCAACCCAATTAAGCGGATTATCTTCCCCAAGAACCTTAAACGAAGCAACTTTAAGGGCGAATTCGACTTCTTTCTAAGTGTGGATAAAACCAAAACAGAATTGGTAAACTACCCCAAATGGGTTAAAACAAACGAGAATGGCTATGAAGTTGCGAGGTAAAATCGAATATATTCTGGCGAAATGGTAATAAAACGAACAAGATAACCACTCCCTTCCCCGCTCTCCCACCAAGGGAGGGGGGCGAAGGGGCTTGTGGAACGAGGGGGAAGTAAGCCAACTGTAAGCTGACATGCCAACGCACTGGCAAGCAAACAAGCAGCCAAACAAACCCATTTCTGCACAAACCCACATCTTCGTAACCCCGTAAAACCACGTTCGTACAAAGCCACAAACCCATATCCTCATCAACACATAAACTCATAAACTCACAAACTAAAATCTCATAAACCAACACAACATTATGCAGAAAAAAGCAATTCGCTCCCTACTATGGATGCAGGCGCTACTTTGCGCCATGTTATTATTCGCGTGTTCTAACGACGACGACAACAGCAACGCCCCCCTACCAAAACCCGACCCCAAGGAGTTGAAGGTGCAAGTGGCCGCAGACACCAAGACCAACACCGCCACCGTAAACGTGGCCAACGCCCCAGCCGAGGCCTCGCTAAGCCTGGTTTTAGACGTTGAAAGGGGTAAAGCACTAGACCAAGCCACAGCAGACAAGAACGGTACACATACCTTTAAGCTGCCCCTGCTGGCCGGCTATGAACAAAAACTGAAACTGATAGTGAAAAGCGGAGCCACCAGTGCCGAGGTGAACAACCTGACTTTACCCGCTGCCGAAGAGCAATACTCCGACGAACAAATTGCACAGGGCTTGCAAAAACACAAGTGGCTGTCTGACCAAGAGCGTTCGCGCATCATCGTAGACCACACTAGCTCAAACCCCTACCACATGTTTGTCAACAAGGCCGTAAAGCATTTCGAGTTCCTGCCCAACTCCAAGTTCACCTTTACGGTAACCTCCCCGATGTCGATGACCTTCCCCGACGGCAAGTGGAGCGTTAAAAACAAGCGCGTAGACATAGACACCCGAATACCCCTAGGCCCGATGCTCCTACGCAACTCGCGCATACAAACCCTCACAGAGAAAGAGATGGTGATGCTAACCGAGGTAGACGGCGGTCTCTTCCTCCTTACTTTCGAAGCCCAATAACGACATAGGCCTAGGCACACCATATTATAATAAGTTTAAGTTACTGAGTTAGTGAGTTCATTCGTTAATGACTTTTTGGCTCTCCAAACCATTCACAAACAGCATGTTCGTTAGCCTTTGGGTTGGGGCAGCATGTCATAAACTTCATAAATAACGAAACTCAAAAACTCAAGAACTGCCATAACAAGATGTTTGCCAAGGCAAGATGCCCGCCCTTTGGTATTTAAAAGGTAAGTAAAAACAAGACGTACACGATAAAATGACCATCATAACGCGCTGGCGTTAAGGTCGTTTTATCGTGTACGTCTTTATTTTTAAAGGTCTTGGCATCGTGATTCAAAGTTGTGTTCTCTTGTACATATCTCCTTAAACATTATCCCTACGTTCCGCGTTTTCTCATCTCCTAAATCACGAAAAAAGAGCTTTAAAGGTGTGCTTTTACAATTCCCGTTCTGTTCCAGCTAAGATGGAATACTGTTCCAAGTCACATGGAACAGTGTTCCAGTTGATATGGAACAAGGTTCCAGTTAACCTGGAACAGCAGTACCAAATGTTGGGAGCACAACGCGTACCATGAAAACGTTGCTTGATACTTTGTCAAACGCATTCTGAACACATAAAGATATTACACGAGTTCGGGACAAGAGAAACTCTTTATGCCAACTACCGCTACGCTGTAGTTGGCGAGATTGCCATTCGTTTTTATCTAATCTTGCTCTAAAAGCATCGTCTTTTATCCTGAACTCACGTAAAGATATTAGGCGGTTGACGATAAATCACGAATAGAAGAACGGGGAAACATTGCGATGAACTTTAATGGTTGTGTGTCTAACAAGAAACTTAATCTTATCGATTGCTACGCCCTATATATATAAGGTGTGCATTTATACCTTATGGTTAACAAGTAGACGAGTTGACAAGTAGGCGAGTTAACGAGTAAACGTGTTGATAAGGTTACGCGTTTACAAGTTAACAAATTAACAAGCGAAACCCTCTTTTCATCCTTTCACCTTTTCGCTTGCTCACCTTTTCTAAGGCGAAGCTGTCTTTTCTCTTTTTCCCTTCCACCCGCGCAAAGGTTTAATCACCATCAATATGTGTTTATAAATATTAAAAGAAAACGTGGTTATTACGCAATATTCCAAATAGTTTATAAATTTACAATCACTTTTTGACAATTAAATTCTAACTTTAAATAAAACATCAGTAATATGAAAGTACGCCATGAAGTAAAGTACTGTCTGTCTGCATTGTTTTTAGCAAGCAGTGCTGGGCTGTGTTTGCCTCTTCGTGCAAGTGCCGAAAGCCACGTTGTGGCCACTTCGAAGCAACTTGCGCCAGTGCAAACCATCGACGTTACGGGTTATGTTCACGATGCCAACGGCGAGCCCGTCATTGGCGCCGGTGTTCAGGTGGTGGGTTCGAAGCTGGCCACCGTAACCGACATCAACGGCCAATTCTCGCTCACGGTACCAGTGGGCAGTAGTCTAACCATCTCGTACATTGGTTTCACATCCCAAGAAGTGAAGGCCAAAGCTACGCTCGACATCACCCTAAGCGAAGATAGTCGTTCGCTAGACGAGGTTGTTGTGGTGGGCTATGGCAAGATGAAGAAGCGCGATCTGACGGGTGCCATCTCCTCGGTAAAGGGTTCTGATGTGGCCTTGGCTGGCGTTGCGTCGGCCGCTCACGCCCTAGCGGGTAAGGCAGCAGGACTATATGTGCGCCAAAATTCGGCTCAACCCGGTGGCGGACTTGACATCTTGGTGCGCGGAGCAGGATCGGTGAATGCCAAAAACGACCCACTTTACATCGTAGACGGTTTTCCTATTGCGAAGATAGACCAACCTAGAGGCGTTAACGACCGTATGGATCCAGGTACGCAAGGCGTGCTCAACTTCCTTAATCCCAACGACATTGAACGCGTTGAGGTATTGAAAGACGCCTCGGCCACAGCCATATATGGAGCCCGCGCTGCAAACGGCGTGGTTATCGTAACCACTAAACGCGGTGCAGAGGGTAAGCCACAGGTAGACTATTCGTATAATTACTCCTTCCAAAAGTATTCTGACAACTACGACATGCTTTCGCTAAAAGAGTGGATGGTAGAAAAGAATAAGTCGACTTGGGAGAACTGGGTGTGGGAGAATGGTGTGGGTCCGTGGGGCGGAAAAACGCTTGAAGAGGCGCTAAAATCACCCAAAAACGGATTGGCTTATACGCAACCGTTCACCGAAGCACAAATTGCAGCGGCAGGCGAAGGCACCGATTGGCTGGGACTTATCACCCGCAACGGCCAAGTGCAGGAGCATAACCTAAGCGTGCGCGGTGGTTCGAAAGGCACGCAATACATGCTTTCGCTCAACTACTTTGACAACCAAGGTATCATTCGCAATTCGGGAATGACGCGTTACACCCTTAAAACCAACATCGACCAAAAGTTCCTCGATATCTTTAAGCTTGGTCTTAACCTCACACTGACGCGTATCGACAACGCCAACACGCAGCTTGGCGGCGAGCGATGGGAAAAATCGGGTATGATAAGGGCAGCTGTACAGATGGGGCCGCACATCAAAGCGTTCGACCCCGCTACGGGAACGTACCCCATTAACCCGCTTCTTGGAACGCAACCCAACCCCTATTCGCTGCTCAACAACACCGATGAGGCACGCACCGACCGTCTGCTGGGCAACATCTTCCTTGAAGCCAACCCCTTGGAAGGTCTTACCTTGAAGCTAAACGCAGGTATCGACCGCGCCAATATCTTCCGTGGCACTTACGAACCCAAAACAACACTTGCAGGAAGAAACGCTAATGGCAACGCCGACGTTTACAACAACGACAACAACCAGTATCTGCTTGAAGCCACGGCAAACTACACCCGCACTTTCAACGACGTGCACAAGCTGTCGTTGTTGGCAGGAACATCGTACGAACAGTTTGAATTGAAAACCTCGAGAGCAGGCAACAACGACTTCCTTACCGATGCCTTTGGCTATCACAACCTAGATGCGGGCACGGGACAGAAGCGCGTTGGTTCGGGATATAGCAAAAACAAGATGGAGAGCTACTTCTTCCGCGCCAGCTATATATTGAAAGACCGCTACTATCTAACGGCTACGATGCGCGCGGATGGTGCTAGCGTGTTTGCCCGCAACCACAAATGGGGTTACTTCCCATCAGTAGCCTTGGGCTGGACCATGAGCGAAGAGCCTTTCATGAAGAGTGCTGAGTGGATCAGCATGCTGAAATGGCGATTGAGTTGGGGACAAACGGGTAACTCGGACATCGGTACTAATGCCTTCGCCACCTATGCAACGCAGGCCGCTTTCAACAAGGAGAACAACTCGCAGGTGATGGGCGTGTATCGGTCGCGCCTTGAAAATCCCGACCTGAAATGGGAAACAACCACCGAATGGAACGTCGGTTTGGATATGGGATTCCTGAACAACCGCATTCTTGCCAGTGTGGAATTCTATCATAAGGTGATTTCCGACCTGCTGAACTATAAGCCCCTGAACGTATATCAAGAGATAACGAGCGTGATGGCCAATGTGGGCAAGACCCAAAGCACGGGTGTAGAGGTGACCATCAACACCAAAAACATCGACACACGCGACTTTAAGTGGAGCACCGACTTTACTTTCACCGCCTATAAGGACCGTTGGAAGGAGCGCACACCCGACTGGAAGCCTGGCATTTACGAGCGCGTGGACGACCCGATAAGGCCAATCTATGCACGTTTGGCCGACCACATCATGCAGATTGGCGAAAAAGCGCCCAAGGCGCAGCCCGACTTGCGCCCTGGAGAAATCGTCATCAAGGACATCAACGGCTACGCACGCGACAAGAACAATCAGCCCATCGTAGATGAAAACGGACGATTTGTACTCACAGGAGAGCCCGATGGCATCATCGATGACGCCGATAACGTGCTGTTGGGTTCGCAAGATCCAGGTTGGTTGGCAGGTATCACCAATACCCTGCGTTATAAAGACTTCGACCTGAGCATACAGTTTAACGGCATGTTCGACCGCCGTATGCAAGACCCCACAGAGATGGCGTACGGTCTTGGTGGAGGAGATTTGGCGCGTTATGGCTACAATGCCTTGCGAAAGATTAAGGACCGCTGGACTTGGGACAATCCCTCGACCACGCAACCCACATCGTTTAACGGATGGAACAACAACTACACTTCGGGCGACTGGTATTACCAAAAGGCTTGGTTTATTCGTCTAACCAACATCAGCCTTGGCTGGACGCTGCCTCGCACGTTGATTTCGCGCACCAAGGTGCTGTCGCGCGTGCGCCTATCGCTCAGCGCCAGCAACCTGTTCTGCATCACTCCGTATAAAGGATTGGACCCCGAAACCGACTATTATGCGGCTGCTTATCCCAACGCCCGTACTTACAGCATGGGCATAAACGTAACATTCTAACCGCTAAATCCCTGAAATGATGAAAAGAATTAAAAGCTTATCCATACTGTTGGGCACGGCTTTGTTCGGCCTCGTGTCTGCCTGCTCGGACCTAACGCCCATAGACTATTCGGAGATTAATCCCAACAACTTCCCCAAGAACGAGGAAGACGTGCAAGCTTTGGTGATGAACTGCTATCGCCCACTGCGTGGCAACTGGTGGGATGGTATCTTTACGCCCTCCGAAAAGGGTGTGATGTTTGTCAACGATTGCACCACGGGCATTATCACTGGCGATTTTGGCGTGCAGAAAATGGCCTCCGAACTCAACTTTTTCCCAACGAGCACAGAGATAACTTGGTTTTATTATACCCGCCCTAATAGTGATTACAGCGATGGCTACTTAAATAAGATCAGCACTTGCACGCTTACACTCGACGATATAGCCAATGCACCCATCGCCGAAAGCAAAAAACAGGCTTACGAAGCCGAAGTGCGTTGCGCCCGAGCATTTCTCGCCTACACACTCTACGACATGTATGGCCCGCTGGTTATTGCTCCATTAGACGTGTTGAAGAATCCTTTGAAAGAACGACCTTTGGGTAGACTCACGCGAGAAGAGCAAGTGAAGTTCATAGAAGACGACCTGCTGTTTGCCGCCGAGCATCTACCCATGCCCGATAAGGCTGAATATGGTCGATTCAGCAAGGGCTTTGCCAAGATGCTGCTCATACGTTTGTACCTGCACGAAACACCTATAAGCAAAGACTATTTTAATAAGGTGGAGACGCTGGCACGCGAATTGATGGCCCCGCAGTATGGTTATCAGTTGCAAAGAGACTATGTGAAGATGTTCGAATTGGGTGGACAGGGTTCGGCCAATAAGGAAATCATCTACGCTTTGCCGTGTTCGTACGAAGGACCGAGTATCAACCAGTGGCACATGATGGTGCTTCCCACCGATTTTGAACAAGGCGACATGACTGGCGGATGGGGAACCGTTACCAGCACATGGGCCTTTTACGACTCGTTCGATGCGAAAGACGTGCGCCGAACAAAGCTTCTGACTACTTATAAAAGCTCTACGGGCGTAGTGAAAGACCGTACCACGCCCGATTCGAAGCTTGCAGTTGGTCCTATAGCACTGAAAATGGGCTACGATCCACGTGTGAAAGCGTCGAGCGGAGCATCTGATATCGATCTCATTCTCTATCGTTACGCCGACGTTTACTTGTCGTTGGCCGAGGCTTTGTCGCAAAAGACAGGCGCAACGGGCAACGATTTGAAGGAAGCAGTTGACCTTATCAACGTTGTTAGGCATCGTGCCGGCATCAATAACCTTTCTGCCGCCGCGCTTGATACACCCGAAAAGGTTCTCGACGCTATACTAACCGAACGTTGGCACGAGTTCTGGTGCGAGAACGGACAGTTCCGTGCCGACCTTATTCGTCATCATAAGTTCATCCCTTGGGTAAAGAAAATCTACAATTCACCATACGCCGAGGAGTATAAAGAGGTGTATCCATTGCCCCTTTCGGCCATCAACGACGGCAAGGGAGCAGTGAAACAGAACCCTGGTTATCAATAAAAACATGCTTGGCCGAGGCTTTTGGTGCTTCGGCCAAGCCCAAAATATCAATACGACATGAAGAAAATACATTGTACTTTGCTTGCGGCCTTGGCACTTTTGGCCGTAGCTTGCGGGAGTGACACCAATGGGAACAACCCCGATAACGGACCGAAGAAAGACCCTGAGACAGGTTTGAAAACCGTAACATATCAACTAAGCAACGACGAAATAGCCAATCCTGAACGTGGATTGTTCACCCAATACGAATCCAACGCTAAGGACTATGTGGCCCTAAGCTACCTCAGGAAGCTAAGGAGTGAGGGTAAAACGTTGGTGCAATTGATGTATTACCTGGACGATTACCGCGACAAAGACCTCCCCGAAGGCTTTGCAACGAAGTTGGAAGTGGACTTAGACCAAGTGCGTGAAGCGGGAATGAAGGCCATTTTGCGTTTCGCCTACACCGCTAAGCAAGATGGAGCCGATGCCCCCATGCACATCATCAAGCGTCATCTCGACCAAATAAAACCTACATTGCACAAGCAAGTGGGTGTAATTGCTTGTGTTCAGGCAGGCTTTATCGGTGCATGGGGCGAGTGGTATTACTCTACCAACGGGCTAAAAAACGCTACGGCTTATCGCGAGTTGTTGAATAAATGGCTCGAAGTGTTGCCTGCCGAGCGATGCATACAGGTTCGTACGCCCAAATATAAGCAAGATTTCGTGGGTAACGCCACACCTCTTAACGACAATACGGCCTTTAAAAATACGCCTGCCGCACGTATCGCCCATCACAACGACGCCTTTATGACAGACAGAACGAACATGGGCACGTATGTGGATATTGATAAAGACAAGAGCTATATTGCGCAAGATGCACTGTATGTGCCACTTGGAGGAGAGACAGCAGTTCCGCCATCGGGCGTGAAATGGGCAACTGGCGAAGAGGCATGGAACGAAGTTAGCTACCTGCATTGGTCGTTCTTGAACGACGCTTACTACAAGGAACTACTCAAAACGTGGAATACAGGTGGCTATTTCAATAAAATCAAGAAGTTCCTTGGCTATCGCTTAGCATTGACAAAGGTCGAATATTCGGAGCAAAACGCACCTGGAAGCGATCTAACGGTTAACCTTTTGGTAAACAATTACGGTACGGCTTGCATGTACAATCCCCGTTTGGCCATCCTTGTTCTTAGTCCTGCAGACGGTGGCAGAGAGTATATTGTCTCTACGGGATTGGATTTCCGCATGGTAAAACCTGGTAAACCCACCAACATGCAGACAAAGCTAAAGCTTCCTGAAAACATGCCTGAGGGTAAGTATAAGCTTTTATTGTGGCTTCCCGACAAAGATAAGAAGTTGCAAGAAAATCCTAAATACGCTGTACAACTTGCCAACACCACGACCTGGGGAGAACTAACGGGTTACAACGACCTAAATATCACCCTGAATGTGGCCAAAGACAAGAATGCCAAACCTGGTACTTCATTTCTTGTCTTCTCAAAGAAGGAAAGGCCGTAGTAGACCTTTGAGCAATCGTATGAAGCGAGAAAACCTCTTTTCAACACAATAAGTATAATCCTCAAACAGGCAAATGACTTATCCAACCACACCTTTTAATGGTGCACCATCGCCTCAAAACGGCAGTGGCGAACAAGCCCAACCCACACCTACACCTACCCATGGAACTGCTGGTGCTGCAAAACCAACGCGCCTATTGTCGCTCGACCTCTTGCGCGGAATGGACTTGGCCTTCCTTGTTCTTTTCCAACCAGTGGTATATCAGTGGTTAGAGGCCTGCCAGCCCGCAGCTGGCACGTTCGGCGCAGCCGTTTATGGTCAGATAACCCATGTGCCTTGGCAGGGCTTTTGCTTCTGGGACATCATCATGCCCTTATTCATGTTCATGTCGGGAATTACCATTCCCTTCTCCATGGCCAAGTATCAGCGTGGTGAAAGCAAGGCAGGCGTGGGGTTCTTGCTCCGTCTGCTCAAGCGATTTGTGGTACTTTGGGTACTTGGTATGGTGGTTCAGGGCAACCTGCTTGCCCTTGATGCACGCCAACTTCACCTTTACAGCAACACGTTGCAGAGCATTGCCGTGGGCTATGTGGTGGTTGCCTTGCTTTTCATTTACACCTCTTGGCGCACTCAGTTGGCTGTTGTGGCGAGCTGTATGGTGGCTTATGTGGCCGTGTTTGCCATTTGGGGGCAGATGGATTTTACCATCGACGCTAACATTTGTGAAGAGATAGATCGGCAGGTGTTGGGTCGTTGGCGCGATGGAGTTATATGGAACGGCGACCAATGGCAATGGGATGCCACCTATCACTACACTTGGATACTCTCGTCGCTCAACTTCGTGGGCACCGTTTACCTGGGTTACTTGGCAGGTGTGGTGCTACGCACGAGCCAATCGGGAACAAGCAAGCTGCGCATCCTACTGCTTTCGGGTGTCGGCCTCATTGTTTTGGCCTTCGCGTTAAGTCCTATTGTTCCTATTATCAAGCACATTTGGTCTACCTCGATGACCTTCCTTGCAGGCGGAATCTGTTTCCTGCTCATGGCTACAGCATATTATTGGGTTGACCTCAAAGGTCATACGCGCGGTCTAATGTGGCTACGCTTCTACGGAACCAACTCGCTCGTGGCCTATGTGCTAGGCGAATACGTGAACTTCTCTTCGCTCACCGACTCGCTCTTCTATGGTTTCAAACCCCTGCTTGGCGTCTTCTATCCCGTGCTAGGCGCAACCATGCAGGGTATTTTCGTACTCCTCGTGTTACGATGGATGTACAAGTCAAACATATTCGTAAAAGCCTAACTTAAATTATAACATTATGTTCAAACCTATCTATTGTGCATTCGTGCTGCCATTGGCCTTCGCGCTGGTGGGATGTAGCGATAACGACAACGCTATAAGCATGGAGAAAAACGGTCCGAAACCTGCCATGGAACTACAAGTGACGCCCCAAGACGGACTGTTGTATGGCGATAAGGTAAACGTTTCGGGACTGATGACCGACGAACGCAACCTGGAACAATACGTGATGACCATCACCAACGGCGCTGGCGACACCCTCGTGCGCAAGCAACAAAGTCTGTTGGGCGATACGTTTCACGTAAATACCGACCTGCTTGTGGCCTTGCCCAAGAACGCTAAGACCGAAAATCTGAAGCTGCAAGTGCGTCTGGACAATACACGCAACGGCGAATTGGTGCAGACTTTCGACCTAACCAACGTCTCTGCGCCCGTGTTCACCAACCTATACCTTTTCCTTTCTACGGGTGAAATGTATCCCCTGACGAAGAACGGAGATGAATTTTCGGTGGCCGACGATATATTCTTCCCCGCTAATACCAAAGGTATCGTGGCAGCAACGCCCGATAATTCGGGTATCTACTGGGGCATGAAAGACGGCGAAATCACTACGATGGCCAAAGATTCGATTGTGATTGGCGCCGACGTTGACGCATCGTTTAAGGTGTCTTTCAACCCCGTTACCTTCGAGTTGACCAAGGGCGAGAAGCATTTCTGGGCACCATTGGGCGACGCCGAGAACTATTACATCCTCGGAACGATATCCGGCCACTGGAAAGATGGCGAGATAAAAGAACCTAAAGCCAAGATGGGCATGAAGGGATTTGGCTACGAAGGTGCACAATACTTTACGTGGACGGCTCCCGAAGGCGAAGATCCCGAAGTGGGAATGTGGGGTAGCACCGCGCCTGGAGCATTCCGTTTGAAGCAGCCCTCCACAGGAAACTACATCCTTTGGGACGGTAAGAATATCGTGATGAGCAAGACCGACGATAAGAATAAGAGCTTCCCCGTTACCGATAAGGGCCACTTTACCATCCGCGCCGAGTTCGAAAAGGGCGTCTGCATCATGGTGAAGATAAGTGGCGATGGTAAGTCGCTCACTTTCGCCAACGGCAAAGTAACGGTCAATGGACAAGAGATGCAGTCCACGATCACCCTCAATGGTCAGAAGCTCAACATCAAATCGGGTAACAGCTACGTTTACGAGGGTGTACTCGACATGAAGAAGGGTCAAACCATCTCGGCTCCATTCAGTCTTGCTTCCTTTAAAGGCAGCACCGACTTGTTTGATGGCGTGGGTAACGACACATGGACATTGAAGACCGCTAGCGATAAATACTACACACGTATTGATCTCTTTAACGGTGAATTCTACGCCTGTCCAACCTCCGCTTATCCCCAATTCATCTATATGGATGGTTGGAGTTTGGCTCCGAGAGAAGATGCAACCGACATCGTTTGGAATGCCGAGAAGGTGATACCTTTGGCTCGCACAGACAAGGGAACATACGAAGGCACGTTCTATAACTTTGGTTGGGGTGGCGATGTGGCCTTCTACGTAACCTATCCACGTAGTGGAAAATCACTGCGATTGCCTAGCGCAGCCTTCAATACCACGTATGCCAACACCGGAAATGGGCCTGGTAGCTTCAACATTCCCAAAGAAGCGGGATATTATAAGGTGGTAATCGACCTGAAAGACGGTATCGAAATAACGCCAAAAGACGAGGTTGTGCGCAAGGGATCAACGCCCTTCACCCTCGAATATGTAACGAAGTAGAAGATAAAGCCTCAACCTCTCGCCCACAATCGGCCTCACCCCCAGCCCCTCTCCAAGGGGAGAGTGGAGTGAGATGCCTTGTGAGTTTATAGATAAAGCCTCACCCCCAAACCCCTCTCTAAGGGGAGAGGGGAGTGAGATGCTTTGTGAATTATGAGACTAAAAAGCAAAAGAAACCCCAACGTCTTCAAAGCATTTAGCTTAACTCCTTAACTTCATCCTTAGTTGACAAGTTAACAAGTAAACGAGTTAGCCAAGTGGTTAGCCTCTCTGCAACAATGCATTTGGCTTAACTCCTTAGCTTCATCCTTAGTAGACAAGTTGATAAGTAAACGAGTTAACAAGGTAGTTAGCCTCTCTGCAACAAAGCATTTGGCTTAACTCCTTAACTTCCTAACTCCTTAACTCCTCAAAAAGAATATGCACCATCGCACCCTTTCCCTCCTTTTTGCCCTCGCTTTCGCCCTTGTTTTGCATGCGCAACACACCACACACATACCTTCGCTGCCAGGCGAACGTTGGTGGGGTGGGGCGACGGCCTTAGGTTCGAAGATGCCATTTGGTAAAGAACTGCCATCGTTCAACCTCTTTAACCGTAACGACAACAACCAAGTGTCGCCCCTGCTCATCTCTAACAAGGGTCGATATCTATGGAGCGATCGCCCATTTACATTCAGTGTGCGCCAAGGCGACCTGCATGTAGATTCGCCTTTCGCACCCGTTGCCGCTCAAAAGGTTGGTTCTACCCTGCGCGAGGCTTATCTCGCAGCTATGCACGCCCACTTCCCACCCAGCGGGAAGTTGCCCGACAGCCTGTTTTTCACCATGCCCCAATACAACACTTGGATTGAACTGATGTACAACCAAAACCAAAAAGACGTATTGGCATACGCCGAAGACATTGTGAAAAACGGCTTCCCGCCTGGCATCATCATGATAGACGATAACTGGCAACGGCATTACGGCAACTTCGAGTTTAAACCTGACCGCTTCCCAGACCCTGAAGGCATGGTGAAACGTCTGCATCAGATGGGCTTTAAGGTGATGTTATGGGTCTGTCCCTTTGTTTCTGCCGACAGTCCAGAGTATCGTGAGCTTGCCGAAAAAGGCTATTTGCTGGCCGATACTACTTCGCAGCCAGCCATTATCAAATGGTGGAACGGGCAAAGTGCCGTCTACGACTTCACCAACTCTGATGCCCGCAATCATTTTATCGGCCTTTTGCGCCACGTTCAACAACGTTACGGCATCGACGGCTTTAAGTTCGATGGTGGCGACAACCACTTTTACCACCGTACCGACCTAGTTTCGCATGGTGGAAAGGATATCGTTTCGGTAGACCATACACGTGCTTGGGCCGAACTGGGACTTGCTTTCCCCTTCAACGAATATCGTGCAGGCTGGCAGATGGGTGGCAAAGAGCTGGTTCAACGCTTAGGTGACAAAGACTATTCATGGCAAGCCGTGCGCCTACTTATCCCCGACATGATTGCGGCAGGTCTGCTTGGATACGCCTACGCTTGTCCCGACATGATTGGTGGCGGATCGTTCGCCACCTTCCTAGGTATCGATGCCAGTCAGTTCGACCAACAACTCATCGTTCGTTCGGCGCAAGTTCATGCCCTTATGCCCATGATGCAGTTCTCGGTAGCACCTTGGCGCATCCTCGATGCCCAACATCTGCAAGCCGTTAAGGCAATGGCCAACCTCCATGCCACCTTTGGGCACTACATATTGCAGTGTGCACGTCAGTCGGCTACAACGGGCGAGCCCATCGTTCAAAGTCTCGAATACGCCTATCCCAATCGTGGTTATGCCGAGATAGCTGACCAATGGATGCTCGGCCCGCGATATATGGTGGCGCCGATGGTAAATGCAGGCACCAGCCGAAGCGTAGTTCTTCCTCCTGGGAAATGGAAAGACGACCGCGGACGCGTGCTTAAAGGTGGCCGAACGATAACCATTGACGTGCCGCTGAACCGACTGCCTTACTACGAAAGGCTCTAACAGGCGCAGCGTGTAAACAACCAACCGCACCCCACTAGTCAACACTGGCGGGGTGTTGGGGTGTATAGGTTAAATCGTCGGTTGTGTGTTGGTAAGTGTAGGGAAAGTGTTTTTCCTAACATTTCCTATGCGTTCACAGTATATTTTACTACCTTTGTTGCCAACAATCAGGCCTTTCGAATCACGCCATCATATTGTTCGTTCGACTTTAACATTAAAAATAAACAGCATATATGTTACGTAAAAACCTACTATTACAACTGTCGCTCGCAGCACTCGCACTGATGCCGCAAGCGATGAAAGCACAGTTTAACTGGCCTTACAAAAACGTTAACGGCACGTTGGTTACCGATGTACCCCAACGCGACGCAGGACAGCAATCGGCCCTCAACCTCGTTACGCCCAAAATAAAGGTCGTACGCGTGGCCTTCGTTGGTCTTGGCATGCGTGGCCCTGGTGCTGTTGAACGCTGGACGCACATCCCCGGCATCGAGATTAAGGCTCTTTGCGACTACGAAAAGAGCCGTGCCGAGGGCTGCCAAAAGTTCTTGAAGCAAGCCAGTATGCCTGCCGCAGACATCTATTACGGTGAAAACGGCTACAAGGAACTGTGCAAACGCCCCGATATCGACCTCGTTTACATCGCAACCGACTGGGATCACCACTTCCCCGTTGCCAAAGAGGCCATGACGAACGGTAAGCATGCGGCCATAGAAGTGCCTTCGGCTATGAACATGCACGAGATTTGGGAACTTATCAACTTGTCCGAGAAGAAACGTCTGCACTGCATCATGCTTGAAAACTGTTGCTACGACTTCTTCGAACTCAACTCGCTGCACATGGCACAAGAGGGTCTTTTCGGCGACGTAATTTATGCGCAAGGTGCTTATCGACACGAGTTGTCGCCCTTCTGGAAGCACTATTGGAAGAAAGGACCCGACGACAAGCTGGGCTGGCGCCTACGTTACAACAAGGAATTTCGTGGCGACGTGTATGCCACACACGGACTTGGCCCCATCGCACAGGTGCTTAACATCCACCGTGGCGACCGCATGCGCACCCTCATCGCTATGGATACACACTCGTTTAACGGTAAAAAGCAAGTGGAGAAATTCACTGGCCAGCCTTGCGACACTTTCCGTAATGGCGACCAAACCACAACGCTTATCCGCACAGAACAAGGTAAGATGATGGAAATTATCCACAACGTGATGACGCCACAGCCATATAATCGCATGTATCAGCTAACGGGCACCAAGGGATTTGCCAACAAATACCCCGTGGAAGGTTACGCCGTGTCGGCCAAAGACATGAAAGAGGCTGGCGTTACACCATCAAATGACGACCTTTCGGGACACGAATACCTCAAAGAAGCCGACATGAAGGCGCTGGTAGAACGCTACACCAGTCCGATTGTGAAGAAATATGGCGACGAGGCCAAAGAAGTGGGCGGTCACGGAGGTATGGACTTCATCATGGATAGCCGCTTGGTGTACTGTCTGCAAAATGGTTTGCCACTCGATATGGACGTTTACGACTTGGCCGAGTGGTGCTGTTTGGCTGAACTAGGCTCTATCTCGATGGACAACGGCTTTATGCCTGTAGAAGTTCCTGATTTCACTCGCGGTCATTGGAACGAGGTTAAGGGCTACAAGCACGCTTACGCTTCGCCCGAAGATGAGGCTAAAACCCTTACCGAAGCCAAGGCATTCACGGCTCAACTGAAAGCTAAAGGCGCAAAATATTGGGCTGCTGCCGACAAGAAAGCGGGTAAGAAGAAAGGTAAGAAGTAAGCTTGCCCACGCTTCACCGTGCTTTCACGCCATGCAATTCGGCTTTTCGAAAGCTCGAATTGCACACTTAGCTTGCAGCTTGCAAGCGATATCTGCGTGAAAGGTTCGTAGACTTGGCAACCTGTCTACTTGTTAACTTGTCAACTAACAATTGAATATACCCCAAAAGATACCGAGCAATTTTGAGTAATTGCTCGGTATCTTTTTGTAATAAAACAAGCTTGTTTGCGTTGTTGATAATAGTAAAGCCTCTCGTGCGCAAAATCCTCCGACCCCGGGAGAGAAACAAAGGAGGAACTGCTCAAAATGAAACAACAAATAGTAAGGCTTCTTTTGCTGCTTTCTGTGTTCGTGTCTATTCCGTTGCACGCGCAAGAAAGTTATGCTGAGTTAACGCAAGCAGCTTTGGAAACCATGTGGAAGTCGGTAGACAGCGTAACTTACAGAAAATCGCTTGCCATGTACGAGCATGCCTTTGCCCTTTTCCCCGACAGCATAGAAGATATAGGGCTATACAAGGCGTCTGTTCTTGCTGGCTACCTGAACGAGAAAGATAAGGCATTTAATTATTTAAACCGCCTATTTCAATTGTCTTCAAAACTCCCACAGTTGACCACTTGGGAACTTATAATTGGCAAGTATGCCCAAGACGAGTATGCAAACCTGCTTTCTGACCCAAGGTGGGACGACTTGAAAAGCAAAGCCTTGAAAGCCAAACAAACTTTTTACGACGACCTAAAAGCCCTCGAAAAAGAGTTTTACGCTGTGGACAAAGAGCCATTGAACAAAACGAAAGACGGCAAGGTTCTGTACAGCGAGATGAAGAAAGAGGCTGGATTCCTGCCCAAGCAACACCAAGACTATTCCCTTACGCTGGTGATAAACGACACGGCACGAACGGCATTCCTCGTTCATCTGCCCCCAAACTACAACCCAACAAAGCGTTATCCCTTGCTATTCTTCCTGCATGGGGCAGTCAGGAACAACCTCCTCACCGACTATCTGCCTGCTTCGTGGGTGCTATACGATTGGAACAGATACTACACCAAGTATGCCGAGCTAAACGATGTGATACTTGTCTTTCCCCACGGTAGTAAAGAATTCAACTGGATGACTCCCGATGATGGGTTCTTTATGGTGCCTAAGATTCTTACACTCGTTAAGAAAGCGCTCAACATAGACGACAACAAGGTGTTTGTTTCAGGGCATTCCAATGGGGCGACAGGCTCCTTTTCGTACCTCATGAAGCAGCCAACGCCATTTGCGGGCTTCTATGGCTTCAACACCCAGCCAAAAGTTTTCACGGGTGGAACCTTTGTCGAGAACATCAAAAACCGTTCGTTCATCAACTTTTCGACAGATCAAGACTACTATTATCCGCCTAATGCCAACGATGATTTTACCCAATTGATGAACAGCATCAAAGCAGATTACAAGGAATATCGCTACAATGGCTTCCCGCATTGGTTTCCCCAGTTCGACGAATCAGAACCTGCATACAAGATTTTGTTTGCCGACCTTCTTCATCGGCAAAGAAACCCCTTCCCAAAAGAAATATCATGGGAGTTTGACGACAATCGTTATGGTCACGTAGATTGGCTTTCCAACATGAAGCTAGACACCTTGGCAGTGCCTAAAACGTGGCATAAGGAGAAGAATTTCAAAATCATCCGCGAGCTAGAATACGACGAGAAAGACAGTCTTATAACCAAAGACGTAAACCGAATGGCCTTCGATTTTCCACGCAAATCGGGCAAAATATTGGCCAAGTATGCAAATAATGTCTTCCATATAGAAACCTCTTGCATCAAGTCTTTTGCGATAAACATATCCCCCGAAATGGTAGATACCCATAAGAAGGTGCGCATATATGTAAACGGGAAGCTGCGCTTCGATAAGCATATTGGATACGATACGGCCTTTATGTTGAAGAATTTCGATATAAACCAAGACAGAATTCAAGTCTGGATAAATCAGATTGACATACGATGAACGGCTACCCATAAGCTTTCGTATCAAGATCAGGCATGTTTTAGGCACTACTTGGCATCAGATGGTTGACTTCCCGCATCGAGCACGGGCAAGATTACAACCACGCGCAGGCGTGATTTGTAATATTTTCGTACATTTTTTAACATTGTGAGTGCCCGTCCGACCTGTTGTATGTTCATCAATGGCCAAATAATCGATTCTCGCAGGCACATTGTGCGCCCAAAAAGGGGCAACTTTTCATCCTCGCTTTGCATACCAAGCAAAGCATCATTACGAAACATCTAAACACCCACTTCTATCCAGTAGTTCACCCATTCACAACACCGACATCAACTAACGCATACCGACAATAGTGCTCTGGTGCTCTGTTTTAAGGCTTCGCGCGGTGTATTTTACCTGTTGGAAGGGTGTTCCCGCTTAGCTGGAATGCTGTTCCATATCAACTGTAACATTGTTCCATGTCAGTTGTAACAGCCTTCCAACTTAGTAAAAACCGTCTATCTTGCCCCAAAACGACATGCAAGAACATACAAAACGGAGGACGAAAGCCAAGAAAAAATGGAGAGAAAAAGTTGTGGATTTTGCTGAATTGGGAAGAAACAAGCTAACGCCAAACGGACCTAAAAGAGAGAGAAGAAGGAGAGTAATTAACAAATAAACATCGTTTATTGGCCAATTTTATTTCCTCACAAAGTTCCCTTTTGGATGCATTAGGCATAGAAAACAAAGATAAACTTTTCTAGAAGGTGAAGTGACGATAGGTGCTTTTTGTAAAATCCGTTTACCCACCTTACTCGTTTGCGGACATCAAACGATAAAGCATGCCCCATGATTGCAAGCCAAAGACCTGACCTTAATGAACAATGGTTGCCCTAGGTCTTCCTTTTCTCCAGCAGTTCCAATGCCTTATACACCCTGGAGTATGATACGTCCTGGCCTTTTTGCACCTTTTCTTCTTGCAATTTAGCCCTGTCAATTGCTTGTGTTAAACATCCGTTTTTGCACAGTTGCTTTACCCAGTCAGTATCTTTCAGAAACTTTTCGTTTTTGTCGAACTGTGTGATATGTTTCTTTAATTCCCTAACAACCTCGTCGCACGTATAAAACGGTCGGCCAACATCCTTATAATGCAGCAAAAACCAATATTCGATAGAGGGTAGGCTGTCGCATAACAACACGGCTTTGTTATTGGCATACTTACTTTTCATGCGTTCCACTAGTTGGCGTTCCTGGTCGTTGCGTTGCGAAACGTCGGCATCAAACACCACAATGGCAAGGCCTTGGTCTTTGAGAACGTCGTCTACGCGCTTGACTAGTTCAAACGCGTTTTCCCGTCCGAAGTAACGTGGCCTTACTTTTACCCTATATTTTCGCAACGTTTGCAGGTGTTTAAAATACCATTGCTCAGTAATCCCCGCTCCAATGATGGTGGGTGTTGGATCTTTTAATTGCTTTTGCGCTTGCTTCCTTGCCATACTTACCCGATGTTAGGCAATGCACCGAAGCGGCCATTGCGGTAGAATTTACGGAAAGAACTAATCTTATTCAGTCCCTTAAAGTCTGCAAGTGAATAAAGCTTGGTAGCACCATCCTCCCCTTTCTCTGTAAACCACACCATGTCCTTTCTAAACATATCGTCCACTTCATCTAAAAGTGGGTCGTAGTGTGTGGTGATTAGCAGCTGACTACGACCTTCTTTCTGCAAGAATCGGGTGAGGATAAACTCTACGAGTTCAGGATGTAGCGATGATTCTATCTCGTCTATCGTAAGAAAAGATTCTAGCACGCAAGCATGGTATATTTCAGTTTCTATACCAAAACCTCGTCTTGTGCCAGCACTTTGTACATTACTAGGCAAAAAATATGTTTCTTTTCCACGCGCTGTAATAACTTCATGCTTAAAATTAACATTAATTCGACTTGGTGCCCAACCATCTAGTAACATTTGCTTTGCACCATCTGAAAGCCTTTTGTCATGCAAAAGATTTTTGAACATTTCATCTGATAAAGGCCCTTTTTCACGTTTCACAATAATCTCTGTAATGTTAAAATCTGAATGCTGCATAAACCTTAAAAGGAAATCTTTTAACAGATTGTCGTCAGATACGGATTTAGCAGCTAATGAAAATACATCTGTTTCTGGTCTAACAACACACATCAAGTCAATGATCTCCATCCAATCAAGCACCTCATCCACAAAAGGTATCGCCACATTCACCATTTCTTTAGCAGCGAAAAACGACATGTTGGGCAAGCATTTCAGAGATAACTCCTCCAATGCGGCCTTTGATACTTTGAGGTTTGCTTGCAATTTGACAACCGAAACGCCATTGTCTAAGGTGCGGTTAAGCAGCAATGTGGGTTGTGTTGTTTTGTAATACGACAAGCGTTCGCTGTAAACCAACTTGTTGTCCAACACAACTTCGTACTTATACTTCACATCTCCCACAAAGAATACAAGCTCGAAGGAGGAAGGCTCGTTAGGGGTTGTCTGATCGAGCATAAAGGGTTGTGCACCGATAGCTTCGTCTTTCGCATGTTTTTTACTAAACCAAAAACTATGTAAGAATTCGAATGCGGCCAACAGGTTAGACTTCCCGCTGGCGTTTGCACCATAAACTAGGGCAAAGCGCAACAGCCGTGTGCTGCCAATCTGCACCACCTGATAGTCTTCGAGGGTCTTATCGTTTGTCGCTTCGAAACTAAATGTGGTAGCCTCTTTAAACGATAAGAAGTTTTTTATTGTTAGTTCTTGTATCATTGCCATTAATTGGAACGTAGAGATATTGGCTACATTCATTCTGCAAAGATAAGAAAAAGAAACTATCATACATCGATTTGTATGGTTTTTAACGATTCTATATTGCAAAATGGCGTAAGTTTGGCTAAAATGAGAAATAAAATATCGTTTTTAATGGGATATATCTCGTGATGAAACAATAACCTTCCACACCTAACGAGTTGCACTTTTGAATATCTAGAATGCAATGCTATCAGAATACGGGCAGTATGTTAAAGCAATTTATACGTTTTGTAGCATACAGGCAATAGAGCGCATTTTAATTTATACACCCAATCTTTTCAGCCTCTCACTTTTCTACCTTTTCGCAGTTTCATTTTTCTCACCCTTTCATCTTTTCACTCTTCCACCTTTTCACTCTTTCACCCTTTCTCCTGCCATAAAAATGCACATTGCGGGCAATATGCAAAAAAACGCACATTTTTTAGGCGACATAACGCATATATTAAAAAAAGAAGTGTTATTTTTGCAAATTGTTAGTATTGTTTTGATAGAACGACATTGTGGAGAAAACCATAGACATAGACAACATCCTTAAAAGCAAGATGGGCGACAAGGCACGTCTTGTGCCTCGACCGCTGGTAAGATGGCTTAAGCACATTGTGCACCAAGACGAGGTGAACGGTTTTCTTTGGGACAACCGCGAACGTGTGGGTGTAGACTGGTTGGAGGCTTGCGTTAGCTATCTTGGCCTCACATTGAACGTGCATGGCATAGAAAATCTGCCCGCGAAAGATGATGGCCGCCTATATACGTTCGTCTCTAACCATCCATTGGGTGGCATTGATGGCGTGGCTCTCGGTGCAATCGTGGGTCGCCACTATGACGGCAACTTCCGTTATCTGGTTAACGACCTGCTGATGCACCTGCCTGGTTTGGCTCCGCTATGTATTCCTATCAACAAAACAGGCAACCAAAGTCGCGCGTTCCCTGCTATGGTGGAGGCTGGATTTAAGGGCGAACAGCACATGATGATGTTTCCCGCGGGTCTGTGCAGCCGCAGAACAAAGGGCGAGATACGCGACATAGCGTGGACAAAGACGTTCATCGCCAAGAGCGTAGAAACAAAAAGAGACGTGGTGCCCATACACTTCGGTGGGCAGAACTCAAACTTTTTCTACCGTTTGGCAAACGCCTGCAAACGTCTGGGCATCAAATTCAACGTGGCCATGCTGTTCCTTGTAGACGAAATGTACAAGAACAGGCACAAAACCTTTAACGTCACCATCGGAAAACCCATTCCTTGGCAAACGTTCGACAATAGCCGAACGCCCTTGCAATGGGCACAAATGGTGCAAGACATGGTGTACCAACTGCCCACAAACAACCAAAACCGACAACTTAACCCCTAAGCCATAACCGATAACCGAAGGAAGAATGGAAGAAAAAATCATCCAACCCGTTGACAGGGAGCTGCTGAGAAGCGAACTCACGCCCAATAAACAATTGCGCCTGACGAACAAGAGCAATAACGAGATTTACATCGTTACTGCCCAAGACTCGCCTAACGTGATGCGAGAGATCGGTAGACTGCGCGAAATAGCGTTCCGAAACGCTGGCGGAGGAACGGGAAAGGCGATGGATATCGATGAGTTTGACACGATGGAAGGCGGATATAAACAGCTCATCGTGTGGAATCCTGATGCCGAAGAAATCATTGGGGGATACCGTTTTATATATGGAACGGACTGGAAGATGGGTGCCGACGGACAACCGCAGTTGGCAACGAGCCACATGTTCAAGTTCTCCAACCGCTTCCTTACCGAGTATATGCCCTATACGGTGGAGCTAGGTCGTTCGTTTGTGGCCGTAGAATACCAGAGTATTCGTAAAGGAGCAAAGAGCATTTTCGCACTAGACAACCTCTGGGACGGACTTGGCGCGCTCACGGTTATCAATCCTAAGCTGAAATATTTCTTTGGAAAGATGACGATGTATCCTTCTTACATTCGCCGCGGCAGGGATATGATACTCTATTTTCTTAAAAAACACTTCGACGATAAGGAGAATCTGATTACGCCAATGAAACCCCTTATCATCGAAACCGACCCGAAAGAACTGGAAACGCTATTCAGTGCGACCGGCTTTAAGGAAGACTACAAGATCTTGAACCGCGAAATTCGTGCGCTGGGATATGACATTCCGCCGTTGGTTAACGCCTACATGGGGCTTAGTCCCACAATGAAACTCTTCGGAACGGCTATCAATAATGGTTTCGGCGACGTTGAAGAAACGGGTATTCTCATTGCCGTTGACGAGATTTTGGAAGAGAAACGCGTGCGCCACATCGACAGTTTCATTGCCGAGAACAGGGAAACGCTGGAATTGACAACGGGACAAAACAAGATTATATATAAGGCGAAGTAGGGAGAAGATCCAAAACTGCTGATGCATGTTGGGGTGAACGAAGTGCAGCTCTATTAATCTTTGGCATGTAATCAATAGAAATAAACTGTGTATAATCAGACGGCACCCTCTTTGTATAGAAGTGTTAAATGCACTTTTAACACAGGTAAAAGTATGTAGTTCATTTGAATAGTACGAATAAAAGTATTATCTTTGTATTGTTCAAATTAAGTAATACGACCATGAAAAGAAGAGTGATATTGACAGAAAGTGAGTACGATCTGATCGAAACGGTAAGAAATTACAAAAGGTGTTTCCCAAATGGGGAGCCTGGATTAAGGTGGGCGATCGAAAGAATGCTAGCAGAATTGCTCGATGAACGGCTCTAATTATAAGAACAACAAACTTCATCATCAAGTTAGTTACATAAAAAAAGGAGGGACTATGGCAACAATGACATTGACAAAAGATAAAGTGGGGACAATGAAATCCCAATTAAAAGACATTCTGCTTGCTATTTCGTGGGCAGACCTTTCTAAAACATACTTTGGCAAATCGAACTCGTGGCTCTACCATAAGCTTGATGGTATAGACGGGAATAAGAAACCGATAACGTTTAATGAGCAAGAGAAAGCCCAGCTTAAAGGTGCACTAGTAGACCTTGCCGATCGTATTCGGCGAGCTGCCGACAATATACAATAAGCCTCGGTTGTATTACACCGTTGAACAAAAGCCGCCATTGGGCTTGTGGCGCACCCATAACCTCTCAACAAAATGAGAGGTTATTTTATTGAAGATAATGTGCAATTTGATCATTTTGCTTTATACCATATAAGGCTTTTTACAACAAAGCACACCCCAGAATCAATCGGCCACGACATTGGAAACCCAATGCGTGGCCGATTGCTTTTGGTCGGGATGAGGCGACTCGAACGCCCGACCCCTACGTCCCGAACGTAGTGCGCTACCAACTGCGCTACATCCCGATGCCAAAACGAATGCCAATGGCGAACCGTAATATTGCTTTCGCAACTGGCTTTCTTCGCTTAAATGCGGTGCAAAGGTACTGCAAAAATCTGAATAACGTGCAAATGAAGAGAAAATAATAAAGAAATGTTCCGCAAAATTTGCCAGTTAAATAATTAATCACTACCTTTGCACTCGCAATGGAAAAATGGTGCCATAGCTCAGTTGGTAGAGCAAAGGACTGAAAATCCTTGTGTCCCCGGTTCGATTCCTGGTGGCACCACTATTTTTTGGTTAATAAATTGTGTGGGTCTTTGAAGTCGTGAGATTTCAAGGACTTTTTTTATTTTCGATATTTTGATAGTTTATGCCCCGCGTGCTGCCCTCGTCTGGGTAGCGTTCGGCCAAGAGTCATAGCCCCACACCCAATCAAGAAACTTTTGCTTTCAATATAAAAAATGTGCCATCAAGGGTATCCATCCCCATGATTTTGTGTACTTTTGTAGTGTATAACGTGCAGCCAACATGGCCATCGCTATCTTAGCGAATGTTATTTGGTGCACAATAACAACCAACTTACACAAAGATGAATCTACCATCCCACTTCTCGCTTACCATGCTTCCTGCTCTCGCATTGGCCACAACGGCCGAGAAGGCAGTGGCACAAACCAACGACACCAGCTACCCCAAATGTCCTGAGCTGGCCACGTTTCCTGTAAACGCAGCGGAAAAAGCCGCTGCCGTGGGTCCGAACATATTATATATAATGTGTGACGACCACTCCATGCAAACCATCAGTGCATACGGCAGCGCCATATCTAAGCTTGCGCCCACGCCCAACATCGACCGTTTGGCACGCCGTGGCATGCTGTTTAGGTCGGCCTTTGTAGAAAACTCGCTGTCTACACCCAGTCGCGCCTGTCTCATAACAGGTCTTTACAGCCACCAAAACGGACAACGACAACTGGGAGAAGGCATCGATACCACCCGAACCTTTTTTAGCGAACTGCTTCAGAAGGCAGGTTACACCACGGGAATGGTAGGCAAATGGCACATGCACTGTCGCCCTAAGGGGTTCGATTACTTCCATATCCTGAACAACCAAGGGTCTTATTACAACCCCGTGTTCTGCTCAAATCGCGAATATGGCAAGTACAAGCAAGAGAAAGGCTATGCAACGACACTCATTACCGACCATGCCATCGACTTTTTAGAGCGTCGAGACAAGTCGAAACCTTTCTGCCTGTTGGTGCATCATAAGGCCCCGCACCGCAATTGGATGCCCGAAGAGAAGTATTTTGGCCTTTATGGCGACGTAGAGTTCCCACTTCCCAAGACGTTTTGGGACGATTACGCCACTCGTGGCTCAGCTGCAAGCACGCAAAAGATGCGTATCGACGACGATATGCGTATGATTCAAGACCTGAAAGTGCCCGAAACGCTCGACACCACCGATGTTGAAAGCATGGATTCGTATTACGCCCTGCTCGGAGAAACAAGCAGATTTACTCCCGAACAGCGTGTGGCCTTCGACAAATACTACATGCCCAGGAACAAGAAGTTTATCGAAGCTAAGCTTTCGGGCAAGGAATTGGTGAAGTGGAAGTATCAAAACTACATACGCGACTATGTTGCCGTGATACGTTCTGTTGACGACAACGTGGGTCGACTGCTTGACTATCTGGAACAAAACGGACTTAGCGACAACACCATTGTGGTGTACACGTCGGACCAAGGCTTCTATATGGGCGAACACGGATGGTTTGATAAGCGGTTCATGTACGAAGAATCGTTCCACACGCCACTTATTATCAGCTATCCCGGGCACGTAAAAGAGGGAACGGAATGCAATCAATTGGTGCAGAACATCGACTTTGCGCCCACCTTTCTTGACCTTGCTGGGGTGAAAAAGCCCACAGAGATGAGTGGCCGTAGTCTGCGACCACTGTTCAACGACACAAATGTGAAGGACTGGCGAAAAGACCTTTACTACCATTATTACGACTATCCAACCTATCATTTGGTGCGTAAGCATGATGGTGTGCGCAATGAACGCTACAAGCTTATTCATTTCTACGGCAAGGGAAGCGACCGTGCCGTGCAAGAAAACAAGTATCAACGCACACCCGGAACCAGCGAATACTATACCTATCAGGCATTGAAACGCATCAATTACTTCCGCGATGATGCCGACATAGATTATTACGAACTGTACGACTTGCAGGCCGACCCCGACGAGCTGAACAACATCTATGGCAAGCCAGGTACGGAAAAGGTTACCAAACAGTTGCTTAAGCGATTGCGCGAATATCGTAAAGAGTTGAAAGTAGACGAGTAACGCACGACCAAAGATAAGTTTGCGAGTGTGTCAATAGGTTGCTGCGCTTTTTGCAGAAGTAGCCACTATAGAAGAAAGAACATGACAACAGAACAATTATATAAGATTTTTGAACGCCACCCTGTGGTTACCACCGACAGCCGCGACTGTCCTGCGGGTAGCATTTTCTTCGCTCTCAAGGGCGAATCGTTCAATGGAAACAAGTTTGCTGCTGCTGCTTTGCAACAAGGTTGCGCCTTTGCCGTGGTAGACGAGGCCGAATATTGTGTGCAGGGAGACGAACGATATATATTGGTAGACAACGTTTTGCGCGCCTTCCAACTGCTGGCGCGCCATCATCGTCGTATCCTTGGTACGCGCATCGTGGGCATAACGGGCACCAACGGCAAAACAACCACGAAGGAATTACTGGCTGCCGTGCTGGGCGAGAAGTATAACGTGCTGTACACTTTGGGCAATTTCAACAACGATATTGGTGTTCCCAAGACCCTATTACGCCTTAAACCCGAGCACGAAGTGGCCGTTGTCGAGATGGGCGCGAGTCATCCTGGCGACATTAAAACGTTGGTTGAGTTGGTTGAACCCGACCTCGCACTCATCACCAACGTAGGCATGGCCCACCTGCAAGGCTTCGGTTCGTTCGAAGGAGTGGTGAAAACCAAGGGCGAACTATACGACTTTATGCGCCAAAGCAAGCGTGGAAAGGTGTTTATTGATGCCAATAACCCTCACCTGATGGGCATTGCCGAGGGGCTAGACCTCGTCAAGTATGGTACGCCAGCCCGTCCCGACCTCTTCGTTAGCGGGAAAGTGGTGTCGGCTGCACCGTTCTTGCGGTTCGCTTGGCAACGCGAAGGCGGTGCGTGGAACGAGGTTCAGACCCACCTTGTTGGAGCATACAACGTGCTAAACATGCTTGCAGCCATCAGCGTAGGCCTTTATCTAGGCGTATCGGCTGATGAAGCGAACCGCGCTTTGGCTCATTACGTGCCTAGCAACAACCGTTCGCAGCTGGAAGAAACGGCGCACAACAAGCTGATAATGGATGCCTACAACGCCAACCCCACAAGTATGAGCGTGGCTCTGAATAACTTTCACGACATGGAAGTGCCGCACAAGATGGCCATTTTGGGCGACATGCTCGAACTGGGAGCTGTTAGCCAGAGTGCACATCAGGCCATTGCCGACCAGCTTTCGCAACTAGCACTCGACGAGGTGTGGCTTGTTGGCCCCGAGTTTGCCCGCACGCATTGTGCCTTCCGCAAGTTTAACGATGTAGAAGAAGTGATTACCGAGCTTAAAAAGCATCGTCCCGAGAACCATTATATTCTCGTTAAGGGCAGCAACGGCATACATCTCGACAAGTTGCCGCAGTGGCTTTGATGTCGGTAATATGTGCGAGTTCGGGATAAGAGACAATCGTTGTGCCAACTAATGCGTAGTTCTAGTTGGCGAGATAGCCATTCGTTTACTGGTCTAGTTTTGTTCAAAAAGGCGTGGTATCTTATCCCGAGCTCGCCAACTAACCCTTTCGTCGCTTGCATTTTCATCGTTCCGAGAATGCGCTTTCTAAGCCTTGAAGATGCATTATTACATTAATCGCCGTGTTATATATGTTTTGGACGGCTGTTCCATGTTATCTGGAATGCAGTTC
Organism: Hoylesella loescheii DSM 19665 = JCM 12249 = ATCC 15930; assembly: GCF_000378085.1. Lineage (GTDB taxonomy): Bacteria > Bacteroidota > Bacteroidia > Bacteroidales > Bacteroidaceae > Prevotella > Prevotella loescheii. The sequence goes on from NZ_KB899211.1 coordinate 340,780, forward strand.
CAGTTGAATTGGAACACGATTCCAACTTAGCCGGAACGGGAGTCCATCTTAGCTGTAACAAAGTGGGAGCTTAAAAAGCTCACAACAAGGGCTTAACGAGTGGGGAATGAAAGATGGCGTTTGAAGGTAGGAAGGGTGAGTTGTTGGCGGTGATAGACTGTGGAATGAACGGCCCAGATAGTACCAAGCTAGCGTCAAACGCTACGAGAATTCGGGATAAGAGAAACGCGTTATGCCAACCGCTACACGGTAGTTGGTGAGATAACCATTCGCTTTTTATCTAATCTTGCGCAAAGAAGCATCGTATTTTATTTCGATTTTACGTTGATTTGACGTATTTATATAGCATAGATTATATGCCATTTCTCTCGGCCCACTTACGTATATTCACCATATTAAAAAGAAGAAGGGGAGCGAATAGTCGCTCCCCTTCTTGGGTTTTAGCTTTTTTCTTTGTATCCTACAAACCGCTTTAGGAGCAGTGTAGTAGTTTCAAAGGATGTATGCAGCCTAGTATTTCCATACGGAGAAAGGGTATTGCGGTTCGTCTTCCTCTTCTTCGTCTTCCTCGAAGAAGTTCGAACCTTTGCTGTCTACACCCGCACCCGGGTCGTAACCATCGCCTACACCAGGGCTGGCTGTTATCATCAGCTGTTCGGTTGCCAAGCTTATGTTGTAAGTTTTGGGCTCAATATATAGTTTCTTTTTCATTGTTTCGTACATTATTTGATGATAACTTTCTTGCCATTATGAATATAGATGCCTCTTTGCGGATTGCTTACGCGTTGGCCGTTGAGGTTGTAGAAGGTGTCGTTGCCCTTGTTCTCGCCATCGATGGTAATGTCTTCGATGCCCGTTGTGGCGTCGTCGTCGAAGTGGAATATCACCTTTGCACCGCTAGGATTGTTTAGCTTGAGGTAAGCCTTGTGTACGGAGAAGTTGGATATGTTGGTTGTTACCTTTTGGAACGCACCCCTTTGCATGACATATACAGGCGAACTAGCAGTGGCAGCCACGTTGGTGGGGTTAACCGTTACACCATTCATGATGTTCTTTGTTACATTATAGGTGGTGTTATCCTTTTCGCCGATGGTGTAGTAGAAGTCGGCGGGAGTGGCAGCAACATTCGAATCGAGCACTTTCAGCAGTACGCCCGTTTTTGCAGGAACGTAAGCATAAGAGTCTGCAGCACCACCGTTAACGTCGATACTTGTCATCCTGATGTGCATGGTAGCTGTTCCATAGTCGGCAGGGCCATTCTCTATTTTCGAACCAGCTACGAAAGCGGCAATCTTAGTGTTGTTGTTTGTTGCGTAGTAGTCGCTGAAATCGGTGTCGAACTCACGCGCGAAGGTACCATACTTGGTAGCAATCTTCACGTCTTTGATTTTATAGTCAATGCGCGAAGTGAAGTTGAAATCACTTACTTTCTCCGTACCTGTTGCGGTGTCGTACACCATCTTTTTCCAAGCCGTTTGGTATGCGGTGAGTGCCGACTTCTTTACGTAGATCCGTGTGTTGTCGGCAAACTCGTTGTAGTTATTCTTAGTCTCATCGAGTTCGAAACGAGTAGTACTCAACATACTCTTGGTGGGAGCACTCTCGATGAAGAATACGCTCTCAATATTACCTGCATTGGGTATGAAAGCTTTTGCGCCAATGTACTTAACGTTGCTCTTAACAACTACCTCTTTTATGTTGTTGGGTGCATTTTGGAAGGCGTAGTCGCCAATGAGGCTAACGGCGTATTTCGTGCCACTGTGCTCAACTTCCGTAGGCAATACGAAAGTATAGTCGGTGCGTGTGGTGCTGAGAAGGTTTACGGCCTTGTCTGAAACCGCAATATATTCTTCTGTACCATCGGTGAACGAAGGACTTGTAGAGGCAAACTTCTTGTAGAATTCGTCTGCTTTGTACTGAGCAAGCTTGTCTTGACGTACATTGATGTGGATTCTTCCAAAAGCGTTCTGGGTCTGTTGCGTTCCATCATCGAAAGCCATCGCGTTAGTTCCTTGGGCAATGTTGGCAGGGTTGATCATCTGATCGCAAAGGAAAGTAACCGTATTGAGGTTGTCGCAAAGACCAAAAGCACGCTTACCGATAGACGTTACTTTGTTGGGGATGGTAACGTTCTTCAGCTTTTTACAGTCGTAGAAAGCGTACTCGCCAATGGCGGTGATAGAGGGTGGGAGCAGTGTGAACTGATCGTTTGCCTTACCAGTTGGGAAGATGATGAGCTTCTCTTTGTTCTGCGATAGCAGATAGCCATCGACGCTAGAGTATACGGTATTCTTTTTATCTACATTGATGTCGGTAAGGTTCGTGCAATACTTAAATGCCTCGGGGCTAATTTCGGTTGTGGTCTCGGTAATGTTAACCTCAGATAGTGCCGTACAGTTACGGAAGGCCTCTCTTTCAATCTTACTTACCTTTTTGGGAACATTGAAATTCTTTAGACCACAGTCGGCAAAAGCACCTGAACCGATGGCTACTATTTCTGCATCTTTATCGAAACTTACGGTCTCCAAGCTGTGGCAGCCACCAAAAGCATTGGTTCCAATGGCAGTAACAGATTTGGGGAAGTTAAACGTTTTAAGATCCTTGAGGCCCACAAAGGCATTGTCCTGAATTTCGGTTAATGCACATTCGCCAAGGAAGTTAAATGCTTTCAGCTTCGTATTGGTTTTGAGCGCCTGTGATTTGATGGTTTTGAGTGTTGCACCAGCAGGGATATTAACGGTTTCAAGGTTGCTACACAAATAGAAAACCTCGTCAAGCTCGTTAAGTTTTTTGGGCAACGTAACTTCTTTTAGCTTTGTGCAGCCTCTGAAAGTGTAATACGCAATCTTGTTAATCTCCGATTCGGGATCGTAAGTAACACTTTCTAGCTCTGTAATTTCACGGAAGGCCTCAGGGTTAATGGTTACCACATTCTTGGGGATGTTCATTGTTTTAATGAACTTGGAACCTTGAAACGCACGTGAACCAATTGTCTTTACCGTTCCGGGTATAATGTAGGTATCGCCCGTTTTGCTTGGGGGATAGAAGTATAATGTTTGCTCGTCTTTTGAATAAATAACGCCGTCTTTGGCAGAAAAGTAGTTGTTTTCTGCTGGAACTTTGTATTCTGCAATCTTCTGGCAGGCTTCAAAACAACCTTCGTACAAGCCTTCTTTTGTGGCGGCATCGAAAGGTTTAATACCCTTAGGTAGGGTGATAGAGGTGAGTTCGGCTGCTGCGTAAATGGCTGCGTCGGCCAACTTGGTCACTTCGTTAAGGTCGATAGCCTGCATAAAGGAACTGTTAGAGATGGCATAACGAGCGACAGACTTGATGCCAGCTGGCACTTGATATGGGGTTGTTTGCTTGCTTCTGGGGTATAAAACGAGTTCAGTACCTTTAAAGAGTACGCCATCGATAACCTTAAAGTCGGTAGTTCCACCACTTGTGATATCGAATTCGGTGATGGATGAAGTGGGTGCGATGGTGGGATAACCTTCCTTGATATCTTTGAGGTTCTTAGGGAATACAATCTTCTTAAGGTTAGGAATATCTAGGAAGACAGCTTTGATGATTGTCTCAACGTTCTCATCGACGGTATATACACCGTTGTTTAATGCAACATTTGAAGGAACGCCATAAAGGGTCTTCTTATCTTTTGAGTAAAGAGCACCTGCTTGGTCTGCACTAAACTTGGTACTGCTGGCGTCTACGTTGAATTTAGGCAAGCCGTTTATGCTAGCCCATGCCGACTCGTGTATTTCTTCCAAGGATGCGGGAATGTTCATTGTTGTCAATCTGGCTCCAGGGAAAGAGTTTGGACCAATCTTTTTGATGGTAGAAGGTAGTTGTACGGAGGTGATTCCATAACATCTGTAAAGGGCATCGTAATCCGTTTCGGTTACGGTGTATGTAACACCGCTGTTTATAAGTACTGTTTCGGGGATAACGAGATGTCCTGTTGCAGCGGGGGTGTTGCCTAGATACGCGAGTGTTGCGTCGGCTGCCGAGATCACTTTATAGGTTTTTCCATCACGGGTGATGACTTCACCGTTTGTTTGGGAAAAGCCCAAAATTGGTATTGCCGTTAATAGCAACATCAATAAATAATGTCGAAATGTATTCATATACAAATGAGTTAAAAATGTAAATTATTGTTATCTTGAATATTCTAAATATATAAAAGGGGACAGACTTACAGTAGGAGTAAGTTGTTTTAAGTGTTGAATGCCATTTGAATAATCCCAATGACAGGTATGCAAATGACAAGTTTGATAAGACACGTTGCCTTATCGATCATGTTTGTTTTGTTTTATCCTATTAAAAGCATAAGTTAAGTATATTCGAAATGCGTATAAAATTGTAAACTCTCTCTCTTATAATAAAGGCAACTGTAGCCTTAAATCTATATGTGACAACCCTTTTTCAGGTCATCTGTTGCGTATCGAGAAACTTCTACCCACTAGGGTGATGGTAAATGATGAATGCTGATTACTAGTTTGAACCGCTTGTTGGAAACATAACACGGCGCATTGTTAATCGTTGCAAAGTTAAATAAAATTTATAATAGAAACAAGCGGTTTGCTTGATATTTTTTATAAATATGCACCAGAATGACTCTTGGCGGTTGGACAACTACCAAGTAATCAGGCAAGTAAAGGTAGAGTGGGGCAGACGGGCTTGGATGTAGGTGAATGGCTTTTAACCCTGCGAAAGATGGGGATACCTAAGGACGGCTGATGTGCCTAAGAAGAATGGGGAAGCGTTTATTCGCTTCCCCATAAAACATTCATTAACTCTTTATTGGTGATGAACAACCCTTATGTGGGCTGTAGATATTGTTGTGCTGATGGGCCTAGTTCTTCCATGCGGAGAATTTGTCTAACGTCTCGGTCTCCTCGCTATCCTCTTCTTCGAAGAGGTTTGAGCCTTTACCATCTATAGGTTTGCTGGGGTCGTACTCCCCACCAACTCCAGGACTGGCAACAAGCATCAGTGGTTCTATGGCCAAGAACACTTTCTTGGTTTGGGCCTTTTTATATGTTTTCTTCTCCATATTCTTATCCTTATTTGATAATCACCTTCTTGCCGTTATGGATGTAAATACCCTTTTGCGGATTGCTTACGCGCTGTCCGTTGAGGTTATAGTAAACGTCGTTGTCTTTGGCTTCCTCGTCTGTCGTGACGCTTTCGATGTCGGTGGTTTCGTCATCGTCTCCGAAGCTTAACGACAGTTTGGCTGGCGCTCCAGATGGCAGTTCCATGTAGGCTTTATGTACAGGGAAGTTGGAGATGGTGGTTGTTGCCTTTTGGAAGATGCCACCTTGCAATACATAGATAGGAGATGACACTCTGGCATTTACTGGCTTTGACTTCACCATTACACCTTTCATGATGTTGTTCGAGATATTATATGGCACGTTGTCTTTCTCACCGATGGTGTAATACAGTTTTCCAGAAGTGTCGCCAGTTTTGTTGAATACCTTCAATAGCACACCTGTGTTTGCGGGGATATATCCGTAAGAGTTGCTAACGCCTCCGTTAAGGTCGATACTTTTCATTCTCACATGGTGGGTTGTTGTCTCACCGTGGTCGCCCGATCCGGTTTTTATCTGACCTGAAACGAATGCAGCCACTCTCATTCCACCGTAAAGGGCGCAGTCGCTGAAGTCTACGTCGAACTCGCGAGCAAAGGTCGTGTACCTATTGCTAATTTGTGCGTCCTTAATCTTATATTCAATCTGATTCGTGAAGTTAAAGGGGCTTTTCTCCTCTTGTTTTTTGGTGGTGTTATAGACCATTTTCGTCCATTCGGTCTTGTACTTATCGTATGCCGACTTCTTAACATATATCTTCGTGTCATGGTCGAACTCGTTAAAGTTCTCTTCCGTTTCATCGAGCTTGAAACGTGTGGTGCTGAGCATCCCTTTAGTTGGTTCGCTTTCGATGAAGAAGACGCTCTTTAGCGTATTGTTCTTTTTCACGAAAGCCTTAGCGCCTATATACTTCACGTTTTTCTTAACTACCACTTCCTGTACATTATTCGGGGCATTCTCGAATGCGTAGTCGCCGATAAGGCTCACTTCGTAGGTATTGCCTTGGTGTTCAATGGACGTAGGTAAGATAAAGGTGTGGTCGGAGCATGTGGTGCTGAGCAAGTCGACAGCTTTGTCGGAGACCGCGATATATTCTTCAGTCTTCTCGTTGAACGACGGCTTTATCGAGGCGAACTTCTGGTAGAAAGTATTACCTTGATATGTGCTCAATTTATTTTGACGCACATAGATCTTGATCTTCCCTATTTTCTTATGCCCAGGTTTGTCGGCATCGAATGATTCCTCGTTTTGGGCTTGGTTAATCTTTTTGGGGTTGATTATCTGATCGCAAAGGAACGTGATGGTGTTGAGATTCTCACATAGCCCGAATGCTCGAATGCCGATAGAGTCAACCTTGTTGGGTATGGTCACGTTCTCTAGTTTTTTGCAATCGTAGAATGCGTAGTCGCCGATTGTGGTGATTGATGGTGGCAACAGCGTGAAATTGTCATTGGCTTTACCCGGTGGGAATATCATCAGTGTCTTCTTGCTCTTTGATAGCAAGTAACCATCTATGCTTGAATACACGTCGTTATCCTTGTCTACGTTTATCGCAGTAAGGTTAGAGCAGTATTTAAAAGCCTCGGGGCTGATGCTGGTTGTTGTCTTTGTAATGTTGATGGTGTGAAGCGCCTCGCATTTCAAGAAAGCTTCTCTTTCTATCTTCACTACTTTTGCGGGGATGTTGATGCTAGTAATGCCGCAATCGGCAAAGGCTCCAGCACCTATTACAGCAATTTCGGCATCGGGATGGAACTTTACCGTCTTCATGCTAGCGCATCCGATGAAGGCGTTGGACTCGATGACTTGCACAGACTTGGGAATGTTAAACGACTGAAGTTCACGCAGTCCTGCAAACACATTCTTCTCAATCTTTACCAAGTCGCAGTCGCCTAAGAAATTGAATGCTTTGAGTTTGGGGTTCGTGGAGAATGCCTTTTCTCTGATACTTGTCAGTTTTGAGCCTGCGGCAATGTTGATAGTTTCTAGGTTGATGCACATGTAGAAGATTTCGTTTAATCTCTGCAGCGATTTGGGTAGTGACACTTCTTTTAGGGAACGGCACCATCTAAATGCATGGTATTCAATTTCCTGTAAGTTCGAGTTTGCATCGAATGTTATTGTTTTGAGGTTTTCCACGTCACGGAATGCCTCTACATTGATGCGCGTTACTTTTGCAGGGAAATGCATCGAGGTTAGGTTTCGGGCACTTTGAAAAGCATGGCCTGCTATTACCTCTACTGTCTGAGGTATGTTATAGGTTGTACCTAGCTTGCTGGCAGGGTAGAAATATAGCGTTTTCATGTCTTTAGAGAACACAACTCCGTTCGCAGAAACAAAGTCTTTGTTGCCTGATTGTACCCGGTATTCTGTCACAAATGAGCATGCTTCGAAGCATCCTTCTACCATGCCGTCGCCTGTATCTTTGTTGTAAGGTTTAAGCTTTTGTGGCAATGTTATGGAAGTGAGCTTGCTTGGATTATATATGGACGACTTCACCAGTCTCGACACACGATTGAGATTGATAGATTCGAGAAGGCGGTTATTAGACATGGCGTAATAGGTAAACGCCTTAATCCCGTTGGGGACGGTGTAATCTTTATCAGGTTTTGCTATTGGATACACCACTAGGGTTGTGTCTCTGAATAGCACGCCATCAATTACCTTGAAGTTTGGGGCGCCTTGTGGAATTTCGAAAGCTTCGAGCGAGCTACTAGGAGCTATGGTGGGGTAGCCTTCAAACACCTTTTCCAGATTTTTCGGCAAGACGATCCTTTTGAGGCCTTGCACGTTTTTAAAGGCTGACGCACTGATAGTCTTCACGTCTGGGTGAACAATATACTTCCCTCCTTGAAGCGTAACGTTAGACGGAACGGAAAGAAGTGCCTTTTTGCCTTTGGTGTAGAGTGCGCCGTTCGCATCGTTTTCGAAATATTGATTCTGGATGTCTACCGTGAATTTTGGAGCCCTATCAATGCTATTCCATGCGCCAGGATCTATCTTCTGCAGTTTTTTGGGTATGTTCATGGTTGTAAGCGACGCTCCTGAGAAGACGTAACTATTGAGAAATTCCATGGTCTCAGGTAATTGTACAGAGGTAATACCGCCACTTCTATATTGAGGATTGTATTCTGCACCAATGACGGTAAGAATATATCCATTCTTGTCGGTTACTTTGGCTGGCAGATTCAACGGCCCTGTTTTGCTAGCCTTTGTGCCAATAAAAGAAAGGGTTAATTTCGTTCCAGAAACAACCTTGTAATAGCATTCTCCAAATTCCACGACCTGATCGTCGGTATATGAAAACCCCCGAATTGGTATTGCCGTAAGCAACAGTGTTAAAAGTAAAAGTCTAAATGTGTTCATATTCGTGTGAGTTAAAAAATGTATTGTTAATTATTTTCGTGAGTTTTAGTCGCGTTGAGGAATGCCTTCTTCTATGATAGATGACATTTGAGGGCATGAGATGCTTGGCCGTTTATCATGTTTCTTTGCGAGTAATCAGGTTTTGGGGTATTTTTGTTTTCTCATTTATATCTGTTTGTTTTTATCTCTCATGGCCCTTGCTAATATTAAGCTTTAAATCAAGTGTATAAATGTTCCATTTAAAATAGGAAAAATACAAGTCTCAATGGCCATGATAGACTTCACTCTATAAGGTGTTGTTTTTTATATTATTGTTAGTTTAATACTGTCGCCTGTTCTTTGAGTGATGAATAGGGGAGTGTTTTTCAACTCCCCTATTCGGGATTCCATTCATTTTCATTTTCAGGTGAACATCTTTCTTCTATTAGTTAGATGCGAAGCAGGGCGCTCTTTATCTAGTAATCCCAAACTGGGTTATAGCTTTGTGGTTCTATAGCCTCTGCTTCTTCGTCGTCAAAGAAGTCGGCTCCTTTACTGTTTATTGGCTTATGCGGGTCGTATTCTCCACCAACTCCAGGGCTGGCGACAAGCATCAGGTGCTCTATGGTCAAGAACACTTTCTTGGTTCGGGGCTTTATATATGTTTTCTTCTCCATAGTTCTACCTTTATTTGATAATCACTTTCTTGCCGTTATGGATGTAAACGCCCTTTTGCGGATTGCTTACGCGTTGTCCATTCAGGTTATAGTAAACGTCGTTGTCTTTGGTTTCCTCATCAGTTGTGATGCTTTCGATGTCGGTGGTTTCGTCATCATCTCCGAAGCTTAATGACAGTTTTGCGGGTGCTCCTGATGGTAGTACCATATAGGCCTTATGTACAGGGAAGTCGTTAATGGTGCTTGTTGCCTTTCGGAAGATGCCACCTTGTAATACATAGACGGGAGAAGACCCACTGGCATTTACTGGCTTTGAGCTCACCGTTACACCTTTCATGATGTTGTTCGAGATTGTATAAGTGACGTTGTCTTTTTCACCGATGGTGTAATACAGCTTACCCGAAGTAGCGCCAGTTTTGTTGAATACCTTCAATAGCACACCCGTGTTTGCAGGGATGTATGCGTACGAATCGCTAACGCCTCCGTTAAGGTCGATACTTTTCATCCTTACGTGGTGGGTTGTTGTCTCACCGTGGTCGCCCGATCCTGTTTTTATCTGACCTGAAACGAATGCAGCCACATTCATTCCACCGGAAAGGGCACAATCTCTAAAGTCAACGTCAAACTCGCGGGCAAAGGTGGTGTACCTATTGCTAATTTGTGCGTCCTTAATCTTATATTCAATCTGATTCGTGAAGTTAAAGGAGCTTTCCTCCTCTTGCAGTGTGGCGGGGTTATAGACCGTTTTCGTCCATTCAGTTTTATATTTGTCGTATGCCGACTTCTTAACGTATATCTTCGTGTCATGGTCAAACTCGTTATAGTTTGTTCCCGTAGCGTCGAGTTCGAAGCGTGTTGTGCCAAGCATTCCCTTGGTGGGTTTGCTCTCAATAAAGAAGACGCTCTTTAGTTTATTGTTCTTTTTCACGAATGCCTTAGCGCCAATATATCCCACGTTCGTTTTAACCACAACCTCTTCGATGCTGCTGGGAGCATTCTCGAAGGCATAGTCGCCAATAACACTCACTTCGTAGTCCTTACCATTGTGCTGAATTTTGGTAGGTAGGATAAAGGTATGATCAGTACGTGTTGTGCTGAGCAGGTCTACCGCTTTCTCTGAAACGAAAATATATTCCTCCGTCCCTGATTCAAAGGATGGGCTTATAGAGGCGAACTTCTTGTAGAAGGGGTTGCTTTGATAAGTGCTTAATTTATCTTTACGGACATTGATTTTGATCTTCCCCATCTTCTTTATACCTCCCTTGTCAGCATCAAACGATTGTTCGTTTTGGGCTTGGTTGATCTTTTTGGGGTTGATCATCTGGTCACAAAGGAACGTAATGGTGTTCAGGTTTTCGCAGAGTCCGAAAGCCCGAATGCCGATAGAGTCAACCTTATTGGGTATGGTTACGTTCTCCAGTTTTTTGCAATCGTAGAATGCGTAGTCGCCGATAGTGGTGATAGAAGGGGGTAACGGTGTGAATTTATCACTGGCTTTACCCGGTGGGAAAATCATCAGTGTCTTCTTACTCTTTGACAGTAAGTATCCGTCGATGCTTGAATACACCTCGTTGTCCTTGTCCACGTTTATTGCCGTGAGGTTAGAACAATATTTAAAAGCCTCGGGGCTGATGCTGGTTGTTGTCTTCGTGACGTTGATGGTGTGGAGTGCCTCACACTTTAAGAAGGCCTCCCTTTCTATTTGTTCAACATTCTTAGGAATCTTAATACTAGTAATGCCACAGTCGGCAAAGGCTCCTTCGCCGATCTTTTCTATCTCAGCGTCGGGGTCGAAAGTAACGGTTTTTAGGCTCGTACATCCAATGAAAGCGTTAGCCTCAATAAGCGTAACGGACTTAGGAATATTAAACGACTCCAGTAATGCCAGGTTGGCAAATACGTCATTTGAGATTTTGTTCAGTCCACAGTCTCCTTTGAAGTTGAAAGCTTTTAACTTTCTGTTGGTTTTAAGTGCATTGCCTGCGATTTCGTGCAAATTAGAACCTGCTGGAACGTTCACGACTTCTAGGTTCTCACACATATAGAATATTTCCCCAAGGTAGCCAAGCGACTTTGGTAAAGTTACTTCTCTTAGATTGTTGCATGCCCTAAACGCATAATATCCTATGTGGGTTACCTTCGAGTTTTCTCCAAAAGTTACTTTAGTAAGTTTTGGCATGGCCCTAAGAGCATCCGCACCAATCGATTCAACGTTGTCGGGAAAGTGGAATGAAGTGATGTTCTGCGCACTTTGGAAGGAATGTGCGCCAATCCTTTTTACCGTATTTGGCACAGTGTAAGTTATTCCGGGTTTGTTCGCGGGGTATAGAAACAGCGTATCTTTATTCTTGGAGAAGATCACGCCGTCTTCTGCAACGAAGTATTTATTCTCTGGTTTAACTTTGTATTCTGTCACCCTTTCGCATTCTTCAAAGCAACCTTCTGCCATTCCTGTTTTTGTAACCCAGTCGTGTGGCTTTATGTCTTTGGGCAGTGTAATCGTAGTGAGCTTTCTAGGCGCGTAGATAGCTGACGTCCTCAGGTTAGTAACGCCATTCAAATCGATGGTTTCCATGTGAAAACTGTTCGATATGGCATATCTCTCAATTGTTGTAATGCCATCGGGAACCTTATAATGGGGGTCGCTTTTACCCCTTGGATACAAGACAAGTGATGTACCTTTGAAGAGTACACCATCCTTAACTGAGAAGTTTTTTGCACCAGGAGCGATTTCGCATCTTTCGAGTGTAGATGTTGGGGCGATGGTAGGATAACCGTAAAGTATCGTTTCTAGGTCTTTGGGGAATACGATTGTTTTGAGATTATGAACGTTTTGGAAGGCTCCTTTGTTAATTTGCTTGACGCGCGAGTCAATAACATACTTCCCGCCAGTGAATGTAATCTCCGACGGAACGGAATGAAGTATAGCTCCTCCTTTCGAGTAGAGCACACCGTTGGCATCGTTTTCGAAATAGTTGCTTCCTGGATCAACCGTGAATTTTGGTGCACGGTGAATATTGCCCCATGCCACTTCGTCTATCTGTTCCATACTCTTGGGAATATTCATACTTTTAAGCTTCGCTGATGGGAAAGCGTATCCACCAATAGATTTCATCGTTTCTGGCAGTTCAATGGAGGTAATGTTCTTGCAAAAGTAAAATGGGCTGTATTCTGCTCTTACAACCGTGAAGATTGTGCCGTAAACGTCGGTCACGTTGGCGGGAATGACGAGATTCCCTGTTTGTGAGTCGTCTACTCCTAGGAAACAAAGGGTGTGCTTCGTACCTGAAACAACCTTATAATGGATTTTGCCGAACTTAACGATTTGGTTATCCGTATAGGAGAATCCTTTAAATGGTATTGCCGTGAATAACAATGTTAATAATATGAGTCGAAATGTATTCATGTTCTTGTGAGTTGTTTTTTTTTCTATTGGTTATCTTTGTTAAATGGGCTTAGATATGAGGGAGGTTTGTAAACCTTGATGTTTTCTGTTGATGTGCAAATATGCAGAATGCCCTGCGCTCAACCTTATTCTATTGCCTATAAGTAGTGTGTGGAATGTTTTATGTTCCCATCTATATCGGTTTGTTTTTATTTTTATGGCAGCAATGCATTTGAAGTTTGTAAGCTCTTATTCTCTAATCTTTATGTTAAACGAATTAACCAATACAAGTGTAGAATGCCCAAATGGTCTTGATTGTAAAAGGTTGTTGTATGTTCTATTCTTGCAAGTGTTATTTTGTCTACCCTCCATTAGTTTAAGAATAGGGGAGCGTTGACAGCTCCCCTATTCGGTTCTCCATTAATTCTCATTTGCTCATGAACAGCCTTTTGTGACCTTTCGGTACGAAAAAGGCGCATAGGTTGCCTAGTAATCCCAAACAGAGTTATAGCCTTGTGGTTCTATTGCCTCTGCTTCTTCTTCGTCGAAGAAGTCAGCTCCTTTACTTTCTATTGGTTTATGTGGGTTGTATCCTCCTCCAACTCCAGGGCTGGCGACAAGCATCAGTTGCTCTATGGCCAAGAACACTTTCTTGGTTCGGGGCTTTATATATGTTTTCTTTTCCATAGTTCTGTCTTTATTTGATAATCACTTTCTTGCCATTATGGATATAAATACCCTTTTGCGGATTGCTTACGCGCTGTCCGTTGAGGTTATAGTAAACGTCGTTGTCTTTGGTTTCTTCATCGGTAGTGACGCTTTCGATATCGGTGGTCTCGTCATCATCAAAGGAAAGTTTTAGCTCCTTTGCTGGCGCCATCCCAGAAGGTAGTGTTAGATAGGCCTTATGTGCAGGGAAGTTGGGAATGTTGTTTATTGCCTTTCGGAAGACGCCACCTTGCAAAACATAAATGGGAGCAGACGGACTGGCATTTACAAGTCTTGACTTCACTCTTACACCAGTCATGATGTTGTTTGTGATATGATAAGTGACGTTGTCCTCCTCACCGATGGTGTAATACAGATTGCCTGAGGAGGTGCCGGAGTTGTTAAATAGCTTCAATAGCACGCCCGTGTTTGCGGGGATGTATCCATAAGAGTTGTTAACGCCTCCGTTAAGATCGATACTTTTCATTCTTACGTGGTGGGCTGTGGCTTCACCATGGTCGCCCGATCCAGTTTTTATCTTACCTGAAACGAATGCAGCCACTTTCATTCCACCGAAACGGGTACAGTCGCTGAAGTCCACGTCGAACTCGCGGGCAAATGTCGTGTACCTATTGCTAATTTGCACGTCCTTAATCTTATATTCTATCTGATCCGTGAAGTTAAAGGGACTTTGTTCCTCTTGCTTTGTAGTGGTATTAATGCGCGTTTTGTTCCACTCCTTCTTATACTTAATATAGGCCGACTTCTTAACATATATTTTCGTGGAGGGGTCGAACTCGTTAAAGTTTTTCCCCGTCTCATCGAGTTCGAAACGTGTAGTGCCCAACATCTGCTTGGTTGGCTCGCTTTGGATAAAGAAAACGCTCTCTAAAGGATTGTTCTTCTTGACGAAGGCCTTAGCCCCGATATATGTAACATTCTTCTTCACAACAACTTCTTTTATATTGGAAGAAGCGTTTTCGAAGGCGTAGTCACCAATAGCGCTCACATCGTAGTTCTTTAATCCATGCACGATTTGGGTTGGCAAGACAAATGTTTGCACGTCGTGATTGGTGCTGAGCATGTATACGGCCTGATCGGAAACGGCAATATATTCTGCATTCTGATAATTGAACGATGGCTTTATCGAGGCAAACCTCTTGTAGAAGTTGTTTCCTTGATACTCCGAGAATTTGTTGCTGCGCACATTGATGTGTATATTGCTAAAACGTTTTTGGGACGTTTTGTCGTCATCAAAGGACTCTTCATCCTCTTCTTGTTTGATGTTAGAAGGATTAATCATTTGGTCGCAGAGGAACGTAATGGTGTTAAGGTTGCTGCAAAGACCGAATGCGCGTTTACCGATAGACGTCACCTTATTGGGAATGGTTACGTTTTTCAGCTTCTTACAGTCGTAGAATGCATAGTCACCGATTGTTGTGATTGATGGGGGCAACAGTGTGAACTTGTCATTGGCTTTACCTGGTGGGAAAATCATCAGCGTTTCCTTGCCCTTTGATAGCAAGTAACCGTCAATGCTCGAATACGTTTCGTTGTCCTTATCCACGTTTATCGCAGTAAGGTTAGAGCAGTATTTAAAAGCCTCAGGACTAATGAGGGTCGTTGCTTTCGTGATGTTAATGGTGGTAAGTGCCTCGCATTTCAAGAAAGCCTCCCTTTCTATCCGTGCCACATTTTTGGGGATATTGATACTGGTTATTCCACAATCGGAGAATGCTCCTGCGCCTATCAGCTGTATCTCGGCATCGGGATCGAACGTTACCTTCTGTAGCTTTTTACAGCCAATGAAGGCATTAGATGCAATGCTTGTCACCGATTTGGGTATGTTGAACTCGCGAAGTTCGGCAAGACCAGCAAAGACATTGTCTCCAATAGACTGCAATTTGCTCGCGCCTTTGAAGTTAAATGCTTTCAGTTTTCTATTTGTAGAGAATGAACCACCACCTATATTACGTAGCTTAGAGTCTGCGGGCACGTTGATAACTTCAAGGTTATCGCACTCGTAGAATACAGCTCCGAGCCAAGTAATATTTTTGGGTAACGTCACTTCTTTAAGTTTGCCGCATCCTCTGAAAGCAGAAGAAAAGATGTCGGACACTTTTGAGTTGGGGTCGAATGTCACGGTTGTGAGCTCTCTTAAGTCGCGGAAAGCTTCTGAGTCAATACGTTCAACATTGGTAGGGATGAAAATGGATGTGATGTATTGGGCACCATGAAAGGCGTGCATGCCAATCTTGGTTACGGTAGTGGGGATATTATATGTGGTTCCCTGCTTTTTGGGCGGATAGCTATATAGTATGGTCTTATCCTTAGATAGCAAAACGCCCTGGTCGATATAAAAATCACCATTGCCTGGAGCCAATAGATATTTCTCAACATTTGGACACGATTCAAAGCATCCCTCTTTTAGTCCTTCGCCAGGAACCGTACCATACTTCTTGATGTCTCTGGGGATGGTTATCGAAGTTAGTTTCTGTGCATTGTAAATGGCAGAACCTTCCAACGTCTTAACATTGTTCAAGTCGATGTTCTCCAATTTGCTGTTGTCTGATATGGCATAGGTGGCTATCTTCGTGATGTCGTCGGGCACTCTATAATAAGTGTCGTGTTTTCCCTGCGGATACAATACGAGTTCCTTCCCCTTAAACAGCACGCCGCTTCTGGCTGAGAATTGAGTACTGCCTCCAGGCTCAACCTCGAAGGCTTCGATTGAACCAGTCGGTGCGATGGTGAACATACCCATGGCAATACTCTTCAAGTCTTTGGGGAATACCAGTACCTTAAGGTTTTTGGTTCTGAGTATCGCACCTATGCATATTGTTTCAACTTGTTGGTTTATGTGATATTCCCCACCGGGTTGCAATGGTACGTTCGATGGCACCGAATACAGTTTTTTCTTGCCCTTCAAGTAAAGCGCGCCATTACTGTCAGTTTCAAAATTTTTATTTCCTGAAGCTACGGTGTACTTTGGCGCATTTGACAAGCAGCAAAAGGCAGAGTTGTCAATGTCTTTTACCGAACTGGGGATGTGCAGTTCTGTGAGATTGGACCAAGTAAAGCAGAATGACCCGAATCTTGTCACCGTCTCAGGTAGTGTGATTTTGGTCATTCCACTGCAGTCATAGCCAGAAACATACTCAACGGAAGTAATCTTGAACTTGCCTTCTATGCCTGCGTCAACGGGATTAGGAAGTGTAATCTCATTTCCTGCAGCCCCATTTTTGCCGATAAAAGCGAGTGTGCGATCTGTTCCTGAAATCACTTTAAACCATAAATTGTTAAATGTGACTATTTGGCCGCTCGTATAAGCTAGGCCCTTAATTGGCATTGCTGCTATAAACAACGTCAATAATAAAAGTCGAATTGTGTTCATGTCCTTATGAGTTAAGAATGGATTATTAGTTATCTTTGAAGGTTAGTGATGTAAGGGGCGGCGCCAAACCGAGGCCGTAGGTTATTTTCCAGGGTATTGAACGCCAAAAACCGCCACATCGTTTTCTTGTCACACGGACAATGCCAACGAGTGTTGCGCTTCTGTTCTTCCCTCTATGTCAGTTCCCTTTTGCTTTCCATGACTGGTGTAAGTTAAGTTATTGAATACGTATCGTATAAAATCGTAACTCTCAGTTTTGGGCTGTTGCCCCTGTCTAATCTCTCTCGGCTGCTGTCTTTCATGGGCATCCGTTATTTGTTGCGAAGTGTCCAACCCATTAAATGGATGGCGAATACGAACGTGGTACACAACTTGGGGCCTGTTGTTGTAAAACAATATCCCGAATGTATATAACCGATGCAAAGTTACGCATTTTTACA
Organism: Hoylesella loescheii DSM 19665 = JCM 12249 = ATCC 15930; assembly: GCF_000378085.1. Taxonomy (GTDB): domain Bacteria; phylum Bacteroidota; class Bacteroidia; order Bacteroidales; family Bacteroidaceae; genus Prevotella; species Prevotella loescheii. The sequence goes on from NZ_KB899211.1 coordinate 357,825, forward strand.
TGTGTATCAAACATTTAGAAAGTTATTTTATGTTATTATACGTTTTGAAAAGAGAATGAAGGCTTATGATTTGCAATTGTAATAAGGGTGGATCGCTTATGTCGCTTTGCATAAAAATGTTATGCGCTGTATAGTTTTGCATAAGGATAATTCCTTTCACGTACGCGTGTATCTATATTGAAGAAGCTCATATTTTTTCAATATCCGTTAAAGGGCTTGTGGCGAAATGTTTTTGATGTTCGTCGTCTTCAAATAGTGGTCTGGCGTAAGTTGGGTAATAAACAATGAAGGGGCGTCCTTATAGGTCTAGAACACAGCTTATTCGTTGTTTGGCGTGTTATCTCTTAGTTGTACTCGTGTTCCATGTTAGTTGGAATGATGTTCCATCTTATCTGGAACAAGGTTCCAAGTTATATGGAATAGGGTTCCATCTGATGTGCAACTCGGCATGCGCTTTTAAAAGGCATGTTTAGGGCTTGTCTCTCGATGGGTCGAGGCTTACTTATTGAAGGGTGTCTTTTGGGTTATGGAGGTGTCTCGGTATTGTCCTAGCAAGGCGCCAGTCCCTCTCCATGCCTGTTCAGGCATGGCTCTGCGCAAGTTCGGCAACGCAAGTTGCAGGGCCTTTAATACGCCAACGCCCCACTTCTGCTTGCATCAAGCAAGGTTTGAAGTGGGGCGTTGCACGGGCGTTAGTTGCGCTATTGCGCGCGTATGTCAGTTTCTTACGTAGGGTAGTGGTCCATAGCGCAACACCGTGGTATAGGCATTGCCCGAGGGATAGATACACACGGTGAAGAGATAATTGTTTTCTATGGGTGATAGGCCACCTTTATAAAAGGGCATTTCGTCGTCTTCCCAATCGATGGTGACGCCTGGATAATCCTTATCCATTGTTTTGGCTAGGGCCTCCACGGTTTTCAGTGCGTTCTTTTTGTTTACGGGTGTTGAGGTAAAACGCGCCTCACTGAAATAGGTGTTGCCAAGGCTGTCGGTTTGGAAGTTGAATGTTGCCTTGTCGAACTTCACACCTTTGAACGTCATGTTCTTGTAAACGATTTGGCGTTTGTTGGCCGATAGGGGTGTGCCAAATTGGCTCTTGATGCCTGCGAGTGCCGTTTCGTAGTTCGTTCCAAAGGCTACGCCTTGAATGTTTGCATTGTTGTTGGCATAGGCCGAAGCCGAGATGAGAAGTGCGAACATTGTCGCAAAGAAGCTTTTAATCATAGTGTTAAATCTGTTTGTGGATGCAAAGGTAAGTAAAAAAACGCAGAAATTTGGGCTATTTCACACCCCTTTTCGCCCTCTTTGATGAAATGTTTGTTATAAAGTGTAAATCGAAGTGCGGATTTTTTACTAAATTGGGCCGAAGTGTAGGATATTTTTCGTAAGTTTGCATACTGTGGCGCATTGTGCCACATGATGAAAACCTAATAGTATATTGATATGGCACGCATGTTATTAAATGACCTGTTAAAGGGATCGAAGTCGGTGATGACGCACAAACGCATCATCTCTTATTACCTGAACAACAGTTCGTCTACCATCCCCGAATTGTCGAAGGAATTGAACCTGAGCGTACCCACCATAGCCAAAGTTATCGCCGAAATGTGCGAAGACGGATATCTCATCAACTGTGGTAAGATGGATACGAGCAAGGGACGTTCGCCTGCGATCTACGGTTTGGCACCAGAGTCGGGCTACTTTGTGGGTGTCGACCTGATGAGCAGTGGACTAAACCTGGGCTTGATGAACTTTAATGGCGAGTTGGTGAAGCTCGACATGGACGTGCCTTACCACTATCGCAACTCGCAGGAAGGGCTGGATGAGCTCTGTGGCTATGTCACTGATTTCATCGAACAGTTGGATGTAGCTAAGGATCGTATACTGAACATAGGCGTGAATGTGCCTGGACGCGTGAACCCAGAGATGGGACACAGCTTCAGTCGCTTCAATTTTGATGAGCGACCCTTAGTAGACATCATGGCCGAGAAGATTGGATGCAGTGTGTACATTGATAACGACACACGCTCGATGACCTATGGCGAAATGACCAAAGGTGTGGTTAAGGGCGAGAAAAATGTTATTTTCGTGAACCTTAGCTGGGGCATTGGCTGCGGACTTATCCTCAATGGCGAACTCTACACCGGCAAGTCGGGCTTCTCGGGCGAACTGGGCCACTTCCCATGTTTCGATAATGAGGTGCTTTGCCATTGCGGAAAGCGTGGTTGTTTGGAAACCGAAATATCGGGCATGGCCTTGCATCGCAACCTGTTGCAATGCGTGAAGGAGGGTAGGCAGACGTCGTTGAGCGAACAGATTATGAATGATGAGGCTTCGCTTAGTCTCGACGACATCATCGAGGCTACACTAAAAGAAGACCTGCTGTGCATCGAACTGGTAGAGGATATTGGGCAAAAGCTTGGTCGTTACTTGGCTGGGCTCATCAATCTGCTTAACCCCGAAATGGTTATCATTGGCGGTTCGTTGGCCCGGACGGGAGACTCGGTGCTTCAACCCGTGAAGAGTGCCGTAAGAAAATACTCGCTCAACATGGTTAATCGCGATTCGGCCATCGTACTTTCGAAGCTGCAAGATAAGGCAGGAGTTACGGGCGCTTGCCTCTTGGCACGTAAAAGCCTGTTCCAATTTACCTAACGCGCAAAGCTGTTAACGCACACTGTACACAGGCATACTGGGCAGTGAGGTAGGCGTGGAGTCGTGAACGAGGGTGTGTGGCGCAATTTATACGCTGCCATTCGCACTGTTTTGGCAGATTTATATTATCTTTGCAATCAAATCAATAGCCGATATGCAGACAAAATGCCACCTCTCATTGCTCATTCACGAGCAAGCTCGCAAGTATGGCGACGCACCCGCACTGACATTTAAAGACTTTGGTTCGGACAAATGGAAATCCGTTTCGTGGAACCATTTCTCGTTGCGCGTGAAGCAAGTGAGTAACGCCTTGCTCAACCTAGGCGTCAAACCGCAAGAGAATATCGCTGTTTTCTCGCAGAATTGCCTGCAATATCTCTACACCGACTTTGGTGCGTATGGCGTTCGCGGAGTAACAGTTCCATTCTATGCAACCAGTAGCGAACAGCAAATACAGTTCGTTGTGAACGATGCGCAGGTACGTTTTATCTTCGTTGGAGAGCAAGAACAATACGATAAAGCTCATCGCGTGTTCGCCCTTTGTCACTCGTTGGAGCGCATCATCGTGTACGATCGCAACGTGCGTATCAGCACCCACGACCCCAACGCCCTGTATTTCGACGACTTTTTGAAGCTGGGCGAAAATCTTCCACGACAAAGTGAGGTGGAAAAACGATGGGCCGAGGCCAACGACGACGACCTTTGCAATATCCTTTACACCAGTGGCACCACGGGTGATAGTAAGGGTGTGATGCTCACTTACGGGCAATACCATGCCGCCATGAAAGCTAACGACGAGTGTGTGCCCGTTGGCGAAACCGATAGGGTTATCAGTTTCTTGCCATATACTCACATTTTTGAGCGTGCTTGGGCGTACTTGGCACTCTCGGAGGGTGCGCAAATCATCATCAACACTAACCCACACGAGATACAAGACTCGATGCGGCAGACCCATCCCACGTGTATGTCGTCGGTGCCGCGTTTCTGGGAGAAGGTATATACAGGTGTAAAAGAACGCATCGAGGCTGCTTCGCCCCTGCAACGTCGGCTCTTTACCCGCGCTTTGGAAGTGGGTAGGCGACATAATATCCATTACCTAAGCCGCGGAAAGCAACCGCCATTGCGCCTACGCATGGAGTATAAGCTGCTTAATCGCACGGTACTAAGTCTTGTTCGCAAACAGTTGGGACTCGAAAATGCCAACATCTTCCCAACGGCTGGTGCGAGGGTGTCGCCCGAAGTGGAAGAGTTTGTGCACGCCATCGGCCTTTGTATGATGGTGGGCTACGGCCTAACGGAGAGCCTCGCCACTGTTTCTTGCGACCATACCGACAAACCTTACACCATCGGATCTGTGGGAAGGGTTATCAACGGAATACAAATAAAGATTGGAGAGAACAGCGAAGTGCTGTTGAAAGGTCCAACCATCACCAAGGGGTATTATAAGCGAGAGGCTCTAAACGCAACGATTTTCGACAAGGATGGTTTCTTCCGTACAGGTGATGCAGGATACATCAAGAACGGTGAGCTATTTCTTACCGAACGCTTAAAGGATCTCTATAAAACTTCGAACGGCAAATACATCGCTCCGCAGATGATTGAGGCCCTGCTTTTGGTAGACAAATATATCGACCAAGTGGCCGTAGTGGCCGACGAACGTAAATTTGTTTCTGCGCTGGTAGTACCCGAATTTAGGCTTGTTGAGGAGTATGCGCATGCCCATGACATCGAATTTAACTCGCGCGAAGACCTCTGCGCCAATCGTCAGATACACCAAATGATGCTCGATCGCATTCATACGCTCGTGCAGCAGCTTGCTCCTTACGAACAAATCAAGCGCATAACGCTCATTCCTCATCATTTTAGCATGGAGAATGGCGAACTAACTAATACGCTGAAGCTACGTCGCCCGGTCATCTTAACCAATTACAAGGACCTTATCGACAAGATGTACGAGGAGTGAAAACTCGCTCAAGGCGTCGAGTACTCATTATATATATAGAAGCATAACGCAACGAACAAACATCCCCAAACCTGTCAATACACGATGAAATGGCCGAAATTGGCCAATTTCGTTTGTGAAAAGGGCAATCGAAGTTCCGCTTAGCGGACGCGTATAAGGGGACATCGCAATAACGCAAATCATGATTACAGCAGACCAGCTTAAAGATATACAAGAACGGGCTGAAGCCTTACACCGCTATTTGGACATCGACCGTAAGCGTGTGGAACTAGAAGAAGAGGAGCTAAGAACACAAGCACCCGACTTCTGGGACGATCCCGCACGTGCTCAAGAGCAGATGAAGAAGGTGAAGGGCATTGAAAAGTGGATTGTGGGATATAAGGAAGTGCGCCAGGCTACAGACGAATTGCAGCTGGCTTTCGACTTCTACCACGACGATATGGTAACGGAAGAAGAGGTTGACGAGGACTATCGCAAGGCGATAACTGCCATCGAGAACCTCGAACTGATGAATATGCTCCGCCAAAAGGAAGATCCCATGGACTGTGTACTTAAAATTAACTCGGGCGCAGGCGGTACGGAGAGCCAAGATTGGGCGCAAATGCTGATGCGTATGTACATGCGCTGGGCCGAGGCACATGGTCATCGGGTTACGATAAGTAACCTGCAAGAGGGAGATGAGGCTGGTATCAAGAGCGTAACCATGGAGATTGAGGGCGGCGAATATGCCTACGGCTATCTCAAAAGCGAAAATGGCGTGCATCGACTGGTGCGCGTTTCACCCTATAACGCACAAGGAAAACGCATGACGAGCTTTGCTTCGGTGTTCGTTTCGCCATTGGTAGACGATACTATTGAGGTGTATGTAGACCCCTCGAAGGTGTCGTGGGACCTTTTTAGAAGTGGTGGCGCGGGCGGACAGAACGTCAACAAGGTGGAAACGGGTGTGCGATTGCGCTACCAATACACCGACCCCGACACGGGCGAAGAAGAGGAAATACTCATCGAGAATACTGAGAGCCGCAAGCAATTGGAGAACCGTAACAACGCCATGCGTCTGCTTAAGTCGCAGTTATACGACCGCGCGATGAAGAAACGCTTAGAGGCGCAGGCTAAGATTGAGGCTGGAAAGAAGAAGATAGAGTGGGGAAGCCAGATAAGAAGCTACGTTTTCGACGATCGCCGTGTGAAAGATCATCGCACCAATTACCAAACGGCCGATGTTGATGGTGTGATGGATGGTAAGATAGACGACTTTATCAAGGCCTATTTGATGGAGTTCCCTGTGACGGAAGAGTAAGGGTTGAGGAGGTGAGCTTGCAGGGTTGAAGCGTTTCGAACTTAAGTCGAATGCCCTGTTGCTTTGAAGAGGGGTGCATGCTTTGTAGGCTTCACGACCCCATGGGTTCAATAAAAGGATGAACCCTAAAACCCAAATCCTCAAAAGAGCATGAACTCAGAAACGAATAAAAACCTAATTAATAATGCCGCTCGCATGTAGAGCAACCGTTTAAAGCAATGCACATAAGCCTATACCGATGGCGAACCGCAGGCAAGAGACCACTTAAACAGATTTATTAAATCCCATAGGTCTGCCCAAACAACCACTAGGAGGATGATGGTAAGTGTGCTACGCAGCAAGTCGAACTACCCGAATGCGAGCCTAAAAACTAAAAGTCTATGAGTGAGAGAAGCAAAATGCGCCGTGCACAGCGTGAGGCGCGCCAAGAGAAACAAGCCAAACAAGTTATTTATTGGCTAGTGGGCGTATTGGCCTTACTGGCCCTTATCTTGCTAATTTATGCGATGAATTCGTGATTTTTCGTAACTTTTGGCCTTCGCCTTGCTTGTAAGGGGCACGCTGTTATGCCACCCTAAGCAAGGTGAAGGCCATTAAACACAACATGCCACATACATGAGCGGACAAGAAATAGAACGCAAGTTCTTGGTAGAAAAAGGCAGCGCCTATCGCGAAGCAGCATTTTCAAGCAGTCATATTGTGCAAGGTTATATTCCCTGTGAAGGTGCAACGGTGCGCATACGCAAACGCGACGAACGCGCTTACCTCACCATCAAGGGGCGTTCGATGAATGGTGGGCTGTCGCGATACGAGTTCGAGACGGAGATTCCATCGCAGGAGGCCGACCAACTCTTGCTGCTCTGCCGTGGCGGAGTGGTAGACAAGCGACGCTATTTGGTTAAAAGTGGCGCGCACACTTTCGAAATTGATGAGTTTTATGGTAACAACGAGGGCTTGTTGTTGGCCGAAGTAGAGCTGGGTAGTGAAGACGAAGCTTTCGAAAAGCCTCATTTCATCGGTCCTGAAGTAACGGGCGACCGCCGTTTCTACAATTCCAACCTGCTGGCTAACCCTTTCTGCCTTTGGCGAAACACTTTGCCAGAAGCATACCGATAAGGTTTCCCACAACAACGCCTATGCTATTGGCTGCAAAATCGAGCCAATCGCCACTACGGTTGCCGCCCGTACAGGTTGCTTGTGCCAGCTCAATCAATCCGCCCATCAACAAAGGAGCCAGAAAAACACCGATGAAAAGGCGCATTTTGTTTAGTTCGCGATGGTGGCGTAGATACTCCACCCATACCACTAGGCACAAAACCGCGTACAGGGTAATGTGCACCCATTTGTCGAATAACGTGAGGTTGTTCAGCGGTGTCTCGGGAACGGGCATCAAGCAAACCACCCATATCACAACGATTAGGCAGGTGGCAAAGGGATAGGCCATAATGAGGTGTCGGCCATAGTTTATTTTTTGTAATCTTGTCGATTTCATATTTATAACGCTTGTTAGGCTAACGAATGGTTGAATTTAAGCCGTTGAAAACGCGAAATTGTTGTTCTGAATGCCATAAAACACCAAATCGTATCGCCAAGATGCAATATTACTACTAATTTCTATGCAAAAGTAGATGATTTTTTATAAATTTGCACCATCATAAACCAAAATAGTTTCGATTATGTCAGAAAGTAGAGCGGGATTTGGAAGCAAGTTAGGATTGATATTAGCCACTGCTGGCTCGGCCGTAGGCCTAGGTAACGTTTGGCGTTTCCCCTATATGACGGGCGAAGACGGTGGTGCCGTGTTCATCCTTATTTATGTTTGCTGCATCCTGTTTCTTGGCATTCCCTGCATGGTTAGCGAGTTTATCATTGGTAGGCATGGTGCTTCAAACACGGCTCGAGCTTATACCAAGGTGGCAGGAAAGGGTAGCGCCTGGCGTTGGGTTGGCTTTTTGGGCGTGGCAACGGGCTTTCTCATCACCGGATATTACGCTGTTGTGGCTGGCTGGTGTCTGCAATACATGTACGCTTCGGCTGCAAACCAACTGCAAGGAGACCATGCAGCCATCGCCAACTACTTCTCCGACTTCTCGGCTAGTGCCTTTATGCCGGTCTTTTGGACAGCCATTATCCTGCTCTTCACACATTATGTCATCATCCACGGCGTGCGTGGGGGTATCGAAAAAGCCTCCAAGATGTTCATGCCCACGCTTTTCGTACTGTTATTGGTTATCGTTGTGGCCTCGTGTATGCTGCCTGGGGCAAGCAAAGGCATTGCTTTTCTCTTCAATCCCGACTTTTCTAAAGTCAATTCAAACGTCTTTCTCGATGCGTTAGGTCAATCGTTCTATTCGTTGAGCATAGCGATGGGCTGCATTTGCACATACGCCTCTTATTTTAGCAGGCAAACCAACCTGTTAAAGTCGGCTGTTCAGATTTCCATTATCGATAGTTTGGTTGCTATTTTAGCAGGTTTGATGATCTTTCCAGCTGCTTTCTCGGTAGGTGTAAGCCCCGATAGCGGCCCCTCGCTTATCTTTATAACCCTTCCCCACGTGTTCCAGCAGGCCTTTTCGGGAGCTCCTGCCGTGGGATATGTACTCTCGATCATGTTCTATGCCCTCTTGTCGTTGGCCGCACTCACATCGCTCATCTCCCTACACGAGGTAAGCACCGCCTTCTTTTTCGAAGAACTGCATATCAGTCGTAAAAAGGCGGCAGCCATCGTTACGGCAGGGACGCTTACGGTGGGCATATTCTGTTCGCTATCCTTGGGCTCAATGAGCGGTTTAAGCATAGGTGGGCACACGCTGTTTTCCATGTTCGACTTCGTAACGGGTCAGATTTTCCTACCCGTGGGCGGATTTCTTACCTGTATTTTCCTAGGTTGGTTCGTGCCGCGAAAACTCGTTAAGGACGAGTTTACCAATTGGGGCACGCTCCGTTCCACCCTCTTTGGCGCCTATTTGTTCAGCGTTCGCTATATCTGTCCGCTGTGCATACTCGCCATTTTCTTACATCAGCTAGGGCTGTTCTGATGGTTCTTACCTCCCGTAACAACGGGATAAAACCTCGAAAAAGCCCCATTTAACCGAAACTCATAACCTTACATACCATGTCAATAAAAGAACTGTTCTACTTTTCAAAGTCCGACCGCAAGGCCATCCTCTTCCTTTTGGTGGCCATTGTGGTAATTTTCGTAGCCATCCGATGGTCAAGCGGGCTGTCTGTAACACCCGACAAACCCGTGACCGAGCAGCTAAAAGCCTTAAAACGGTCGGTTTCATCGAGACATTCAGATAACGATTGGAGACTCGACGAACCTACACCGATGGCCATTCACTTAACGCCTTTTGACCCAAACACTGCTCCGCCCCAGCAATTATTGGCCTTGGGGCTGCAGCCTTGGCAAGTGCGAAGCCTGCTGAAATATCGTAACAAGGGTGGTGTTTTTCGGCAACCGTCAGACTTTGCCCGACTTTACGGACTCACCTTAAAGCAATATCGACAACTAGAACCTTACATCCGCATATCCGACGACTATCGTCCAGCAGCCGATTTCATTGCTTCCGAGCGTCCGCACGCCATGCACCAACGCGACACTTTGCGTTATCCCGTGAAGTTAAAGGCTGGTATGCATGTGTTCTTGAATAGTGCCGATACCACCGACTTGAAGAAAGTGCCAGGCATTGGCAGTTATTTCGCTCGCCAGATAGTGAATTATCGCAATCGACTGGGTGGTTTCTCCAGCATCGAACAATTGGCCGAGATTGAAGATTTTCCCATCGAGTCGCTCACGTTCTTTGCTGTCTCTACCGATGAATTGGGTAAAATTCATCGACTCAATGTCAATAAACTAAGCCTTAACGAACTGAAACGCCACCCTTACATCAACTTTTATATGGCACGTGCCATTGTCGATTTCCGTCGGTTGCATGGCGACTTGCAGAGCCTCGACCAGCTAAAACTGTTGAAAGACTTCTCGGAAGAGAAGGTACGAAGGCTGCAACCCTACGTCACTTTTTAAGCAAATGACGGTGAAATGGGCGAAAAAGCAACAAGAAAACACGCAAACTGAATAGCGACAGCTCTATAATCTGCGTGTTTCCGATATCTTATCTCGCTGCCTATCCTTACACGATAGGCAGTGAAATACCCTTAATCTTTTGGTAAACGTCTAGTGCAAACAGATCGGTCATACCACTAATATAGTCAATCACTGCCTGTATGCGCGTTTCAAGGTTAGGGCTGTTGATGTCGTATTGGCTGCTAAAGCGCTGAATAAGCTGTCTAGAATAATACCTTTGCGGTTCTACAGCGGCTTCAACCAATGCCGTAAGCAAGGTCTCCATAATGTTATAACCACTCAATTCTACATCAAGCACAGGTTTGCTGTTGTATATCTTCTGTCTCGAAACCTTTTCGCAGCGGTGATAAGCATCGCGTTCAAGGGGCGAAATGTGGTCGATTAGACAGCCTTCAAGCGTACCATCAAGCAGCCTTTGCTCGTTGGCAACGAAGGCCTCCACGCATTTTCGTTCCAACAAGCTTATCACGCAAGCCCGCATATACACCACCTTTTCGTGCACATCGGTAACACCCTCTTCATCAATTCGGTTTCTTATGCGTTGCTTTCCTTCTTCGTCGAAGAAGCCAAGTAATAGGTCTTCGGTTTCTTCAAGCGATAGTATCTTCAGCTTATGCGAGTCTTCGATGTCCATCACCTCATAACAAATATCGTCGGCAGCCTCTACCAGATATACAAGCGGATGACGAGCGAAACGCAAAGGTTCGCTGGGTGTAGACCGGCGAATAATCCCCAATTCATCGGCAATTTTGCAATACGTGTCTGCTTCCGAGGCAAAGAAGCCAAACTTGGCCTTCTTTCCTGCCGCACCACTTTCGAAGGGGTACTTCACGATGCTGGCCAACATGCTATAAGTCATTACAAAACCGCCAGCCCGTCGTCCGTTAAAGCGGTGAGTAAGCAAGCGGAAGGCATTGGCGTTACCCTCAAAATGGGTGAGGTCGGTCCAGAAGTTGGCCGACAGTTTGTCTTTCAACGCCAGTCCAGGTCCTTCTGAAAAGAAAGTCTGTATTGCCTTTTCGCCACTGTGCCCGAAAGGTGGGTTGCCCATGTCGTGTGCCAAACAAGCTGCGCTTACAATGGTCCCGATTTCCTCGAACAGCGTGTTGGCCAGTTCGGGATGCAGTGCTATCAGCGCGCGAGCTACATCGTTGCCCAGCGACATGCCCACCGAGGCCACCTCAAGGCTATGTGTTAGGCGGTTGTGAACGAATACACTGCCCGGTAGGGGGAAAACTTGCGTCTTGTTTTGCAGTCTCCTGAAAGGTGCCGAGAAAATCAACCGGTCGTAATCGCGTTTAAATTCCGAACGGTCGTCATTCCTTTCAGGGTGCTTACCCTCTTGCCCAAAGCGTTTGTTGGATATCAGTTGTTGCCAATTCATTGTCGATGTGCATTGTTTTGTACTTGCAAACTTACTCAAAAAAGTTCGTTTTCCGTTATTCTGGCCAAAGATAATGCGTTGTCCTTTCGTGCTGAATACCTATAAATTGGTATTTCCCTAGTCTTCGAATTTGCGTAACTTTGCTCGCAGATAGCATAAGGGGTTGCTGTGGGGAATGGTTTACAGGCTGCCCGACGCAAGCTATCTTTCATTTTAACGCCATTAACGCACATGTATAACGACGTATGGAATGCATTGGAACAGGCAACGCTGTTTGCGGGAATGAAGGCCGAGGAAATTGAAGGCGAACTGAAAGCGCTCGACTTCAATGTGCGCGACATTCCTGCGAAGGATACCTTCTTGTATCAAGGCAAAGCTTGCCAAGAGGCCATTATCGTGTTAGACGGCGAGTTGGTGGCGCGTATGACCGAGGGCGATAACAAGACACTCACCGTGGATTATCTGCGAACGGGTACGCTTTTGACACCCGCTTTCCTCTTTTCAAACGATAGAAATGCGCCCGTTAGCCTTATGGCAGTCAGTCATGCAAGGCTTTTTTGTATGTCTGTTGCCCATCTCGACCTTTTGTTACATGCCAACATGCAGGTGCGCCACAACTTTCTTCGCCTGCTGTCAGATATCAACCTTTTTCTTCTTAATAAGATAAAGTCGGTTTATCTTGCTCCACTTCGCGATCGGTTGGCCCAACATCTGTTGCGTATGGCCCGTAAGACAGGTAGTTCCAACATTACCCTGCACCACTCGCGACAAGAGTTGGCCGACCTTTTTGGTGTGAGGAAAAGTTCGCTTATCCGTTCTTTGTCAGAGCTTGAAGCGCAAGGCGCCATCTTCGTTCGCCAAAAAGAAATCGTCATTCTTAATGCCAACATGCTCAAAGCTGGCACATAAGGGCAAGGGGTGCCTTCATAGTTATGAGTAGAAAGGCTGTTTGCACTTTGCATAGGGGTGATGTTTGCGCAATGCTCTTGGTAACCAAGACGTATTTTGGGGATAACTCCAAGGGCATACTCACCGATGGTTGCGTATGTGGCAAGCCTTTTGGGGGCTCGTTTATAGCGTTTTTGTGGAATGCCCTTAATGAGGAGATGAAAAGCCTTATACGATAAGTCGCTCTACAAATGGTAAACCCTTGTAACGCCATTTTATATCGGTCGTCGTCTTATATCTAAGTTGGAACCCTGTTCCATGTCAACTGGAACGGTGTTCCATATCATCTGGAATACTGTTCCAACTTATATGGAACAGAAGTCCAAAAATGTTATAGCAGTCTAAGAATTCAAAAGTTGATGAATAAGGGCTTATTAGTGGATGTGCGTTTTGTTGTTAGGTGCGGTTTTGGCAAAGTGTACTTGCATCTAAGTAGTTCGTTCCTTGCATCGGACTATATATGGTAACGCTCTCCCGATAGGCTTTTGCCATTTTGCCAACGTCAACTACTCCATATTATATATATAATGTGTGAGAGGCGTATCGTTCTATGTTGAGCGGTTTGTAATTAACTAGCTGATAATGTGTGATTTATATGTTGTCGTGAAAAATATTTTATTTTGTCCCATCTTTTTTTATTCGTTATTTTTGCAAATAATAAGAAAATGACTATCTTTGCGAAATAAACCTGAATCGCTCTACATAAAACAAAGGAGCAACAGAATAGAATAGGTGGAGAGAACGGTATGCACATTGTGGCGGAGAAGTGCCTTGTCCCTTACCGAATTGTTTTAGACTGTAACGCTAATCCAGAATGAGATGAAATCTATCCACACCCAAACTCCTGAACGACAAGGCTTGCCCAAGGGCAAGTTGTTGCGCGTTTGCTGTGTATTGGCATGCGCGCTTGTTAATCCGTATGCACTGACGGCTGGTGCTTCAACACCAGAAGAGACCCAGACCGAGGTGCAACAAGACACGAAACATACGCAACGCCGTATTTCGGGGCGCATCGTTGACGACACGGGCGAAGGGCTCCCAGGCGTGGCTATAGCCTTTAAAGAAAGCTCGCTTGTGGGTATTACCGACAGTGATGGCTATTTTGACATTCCCTTGACCGATAAGGAAAAGACGATGGTAGTTACCTTTGTGGGCATGAAACCGCAGCAGGTGAGTATCGGTTCGAAGCGCAAGCTAAACCTGACAATGGAATCTGATCAGCATTCGCTATCAGACGTGATTGTGACGGGTTATCAAACGCTCTCCAAAGAACGGGCAACAGGTGCTTTCGCGCTTATCACGCCCGAGAAACTTAAAGGTAAGCTGCAAACCAACATCATGCAACGCTTGGAGGGTGCAGCCGCTGGATTGACGGTGATGGGCACGAACGACTTTTTTGTTCGTGGTATAACAACCTTGCGCAACGGAGCATCGGGCTATGAACCGCTTATCGTTGTAGACGGAATGCCATTCGAAGGCTCGCTCGCCAGTATTAATCCTGCCACCATTCGCAGTGTAACTTTGCTTAAAGATGCCGCTGCGGCTTCTATATATGGTGCAAGGGCTGCTAATGGAGTTATTGTAATTACCACGATATCTGGAAACGGAGCGGGTAAGGTGAACGTGCGTTACGATAGTAGTGTGAAGTTTACGCCAAAGCCCAACATGGATTATCTTAACCTTATGGACAGCCGTGAGTTGGTAGATTTTCAAAAGTGGTCTTTCAAATACGTTCAGGGAACTTATGGCGACTTGAACAAGCGTGAAGAACATAACCCATTATGGGTGGCCTTGCTGAAACATCGCGCGGGCATGATGGATGATGTACAACTTGAGAAAGAGCTGGATGTGTATCGCAATTTGGACAATCGGGATCAGCTTGACCGCTTTTATCGTCGAACAGGCGTGGAACACCAGCACAACCTAAGCATTACGGGTGGCAACGAATATAACACCTATGCGCTAACCCTTAACTATGGGGCGGTTTATCCTAACGCCAAATACGTATCTACAACGAACTATGGATTTACCCTGCGCGACGAGATGAAGTTCTTCAAATGGTTGAAGGCCGACCTTTCTTTGGCTGCCAACTTTACGCGTGGGCAGGGCGATTCGGGTGCAGGATCTTATGAGGGGTCGTTGTTGGGCATGCCTTCGTATTATATGTTGGAAGATGCCGAAGGGCGTCCGCTACACATCAGGCATAAAAAGTCTGAATACGAGATGCAACGACTGATGAGTATTGGATTGCACGACGAGCATTACAGCCCCATAACTAATCGTGAAGAAGAGTTCTTTGAGAATAAGAGCAGCTACTATCGTATGCAGTTGGGCTTCAATGTGATGTTTACGCCTTGGCTAAATCTTGATGTTAGGTATCAAAGCGAGAATGGCTATTATCGTGATAGGTATGTGGCTACGAAGTACTCTTATAAGATGCGGCACTACATAAATGATGCAGCGCAATACGACCCAGTTAAACAAGAACTGACATTGAATATTCCCGAGGGTGGTATGCTCACCGAAAAGCGGGGAGATAAACCATCGTACACCTTGCGTGCGCAATTGAACTTTGCCAAGGAGACGGGCAAACACTACATTACAGCTATAGCTGGAGCAGAACGAAGACAAAACCGCGAAACGGAAACAAGTGTGAATTATGTTGGCTATGACGACCAAACACTGGGCTATAAGCCAATTAACACTCTCAACTTGTTAAACCTGCAAGGTACGCAAGCACTCTATGGCTATTTCACAGAGTGGGGCCCGCTAGACAACAACTATGTAAGTGAGCACGACAATCGCTTTGTAGCCTTCTACGCTAATGCGTCTTACGCCTTCGACGATCGTTACGACTTAACAGGTAGTATTCGTATTGACCAGTCGAACCTATTTGGTACCGATCCTAAATATCAGTATCGTCCCCTCTGGTCGTTGGGTGCCAGCTGGCATTTGCGCAACGAACACTTTATGGAAGGGCGCGCTTCGTGGCTTAATAACCTAACCATGAGGCTTACTTATGGTATTGGCGGAAATATACCCAAGGGTGGTGGCCCATTCCTTACTATAAGCGACGCACAATATTCTGATTGGGCCAAGGATTTCTTCGCTCAAATTAAGAATCCGCCAAACAAGTCGTTGAGATGGGAAAAGACTGCGACGTTTAACTTCGGAATTGATTTTGCCATACTGGGAAACAGAATTTGGGGTAGTCTTGACTTCTATAACAAGAACACCACCGACCTGCTAGCCTTTCGCACTAGCGACTATACGCTGGGTTGGGATAATGTGCTGCTGAACTATGGTTCGATGTATAACCGCGGTGTGGAATTGTCGTTGGGTAGTACCAATGTGGCCACGCCTAACTTTAAGTGGGATACGTCGCTGAATTTCAGTTATAACAAGAACAAATTGGTAGATGTGGAAGACTCTGAAACCACAGTGTTCGCCTATACAAAGGAGTATGCTAATGTAAAAGGATATCCTGTTGGAGGAGTGTTCAGCTTTAAATATGCAGGTATTAACGATGCTGGTCGGCCACAGTTCTACGTAAATCAAGGTCAGGATGTGGATCAAAACGTGACCGACATTAACGACTTGGAGTTTTCGGGAACATCAACGCCCGTATATACAGGGTCGCTAACAAATAGCCTTAGCTATCGAAACTTCGACCTGTCTTTCATGTTCGTCTATTATGGTGGACACGTTTTCCGGGGTGAAGCAGCGCAATATCTGATGTATCCCACAGGTTCGAACATCGCAAGAGAGGTTCTTAACCTGTGGAAACAGCCTGGTGACGAAAAGAATCCAGATGTAACGCCCGGTATCGTAGGTGGTCAACTTGATATGGCTGATGACCAACACCCCTGGTATGCAGCCGATAAGCATGTGCAAAAGGGCGACTATATCAAGCTGCGCGATGTGTCGTTGACATACAATTTTTCAAAACAGCTCATCTCGCGCGTGGGGTTAAGTTCGCTTTCAGTAACCTTGCAAGCTCAGAATCTATTTACGTGGCATGCCAATAACAAGGGTTTCGACCCCGAAGCGATGTCCACCTATGGATACACATGGGGAAAAAGATCTACGCCCATTCCCACAACGTGGACTTTGGGAATATCTGCTAACTTCTAAACATGCTCGACAATGAAAAAGTTACTTATAAATGCGGCGCTTGGCGTGACACTCGTGGCCCTGAACGTGGCTTGTGAAGACTTTCTGAATGTACAGCCCAAGGGAGAGACGATACCGCAAACTGTAGACGATTACGCCTACATCATGAATTTTCCTGATCTGATGAAGGGAGGCGAGAACTTCCCCCTTTACCTCACTGATGATGTTTATCTGCCCGACACAGCAGAGAACGAACTTATCCCAGGACTGAATATCAAAGAGCGATATATACAAAATCTCTACACCTTTAATAAGGATGTGTTCGGCGAAAGCGTTACCGACGTGTTCTGGGCATCGGCTTATCAGCGCATATTCTACTCGAATGTGGTGATAAACAACGTGATGGATGCTACGCATGGCAGCGAGACTCAGAAGCTTAATCTTCGTGCTGAGGCTCTGGCTGAGCGGGCACTTGAATACTTAAATCTCGTCAATGTTTACGGTAAACATTACGATCCGTCGACGGCACAAGCAGATCTTGGTGTGCCTTTGGTGTTGGAAGATAACATCAACCTGACGGATTTGAAGCGCGCGACGGTGGCAGAGGTGTACGATTTGGTTGAGAAGGATCTTCAGGCAGCCGTGCGTGACTTGCCCCATAAGCCTAAGCCTAACGCCTTTAAGTTTTCAAAATCTGGTGCTCGGGGTGTTTTGGCGCGCATGTATCTTTATCAAGGCAAGTATAAGGAAGCTTTGGAATGTGCCGACAGTGTTTTGGCCCGTAACGATACACTCTTAGATATGAGGGATTATCATGTGCTGGTTAACGAAAGTGCCATTGGGCGAATTGATATCCCCGATAAAGATGCAAACAAGGAGAATGTGCTTATTCGTCTTGCACCATTTGTTTATGCACTGAGTGATGAAACTTTCGGTAGCGATGACTTGATGCAACACTTTACAAAGAAAGATATGCGTAGGCTGTTGTTCTTCAGTGATAGCATAAACAGCACGCAGTTTGAAAAACCCTTATGGCGGCCTTGGTTTGAGCAGAACATGGGGATAACTACATCCGAAATGTATCTTCTGGTGGCCGAATGCGAAGCAAGACAGGGAAGCATAGGAAGGGCAATGGAACTGCTTAACAAGTTGCGTAACAATAGGATTGTAGATAATAAGGCGCTTACAGCAGCGAATCGCGACGAGGCATTAAAGTTGGTGCTCGAGGAACGTAGGCGCGAGTTTGCATTAACAGGTCTTACACGTTTTATCGACCTGAAACGATTGAACCTTGACTCGCGTTTTGCAAAGACTGTCGTGCACCATGTTGTAGGGAAAGACCTAACGCTTCCACCCAATGATCCACGCTGGGCGCTACCCATTCCTGCACGTCCACTGCGCTTTAATAAGTCGATGCTGCCCAATCCAAGGTAGAGTAGTGCGATTTATAGTTCTCCCTAGAGGGATGCTATAGACTTTATAGATACGGTTTGTCGGGTTAGCTTGGTCTAGCCCGACAAATCTTATTTGTGCTTTTCCCTTGATCTGGCAATTGAGTATTAACCCACATGGGTGATTAGCCCGCTTAGGGTTTAATGTAGAATTGCTTGAGACTGGCGGCCTTATGTAAAGAAACATGTGAGAGCGTACAGCGGATGTCGAAAAAGGGATTAAGGTTACTTCATATTTTATTCAGCGAATAGAGAGAAATATTGTTCTGTTTGCAAATGTTCTGCTCTATATATATAAGGTGTATGGGTGTTTTTTAGATTCTTAAAGTATTTATAAACGTTAAATAATAGATTAAAATGAATATTTTCTTGCGAGTTGTTTTGCGGGAAATGAAAAAGTGTGTAATTTTGCATCCGCTTTCGGGAACAAAGTTGCCCGTGAACGTTATGAAAGAGTTCATTGAAAGATTTACATAGACAGTAGTAGTACAAGAGCAGACGCGCTCGTTTTTTAGACGGGCGTGTTTGGGTAGAACATTAAAGAACCGTCGGTTCCCCTTTCCCTTTTTGGGAGTGGGTTAATCGATACAGGTGAGTGTAACTACGATAGATTTGGGTGCTCGTCCTGATGGGATAATGCCGCAAGGCATAAAACTTTTAGCGTTTTGGTTTCTCTTTCGTTAGGGATTCCTTGATGCGCAGACATTTTACAATGGAGAGTTTGATCCTGGCTCAGGATGAACGCTAGCTACAGGCTTAACACATGCAAGTCGCGGGGCAGCATGGGGGTTGCTTGCAACCCCCGATGGCGACCGGCGCACGGGTGAGTAACGCGTATCCAACCTGCCCTTCACCACGGGATAACCCGGCGAAAGTCGGACTAATACCGTATGTTGTCCATTGACGGCATCCGATTTGGACGAAAGGTTTGGCGGTGAAGGATGGGGATGCGTCCGATTAGCCAGACGGCGGGGTAACGGCCCACCGTGGCG
>NZ_KB899212.1 GCF_000378085.1 Hoylesella loescheii DSM 19665 = JCM 12249 = ATCC 15930
CTCTTTGGCAAGCAAGGCCTGAAGCTCCTCCACTGTGGTGGGAATATTCTCTTTCTTCATCAGCTCCTGTATTGAGGACAAGTCGGGATTGCCATACTCCCGACAAAAATTGAGGAATGTGGTATAGGGCACACCGCAACTTAACGCAAAGCTGCGGGCATCCATACCGCTCGTGATGTACTTACTTAATAACAGAATTTTCTCCGTTTCATTGTACTTTACCATGTTTTTTTACTTTTTTTTGTTTGAGGTAAAGTGTCAACTTATTTAGTACACTACATTGTACTGATAAGTTGCTTGGCAAACTGTTGGCAAATTCATTCATAAAACCATTTTCGCTTTACGACAATGGCTAGCCAACTAGCCAGCACATCCCCAATCAACCCACAAAACCCAGAAACTCAAACATGCGAACGTTTATCACATCATTAGTTCTAAGTGTTGCAATTACCACTCAGGCACAAACATTTAGGCAGATAGAGCCTGGCGTATACTTGCTTACTGCTGGGCAAGAAGACGCCCACACGCCCCTGCGTTATAAAGAACCTGAGGCGAAAGAGCTGAAAGACATGCCCTCAACGGGTAATCCCTTCTCCAAAGAAGGGATACATATCGAGGTGAATGCACGAGGGTGCGTGGTAGAAATTCCGCTTTCGGCCGACGAAAACATCTATGGCTTTGGCCTGCAAATGGGGTCGTTTGTGCAGAACAACAAGAAAAAACGTCCTTTGGTAAACGACCATCCCTTGAAAGACCTAGGCTATACGCATGCGCCGCAACCATTTTATATTTCGAACAAGGGATATGCCGTGCTTATAAACACGGCAAGATATACCACGTTTTACATCGGAACGAACCGAAAGAACACCGACTATACGCCAACAGAAGAAAACCAAAAGGCAAAACTATCTACCGACGAGCTGTACCGTTCGTCAACACAAAGTAGTTCAAAGCCACGCGTACAGGTTGACATTCCAGGCGCAAAGGGGATTAGCGTGCTAGTGTTTGCTGGGCCCGACATGAACTTGGCACTTCGCCGATACAACCTTTTTGCCGGCGGGGGAAGTATGCCTGCGCTATGGGGGCTTGGCATGAAGTTTCGTTTGAAAACGGATTCAAAACAAGAAGATGCCTACCGCATAGCACATTATTTAAGAGACAAGCACATACCCTGCGACGTAATTGGATTAGAACCCAAGTGGCAAACGCGAGCCTACTCGTGTTCGTATGTGTGGAACAAAGATAATTTTCCCAATCCCAACGAACTAATAAGCCGCACACGCGCGATGGGTTACAAGCTTAACTTATGGGAACACGCCTTTGTTCACCCGTCCTCGCCACTGCATCCGCTGCTTAAACCCAAATCGGGTAGCCATTTGGTGTGGAACGGATTGGTGCCCGACTTCGCCGACTCTGCCACACAGCATATCTTCGCCACATACCACGACACCTGCTTTGTGCAAAAGGGCATCGCGGCCTTTAAGATGGATGAGTGCGACAATTCTAACATTACACGAGGTGACCTAAATTGGAGTTTCCCCGAATTGTCCGCTTTCCCTTCGGGCATCGATGGCGAACAGATGCACCAACTTTTTGGACTGCTGTATCAGAAAACCCTTTATGGCGTTTTTCGCAAACACGGCATGCGCACCTATTTAGACGTTCGTGCATCGGGAGCGTTGGCCTCTCCCTATCCCGTTTCTATTTATAGCGACACCTACGACTTGGAAGACTATGTGCGAATGGTATGCAACGCAGGGCTGACAGGCCTGCTGTGGTCGCCCGAGGTACGGGAGTCGGCCGATGAAGAAGACTTCTTCCGCCGCGTGCAAGTGGCCGTACTATCGGCCCAAACCCTCTTTAATGGTTGGTATCTGCGCAACCCTGCATGGCTGCAATTTGATAAACAGCTTAACAACGAAGACAAATTCTTGCCTACGGCCACAAAAAACGAAGACGTGGTGCGCCAATTACTCAACTTCCGCATGTCGCTTGTGCCATACCTTTACGCGCAATTCGCACGCTATCGTACAGATGGCACGCCGCCTTTCAAGCCCTTGGTGCTGAACTATCCAAAAGACAAGGCCGCAGCGGCGATAGATAGCCAATTTCTTATTGGCGACGACTTGCTTGCCTGCCCCATTGTGGGTAAAGGCAACGAGCGAATGGTGTACCTACCCGAGGGCAACTGGTATAACTTCAACACCAGCGAAAGGCTGGAAGGCGGCCGAAGTCACAACGTACATTTCGCATTCAACGAGGTGCCGCTCTTTGTTCGCGAGGGCACCATCTTACCCTTGGCCGAACCCACAGACTGCATTACACCCCAAACAACGTTCGTACTGAACTGCCGCGTTTATGGCAAGCAACCCCGCAATACATCGCTTTTCGAAGACGACGGCATTAGCTATGGCTTTGAAAGCGGTATATATAATAAGGTGTCGCTTAGCTGGAACGGGCGCGGAAGCCTTAAACGCACAGGCAAATTTAAGGGTGTAAGATATAAGGTGAAGAGCTGGACGTTAATAGGATAAGCATATCATTGCACCCTTTCTACCATTCGCCACACTCGTAGCAACTGCACACATGTCTCATTTGTCAATTAACTCCCACTCAAAAATGAAACGACCAAATAGCTACCTCTTAGCTTACCTCCTTGCATTTGCAGGCACAATGCTCTGCAAAGCAGAGGGACTAACCCGCTATGTGAACCCTCTGATGGGTACACATTCGAGCATGGAACTATCCAACGGCAACACCTACCCAACCGTTTGCCTGCCCTTCGGCATGAACAACTGGGCACCACACACGGGAAAACTAGGCAATGGCTTTCTGTATACCTATCAAGAGAACTTTCTCTACGGCTTTAAGCAGACCCACCAAGCCAGTCTTTGGATTAACGATTACGGCCAACTCTCGGTAATGCCCATTACGCGTCGCAACGACTTTACCGAAGAACGCCGCCGCAGTTGGTTCTCGCACAAAACAGAAATCGCGCTACCTCATTATTACCACGCCTACCTAGGTGATGCCCAAACTAACGTGGAGCTTACGCCCACCGAAAGGGCAGCGGCATTTAGAATGCGGTTTAACGGCGGCGACAGTTCGTATGTGGTGATAGATGCCTGCAATGGCGGTTCGTATGTTAAGCTTATACCCCAGCAAAGGCGTATCGTGGGCTATTCTACGAAAAACAACGGCGGTGTTGGGCCTGCCTTTAAAAACTTCTTTGTGATAACCTTTAACCGCCCTTTCCTCAACGCTGCCGCATGGAAAGACAAGCAATTGCTTGACGGGCAATACGAACAGCAGGGACAACACGTGGGAGCCGTGGTGGGATTCGACCTTAAACGGGGC
Organism: Hoylesella loescheii DSM 19665 = JCM 12249 = ATCC 15930; assembly: GCF_000378085.1. Lineage (GTDB taxonomy): Bacteria > Bacteroidota > Bacteroidia > Bacteroidales > Bacteroidaceae > Prevotella > Prevotella loescheii. The sequence goes on from NZ_KB899212.1 coordinate 3,358, forward strand.
GAAACCGTTGAGATGCACATCGCCACTTCGTATATTAGCGAAGAACAAGCTGAGCTTAACTTACGCGAAATTGGCAGCCAAAGTTTCGACGAAGTGAAAGCAAAGGCCGAACAAACTTGGGATGCGGAATTGGCCAAAGTGAGCGTTGCGGGCAGCACCCACGATGAGCTGCGCACCTTCTACACCTGCCTTTACCGCATGTTGATATTCCCGCGCAAGTTCTACGAGGTAGATGCCAAGGGCGACACCCTGCATTACAGCCCCTATAATGGGCGCATCATGCCTGGCATCCTCTATGCCGACAACGGATTTTGGGACACGTTCAGGGCGCAATTTCCTTTCCTCAACCTGATGTATCCAAACATCGTGGCCGAAATTTTACGTGGGTTGGAAAACGTATATAAGGAAAGCGGATGGCTGCCCGAATGGTTCAGTCCCGGACATCGAGATTGCATGATTGGCCAACATTCGGCATCGGTCATCGCCGACGCTTACCTCAAAGGCGTTCGCGGGTACGACATAGGCTTGCTTTACGAGGCTATCCGCAAGAGCACAGAAAGCGTTGGCCCCGTTGGTTCGGTTGGCAGGAAGGGCTTTGCCCAATATAACACGCTGGGGTATGTGCCTTGCGATGTAGACATTAACCAAAACGTGTCGCGCACTTTGGAATACGCTTACGACGATTATTGCATCTATCGCCTGGCCCAAGCATTGAACCGCCCCAAGAAGGAACAAGAAACTTTCCGCCAAAGAAGTCTTAACTATCGCCACTTATTCGACAAGCACACGGGGTTGATGCGCCCCAAAGACAGCAAAGGACGTTTCTTGACACCCTTCGACCCATACCGCTGGGGCGACCACTTTACCGAAGGCAACAGCTGGCAATATACTTGGTTTGTTCCGCATGATGTTGTAGGACTTCAAAAGCTGATGGGTGGACAAACCAAGTTTGTGGAGAAACTCGACTCGGTGTTCTCGCAAACCCAGCGTTACGACATTTCTTATTATAAGCGCGGCATCATCCACCTCATCAGAGAGATGCAGAATGCCGACATGGGACAATACGCCCACTTGAACGAGCCTATGCACCACGTGCCATACCTCTACGCTTTCTGCCAGCCGTGGAAGACACAACGCCTGGTGCGAACCATCATGTCGCGGCTTTATGCGCCACGTCCCGACGGCTATTGTGGTGACGAAGACAACGGACAGATGTCTGCTTGGTACGTATTCTCAGCCTTGGGCTTTTACCCTTTGTCGCCCATTAGCGGCGAATATGCTGTGGGCAGTCCGCTGTTTAGGCAAGCCACCTTGCACCTTCCCAATGGAAAAGCCATCCACATTGCCGCTCCGCAAAACAGCCCCACAAGTGTATATGTATCGCAACTATTGCTAAATGGGCAACCACATAGCTCTCAATTCGTGAAGCATAGCGAACTGATAAAGGGTGCAAGACTGGAATTTAAAATGCGTGCAGAAGAAAATGTACCACCAATTTCCCACAGTTTAAACCAAACCTTTATCCACAAAATAAACAAACCATAAGCTCATGACATTCAAAAAATCCCTCCTTCTCGCAGCCTTTGGGCTGCTGTCCATCACTACCCACTCGGCAACAGCCGATTACAATGTAGTGCCTTTGCCGCAATCCATCACTATGGCAAAAGGCAAACCCTTCGTGTTAAACGAAAGTACAACAATTATTTGCACCACTTCCAACGAACTGATGCAACACAATGCCCGCTTTCTTGCAGAATACATAGCAGATGCCACAGGCATAAAGCTAGCCCATACAACGACGGCCCCCAAAGGTTCAGGCCATATATTGCTAACGATAGACAATAAGATTGCCGGCAAAGAGGCCTATCGCATAACTGTGACGCAAAAGCAAGTGACTATTGCCGGCAGCACTGCGGCTGGTGTTTTCTATGGCATTCAAACACTACGCAAGGCCTTACCCGTAGTAACGAACAACAAGGCTAATGCCCCAGTGGAACTACCTGCTGTGCAAATTACCGATGCTCCTTTGCTGCCTTATCGAGGCATGATGCTCGACTGTGGCCGACATTTCTTCCCCGTAAGCTTTGTTAAACGCTTTATCGACATGATGGCCCTACACAACATGAACGCCTTTCACTGGCATCTAAGTGAGGACCAAGGCTGGCGCATTGAGATAAAGAAGTATCCTAAGCTGATGGAAATTGGCGCTTGGCGAAGTGGAACGGTTGTGGGTCATAACTCGGATGTAGACGATCATCAACCGCATGGCGGCTTTTATACGCAAGAAGAGATAAAGCAGATTGTGGAATATGCCCGACAACGACACATCGAAGTAATACCCGAGATAGACATTCCGGGACATACCAAAGCCTTATTGGCCGCTTATCCCGAACTGGGATGCACCGGCGGCCCCTACACCGTGGCCCACAACTGGGGCGTACACCACGATGTTCTCTGCGTGGGCAACGAGCGTGTCTATGCCGTTTTGCAAGACATCATCGACGAATTAAACCAAGTTTTCCCCTCTGCCTACTTTAACATCGGTGGCGACGAGGCTCCTTCCACACGGTGGCAACAGTGCAAACGCTGCCAAGACAAGGCCAAAGAGCAAGGTATCGACACGAAACACCTACAACAATATTTCACCAACCGCATGGAACAATACATCAACGGAAAAGGCAAAACGATGATTGGCTGGGACGAAATACTGGAAGGCGAGCTGGCTAAGTCTACCATCGTGCTCAGTCGACGTTACCTATCAACGTGGACCAAGGCTGCAAAAGCAGGGCACAACGTTATCACTTGCCCTGGTAAATATGCCTATTTCGACTATTATCAGACGAAAAACACGCTACACGAGCCGCAAGCAATCGGCGGTTATCTACCCGTGGAGCAAGTGTATAGCTTCAATCCACGCCCTGATACGGTGTCGGCCGACATCACAAGCCGCATCATCGGCGTGCAAGGAAACCTTTGGACCGAGTATGTTCCCACCACTGCGCAAGCCGAATACATGGTATTGCCACGCATGGCGGCTCTTGCCGAGGTGCAATGGATGCCTGCTTCGCGCAAGAATTACACCGAATTTGTGGAGCGCACCACACGTCTGGCTCGCCTTTACGACCATTACGGCTACACCTACGCCTTACACATCTGGCCCGAAAAGTACAACCACAACAGGGCCGACTGGTAATCTGGCACGCATTTCGGTTTGCCCCGAACAATTAAACCCCAATCGGTTTGACGACCGATTGGGGTTTAAGAGATAGAAGATAAACCCATGAAACACTGTAGAGTATGCCTCTATTTTTGTTGTCTTTCCATAATGGCAGAGGTTTCTTTTGCGTTATCTCTTATTGCACAATCTCGCCCAAAGCAATAGCCTAGATAGCAACACATCAGGATGATAGCACAAGCTAAGACAATGGAGTACATCAGCTTACGCTGCTCGGCATATTGTTTCAACACCGATTTAGTTCTTTTCTCTTGTCTCATAATCTTTCTTCCTTTTAATGTAACATGGTCCACCGCATGCCTTACGATTAACTATTCTTTTGCGCAAAATTAAAGAAAAGCCAACAAATTTGCAAACGTACGACACTAGAAAGCTTGCGAAAGAGAAAAAGCGAACAAACATCATGTATTATTTAAGATGTTTTTCACAAACGTTCCGTACTATAAAGAAGGTTGTTAAGACATGGCTCGCGCTCCATTCCACCACGAACTAACCGTTATAGCAGTGCTGCCAACAAACACAAAGAAAACGTAAAACCATGTTATGTACATACAACATACGCAAATAAATCCGACTCCACCTTTCGTTTTTGTAAAAAATCTGTGGTATCTTTGCATTTCAATGCTATGGATAAAGTCCAAAAAGGGCTAATATTCCATACGTTTTGGTTAAGCCAATAGTTAACCTGTAGATGTGTATGGCAACTTGTAAACCGCCATTTCGTAAACTTGTTAACTAAGAAAAGAACAATTATCGACTATGGACAAAATACTTGTTACCGGTGCAAGCGGATTTATAGGGAGCTTCATTGTTGAAGAAGCGCTTAACAGAGGCATGGAAGTATGGGCCGCCGTAAGGAAAAGCAGCTCTAAAGAATACCTCCAAGACAAGCGCATTCGCTTTGTGGAGCTTGACCTGAACAATGCCGAACGACTGAAAAGTCAGCTTAGCGGACACCATTTCGACTATGTGGTGCATGCCGCAGGAGCAACCAAATGCTTGCATCGCGACGACTTTTATCGCGTGAACACTGAAGGAACGAAAAACTTGGCCAATGCCGTGATAGAACTGAAGATGCCGCTTAAGCGCTTCGTTTTTATCTCTTCGCTCAGCGTTTTCGGCCCGGTGCGCGAGCAACAGCCCTACGAAGAAATACAAGAAACCGACGAGCCCATGCCCAACACGGCCTACGGACACAGCAAGTTGTTGGCCGAGCAATACCTTGATTCGCTAAATCCCAAGAACGAAGACGGCGAAATAACCGATGTGGTGCTGCCTTTCATCGTGCTTAGGCCCACTGGCGTGTATGGTCCACGCGAGAAAGACTACTTCCTGATGGCCAAAAGCATCAAGCAGCACATCGACTTTGCCGTGGGCTACAAGCCTCAAGACATCACCTTTGTGTATGTGCAAGATGTGGTGCAGGCCGTTTTTCTGGCCCTCGATCATGGCATGAGCGGTCGCAAATACTTTCTTAGCGATGGCGGTGTGTATCGCTCATACGACTTCAGCGACCTTATCCACCGCAATCTAGGTAAGCCTTGGATGTTGCGCATCAAAGCTCCCGTGTGGTTCTTGCGTGTGGTTACGTTCTTCGGCGAGTATATCGGCCGAGCCACGGGACGCATTTCGGCCCTCAACAACGACAAATACCACATCCTGAAACAACGCAACTGGCGGTGCAACATCGAACCAACGATGGACGAATTGGGCTATCACGCCCAAGTGAACCTTGAAGAGGGCACCGCACTTACCGTGAAATGGTATAAGGAGAACGGTTGGTTATAAACCTATATACAATACCCCCCGAACACAAAATGAACTTCATTAAAACACTCTTTGCAATAGAGAAATCCCCTAGAAAGGGACTGATGGCACTAGAATGGGTGGTGCTTGCCTACATGACGCTAACTCTTCTTATGGTGTTTTTCACTTATACGAAACTGGCCAACCCCGAAGCCATGATTTGGGGACGCGTTCGCATCGGCGTCATCACTGTGGCCCTGTGGGTTGTCTATCGACTTGTGCCTTGCCGTTTCACCAAGCTAACGCGCGTGGTGGCTCAGCTTTACCTGCTCTCTTGGTGGTATCCAGATACCTACGAGCTAAACCGCATACTGCCCAACCTCGACCATGTGTTTGCCCAAGCCGAACAATCGGTGTTTGGTTTTCAACCCGCACTGGTGTTTTGCGATGCCATGCCGTCCGCTTGGTTTAGCGAACTGATGGACATGGGCTATGCCTCTTACTTCCCCATGATATTGGCCGTAACGCTATTTTACTTCTTTTGCCGTTACACCGAGTTCGAAAGGGCATCGTTCGTGCTTATCGCCGCCTTCTTCATCTATTACGTGGTGTTCGTGGCCTTGCCCGTAACGGGTCCGCAATATTATTATCCTGCTGTGGGTATGGACAAGATAGCGATGGGCATTTTCCCCAACGTAGGCGACTACTTCAACCTGCACAGCGAGCGTCTTACCAGTCCTGGTTACGCCGATGGCATTTTCTATCAAATGGTAGAACATGCCCACGAGGCAGGCGAACGTCCTACGGCTGCCTTTCCCAGCAGTCATGTGGGCATCAGCACCATCATTATGCTCCTTGCTTGGCACACGGGCAACCGCCGTTTGCTGCTTTGTTTGCTGCCATTCTTCGTGCTGATGTGCTTCTCAACGGTGTACATCATGGCTCATTATGCCATCGATGCCTTCGCAGGTCTTGCCTCTGGTGCCCTGCTTTACTTTGTGCTGATGTGGGTTAGTAGGAAGTGGAGTGCGTAAGTTCTCAGTGCATAAACCTATTCGAGACAACAACCAGCACCGATAAAGCCCATTTATATGTAGGGGGCGTTGTGCCAACTGCTAAGCGGTAGTTGGCATAACAGATGTCTGTTGCATCTGGCTTGGTTCTATGTAAATGGTGCTTAATCTCGCATTAGCCGAATGTATGCGCCATTATACCTTAGCTTTCTTCAATACGAAAAACGTCTTATCCATAACAAACGCAATGCATTTGTAATGCGCCTGTTAAGCATAAATAACGTATGAATTTAACATCGGGCGAGTTACATACGTCTTGTACTTGTGTTCCAGCTTATCCGGAACATCGTTCCACATCATCTGGAACACTGTTCCAGATAAGTTGGAACAGGAGTACATATAAGCTGGAACTTAACAGGAGATGTTAAAGCATTGTTCGAAAGCTATTTTCGTGCCTTTCGCTTGATGACCCTTTGAAAGGTGAAAGGGTGGAAAGGTGGAAGGGTGAAAAGGTAAAAGGGTGAAAAGATGCTTCGCCTTGAGAGCTGAAAGGGTGGAAAGAGTGAAAGAGTGAAGAGGTAAAAAGGTGGAAGAGTGAAAAGGTGAAGAGGTAAAAAGGTGAAAAGATGCTTCGCCATCAAGAAGCATCTTTTCACCTTTATCTTATGTTTCTTATGTTCTTCTGTCAAAAAGACATCTCCTTCTGTCAAAAAAAGTTTACGCCCCAAACCATTCTTTATCTGGCGTATATGGTCCGGTAGCTTCCAATTTACGCGTACACATGGCGGCGGAGAACTTCCCTGCCTCGGCATAACCTAAACCTTGGGCACGACAATACAAGTAACCAGCCGAATAAGTGTCGCCACAGCCAGTGGCATCTACCAACTTACGTGGCGGATAGGCAGGGATTTCGTAGAACGTTTTGTCGGCATAGATGAGCGAGCCATGGCTACCTAAGGTGATAACCACCTCTTTAACACCCCACGAAGCAATCTGACGAGCCACCGAACGCGGGTCGGTAAGACCCGTTATCACCTCCATTTCGTGTTCGTTTAGCTTTAAGATGTGGGTGTAGGCCAAAATATCCAGCTTCTCTTTCCAGTCTACGGCCACCACTTCTTGCCCACGCACGTCGCGCAAAAAGCCCTGCACGTCGATAGAAATATGTCCGCGCGTGGCCAGTTGACGTATAAAGTCGGTAGAAAAGTCATCGCTTAGCAGTGAACCTAGATGAAAAACCTTCGCCTCTACACCGTTCATCTCGCTTATCTTAAAGGGTTCGCACTTGGCCAGCACGCGCTGTGTGCGCTTGTTTTGGTCGCCTTCGTAGCGGTTTTCGAAATATACCGAGTTGGCACAGGTAAACGCAACCACGTCGATACCTTCGGCACGCATGCGCTTTACCTCTTCTACTTCGAAGCGTCCAAGCTTTGTTACCAACTGATAAGACACCTTACGAGGCAGGCGCGCAATGGCATACGAAAAATAAAAAGATGTTCCGCCCGAGATAAACGCCTCGTGATGGGGTGTGATAATCTTGTCGCGCGTGATGTGTCCTATACAGCAAATGTCGTTCATTGATAAAGAGTTAAGAATTGTTTTAGAAAATGATATGAAGCGATGAGGCAAGGTTTAGCCCAAAAGCTTACGGCTGAGATAGCGCACGGGATACCATACCGAGAGCCAACCCACGGCTATGACAGTGACGAATATCCACAGCACATCCATATAGTGTACGCTTACGGGATAGGCATTGACGATGAACGAGCCCTCGCTCTTGCCCAAACTCACCAGTCCGTATTGCTGTTGTAACCAGCAAAGCAGCAGTCCGAGACCTACGCCCACTAGCGCGCCGACGGCCGAAATCATACGACCTTCGAACAGGAAGATGCGCACAATCTGCTTATCTGTTGCTCCAAGGTTGCGCAAAGTGGCCACATCGGTCTTCTTGTCGATGATGAGCATCGAGAGCGAACCCACGATATTGAAGCACGCCACCACAAGAATGAAGGTGAGGAAGATGTAGGCGATGGCCTTCTCTACGTTCATAATGCGAAACGTGTCTTCTTGTTGTTCGTATCTGTCGCGCACCTTATACTTGTTTCCCACAAGGGTTTGTATCTTCTTTTTTACCTCGGCGGTGTTGGCATTGGGTTTTAGTTTCAGCTCTAAAGCCGTGAGCATGCCCTGCATACCAAAGAGATTGCGGGCGAAAGATATGGAAGTGAGGATGTAACGTTGGTCGTATTTGGCCTGCCTTACAGAGAACACCACGCCAGGAGATAGCAACGAGTCGACCACGAAGCCCGAAGCAGGATTCGAAATGTCGAACTGTCCCTCGCGATTTGGTGCAAACACGCGCATAAAACCTTTCCAACGCGCGCCCGTTCCTAACTGTTGGGCCAGTCTTATGCCCAACACGCCGTACTGCAAGTTGGCTGCGCGCAAGGCAAACTCACCTTCACCGTATAGCAAATCGTTGATGCGCGTTAGCTGGGTGAAGTTGTCGTCAACACCCTTAATGGTTACCATGGCCTGCTTATCGCCGTAAAACACCAGCGCGTTGTCCTCCACACACTCGGTGGCAACGTCCACTTCGGGCAGCTGCTTTATCTCTGTGAGTAGGGGATCGTCGGTTGGTGCGTCCTTGCCTTTGGCTGGCACCACCTCGATTTGTGGGTCGAAGGCGGTGAAGAGCGAGGCCACGAGGTCGTGAAAGCCGTTGAACACGCTCAGCACGATAACCAACGCCATGGTGGCAACAGCTACGCCCACCACAGAAATGGCACTAATGACGTTGATGGCATTGGTGCTTTTCTTGGAGAAAAGGTAGCGGCGGGCGATGAAAAGAGATACGGCCATGAGTGGTTATTTTTTTAATAGCTCGTCGATGCGTTCGATATAGTCGAGGCTGTCGTCGATAAAGAAGCGCAGTTCGGGTATGATGCGCAACTGATTATGTACGCGCGTGCCCAGTTCGTAGCGTATGGTCTTGATGTTGCTTTCGATATTTTTGAGCAGCTCTTCACCTTTTTCCGAGGGGAAAACGCTGAGGTAGGCGGTGCAGATGCTGAGGTCGGGCGACACGCGTGTACGTGTTACGCTCACCATTACGCCGTGCATCATTCGCGTTTGCGATTGGAAAATAAGGCTCAACTCTTTTTGCAGAAGTCGGGCGATGCGGTTTTGTCTTGTTTCTTGCATAGTAGGTGGGGTGTTTAGGGTGATGTGCGGACTATTCCAAGCTTACGTGTTGGCAGTCGATTTGCTCGTGTAGGAATATCTGCGCATTCTCCTTGAACTTGTCTTTGTTCTCTGTGGTGAGATAACGAACCGTTCCTTGCTTGGTGCAAAGCGCGTCTATCTCGGGGTGACGTTGCAGATATTGCTGCAAGCTGTTGGCCACATATTCGCCTTGTGGCACGATGCGAACGCCTGATGGCACATGTTTCACGATGCTGTTCATCAGCAGGGGATAGTGGGTGCAGCCCAATACGATGGCGTCTATCTGCGGGTCGGTACGCATAAGGGCATCAATTCGCTTCTTGACGAAGTAGTCTGCGCCCGGACTATCTGCTTCGTTGGCCTCGACGATGGCTGCCCATAGGGGGCAAGCCATGCCTTGCACGTGTATGTCGGGGAAGAGTTTCTGTATCTCTAACCGATAGCTGTCGCTCTTGATGGTGCCTTCGGTGGCCAAGACACCCACATGGCGCGTGGCGGTAAGGCTGCCGATGGTTTCGGCTGTTGGTCGAATGATACCCAACACACGACGTTTGGCATCTAGCGAGGGTAGGTCGCGCTGCTGAATGGAGCGCAGCGCCTTGGCAGAAGCTGTGTTGCAGCCTATTATAATAAGGTGACAGCCCTGCTCGAAAAGCTTAATGACGGCCTGGCGAGTGAACTGATATACCACGTCGAACGACCGCGGACCGTATGGCGCACGGGCGTTGTCGCCCAAGTAGAGATAATCGTACTGGGGCAACAGCTGCCTAATGCCGTGCAAGATGGTTAGTCCGCCGTAGCCAGAATCGAACACGCCGATGGGGCCTGCTTGCTGTGGAAATTTGTTCATACGCTATTCGGGGCGAGCATTGCCCGTTGTGAAGGGATGCTCTGGGCCCATAATGAGTGGCCGTAGCTAGGTGAATGTTACTTCAACTCGGCACTGATGGCGGCCGAAACGTTCTCGCCCAATGCGGGGTTGAGGTAGGGCGCAGCGTTGTTGTCGGTGTTAAGGATGAAGGCCAGACCCCTTTGTTCGCCCACTTTGGCAATGGCTTGGTTCAGTCTAGCCTTTAATGGTGCCAGCGCTTCGGCTTCGGCTTTCTGCAATAGGCGTGCAGCCTCTTGCTTGAAGGCCATGTTCTTCTCCATCAGTTCTTGCAATTCGGCCTGACGCTTCATGCGAATGGCGGGTGCGAAGTCTTTCAAACCGTCGAGGAAAGCCTCGTATTTGAGGTTGAATTCATCGGTGGCACGCTTCATTTCGGCCTGAAAATTATTGCGAAGGCTTTCGATGTTGCGCTGAATTCCAGCGTAATCGGGAGCCGACTGCAATACGTCTTGGTAGCTAAAATAGCCAAATCGCAAGGCGGCAGACCGCTGTGCGGGTGCGTTTTGTATTTGTGCGGCCACGTCTTGTGCTCCAGCCGTGAGGGCTGTGAAGAGTAAGAGGGCTGCTAAAATCGTTTTCTTCATATTGTTTGGTTGGTATTTTCGCGACCATTTAAGGGCGCTTGTTCTTATTGCGGCGTAAATTATCAGTGCCACATTACGGCACGGATACACCTTATATATATAAGGGTGGATTTGCGAAAAGGCTGAAACCCGCGTTTGGCCACGGCAAGAAGCTGGGTCAAACACGGGCATCAGTTCTTTCGGCGGTTGTGAAGGCATGGCCGTTTGCAGCGTTCGCTATAAGCGAGAAGCAAAAGGATTGCGTTGCGTTGGCCTGCCCGAAACCTTACTCAGCAGCTAAAAGGCGTGATACCAAGCCGAAGAGCGGTTCCTAGAAGCTGTCTTACTTCATCTTGTTGAGCTGTGCTTTCACGTCGGCCGTAACGTCTTTGCTGAGCGTTTCGCTGATGTAGGGAATGCCAGCCGATACGTCCATGATGTAGACATAACCGCCTGTCTTACCCACAGCCTTAATGGCATCTACCAGTTTACCGGTGATGGGGCCCATCTTTTCTTGTTGTGCCTTCTGCAAAGCCTGTTGGTTGTCTTGATAGGTTTGCTGAATTTTCTGGTACATCTGCTGCAAGCTGGCCTCCGTTTCCTGTTGTTTGGTGGCGTTCATCGTGTTCTTGCTCTTCTCGTACTCATCGCTTTTGCGTTTCAATTCACTTTGCATAGCGGTGAGTTCGTTTTCGAACTTCTTGGCCGAAGCCTCGATTTCACCCTTTGCTTTTAGGAATTCGGGCATTGAAGCCATCACCTCTTGAGCGTTAACATGTCCGAATTTCTGTGCAAACATTGCCATTGGGGCGAAGAGCATCAGCATTAAAAATAGTTTCTTCATTGTTGTTATTGGTTTTATTTGTTAGTATTTACATTGTTGTGGCAACGCGTATGGTTAGTTGGAATAGCCCAAACGTCCCAGTACCTCGTTGCTAATGTCTATCTTGGGCGACCCAAATATGATGCCCGTATCGCTTGCCCTGTCGAGCACCAGCGAGTAGCCGCGTTGTTCCGACAGTTCTTTTACGGCGTTATACACGGCCTCTTGTATGGGCGCGATTAAGCTTTCGCGCTTCTTGTAGAGTTCGCCTTCGGGTCCGAAGTATTTCTTTTTCAGTTCGCCAGCGGCCTTTTCTTTCTTCATAATGGCCTCTTGTTTGGCCTTGCGTTGGTCTTGCGAGAGGAAAACCACCTCGTTTTGGTAGTTTTTATACATCGTTGCGGCCTCGTTCGATAGTGCCTCAACCTCTGCTTGCCACTTTTTCGACACCTGATTGAGCTGCTCGTTGGCACGCTCGTAGGCAGGAATGTTCTTCATAATGTATTCCATGTCGATGAGCGCGAACTTCTGCGCGTTAGCTGCTAGCGACACCAAGGTCACCATGCAGGTGATGATCAGTTTCTTCATAAGCTCTCCTCTTTTATTTGTTATTGTCAGCAAAAAGGGTGAAGGCTGGCCAATTGGTGTAGGCCGAGCCATGTTCCCCATTATGATTTAGACGCTTTCGGATGCGAAAGGTTTAGAACTCTTGTCCCAAAATGAAGTGGAATTGACTGCCACCCTTGGTACCATACACCTTGTCGAAACCGTAAGCCCAGTCGATACCCATAAGTCCCACCATGGGGAGGAAGATACGTACACCCAAGCCAGCACTGCGTTTGATTTGCAGGGGATTGAACTTGCGGGTGTCGGTCCATGCATTACCGCCTTCAACGAAGCCCAAACCATAGATGGTGGTGTTACCCAGCATGAAGGGATAACGCAATTCGAGTGCCATACGTGTGTAGGCATAACCCTCGGCGCCGTATGGAGTGAGCGAACCGTTCTCGTATCCGCGCAAGCCGATAGTTTCTTCGGCATAGCCCGTTGAGTAGCCGCTCATACCGTCTCCACCCATATAGTAGGTTTCGAAAGGCGACTTCTTATAGCTGTTGTACGAACCCAGCAGACCGAATTCGATACGCGACATCAGCACGAAACACTTTTGTCCGCCTGAAAGAGCTGTGTAAGTTTTCGACTTGAACTTCCATTTGTGGTACTCAACCCAACGATATTTCTCCTGCTGTTCTTGTGAGAAGGTGGGCGATTTTGGGTCGTTGGCCAAGTTGCGATAGTCTTTACCGTCCCATTTAGACCAAGGTGGCGTAACGCTAACTGATGCCATGAACTCCGAACCTCTGCGGGGGAACATCGGATTGTCAGTAGAACTGCGGCTAAGGGTAAGCCCAAGGTTGATGTTATTGGCGTTACCGTTGCTCATAATGAAGTAGCGCCAGTTCTTCAACATATATCGCGTGTACGAGAGGTCCATCGATAGTAGGAAGTAATCATCGGGCCAGCGAAGCCTTTTACCCCATCCTACAGTCGCTCCAAGCATCTGTATGTACTGCTTGGGGTCGTAATAGTTCTCGTAACTGTTGTAGTAGCTACTTCCGTAGCCATACCTATAGTTGTTATAAGCGTTGTAATAGTTGTTGTTATAATAGTTGCTGTTCACGCCTGTTTGCTTCGAGTAGAACACACTAACGTTGAATTGTAGCGGGCGTTTACCTCCAAACCAAGCTGTGGAGTAGCTGGCATTGTACGATTGATAGTACTTACCGTTGGTTTGTGCACCTATAGCCAGGGTCTCACCATCGCCAATGGGCAAAATTCCACGGCGTTCCTTGTTCTTGCCGAAGAGGTTGCGCATGGAGAAGTTGTTGAGCTTAAGGCCGATTTTACCGATAACACCCGTCTGTCCCCAACCTAATGAGAACTCAATTTGGTCATTGCTCTTCTGCTCAAGGTTCCAGTTGATGTCCACGGTACCATCTTCGTAGTTGGGGCGAACGTCTGGATTAACCTTCTCGGGGTCGAAATGACCCATCGAAGCCAATTCGCGTGCCGAGCGTTGTAATGCCTCTTTCGAGAAGAGATCACCTGGTTTGGTACGCAATTCACGGCGCACCACGTTCTCGTAAAGGCGGTCGTTACCGTTGATACGCACCTTGCTGAGGTGTGCCTGCTGACCTTCCACGATGCGCATTTCGAGGTCGATGGAGTCGCCCACGATGTTCATCTCAGTTGGTTGCAGGTTATAGAAGAGGTAACCATGGTTCCAATATTGGTTGCCCACTGCGTCTTCGTCTTCCGTTAGACGCTTGCTCATCAGCTTCTGGTCGTACACATCGCCCTTCTTCATGCCAAGAAGTGCGTTAAGATAGTCGGTAGAATAGACGGTGTTTCCTACCCAAGTGACGTTACGCAGGTAGTATTTCTTACCCTCATCCACCTTTACAAGGATGTTCACGTGCTTGTCGTCGGCGTTCCATACGCTGTCCTCCACGATGGTTGCATCGCGAAAACCAAGCTCGTTATATTTCTCGATAAGCTTTTTCTTATCGGCAGCCCAGCGTTCGTTGGTAAACTTCTTGGCCTTGAACAGCGATGAAAGCTTACCCGCTTCGTGGGTTTTGGCGAATGCGCCCTTACGCAAAAGTCCGCCCTTAATCTTGTTGCTAGGCAGCTGTGCGTTACCCTCGATGAAGATGTTTCGCACCTTCATCTTCTCTTTCTTGTCGATGATAATATCGAGTATAACCTGATTTTTGTTGCTCACATCGTCGCGTTGGCGCACCTCGATGTCGGCATTCTTAAAGCCCTTGTCATCGAAATATCGCTTAGCCAAGATTTTAGCGCGGTCTATCATGTTGGGGGTAATCTGTGCCCCTTTAAGCAGACCCAGCTTGTTTTCCATGTCTTCGCGCTCCGACTTTTTCAGTCCTACGTAGTTGATAACCGATACGCGTGGGCGCATGGCCAAGCTTACGTGCAGGTAAATCTTGTCGCCAACGATCGAGTCGGCAGAAATCATAACGTTAGAGAATAGTCCGTGTCGCCAATAACGTTTCACGGCGTCGGTAATGTCGTTGCCCGGAACGGTTATTTCCTGCCCCACACTCAATCCGGAGATGCCAGCCAGCATATAGTCTTCATAGCCTTCGATACCCGAAACGTTGATGCCACCCAGCACCAATGTCTTGGGTGTACCGGCGTATGATATGTCGGGGTACACGATTTTGCCCTGTGCAGCGGCGTTAAGCGTGCACAAGCAGAGGGCGATAACAGGAAAAACCTTGTGTAATATCTTCATCTTTGGGTTGTTTTCTATCGTTATGAGTCAATAATCTTCAGCCTGCGGGTTCAGGCTTCGCTTTCCACTTGCACGCCCGTTTTGCCAAATCGTCTTTGCCGAGCTTGATAGCTGGCGATGGCTTGATGCAAGTCGACCTCGTTGAAGTCGGGCCAATAGGTGTCGCAGAAGTACAGTTCCGAGTAAGCTATCTGCCAAAGCATGTAGTTAGAGATGCGCAGTTCGCCGCCCGTGCGTATCAGTAGCTCGGGGTCGGGCATGAAAGCGGTCTCCAACCGTTGGTTCATCAGCTCCTCGGTGATGTCTTCGGGCTGCAGTGTTCCTTGTTTCACGTCGCGTGCGATGCTTTGTGCAGCGCGCGTAAGTTCCCATCGCGACGAGTAGCTAAGTGCCACCACCATGGTCATGGCCGTGTTGCGGGCTGTGTGTTCCATGGTTTCGCGCAGTTTGTCTTGCACCGATTGCGGCAGGCGTTCTATGTCGCCCACCACCTGGAATCGTACATTGTTCTTCATGAAGATCTCGTCTTCGAGTGAAGAAAGCACCAAACCCATCAGCGCGGCAATCTCCGTTTCGGGCCTACTCCAGTTTTCTGTGGAGAAAGTATATAGCGTTAGGAATTTTACTCCTAGTCGCACGCACTCCGAAGTGATGCGTCTCACGGTGTCCACACCGGCTTGATGGCCGAAGCTTCTTTCCTTTCCGCGTTCCTTTGCCCATCTTCCGTTGCCGTCCATAATGATGGCAATGTGTCTGGGTATGCGTTTGATGTCGAGTTCTTGTTCCATTAATCGTCTTTGTTACAGGTTCTGCATTTGGGCATGAAGCTATATGTGAGCGACAACGAGATGGCCGAATAGCCGTCTTTGTTTTTGAACATGCCCACGCTACCCACTGTGTAGGGGTCGGCCACGCCGTCCAACTTGTCGCTCATGGTAAAGTGCATGGCCCACTCCAGCCCAAGGTTCAGCCTGTCGGCCAATTTGTATTTCACGCCCACACCTAAGAAAAGGTTGGCCGTGGCCACGTTTTTTTCGCCACCGCTAACGTGGGTTAGCCCCAGACCGCCCACGATATAGGGCGTAAGGGGTTGTGCACCGCGATAGTCGCGCCCTGTGCCGTATGGCCAGAAGTTGTATTCGTAGGCCACGCTCACGTCCACTAGGCGGCGGTTAAAGTGGTAGGGCGATGCCGCGTATGCGGGGTAATAGGTGCTGTTGTTTTGCGACGAACCTTTTATTTTGCCAGCAAAGCCAGCTAGCCGCAGGTCCATATAGGGGTTTATCACTCGTCGCAGAACCAGTCCGCCCATGGGTTGCGCCCCACGGAAGATACCCCCATTGAAGTCGCCCAAATAGGTAACCAACCCTAGCGTGCCACCCGCCTCCATGCGATAGAGGGGGTCTTCTTGCGCCATCGCTCCGTAGGGGAGCGCGACGAGCAGCAGCGTTGCGAGCCAGTTTCTCTTCACCTTATTATATAGATGTACGCGCGCGAGGCTTTTTCGAATTGCAATCACGCCCGCGTTTGTCGCATTTTTAGTTATTGGTCCAACCTACGCTGTTTTTGCGTACGCGCCAAACCTTACCTGTTCCTGCACAAACCAGCCAAATGTGGTTGTCCTTATCCGCACCCATGGCAAAGTGGGTGGTGCCTGTTGCTATGTCGGTGGGCATTGTATAGATACGGTTGGTATTCCACGACAGTCCGCCATCGGCACTTACATACACGTTTTTCAACGCCTGTTCACTGCTGCTTGCGCCCATTCCTGCACCGCCAACGGCTAAGAGAACAGGACCATGGGCCACCACTTGCAGGTTAGACATGCGCGGAAGTCGGTGTTCAGCCTCCAAGCTATTGTAGTAAACCCACTTTTGGGTAGAGCTTGCTTGGCCGTATTCGTTTACCTTTCCCCACACAACAGGTGCTGCATCAGTGGGATGAGCGGCACTAGTGCGATTGCCTAGAAGCACTACTTGTTCGGTTTTATCGCTTACCGAGTGATTCCAAACGGCCATGTTGAAGTCTTGTTGCGGCATGAATGCAGCGTTCGAACCCAAGTTTTCAAGCACAGGCTCAGATGTTCCAGCCTTAGCCAAGTATAGGCTGCTAGCCCCTTTGAGCAGATGCAGCCCTGCGTTGGATGCTCCAACAAGTTGCGACATGCCTGCGGCATTTACGCCAAAGTCGGTCCAGGTTGTGCCGTTGCTGGACTGCCACACCCTGTTTCCACTCATCACGTATGTCACCCCATTGAAACTAACGGCGTTTTTCCATGCGCTGGCATCGGGCGAGAACGTTGGCGAGAGCTTGGTCCACGACTTCCCGTCTGTGATAGACGAGCCGTAAGCCACCGTTCCACTACCATTAGAACCGAAAACCAGTACCATCGAGCCAGCGTTTACAACGCGCAAGCCCTGCAAAGATGCGAAAGCGGAAACCGTGGTCAATTGATTCCACTTAAAGTCGTTGGGCTTTTGCTTGTGCACACGCACATCTACGGTGTACTTTTGCGAGTACTTTTGCGAGTTGCTGTATACGACGAAAGTGCGCTCAGAGGTAAAGTCCACGGAGTCTTGCCCGTTTTTGTAGTACGTTATCGAATCGCTGGTGAGGCTTTTCAGTGCAACCACGCCCCCGTTTCTTGTTGAGAACGTTCCAACGATTTTCTTCTGGTTCACGCCGTATGGCAGCGAGTCGAGGTTATACACTCGTTTGTTTATCTGGTCGATGTAAAAAACGTAGTTCTTGGCATCGAGTTTTCTATGGTAGACACTGTCTTTCTTGCCGTCTTTAGTGGTTGAATCCACCCTCAGGCTTAGTTTCCCAAGAGTGAAAGCCGTAATTGCCGTATCGTCGTAATAGGTGATGTCCCTGCTATCGTCTTTGAGACAAGATGCAAACACAAAACCCGCCGAGAACAGCAAAGCGAGAGACCATCGCATTTTTTTCATTCCGCTTTTGAATTAATTTTAGCTGCAAATTTAGTGAGAATTCCTCAAATAAACTGCCTTTTGTTCGCTTTATTGTGCAAAATATGATAAACGCGCTGTTTTTTTAAGGTATTTTACGTGGTTGGGTGGATATTGGTTGATAGTCGCCTTGCCACATCTGCCTTTCGGCTTTCCATTTTTCGGCAAGTCAAACGTGTAAGGGCAAACCCGCCCAAAAGTCTTTGTGGCAATATAAAAAACGACGTTAGAGGTTTCCGGTTTTCAGCCCCTTAACCCCGAAAAATCACCTTTCGCAGCGGCATTTTTAAGTGGATATGCCGTACAAGACGTCTTGTACGGCGGCTACAAACGAGTTGTAGTCACGCTACAAGTGCTTTGTAGTGCCGCTACAACTGCTTTGTAGTGACACTACAGACCTTTTGTAGCCACACTACAAGCTAGCTTGTAGCATAGCGGCAATCGTAAAACGCACCGCTGGGGGTTATTCTCCCTTGAACGTTCGTCCCGTCTTTACGGCATCACCCAGCACCTTTCCCGTTGCCAAATACTTGTGGGTAGGCATCTCGAAGAGCACGGGTTTAAGGCGTTCGTAGTTAATTTGGCCCTTCTCGTCAAGCATTTCGTCCTCAACATAGGTGTTGACGATGGTGCAGAAGAAATTTACATAGCCGTCGACCTCGTATACATCAAACACCTCGCACTCCATTGCCAGTGGACTGGCATTGACGATGGGTGTGCCGTTCGCACCCATCTCGTAGTCGAAAACGGCAGACTTGTCGGTCTTATTCGCACTAACGATGCCCGTATAATCGGCTGCGGGAAGCATCGCTTCATCAACGATGTTGACAGAAAGTTTACTTGTCTTGCGTATCAGTGCCGTGCTGTAATGGCTCGCGTGGATGCTAAGCGACAGCTTGTTTTGGCTCAATATGCCCACGTGGGCAATGAGTATCCAGTTTGGTTTGGCGTCTTCTTTGAGTGTTCCCACAACGGTTACCGGTGCGGGATATAAGGCCAGCTTGGGCCCGATATTCTTTTTCATACTTTATTATCCCTATTTTTGCAGGTTATCATCTGCATTGTTTTCTATAAATTGAATTCTACACGCAAAGTTATCATTATTTTTTGATAATCCCGCCATATACAGCGTGGTAAGTTTTTCATACGTTGCGCATTTAGTTGTGGGTGGTGTTTAATTAAGGCTTAATAACTAAAAGAGTCGAGATGAACTTGCGATTAACATTTTTTACCGCTTAAAACAATAAACGAAAGGATAATTTTCTTAAATTTGCCACAGGTATAGCTTTTCTATCAAACAAGCATACATTATCTTTATACATGAACGCCAAGGCGTTCCTATTGTTGTATAGGCCGTCGGGCCGAACGCAAGGGAACGGACGTTATTACATCCGCAGGATAGCCAGCGGCACAACACTCCATGTTGAACGAAGCCATAGTGAGGGCGATACGTATTGACAGGAGTTCTCAAACGCATTTTGAAAACTTTATTATGGCCATTTCCAAAACGCCAAATCTACATTCTGTTTGCCGCTTTGCGGCTAAAGTCGTTTATGCCTATAGCAAAAACGCAGCAGCCAACGACGTGAAGTTGTAGTCCCCTTTTCATAAGAAAGGGCATGGCGCAGCAGTATGTATAACCTGAGAGCAGCGGCCTCTTGGAGCGACCATAAATCGATAACGCTAATCTAGACGAAAGATGAGTGATACAGGAAAATCCAATGCCAACTTGGCAATGACGAAAATTATTAGTTTGCTTGAGAAGACCCGCGATGCGTTGCTGGCCGATCTTGAGAGTGAGTTCGTATGTGTTCGCACGGCTATTGACGATTTTGAAGCCAAGCAAAAAAATCAAACCGACCTCAAAAAATGCTTGGATAACATCTCCTCGTCCAGCGAGTTGTTTGCCCTACAAACCAATATTATCAATGGTATCTTTGCCCGCTTGGGATTTGAGTTGGCCAATAAGGAGGGCGTGGAGCAGATTAGAGGTCTTGTTACGAAAATGTTCGAAGCTGTAGACGCGCTTGTGGGCGCCTGTAAGACGGCTGTAGGATCGTCGGCAGGCGACCTCTTCGGTCTTATGCAGACAGGTGGAGAGCTGTTTAAGTCGGTAAAGAAATTGCTTGATTCTGTGAAAGCGTTTGAAGCAGACACCATTGCTAAAGTGCTTAACGATAATGCAGAGCAGGCGGAAAAAATTATTAAAGACTTCGACCTCAAAGGCTTTGCAGGGCGTGTGCTCGACCACGTGTTCATTGTTTTGCTTAAAAACGCCCGTACGGTGTTTGCAGACGAGATCGCTTTTGTGCGCATGAAGGCCAGCGGCATTGTTACAGACGCAGGAAAAGGCCTTGATGAGGCGAGGAAAAACCTGGAAAGCCAAATCAATAGCTTAGGTAATGAAGCGCAAAATATGGCACAGGCACTGTTTGGTGATGTGCAAAGAGAGGTGGAAGACCTGTATGCGCGCTTGTCGGGCGAGGCAAGGAAGGCCCTTAACGACATGAAGCCTAACGACAACATCTATCAAACCCTTTCGGATGGATTGTCTAAAACATACGCCATACTAAGCTTCTTAGGCATTATTGGTCCTAAAACCATTGAGTTGCATGTTCCTAAGAGATTGGTAAACGCCCTTAACAATGCCCAAAAAGGCATAAACACAGTTTCCGAAGAAATAGCCAAAGCAGCAACGGCAGCAGACGGGAAACTGAAAAAGGCCGAAGAAATGGGCCGTGAGGGTATAGAGGCCGTAAACGAGAAAACCAAGAAAATGTCTGAATTGCTGGGTGGCGACCTGAGTATCTCTACCAATTTGCTCAACCTTTCGCAATTCAGCATGCTAAGTTTTGTGCGCGATGTGCAAGCGGGTGTTGGAAAAGAAATAGACAAGCTTGCAGACTTAACGAAGCTTACCTATCCCATCGAGGTGGTGGAGATAAAATGGGATGTGCTAGACGACCTTTTTGCGCACCCCTTAGATTATCTGAAGCGCCTTTATCCCATTGAAAACATTGACGACGCACAAGCTCTAGTGGCCAAGGTAATGGACTTAGCACGGCAGTTTAACCCCGATATCCCCGACTTCGCTTCGCTTCGCAGCATGCTCGAAACATTGGTTCGCAACCTTGCCGAAAAGGTTCTGACTACGGTGGGCGAAGCTAAGAAAGAATTGTGGAACAAGATACGACCCATCATTACCACCATACGTAAGATTATCGACATGTTACGCGAATTGGCCGAGACCATGCAGCGCGACATGGACGCGATGGTGGAAGAGGCCATAGCTTGCTTAGACACGGCACTGAACATCGTGGGCAACGAGTTGAGTGCTGCTTACGACAAAGGTGCACGTTTTGAAAAAGACCTGGAGGCATTGCTTACCGAGGCTGCAAACAACGCTTGGAAAGGTGCGAAAGACGAGGTTAAGGAGGCGCGCAAGGCCGTATTGAGGCATGTGCCTAAGGTAAAGGTGTCGCCCGCAGAGAAGGAATTGTTTGATGAAGTGTTGGTTGGCGCCGTTAAAGACGTGCTGAAAAAATGGCAAGTGCCTAATCCCGAGTCGGTGGCTGATAAGCTTGCGAAGGCTGCCAACACCGAAATAAGGGCATGGGGAAGCGGTGTGTACACCCACATGCATAAGGCTTTAAGTAAGCGAGCATGGGAAAATAGACTGAAAACGGCCCTTATGCAGCTTAAGGCAGAATTGAGAAAAGACCTCAATACGATTTCTGTCGATGGCATTGGGGCAGGTGTGCAAACCAATAACCTTGCTACGCTGTTGTCGCCACATACTGTTAAGCAGCTCTCGGGCAACATGGAGAAAAAGCTTTCGCAAATAAAGAGCGAGCTAAGTCTAACCGACTACGTAAACATCGTTACCAAGGCGGCCAACGAAGTGATTGTACCCAATCCCGAACGCTATTATATGGGTTTCCGCCAATGCGTCGATACAATTGTGGCAAACTGTAAAGCGCAGATTCCTGATATCAAAGCGGACGATATTGACCGATTTGCCAAAGACCTAGCCGAGGCCATTTGGCAGCGTGTAAAGCAAAAAATATTTATGCCTTACGTGCGCGAGATTACCGCGACAGTAACGAGCACGCTGCGCTTGATTATCAGACAGCGGTTGCAACAGGTGGTAAAGGGACTCGACGGCATGGTGAAGGACGCCATGAACTTGGCAAGCGATGCCAAGAAAACGGCTGGCGAGGTGGTAGACCTTGTTGCGGAAGGTGTGAGTGTTGCGGAAAAGCTTTTGGAATCACAAGCGCTAACGGCGCTGAAAGAGGCCAAAGACACGGGTCAAAGGGTGTTGAAGTTTATCAACGAGAAAACGGGCGTAACGATAAACGTGGATATTCCAGAGGCATACGTTGTATGGTTTGGCAAGGTTGTAGATGCCACCATCGTGTTTGCTACGTCGCCTATGGGGTATAAAGACATCTTTACCCTTGTTATGAGCTTGTATAAAGGGTTGCCAAACGAGGTGCACAAGTACATCGACGACGTGCTGCCCAGCATCCCCGACAACGACTTTACACAATATGTACGCAATATAGACTACCAATACGACCTGGAAAGTAAGTTCCTCTTGGCCACTTTGGTAAATCTAACCGACGTGAAAGCAGCTAATGCAAATAAAACGGCTAGCTTAGATACTTCGCTATTGGTGCAGCTTTGCACCTTTGTGGGCGAAGACAAGGAGGAAAAACGGCCCGCCATATTCTTCCACGTCATGCTCAAAGGCGACCTTGCTGCCACGTTTAAGTTAGGCAAGAACCATACACTAGCTTTGCAAGCGCAACTGCAAGCAGGTAGAGTGGAGGTTGGAGCAATAGATAAAGATACGATAGATGCCCTGCAAAGCGGATTTGGATTTAATGTGACCAAAGGATGGAAGGTAAATAATGTTACCAAATGGGATAAGATTTGCGCCATGTTTGTTGCCAAATTTGCCCGCAATGCAGATGCTCCGCCTTTGAAACTGTTTGATACCAAGTATCTCGCAGCAAGCATCGACAACTATCCGCAGCTGCTATATCTGGGCTATGCCAACACTTGTAGTGAGGCCATTGGCGGAACTGGCCTTAGCATAGCACCCAAAACGCACGAAAGCAACAAGTTGATGTTTGGCTATCTAGGTGCCATAAAGGGCGCTAAGGTTGTGCTGAAGCTTAGTGAGGTGGAACTGTTGAAAACGTTCTTGAAAGACGATTTCACGATGGATTTCGACACCTATCTGTGGTTTGACCTGCAAGAGGGGCTCGACTTTGGTGGAAATGCACGCCTAAAATTAAGGTTCGACCTTAACGGTAAGACGTTAGGGCCAGTGCGTTTCAACCACTTCGACATCGACTTTGGTCCAAAACCCGAAGTTGCCGGCACGCTAGCGCTGAACGTAAAGAGTACGTTCCAGATAAACTTCGCTAGTGTGGTGACCATGGCGTTAGAAGATTTGGGCGTAGGGCTTGACGTTAATTACCGTAAACCAGACGGAAGTGTAGGCGACTGGGACTTGTCGGCACAGCTGGCTTTGCCCACAGGCCTAGGCATAACCATTGATAACGCTGCCGTGAAAGGTGGTGGAATAATCTCGATAAATAAAGAAACGGGCGAGTTTTTCGGTGCGGTAGAGCTCAATATCGTGAAGCTATTTGCCGTGTCGGGCTTTGTCTTGTGCGACACAGGTTCGAAACCTGGCCACGATTTTAGTCTTGTGGTGCTCATCAGCACACGTTTTACGCCTGGCATCCCCTTAGGTTTGGGATTCAGTCTTACGGGCGTTGGCGGTTGTTTGGGCTTGAACAGGGAAATCAGTCGCGAAGGAATGGTGCAGAGTGTGCGCCAAGGAACGCTTGGAAGCGTATTCTTTGTAGAGAACCTTTCGAACCATCTGGCCGAGATGAAGGCTTCGGTTATGACCCTGTTCCCAGCCAAGAAGGGTCAGTTCTTCTTTGGTTTGCTGGCCCAGATAAGCTACGAACCCATTTTAAAATGCGACTTCGGACTGCTGTTGCAGTTGCCGTCGCCCACCGAAATACTCATCGTTGGCGGACTGAAAGTGTCGTTGCCAAAGCTCGACAAGATAATCCGCATCAACGTGTTCTTCGCTGGCGGCATAAGGTTTGAAGAGGGAATGTGGTTCGATGCAGCCCTTGTAGACTCGCAGATTGTGGGTCTGACGCTCGAAGGAGAAATGGCCTTCCGCCTTAACTGGGGTGGTCCGAACAAGGGTTTCTTGCTTTCTGTTGGTGGTTTCCATCCCGCCTATAAGCCCGAACCAGGTCTTATGGTGAGTAACATGAAGCGCATGGCCGTGAAGCTAGACTATAAGATCGTGCGCATGTCATTAGAAAGCTATCTTGCCATTACCAGTAACACCTTCCAAATAGGTGCGCGGCTCGACATCAACGTAGGTTGGAAGCGATTCGGTTTACATGGCTATGCGGGCTTCGATGCCCTGTTCCAGTTCGATCCTTTCCGCTTCGTATTCACGGCGGTTGCAGGTATGAGCGTGCGTGTGGGCAGTTGGAATGTTGCAAGCGTACACTTGTCACTCGACGTGGAAGGTCCTGCACCATGGAAGATAAAGGGCAAGGCTTCGTTCCGCATTATCTTCAAGATAAATGTAGACTTCAACCTTACATGGGGAAATAATGCCGATCCGATTGAGGCAAAAACTATCGAGGTGTGGCCTTTGTTGGAAGCAGAATACGAAAAGGCAAGCAATTGGTTGATAACCAACACCGATATGGTAGACAATCTTGTAAGGTTTGTTGATCAGAAGAACGACGACGAGAACCTGCAAGTGTTGCAACCCACAGGTAAGATCACCTTCAACCAGACCGCTGTGCCGATGAAAACCGTACACGAGAGCAACAACCTACTTGCACTCGACAAGATGGAGAAATGCAACGACGCACTGCCCATCGACTGTGTAAGTCTTGAAGTGCAGCAGGTGAGCTTTGGATCGAACGCTAACCCAGAGCAGTGCGAGTTTAAACGTGGAAAGGGCTTTGTTGACGAGCAAAACGATTTCGCACCTTCGCTTTATCGCGAACTCTCTGTAGATGATAAGATTAAAGCGCCATCGTACATTAAATGCAACAGCGGATTTACGATTGATGGCATGAACGAGGGACATCCCGCATTTGACGAAAATAGTAAAAGGGTGATGGAGAACAGTATAAAATACGAGACATGGAAAAAGAAGGGGGTTGTCGTTTCATACGCTGAGAAGGTGCGCAACGATAAGGCGTTTCGAACCCGTAAGATAGAACTTGACAATGGCGTGGACAAAAAGATAGAGCGCATAGACAAGTTAGAAGGAAAAGACATTGAGTTTACCCCCAAACCCAAAATGAAACTGGCTGGCATTCCTGTGAAAGCCTTCATTGGAAAGAATAATATAGAACGGCTGACACAAGGTACGGAGAAAGAGATGACGAACATTCGCCATAAACCATCCACATGGCGACATGCCGCTGCTTTTGAGAAGTTGGTGATAAAAGACTCTGATCTGCTGAGCAACGTTCAGCTTTGTGAAGACGGCTTAGCAGTAAAGGGCGACGGAAGTGTTGTTGGCTATTTCTCGCCCAAGGAGGTGGAGGATTTGGTGAATGAAAAACTAGGTGTGCTAGGTAGACTGAAATGGCCACGGAGAATAACCGAACTGCCAGACCTAAAAGGAATTCTGGCAATAAAAGATCCCAAGTTCGATCATGCATACAACTCGTTCATTCGCGATAAGGTGATTGATTTTGGATCGCTTGCAGAAGTGATAGTCCAACCAGTAACTGCTCCTAAAATGGTGTCGTCGGCTTTCGAACGCAGAGATAAGTCGTCTTTTCAACGCTACGTGAAGATCTTAGACCAAAGGAAATCGCGTAATTCAGTAGACCAATCTAACCTCATCGACAAATTATAAGTGCTATGACAACAGGTAATAAAGTATATGTCTTGCCGAATTTTAGGCGAGGACTAGGGCACTATGCCAATGAAACCGACTCGTTAAAAGGTAATGAGAAGGGTGGAGTGCTTCGCTCTACGCTCAATGTGTCGACAAAACTGAGCACAGAACTGCCAAACAACGGTGGCCGTGGCGAGAGAATGATAAGCCGTAGCTTCTTCATCGCAGGTCCAGAACAAGTGAAGGCCATCGATGAGAAGGCCATTTGCCAAGTGGTTCCTGCCGATGGCAGCGCAGGCGTGTCGTTTACTAACATGCCCTACGTGGAATTTTACGAAGAAGATATCCCTTGGCGGTATACGCCTGTTAAAGACAACGAAGGCAGATTGCGCCCATGGATGGTGCTGCTGGCCTGCAAAGAGGGCGAATATAAACTTGAAAAGAACCAAGAGAGTAATTCCATACTGGTGCTAACCCCACAGAATGATGCGCATTATGGCGAGTTGTTCCCCCGTTTAGGCGAGCAGCATTTGTACGCTCACGTACAAGTGACGACGAATGTGGATAGCGAGATCGAACAGTTTTTGGAGAAACATCCCGAAGCGGGTGTGTCGCGCATATTGTGCCATCGAGCATTGGAAAGGAAAACGCAGTATCATCTCTTCCTTGTTCCTGCTTTCGAAACAGGACGATTGGCCGTTCTTGCTCCGCAGGCACTATCAGGCGGAGGTGAAAAGGCAAAATGCTCGATGCAAACGGCATCGTGGAGACAGAGCTTAGAAGAAGCGAAAGGGTGTGAGGAGGCCCTAAAGTACCCCGTGTATTATCATTGGGCGTTCAGCACAGGCGAAGAAACTTTCTTGGGTTATGCACATAGGATGAACCCATTGAGCGATGAGTGTTTTCGTAAGATGCACCCCACACTGAAACTGGACATCAACAGCACTGGATTGGAAGCAGGAAAAGGAGAGGACTTAAAGCCTATCGACATGCCCGTGGCGCTTAAGATGCTCAACTTTGACGAAAGGAGCTTGCAGAAAGAATCCTATGAGATGAGTAGGGAATTGAAAGAGCTCTTGGATCTGAACCCTGTATTGTTGGAGAACGAGAAGGGCGAGATAAACATGGAGGAAGATCCCTGGGTGACTCCGCCCATTTATGGCGCACGACATACTTTGGCACAAAGGACCGCTGCCACACCATGGACCACCAACCTTGCTGTTAACGATATAAACTTGGCGTTTAGAAATCGTGCAGCGGCAGGACTTGGTGCGCAGGTGGTGAAAGACTATCAAGAGGAATTTGTTACGCGTGCTTGGGGTATGGTGGAGCAGATAAACAAGTTGAACCAACGTGTTCGCGAGATTTACCAGATGTCGAAAATGAACGATGCATCGGCACGTAAAATCAACGAACTTCGTACGTTTAACCTAACCGATAACCTATCGGGCATCCAATCGAACGCCGCTGTGAAGCTTATAAATAAGGTGAGCCAGGGCAAGATGAGCGCCAACACAATGGCCAAGAACCTCACTAAGGGATCGGTTTCGCCAATGAACAGCGTGCTAGAACAATACTTGGTAGGTCAAGGAGTTAGTCTCAGCGACGCCTTACGCTTGACATCAGTGGGTACATGGAATGATTATAAGCTCAAGATAATAAACTCGTTGGCCATTGTACGCATGATTCGTTCGATACACAAAAGCGATTTTGATCGTTATGTAATACCCAAACATAATAAGTTTTTCGATTTCTATCCAGAGTTTAACGCGCTCCGTGGTGTGTTTGGTATCAAAACGAATGGTTTCATTATAGATCCGGAGAAGGGTACGTATTTTACTCCCGTGTGGAAAGATGGTGAGAAAAAGGGCGGAGGAGTGAGAGTAGATCCTTTATTCTTCTATGGATTGGAGCCAAGAAAGGTGCCTACGCCTTGCAGTTATGCCACAAACACGGACTATCACGAGATATATACGTGGTTAAGACGTATTGGCGACAGGAAGAAAATACGCAAGAGGACTTACCTAGTGGACACCATAGAGAACGAAATATATGCAGCATGGGGCGCGTTACGTGAGTACACAGACCCCTTGTCGCAAGTTGGTTATCCCACAAGTGGATTTCTTTATGATTTGGCAATGCCTTACAAACTTGTTACCGTTAATGCAGGTGGGGAATCGAAACATGGTGTTATTTTGCCCGATGACGTTTACTCGAATGTGTTTGGCGATAAAGGGGATGACTTTCAGAATGGATTTAAGGTGGCTTATTATACCCCTGAACGGAAATTACGCTACTTTGTGGTGGCTCCCTTTTCTGTTGTGATGGGCACATCGCCTTCTTTTGTGCTGACAAAAGCGCAATACTCAACAGAGACTGGCACAAAAACATTGTCTGGAGAGTGGAAGTTTAAGTACGAGAATAAAACTTTTAAGCAGACGGAAGGAGACAACAGCCTTGCCCTTCTTACAGGAGAGAAGAGGTTTAATGTTATAGAAAGTGCAATAAATGTGCTTTCAGAATATGATGACCAATGTTTTGTCATTAAGAAAGGTAGAAAAGAATCCTATTCGGGAAGTAATGGGTCATTTAAACTTAAGGTAGATAGCAAGTACTATACACTTAGTATGGAGATAGACAATGACACCTTATTTTTCTATCCTTATGATGAGGAAGCTAACCCTTCGTTGCCCAAGGCAGCTGTGATAGAAAAGAAAAAACTGGAGATTTATCCATCTCTTTTACGCCAGTTGCTAGAGAAACTTCGCGATGGCATCGTTCATTTAGAGAATAACAGCTTTGTTCCCAGCACCATCGAATGGAGTAGCCCAGCAGGATTACCTACAATTTCGGCTTTCGAGTTGGCTGGTGGAAACGAGGAACTAAGGAAAATAGGAAACTTCGTTAGTGCTTTTAATGACATGCTGAGGAAAGCCAACGCTGCAATAAGGTCGGAGTTGAAGTTTGAACAGCAACCATCGATAACCACCCCGCAACAACCTACGGAGGAGAAGAAGCTTGTTGACGCGACCGAGATGAACCTCAATAAGCTGCAAAACATACTTCGACACTATGGCAAGAGA
This sequence comes from Hoylesella loescheii DSM 19665 = JCM 12249 = ATCC 15930, assembly GCF_000378085.1. Lineage (GTDB taxonomy): Bacteria > Bacteroidota > Bacteroidia > Bacteroidales > Bacteroidaceae > Prevotella > Prevotella loescheii. The sequence goes on from NZ_KB899212.1 coordinate 32,144, forward strand.
GGTGTGAAGATCGACGTAGTAGAAGCGTTCTTCAACCAACGGATAACGAACCGGTATCCAGTGATGCCTTATCCAGAGTTCCCCGACCCAACATCGTTCTACTTACGCGAGTTTTCCGACAAGTTCTTCTTGCCCTCATCGGGCGAGATCGCTAAGAACAGCATCTGCTGTTTCGCTTCAAACCCGGCTTTCGAAGAGGCTTTCCTAGCAGGAATGAACACCGAAATGGGTCGCGAATTGTTGTGGCGCGAGTATCCCACCGACGAAAGGGGAAGCTATTTCCTTAAGTTCTGGGATCAACCACTATTGCCCGACGACTTCGGCGACACCTATTACGATGTGAAACGGATCGACCAATGGAGTGACAGCTTAGGCCGAAACCATTCCAAAGGCAAAGGCGAGATGCTGGTGTTTGCTGTACGTGCCGACCTGATGCAGGTGTATCCGCAAACGGATATCTACATGGTGCCATTGTCAAACGGCAAGCCCAACTTTAACTCTACACCCATTAAGCCCGACATGTGCTTGTGGCTAACTGATGAGTTGTATATCGTGGGTTTCCAAAATATGACCAAAGGACAGGCCAACAACAACATGTTGGTATTTGCCGAGAAAGAATCCTCACAACGGTTTTATTTCATGCCAATGCAAAAAGGTCGTGACGAGAACTCCAATGGATTTACCATCGCACGCAGCCAAAACAAGGAGGCTTGGGGTATAGCCGTGAGAGAATTGCCATAAGACAAAAGGTAGCATTTAGCAAACAGCAAAACCATCACCCGAAAAAACATCTATCATGTACAGCAACCAAAATATAAGAAAGAAGCACGCAGCCAACAAAATAGGTAATATGGCTGTGTCTACGTCGCTCGTGATGTTCCCCTTGCGCATTGAGACACGTTTCATGAAGCGTTATGTGGACGACGCTAGCGAGCCCGACTTGGCTATTCGTGCATTCATGGCTTTCGAAACCTTCCTCGAAGAGGCAGAGACGTATTATGAAACACCCGAAAAACTGGTGGAGCCAGCACGTCTGTTGCTCGATGCGGTGGAACGGCTCGACGCCATTTACACTGAAGACAAGGCACGTTTGCGCGACTTGTTACAGCTGTTGGGCAATAAAATAATTGGCAACATCGAGAACGAACAAACCGAAGAGGCATGGAAACTGAAACTCGCCGACCTGTGGACGCGTATCATGAACACCCTGCCACGTCTCGTTTGTATCGGTGAACTCTCGGCGCATAAGGCCACCAAGTTCCTCAATACCTTCGAACATGTGGTGCGGAGGCTGCGCAACATGGTGAAGAACCCTAACTACATGGGGCATAAACGTAGCTATAAGGTGAACAAACATTCGTACACGATACAGTTTACGAATGCCCGAAAGAATTTGCGAGAATGCAACAACTTCTTCAAAACCATATATTATAAAGATAAAGACTTCTCGAAGTATCTTGACACCATCACCCATTTTACGGGCGAACAGCAAAAGAAATTCGTGCGGTTGCTTAAAGGTTTGAGGATGGATTTCACACCTTTACGTACCATGTATAAGGTAGACGAGGGAAGAGGGAAAGCCCAAAAAGATCTGTTTTTCATTAGTAAAGGCTATTATAGAACCTTGGAGGAGCTCGAAAAACATCTTACTCGCGTTCGTAATGAACGTTTAGACCTTAACATCAAGTCGAGTAGGATGGTGCGGCATTATCAGCGTTACACCCTCTTGGCAGAGCGGTTACTCCATTTCCGTATCATAAACCTAGGCAACCCAGAGGCTGTGGCTGATCAAACCACGCTCAATCGATGGCGGGACATTGCTTACAACACCGTGTTTAATTTCCACGCGGAGTATGATTGGCTGTACGAAATGGTGAAGGCGTATAACACGCGGGTGGAGGAAGATCCCGATGCACAACTCCAAGTAGAATTGTTTAGGCGACGCTTACAGTCATCTATGAAGAAGAAGATATGCTACAAGAAATTCCAAAAATGTCTTTGTGTGCGCATTTATCCCGATGAAATTGCCGTTACGCAGATGACAGCTAAGCTTACGCAAAGCGAATTTGATGATGCCAAGCAGTTTTGGAAAGAGTGGAAGAAAGTAAAGGGTAACGATGTGCTATGTCGTGCCTTGTGGAAAGGGCTTTGCGACAAGTATCCGCCTTATCGTGCGGCGTGGATCGTACGTCAGACTTATAGCGCGGCCACTATCAAACAATGTGGAAAACCCATCGACGATGAAGAGGCTAACAAGTTCACTGTGCCCTATACACGGTTGTTGCCCGACCGCTTCGTGTTGCAAGCTACCTTGAAAAAAAGTTCTGGTTCCGAGCGCGACATCTATTGCTATGGGCATCTTATTCCCCACGAACTGCAAGTGGGACTCGATCTCAACCAGTTGGTTAACTTTGCAGCAGGAGAAGAAGGTGATAACAGCCTCGTTAAGTCTAATGCGAAACTTAAAGGCGCTATGCGATGGCTCACCGATTATGATGAGGCCGAACGTATGGGTATGGCCATCACGCTGTCACTCGAGCCTTTTGCACACATGCGCCACAATCAAAGGGGTAATGGTAAGCAAAACCATATAGAACGTAAATTTGAGTTCAACTCGTTATACGTAATGGGTATCAAGCATATTGACGACAACTATTGCGTGAACTCTGAGAAAAGCCAAGAGCTGGTTCGCAACTTGTTCAATGCACACCTTTATAGCGAAGAAGGGTTCGAACTGCTTAACATGGGTACGCCTACCAATATTATGGGCGATGGAGACGAACGTCGACAAACGGGAAACACTTACGATACATCTACCGAGAGTTTGGTCAAGGCTTATTACGACCAGACGCTGAACCTGCTCAAAGATAAGACATTGCCACTGCCTTATGGCGATGCACGCATGCTGTCTAACCTCTTTAAGATGCCGGTGCGCAACAGTTTCGGGCCCAAGAATATCAACAACCCCTTCATTAACACCACCAACCGAAACAATCGTGAGGTAAACAAGGCTCAGTTGGTAAACAAAGCATTCCTCGGACTTATGGCTAATAAGGGCAATGCCATAGCAAAACTCATACGCGGGAACGATGTACTACGAAAATACTTCATGTATAGCGTTCTCTCTAGTGGCGCTTATCCTGCTGTGCGTATTGGTTCGCAACCCTATGGCATATTGCCTGTGTGCGACTTTAGGGAAATGACTTACTGGCGTGGTTCTGCCTTACATGTGCTGCACGAGATATTGCTCTACCTCACCAAGTTTTGGAATAACATCGTAGTTAAAGATGTGTTGCACGAAGACAACATGTCTGTGGGAAACAGCCAGACCAATTTCTTGAGGGTAATAAACTCTACACCCTATTCGTCTACATTCTATTCGCGCACCGTGGCAAACCAGAATATGCTCTTTTCGCCATATTTCTTCCGTGGAAAGCAGAGAAACGAGCAGCCTTTCGTCAATCTCTTCAATGTTGTGGAGAAAGCGACGGGCGCCAACGGGCTTTATAAGGAGATGCAGCGACAGTTCTTGCAAGAGTACGAAAATGTTCCTTTCACTGACGACAGGGCGCTATGCCGCTTGAAAGACAATCCCTTTAAGGACATCGTGTACACTGTAAAGAAGTTTGTGAAGAACAGAAAGAATGGAATGACGCTGAGTAATGAAGAAGTGGAACTGCTCATCACCGAGGCGTTCGACCTCTTCAACTATCGCCTCGACGCTTGGATGCAAGGCCTACTTCATTATAGGCTGACCAAACGCATGCGTCGTTCGCGCAAACATCACATCGCCATCGGTGCATTTGGATGGGTGTTCAATCTCAGGGAGAGCGAGACGAAGAACAAGCTAGACGAGTATATGCTGGCTCCATCGGTGAACCAGGCCCTCACGGCAGCTGTGCTTCGAAGCAGCTTTAAACGTAGCCATGTAGATACGGGTGGAGAAAAAGGCTACAACTACGACCTTAGCATCAACCTCTCTTCTGAACGTGTTCGCCAGGCTTTGCGCATCATCAAGGGTGTGCAAAACGGCTTGTCGTTGGGTGCCATCTTGGGTAACGACTTTGAACGAATGCTACACGAAGACTATAAGCAGGATGGTGGTTATGAAATGGACTTCTTTATATTCTACCTTAGGCAGCTATATCCCCTCGATGCCGATATAGAAAGCCAAGGTAAAATAGATAAACCCTCAGACGTTAGGGTGCTAAATGGCGTAGCTTTGCTTAACGATTTGCGTAAGCGTTTAGTGGAGAAAGACAATAAGCGTAGCACGCTCACCGCGCTTTATCTTAGCGATAAGGGCAAGGTAGACGAATGGTTCGAAAGCTTAGGCGGTAGCAGTTGGGCCCAGCTTTTTGATTCAAGAAAACGTGAAAGGCTCTTCGTGCTGTTGCAAGAACTGGAAGATGCCTATGATGCTTTAGCCGACGTGGTGAATTCCGAGTGTGTTTACAAGCTGTGCGAAGGAAACCGCGTGGCCGTTGAGGCGTTGATGAATTGCGTACAGAGCGAAAGTAATATCCCATTGCCCGATGTCGTGAATATTCCGCTTAACTCGGCACATGTGGAACAACGCATGCTCGTGGCGCTAGACGTTAACGCGAAGGCTCCCAAACATTCTTCCTCACCCCTGCAAATGGCTGAACCAGCTCTAGACCAGTGGATGGGAGAGATGATGGGATACAACCAAATGCGATTCTCTTTCACGCTCTTGGATAAGACTCATGACGTGAAGGCTGCCGAATTGGGATTGTCGCCGTCGGATATTGTTTATCTTTCTGGCGATAAAGATCGTTTTAACCGCTTCTTGGCCGTTAAGTGCTGGATGCAACAACAAGCTGTTTCGCAGGAGGTGATAGACGCACCCACCGTTGTCCAGGGCGAAGAACTGCCCTTTGAGGAGGCCGAACTGGCGGTAGATAACTTGCGCGAAATGCTTTCTTCGACAAGGATGCTGCGTATGAATGATCTCATCGTAAATGGTGCCGAAACGCCTGACGAGGCTTACGATATTAGCGAACTGGGTAGCCGATGCGGTGTGCTGAAAAGCGAGTTGAAACGTCTGGCCGATTATATGGCGGCTTGGCTTAAGGCAAATGGCGGCAAGGATAATGCTGCTTCCTTGTCTAAAGAGGCGGTTACGCTTGGTATAGAACATTTGCTGGGCGCTTTCAGGCTAGGACTTTTCAATGCGCTCGATGCGGTAACAGACGATTTGATGAAGTTTGCTGCCACCGCCGACGCTCAGGCTACAGCCCCACAAGCCCAGCAGCAGGCAGCTTTTGTGCAGGCTTTAACCTCGCAACTCGAGCAATTGAACACCCGACTGAATGCCGGCGAGCAGCTGCTGGATGGCGGAAACAAAGTAGACGTTGAGAGCCTAACGCAAAGTGCCAAGAAAATGCTCGTGAACAACTTTGTAATGGCACCTCACTTTAATGCCGATACCAAACTACGTCCTGGTAGTACCTATACCGATACCGAGATGCCTTTGGTTAATCTCGAAAGTTTGGAACAGCAAAAGCAAGGTGGATGCTTCTCTAACGTGTCGCAGCTCGATATGGAAAGCTGGCTAATGGATGTCGGTCGCGTGCGCCAACCTATGCAACTGTTACACCAGTTGCGCATGTTTGCCAAGTGCAACGCCCTCGAAACCAACGTAAGCCTCACGCCCATGCAGTTGCCTATACAAGAGAAAGAACCACAATGGGTGGGCTTGCAGGTTGAGGACGAGAAGCATGTGCACGACGCCAATTCGTTTGTGGTGATGAATGCCTCACGTCTTGTAAACAAACAAGACAACGCCTTCCAGCCCATGGCTGGTGTGGTGCTCGATTTCTGGGTAGAGCGCATCCCCTACAAAACGCAGACGGCTGCCCTCACCTTTGGCTACGACCAGCCCGACGCCGAACCTCCACAGGCCATTCTTGTGGGTGTTTCTACGCGTGGTGGCAAACATCGCTGGTCAGAAAAGCATGTCCTGGGAACGCTTAAGGCCGCTATGCGTATGGCTAAGAGCCGCGCAGTGTCGCCCGAAGACGTTTATAAGAACCGATGGACATCGTGTATCTTCCCGCTACTCAATTATCCTACGCAAAAATAATGTCTACCAATAACTTAATACGATTGCATCATGTATACGGATGATAAGGTAACAGCCTATATAACAAGTAAAGAGTTGCTTTTCAATATAGAAAGCCTGGACGAACTGCGAAATCTGAAAGTGAACTTTGGGCGTCGTTTGGAGAGTCGCACAAGGCACGAAGACCTAACCGACGCACTACGCTTTCGTGTGCACGACCCCCTGTGGATGCTTTCCCGACAATGGCAGTTGGGCGAGTTTAAGGGCAATAACGCAGGCTCGGCACTCAACGTAAAATGCCGCGTAAACCGTAAAAAGGCGGCTGTGAAATGGCAGCCAAAGGAAGATATGCCTATCGAGCCCGAAGTGGAAGGCGTAAACCACGACATCACTCCCTTGATGCGTGTAGAGACGGCCATGTATTTCCTCGATCTTTTGCAAGGTCGTTTTCCACAGATAGATCGTGCAGGAGCGTTGAAAGCCTTACGTGAACTCTTTCCCTTAGGTGATTTGGTTGCTGGTTTTGGCCATAGTAGTTTCGACGAAAAGGAAGTGCAAGATCACACGCGTAAGCTTAACGCACGCCTCGGTGTATTTTCCAAAAGCTTTGCTAAAAAACTTTTCGATGGCATAGAGCTTTACGAAAACCTAGCTAAACAAAATTCGCATCTCATATTCGAGAAGCTTAAGCCCTGCGGAAAAAACTGTGTCGACTTTATTGAGGAAAGGCTCAACGAGGTGATGTATTATGATTTCTGTGACTGGGTTCAGAAAACGTACTTCCCTCGAAGCGGTGGCAACAAGTATTGGAAGAACAACCAGTTGGGTTACGATTGCCAAATGGAGGTGGGACAACAGAAGTTCGAGGCCAAAGACTACTCTTCGGGAGAGCTTTCTTGGTACTCGTTCGACGTAACAAAAGAACAATCGTCTCAGCCGAACGATACGGGAGAAACCGAAAACATCTGGTCTATTCCCACGCTGGCTACCTTCCCTGGTGCACCCAGCAAACGCTTGTGGGAGTTCGAAGATAATAAGGTGTTCTTGGGAAATGCTGTTGGCATGCAGGCCAAAGGTAATATTGCCATGATGCAGTATGCCACCATGTACGGAAACGATTGGATGCTCATCCCACTAACAGCCCAGTTGGGTACATACTTCAGCGTAGAACGGATAGAGGTAGCCGACTCCTTCGGCATTGTCACAACCATAACAAGCATGTCGGGAAGTTCAGACGGTAATGCGGCTTCGTTCGGACAGCGATGGCAAATGTATGGAAATGTGCGCAAGGGCAAAGAGAAAACGGTGGACAAAGGCCTATTCTTGCCGCCCGCATTAAACCATATTATGGAGAGTAAGCCAGTAGAAGAGGTGCAGATGTTGCGCGACGAGATGGCCAATATGGTGTGGGGCGTAGAGACTAATGCGTCCGACGGATGTGGCGGAAATATCGACCTTGTTATGGAAGCGGCACAAGTGCAAGCCTTTATGGATGAACAAAACGCTCAGAAAAATGCAAGCGAAAAGTCTGAACTAAGCTTGAAGGGTGCGGGTAATGGCTCGATGAACGCCGCGGGTAACCGACCGGCCGACTATGCTTACGTGTTGCAAACGCAGGTGCCACTCAACTGGATACCCTTTGTGCCACAGCATCCCGCAAAAGACAAGAACGACGGAGACCCGTTCTTCCTCGGTGGGCGCGACATTGTGTTGAGACGCGGAAAAATGCCACGTGTCGTCAATGGCAAACGCGTGGCGGCACTCCCCCGAACGCAGTTCCTTTCGCAGGGATTAAGACGTGATTTGAAAAATGATAATTATGCAAATTATTCGCCACTCTTTATTAACGAAGAAGAGGTACAGCAAGTAGGCACGCGCGTAGTGAAGAATTTCCAGCGCGCAAGATGGATTAACGGCCAGACATTCAATTGGTTAGGTTATCAAACGCAGATAAAGGGAATGCAGGCAGATAGTGGCTTGAAATACGATTCGTTAATAGATGTAAATGTGCAGAAAAAAGATGCGTAAAAGCTTGCATGTTTGAGATATTATAACTAAATTTGCAATAGATACTAATGGTTGCCATTTTGCGAAATGGTTGATCTTCTGGAACTCTTACTAATACAAGTTTCTTGTGATTTAGAAGAAGTCTAGTGGAGTCTGTTTGCCCCGAGTTCGCTTGGTGGTTTAATAGAGCCTTTAGAGTAAGTCGTTGTTACCTAAACTGCCTGGAGTTTTAACGTTTAAGGATATTCTTTTATGGGAGAGCTTTTAGGCTAGGCTTGATCGAAAGGTGATGCCTATAGGGAAGCAATTGCAAGCAGGCCAAATATGACCCGGATAGATACTGTAAGGATGTATTTTTTTTCTGAGTACCGACGTGAAACGGACCGACTGGCTCTGCCCTAACTGACGAATTCTACTTTATTTGTTATACGCACTAAATGGTGGTATACGAAAAAGAATGAAAACGAAAGGAACGGCAGGAAGGGAGGAAAGGGAAAGGGAGGGAAAGGAACACCTTATAAACAAGGTGGTTTCATGTTCGCATGAAGCATTGGTTACATGTAGGGCCTGGCGGAAAAGGGGTGGTTTGCAAGTCGCAACTAATGCCCAAGGGGTAGCTTCGGCTACCCCTTTTTTATGTATTGCCCCTAAAAGGTTCATGGCGTAAATGTAGTTTTAATGGAGAGAGTTGGGATAATGTTGCGTCAAATTGGGTAGCGTGTATAGCGTTTGTTGGGTGAATGCGGGGTAAGAGAAATCCGTTAGGTCAACTGCCACGTAGCGGTAGTAGGTGAGATAGTCATTCGTTTTTATCTAATCTTTCTCAAAATGCATCGTATCTTATCCCGAATTCAGGTATTATATGCACAGGCTCATTCGTGCCATAGTTTTTCGATAGTGTTAAACGTAATAATTAAACTTTACAAATTAATCCCTTGTTTCCTCACCATTCTAGAAGGTTTTGCCTTTAAAAACTGGTAAAAACATATCTTTAAGGCTTTCTTTTCCGACCTCGTTACGCCTCATTTTTTCCGCCGCTGCCCATGTTTTACCAACTCCCGATTTCACCAAACGACAAAGCGACATTATTTTCACGCCTCCAAATTCACTAACCAACGAAGTGTATAACACTGGCTTTTGAAGTGAATTATCAGGTTGATTACTGGATTTTTTATAAACGGGACACCTGTTCCAACTAAGCCGGAACACTGTTCCATATCATCTGGAACATTATTCCAACTAAGCTGGAACAGCATTCCAGCTTAGCGATAACACGACATTTTACCTTAAAGAGCAGCCTAAGGAGCGGGAAAACGTCAAGCCGAATCCTACAAAACGGAAGGCACGAGGTGAGCAGTCGTAAACTTAACATTTACGTCTAGAAGGCTCAAATCTAGCAATAAGACGTGTCAAAGCTTCCTTTAAAGCATGTCGTTTGGTTGGGGTGAATTGTATAAATAGTGCTATATCGGCCAGTTATAAATTTTCACGAGAATCGGTTAAATGCGGGTTGATGGCGCGTTTGTGGTTTGGATAGGCGCTCACAATGTTAAAAAGCAGTACATAATATTTACAAATAGAGGCGTTTGCCCTTACTAAATAACGTGAGTTCGACGAACTCACGTTATATTATCCATTGGGAGCTATGTTCGAGTATGACCTCAGAAGATGTATCCAGAACAATAGACAAAGCGGTTGAAAAGACTGGTATTACACTCCAGAATCCTCCTTGCCTACTCTCAGACAATGGACCGTGCTATATTGCTTCTTCTCTCAAACAGAATCTCAGTAAGAAATATGATATCAAGCATATCCATGGCAAACCCTTGCATCCGCAGACGCAAGGAAAGATTGAACGATATCACAGATCAATGAAAAATGTAATTAAGCTAAATCATTATTTCTGCCCCTCTGAATTAGAAAAGGCTATCGATGGGTGGGTGAAATATTATAATGAGAGAAGATTTCATGAATTGTTGGATAATCTTACACCTAGAGACGTATATTTAGGACAAGGGGAGAAAATCAAAAAGATAAGAGAAATAATAAAGCAAAATTCAATCAACAAAAGAATTTCTGAGAATAAAAGAATGAAACTACAGAGTAAATAACTATATTTGCAGTTGTGCACTTTGTTTTGACAACGTACATATGCTCACAAGGTAATATTTTTCCAGATACGGTGATGAAAACTTTTTTACCAAATGGAAGGCAGGTACCTGTAGGTACACTTTTGCGAGAATTCTTACCATATAACAGTTCATTATAACTTAGGTAAAAATATGGAGAGTGCATTTGTAGATAACGTGCTACAGTATCATAAGATGTACTCTCTTGAAAGTTCTCTATTTGGAGACCTCTTTCTTTTGCTACTTCTCGAGTTTTGCTTCGAAAGATTTTTTTAAATAGATCAATTTCATTTGGATTTATGCCTGTTACATTTATTTCTCCAATAAATGGTTTCTTACAAAAGTGTAAACTAAAAAAATCATTAATACCTTGTATCGTATTACGATCATTAAGAACTGCATTGAAAGTTATGTTTTTCTTGTAAAATGCAGGATAAGAAGATTTCACAATGTTTATATTATCAACGATTGTCTTATATGCAGGTTTCCCATTACGATATATTCGATAAGAAGAGCCATTTTCATCCCCATCCAAGCTTAGCAAGAGATGAAAATCTTTCTCAACAAGATACTTGATATAATGAGGAAGCAAAATTGCATTTGTTGTCATGGAAAAGACAAAATGTTTATTATAAGATTGAAGCTGGCTTTCAACAAAAAAAACGATTTCCTTTATAAACGGCATATTTAAAAGGGGTTCTCCACCATAGAAACTTATATAAACAACAGATTCTCCTGTAGTGTCATAACCATCTTCCCATAATTTTTTATAAATGATAGAAAAGCAATTGCATCATCTGCGTGAAGATTCCTATCAGATCTAGATTCCTTGTCAGAATACAATTTACCATATCCACAATAAGTGCAATTTAAATTGCATCGTTCTGTTACTTCAAATGTAATTTGAGGTGTAGTGGCTAGGCATTCTTTAACCTCTTCTGGTGTTAACTTTATCATATATCTAAGGAAGTTCTATTGGTTCAAAAGGTATTGGCTTTTCATCGGTTGCAGTCATTTCTACAAGCTTTCCACTTACAACTTTCATCCTTTTTACACCTGTTGCATTGAGTAGAGCATTTGTGGATTTAAACTGTCTTTTAATTGTTGCACTAGCTTTTTTACTATCAGTCTTTTTAGTACCGCTATATATATGGTCATATATCGGTTCGTCCACATTCTGCAAATTTGTAATAGACCATATATATTTTTTTTCCGAGTCTTCTATTTGCATAATTAGGCCAGGAAGACCTTCAAATTTATATGGTCCATAATGTATAGGAATATCTGGAGCATACCAAGCTGTATAAATACGTTTGCCAAATGTTAATGTCGCCTTATGACATTTATGATTTAAAATTGTAATAGTTGTTCCATTAGTTAATGACCAGTTTTGCTTGACAAATTGTTCAAGGTATCTTAGCGTTCCCAATTGGAAAAACATACGATAGTTGACTAATGTTCCTTGTGAAGAATAATGATTGATAATTTCATATGGAAATACTGCATCAGAAAGATGAGGAGTTGGACGCCCCATTTTAAAGTTTGATGTAGCCAGGGTATCATAGTGTAATAATCTATCGCTGTAATCTTTGACAACTTTTGTACCTATTTGCACTATTCGAGTATCTTGATTATATTCCTTATCATTATTGCTATATTTGAATTTTAGGCAATAAGTTATTCTATACTTAGCATGGTCAAGGACATTACTTTTTTCAATCGAGGCACAGCCTTGAGTGTAGGTTTGGCTAAATGTTAATATGACTTGTATTAACAACGCAAACGTTAAATTTATCTTTTTCATATTTCTAAATATATTAAACAGCTATGAGGATAAATCCTCTTAGCTGTAGGTTGGAAACTAATGTCTTCCAATCCAGATGATAGAACTAGAGGATTCAAGATCTCCTGCGCGATTCGCCAAGCCGTTATCACTTGTTGATGACGGACCATGACAACCACACCATTCATCAGAACCACCAATAAGGTTGTTCATCTCCCTAGCTTCTAAAGCTCGTTTGGAGAACTCATGTAATTTTAGTTTTTTCATACTAAATAATTAAATAAAATGTTTGTTTAAGCTAAACTTACCGTATTTTACGGATCTAAACGCTCTTTTATGATACATAATATGTTTTGGTTTCTTCTGTTTTTAAACTTGATTATTACAACTTTTCCCTCATAATATCTTGAATCTCATCTTCATCAATACGCTTCGACCTCTGATACCGTATTGAGTAATGTAGGAAGAAAGTCCTGACTGTGTAGAATTTAAATAAGTTTGATTGTTGGATAGGTTAGTACATACCAGACTGAACCTTATCCGCTTACAGTTATAAATTACTTCAATATCTTCAGAAATATAATTTTTATTGATGGTATTACGGTTATTATAGTATTGATAAATACCAAAATTGAGATCGATGTGGATTGGTAACGAGAAAGTCAAGGTTGCTTTGTTTGTAAATTGTGTGAGTTCAGGTATATTGCTACCATCTTTTATTCCTACTGTAGAATTGGCAAATGCTCCTCGATAGTTTAGTGCAAGAAAAGAATTTAGTACAGCAGAAAAGTCTAGATTGAAAGCCAATATTTTCGATTGACTATCTATCACTTGATCTTGCAAGAGTATAGGATTGCTACCGAATATAAATCGCCCTTCCCAACCTATTTTTGAACGTTTCCAATCAAATCCCTTACTTCCCTGGAGAAGTATAAAACATGAATGCCCAATTTGATTGGTGTGTACACTGTTAAGTATCTCTGTATTGCCTTTATACGAATAGCCATATAGAATTCTTGGAAGAGTATGTGTATAACCAGTAGAAATGTCTACAAAGAGCATTGAGAGCAAATTTTTATAATTATAGCTACAACTGCACTGCCACGAGTCTGCATTATATAAATCTTGAGACGTATAGACAGTTTGTACATTATATTTAGTTAGGATATTTTGACTGTAAAGTTTGGTAAGGAGGGGAGTATGTGTTGAACGCCATATAGATAAAGATAGCGTGTTATCAGTATTGAGATTGTAGCGCATTGTCATTTTAGGCGATGTTACTATCTGGTTCTTGGTGCTCAATGTTTTGCCGTTTATTTCTTTTAAAATGCAATGTTGATACAATATTGGGGAATATGCATCTATAGAAAATCGCCGGAATTTCACGAAACATTCTACTCCCATACCTGCATCAAAACGAGTCATGCTAAGGTTATTAGCAGCAAATAATGTTGTTATATCGTTTTCTAATAAACGAGAAAGCTGACTTTCCAATCGGTCGTGATGGACATTCATATTTGTAACAAGATGAATTTGGACAGGTCCAATAATAAGGGTTTGAAGAAACCTCATCGTATTCTCTGTGTAAAAGTTACATGTTTTAGCATGCTGGTATAGCCCCTTTGAAATGCTGATACTGTCTTCGTTGAATAAATCAATATTAACACCAAGCCAATGTGGCTTTTGTGAAAAACCAGTCTTCGAATTTATTTCCATACCTTTGTCATGGTCTCCTCTTTTTATCCAGTGTAGGTGATTACTCGTATTAAAATAATCCATAGCACTATTTTGGGTGATTTGCTCTTTATTGACTATATTCATTGAATAGTGCTCTCTCTGATAGTTTAATCTGATTTGTTCCTTTAGATAATTCATTTTTTTATTGCTTTCAATGCTGAAGTCTAAGTATACCATATGCTCTTTTCTTTTGCCATCGCTGATTTCGTTAAAAGCTATGGTGGTATTATCAGGCAGGAGATGTTGTACTGTTGTTTGACTATTTCGATTTTCGCAGTCGGTATAATAAGCTGCATTGAGAGCAAGTTCGGCATCTCTACCGACACGATAAACATTATTATAGTTAAAAGAATGTGAACGATTGAAGTAATATTTTTCTTTACTTATCTCTGGGGGAATAGGAAAACTAATCTGAGTGAGCATAGGACTGCCTGTATCTCTAAAATCAAACGATTGTAGTTCACTACGAAGATCTTCGCCCGTGTTATTTCCCTTGTAAATGGCAAAAAACTGACTGTTCTTTTTGAAAAGAGTTGCCATCAAATTATTACTCCATAACATTTTTCTTTCAGCACCACCACTTAGCGTCGCAATAACATTGAACACCCCTTTAACTCCCTTACGAAGTTTCAAATTTATAGAGGCTTTATCTTCTTCTGTTAAACCTTTTAAAGCCTTAATATCTTGATGGTTCTGAAAAACTTGAACAGTAGCAATCGCATTTGGATCTATGTTGTTGGTGGCTATACCATAGCGGTCTTTCATCATATCCATCCCTTCTATATATAAATGCTTAACAGGCTTTCCTTTTACGGAAATTTCACCTGATTCACCAACAGTAATTCCAGGCATCTTTTTTAACACGTCACCAAGAGAAAGTTCATTTTTAGAAAGAAATGATGAAACGTTGTAATTGATAGTGTCTTCTTGAGCATATAATCTAGTACTTTTCACTACAATTTCTTTTAGTATAAATGTTTTTTCTTCTACGATGATATTAAATTCTCTTGTTTTGGAAGGTATGTAGGCAGTATAGTTGCCTATGTTGAGCCCTGTAGCTACCACTTTTATACTATCACCTTTATATGCACTTTCTATAGAATAAGCCCCGTTTTCATCTGATATACAATATGCTGCGATATTATTCAAATCATTAGTAAAATAGATAATTATATTGACATCTACGAGAGGTTTCCCTGCTTTTGTCATTATTTTACCCCATAATTTGAAAGGGACTGCTTGTCCAAACACAGGCATATAAATTGTAGCACATAATACAAGTATGCATACTATTTTATTTTTTATTTTATCGGTAGAAATCATTTTGGCAACATTTTATAAAATAGATATTACATATTAATTAACGTGAGTTCGATGAATTATAAGTGTCTATAAATTTGGTGATTAGCGAAATTTGTTGTAACTTTAAGGTGTTAACATTCAAATAATTACAAACAAAAATCGCTATGATCACCGAGGACAAAGTTACTGAAATATTTTGTATGGCAGATGACTTCTGCAAGTTTTTTGATGCAATGACGGCAAAATATACGCTAAAACCTATTGGAAAAAGAAAATATCAGCGAAGTTCCACCATGTCAAAAGCAGAAGTCATGCTGATAATGATTCTTTTTCACGATTCTGGCTATCGCTGCTTTAAGCATTTCTATCCTGAAAAAGTATGCAAGCATCTTCGCCACCTCTTTCCCAAAGTTGTTTCTTACAACCGTTTAGTAGAATTGGAAAGGGAAGTAGCAATACCCTTAACCTTGTTTATCAAGAAAGTCCTGTTGGGAAAATGCACGGGCATAAGCTTTGTTGACAGTACACCCTTACGCGTCTGCAGGAATCAAAGAATACATATTCACAAAGTTTTCAAGGGTATAGCCCAAAGAGGGAAATGCTCTATGGGTTGGTTCTTCGGTTTCAAATTGCACTTGATTTGCAATGAGAAAGGAGAGCTTCTCAACTTTATGATAACGCCGGGAGATGTTGATGACCGTAAGCCTTTGGAATACAAAGCATTCATAGATTTCATCTATGGTAAGCTGGTCGGTGATAAAGGGTACATCGGCAAGAACCTCTTTCAAAGGCTTTTCGTTGACGGAATACAGCTTATTACCAAGTTGAAAAGTAACATGAAAGGAGCTTTGATGAGCGTTTCAGACAGACTTTTACTCAGAAAAAGAGCCATTATAGAAACTGTGAATGATGAACTTAAAAACATCGCACAGGTAGAGCACTCCAGGCATAGATGCTTTGACAATTTCATCGTCAACTTATTAGGTGCCATTGCAGCTTATTGCCTGTTTCCTAAGAAACCGTGCATCAATCTCAATAGGACTTTTGACACACAACTTACGTTGTTCTGAATTCGTCGAACTCACGTTAAATATTTCCCCTCTTTTGCCATACATATTGGCCTACAACTGCGTATAGATGTATAGCTTTCGTGAATTCGGGATAAGATGCGATGGCTATAGAGCAAGATTAGATAAAAAATGAATGTCGATCTCATCAATTACCGCCCAGTGGTAGTTGACATAACGAGTCGCTCTTATGCCAAACTCGCGCATCGTTTGTTATCTAGGCAAAAAAATAATCCTGTGCAACAGCCGTTGCACAGGATTGATTCTTTGGGGAATTGGTATCATGCCCTTCTCCCAAGTATTCTCTTTTTAGAGCAACGCCGTACCCAAAAAGGAGGCGTTAGGGCGTTTTAATGGCTGATACTATTATTCCTTAACTACTTTCATCTCACCTTCATAAAGGAAGCCAAGGTCGTACACAGCACCTTTATCAGTGCCATCTACTTTACCTTCTAACTTGATATGGATGCTGTTGTCGGATTTTTTTACGACAAAAAGGCTGCCTTTTTGAAAGACGGGGTATCTTTCTTCACCCTCATTATATTTGTTGTCTGGCTTGCTCCATGTATCAATCTTCCTGTTTCCAGCCTGATCATCGTACATTACTTCCCAGTACTTGGGCGTATCTTCTTTCTTGGATAGGTCTATCACCTTGTTGAAGAAGACTTTCTCATTCAATAGAAAACGCAGCTCTTCCATGCGATCGTTATCGAAGAATACCTTGATTTTGTAGATGCATTCGTCGTCTGTATAGCATACCACTTCTTTTACGGCGACCTCCCTGCCATTAATGATTAGGGCATTTTGCTTGAGTTGCGGCTCGTCGTCCTTGTTGTCGCTTGAGCAAGCAGAGAAAGCCATGCTCACCATCACTACTGTTACTAACGCGAAAATAGACTTCGCGCAATTCACTAAGAAAATCTTTTTACTCATTTGTTAGTACATTTTAATTGTTAAAGAATATATGTTAAGATTTCATTCATTAGGCTACTTTATCCTCTCATATTCATGGCGAACGGCCTACAAAGCTCGTTCAAAGTTCTTCCCAGCACTTTATCTACCTATGAAGTGAACTTCATTTCATGATGCAAAGTTAGCACTTTTTTTTATATATGCAATGAAATTAGTAATTAAAAGTTAGGCTTATTGTGGATGTTCTGTGGCTCTGCAAGGTTCCTCGCTTAAAAACGACGTGGGAACCGAAGCATTTCTTGGTATGATTAAGTTGAAAAAATACCGCGGGGACAAGCCGTTTCCACAGCTTGTCCCCGCGTTTTCTGTTGGTCGGCAATTAATAGTTAACAGGTAGATAGGTTTCTAGTCCCTATCTTTGCACAAGTATTACCTTAATCTTCTAATTCGCCGATTTTCTTTAAAGGACCTTCATAATTGATGGTGAGGGTATGCAACTTGCCGATTTTGTCCACCACCTGCCCCCCTTTTAGCAGAATTGTGGTGCTGTCTTTATTGATCTTTGTATAGTAAAGTGTGCCACTGTTGAATACGGGTTCGGGCTTTTCCCACTTCTCAAAGAAACTCTCTGGCTTGCCAGAAGCATTAATCGTTCTTTCGCCTTTCTCGTTAGCGTATTCCACTTGCCAATACCAATGGGCCCGACGCTCTGTCTCCCTAGCGGTCAGATCTATTTCGTCGTAAAGGTGAAGCTCTTGATTAAGGGCCAAAAGGATGCGTTCTTTTCCGTCTTTTGATAGAAAAAGCTCAATTTTGGTATTTTTATAGCAATCCCAGATTTCGTATTCGCCAGAATGTATGGTTTTCTTCGCTCCGTCTAAAACTACGAAATTCTCCTTGGTTGGCTGTTCCTCTTGCTCGTCTTTTGAACAACTCGTTAAGGCAACGCTTGCCATCATTACTGCTGAGAACACGAAGATTGACTTCGCGCAGCACGCTAAGAAATTACTCTTATTCATTGTTGGTACATTTTATTGTTAAAAGATATCGGTTTTGAACTAATCGGTTGGGTTAGTTCGTATTGTCTTTTCGTGGTAAAACGCCTTAAAAAAATGGCGGGTAAAGCTCGTTTCTGGTATTTTGACTCTTTGTGAAGTGCACTTCATCTATCGTTGCAAAGTTAGTGATTTTTTCTTTACGCGCAATGAAGTTGGCAATTAAAGTTAGGCTTATTGTAGATGTTTTATGGGCAGGCAAGGTTGTTTTCTTCAAAGGGCCAGCTTGGAGATCTAAGTGAATCTTGGGTGTTATTGACGTGCAAAAACATTGCGGGGACAAGCCGCTTCTGCAGCTTGTCCCCGCACATTGCTTTATGTTATGGTTCTCATTCCACTGCTTCTCCCAGCAGTGTGGCGCTAGTGCTGCCCGTTATCCGCACCTTAACATACTCTCCGATATGGTGGTTGCCCTTGTCGAACACCACCATCTTATTCTGTTCTGTTCGGCCGCAAAGCTGTTCGCGACTACGTTTCGACGGGCCCTCGACCAACACCTCGCGAATGTTTCCCACCTCGGCGTGGTTGGCGCGAGCCGAATTCTCGTTCTGAACCATAATCAATTCGTTCAGGCGACGTATCTTCACGTCTTCGGGAACATCGTCGGGCAGGTGCTTCGAGGCGTAAGTGCCAGGGCGTTCGCTATACTTAAACATGAAAGCTGAGTCGTAACTCACCTCGCGCATGATGCGAAGCGACTCCTCATGGTCGGCTTCCGTCTCGCCATGATAGCCCACAAAGATGTCGGTTGATAGACCGCAGTCGGGCACTAGCTCGCGAATGGCCTTCACTCTGCTAAGATACCACTCTACGGTATATTTGCGGTTCATCAGCTTCAGCACCTTGTCGCTGCCGCTTTGTATGGGCAGATGTATGTGGCGACACACGTTTGGCACCTCGGCGATAACGCGAAGCGTGGCGTCGCTCATATCCTTGGGGTGGGGTGTAGAGAAGCGGATGCGCATCGTGGGCACTGCCTCGGCCACCAATCGCAGCAGCTGGGGGAAGTCTACCGTTTGTCCCTCGTCGTTCACAAATCGGTAGCTGTTAACGTTCTGGCCTAGCAACGTAACCTCTTTGTAGCCTTGTTGCTGCAGGTTTCGCACCTCGTTAAGGATGCTATCCACATCGCGCGACCGCTCTCTACCGCGTGTATAGGGCACGATACAATAGTGGCAGAAGTTGTCGCAACCACGCATGATGCTCACAAAGCCGCTAATCTTGGCCAAAGCGACGCGTTGCGGAACGATGTCTTTATAGGTTTCGGTCTTCGATAGGGCGATATCGATGGCCTTGTTACCTGCTTCGGCTTGCGCAATCATGTCTGGCAGGTTCAGATATGAATCTGGTCCGGCCACCAATTGTGCGTGATGGTTCTCTATCAGGTCGTCTTTCACACGTTCGGCCATGCATCCCAGCACGCCCAAAATCACCTTCCGACCCTTCTTTTGTTCGGCATGCAGCGTGTCAAGTCGGTTATAAATCTTGTTCTCCGCATTCTCTCTCACGCTGCAAGTGTTCATAAATATGGCGTCGGCTTCGGCTTCGTCTTGGCACATCTCATAGCCGGCCATCTGCATCACCGCAGCCACCACCTCGCTATCGGCCACGTTCATCTGGCAGCCGTAGGTCTCGATATATAGCTTTTTCATTACTTTTGTTGTTGGAAAAGTGGGTTAGGCCATGCCTAACCGTTGTTATCGTCTTGCAAAGGTACTACATTTTTCGGGAAAAAGGGTAGGGAAGAAGTCAGAAAGTGATGCTCTTGGCCGTGTTGCCGCATCCCTTTTCTTCCTCCTTGTTGTGGTTGGCGCTGTATGCTTTGCCCATCCCAAGCACACATAAAATTCAACTTACGTTACCTTTTTCTTGCTAAAAGGCTTGGCTGTTGCAAAAAAATAGCCTAAATTTGAGCCCGAGTTAATTAAACCCAAGTATTACTACACTAAGCTTTATACATCTATGAAGACAGATTTCGAGATAGCTCGCGAGGCCACCTTACTGCCCATTTACGACATTGCCACAAAGGCCGGCATATCGGCAATTGAGCTAGAACCCTACGGTAAGCATATTGCCAAAGTGCCCTACACGCTCATTGATGAAGAGCGAGTGAAGAAATGCAACCTCATCTTGGTTACTTCTATCACGCCCACCAAGAGCGGAAACGGCAAAACCACCGTTAGCGTGGGCTTGGCACTGGGTATGAACCGCATCGGAAAGAATGCCGTGGTGGCCCTGCGTGAACCTTCACTCGGTCCGTGCTTTGGAATGAAGGGCGGCGCAGCTGGTGGTGGCTATGCACAGGTGCTGCCAATGGAGAAGATTAACCTGCATTTTACGGGCGATTTTCATGCCATCACCTCGGCCAACAACATGATCGCCGCCCTGCTAGACAATTATATATACCAACACCAAGACGATGGATTCGGCATGAAAGAAGTGCTGTGGCGCCGCGTTCTTGATGTGAACGACCGCAATCTGCGTACCATCGTTACTGGGTTGGGCGGTAAAACTGACGGCATCGTTACCGAAGGGGGCTTCGATATCACGCCCGCCTCGGAGATAATGGCCATCTTCTGCTTGGCAACAAGCGAGGAAGACCTGCGCCGACGCATTGATAACGTGCTGCTGGGCATAACGCTTCAAGGCCAACCTTTCACGGTTAAGGATCTTGGCGTTGGTGGAGCTATCGTCGCCATCTTGCACGATGCCATCCATCCCAATATGGTTCAAACCATCGAGAACACACCCGCATTCATCCATGGCGGTCCGTTCGCCAACATTGCACATGGTTGCAACAGTGTGTTGGCTACCAAAATGGCCATGACCTTCGGCGATTATGCCATCACGGAGGCAGGTTTCGGTGCCGACTTGGGTGCTGAAAAGTTCTTCGACATTAAGTGCCGAAAGGCGGGAATCTCGCCAAAACTCACAGTTTTGGTGGCTACCGCGCAGGCTTTGAAGATGCACGGAGGCGTGAACGAAAAGGAAATAAAGGCGCCCAACGTGGAAGGTGTGCGTCGCGGATTGGCCAATATGGACAAGCACATTGCCAACATGCGGACTTTCGGACAAACGGTGGTGGTGTGCCTTAACCGCTTTGCAACCGATACGGATGAAGAATTGGACATCATTCGCCGTCATTGCGAGGAGCAGGGCGTGGGTTTCGCGCTCAACACAGCCTTTGGCGAGGGCGGAAAAGGTGCTGAAGAGATTGCACGACTGGTGGTGGAAACCATTGAGAAAAATCCTTCGAAACCGCTGCAAATGCTCTACGACGATACCGACGACATCGAAACGAAGGTGCGCAAAATTGCCCAAAACATCTATGGGGCAAACGATGTGGTGCTGAAACCTGCTGCCAAGAAGAAGTTGGCACGTATAAAGGAACTGGGTTTGGAACATTTCCCCGTGTGCGTGGCCAAAACGCAATATTCGTTTTCTGAAGATGCGAAGGCCTACGGACTGCCAACCAATTTCGATATCACCATCCGCGACTTCGTTATCAACACGGGTTCGGAGATGATTGTGGCCGTTGCTGGCGACATTATGCGCATGCCTGGACTGCCAAAGAGTCCGCAGGCCGAACGCATCGACGTTGTGAACGGCGTTATCGAAGGATTGTCGTAAGGCGAAGAAGGCTTTAAGGAACTCACCCTCAACCCCTCTCCGATAAGGGGAGGGGTATAATACGCCTTGCCGTATCATATACGCGGGGCTCGGGCAACACGGCAAACTGTGGTTGTTTTGTTAAGCAATGATATTGTGTTGACAAGCAACAAGTAAGTTGTTGGTGATATCTAGTTGGCTCGGTCTACGCTATTTGCAAGACGGGAAATAAGCTCTAAAACACGGCTTTTTCAGTCCCCGTATCGTTCCCGCTATGTTGTACTCCTGTTACTTCTTATGTGTAATCTTGTTCCAGTTCAACTGTAACACGGTTCTTTCTTATCTGTAATAGGAGTACACCATAGTGATAACGATGCGCGAACAGCTAAAACATGGCTCAATACCTTTCTAAACGCTCTCTTACCTCCCGTCTATAGCCTTGCGGTGCGTTGTTATACGGCGCACTCGTTATATGCAAATGCACCTAGCGCGTTTGCTCATTGTTATATATGGGCATAGAAATATCGCCTGCATGTTTGTGCATGGACTTCGTATAAGCTTGATAACACGCACTTGAATAAGCTTGGAACATCACGGCTTGACGTCCCAAAGCTCTACCGTTTGGCAAGTTCATGCATTGATAAAGAGGTAAAGGCGCA
Source organism: Hoylesella loescheii DSM 19665 = JCM 12249 = ATCC 15930 (assembly GCF_000378085.1). Taxonomy (GTDB): domain Bacteria; phylum Bacteroidota; class Bacteroidia; order Bacteroidales; family Bacteroidaceae; genus Prevotella; species Prevotella loescheii. The sequence goes on from NZ_KB899212.1 coordinate 54,489, forward strand.
ATGCCATTTGCTCCCTTCTCCCTCTTTAAGAGGGGTTGGGGTTAGGTTTTTCTCCTGCTTCCATGCCCTCCTCCAAAAGCCTTTCAACCCCATAACAATGTTAAATTAAGAGAACCTCTCGTTGCTGCGTTTTTTTTCTGTTTTACCGAATTGCCTGCGTTTGTTCACCTTATTTAATAGTTGGGCAAATCTTTCTTGATGCGGTTATTATGTGAAGTCGTAAAACAAACGGAGTAAAAACGATGGACGAAAAAATGTTCTGTTTCCGCCTTTTGTGATGAATGGCAGAATGCACTTATGTATTAAATTGTGTAAAATCCTTTGGTTGTTACGTGTTAAAAGCATAACTTTGCACACATCATTGCGCGGAAATAGCTCAGTTGGTAGAGCACAACCTTGCCAAGGTTGGGGTCGCGAGTTCGAGTCTCGTTTTCCGCTCAAAGCCAAAGAAAGGCCAATGAGATGCCGCAATGGTGGAATTGGTAGACACGAGGGACTTAAAATCCCTTGGCCAGTAATGGCTGTGCGGGTTCGAGTCCCGCTCGCGGCACACCTTCTAAACACTTTATCTATTATGAATAAGAATCTAATCCTTACGTTATCAGTGCTTTCTTCGTTGGCGATGACGTCGTGTTCGAAGCTCGGACCACTGTCAGCCGACAACTTCCAGGTCACTCCGACCCCGTTGGAAGCCAATGGCGGATTGGTATCAGCAACCATCGATGCCAACTTCCCAGCCAAGTACATGAAGAAGAAAGCCGTAGTTAAGATCATCCCCGAACTGCGTTACGCGGGTGGTCAAGTAGCAACAGGCGAAGGCGCAACCTTCCAAGGCGAGAAAGCAATGGCCAATGGACAGCAGGTGCCTTACAAAATGGGCGGTCGCTATTCCATGAAGACCGACTTCAACTACGTGCCTGACATGATCAAGAGCGACCTCTACCTCACTTTCGACGCTCGAAAGGGTAAGAAAAAGGTGGACATCCCTGCCGTGAAAGTTTCTTACGGCGTGTTGTCTACGTCGCAACTCTACAAAGAAGCAATGGCCAACGACGGTCTTTGCATTGCACCCGACAGCTTCCAACGCATCAAGGCACAGAAGCAAGAGGCTAACATCAAGTTCCTTATCAACCAAGCCAACCTTCGTAAAACCGAGCTGAAGAACAACTCAGTTACCGAATTTGTGAAGATGCTGAAGCAGATTAACGCCGACCGCGAGAAACTAAACTTGCGCAATGTAGAAGTTAACGCTTACGCTTCGCCCGAAGGTGGTTTCACCATCAACGACAAGTTGGCCGCTAAACGCCAAACAACGGGTGAAGGTTACGTAAAGGGACAACTCAAGCAGAATAAGATTCAGACCTCTGTTGACGCTCGTTACACGGCTCAAGACTGGGAAGGCTTCCAAGAATTGGTACAGGCATCCGACCTACAAGATAAGGCCGTTATCTTGCGCGTGTTGTCAATGTACAAGGATCCTGAAGAGCGTGAGCGCCAAATACGTAACATGAGCGAAGGCTTCCGCGAACTGGCCACTGGCATTTTGCCAGAACTTCGTCGCGCACGTCTTACCATCAACTACGAAGTTGTTGGTCGTAGCGATGAGCAAATCAAAGAACAATTTGCTGCTGACCCAACTCAACTCAGCTCAGAAGAAATTCTTTACAATGCTACGCTCACAGACAATGCCAACGAAAAGACTAACATCTATAAGAAGGCAACCGAACTTTACGATCAAGATTATCGTGCCTACAACAACCTTGGTGTGCTAGCTATGCAAGCTGGTAACTTGGCTGAGGCTCGCACTTACTTCCAAAAGGCTTTGGCTACTTCGCCAAACGCTGCCGAAGCAAATGCTAACTTGGGTATGGTTGCTCTCTACGAAGGCAACATCTCTGAAGCTGAAACGCTTATCGCTAAAGCTCAAGAGGCTAACGACATCAACAAGGCCGTAGGCGCACTTAACATCGCCAAGGGCAACTACTCGCTGGCTGAATCTACATTGGGCAGCTACGAGAGCAACATGTCGGCTCTTGCCAAGCTGATGAACAAGAACTACGAAGGCGCGCTCACTACTTTGAAGAATGTGAAGCACCCCGATGCAGTTACCGATTACCTGATGGCAGTGGTTTATGCACGCCAAGGTAACAACGCAGATGCTAGCACTGCACTGCAAGCTGCTACCGCTAAGGACGCTCGTCTGGCTCAACGTGCAGCCGTAGACCTCGAGTTCGCCAACGTGAACAAGTAATAATCGCACATCGAACGGCCATTATGGCCACGATGATTGAAGGGTTAACAATTTGCATTAAGTCACTATGACATCGATATCTTCTATATGCATCATGCTGAAAGGTTTCGTTAGTAGGGCTTGGCTGATTGTTAACCCTTCTCCTTTTAAAGGTGTAAGGGCTGGCTTCGTTGCTGCAACGCTTGCACTTTTGCTCGCTGCATGTGGTGTAGACGGCAAACGCTTCAGGGTTGAAGGACGTTTCCTGAACCTCAATCGTGGCGAATTTTACGTGTATAGTACCAACGGACTCATCGATGGTATCGACACCGTGAAACTCGAAGGCGGACGTTTTACCTACGATATCCCTTGCGAACGCGAGGGGACGCTTGTCATGGTGTTCCCCAATTTCTCTGAACAGCCCATCTTTGCACAACCAGGAAAGAGCGTAGACATTGAGGGCGACGCATCTCACTTGAAGGAATTAACCGTAAAAGGAACCAAAGACAACAAGCTGATGAATCAGTTTCGCGAGGCCATTGTCAACGCTTCGCCTCCGCAGGTGGCAAAAATAGCTGCCATGTTTGCGGCTGATAACCCCACATCGCTTGTGTCCGTTTATCTTGTTAGACGGTATTTCATCACCACGCCAACGCCTAATTATAAGGAGGCCGAACGCTTGGTGAAGTTGCTTTTGGCACAACAGCCAAAGAATGGAGAGTTAAACCGCATGCAAACGCTTATATCCACATTGGCCAAAACCTCTGTGGGTGCACCGCTGCCAGCCTTTCAGGCTCGTTCCACAAAGGGCGAAAAGGTTAGTCAACAGCCCTATAACAAAGCTGCGGTGGCCGTGTTCAACGTATGGAGTACAACCAATATGCAGAGCATGGAGATACAACGCATGCTCAAACAGAAGGTGCGCGAATCCAAAGGTAAGCTGCAAGTGGTAAGCCTTTGTGTAGATCCCATTCTGCGCGAGTGCAACGATGTACTGCAACGCGACTCCATTTCGTGGCCCAATATCTGCGATGGCGCGATGTTCGAGGGCGATGTGGCTAAGAAGTTAGGCATATACACCGTGCCGTTTAACATCCTATTGAAAAACGGGAAAATAATAGCCAGAGACCTTGATAATAACCAATTGAAAGAACAACTCGACAAATTGCTCTGAAAACTTAACCCATCTATGCTTGTCAAAACCTACTGCGCGGCGGTAAACGGACTGAACGTTACCACCGTTACCGTGGAGGTGAACCTCGTGAAGGGCATGTTATACCATTTCACAGGCCTTGGTGACGAGGCCGTGCGCGAAGGTCGCGACCGTATTTCGTCGGCTATTCAATATAATAACATGCGTTTCCCGCGGGCCGATATCACCGTGAACATGGCGCCTGCTGACCTCCGTAAAGAGGGCAGCAGCTTCGATTTGCCATTGGCTATCGCCATCTTAGCTGCCGATAGCCAATTGCCAGCCGACAATCTGGATAAGTTTATGATGGTGGGCGAACTTAGTTTAGATGGCACTTTGCAGCCCATCAAGGGTGCATTGCCCATCGCCATTAGGGCCAGGGCCGAAAAGTTCAAGGGACTTTTGGTACCAAAGGCCAACGTGCGCGAAGCTGCCGTGGTGAACAATCTCGACGTTTACGGTATGGAGAACATTATCGATGTGGTGAATTTCCTTTCGGGGAAGGCGCAATTCGAGCCTACCGTCATCGATACACGCAAGGAATTTTACGAGCAACAATATCGTTTCGACCTCGATTTTGCCGACGTTCGCGGGCAAGAGAACGTTAAACGCGCCATGGAAGTTGCTGCGGCAGGTTCGCACAATCTAATTATGGTGGGTCCGCCAGGCTCTGGTAAGTCGATGATGGCTAAGCGCCTGCCCTCAATCTTGCCACCGTTGTCGCTGGGCGAGAGCCTCGAAACCACGCAGATACACAGTGTTGCGGGTAAGTTAGGCAAAGGAATGTCGCTCATTTCGCAGCGTCCGTTTCGCGCTCCACACCATACCATCTCCGAAGTAGCCCTCGTTGGCGGTGGCGCAACACCTCAACCGGGTGAGATTTCGTTGGCCCACAATGGCGTTTTATTTGCGGATGAGCTACCCGAGTTTAATAAAACCACCCTCGAAGTACTTCGTCAGCCGCTCGAAGACCGCAAAATAACCATCTCGCGTGCCAAATACACCATCGAATATCCCTGTTCCTTCATGTTCGTGGCTTCGATGAACCCCTGTCCTTGCGGCTATTATGGCGACCCAACGCACCATTGCGTGTGCATGCCGGGCCAAATTCAGCGCTACATGAACAAAATAAGTGGACCGCTACTCGACCGTATCGACATTCAAGTAGAAATCACGCCCGTTCCATTTAAAGACATTTCGCAGGCTGCCCAGGGTGAATCTAGTTCCGTAATACGTGAGCGTGTTATCCGTGCACGCCAAATGCAGGAGCAGCGATTTAAGGAAGTGAAGGGCGTTTACAGTAATGCGCAGATGAGTGAACGTATGATTCACCTCTTTGCCGAACCTGATGCAGAGGGCATCGAGCTGCTACGCACGGCCATGGAGCGCCTAAGTCTATCGGCAAGAGCCTACAACCGCATTTTAAAAGTGGCGCGAACCATCGCCGATCTCGAACAAAGCGAAACCGTTAAGTCGCAACATCTGGCCGAAGCCATCAGTTACAGAAATCTCGATAGGGGTGACTGGGCCGAGCGAGGACTTTAGTTACAATAATAATCAATGAGTAATGGTATTTGTGTATTTAATGAATAATAAGAAGGATTTGAACCTCCAAGTGGTTCAAGAGCATGTTGAACATCTGCGCACTTTAGATCAAGAGGGGCGCTTGGTTCTCTGCGGACCTTTTGCCGACTATCCTGGGGGTATGGTTGTTTTCAGAGCCGACTCTGAAGAAGAAGCATTGAGAATAGCCGAAAGCGATCCTTTTATTGCCTCAGGCTTTAAAACATTCGAGCTTCGCACACTCGAAGTGGCAAATGCTGATAATAACTATTTACTATAATCATATAAAAGAAAGAATACGCTAGACCATAATTTAGTCGCCGCTTATGGATTGTATTGTGGCATGTATTGGAAATATTAAAGAGCATGGAGCGCATAAGATATGCTACGAGAATGATGAGTCGAAATCGGCAGAGTATCAAGAGATAGGGGGATGACTATCAGCCATATCTTAAAAGTGGCGCGAACCATCGCCGATCTCGAACAAAGCGAAACCGTTAAGTCGCAGCATCTGGCTGAAGCCATCAGTTACAGAAACCTCGATAGTGGCGACTAGGCCGACCGAGGAAACTAAAAACAGCTACCACTAACGATGAAAATTGTATGTATTAAAGGTGGGTTGGGCAACCAACTTTTCGAATATTGTCGCTATCATGGTTTGCTAAGGCAGCACAGCAACCATGGCGTTTACCTGCATTACGACCGTCGTAGAACCAAGCAACATGGTGGCGTGTGGCTCGATAAGGCTTTTCTGATAACGCTTCCCACCGAACCTTGGCGAGTGAAACTTATGGTGATGGCGTTGAAAATGTTGCGTAAGCTCCACCTTTTCAAGCGTCTTTACCGTGAAGATGACCCACGAGCCGTGCTCATCGACGATTATTCGCAGCACAAACAGTTTATAGCCAACGCTGCCGTGATACTGAATTTCCGCCCGTATGCGCAACTCGACTATGTAGACGAGATAACGTCTGAACCCTTTGCCGTAAGCGTTCATGTGCGCCGTGGCGACTATCTGCTGCCCGTTAACAAAGCTAATTTCGGTGTTTGTTCGGTCCACTATTACCTCTCGGCTGCCGTTACTGTGCGCGAACGCCATCCCGATGCACGCTTCTTCGTCTTCTCCGACGATATAGAGTGGGCCAAAATGAACCTCAACTTGCCCAATTGCGTGTTCGTGGAGCATGCTCAACCACAGCCCGATCATGCCGATCTCTACCTCATGTCACTCTGCAAGGGCCACATCATCGCCAATTCCACCTTCAGTTTTTGGGGTGCCTACCTCTCAAGGGGTTCATCGGCCATCGCCATTTACCCCAAGCAGTGGTTCGCCGAACCCACATGGAACGCCCCCGACATCTTCCCACGGCATTGGATCGCTTTGTAAACGATGATGAGAACTATAAGATAATCTCTATATTCGACCACAATTAAGGCCGGGTTCTAAAAGGGTGATACATCTCGGGGTATGTTACCGAACACAGTATTCTACCCCACCACCTACGCCCTTTTGGGTCTCATGGATGTGGTATTTAAGAATATGATTGTCGTGCAGCCTGTGGTTTGAGGGTATTTTGACGTTGAAAAGAAGAAACTATCATGTCTAACTTTAACATATAAGCGTAAAAAATGGATACTAAAGAAAACAAAAAGAGCAAGCTTTACATCGATGACAGCTATGACTTACAATTGGTTAGCAAGTTGCATCCTGCACTTAGATGGGTCTTAATGTTGCCAATAGGATTTCTCGCAATACTTCTTGTGCAGCTGGCATACGGGTTCGTGTTCAACAAATTGCTTTCGAACTTCGACACAAGTAGTGTTTTCAGCATCATTGTCAATAGCATATTCATGGCAATGAAGTATTGTGTCTTCGTTGTTGCGATGGTAGGAGTGGCTCCTGTCATAAGGGCTAACAAGTTCCTGGCTTCAATAGTCTGTGCCTTCATTGCAGTGATTGTTTGCCTGGGAAGCACATTTTTTCTGTTTTCTAAGGCCGATTCCGTAGATTGGCCAATGCTTATTGCCACGGGCTGTGCATCTTTATTAGGCATAATATGGGCTTCATGGAATGTTCGCTCAGTAACTTCCAAACCATTAACTACAACGCAAGACGACGACGGCCCTAAGCAATAAAACCGATCAAGGATACTTCTAGAAAATACCATTGATGGATTTACAGGACGGTTCTAAGAATTATTTTCTATGGGTTTTAGGCTTGTTTGTGCACGCCCCACACTTTTTCTCCCTTATTCCAGTCAATTTTGGTATCATAAGAAATTCGTCCCTCTCCCTCTGTTAATAAATATGTAAATTGCAAAAAACACAAAGAAAAGGCGTATCTTTGAACCAATGTGGGGGTTGAGGCTGGGCCTAGAAGCTGCTCTTTGCAAGCTGAAAGTTCATCGTTTCGTTCCATTCCCTTTCCTTTTGTGCGAAAATGGCGTGCTAATGCCATCGCAAGAAGCAGAAAACAGGCACGAAAACGACACTCGTTACCCTACACAAACGGTTGAGAAAACGATGCGAAAACAATCGGAAAACCCATGAACATCCACACGGATAATCCGATCATAGCGGTCAGACGAGTAAAGGATGCAGGGCATCAAACATGCCATGCAAATGCAACAAACGACTAAATCCCACACATCGACTGAACCCATAGCTCGTGGTTCGAGCCAAAACCTAGACAGAATTTTCCCTAAATCACTAATAAGATGATAAAGAAGTATATTCAAGAGAACGAAGAACGTATGCTCGATGAGCTTTTTAGCCTTATCCGCATACCCAGTGTTAGCGCCCAGCAGGCGCACAAACCTGACATGCAACGTTGTGCCGAAAGGTGGAAAGAGTTGTTGTTGATGGCTGGAGTAGACCGCGCCGAGGTGATGCCTTCTGATGGCAATCCCATGGTTTACGGTGAAAAGATGGTCGATCCCAATGCCAAAACCGTGCTTATTTACGGTCACTATGACGTTATGCCCGCAGAACCTTTCGAGCTTTGGAACAGCGAACCTTTCGAAGCAGAGGTGCGCGACGGACGCATTTGGGCACGTGGGGCCGACGATGATAAGGGCCAATCGTTCATCCAAGCTAAGGCTTTCGAGTACGTTGCGAAAAACAACCTGCTGAAACATAACATCAAATTCATCCTCGAAGGTGAAGAGGAAGTGGGCTCGCCCAGTCTTGGCGCATTCATCGAGAAACATAAAGAACTGCTGAAATGCGACGTGATACTGGTTTCGGACACTAGTATGATTGGCGAAGACATACCTACACTCACCACTGGACTTCGTGGAATTGCCTACTGGCAGATAGAAGTTACGGGGCCAAACCGCGACGTTCACTCTGGACATTACGGTGGAGCCATCGCCAATCCCATCAATGTGTTGTGCAAACTCATTGCCGATGCCACCAACGAAGACGGCAGAATACTCTTCCCCGGCTTCTATGATAAGGTGGAAGAGGCCAGCGACGACGAGCGTAAGATGCTCGCCAGCATACCGCTAGACCTTGAAGGCTATAAGAAATCCATTGAAGTTGACGAGCTGTTTGGTGAAAAAGGCTACTCAACACTTGAGCGTACGGGCTTCCGTCCTTCGTTCGACGTGTGCGGAATTTGGGGCGGATACACGGGCGATGGTGCTAAAACGGTTATCGCCTCTAAGGCTTACGCCAAGCTTTCATGCCGATTGGTACCGCATCAAGACTATAAGGAGATTGGCCAACTGGTAAGCGACTACTTCAAACGCGTTGCACCCAAGTCGGTTAAGGTAGACATCAAGTTCCTACATGGTGGTCAGGGCTACGTATGTCCCATTGATATGCCTGCCTACAAGGCTGCCGAGCGTGGTGTTGAAATGGTGTTTGGCAAACGTCCTTTGGCTGCTCGCTTGGGCGGAAGCATACCCATCATTTCCACTTTCGAGCAAATTCTGGGTGTTAAAACCATCCTCATGGGCTTCGGTTTAGAGTCTAACGCTATCCACTCGCCCAACGAAAACATGCCACTAAGCATGTTCCGCAAGGGTATCGAGGCTGTGGTTAACTTCCATCTGGAGTATGATAAGCTCTAAGTAGTAAGTGGTAAGGTAGTAAAGTAGTAAGTTGTAAGGAGTAAGTTTTGAGGAGTTAAAGGAGTTAAGGAGTAAAGAAGTTAAGCCAAAAGCATTGCTAATTTGCGCTGGTTTCTCGTAACCTCGTTTGCTTGCTCACAGGTCCGCTTGTTAACTCATCCACTTGTCACGCTCCCGCTTGCGCCGCATTACTCCCAATCTCGCTGCTAAACTCCACATCCACATAACGCTATTCACTCCCCTCTCCCCATTGGAGAGGGGGCAGGGAGTGAGGCTTCCTCACTCCCTTTTCTTTTCCCCCTTTTACCTGTAAACGATGCGAAGATCCCTTTTTACCCTTATACTGCTAGCCATCGCCTTAGCTGCCATCGCTGCCGAACCGCTTCGCGTGGCCTGCGTAGGCAATAGCATCACTTACGGTTACGGCCTTTCCGACCCCGCAACCGAATCTTATCCCGCCCAATTACAGCAAAAGTTGGGCAAAGGTTACGATGTGCGCAACTTCGGACACTCGGGCGCAACCCTTCTTTCGCGCGGTCATCGCCCCTACATTGAGCAAGAAGCGTATAAGAACGCCTTGGCTTTCAAGCCCGATATCGTGGTGATACACCTTGGCATCAACGATACCGACCCGCGCAACTGGCCGTTTTTCCGCGACGATTTTACCAAAGATTACATCGCGCTCATCCGTTCGTTCAAGGCCGCTAACGCCAACGCGACCTTCTACATCGCCAAGATGAGCCCCATATCGCATCGCCATCACCGCTTCTTAGCAGGCACGCGCGATTGGCACAAACTGATACAAGCCGCCATCGAACGTGTGGCAAAGGCCACAGGTGCACGCCTTATCGACTTCTATAATTCGCTGTTGCCTTTCCCACAGATGCTTCCCGATGGACTGCACCCCAACAAGGCTGGGGCAGGAGTTCTTGCACGCGTGGTGTACGAGGCGCTAACGGGCGACTTTGGCGGACTGCAAATGCCCCTTGTGTTCTCTGATAACATGGTGGTTAGTCGCAACCGCAACTTCGAAGTCTATGGAACGGCCAACGCAGGGCAGCGCGTTGTGGCTACGTTTAACAACGAAAAAAGCAGTACCGTGGCGCAAAACGATGGCACGTGGCGCATCTTTTTCGCTGTGCCTCGCATGGGAAAACCCTATACCCTCACCGTAACGAGCGAGCAACGAACGCTTAAGTTTAAGAATATTGTTGCGGGCGAGGTGTGGCTTTGCTCTGGTCAGAGCAACATGGCGTTCCCCTTAGCCAACGACGAACTGGGTAAAGAGGCGCTGACAATAGTTGACGACCCCAACCTGCGCGTGCTAAACCTCTTGCCAAGATGGGATACCGACAACACCGAATGGTCGCAATCGGCGCTCGATTCTACCAATAACTTGCAGTATATGCGTAGTAAAGGTTGGCAGCAAGCCACATCTAAAAACATGGGCGAGGTGTCGGCCGTGGCCTATTATTTTGCTAAGGTATTGCGTAGCTGTCTGGGGGTGCCCGTCGGTATCATTGTCAACGCTGTGGGTGGAAGTCCCATCGAGGCATGGATAGATCGCCAAACGCTTGAAGATGAATATCCCGAACTGCTGAACGACCGCTTTAAAGACAACGTGATGGTTATGCCTTGGGTGGTGCAGCGCATGCGAAAGAACATTGCGCAGGCCACCGATAAGTTGCAGATGCACCCCTATCAGCCCACCTATCTTTACGATGCGGCCATCAGGCCATTAGCCAAATACCCCATCAATGGTGTTATTTGGTATCAAGGCGAGTCGAATGCCGAGAACATGGAGATACACCAACGTTTGTTTCCACTTTTGTTAAGCTCGTGGCGAACCAACTGGGATAACTCCCAATTGCCTGTTTACATGGTGCAATTATCCAGCATCAACCGCCCTTCTTGGCCATGGTTCCGCAACAGTCAGCGAGTGATGGCCAACACCTTGCCATACGTTTACATGGCCGTGAGCAGCGATGTGGGCGATTCGCTCGATGTACATCCGCGCCAAAAATACCCTGTTGGCAAGCGATTGGCAAACCTTGCCCTTTATCATCAGTACGATTTTAAGCAGCTAACACCCTGTGGCCCTAGTGTGCAAAGTGCCACCATGGAACCCGATGGCGAGGTGCGAGTGTACTTTAATTGGGACAAAGGATTGAAAACGGCTGATGGTAAAGCGCTTCGCACGTTCGAAGTGGCAGGTTACGACGAGGTGTTCTATCCTGCCGAAGCCACCATCAAAGACCGCGAAGTAAGGCTTACGTGTCCGCAAGTGCCACATCCCGCCTTCGTGCGATATGGCTGGCAACCCTTCACAAGAGCCAATTTGGTGAATGGCGATGGCTTTCCCGCTTCTACGTTTAGGGTGGAAGTGAAGAGATAGGGCTGTGAGTTTTGTAGGTTTTTAAGTTCATGAGTTGGGGCATTAGGGTGGTTAATCCCCTCTTTGTATTCACTAACCCATGAACTTACAAACTTATAACCCCAGCAACTTAAACCGCCATTGATTTAGTTTCTAAACATCTTTGTTTCCAGCTCATAAACTTCCTAACTTCTAAACTCGCCAACTCAAAACGCTGTGGGCTTTGTACTTTACCTCTCAACTCATAAACCGATGAACTGATGAACTCAGAAACTCAAATAACCTTCTTCCTCAACTTGCCTTCTCCTTTAGGCACGCTCCATCTTGAAAGCGATGGCGAAGCCCTCACGTGCGTGCTTTTCGAGGGCGAGCAAGCTAAGCATCCTCAGGGCGTTACGTTAGAAGAAGCCCCCCAACTGCCCGTCTTTGTTGCTGCTCGTGCATGGCTTTCACATTATTTTGAAGGTCACAACCCAGGCACACCACCGCCTGTTCGTCCGCAAGGAACGCCTTTCCAGCTTTCCGTTTGGCAGCGTTTGCTCACCATTCCATACGGTTCGACCACCACTTACGGTGCTTTGGCCGCGTACCTAGCAGCGCATAACGCCTCGGGACGCATGTCGGCGCAGGCCGTAGGGCAAGCCGTGGGGCGTAATCCCATTAGCATCATCATCCCCTGCCATCGTGTTATAGGGACCGATGGAACGTTAACGGGTTATGCTGGTGGACTGGATAAGAAGACGTTTTTGCTAAATTTGGAACGTGGGGTGCAGCCCTGTGCAAACGATTAGTCGTTCTCCCTCGCGCGTGCGCACGTATATATATAAGGTGTAGGGTTCTGAATTAGAGACGCGAGGTGGGATTTTTGCGCGCATTTGGTGGTTTCGTGTATCTCAATTAATCGTCATTCGCCAATCAATGAAAGTGTTGTAGCCCAACGTTTTCATGGCTTATAAACCATAGTAAATATCCTAGCGTGTTGTTCCATGTTGTATGTACTCCTGTTCCATCTTATCTGGAATAGTGTTCCATATCAACTGGGCTGCTGTTCCAGATAAGATGGAACAGCAGTCCAGATAACATGGAACTCAACGAAAGCAGTGAAAGCAGTGTTTAAGAACTAAACGATTCGTGAGTTTGGAGATAATAAGCCGTGTGTCTTGAGCAATACTTGGCAGGTAAAGAAATGGCTATTTCGTTAACTACGGCGTAGCGGTTGGGCTGCAGGTAGGGTAGGGACGCAAAAGTGAAAGCGTGAAGAGGTGAAAAGATAACGTGAATGAACGAAGAATAGAGACATGAAATATAACCGACATTACCATGCAAACTAACCAACAGAAACAGACCAAGACCTACGGCCTTGTGAGGTTTGATGCACCATTTAGACAGGGTAGGTCGCTACCGCTCCCAACCCTGCCCTTCCAAAAGACCAACCGCTACGCGGTAGTTGGTGCAACGTCACTAACATATATATATGCCGTTATAAGTTTGTTGTTATCTCAAACTCATATATAATAAGCAAGATCGGGATGAGGATGCCATACGTTTTACGCAAAACTAAGGTGCAAGAAGATAACCTGATACCAACCACTGCGCAGTAGTTGATGCAACGTCACTAACATATATATGCGCCGTTATAAGTTTGTTGTTATCCCAAACTCATATATAATAAGCAAGATCGGGATGAGGACGCCACACGTTTTACGCAAAACTAAGATGTAAGAAGATACCATGATACCAACCGCTATGCGGTAGTTCATACAATACGGTCCTCTAATAGGCATGTTTAAATTAAGTTGTTGGATGTAGTTCGTCCCTAAATGACCAACTACTACGCGGTATTTGGCGCAACGCACACTAACATGTACACGTGCTGTTATAAGTTTGTTGTTATCCCAAACCCATATATTGTAAGCAAGATCGGGATGAGGTTGGCATACGTTTTAGGCCAGGTAAGGATGCAAGTAGAAGCCATTATACATGTATTCGGGATAAGATACCATACGTTTTAAGCAAGATAAGGATGCAAGAAGAAACCATTATACGTGAATTCGGAATAAGAGACGATGCTTTTTGAGCAAGATTAGATAACGAATGAATAGCTATATCGCCAACTACCGCGTAGCGGTTGGCCTGTTGGTAGGGCAGGGTTGGGAGCGAAAGCAACCTACCCTGCCTAGTTTGCGCAGAGAGAAAACAATGCCGTAGGTATTGGTCTGTTTCCGTTTAACACACCTTCAAGGTGAAGAATGGGCGCAAATCTCTCTTCGTTGGTCTGTTATCCTACCTGCTTATTGATGCCATTTTCTCTTCCAACAGGTCAGATTACACCCACAAACAACCAACATCCCCATACTGGCTAATCAATGGGAAAAGGACCAAGACCTACGGCCTTGTGGGGTTTGATGCACCACTTAGACAGGGTAGGTAGCTTTCGCTCCCAACCCTGCCCTACCAAAAGACCAACCGCTACGCGGTAGTTGGCGCAATACAGGCAGCTAATAGTCATGTTTAAATAAAGCAGTTGGATGGTGTCCGTCCTTAAATGACCAACCGCTACGCGGTAGTTGGTACAACATCCCTCACAGGGATATAGACTACGATGGGTTGTTTTGTTATCTCGAGCTGGCATAGCGATTGTTACCTATCCCGAACTTGCATGTTTATTGTGGAGATAGTTTTTAGTGGAAGAGGGCTGGGAACGAATGCGTTTACCAAATAGCATATAAACAAACAAAACGCCCGAAGGCGTTTCGTTGGGTGTACTTCCACCGGGAATCGAACCCGGATCAAAGGTTTAGGAAACCTACGTTCTATCCATTGAACTATGGAAGCCCTAAATGAATGTGGTGCAAAGTTACGTTAAAAGACGCACAATGCAAAATAAAAAGTGGCTTTTGTTAAGGCGTGTGTGATAAAAATGCTACATATTCGACATGCCGTGCAACAGAACTACAATGCCATAGAATGCACAATAGAGTGCAGCCAACACCAATGCGATAAGCTTTAAGCGCCTGCTTTTACGATAAGGGGCAAAGGCAAACCACAAGGCAGACACTGGAAAGAGTGCAAGTAGAAACAAACCCTTGGCCACGAGTATGTTTGTGGCAAACGAGAGCAAGAAAAACACCAAATAATAGGCAAATGCAAAGCCGATGGTTAGGCGCACGGCCTTGTCGCCTTTGGGCTTAGACAGCAAGGCGTAAGTGGCATAGATGATGGCGAGAAGCGTCACCCAAACCATGTCGTACATAAAGAAGAGGGTGAAATCGTTCATTGATTCTGATATTATAGGATGACTTTGTTGTGTGATAGTCAATAAAGACGGACAAGTAGGGATGGTTAGATAGGTCCTATCGAACAATCTATATAATAAGGTGGTGGCAACTATTGGCGTGCGTCAGTTCACTGCCAGCACGCCATACGCCCCCGTTGTAGATGCGCGATAACGTATAAGCTTGTTGCCTTGTGCGCCTTCAACCACGTTACCACCTGTTGAAAGGTTGTATTTGCGGTGACAATTGGCACAAGTGGCAAACCCATTGGCTTGCACCGTTAACGGGTAGCTGCGGCGTGGAATGGCTGTGGGCGAGTAGCAATTGGGGCATTGCTGGTCGTAGGCATAGAATGTGGGCGGGTCGGATAGCAAGCCGTAACCCAATATCAGTCCGTTGTTCATACCCAAAACCACACCTCGGCTTTGGTCAACAGCAGTGGCCTTTGATGCCTGTTGGTTTCCTCCGCCACCCTGAACAAAATTAAATTCAACATAACTGTTTTGACCCGTATAGCGAGTTTGCATGTTCACGGTGACGAAAACATTGCTGTGAGGAGTCATTGCCGAAGCCAATACGGCGTTGTTGTGTACCTGATTGTCGAAAAGAAAATAGGCACGATGGTCCGAAAACTCGTTTTCTGTTTTTCCGCACGAGCTTAATAGGGTGCAAGCCAATGGCAAAAGCATGGCGATAAGTAATGGATGAATCCTTATTTTGTGCATAAACAGATTGGTTAAAGGTGAAAAAGTGAAAAGGTGAAAAGGTGAAAAGAGGGCTCATGCCAATCAAAGTGGAAAGGATGAAAGGAAGGTTTCAACTGCTGATAAGTTGATTTGTTAACGAGTTTGCAGATTGCAAGTTAGCAAGAAACCTTTTCAAAGTAACTTAGCATTTGGCTTAACTCCTTAACTTCTTAACTCCTTAACTTACTCCTTACTACCTACTCCTTGCTCCTATTCGTACTTTATCACTTGCAGCAAGTCGGCAATCTTCTCCAATCCTTCCATCAATGGCTTCTTCACCATACCTTTAATGAAGGGGTTAAGTTCGGCTTTGATGGTAAGTTTCATCTTGCTGGCGTTGTCGCCATTGGGTACAACCTGAATCCAAAGATTGAAAGGCACGGGCGAATCGGCCGTTTCGAACTTGATGCATTTAGGTGCATCGCGTTCCACGATGCGCAATTTTATCTGCCCAACGGGATTAACGCTCACCGAGATAGAGTCGCTATCGAAGGTCATTTGTTCCAATTTGTCTTTGGGCAACTTGTCTTTTATGCGCTCAATGTTAGAGAGGTCGCTTAGAATATTAAACACCGCCTCTTGCTTATAGGGAATTTGTCGGATACTACTTTCGAATGTAGACATGTAAAGTGATTGAATATTAATAAATAGAAGTCGATAAAATGACCTCAATCACCCCACAACTGGCCTCACCCCCAACCCCTCTCCAAGGGGGAGAGGGGAGTAATATGCAGTGCTATTACAATGTTAACGATAAAATAATGCTATGTCGCAGCAAAACATTTTACTCCCCTCTCCCCCTTGGAGAGGGGTTGGGGGTGAGGCCAGTTGTGGGGTGGTTGTGGTTTGGAAAAGGCCGTTTGTGGTTTTATTTCTTAGGATCCCACTCTGCGGGGTTTAGTCGCCACTCGTTCAACAGCACCACATCTTCCTTGGCGATGTATCCCGTTTCAACGGCTTTTTGCACAACGTGTTCGTAATCGGTAAGCGTTACCAGCTTCACATCTGCCGCTTTAAACGCCTCTTCGGCAACGGAGAACCCGTAGGTGTAGGCTGCAACCATACCCACTACTTCGCAACCAGCCTTTCGGATAGCCTCGACAGCCTTCAAGCTACTGCCACCTGTGGAGATGAGGTCTTCGATAACCACAACCTTCTGACCCGCTTTCAGGTCGCCTTCGATCAGGTTTTCCAGTCCGTGATCTTTGGGCTTGCTCCTTACATACACAAAAGGAAGTTGCAGGGCATCAGCTACCAGCGCGCCCTGAGCGATTGCTCCCGTGGCAACACCTGCCACAGCGTCGGCTTGTGGGAAATGTTCGAGCACGGCATGCGTTAGTTCAAGCTTGATGAAACTGCGCAGTTGGGGGAACGATAGCGTGCGGCGATTGTCGCAATAGAAGGGCGACTTCCAGCCCGAAGCCCATGTAAAGGGGTCGTTGGGTTGCAACTTGATGGCGTTAACCTGAAGCAGGCGTGCTGCAAAATCTTTCTTGATGTTGTCCATATCCTTGTGTGGGTTTATTGGTTTGAGACTAAAAGCCATTGTGGCAGCTCGATGCGAGTCGCTGCGGTGGCATGTCGTCCCGTTATATATACTATATATAATAATGTGCAAAGTTACGCTATTTATCCTATTGGGCAAAATTTATGCGGTGCGTTCTGTTGCCTTATTTTAGCGATATAAATGGTGATGGAGAATGTTTAACGTCTTTTTAGTGGTGTGGCGAAACATCTTTTTACTTTCTTTTTTATGTTGGCTCGTCCGTTTTTTATATCTTTGTAACCATCTGCGAATACCTAAAACCCCAATGGCGCTTATGTTAAGAATGCCGACGATAATAAGTTTTCAAGCCAAATTGTTAACAATAAGGCTGATTGTCGCACTGCTAATGTTGTGCGGAGTGGCAGTTTTGCGTGCTCAAAACATTGTTGAGGGTACGGTGCTTACCGATTCGCTCAGTCCCAATGCTCGCTGTACCGTCACCCTTTACGATAAGGATGATAAGCAATGGCAAGCTTTGGCATGCGACGAAAAGGGAAAATTCCGCGTGGAGAACGTGCCGAACGGTCCACTTCGCGTGGAGGCGAAGGCCATTGGGTATGTGGCGCAGAGCAAGAAAGTGTTTCTCTTTGGAAACACAAAGATGCAGGTAGACTTCACGTTGAAGTCGGAGGCCATCAACTTAAAAGAGGTAGAGGTGAAGTCGAGCCCAATGATTGTGAACGGCGATACCACTACCTACATCGTATCGAGGTTTACTACGGGGCGCGAAAAGGTGCTGAAAGACGTGGTGAACAATCTACCTGGCATGCGATACGATGATAAGGACAACTCGCTAACCGTAAACGGCAAGCGCGTGAGCAAGGTATTGGTGCAGGGCGAAGACCTCTATCAGGGCAATGTTTCTACGCCGATGGAGAACCTTCCCGCGTCGGGTGTGGATAACTTTAAGGTTATCGACAACTATTCGGAGTACAATGTGTTCTCTGGTTTCCAAAGTAGTAACCAAACGGTGGTTGACCTTTCGATGAACAAAAGCATGCGCGGACGGATCAAAGGACAAGCCGAAGCGCAGGGCGGACTGTTGAACAAGGCCATGGCGAAAGGTTCGGCTATGCTGTTGGGTAAGCGAATGATGGGCAATCTCATTGCGGGAGGCAACAATACAGGCGAACAACTGATGAAACCTGCCGACATCGTGAATATCAGTGGTGGGTATAGCGAATTGCTTTCGGGCGATGATCCGATGGCTAACATGCGTAAGGCGTTTACCGATTATGCCATGATGCTAGACTATCGCGAGAACGTTTACCGCAGGAATAATGGGCTGGTGTCGCTCAACACTGTATCGACGCCAGGCAAAAACATGAAGATTTTGTGGAACGGAATGGTGGGAGCCGACCGCTATCGAATGAAAAGCATAGACCATTATGCCTATCAAGGCGGACTGGCATACACCGATTCTACCCTCGAACTGCAAGATAAACGCCACTTCCTATCCAATATCAAGTTCAAGTTGGCCAACCAAAAGAACATGGAACTGACGTTCGCCAATCGCAGCTACTTTGGAACGACCGACGGAAATGCCGACCGACAGCTGCAAGGCGTTGGTCTTAACGAACAGACGAAAGGTCGAATGGCCACGATAAACAACGCCTTGGTGTGGCTTTATCGCCATGGCAAGAATGTGTTCAGCTACAAGGCCGATCTCAATTTCTTGTTCAGCAACAACCGTTACGACTTTTCTTCGCTCCCTACGCCAGTCTTTAAGTCGCCCACTTTGCATTCTGAGATGAACATACGCAGGTTGGAATTTTCGGGTTCGGCACAATATGTGCGTCGATTTGCCGATGATTACTTCTTGCGAATAGCTTTGCGACATGGTCTGCAAACCTTCTCTACCACCATAAAAGGCGACAGCATGGGCATGGATAACCCTGCTTTGAAGATGCCTTATCGCTTTTACGACAACGGCGCAGAACTGAGTTTGAACAAAGATTTGGGTAAGTTTAGGTTCGGTTTGGGTGGCATTTTCCATCATTTCAGTTTGCGATCGTCGCGCCCCTTATCGTTCGGCGTATCGCCAAAGATGGCCTTTTCGCCCCTGCTTAACCTCACCTATCGCGTTAGCATGATGCATTATATGGAGCTTCGGCTTAAAAGCAGATACGAATTAATGGGTGCTGGTGAGGTGTTCGATGGTCCCTACATCTCCGATTTCAGAAGTGTGAGCTACGCGCAGATAGAAAATGCGCTCGCCCATACCACCGAACTCACGGCGATGCAGGTATATGGCAACCTATTTAAGGGCATAACCCTCTTTAATATGGTATCGCTTAGCTACAACCACAATGCTTTGGCTTACGATTATAGCATGACCGACGGGTTGGTTTCGCGTGTCGTTAGTCGCAATGCATCGGGTGGAAAGGGGCTTAGTTTGGTCTCGATGATAGAGAAAAAGCTGGTATCAACGCCGCTTAACTTCCGTCTTTTCGGTGGATTGAGCCTTGCCCGTTCCCCATTCTTTTATCAGGGCGTGGCGCAAACGTCGAATACTCGTTCGTTCAATCTCAACTTCAACGTCAAAACCTACTACAAACACGGGTTTAATGGCGAACTGTTTGCTGCCGCGGCATGGGTGAATAACAAGAGCGAACTGCTTCGGTCGCACCAAAACGATTATCGCTTGGAAGGCGAATTGGGCTATATCGCCACCAAGTGGCAAGCTACGGTGAGGTTGGGACAACGCTGGCGCAAGTTGAGTGGTAGCGGAACAGACTACACCGTCTTGCGATTCGGCATGGAATACGACCTCAATAAGCATGTACGCTTAAAGGCTTCGGCACAAGATATGCTCAATCTGAAGGAACGACTGATGCAAGAACGCGTGGTGGACAACTACTACGTTAACACTCGAAACATCCATTACATGCCTGGAAACGTGATGATTGGGGCGATGGTTAATTTCTAGACCGCTCCCAAGCGATATACATTAATTGAACACTTAAATAGATAAACGTATGAAAAAGTTCCTATTATCCCTCGCCGTAGTGTTGCTCGCGGCACTGCCTTTCGCAGTTAACGCCCAGCAGCTAACCGTTGAATACGAAACGCGCGTTAACGCTAATTCGCCCGATGCGATGAAAGACGCAGGCTTGCCAGACGAGATGCGCAAGGCATTGGTTAGTGCGGTGGCCCATGTTAAGGCTGGCTATGTGCTGTGCATAGATGGCGGACAGGTTGAAGGGCGTGCACAAGCGGCGAAAGAAAAACAAATGGTTAATTTCATGGGGCAAACCTTCGATGCCAACGAGTTTGTGAAAAACCAACTCGAAAACATCATATACTTCAACAAAGATACCAAAAGGCAGGTGTCGAAAGTGGTGGTGATGGGTAAGCATTATTTGTTGGTCGACCCCTTGAAGGCCGATACCTTCGACGTGCAACCCAATGAAAAGAAAGACATCTTGGGTTACGAATGCGTGAAGGCGGTAAGCAAAGACGGCAAGCAAGTTATCTGGTTTACCAAGCATATCCCAGTAGATGCAGGCCCTGTGTATGCCAATGTGGGCGGATTGATTCTCGAAGCCGAACTGAAAGACCAAATATTCGTGGCCAAGAACATCTCGATGAGCGTAGACCACGCCATAAAAGAACCCACGGGAGGCGAAGAAATGACCGAAAAGGCCTTTAAAGAAAAGATGAAAAAGTATGTGGAAATGATGCGAAGGGGACAGTAAACACCAAGCGATGGCAAGGCGATGCAGGCCAAAACCTTGCCTTCGATACCTTTCTTAATCAAAGAAGGGCAGGTTTTTCATGCTCGTATTGCACGCTTAGTTCTCCTTGATTAACAAGTTCTTCTAATGATACTTGCTGTCCTTAGCCTGCTTAAAACCCCAATCGTCCATAAGACCGCTTATCAAATAGTTCAAGGTGTTTCCATCGCTTCCTATTCATCTTTCGTTTGCTTGTCGGCATCTTGCCTGTCTTATTCTCTTGACGTAGCCCGCTACGCCTTTAAGAATAAGACAGGCAATATGCTCAACAACCAAACAAAATCTGTACAGGCTCTAATGGCCGATTTGGGTTAAAACCCAAAAAAAATCACTACCTTTGCATCTGCTTACAGAAAAATCGAAATAGAACAGCATGAATATTGAAAGCGAGATAATAGCAGCCGTAGTGCAAGCGGTGAAAGAATGTTATGGCCAAGACGTGCCAACAACGATGGTTCAGTTGCAAAAGACAAAGGCCGAGTTTGAGGGAAACCTCACGCTCGTGGTGTTCCCGTTCCTTAAATTGTCGAAGCTGAAACCCGAAGACACCGCCCAACAGTTGGGCGATTATCTGGCTAAGCACTGCAAGGTGGTACAAAGCTTCAACGTGGTGAAGGGTTTTCTCAACCTCACCATTGCCCCCGCAGCGTGGATTAGCTTGCTCAACCGCATCGATAGCGAACCTCGCTTCGGCGAAAAGATCGTTAATGAGCAGTCACCACTTGTGATGGTGGAGTATTCTTCACCCAATACCAACAAGCCTTTGCACCTCGGACACGTGCGAAACAACCTTCTCGGATGGTCGTTGGCTCAGATTATGGAGGCCAACGGCAACCGTGTGGTGAAGACAAACATCGTTAACGACCGCGGAATACATATCTGTAAGTCGATGTTGGCATGGAAAAAGTGGGGTAATGGCGCAACTCCCGAGAGCACGGGAAAGAAAGGCGACCACCTCATCGGCGACTATTACGTGGCCTTCGACCAACATTATCGTGCCGAGTTGTCAGAACTTACGGCCAAATTTAAGGCTGAAGGTATGACCGATGAAGAGGCAGAGAAGCGCGCTAAGGAAGAATCGCCACTGATGAAAGAGGCGCACGACATGCTTGTGCGTTGGGAACAGGGCGACGAAGAGGTGCGTGCGCTGTGGAAGAAGATGAACGATTGGGTGTATCAAGGCTTCGACGAGACCTACAAAGCTATGGGCGTAGGTTTCGACAAGATATATTATGAGTCGGAAACCTACCTCGAAGGCAAGGCCAAAGTGGAAGAAGGACTGGCCAAAGGGCTGTTCTTCCGCAAACCCGATGGCAGTGTTTGGGCCGACCTTAGCAACGAAGGACTCGACCAAAAACTGCTGCTCCGAGCCGACGGAACAAGCGTTTACATGACCCAAGACATCGGAACGGCCGACCTCCGCTTTAAGGATTACCCCATCGACAAGATGATTTACGTGGTGGGTAACGAGCAAAACTACCATTTCCAAGTGCTTTCTATTCTGCTCGACAGGCTTGGATTTAAGTGGGGAAAAGAACTGGTGCACTTCTCTTACGGTATGGTTGAACTGCCAAATGGCAAGATGAAGAGTCGCGAAGGTACGGTGGTAGACGCCGACGACCTGATGGAAGAGATGGTTTCTGCCGCTCGCCGTACCAGCGAAGAGTTGGGTAAGTTTGCCGATATGACCGAAAACGAGCGCAACGAGATTGCTCGCATCGTGGGCATGGGTGCGCTTAAATACTTTATTCTCAAGGTCGATGCACGCAAAAACATGCTCTTCAATCCCGAAGAAAGTATCGACTTCAATGGCAATACAGGTCCATTTATACAATATACATACGCCCGCATACGCAGCATTATGCGTAAAGCCGAGGCCGAAGGCATTGTTCTGCCCAGCGTTTTGCCCGATACGCTACCCCTCAACGAGAAGGAAGTGCAGCTCATTCAGAAGCTCAACAGCTTCGAGGCAGTGGTTGAGCAAGCCGGAAAAGATTACAGTCCCAGTGGCATAGCTAACTATTGCTACGAACTGACCAAAGACTTTAACCAGTTCTACCACGATTACAGCATCCTCAACGCCGAGAGTGGCGAGGCCAAAACATTGCGTTTGGCACTGGCAAAAAATGTGGCCAAGACTATCAAGAACGGCATGCAGCTGCTGGGCATCGAGGTTCCTGAGAGAATGTAAGTCATGGTATCGCAACTCGTTAACCCGCCATCGCATCGCACCGACACCGTGTTGCCGCTGCCCGCAGAGGTCTCGGCCAATGCGTGGGCTGTGGATGCAGCTTGTTCGGGCAACCCTGGGCCGATGGAATATCAAGGTGTCGACCTACAAACGGGTTATCCCGTGTTCCATTTCGGACCAGTTCACGGCACCAATAACATCGGCGAATTCCTTGGCATTGTTCATGCCTTGGCCCTGATGCAGCAACGAGGCATAACCAATAAGGTGATATATTCCGATAGTTATAACGCCATATTGTGGGTACAAAAAAAGAAATGTAAAACCAAACTGGAACGCAACGCTAAGACCGAAGAACTTTTTCGAGTGATAGAAAGAGCCGAACGGTGGTTGCAAACCCATGAGGTTAATACACAAATAGTTAAATGGGAAACCTCCAAATGGGGGGAAATACCAGCCGATTTTGGGCGAAAGTGAAAACTTTCGCCCTTTTTTTGATAATTGTTCGCTTTTTTCTTGCGAGTCTGTTTTATTATCTTTACTTTTGTGGAGGTTAAATAATTAGAAACTTAAATGCTTTGGAAATGAAAAAGACTTTTATCGCATTATCGCTACTCGCTATTCCTACCATGATGTGGGCACAGGACGAGAATGAGATTAACGTAGACGCGCAGGTTCGCGCAAGGGCCGAATACCGTAACGGTTATCAAGAATTACGCCCCGAAGGAGCACAACCCGCATTCTTCGTTAATGAAAGAGCTAGGTTGGGAATTGGTTACCAACGTGGCGATGGACTTAGTGCCAAGCTCTCTGTTCAACAAGTTTCCGTGTGGGGAAAGTACCGACAGATTGAAAAAAGCGGTGATATTATGATGAACGAGGCTTGGGGACAACTTCGTTTTGGTGAGAACTTCTTCGCTAAATTAGGTCGTCAAATCCTTTCATACGATGACGAACGTCTCTTCGGTGAACTCGATTGGAACGTGGCTGGCAGAAGTCACGACGCTTTAAAGCTGGGTTATGAGAATGATATGCACAAGTTGCACCTCATCTTAGCTTTCAGTCAGGAAGAAGAGAGACTGCTAGGTACAAAGTATAATCATACTGGACAGCCCTACAAGCACATGCAAACCTTGTGGTACCACTATGGAAATGAGGAAAAACCCTTTGGTATTTCAGCTTTGTTCTCTAATCTAGGTTGGGAGCATAACCCTTCTGCAGAAGGCGATGCTAGGTTTATGCAGACCCTCGGTGCATACGTAACATATCGTCCAGAGAAGTTCGATTTGCAGGCTTCTGTTTATTACCAAACGGGTAAACAGTATGTTACATACAACAAAATTTCTGCTTGGATGGCTAGTGTTAATGCTGGTTTCATGCCCAACGAACAATGGAAGTTTAACTTGGGATATGATTATCTAAGCGGTGAAGATGGAAAGGGAGACACTTATAACGCATTTGATCCTCTTTATGGCACGCATCATAAGTTCTATGGAGCGATGGACTACTTCTATGTAACTGGACATCGTACACTTGGTCTACAAGACATTCAGCTGGGCGTAACCTTTACTCCCAACGAAAAGCTTGCGTTGAAAGCCAACGGACACTACTTCTTGGATGGTGTAAAGATTGATGGCAAGGATCAGGGACTTGGTGCAGAAGTGGATTTGCAGCTAGATTATGAGCTAATGAAAGACGTGAAGCTCACCGTTGGTTACTCTACGATGTTTGCTTCAAAGTGGCTGCCTGCTCCTGCTGGCCCCGAAAGCTACAAGCGTTGGCAAGACTGGGCGTTCGTTTCGCTCAACATCAACCCCCGCATCTTATCGTTTAAGTGGTAAGCACGCTTAGCCTAACAACGACATTCACATAACGCTAGGGTTGGCGAACGGTATGCCGTTTGCCAACCCTAGCTTCTTTTTGCCTTGGCCGAAACAAGCCTTTGCGTTAAGCCGACAGTAAAGCGTGGGCTTGAAAAATAGCCCTGACAACTTGTGAACTCGTTAACTTGCCTGCCGAAAAAGAGTAATAAAACACCATTTTCAGCTCTCTTGAAGCAGTAGAGGTTTTCTCTTGTGTTGTTCCATGTTATCTGGAATGCTGTTCCAGTTGAATTGGAACACTGTTCCAACTTAGCTGGAACAGGAGTCCAACTTAGCTGTAACAAAGCGAGAGCTGAAAAAGCTCACTACAAGAGTTTATCGGGTGAGGAATGAAAGATGGCGTTTGGAGGGCGGAAGGATGAGTTGGTGGCGATGATAGGCTGTGCAATGAACCGCCCAGATAGTGCCGAACGAGTATCAAACGTTACGTGAATTCGGGATAAAATATGATGCTATCTTGAACAAGATTAGATAAAAAACGAGTGGTTATCTCACCAACTAGCGCTACGCGATAGTCGGCATAGCGAACAGCTCTTATCCCTAACTCGCCCATCGTTTATCAAGCAAACCGATTTTGGCTAACAAAAGGTGTCGTAGTTGTTGAGCTATTCGAACAGAACATAACACTAGCTTAGAGGAAGAAGCTTGCCAACAAATGGCTTTACCACACCTTCATATAAGGTTTCACGGTAAATTTCAGGTCGTAATTCGTTGCCCGTCATTTGCCATGAGGGGATAAAGCAGACGATGTAAATGCAGCCGTCAATGTAGTAAGGCACGCCATATATGGGACATTTGTATCCGTCTATCATGCATTGCTTGAACTTTGGGGCATTAATTTTCCACCTTTTTCCTGTAGACTTCACTGCGACGATAACCATCGTTTCTTCTTTATCGCCATTCTTCTGCACCCGTATGGTTTTCATTGCAATGGTAAGTGGGTGGGCGAGCCACGAAGCGTCGAAAGTTCTTAATATGGCTTTTACGTATTGCCTATCGCTCTTATCCCCTTTCGCCTGCGCGAAGCCTTTGCCCGTCCAATACAGTTTGAGTTCGTCTTGGGCAGATACAATCTGGTAATGCGGTACTTGTTGTCGCCCCGTGGAATCTGCTTGCAGACTGTCCTTACCATGATTTAATGCTACGACGTTAGATGCCAATGCCGTAGTCGTTTGTAAGATGCAAGCGCAGAGCATGCAAAATAGTTTTCTTTTTGAGTTCATCTGTTTATGGGTTTGTTAGTTTAGATGTCAAATTTAAGTTTAAAAGTTGCAGCATTCTAGGCTGTTAAAGTGGTTTTTGGGGTATATGAAGATGACTAAAAAGGGTGTTAAGGCGTTAAGATTATTAAGGGGGCAAGTCCATACTGCGATCTAAATACTTATTAATTCATTAAACAATAAACTTGCTAATAAACTCTTCCATCACATTCCCATCAAATATCTCCTGCTTAATCAGTCGAAATTTAGGTGGAATGCCGATAGCCTTAGTGCCATCGAAAACGGTGAATGGGGCCGTTTCGCGATGTATCTCGTCACAGCAGTTGGCGTTGATGAAAGCCTGATGCACCGTAGCACCGCCCTCAACGATGAGTGTTTGCACATTGTCTTGATACAGTTGGGCAAGCAATTGGGCAATGGCTTGTTGGCGATGCAACACCAGTCGGCGCGGGCTTTTGCCCCACCAATGGCGCGTGTTCAGTGCAGGATGTTCGCGTTCGTCGGTGGTTTTGCCCACCAAAATGGCGTCGCACTCTGCCCTGAGCTTATGCGACAGCATCTGGGTGAAGGGCGTAGAGATGGCCAAGGCGCGGTAATGGTCGTCGATGAAGCCGTTGGCCGTTTGCGCCCACTTCATGATCACATACGGACGTTGTTCGCGTTGGAACACGATAAAATGGCGATTCAGTGCCAAGCATTCTTTTTCAAGCACCCCCACAACCACCTCGATGCCCGCCCTACGTAGCTTTTCGATGCCTCGCCCTTGCACTTTGGCGAAGGGATCGATGCATCCCACCACCACGCGCGCCACTCCCTTGTGGATGATAAGGTCGGCACAGGGTGGTGTTTTGCCGTAGTGCGAGCACGGTTCGAGGCTAACATAGAGCGTAGCATGGGGTAAAAGGGCCTCGTCTTCGGGTCTAACTGCGGCAAAAGCATTTACCTCCGCATGTTCTGCACCGCAATGCACATGGTAGCCTTCGCCGATAATGCGGTCGCGATAAACAATCACCGCCCCCACCATGGGGTTGGGTTTAGCCCCCAACAGTCCGCATCGGGCCAGTTGTAAGCATCGGCGCATGTAGCGTTCGTCGGTTGTTTGCTCGACGTTCGCGCACGTTTGTGCCGTGGCCTGTCCAGTATTGGCAGGGTCAGATAAGTCCTTTTGGATTTGCGGCAACCATTTTTCCGTGTCGTTCACATTGCTTTTATCCATTTTTTTTCTTATTTTTGCAGCCATGACTTACCCCGAATTGTGGCGCCGTTTGTTGCCCCTTTACGATGAAGGCGAGGCCAAGGCCATTGTAAGGATGGTGCTTGACGTCGGCTTCGGACTGTCGTTGGCCGATGTTTACGCAGACAAAGTTACACAATTATCGCAAGACGATGCCCGCCTACTCCACAAAATGATGGATAAACTGGTGCAAGGCGTGCCCGTGCAGTATGTGTTGGGCTGCGCTGAGTTTGCTGGGCGCACGTTCGAAGTGGGGCAGGGGGTGCTCATCCCACGACCAGAAACCGAGGAATTGTGTGCTTGGATTGTGCAGGTTTGCAAGGATAGGGCCACCACTGGCACACCGCCCACGTTGTTAGACATTGGCACAGGCAGCGGATGTATTGCCACAACGCTGGCCCTCGACTTGCCCACATGGCGCGTTTCGGCCATAGACATATCGCAAAAGGCCCTCGACATCGCCACACGAAACGCCCAAAAGCTGGACGCTGAGGTGCAATTCGCCCTGCAAGACGCGCTTTGCATGCCTCCCGACACCAACTTGTGGGATGTGATTGTTAGCAACCCGCCCTACATTATGCAGTGCGAGGCACTGCAGATGGAGTCCAACGTGTTGCAGAACGAACCCCACTCGGCCCTCTTCGTGCCCAACGAAGAGCCGCTGTTGTTTTACGAAAGCATCGCCCGATATGCCTTGCATGCCCTGAAAAGTGGTGGAAAACTGTTTTTCGAGATAAACCCCTTATGCCACGATGCCATGCAAAGAATGTTGATCGACATGGGTTGGCAGGCGATTGAAACACGTAACGACGCCTTCGGAAAGCAGCGAATGATGTCGGCGACAAGGCCAAAGGGAGTGAAGTAGTAAAGTAGTAGAAGTAGTAAGGAGGGGGAGGAGTGAGTTGGGAAGTTAAGAAGTTAAGGTGTTAAGAAGTTAAGCCAAATGCTTGTTTGCACAATGGCAATGTTCTCGTTAACTTGTTAACTCGTCAACTGGTCTACTTGTATAAAGGCGAAAAGGTGAAGAGGTGAAAGATGAAAAAATGGCTGCACCTATTAACTTATCAACTCGTTAACTCGTCAACAGGTGAACCTGTCAACATACAACGCCCTTGTTAACTCGTCAACCCGTTAACTTATGAACTAAATATCCAACGATGGAAGACAGACAAAAGCAAATAACCGAAGAACAAGCACGCACCCGTTTGGCCGCACTTTGCGCCCGAGCAGAGCATTGCACAGGAGAGATGCGCGAGAAAATGTGGCGTTGGGGCATTGCCGAAGACGCACAACAGCGCATCGTAGACTATCTTGTAGCGAACAAGTATGTAGACGACGAGCGATTTTGTCGTATGTTCGTGCGCGACAAGATTACTTATAATCGCTGGGGACGACGAAAGGTGGAGCAGGCATTGATGGTTAAACGCATTTCGAGCGACATATATAAACCCATATTAGATGAAGTGGCTGCGGAAGATTTTACGGCCGTTTTGCGCCCGTTGCTCGAAAGTAAGCGCCGCACTTTGAAAGCTGCCACCGACTACGAACTGAATATGAAGCTGATAAAGTTTGCCCTGAGTCGTGGCTTCGATATGGAAACCATCCGCAAATGCTTAACCGATGTCGACGAGTTCACCGAAGATTAGTCTTTGGGCACGCATCGTAAGCTTGCTTGCACCCCGTTCGTGCGCCGTCTGTGGCACGCGACTCGAGCCCCATGAAGACATCGTTTGCGCCCTTTGCAACCTTTATCTGCCCCGAACCAACTACGCCATCAGCCCCTACGACAACGAGATGGCGCAGCTGTTTTGGGGTCGCGTGCCCATTGAGCGATGTGCCGCCCTGCTGCATTATCAGGCTGCCGCGCCTGCTAGTGCCTTGCTTTACAAGCTGAAATACGGCAATCGTCCCGATTTGGGCATAGAATTAGGACAGCTGATGGGCAAAGAACTGCTGCCAACAGGTTTCTTTGAGGGCATCGATTTCATTGTTCCTGTGCCGCTAGCACGACAAAGGGTGCGGCAAAGAGGTTATAATCAGAGCGAAATGTTGGCGCAAGGCATCGCCCAAATCACAGGTTTGAAAGTGAAACGGAAGCTTATTCGCCGCATCGTAAATACCGAAACGCAAACCCATAAAGACCGATGGGAGCGCGCCGACAATGTTAACCACGCCTTTAAATTGGTTGGGCGACTTCCCAACGCAGGCTGCCACGTGCTTTTCGTGGATGATGTCGTTACCACAGGAGCCACCCTTTGCGCCTGTATGGGCTGCCTTTCGGGTATCCCCAACATAAAGGTGAGCGTGTTGAGTGTGGGCGTAGCGCTCACGCGATGAGGCTGGTCGGCCTGTAATTTCCACCGCAAAAAGCTGCTGTTTGATGGCCGTTTGATAGAGAAACATGGTTTTAGAATTTATCGCTTCTAAGCAACGAAAACCCACAATACGGCATCATGTTTGGCTACAAGCCTTTGGTAGTGGGTCTACAAATGGTTTGTAGTGTGTCTACCAATGGTTTGTAGTGTGACTACAGTTGGTTTGTAGTCGCAGTACAAATGGATTAGTACTACGCGGTGGTTGGTGATATAGCCATTCGTTTTTATCTAATCTTGCTCAAAAAGCATCGTGTCTTGTCCCAAATTCACGTATTAGTACTGATTCATTGATGGCAAAGCTTGTTGGCAGATGATATTCTAAAACCAGTTCTTTTCTGACTATAAAACATGCATAAACCTGAAAATACCCAACAATAGGTATTGTGAAGTTTCGCGAAAACAAGTAATTTTGCTTGCGAGAAGAATAAGAACATGGTTGACATGAAAAGACATATAGGGCTACAAGCAGATTGCCTTTATTGTAAAGCGCACTGTCTGGGAAATCAGACAGTGCGCTTTTTTTGTGAACGCGGTCAAACATTGTTCTCTTTTAACCCACCTTATAATATATAGAACGATATGCAAGTGAAGAAAGATGATGTTCGGTGTCGGATTATTTCCGTAGCTCATGATGAGTTTGTTCGCAATGGCGTGAAGAAAACTTCTATGCGAACCATTGCCAAACGATCGGGGGTGGCACTGGGAAATATCTATAAATATTTCGAGAGCAAGGATAAAATATTGTGCGCGGTGCTAGCTCCGTTGCTTAAGGCATTAGACGAATACATGCAGTATCACAACAGCAGCGAACACTTGGTGATAGATTTTTCTTTGGTAGAGCAGATGCAAAAGCAGATGATGAATAGGCTTTTGGAGTTGATAGGAAAGTTTAGGGCCGAACTGAAGCTACTGTTTTTCAACGCCGAAGGTACGTCGCTGGAGGGCTATCGTGACCGCTTGACCAAGCAACAAACGCAATTGGGTATGGAATACCTGCAAATGTTGAAGCAGAAATACCCCCAATTGCATGTCGATATATCGCCGTTTCTGATGTATATCGTCTGCTCGATGTGGACGGCCGTTCTCTTTGAGATTGTGCAACACGAAGAACTTACGGAAGCAGAAATCACCAAATTCTTTGCCGAATACTTCGAATTCTCGGTCGCAGGTTGGCGAAAACTGATGAAGGCATAGTCCTTTGAGTTTATGAGTTGGTGAGCTTTTGAGTTTTTGAGTTCATAAGTTTATGAGTTATTGAGGCTTTAAGTTTATGCCCTTATTAGATCAATGGCTCATAAACACTTAAACCCAACAGCTTATAAGCAGATGAATTTACCAACTTATAAATTAAAGAACTCACCTACTCAAATACTCATAACCCCATAAATTAAACAACTAATAAACTCAAATACAATGAAAATAGAACGTGTAAATAGGGGTTTCAAACGCACCTCTGTATGGATACTCAGGCATAGATGGCTGGTGTTGGCCGCCTTTGCCATGTTAATGGCCCTCTCGGTTGTAGGCACCAAGCGCATCGTGATGAAGACATCGTTCGACGATTACTTCCTCGAAGACGACCCCGTGCTGGTTAAGACGAACGAGTTTAAGTCTATCTTTGGCAACGACTATTATGCGGCCGTGCTGGTTAAGAGCAAAGACATCTTCTCGCATCGTAGCCTTTCGCTCATCCGCGAACTAAGTAACGAATTGCTCGACAGCCTTTCGTATGCCGAAAAGATTACCTCGCTCACCGATTTAGAGTTTACAGTGGGTACCGATGAGGGAATGACCATCGAACAAATAGTGCCCGACGAGATACCCACCGATGCCGCTTCGTTGGCGGCTATTAGAAAAAAAGCCTTCAGTAAACCATATCTAGCCCGCAAGTTGGTATCGAAAGACGGTACGATGACATGGATAGTGGTGAAGCTACGAACGTTTCCGCCCGAGCAGGAGTGGAAAAAGACGAGTCGTACATCGCCTGACATACTTACGGGAAAAGAACTGGCGCACATCATTAGCAAGCCCAAGTACCAAGAATTGTCGCCCAACGCCTCGGGTATGCCCTATCTTGCCCACGAAAAAGTCACCTTCTTGCAGGGCGAAATGGGCCGTTTGATGCTTTTCGCCTTCGTTGCTTCCATCTTGGTTATGCTTTTTGTAACGCGCTCGTTCCGTGGTGTGGTTGCGCCGTTGCTTACCTCGATGATAGGCATATTGCTGGGTTATGGTGTCATTGGCTGGACGGGCATCTACGTAGATCAGCCCACCGTGATGATTGCCGTTATACTGGCATTCGCTTGTTCGATAGCCTATAACATCCACCTTTACAACTTCTTCAAAACCCGATTTGTGCAAACGGGACGTCGACGCACGTCTGTCGTCGAGGCTGTGGGTTCAACTGGGTGGGGCGTATTGCTCTCCGGACTTACCACCATTGCAGCAATGGCAACCTTCTTGTCTATGAAAATCGTGCCGATGCAGGCCATTGGACTTAACACCTCACTTTGTTTGCTGGGCGTTTTGGGCACTTGTCTCTTCATTACGCCTGTGTTATTGTCGTTTGGACGCAACCGAAAGCCACACCCCCACATGAATCATAGCATCGAAGGACGGGCTGGAACACTCTTCGAACGGCTTGGCAACTTCGTCATTCGTCGCCATCGTTCAGTCGTTATCGTGTCAGTGGTGTTCACCGCGTTTTGTGCTGTCGGTCTGTTCAGCATCGAACCCGCCTTCGATGTCGAACGTACCATGGGCCGAAAAGTGCCTTACGTGGCTCGTTTTCTCGACCTCTGCCAAACCGAATTGGGTAGTATGTACTCGTACGACGTGATGATTGTGCTACCCAAAGCAGGCGATGCCAAACTGCCAAGCAACCTAGAAAAACTAGACAAACTAAGTCGCATTGCCCAAACCTACAAGCTAACCAAGCGCCACAACTCCATTCTCGACATCATAAAGGATATGAATTGCACGCTCAATGCCAATAAAGACTCGGCCTATACCATACCCCACGACCCCAATATGGTGGCTCAGCTGTTGTTGCTTTACGAGAACGCAGGCGGAACCGAGGCCGAATATTGGATGGATTACGACTATAAGCGGCTGCGTTTGCAGATAGAACTCAACTCGTATAACTCGAACGAGGCCGAGAAAGAAATGCAACTGATAGAGCAAGAGGCACAAAAGCTGTTCCCCAATGCCCATGTGTCGGCTGTGGGAAACATTCCCCAGTTCACCGCTATGCAGCAATACGTGGAGCGTGGGCAAATGTGGTCGATGTTGCTTTCTGTGCTTGTCATTGGCGTTATCCTTGTTTTTATCTTCGGCAACTGGAAAGTAGGGCTCATCGGCATGATACCTAACATTGCCCCAGCTATCATCGTGGGTGGCATGATGGGATGGTTAGATTATCCGTTAGACATGATGACGGCATCGCTTATCCCCATGGTGTTGGGTATTGCCGTAGACGATACCATTCATTTCATCAATCATGGGCATCTGGCCTACAATCGTTATGGCGACTATAACATGGCCATCAAGCACACCTTCCGCACAGAAGGTCTCGCCATCGTTATGTCTACGGCGATCATTTCGGTAACTTTCGCCGGCTTTACGGTTTCTAGTGCCATCCAAGTGCGCAACTGGGGCATACTGGCTATTGCCGGAATGGTGTCTGCCTTGTTGGCCGACCTCTTCATTACGCCCATCTTGTTTAAGTATTTGCACATCTTCGGCAAGGGCCAAACAGGCAAGGGCAACGGCTGAAACATGGCAACTTATTATTAATCAAATAAATATCATAGCAATGAAAACAATATTTTTAAGCGCAATCCTTTTGATGTGTTCTGCCGTTTCTTTATCGGCAGCTGGCTTAACAGGGCGCGACGTCATGCTGAAAGCGAAAAATCGGCCCGACGGCGACACCCGTTACGCCACCCTAACGATGACTCTGATACAGAAAAACGGCAATCGCCGCGAACGTAAGCTTGTTTCGTGGGCCATGGATGTGGGCAAAGACAGCAAGCGGGTGATGTTTTTCACCTATCCTGGAGACGTGAAAGGTACGGGATTTCTTACTTGGGACTACGACGATGCCAAACGCGAAGACGACCGTTGGCTATATCTGCCCGCCATGAAGAAGACGCGGCGTATCAGCGGAAAATCGTCGAAAACCGACTATTTCATGGGTAGCGACTTTACATACGATGACATGAGTAGTCGCAATGTGGATGAAGAAACCCACACCTTGCTACGCGAAGAAATGGTTGGAGGGCAGAAATGCTGGGTGGTTCAGTCCGTTCCTAACGACAAACACGAGATATATTCTAAGCGTATAACGTGGATAAGGCAAGACTGTGCCATGGCAGTAAAGGCCGAATACTATGATAAGCTCGACAAATTACACCGCAGTCTTACGGTGAGCAACATCTCGAAGGTACAAGGTTTCTGGGTGATGGGACACATGGAGATGACCAATGTGCAGACAGGACATAAAACCATCCTCCAAATGAGCGGACATAAGTTCGACCTTAAGATAGATGCCGCATTGTTTACTGTTGCACGATTAGAGAAGGGAATATGAAAACGGCAAGGCTTATACTTATGCTTCTGCTTGCGCTGATGGTATCGGCGCAGGCGGGAGCGCAGGACGAAGACACCGTGGCAGACACGTTGCAAACGGTCGAAACGCCCTCTGATGAGCTGCAAGTGCAGGTAAAGGGCTTTCTC
Organism: Hoylesella loescheii DSM 19665 = JCM 12249 = ATCC 15930; assembly: GCF_000378085.1. GTDB lineage: Bacteria > Bacteroidota > Bacteroidia > Bacteroidales > Bacteroidaceae > Prevotella > Prevotella loescheii. The sequence goes on from NZ_KB899212.1 coordinate 88,865, forward strand.
GATACCTACCATGCAGCCCGAACCGAAGGTAAAGGCGACTGGATGGCCTCGCGAACAAGGGCGCGTGGAGAACTTACGTTGGAGAAAGGTGGTGCAAGGTTGTTCGTCTCGATGAATGCCATCTACAACGCTTTGCTGAAAGAACAAACGGGCATTACGCTGCGCGAGGCCTACCTTTCGTATGCAAAAGGCGATGTTGACCTACGTGCTGGGCGGCAGATAATAATCTGGGGGGTGGCAGACGCATTGCGACTTACCGACCAAATATCGCCTATGGACTATACGGAGTTCCTCGCACAAGACTACGATGACATTCGAACGCCCGTCAATGCCTTTCGGTTGAGGCTCGTTAGGCAGGCATTTAATGTAGAACTGGTTTGCATCCCCGTGAGCGATTTCTTCATTCTGCCCACCGATGAGCGTAACCCGTGGGCTGCACGCATCGATGCACCCATGCCTTACACGTTCGACTTAGATAGCCGAAAGCCACAAACGCGACTGAGAAATGTGGAGTTTGGCGGTCGGCTTTCGGTAAACCTCAGTGGCATAGACTTCTCTTTTTGCGGCTTACATACATGGAATAAGATGCCCGCTTTCAGTTATGCTATAGACCCATCGGGCACTTCTATGACTGTTGTTGGGCACTATCGTCGCCTCACGATGTTTGGAGCCGATGTGTCGCTTCCTGTTGGGAGGTTCGTGTTTCGTGGTGAATTGGCAGCTAATTTGAACGAAGCGCAGCATGCGGAATTTGGTTATGAGGTGCAAGGGCGCAATGTGTTGAACGGGTTGTTGGGCTTAGATTGGTACGCTGGTAACGACTGGACGCTGAGTGCACAATACGCCCATAAGCATGTAGGTGGTAGTCTTGCGGGGCTTTCGGTTTTGCGTAACACGGGCGTTGCAACGGTGAGAGTTTCGAAAGAACTGTTTCGCAATACGCTTGCCCTTTCTTCCTTTGCCTACGTAGATGTGACGCATGGAGGCGTGTTCAATCGCTTTTCGTGTAAGTACGACCTTAACGACCAGATTAGTTTTACCGCTGGCTACGACTATTTTCATGCCAATGCGGGCGTGTTTGCCATGTATTCGCGCAATTCGGAAGTGTGGGTGAAGCTGCGGTATGGATTCTAAGAAGGGTGAAAAGGTGAAAAAGTGAAAGGGTGAAAATATGAAGAAGGGTGAAAAGGTGAAAGAGTGAAAAGGTGAAAAGATGAGGAGGTGAAAGGTTGAAAAGATGGTTTGGCTTGGTGTTTTTTATGACCTTCTGCCAAAAAGCTTCTGTGTCTCTGGTAGAAAAGAAAAGGGATGGAAGAGTGGCTAACGGATTAATGCAGAACGCTTAATGGGTCTTTGCACAATGCTTTTTCAACTCTCGTTTTGTTTCAACTATGAGGGAATCGTGTTCCATGTTATATGGAACAGGATTCCAGATGACATGGAACGCAATTCCGGCTTAGCTAGAACAGGGTTCCAGCTTACATATAACTCAGCGTTTAACGAAAAAGCTCGTTATGGGGGTTAAGAAAGTGGCATTTAATGGCTTATTTGTTGGTTTGTAAACATGGATGTGTCGTAAGTCGTGACTTGGCTGGCGAACCTCAAAATATTGGCCCTTCGGCATGTAAACATTCGATACAGACTTGTAAAGTTTCATAAAAGCATCAATATTAATTTGACGTATTGGAAATTATATGCTATTTTTGTAACATATTTAGGCGGGCTCTACAAATTGCCTTCAATGGGTTTGTGCTTTCGTTTAGGCCGTTGGGCGATACTCGTTTTGTTGCTCAATGTGCCACTTAGCTAGTTCGTTAACTTGTCAGTTACTGTAAAGGGCAAGCGGATGATACCACGTAAAAACAAGAATTCAATGAAAAGTTAGATGTTTTTGATAAGCCAAATGGGCAGCATCCAAGGATGCTTGAGCTGCGCTGTGGCTAGAAAACGTACTTTCCAGAGAACGAGAAAAGAACATGTTTGATAAGCGAATGTTGATGCCGAGACCGTAAACGGTCTTGTTGGCTTGTTAACTCGTTTACATGTGAGCAGAGAAAGGAACCGCAGATTGGAGGCTGAACGGTGACGTGATGTTTAAAGGGCGCGCTATAACCCTAATATATCGATGTTATGAGAATAATGTTTGTTGGTATGGCTTTGATTGCCATTGTTGGTGCGACGCTTACTTCTTGCGATGGCAGCGGTAAGGCGCATGGCATGGAACGACCCGACAATACGACCCTTGATGCAGGTGCGTATGCCGTAAATCGGGTGGATTCGTTCCCATGGAATTTTCCCAAAGACTTTGCGTTGAATGATGTGGAAGAAGGGCAAACGGTGCTGTCGCCCGCTACATTTTATGGCAGTGCGATACAGCGGGGCGACAATCTCGCCACGACCTTACTGCCTGTGTATAATTTTACCGTTGAAAAGGTTGGGCGAAATACGATTACCATCGCCAGTATGGGCGAACAGGTGGTTGTTCCGCAGGCGTTAACGGTGCCCTTGCCAAAGGGAGAAACGGCGCAAAATGGCGATGTGGTGCTCACCTGGTGGCAGTCGGGCGAGGGCTTGCAACGTGCCATTGTCGTTGACGACACCAAGCTGCAAAAGCCCAAAGTGTGTTATCTGGATCTTGACTATAAATCGGATGGCAGGGGATTTGCCAACTGTCATGCCAACGAAGAGCTGCACGCCAATTCGTTTAAGGTGCTGAAGAATGGCGAATGGACATCGGGCGCTTCTGTGGCGATTGAAAATAACGGTCAGTGGAAGGCTGCCATCATCTTGAACGTGCATGCAAACAAGCTGTTGTTGTTGGATGCCGAGAGCCGAATAATGGTTGCCGAGAAGTCGAGATGTCGACTGATACCCATCAAAATGAATTACGATGTGGGCGAACATGTGTTTGCCAAGCTTGGCTATACGTTTGAAGCAGATTGTAGAATAACAAAGGTTGATAAGCGCGTAGGCAGGGTTTGGGTAGAGAAAAATGGCACAGCGGTTGCTGTGAGTATTCTTGATGTGGTGAAAGATCTAACGGATTAGCCAAAGAGATGAGTTTGCCACAGTAAACGACAGAAAGTAAACAACGGGAACTAGAGAGCCTATAATAATGAATAGGCTTAGGAAATAGGGTACACAAACGGAACCTAGTGAAGCTTGACCTAAGTAAATAAGGATAACAAGGGCAAGCCTGGTAAAGTTGTCAACTCGTTAACTTGTCAATGAACAAACTTATAAACTCGAATATGAAAAGACTATCGTTACTCGCATTGCTACTCTTGTTTACAGGCGTTTTAGCAGCGAAAGAATACAAAGTAAGTACAGCGCACGACTTTATTAAGGCCTTAGGTTCCGACCGAATTATAACCGTTAGCGGCGTTATCAACCTCTCTGACGTGATGGAATTTGACGATCACGCACAGAAAGCCAACATGAGCGACTTGCCTGCAGGGGCAGAACCCAGCAAGCAAGTGAATAGAGAAAGTGTGTTCGACGGCTATCAATTGGTGCTCGACCAATGTAAGAACCTCGTGTTACAAGGCGCTAAGGGGGCTGCACTCATTGTTCGGCCGCGCTATTCTTATGTGATTAGTTTTAGAAACGCGCATAACATCACCCTTCGAAACCTCACCATGGGACATACTGACGAAGGTTATTGCTCGGGTGGAGTATTGGAGTTTGATGGATGTGATGGTGTGCAGATTGACCGTTGCGACCTGTACGGCTGTGGAACGGAGGGTATCACCGCCACCAATACACGCGAAATGAAATTCACCAAGAGCATTATACGCGATTGCAGCTATAGCATCATGACCCTGAGAAACTGTTTCAACGCCCTCTTTGCTGATAGCGACTTCTACCGTTGCTGTGAGTATACGCTCATTACGCTTACCAATGCCACCAATACGGCATTCACCCGATGCCGCTTTGCACAAAACCAAGGGCCGCTTTTCTATGTTGATAAGACCAACTTATCGTTGCGCGACTGTGAGATACACCATTCTGGCGACTTGGGAAACATTGATATCTACCAGTATGGAACAACTTCGTATAGTCGCGACAATAACGAACTGAGTCCACGAGATGTGGGTCCGGAGGGTAGACAAGACCTCAAAGCCTCGCGTGAACAAGAGAAGGAGGTGGCCAGTAGCGAAGACGGTGAGCCCAATGAAGGTGAAGGAGATTGCGAATGCGGTGAGGGAGAAGAGGATGAATGTACGGATGAGGCGCTGTGGGGCAGTGATTTGATTGAAGGATGGAAAGGAATGGGCATAGAATTGCCCGCTTCGACCAAGACGGATAATGTTAAGGACCTCGCCATTGCTGTTTGCAAGGCCTGGCCAGGCTTAGAAGGTAGTCCTCAAAAACTGGCTGTGAGGTTTTCTAAGAAACAAGGACGCTACGAGCGTTTCAATTTCGAACATCCCCAATTGCCCGTTAACTCTAAAAGCAACACCTATGCTGTTTCCGACGCCAACTATGGTGTCGTGGTGTACAATACCGTTAATGGCTGGTTTTATGTGGAGTGCGAAAGCGAGCAAAAACTAGATGCCGCCCTTTGGAAACGCGATAATGGACATAAGTTGCTGATCGTTACCCTTACTTACGAGAATAGTTCATGCTCTTCTCAGGTGTGTATGGCCTACGATTACGACCCTACAACTCGAACACTTACGCCCGATCTCACTGTTCATAAGCGGTTAACGCAGCTCGAAGGCACATTATGCGAACTGCCCCGAAAGGGTAAGAACGTGGGTGTGCGCAGCATTAGAAACGACACTAAGCGTTTCTATTACTTGAAATGGAATGGCAATGGCTTCTCGGCATCGGTGAAAGTGGCGGCCGACGCATACAAAAGGCCGTGAAAAAGGCCTTGCGATAGTTTCCTTTTAATAGAGGATAAGGATGGATTGGCCTATATGAAGAGAGCGTGCTCAAATGTGTATTGTTACTGATTATTTGCATATTACCTATGGAACTATTGATTCTATCAAAACCAGATTGTACATTTGCAAACTTACCAAACAACATTATGTAGATGGAGAAGCAAGAACTTATAAAAGCAATTAACAACGTGTTGAGAGATTACTTTGCTGATAAGACCAATCCTAGACTAGTGCCAGCATTGGAACTTATGGGGTTGTTTATTGATAAAGGTGTCTTTAACAAAGACCATAGACATGGGCTGCCTATTAGAAGCATCCTTAGAAAACTTTATAACGAAGGCTGTCTACATGCCATACCCTACGCTCGTGGAGAATTAAAAAAGAAAAATATCTATTGGACTTTTGCTGATGCAAACGCAGATGTGGATGCGAATACATTGTTACCTAACTGCTCGGTTGATGTTTCTAATGGTGTATCTGTGAGGAAGAAGAGTTCAAGTAGGGCTAATTCAGACGAACATTATGTAATAGGACTCTGCAATGAAGTGCTAAAAAGGGAAGCGTCGAAACAGCATTGTTTTGATTTTTTGTTGGGCGACACTGGGAAGAAACTGCCTGTTGATGCCTATTATGAGGATTTGAATCTTGTGATAGAGTATTATGAAAGTCAACATATGGAGTCGACGCCATTCTTCGATAATAAGATAACGGTAAGTGGTGTGTCTAGGAGAGAGCAAAGATGTTTGTATGATGAGAGACGTAGAGTGGAGTTGCCAAAGCATGGTATAAAGATTATGATTCTGCATTATAGCGATTTTGGTACAACGAAACGTTTAAAGAGGAATAGGAAACATGATATAGAAGTGGTGAAAATGAAACTTGTAGAGTATCTCCATGCTGTATAGCGGCAAATAATAGGCTTCAACATAGTAAAGATAATGTTCGATTTTATTGCGCTAGCTCTAAGCAAATGTTTTATGCAAAGTAGGCGTAAATATGAGACTTGAAAAACTCATCTGTTTATTACTGTTTGGCAGAATGCAACCAAACAGTAATAAACGGATGAGTTATGAGGCTTGTGAATGTATGGCTAATGCCATATTGTAGCCTTGGATGGTTACTTTACAAGCACCTTTTTAGTGGTTCCGTTAGAAGACTTCACGATGTTCAGACCCTTTTGTGGTTGCTGGCGACGGCATCCATCAACAGAGTAATACTGCTCGGTGGTGGTGTTGTTAATGGTGGCATTGTCGATACCAGTGGTTACTACTTGGGTGGTCATTGGTTCGCTTGAATACTGCTTGCCGTCTGCCTCGTACACCATCACTATTGAAAGCTTCTTGATAGACGCGTCGTAGAAGTGCAGTATGCGTTGGTCTCCTGCTATTTTGATGTCATCGTTCTTCTTATCTTGATAGTTGAAGGGGATGTTGGTCATGTCCTTTTCAATGTAAGGGAACTTGGTTCTCGTGAACTTGAATGGCTCTTTGCTATCGTTGACGTAAACGTTGTAGTACATCTTGTTGGGGTCGAGGTAGTTGCCATCTACATCAACACTCTTCACATAGAAAGCTAAGGTGATGGTGGTTAGTGAATAATCGTAGCTTTCGCTAGCCGAACAGTAGTGCAACGTTGGCTTTTCTGGATTGCCAGCCTTCTGAAGGTATGGCGTTAACACTAAGCTCTCAAGCGTGCCGAAGTCCTCTTTGGGTATGTTTGTCGAGCTGCTTTTGCCTAACACAACTTTGAGCATGTTGTTGTTGGAGAGCACACCTGTTGTCGGATTGATGCTGAACTCGAGCTTGTCGGCAATGGTTGTCTCGTTGTTGAAGGCTGCAGCGTAGGTGTGATATTCGGCCATATCGTTAGAATAGCTTTTGAAATCGGTCTTAACCGTTGTTCCTAGGTACTGGTTTGTTGGCATAACAGCCTTGTTTCCATCAGTTGTTAGCTTCACCCAAACGTTGGCCAGCTTTGCACTTTTGAATAAACCTTTGAGATAGATGTCGTTATTGTCGAAGGCTGCTTCTACAATGCGCGGTGAAGTTTCTGTCTTGCTGGTGAGCGTGTATTGCTTCTTTTGGGCAGAAGAAGGTGGGGTGACGGGCTTTTCTTTGAATGTTTGGATGGTTATATCCCAGTCGCCATATTGGCTATCCCATGTTTTGTTGTTGTATACAGCGCCCAATATCTCGTTTTTAGAGCCTGTGCCTAGCATCTTAAGCGTTTGACCGTCCCACGAAAACTCCATAAAGTTCTTTTCTGCAGCAACAACTTCGTATTCGTTATTGTCTTTGATAGACATGCGGTTGAGCTTAAAGATGCGTTCGGAGCTGCCAGAGTCGCTGTCATCGTCGTCGCCGTTGTTGTCTTTGTGGATTACCTGGGGTAAGGCAGCCTTGTATTTTCCTTCGCTAACCTTATCTAATTTCAGCCACGACTTGCTGTCGAGACCCGATAGGGGGTTGTAAACGTACAGGCAATTGTCGTCGCCTACTACGATTTTAGAAACCAAGCCTTCGTATCTACCTGGTTCTGTGCCTGTCCATCCTCGCTTTACCCACGAGTCGCTGCTGCGATACATGTTGTCGATTAACTTTCCCTTCGGCGTGTTCATTATCTGTGCCGAGGCCGTTAAGCCAAATGCTAATGCGCAGATTGAGTATAAAGTTTTTTTCATCATTTAATATTTTAGATTAGATACCATTGTTCGTTTATTCGATTTTTCAAAAGTCGTAGCCTAGGCCAATGGTGCAATAGCTGCTCCCTGCATTGGCTGTTTTCAGCATGTAGGCTCCATTAAGGCACAGCCCGCCATACTTAAAGCCTGCGCCCATAGTGAAGTGGCTGAGGTTGCGGTCGCCATATTTGTAGCCAGCACGTAGCGATACCATTTTATTATAGGTGTATTCAAGTCCAGCACCCAGCATAAGCACCTTATATTCTGATGGCTGAAAGAAATAACGAGTAGACCAAGCGCCCCCAACTTGGTGCTTGTCTGCCACGTCAACCGTCAGTGCTCCGCCCACGGCAACATACGTAGGCATGGTGGTTTTGTTGCCGTTGCCGTAGTCGAGTTGCGGACCTATCGCGCCAACTTTGGCGTCTAACATAAGGTTTGCAGACTTATTCCCTGCTGTGGTGGTGCTTTTCTGATAGGATGCACCTATGGTAAAGGCACCGCCAACGGCGTTTTTAGAGAGGTGACTGAAAATAACATTGCCTACGGCATAGGCTGAAAAGCCGTTCCCAATCATGTAAGCGTAACCCAAGTCGATGGTCCAATTGTAAGGCTGGTAGTCTTTGGTGGGTTCGCCAAGCATGTCGTAGCCTTTTAGTTTTAAGCCGCCAGCGTAACGAAAACCAGCAAATGCGGCATGACGATTGGCGAACTTGTAGCCCACAGTGGCGGTGTATAGTCCGAATGTTCCTTCGTAGCCTTCGGTCTTCTCGTAAATGGAGGCAGAAGCATCTGCCGAGAACTTCTTGTTTGCGCAGAGAAATGCAGAAGGGTTGTTGTATAGGTACATCCCGTCGGCTGCTACTGCGGCGTTACCCATAGCAGCTGTTCGGGCATCGGGGTTTGCTGCTAACACCGAAAGGTCTTGTCCTTGGGCGTGAGCTTGCGTAGTACCAAGAAGTGCTACGCAGGCTATGATGATGTGTTTTGAATTCATATTCGTTGGGGTTATCGTTTAATAAACATTTGCGTATGATTGCCTTTGCTGGTGTGCACGGTAAGCTTGTAAGTGCCAGGATGCAGCTTAGAAAGGTCTAATTTGGCAACGTTGTTCTTGTCGGGAGTTACGGTAGCCTCCATCACTTGTTCGCCTACGGTAGAACTGATAACGAACTCTGCTTGTGTAACTTCGGGGTTCAGCAGGGCGTTAATGTCTTTCTTTGCAGGGATTGGATAGACGGCATAGACGGGTGCCGACTTTCTTTCAACGACGCGAATTTGGAACGAACCATCGGAAGAAGTTTGGCGGCCATCTGATGCAAGCACGTTAACACGTGTGATGCCTCTAGCCAAGGGTTTAATTTGAAGTTGGTCGTTGTTGACTTGAACCGAAGCAATGCCGCTGTTTGAAACATTGGCTTTGTAAGAAAGCTCACTGCTGCCACTATTTGAATAATGGCCTTTTAGGGAGATATTCATGGGTCCTTCGTCTAAGCCAATGATGTAGTTGTCGAATGTTTTCTCCAACTTAGGAGGCATGTACTTGACGATTTTGAACGTAAAGCTCTTTTCCGACTTCGCCCCAAGGTCGTCTGTGAGAACAAACGTGCAGGTATAGCTACCTGCTTGCAACACGGGAACGAGGTTAACGGTTACGGTGGCTTGGTTTAATTTGTACGATACGCCTTTGATTTCGCCAGTAGCCTTTATCTCCCATTTATGTCCGTCGGGGTCGGCCACTTTGAAACTGAACGTTTTCCTCTCGTTGTTGTTCAGTTCGATAACTCCTTCGGGGAAGTCTGTCACTTCTGGAGCATGGTTGAGTTTGGTTGTACATTTCTGAATGGTAGGTGCTGAAATGTTCCCCCAACGGTCAACAGCCACCACAGCCACGCTATATGCTTGGTTGTCTTTCAGCTCATCGAAAGTGAGTCTAAGCGTTTCACCCAAGCTATGGCCCATACCATTAACTTCCTTGTAGTTCATGCCTTTGAGGCTCTCGGCTGTTAGGTCGTTAGGACTGATGTATAAGCGATAGAACGCCGCAGTTTTATCCTCGTCTTTCGCAACGCTCCATTCTACTGTGATGTCTACAAAGTTGGGAGTAAGCGTGAGCGTACCAACCTTTTCGGGTGCAATCTTTGTGTCTGACTCGAAAGCAGCCTCGGCATCAATATATCCCTTGCCAAGTTTCCCTTTATAACCAGGGTTTAGCTCGTCGATGTTGAAAGGTCTGTATGCCGTAATTAAACGAGATTTCAACTCGTCGTTGGTGAAACCTTGCCTGCCAAAGTAGGATGCGATGAGCGCAGCAATGCCCGAAACATGCGGACAAGCCATTGATGTGCCTTGGAAAAATGCATAACCCGAAGGCACTTTGCTCTTAGGTACGGTACTTAAAACACCGCCTTCTGTGCCGAAAGTGTCTTGGTCGCCGCCTGGTGCCATAATCGTAACCCAATCGGCATAGTTGCTAAAACTAGCTTTAGTGAAGTCCCATGCCATGGCAGAAACTGAAACCACAGGCGCATAACAGGCAGGATAGGCCGAGAACTCTTTGTTTTCGTTACCTGCTGCAAAGATAACCACACCGCCTTTCATCGGTGAATTGGCGCGTTGTTGTCCGTTAGCGTCGCATCCCGCCATCTTAATGAAGTAGTCGATGGCTTCTTTTAGCAGTTTGGGCATTGCCGTAACGCCTGCCGATGACGAGTATCCCCAAGAGTTTTGGCAGATAACAGCACCGTTGTCTGCCGCATATTTAATGGCGGCAGCTCCATCTCCTTGCTCGTCTTTACCTCTAAAAATCTGGCAACTCATCAGTCGCACGCCACTGCCAGCCGTTCCGTTTCCGCCTGCTACGCCTGCAACACCCTTTCCGTTGTTGTTTCGTGCGGCGACAGTACCAGCAACGTGTGTGCCGTGACCTTCGTTATCGGGTTGGATAGTACCGCCAACCACGTCTTTTGCTTCCACAAAGTTGTAGCCGTAAACATCGTCAACAAAGCCGTTGCCGTCGTCGTCTACACCAGTCTGTCCGTTCTTTTCCTTCTCGTTGATATAGAGATTATCCACCAAGTCTTCGTGTGTAATGTCGATACCACCGTCTACAATGGCAACGATAACATTGTTTTTACCCGTGGTGTACTTCTCCCAAACAGGCTTGAGGTTACAGTCGGCCCCTTTCTTTGCACGTGGGCTTACCGAACCGTCATTGTAATAATGCCACTGCTTGCCCAAGAGTGGGTCGTTAAAGGCCGAGGCTGTGGGTTGATTTCTTGTTTGTGGGGTTGAACCTGTATAGGGTTTAGCCGTAAATTTGGGGTTTGCGATGGGCAGAACACGTTCTGCATATTCTATTCCGCTTACCTTATTAAACTGCTGCAACACCTCGCCAACGTCTTTGTTTTCGTCGAAATAGATGGTATACCATCGGTCTAGCCCCTCGGCTATGGTGCGTTCCTCGTAGATTCCTGCGGGCTTAAAGACCCTCTCCATTTTATAAGCGCCCGAGAATTTCATGGCCGACGACATGGCCGAAGGCACACTTTGCATCTCTACATTGCCCTTAGCAGAAGCGGGCATGGCCTCGTTGGCTCCCTTTTCCAACTTTACGTTGATGCGACCCTTTACTGCAAAGATGTCCTTATCAATGATAACAGAACGCGTTTTGGAGTTGGCCGTGTCCAAATCCAAGTTTTCTTGGCACGATGTAGTGAGCATCAAACCCGAGATTGCACACGCACATATATATATAATAGTTCTTTTCATAACTATTCCTTTCAGTATTATTTCCTTGGATTGTGTTTTTTAAGCATGCTCTCTATCTTTTCCATCCTGTCTTGCTTGCTTCCAGCGAAGACATTCTTCTTATAAAGCACGCTTATTTGCATCACAGGCTGTCCGTTGTTTACATCGGCAAATTTCGCTCCCGAGATAGCTAATGTAAGGTAATCAGAGCGACGAGCATAGACATGATGCTTGCCATTGTAGCCTACGAACTCAAAGTTGTTCGACGTAAGAAGCTTATCAAACTCGCGCGTAACGAACCATTCTCTGCCGTGTCGCCATATACCCAAGTTTGGTTGGCTAAAACTTAGACTGTATTGTTCAACACTTCCCACCATGTCTTGTGGGGCGGGGTTGTCTCCGCCACGAGTGAAGAAGAAGTAAGTGCGTGTTACCAGCAGCGGGTCGGTGGTTTTATAGGCGATGGCCTCAATCTCCCTGTTCTTAGAAACCTGCCTTGTTACCTCCTCGCTGTTTTGTGCGGCTTCGTAATCTTCCACGTCGCCCACCTTCTTATCTGCCTTGTTCAATAGTGCGAGCGGGCCAAGCTCAAGCGTTTTGAACGTTTCATAGTCCTTATCTTGTATGTGCATTTGGTAGAAGAACAACACCACACTGTTGTTTTTCTCCATAATGTCGACATCCATCGTTATCAGCTCTTGCTTGTTTACGTAGTGGTTAGGGTCTTTCGTGTCTCTTTCGTAGCCGTTGGCCTTTACGAAATCTTGGAAGGCCTGTGTGCGAACAGCGTCCACGCCTTCCTTAACCAGCGAGCGAGTGAAGATGCGGGTGGGTGCAGAATACTGCGTATCGTGAACATAGAACACCTCTTTGAACAAGGGCGAAGACGTCTTGAAGATGTAACTTTCTTCGTATAAACCGCCTTGTGGGTCGGGTGCGCCATACTCTTTCAATATACTTCCGCGACGATATTCAAAGTCCATCATCTTATGCAGACTGAAAGGCGTGCCTGGATTGCATGCCAAGATAAAGGTCGATACGCCTGGTTGCTTCACAACCACTTCGCTATTCTTCCCAGCATGACTAATGATGAGCTTTATCGTCCTTTCCGTTGAACCATAGTTTGGCTTTGAAATAAATTTCAAAGCGTGCTTCTTCTTCACGATTTCCAACCATTCGGGCTTTTCGCTTTGTTGCAAATCATACAAGCTACTCTCGATATTTACGTCTACGGTAGTAGTTCCGCCAGCCTGTGGCAACACCAGTTCGCCATTGGCGATGTTTAATGAAACGTCGGCTGCACTTTGGTTTACCATGATTTTTTCAACGGTCAGACCGCCATCTACAAGGATATGGCTGCTTCTTTCGGCGCCACTCGTGTTGGCGTCTACCTTTACGATAATCTCGTTTCCGTTTTGCGTGAGATGCACCCACGGCTTAGGTGTCGTGGCAAACCATTCTTTGCAGTTTGTGGTTACGGTTATGGTCTTTTCGCCCACTTGGTTAGCGAACTTTATTTCCTTATCCGAGACACTCAGTTGCGGCTGTTCGAAGTCGTTGCTCTTGGTACATCCCACCGCCATTGCCACCATTAGGCACATTGCGGAGAGCTGCAACAGCTTATATAAGTTTATTATACGCATGTCGAATAAAATTTAAGTAAGGTATAACCGCTTATATTAAAACTTCAACGCATTTTGTGCATTCAGCATGTTTTGCATCATCTTCTCTTGTGCCTTCACTGCTTTGCTGCCTGCACCCGATACGGATGGGTCGTAGTTATAAAGCAAAGCCAGAACAGGCACGTTGTTGTCTGCTACGCGTGTAACGGCAATGAGCAGGTGGTCGTGTTGGCGAACAAAGAAGTGGGTGCTGCCAGAAGAGCGTAAGAACGAGAACCCTTCCTCTCCAAGTTTTTTCTGAAACTCGTTCGTTACCAGCCATTTGTTGCCATATTTCCATAGTCCAAGACTCACGTCTTTAAAGAGTAGGGCGCCAATCTGCACGCTTCCAAGCTTATCAGGAGTCTTTCCGTTCTTGTCTGTTGTGTAGAAAAGGTGAATACGGCTGTAAGCGTCTGATGGGCCAGGCGTACCTTTCAGCGTGTATTGAAGTTGCGAAACCTCGGTCTTCTTATGCTCGTTAAAGCTGCGTTCTTCCTCTTTGCTCCCTGCGTTAGCTTCGTATTGCTCCACTTGGGCTATCTTCACTTCGTCTTTTTGCAACAGTTCGAGGGGATAGAAAGGTATCTTGTCGAACGTCTTATATTCGCCAACCTGTTTCACTATGGGTTTAAATGTCAGGTTCACGCCTTGATTTCCGGGCTTTTCGGAGATGTAAACCTTCAGCGAAAGCAGTGCTTTCTCGTTCACGTACTCCTTGTTCGATGCCGAATTGCTGCGTACATAGCCGTTGTCGGTAAGGAATTTCTCGAACGCCTTGTCCTTTGCGGCTTCCACAGCCGTAGTTCCGTCGCCGATACAGATAATCTGCGAAGGCGTGACACCATCAGGACTGCAATACTGTATCAATGTAAATACGGGCGAGGGGGTAATGAATGTGTAGGTTTCTTCAAGTCCATAGGATGGCATCGCTGTTTGATATTCGCGCAAATAGCTACCACGACCAACTTCGTACTCCATAATCTTATGGGCATCTTGCGGCATTCCCGGGTTGATGGGAAGGATAAAACGTTGAATACCCGATTGTGTTACGGTGATTTCACGGGTTTCGGCGCCACTCTTTGCATACAATTTCACTTCACGGTTTAGGTAAGTGTCATTGCGTTCGGCCACCAATTTAATTTCCTCATCGTGCTTGAAAATCTTTAGCCAGCTAACTTCTTCGCTGGGCGTAACCTCGTAAACCGACGAATTTGTTGTAACGTCAACAATCTTTTCACCGCCCATTTGGGGTAGATAGATGGCAGTTGGCACAACTTCGAGCGTTACGTCGGCTGCACTTTGCCTTACTTCAACCTTTCCCGTAGCGCCATTGGCATTCACCAGCACATAGCTTGTGCGTTCTGCACCCATCTTATTCTCGGCCACTTTCACTTTCAGAACATTCCCGTCTTGAACAAGCGACAGCCATTCGCCTTCTTGTGGAGAAGAGGCAACCCAATTACTCTGGTTGGTTGTTATGCTAATGTTTCTTTCACCCACTCCTCTGTCAAAAGTGACAGTGTTTTCTGAAAGAACCAATGTGGGCAATTCAAATTCATCTTCCTTTGCGCACGACAGCAAACAAAGAAGCATTGCACCAATAAATAAGTGTAAGGTAGTCTTTTTAAAGTCCATACTCGTCAACGTTTTGTTGGGTAAATATTATATGTAAAACTAGAATTCTATTCTGAAAAGAAAGTGCGACTTCTGTATATAATATGAATAAAGATTTTAAGCTGTACTGACAATCTTAAAATATGCTTAACTTACCCTGCAAAAGTACTAAGAGAACGAGGATATGGAACAAACACAAGGGTTAAAATGTGCAAATTAGGGCATCGCCATTTGTAGGTATTTTTCAATAAAAGAAACGGGTTTGCAAGGCCTATTCCTTGCAAACCCGTTTGTGATATATTGTTGATAGCGACAAACGTACCTTGTTTTTAGGGGGTAAAACGTTTTCGCAACAATTAGGTAGTGCGCGTTTATTTCTTTGCGTCTTCTTCCATCATCTTGTTGAAATCGTCGAGCGAAACCTTCTTCTTTTTCAGTTTCACCACCTTCTTCAATGCTTCCACGAGCTTGTTTTCAACAGCGCGGTCAACAAAGCCGTCGAGTGTTTCGCGGTTTTTGAGCATCTCGCGGGCATAGTTGTCCACAGTTTCGTCGGGCAGATTGCTCATTCCGTATTGTGCAAACTGAATGCGTGCTTGCAGGCGAGCGGCATCAAGTACGTCGTCGTCGTTCACTTTCACGTCGTTGGCTTTAACCAGACGCTCCTTAATAAGGTGCCATTTCAGTTCTTCAAGACTAGCATCGAACTTCTCGTCAACCTCTTTTGCGTCTTTCACTTTCGTGCGCATCACACGTTTGAGCATCTCTTCGGGGAACACGAGCTTACCCACCTTCTTCTCGCAGTAGGCACGCAGGTCTTGAATGAGTTTAAACTCGCTGTTGCTAACCAGCTGATTGGCGATGCCTTCGGCTATTTTCGAGCGGAAGTCAGCCTCGTCTTTCACTGCGCCTTCACCGTAAATGGCATCGAAAAGCTCTTGGTTTACGGGCGCTTTGGCGTAGCGGGTAATCTCCAAAACGTGGAAAGCGAAGTCAGAATCAACGTTGGCAGCTTCTTCTTTGCTGATACCCAGCATCGACGAAACCTCTATTTCGCTCTCGGGGAAGGCCTTTTTGGGGTTGAACACAACCACCTGACCACGCTTCAAGCCTTTAAATAGTTTCTTTTGGTCGTCTACCTTGATGTATTCGGGCATCAACACGGCGCCTTCTTTCACGATACCGCCCTCTTTTTCGCTGCCGTCGGCGTTCAATTCTTTCATGTCGCCCTTCAGCATGTCTTTGGCTTGGTATTTTTCCACTTGTTCATACTTGCCCGCACGCGAAGCAAACATGTCCACTTGTTCGTCTACCAGCTTGTCGTCAACGGTGATTTCGTAGTAGTCAAGCTTGTCTTTGTCCGTCAACTCGAGGTCAATTTCGGGAGCCACGGCAATGTCGAAGACGAAGGTATAGGGAGCAGGTTTCGCGAGATCTTGTGCCTCTTGCTTTGCAGAAGGCAGCGGTTCGCCCAAGAATTGTATGTTGTTGTCTTTTAGATAGCTATAAATCGTTTCGCCAACAAGCTTGTTCAGCTCGTCCATCTTCACCTGTTCGCCCACTTGTTTTTTAATCAGTGACAGGGGAGCTTGCCCAGGACGGAAACCGGGAATGTTGGCTTTCTTGCGATAGTCTTTGAGCGTTTTCTCCACTTTCTCGTTGTAGTCGGCCTCTTCTACGACGATGGTAAGCTGGCCATTCACCTTATCGGCGTTTTCAAATGAAATCTTCATCTTCTATGTATTTATTGTTTTTGTTATCTTAATGTTCAAGTTTTGCAAGCTCAACTTCCTATAAGTAAGCGCGTTAAGGGTCTACGCCCGCTTTGTTTGTTAAGGGGTTGAAAGCCAATAACCTAGTTGTCTTTATGCTTGCTTTTGTTGCGAAAGTGATGTTCGCATGCCTACAATGAAGTGCAAAATTACTTATTCTTGGCGTAATTACCTAATATATATGATGAAAAATGAGTTTTGCGGTGTTAGTCTGTGATGAAAATGTGGGGTAGGGTGGATGATTTGATGCGTGCCAGATGGGTGTGCGGCGGGCAAAACATGCCTTGAGCGTGCATGTATAAAAGTATGATGTAGGGCGATGGCTTTTTGATTTCTTTTCCAAATATTTTTCCATTACAGAATAATTCCGTAATTTTGTCTTTTCAAAGGTATGCTTGCTGCTGATGCAACATCTGTCTTGGCGCGCATCGTATCCTTCAAAAGGAGACATCTCGACGTGGTAACCGACTGTTGCAAATACACCATGATTATGTTAGAGCTAAAGTTCTTGAACTTATTCGCTTTTGTTGCAAACCGCCCTGAATGAGAAACTTACAACTAGTTACTAGTGAAAGGCTCAACGTAGGCGCAACTTATGAACTCGGTTTCTTTATAAATTTATAAACTTTAATTGATAATACCTTTTAGCATGAAAAGTAAATTGTTTGTCGCTTTGCTGTTGTCGATGGTCTTTGTCGCATCGGCATGGGCAAAAGAACGCCCCGAAGTGAAGTGCATATTAACCCTTAACAGCGGTAAAACCGTTGAAGGGTGGTTCTTAAATGAAGGTTTTGGGACATACGGCCCCGATCGGTTGAAGAACGTTAACGAAATTACCATCACGCCGACGAAGGACGGTAAGAACGGCATGACATATAGGGCCGACGACGTGAAGGTGCTTAAGTGCATTTACGAGAAAGACGGCAGCGAGAAAGAATACCGCTCGCTCTATGCCTTAAAGGCAATGTCACGCCCGCTTAGCCTAAAGCCTTCCGGTCATAAGTTTTTCTGGTTGGTGGGCTATAAGGGGAAAAAAGTGATTGGCTTACTTTCTGATGCCGCGTTGGTTTTGCATGCAATGGACGTGCGCCTGGTAGAAACCGCAATGGCTTATAGCTATTGTGTGGAGGGCGACGATGTGGCCGTTACCTATTATGTGCCTTCGGGTGGCATCGACATAGCCTCTAAATCCCTGCTAGGAATACAGTTCGAACGCTTCCCCGAGATGGTGGATTATATCAAAAGCAAGGACTTCTCGGTAAAGGAAATGAAGAAAAGGCCCCTCGTCATGCTCGAAAAGCTTGACGGCTATATTGGGAAATAGGTTTTCGACCTTAACTTTTGTTTCGGCGTTTAGGGTGCAATGTATAGCGCGTTCACCCCAAAACGTCCTTAGATTCATGCCTGTTTGTAAGGCGATAAATAAGGTATGGCGTTATGTTTTCATACCTCACGCCTTGCTATAGTTATGTAGGCGTGTTATTCCATATTAGCCGGAACGCTGTTCCATATCATCTGGAACATTGTTCCATCTTATCTGGAATAGGATTCCATCTCATCTGTAACACGCCACGAGTTGTTTAAGCATGCTGCAAAGGCATCTTAGCCGTGTTGCGGAAATTATCAAAACGCAGTGGCGTTGTTGTACGAACCTCTGGCGAAAGGTGTAATGCCATCTTGCGAAATCGGCGTAAGTGGGTACTTACTTACGCGTACGCGCGCGCGTACAATTATTATATAAGACGGATTGCATAAGTGGAAGTTGTGCCGAGAGGCATTGGTTGGTGGGGGTGTGCTAGGTTGTTTTTTGTGGGCTGCACGTTATATGGCGTGTCACATGCCTCCTTTAACATTTTGAAGTCGTGGAGGGTGTCATATTACAGCTTTTTTATTAAACAATGCAAAAAAGTATAGTGTATTACGAAAAAACGTTGTACCTTTAACCCTAGATTTCCCTAAACTTCTTATTAATGCGATGAGAATAAACAAATTTTCCGCCTTAGCCATGGCTCTGGCAATGACTTTGGGGGCTAGCGCACAACGTAAGGTTGCCGCGCCAGCGCCTTGTGGCCCACTGCCTAATGCCAACCAGCTGCGTTGGCACCAATTAGAGACTTACGCTTTCTTGCATTACTCGCTCAATACCTATACCGATCAGGAATGGGGATTTGGCGATGAAGACCCAATGCTGTTTAATCCCACTGACCTAGACGCACGTCAATGGGCGCGAACATGTAAAGAGGCTGGCATGAAAGGTATCATTTTGACGGCTAAACATCATTGTGGCTTCTGCCTGTGGCCATCGAAATACACCGAATTTTCGGTGAAAAACGCGCCGTGGAAAGACGGAAAGGGCGACGTGGTACGAGAACTGGCCGACGCCTGCAAAGAATACGGGCTGAAATTTGCCGTATATCTGTCGCCGTGGGACCGTAACCACGCCGAGTATGCACGTCCTGAATACGTCACTTATTTCCGTAATCAGCTCGAAGAACTGCTCACCCAGTATGGCGAGATGTTTGAAGTTTGGTTCGACGGAGCTAACGGTGGCACCGGGTATTACGGTGATGCACGCGAAGCACGCAAAATAGATGGTGCCACATATTACGACTGGCCCAAGACATTTGAAATGATTCACAAGTGGCAACCCAAACTAGCCATCTGGGGCGACCGTGCTGAACTGCGCTGGATTGGTACCGAAAAGGGTTACGCTGGACTAACAAACTGGTGTACGATAGACTATGTTTTCAACACGCCGCAAGACACTTTGATGCACGGACAGGAAAATGGCAAGCACTGGTCGCCAGGCGAATGCGACACGTCTATACGTCCGGGATGGTTCTATCACGAAAACGAAGACTCGAAGGTAAAGAGCCTTCGCAAGTTGGTTGACACTTATTACGAGTCGGTTGGCCGTAATGCATCGCTGCTGCTGAACTTCCCCATCACGCACGAAGGTCGTATCCATCCCATCGACTCGGCACATGCCGTGGCCATGGCGCGCGTTATCAAGGCCGAATTGGCTAACAACTTGGTGAGCCAAGCCAGCGTAACGGCCTCGCAAGTGCGCGGAGGTAGTGCCACGTATGGCGCACAAAAGGCCATCGACAACAGCACCGAAACCTATTGGGCCACCAATGATGGCGTTACGCGCGCATCGCTAACGCTCAGCTTCAAGCGTCCTACCGAAATAAACCGCTTTATGGCCCAAGAGTATATTGCATTGGGTCAGCGTGTGAAGAGTTTCTCGCTCGAAGCCTTGGTTAACGGCAAATGGGTGCAACTGCGCGACGAACGCGCTCCCGAAGGCACAACTGGGCTAACCACCATTGGCTATAAGCGCATCGTATGTTTCCCCACGGTGAAGACCACACGCCTGCGTTTCACCATCAATAGCGCAAAGGCTTGTCCGCTGATAAGCAACATTGGCGTGTATTGCGCTCCGCCATTGCCCGAAGATGCTGTGCAATTGCCTGCTTCGGTGCTTGCAAAGGCTAACGAAAAGCAGGCCGAACCCGAACGCGTTATTCTGGCTTTGGGCGAAGATGGACCGAATGCTGTAGACATAGACTTGCAAGAGGAGGGCGTATACCATAGCCTTACGTATGTTCCTAAGGAGGATACGAAAGACGGATTGGTGCTTAACTACGAGATATATGCATCAGACGACCTCGTAACGTGGAAGCGTTGGCTGGGCGGAGAGTTCTCTAACATCGAGAATAACCCCGTACCCCAGACCGTGAAGTTGCCTGCAATCAAAACCCGTTACCTCAAACTTGAGGCCACTCGCTTGCTTAAAGGCGAGAAAATGCAGTGGGAAGAGATTATTGTTAGATAGGAAGGGCCTCAGCTCGAATCCCTAACAGCCTTACCCCCAACCCCTCTCCAAGGGGAGAGGGGCGTAATATGCAATGCTACAACAAGGCAAACAAAGGCAACAATGAATGTCTTGACAACGCAAATAAAGGCAATAGCCAAGGTTTCAACAAGGCAAACAAAGCAATAACGAATGTCTCAACAAAGCTAATAGGCTCAACAACCCAATCCAAATAAGGCATACCACGCCCCTCTCCCCTTGGAGAGGGGTTGGGGGGTGAGGCCAGTTGTGGCCAGTTTAGGCCAGTTTAGGGCAATGGAGCAAGACTCCTTAATTAATAAGAACATGCAACAAACAAACTCAGTAAACAACTCTAGCAGGAGAAACCCTATCGCATGGGTGCCCTCCGTCTACTTCGCCATGGGGCTTCCCTTCGTGGTTCTCAACATGGTGGCCGTGCTTATGTTCAAGGGATTGGGCGTGAGCGACAGCAAGATAACCTTCTGGACCTCGCTCATCATGATGCCCTGGACCTTCAAGTTTTTGTGGAGTCCGTTCCTGGAGCTGTATCGCAGCAAGAAATTCTTCGTCGTAACCACCCAGTTAGTTACTGGTGCGGGCTTCGCCCTCGTAGGTTTGGCGCTCCATTTGCCCCACTATTTCACCGTGTGTATCGCCTTGATGGCCATCATCGCATTTAGCGGAGCCACCCACGACATAGCCACCGACGGCGTTTACATGGCCGAATTGAGCAAGGAAGACCAAGCCCGCTTCATCGGTTGGCAAGGTGCTTTCTACAATATAGCCAAGATTGTGGCCTCGGGCGGATTGGTTTGGCTGGCCGGTTGGTTGTTAAAACACTACGGTGGCGTGAAAGGTGCGCCCGAAGCGGTTATGCATTCGGCCGCTGCGCAGGCATGGATGGTGGTGATGGTAGCCTTGGGTGTACTGATGTTCTTATTGGGATTGTACCATACGCGTATGCTTCCGCAGGGCGGAAAACGTACCGAAAAGCGCATGAGTGCAGCCGAAACCTTCAACGAACTGGTGCGCGTGCTGAGCGACTTCTTCACCAAACGCCACATCGTTTACTACATCTTCTTCATCATTCTCTATCGTTTTGCCGAGGGCTTTGTGATGAAAGTGGTGCCGCTTTTCCTTAAAGCAGGGTGCGAAGTTGGTGGATTGGGACTTAGCGAAGAAGAAATCGGACTGTATTATGGTACGTTTGGCGCAGCCGCCTTTGTGCTGGGGTCCATATTGGCGGGCTATTACATCTCGCACTTCGGACTTAAACGCACGCTGTTCTCGCTGTGCTGCGTGTTCAACTTACCTTTCGTGGCCTACACGCTGTTGTCGTGGTATCAACCCGAAAACGGCTTACTCATTGGTGGCGCGATAACCCTCGAATACTTTGGCTATGGCTTTGGTTTCGTAGGACTAACCCTTTTCATGATGCAGCAGATAGCGCCTGGCAAACACCAGATGGCACACTACGCCTTCGCTTCGGGCATTATGAACCTCGGTGTGATGCTGCCAGGAATGGCTAGTGGATTCTTTAGCGACTGGTTGGGATACAAACACTTCTTTATCTTCACCCTCGTGGCCACTATTCCCGCATTCCTCATCACCTATTTCGTGCCGTTTACGTACGAGGATAAAAAATAAAAAAGCCTCACCCCCAGCCCCTCTCCAAGGGGAGAGGGGAGTAATATGCAGGGTTAAAACAAAGCAAGATAATAACATTTGCAAAGCCAAACGACAACCATATACAAAGCAACAACAAGGCATACCACTCCCCGCTCCCCTTGGAGAGGGGCTGGGGGTGAGGCCATAAAATAAATTACCCATAATTCCCAAGTCCTTTTGCCGCGCCACAGTCACAAGCCAAGGCGCGAAGAGAGGCATCAAGAAGAAATGAAACAACTAAAAGACATCATGCCTTGGGAGGAACGTCCCGCCGGTTCTACCGATGTAATGTGGCGTTATTCTAAAAACCCCGTCATTGGACGTTATCACATCCCCACCTCAAACAGCATTTTCAACAGTGCCGTAGTACCTTTTGAAGACGGCTTCGCTGGCGTTTTCCGTTGCGATAACAAAGCCGTGCAGATGAATATCTTTGCCGGTTTCAGCAAGGATGGTATTAATTGGGACATCAACCACGAACCGATCGTGTTCGAAGCTGGTAATACCCAGATGATAGACTCGGAGTATAAGTACGACCCGCGCGTAACTTGGATCGACGACCGCTATTGGATTACCTGGTGCAATGGTTATCACGGACCCACCATTGGTATCGCTTATACCTTTGACTTCAAGCGCTTTTACCAGTGCGAAAACGCCTTCTTGCCCTTCAATCGCAACGGTGTGCTCTTCCCACAGAAGATCAACGGCAAGTTCGCAATGCTTTCGCGTCCTAGCGACAACGGTCATACGCCCTTCGGCGACATATATCTAAGCTATAGCCCCGATATGAAATACTGGGGCGAACATCGCTGCGTGATGAAGGTAACGCCATTCCCCGAGAGCGCATGGCAGTGCACCAAGATCGGCGCAGGTTCTGTTCCGTTCCTCACTGATGAGGGTTGGCTCATGTTCTACCATGGCGTGATCACCACTTGCAATGGCTTCCGCTATTCGATGGGTGCCGTGTTGCTCGACAAAGACAATCCCGAACGCGTGCTTTATCGCACCCGTCCCTACCTACTTGCACCTGCTGCGCCCTACGAATTGCAAGGCGATGTGCCCAATGTGGTGTTCCCTTGCGCCGCACTTAGCGACGGCGAACGCGTAGCCGTGTACTACGGAGCTGCCGATACTGTGGTGGGAATGGCCTTCGGATACGTAAAAGAGATTATCGACTTTGTGAAGAATAACTCAATTGTGTAAGGAGTAAAGGAGCAAGTAGTAAAGTAGTAAGGAGTTGTTTTTGAGGAGTTAAGGAGTTATGGAGTTAAGGAGTTAAGCCATATGCGTTGTTGCAGAGTGGCAAACTTTCTCGTTAACTCACTAACTCTTCAACTCATAAACTTATAAACTGAGAAACTTATCAACTCATAAACTCACCAACTCACCACCTCATAAACTCAAAAACTTACCAACTCACCACCTCATAAACTCAATAACTCACCAACTCATCAACTTTTAAACTCAATAACTCACCAACTCAATAACTCATAAACTAAAATAGAAATGAAACGTCTTTTATTAGCCACGGCCTTATGCTTATCGATGCTAAGCGCCCATGCAGCCGACGCCAACTATAATGTTGTGCCACTGCCAAAGAGTGTTGTGATGGCCAAAGGGTTGCCCTTCAACCTCACGAACGCCACAACCATCGTGTACGAAGGTACCAATCCCGAGATGAAACGCAATGCCCGCTTCCTCTCTGAATACATACAGCAGGCCTCGGGCATAAAAACCGCCGTGCTTGATAAGCGCGACAAGAAGGCTGCAGCTATTGTTTTGACCATCGACCCCAAAGTTGCTGGTGCCGAGGCTTACCGTCTTAGCGTGAACAACAAGCAAGTAACCATCGCCGCTAGCACACCTGCTGGCGTGTTCTATGGCATTCAGACACTGCGCAAATCGTTGCCCGTGCAAACCACAGGCGAAGCTATCACCCTGCCCGCAGTGACTGTTGCCGACGCTCCACGCTTTGGATATCGCGGCATGATGCTCGATTGCGCACGCCATTTCTTCCCCCTAAGCTTCGTAAAGAAGTTTATCGACATCTTGGCCATGCACAATATGAACGTGTTCCACTGGCATCTCACCGAAGATCAAGGCTGGCGTTTGGAGATAAAGAGCCATCCCGAACTCACCGCGAAGTCGTCGATGCGCTCGGGAACGGTTATCGGTCACAACGCAACTGTTGACGATAGCATTCCTCACGGTGGTTTCTACACCCAGCAAGAGGCACGCGAGATTGTGGAATATGCACGTCAACGTCACATCACAGTTATCCCCGAGATAGACATGCCCGGACACATGTTGGCCGCATTGGCTGCTTATCCCGAGCTAGGATGTACCGGTGGACCCTACGAAGTGGGACATCGTTGGGGCGTATATAAGGATGTTTTGTGCCTTGGAAAGGAAAGCACGTACAAGTTTGTGCAAGATGTTATCGATGAAGTAGTGGATATCTTCCCCGCAAAATACTTCCATATTGGTGGCGACGAGTCGCCAACGGTGATGTGGGAGAAGTGTCCCAAGTGCTTGCAAAAGGCTAAAGACGAGAACACCGACATCAAACACCTGCAACAATACTTCACCAACAGAGTTGAGAAGTACCTCAATGGCAAGGGTAAGAGCATCATCGGATGGGACGAAATCCTAGAAGGCAAGATCAACCAAAGCGCAACCATCATGAGCTGGCGTGGCGTTGAGCCTGGTCTTAAGGCTGCAAAGCAAGGTCACGATGTTATCATGACGCCTAGCTCGCACGTTTATTTCGACCACTATCAGGCAAAAGACACCAAGCACGAACCCGATGCAATCGGTGGTTGTTCGCCTGTTGAGAAGGTATATTCTTACGAACCGCTGCCCGATACGCTTTCGGCCGAAGCCAAGAATCGTATCAAGGGCGTTCAAGCTAACCTCTGGACGGAGTACATTCCTTTCACCACGCAGGCCGAATACATGGTTCTTCCACGTATGGCAGCTTTGGCCGAGGTGCAATGGACACCCGTAGCGAAGAAGAATTTCGATGATTTCAGCAAGCGCGCACTGCGTCTTAGCGACCTTTACGACCGCTATGGCTATCAGTATGCACGCCATCTTTGGAAAGAAAAGGCCATCCCCACTTCGGCCCTTTGGTAATATATAGACTGCTGGCAGCCATTTCGCCGTAAGCCCTAACTATGGGTTGTGGTGAGATGGCTGCCACTTTTCGTTATCAATACCATTCCGCTTTAATATAAAGGTATATCTCACATCTTCTTAATAGTATCCAACACATGCATAAAACATTCCTCGCCTTGCTGCTTCTTGTGGCTTCGCTCTGCCCAAAACAGGTGCAGGCGCAATCGGTTATCCCGCAACCTAGGGAGATAACCATGGGCAAAGGCTTCTTTACCATTAAGCCCAACACGCCCGTTGAACTGAATTTCGAGGGCGAAGAGGCACGCCAAATGAAGGCCTACATACGCCAAACCTTGGGCTTGAAGGTGTTTAAAGGAAAGTTCATCAGTAAAGTCCCGGCCATAAGCCTTAACTTGTTGCGGATAAAAGAGCCGTCTTGCTACGGTAGAACGTTCCCCGAATATTATACCCTAGACGTAACGCCCGAACGAATAACCATCATGTCGCATACCACAACAGGCTTGTTTTATGGCTTGCAAACCCTTCGGCAGCTTATGGTAGACGGCAATAAGGTGGCTTGCGCCGAGGTGAATGACCAGCCACGCTTTCCTTATCGCGGTATGATGCTCGATTGTTCGCGCCATTTCTTCACGCCCCAGTTTATCAAAAAGCAGCTCGATGCCATGGCTTACTTTAAGCTTAACCGCTTTCATTGGCACCTAACCGATGGCGGAGGATGGCGTTTGGAGGTGAAGAAATACCCCAAACTGATTGAGGAAACGGCCTATCGAACCCAAAACGACTGGACTAAATGGTGGCGCGAACACGACCGACGCTACTGCCACGCCAACGATTCGGGGGCTTATGGCGGATATTATACGCAAGACGATGTGCGCGATATCGTGGCGTACGCTGCCAAAAGGCACATCACCGTGATACCCGAGATAGAGATGCCAGGCCATAGTAACGAGGTGTTTGCTGCCTACCCAAACCTCACTTGCGAAGGTAAGGCCTATACCAGCCCCGACTTCTGTCCTGGAAACGATAGCGTTTTTACTTTTCTCGAAGGCGTTCTCACTGAGGTGATGCAGCTTTTCCCCTCGCAATACATCCATATCGGGGGCGACGAGGCTTGGCAAGAGAAGTGGAAAACGTGCCCCAAATGCCAAAAACGAATGAAAGATGAGGGGCTGAAAGATACCCACGAACTGCAAGCCTACTTCATCATGCGCATCGAGAAGTTCCTTAATGCCCACGGCCGAAAGCTGCTGGGATGGGACGAAATCATGCAAGGCCGCTTGGCACCAAATGCTGCCGTGATGTCGTGGACGGGCGAAGAGGCAGGCTTGAAGGCTGCAAAGGCCGGTCATCATGTGGTGATGACGCCTGGCGCATATTGCTATCTCGACATGTATCAAGACGTTCCGTTCACCCAACCCAAGGCTATGGGCGGTTATGTTCCGCTTGAAAAGGTGTATTCATACGAGCCAATAACCCACAAGGAATCGGCCGACACGCTGGAAAAATACATTGACGGCGTGCAAGGAAACCTTTGGACAGAAGAGGTTCCTACGCCCGAACATGCCGAGTACATGCTTTATCCCCGACTGTTGGGCATTGCCGAAGTGGGATGGACGCGTAATCGTCCTTCGTATGAAAACTTCCGCAATCGCGCCATACAGGCACTCGACCGCATGAAGGCCATGGGATATAACCACTTTGACTTGCGCACCGAGCGCGGACGACGTGAGGAATCGCTCACTCCTGTAACGCATTTGGCCATTGGAAAACCTGTTACGTATCTCTCGCGTTACACCGAGAAGTATCGCGGAACGGGCGATGGCACGCTCACTGATGGCCGTCGGGGCGACTGGGTGTTTAAGGGCGACCGTTGGCAAGGCTTTATTGGTGGCGAGTGTATGGATGCCGTAATAGACCTTGGGGCGGAAACAGAACTGCACGAGGTGTCTGCCGACTTCCTGCAATCTATGGGCGTAGATATCGCTTTCCCTGATAGTGTAGAGCTGTTGGTTTCTTCTGATGGTCAGAACTACACGTCGTTGCAACGCCGCGATATGGAACGACACGACAAACGCGAATATTTCATCGAGCCCTTCACATGGAAAGGCACGGCCAAAGCACGCTACGTGCGTATGCGAGCCAAGCAAGGTGCCGAAGGCGGATGGGTATTTTGCGATGAGATAAAGGTGTGGTAGGGAACGTTTTTAAGGGTGAAAAGACTTTTAAAGGTGAAAAGGTGAAAAGGTGAAAAGGTGAAAAAATGGCTAACGCCTTTAAAGGTGAAAGGGTGAAAATGTGAAAAAATAGCTAACGCCACCTCTGCATTTGGCTTAACTCCATAACTCCCTAACTCCTTAAAGGTGAAAAGGTGAAAGGGTGAAAAGATGAAAAGCATTTGGCTTAACTCCTTAAATAACTCCCTAACGCCACCTCTGCATTTGGCTTAACTCCTTAACTCCATAACTCCTTAACTCCTTAAATAACTCCTTATATCTCCATATAATAAACTCAAACAACAAATTATGCGACTATTTTTCATTGCCGTTTTATCGGCCATCGCTCTTGCTGTGCAAGCTCGCGACACGCTTTTCGTGCAACAGCCGCAATACCCCATACTCATCGAACGCCACGACAACATCTTGATGTTGATGCGTATCGATGCCAAGGAGACGGGTACGCTCAATGCCCTAACATTGGATTTGGGCAACGCCCCACGTGATCAAATTAAATCTTTGAAGTTATATTACGGAGGCACCGATGCTCGCCAAGACTATGGCAAACGTCGTATGAAGCCCGTGGAATATATCACCAACTTCACGCCAGGCCGTACAATGGAGGCCATCCCTTCGTATTCGGTGAAACAAGACGAGGTGCAACCCACGCAAGCCACTGTTACGCTGCGTAGCAAACAAAAGCTTTTCCCTGGCTACAACTTCTTTTGGGTGAGCATCGAGATGCAACCCACCGCTGCTTTGCACACCACTTTCAACATAGCCTTGCGTGAAGCTCTCGGCGATAACAGTCCACTGATGGTTGAAAACGTGGGTCAACCCACTCCGCTTCGCCGTATGGGTATCGGTGTTAGGCATGCTGGCGACGATGGCGTGGCCGCTTATCGTATCCCCGGACTGGTTACTACCAATCGCGGAACATTGCTCGGCGTGTACGATGTGCGGCATAATAGTAGCGTAGACTTGCAAGAGTATGTCGACGTTGGCCTTAGTCGCAGCACGGATGGTGGTCGTTCGTGGGAACCGATGCGTCTTCCCATGGCCTTTGGTGAGACTGGCGGACTGCCCAAAGCACAAAATGGCGTGGGCGACCCCAGTATTCTGGTAGACACAAAGACCAATACCGTGTGGGTTGTAGCTGCTTGGACGCACGGCATGGGCAACGAAAGGGCATGGTGGAGTTCGCAACCGGGCATGGATTACGACCATACCGCACAGCTGGTTTTGGTGCGAAGCGACGACGATGGAAAAACGTGGTCGGAACCGATAAACATCACTTCGCAGGTGAAACTGCCCGAATGGTATTTCCTTTTGCAAGGCCCTGGCCGTGGCATCACCATGACCGACGGCACATTGGTTTTCCCCATACAGTTTATTAAGGCCAATCGCGAACCTTCGGCAGGTATCATGTACAGCAAAGATCGCGGTAAAACGTGGCACATCAACAAGCCCGCACGCGACAACACCACCGAAGCACAGGTGGCCGAAGTGGAAAAAGGCGTGCTGATGTTGAACATGCGCGACAACCGCGGAGGAAGTCGTGCCGTGTGTACAACACGCGATCTTGGCGCCACTTGGACCGAACACCCCTCTTCGCGCAGTGCACTTATCGAGCCTGTTTGTATGGGTAGCCTTATCAGCGTTAAGGCTAAGGACAACGTTTTGAAACGCGACATCCTGCTTTTCTCCAATCCCAATTCTACCAAGCACCGCAACAACATCACCATTAAGATGAGTCTTGATGGCGGAAAGACGTGGTTGCCCGAGCATCAGGTGTTGCTCGATGAGGGTTTAGGTTGGGGTTACTCGTGCCTTACGATGATAGATCGCGAAACCATTGGCATTCTCTACGAGAGTAGTGTTGCGCAAATGACCTTCCAACGCATTCCGTTGAAAGATTTGATGAAGTAAGATTGGAGTGCTTTTATATGGCACAACAAACAGAAAACAAAAGTGGGGCATCACTCCACTTTTTGTTTTATATATCAGAATAAAGGTCACGCCAATAGGAAAAAGACAGCTAGTTTGCCGAGAATTGCCCATCGCAAGTCATCCACCAATAGGTACTTACGGCACGCTTAGCGAATTTGCGTTCCCTATAATGGCTTATAATCTATTGCTAATTCGGGATTAATCACCAGATATTTGGAAGTATGCTAGACGCAACGGACCTCTGTTATGCCAACTACCGCGTAGCGGTTGGCCTGTTGATAGGGCAGGGTTGGGAGCCAAAGCGACCTACCCTGCCTAGGCTGCGCAGAGAGAAAACAATGCCGTAGGTATTGGTCTGTTTCCGTTGAATAGGCTTCTAGGTGGAGAGAGTGGTTACGATGCACTCCTCATCACCCTATTATTCCGTCTTTTAGTCGATGCCATTTCCTCTTCCAATATGCCAAATTATTTCGCAATCAACCAATATCCACATACAAACTAGCCAATAGAAAAAGACCAAGACCTACGGCCTTGAAGGATTATATGCACCGCTTAGGCAGGGTAGGTCGTTTCCACTCCCAACCCTGCCCTATCAAAAGACCAACCGCTACGCGGTAGTTGACATGGCAGAGGTCTGTTACACCTAGCCTAGTTCTAGGTATTTACGTATGTTTGGGATAAGAGATGTTCACTATGCCTTCTGTTGCGTAGCGCTAGTTAGTGAGATAACCATTCGTTTTTTATCTAATCTTGCTCAAAAAAGCATCGTAGCTTATTCCGAATTCACGTAACGTTTGACACTCGCTTGGCACCATTTAGGCGGTTCTTTCCACAGCCTATCACCGCCACCAACTCACCCTCCTAATCACCAAACGCCATCTTTCACGCCTCATCCGGTATGCTCTTGTAGTGAGCTTTTTAAGCTCCAGCCTTGTTATAGCTAAGATGGACGCCTGTTCCAGATAAGTTGGAACAGTGTTCCAATTCAACTGGAACAGCATTCCAGATAACATGGAACAGCCGTCCAAAATACATTTAACGTGGCGATTAACTTAATCATGCATCATCAGGGCTTAGCAAGCGCATTCTCGGAACTATGAAAATGCGAACGACGGAATGGCTAATTGGCGAGTTCGGGACAAGAAACCATGCCCCCTGAACAAGATTGGATAGGTAAAGAAATGGCTTTCTCGCCAACCAGTGCTACGCAACAGAAGGCATAACGACAGTGTTTTATCCCGAACTCGTGTAGGTATTTGGTGATCAATCTCGAATTCGTAATCTATTGCTTGCGTGAATTCGGGATAAAATACAATGTATCTTGAGAAAGATTAGATAAAAAACAAATGACTATCTAACCAACTACCGCGTAGCGGTTGGTCTTTTGGCAGGGCAGGGTTGGGAGTGAAACGACCTACCCTGCCTTGCAGGTGGAATAACAAAACAAGGCCGAAGGTCTTGGTCTTTTTACATTTACCGCATCTGTTGTCTAGACGATAGACGGATATGCGGGCAAATGCTATTGACGAATGACGTTGTTATTGGCCATTGGTTTCCCAAAAACAGATGGTTCAAACGTAAAAAGACCAATACCTACGGCCTTGAAGTATTATATGCACCGCTTAGACAGGGTAGGTCGTTTCACTCCCAACCCTGCCCTTCCAAAAGACCAACCGCTACGCGGTAGTTGACATAACGAATTTCTCTTATCCTGAACTCGCGTATTGCTTGCATGTGTTATCTTGCACGTTCGTCAAACTCTCATTGGGCGTTTTCTTATTAAACGTACCGTACAAAGCCTCTTGTACGGTGGCTACAAACGAGTTGTAGCCACGCTACAATTTGTCGGTAGTGCCACTACAGCTTGTTTGTAGTCACACTACAAAAGGCTTGTACGGCAGCGATGCCATAAAAAGTGGGTGGCGAGGAAGGAGAAAATACTTTGCGAAGAGCTTGCAGATGCGGGATAAAGGTGTTGCAAATGCTCCCCCATACCTAGCTGTTCTTCTTATAACTCCACACTGCCCATGCGCCCATAATGGTGGCCATGGAGGCGAGAATGGCGAGTTGGGTAGTTAGTCCGCTTAGCGCCGTACCCCGAATAAACACCGAACGGGCGGCGTCGATATAGTGGCGCACTGGTACAATCCATGTAAGTGTTTGTGCCCAATTGGGCATGCTGCGCACAGGAGTGAACAGGCCACTGAGCAACATCATACAAACCATGATGAACCACATTACGAGCATGGCCTGTTGCATGGTGTCGCTGTAATTGCTAACGATAAGTCCGATGCTGCTAAATATCACGGCTAACAGCATCATAAATAGGTAGAGTAAGGCCACATTGCCCACAGACGTGATGCCATAGATGCCCCAAGCGAGCAGTAGACAAAGCGTATAGATGACGAAACCAAAGCACCAATAGGGTATGAGCTTGGCCAAGATGAACTGCGTTTTGCCTACGGGTGTTACGTTTATCTGCTCGATGGTGCCCGCCTCTTTCTCGGCCACGATGTTAAGTGCGGGCAAAAAGCCGCAAACCATGATTATCACCATGGCCATAAGGGCAGGAATCATGTTCACCTTGTAGCTCTCGTGGCGGTTGTATAGGGTGTTTGAGGTTATGGTTTGTTGTCGGGGCGAGGGTAGGGGGCGGTTGTTCAGCCTTGTTCCTGTAACGATGTTGGCTAGGTAGGCACTGCCCAAGCCACCTTTGGTGCCGTTTGTGGCGTTGGCGGCAACAAACACCTGCGGGCTTTTTCCCAATGTTAGTTCTCGTTCGAAGTGCTGTGGAATAACCAATACCACGTCTGTCTGTCCCCTCTCCACACTTGCCAAGCCCTCCTTATACGATGAGGCCATGCCGTTGAAGTGGAAATAGTTGGAGTGTTCTACTTTACCAACGATTTGGCGTGATAGCGTAGAGCGGTCGTTATCTACGATGCTCACCGTTATGTTGTGCACTTCCATCGTGGTAATCCATGGTGCAATGCCCATGATAAAGATGGGATAAAGCACCACAAGTCGCATAACAAAGCCGTTGCGACGTATCTGTATCCATTCTTTTTGGAGGAGAGATTTGAACATAGTTAAGGAGTTAATGGAGTTAAGGAGTTAAAGAAGTTAAGGAGTAAAAGGAGTTAAGCCGTATGCCTTGTTGCAGCGTGGCTAACAATCTTGTTGCTTGTTAATATATTTAAGGGTATTAAGGGAGCAGAACAATTGGGTTCTGCTTACAAGTTAAAGAATGTAGCAGCCATACTATTGGCTTAACTCCTTAACTCCTTAACTCCTTTAACTCCTCCACTATTCTAACCTAATATTAAACTTCTTCAGCGCTATACCAAGTATCAACGTAGCCATTGCAGCGAGTATGAGCAGCTCTTTGACCACCATATCTAGTCCCACGCCCATGATCATTAGCTTGCGAATGGCGGCGATGAACCATCGTGCAGGCACGATGATGGTTAGCCATTGCAGTACTTGTGGCATGCTTTCGATGGGATATAACATGCCCGAAAACAGTATGCTGGGCATTAACATCATCATACCCGATATGAGTAGGGCCTGCAATTGGGTGCTGGCTAGCACGCTAATGAGTAGCCCTATGCACAGGGCAAGGAAGATGTAGAGCAGGCTGAGCGCGAAAATGGCGGACAGATTGCCTGAAAGCGGAACGCCCAAAACGAAATGTGAGATGCCTAAGATGATGCACAAGATGGCAATAGACAACATGAAATAGGGCACGGCCTTGGCGATAAGCATCAGTAAGGGACGCGCTGGCGAGACGAGAAGCACCTCCATCGTGCCACGTTCTTTTTCGCGAGCGATGCTTACCGAGGTCATCATGGCGCAGATAAGCAAGAGCAACATACCTATGATGCCTGGAACAAAGTTGTAGGCACTTTTCATTTGTGGGTTGTATAGCAGTCGAGTAGTAACCGTTGGCGTGCTGGCGATGCTTACTTTGCTCCCCTGTTGCAGGGTTTGGGCAATGATTTGCGAGGCGTATGCGGCTTGCAAACTCGACATATTGGGGTCGGTTCCATCGGTGATAAGCTGTATGCGCGCGCCGCCATCGTAACGATGATCGGCAAAACGTGGCGAGAACACCACGGCGAGGTCGGCTTTCTGGTCGCGAATAAGCTGTTTGGCCTTCTCAACTGTGGGTGCGTTGTAGGTGTGAACGAAGTATTCGGAGACGTCGAGGCGGTGTACAATCTGCTGTGTAGCATTGTCCCACGGTGTAGTGACAACCACTAGGCGAACGTTTCGCACGTCGGTAGAGATGGCAAAACCAAAGAGCAACATCATCACCAGCGGCATACCGAAGAGTATGAGCATAGTGCGGCGGTCGCGTAAGATGTGTCGCACCTCCTTGTTGACGAATGAAAAGAAGGTCTTCATCATTCACTCCTTTCCGCATTACGGGCAAGGAGGGTGAACACCTCGCCCAAATTGTCTTTCGCGTATTGGCGTTTCAGCTGTTCGGGTGTATCCAATGCGCGTATCTTTCCATCCACCATGATAGACAATCGGTCGCAATATTCGGCCTCGTCCATATAGTGTGTGGTTACGAATACGGTGATGCCGCCCTGCGCAGCCTCGTAAATCAGCTCCCAAAACTGGCGTCGGGTGTTGCCGTCTACACCGCCCGTGGGTTCGTCTAAGAACACAACTTCGGGCCGATGAAGTATGCTTACCGAGAAAGCCAGCTTTTGTTTAAAGCCCAAAGGGAGGGTTTTTACTAGTCGGTTGGCCTCGTTTTGCAACGTCAGTCGGTTGAGCAGCTGTTCGGTTTTGCGTTTGATGTCGGTCGAACTCATGCCGTAGATGCCGCCAAAGAGGCGTATGTTCTCTGTAACGGTGAGGTCTTCGTAGAGCGAGAAACGCTGACTCATGTAGCCGATGCGCCGTTTGATGGCCTCGTGTTGTGTGCTAACGTCTAGTCCGGCCACAGTAGCCTTGCCGCCCGAAGGCTGACTAAGGCCCGAAAGAATACGCATGGCAGTGGTTTTACCTGCACCGTTGGCACCGAGAAAGCCGAATATCTCGCCCCTGCGCACATCGAACGAAATGTCGTCTACGGCATTAAACGTGCCGAAGGTCTTTACCAAGTGACTCACGTGGATAATGGTTTCGGCTTGGTTGATGTCGCGCGTGGCGTTGTCGGTGGTGGTGTTTGGCGTGGCCTTCTCTTCCTTATTAATATATAGGGGACGTGTGGTGGGCGTCGTTTGTTGATTTCCTGTTGTGCCGAGCGTGGACGGTAAGGGGGACGTGGTTATCTCGTCGCATCGCTTTATCTCCTCTTGGTAGGGCGTAGAAACAAGGATAGTGATGCCTTGTTGTTTCAAACGGGCAAGCATATCCCAGAATTCGGTGCGCGAAACAGGGTCGACGCCTGTGGTAGGTTCGTCTAATAACAGCACACTGGGTTGGTGAATAAGTGCGCAACTAAGGGCTAGCTTCTGTTTCATACCGCCCGATAGCGCACCGGCGCGTCGCCGTTTAAAGGGCTCTATCTGTCCATATATGTCCTTCACGTTGTGATAACCAGCCTCAATGGTTGTGCCGAAGAGGGTGGCGAAGAAGCGTAGGTTCTCTTCAACGGTAAGGTCTTGATACAGGCTAAACCGTCCTGGCATGTAGCCTACACGTTGACGGATGTCTTTTAGTCCGCTCACCACGTCGTAACCATCTACCGATGCCGTGCCGCTGTCGGGCAAAACCAATGTCGCAAGGATGCGAAACATCGAGGTCTTGCCAGTTCCGTCGGGTCCGATAAGTCCGTGTAGCGACCCTTTGGCCACGCTAAACGAGAAATCCTTCAAGGCTTGTATCTCGCCATAGCTTTTGCAGATGTTGTTCACTTCGATGGCGTTCATAACTTCACTTCTCCATACATGCCAATCTTGATGTAGCCATTGTTCTTCACGCTGACCTTTACGGCGTACACTTGATCGGCCCTTTCGTCGTCGGTAAGAATGCTTTTAGGGGTAAATTCGGCCTTTGGCGAAATCCATGTAACAGTACCTTCGTAGGTGTGTCGGGTGTCATTGCCATAGTCGGCGAATACCTTTACGCGCTGTCCTACGTGCACTTTGGACAATTGTGTTGAAGTGATGTAGGCGCGGAGGGTCATGTTACGTGTGTCGGCCACTTTGAAAAGCGGTCGGCCGATGCTGGTAAATTCGCCTTGTTCGGCATACTTCTCCAGCACCGTACCCGTTATTGGCGACTTGATATGGCACTTTTCCAATTGGTCCATCACCTCATAACGTTGTATGTCGGCACCGCTCATCTGGCTGTTAAGGCTGCGCGTGCTGTTTTGTAGCAGAGAGATTTGCCCCTGCAATTGCTTTTGCAGCACGGCCACAGCATTTTGGGCGTCGTCTAGTTGCTTGCTGGTGGCAGCGCCATCTTTAAGTAAGGCCTCTGTTCGACGTTGTTCAACAAGGGCCTTATTGATTTGTTGTTTGGTGACGGCAATCTGCGCTTGGATGTCGGGACGTTGGTTAGCGAAGACTTCGCGTGTGGCTCCCACCTGCCTAGCCTTTAATTGTAGCTGCACGGTATCAATGAGTCCCACCTGCTGTCCTGCCGTAAGCGTTGAGCCTTCGCTAATGTCGAAGGCCATCAGGCGCCCTGTTCCTTCGGCCGAAACCGTAACTTCGGTCGCCTCGAAGATACCTGTGGCATCGTATTCCTTTTCGTTTCCGCCACAGGCTACTATTAATAGTGCCAGTGCGGCAAGAGTTATTGATTGATGTTTCATATTATTTGTGTTGTTGAGAGGCCTAACAATCCCCCCTACTGGCCTCACCCCCGACCCCTCTCCAAGGGGAGAGGGGGGTGAAATGCCTTGTTGGGGCGTGGTTGTTATGCTTGTTTGTCCTTGTTGTAGCCTTACATTTTACTCCCCTCTCCCCTTGGAGAGGGGTCGGGGGTGAGGCTTTTTCCTCTTACGTATTTCAAGTAATATATCCCTTGTAACATCTCCACTTCGTGTGTAGAGCGGTTTATTTTCGCATTGTTTTCGCGTGTTATCTCTTGCAGTAAGCGATCAGTGTCGATGGTGCCATGCGCTAGTTTGGCCTCGGCAGCTCGCCTAACGTTTTGTCTAAGTGCAACAATCTCGTCGTCGGCAGCCATGGTTTGGCGCTTGCTTGCTATGGTTTCTTGCTGTTGTACCGTTTCCAAACGATTGTTGAAGAAGAACACTTCGCGAGCGTTTTCTATCTCAGTCCTTGCCACCGACAGCCGTTGCACGTTGTTGCGATGCGTGTATAGGTTGCCAATGTTCCACGCAAGGCGCACGCCAGCCAAAGCATTGAACGAGGGCGAACGGCTGTTCATGTCTTTAAACATATCGAAACCGGGGTAGCCATAGTAGGCTTGGCCGAATACGCTCAATGTGGGGAGCAGTGCGCTGCGCAGTGCACGCTGTTGCGAAGTTATCAAACTCAGCTGCAAGTCGATGGCTTTTAGCTCGGGTCGAACGTCTTCCGTTACCTGTTCGGTGGGTGTGGGCGTCGGTTTTACAATGCTGTCGATACGCTCAACGTTGCAAAACAAGGCCAACATACGACAGAGCGCATCGCGCGAGTGTTGCAGTTCGTTGGCCATTTGCATGGCCGTTAGGCGTTCGGCTTTCACTTGGTCCACATCGCTTTGCATGACCACACCCTGCCTTTGCAGTGCAGCGAGCTTGTCTTCGTTGCTTTGCAGTAGCGTTTGTAGGTCGCGGTTAAGCCGCAAACGTTCGTCAAGAAGCAAAATGCCGAAGTAAAGGTCGTTCACCCTTTGGCGCACTTGGTAGAGCGAAACGTCTGTTTGTGCCTCGTCTACCTGCTGTTGCAGTCGCGCCACATCTTTTTGAGCGCTAATCCTTCCGCCGTCCCACAGCATCTGGTTAACGTCTACACCCACGCGATATTGTTCCTTTGCCAGTCCGCGATTGTTTTGTCCCAGCGCCGCCATCATGTTAGATAGCTGCTCGGGTAGTTGTGCCACGCGGTTTTGCACCGTTGCTTGTGCCGCAACTTGTATCTGCGGAAGCCATCCTTTCTTGATATTGTCGATGGTGTAGGCCGTAGATTGGGCGTAGAGCGCTCGCCGCTTGATAAGCGGATAGTTCTGTTGCGCCTGCTGTTGGCAAGTTTCCAACGTGGTTTGCGCAGGGCAAACGGTGGTGCACATCAGTGCGAGGGCTATTAATAATGTATGCTTCATCATTCCTTTCGTTTACATCTCATGGTGCAAAATTACGCTGTTTTGGTTACATCCTTGTTATCCTTCACGGCCAATAAATGTTCTTTTAGTAGCTTTTTTCGTTTAATCAGAGTTTTTATAGATGGTTTTTATTATCTTTGTGGAAAGAAGAAAGGCCGTGTTATGAACAATCAGACAATCGAAACTCTTACTATGGAGGAGATAAGAAGTAGGCTTAGCGTGCATATTGCAGAACCCGACATGCCCATAACCGAAGACGGTTTCACCATGCTTTATAATGGTCGAAACCTCTTTGGCTTGGCCGTTGTGCCCCATTATCCTTATCGCCTGCCTGGTATTCGCATCGGAATATTGAAGAAAGGCGAAGGAAGGATTACGCTTAACCTTATCGGCAGGCATGTGCAAAGTGGCACATTGGTGTACTTTTGCGATGGTGCAATCTTACAATTAGACTGTGTTGCGCCTGATAGTGAAGTGGAAGGACTGATGATTGAGCCGTGGCTGATGGACGAATTGTTTCCGCAGGGTGTGCCAACGATGTTTAACGGACAGGCGAAAGACGCGTTTATGCCTGTCAATGACAGGGATATTGCCAAGGTGGAACATTTATACGAGAGTCTGTTGCTCGTGCTTAGGGATAAGCCCTACAACCGGCAGGCAGCCCTTTCCATCATCACCGCCCTATGTCATCTTTATAACGAGTGCTACGTTCGTGCTGCGGAGCATCCTGTCGAAGCTCCTTCGCGCCAACGTGTGGTGTTCGATAGCTTTATCGCTTTGGTGAACGAACATGCCAAAAGCGAACATAACTTGGCCTTTTATGCCGACAAGCTGTGCCTGTCGCAACGTTATCTTAGTAGGGTTGTGTGGCAAACCAGTGGCGTGTATGCCAAAGAATGGATAGACCGAGCCGTGATTACCGAGGCGAAGGTGATGCTACGGCATGGTCAACTAACGGTTGCAGCCATCTCAGAAGCCTTGAATTTCCCCAACCCCAGCTTCTTTAACAAGTACTTTAAACGACAAACGGGACAAACACCATTGGCGTTTAGGAATGGATGAAAGAGGGTGAAAAGGTGAAAAAGGGAAAAGGTGAAAGGGTGAAAAGATGGCTAACGCCCACAAACTTATCCACTCGTTAACTTGTAAACTTGTCTACTTGTCAACCCATTAACTTACTTCCGAGAATGTGCCTTCTAAGCTCTGATGATGCATTATTAGATTAACCGCCGTGTTATATATGTTTTGGACGGCTGTTCCATGTTATCCGGAATGCTGTTCCAGTTGAATTGGAATGCTGTTCCAACTTATCTGGAACAAGGTTCCATCTTAGCTATAACAATGCGGGAGCTTAAAAAGCTCACTACAAGAGCATATCGGGCGAGGTGTGAAAGAAGGCGTTTGGAGGGTAGAAGGGTGAGTTGTTGGCGGTGATGGGCTGTGGAATGAACCACCTAGATCATGCCAAGCTGGTATCAAACATTACGTGAATTCGGGATAAGATACGACGCTTTCTTGGGCAAGATTAGATAAAAAACGAATAGCTGTCTAGCCAACTAGCGCTATGCGATAATTGACATAGCGAACATCTCTTATCCCGAACTCGCGTATTAACTTGTCTACTTCCGAACAAAAAAGTGGCAAACGCCACATAAAAAGGTGAAAGAGTGGGGAGGTAAAAGGCAAAAAGGTTTCCCTCTAACCCTGTATTTACGTGTTGTTCTTATGTTCTTCTGTTATGAAAATATGTTCTTCTGTCTAAGGGCAAATTGTGGAACAAGCCAGACAACACCTTTTTCTCTGTCATAAGTTAACTTATCCCAACAGAGCGTATTTATTTGTTTTTCATCTGTTTTTCCAGAGATATTTATTAACTTTGCAAGAGTTTAATACGGACATTTTTTTATTTAATTAAATAAGAACAAATTATGGTAATTGAAAAAGTTCATGCGAGAGAAATCCTCGACTCAAGAGGTAACCCTACCGTAGAGGTGGAAGTGACATTGTGTAACGGCGTGGTAGGCCGCGCAAGTGTACCTTCTGGCGCATCAACAGGCGAAAACGAAGCCCTCGAATTGCGCGACGGCGACAAGGGCCGCTACTTGGGTAAGGGTGTTCTCAAAGCCGTAGAGAACGTAAACAACGTTATCGCTCCTGCCCTTAAAGGCATGTCGGTTTGCCAACAACGCAAAATCGACTACAAGATGCTCGAACTAGACGGCACGCCCACAAAGAGCAAGCTGGGTGCCAACGCCATTCTCGGCGTTTCGTTGGCCGTTGCCCAAACTGCCGCTAAGGCATTTGGTATGCCCCTTTACCGCTACATCGGCGGAACAAACACATACGTTTTGCCCGTTCCGATGATGAACATCATCAACGGTGGAGCACACTCTGACGCTCCCATCGCTTTCCAAGAGTTCATGATTCGCCCCGTAGGTGCATCTTGCGAACGTGAGGCTATCCGTATGGGAGCTGAAGTGTTCCACGCACTGGCTAAGAACTTGAAGGCTCGCGGACTGTCTACCGCAGTTGGCGACGAGGGTGGTTTCGCTCCTAAGTTCGACGGTATCGAAGACGCTTTGGATACAATCATGAAGTCTATTAAGGATGCCGGCTACGAACCTGGTAAGGATGTGAAGATCGCTATGGACTGTGCTGCATCTGAATTTGCCGTACAAGAGAATGGCGAATGGTACTACGACTATCGTCAACTCAAAAACGGTATGCCCAAAGATCCTAACGGAAAGAAACTCACCGCTGCCGAACAGATTAAGTATCTCGAAGAACTGATCACCAAATATCCTATCGATTCTATCGAAGATGGTTTGGATGAGAACGACTGGGACAACTGGGTGAAGCTGACGGAAACCATCGGCGACCGCTGTCAGTT
Organism: Hoylesella loescheii DSM 19665 = JCM 12249 = ATCC 15930; assembly: GCF_000378085.1. GTDB lineage: Bacteria > Bacteroidota > Bacteroidia > Bacteroidales > Bacteroidaceae > Prevotella > Prevotella loescheii. The sequence continues at coordinate 129,169 of NZ_KB899212.1, forward strand.
GGTTGGCGACGACCTCTTCGTTACCAACGTGAAGTTCTTGGAGAAAGGTATCAAGATGGGTGCTGCCAACTCTATCCTTATCAAGGTTAACCAAATTGGTACGCTCACCGAAACACTTGAGGCTATCGAGATGGCTCACCGCGCTGGTTACACCACCGTTACCTCACACCGTTCGGGTGAAACGGAAGATACGACCATTGCCGACATCGCCGTTGCTACCAACTCTGGACAGATCAAGACTGGTTCGTTGAGCCGTACCGACCGTATGGCTAAGTACAACCAACTTATCCGTATCGAGGAACAATTGTGCTGCTCTGCACGCTATGGCTACGAAAGGCTGAAGAAGCAATAAGCATACGCAGAGATGATACTTGCCAAATGGTCGGCGGTAGATGCTGATATGGCATCGCGCCCTGAACATTTGGAAGCGTAACTTATAAGATGGGGCGGCCTATTTGGGTCGCCCCTGTTTTTTTATTTAAGCTCATTTCCAGCCCTGCTAGCCTCACATCCGCCCCTATCGGCCTCACCCTCAGCCCCTCTCCAAGGGGAAAAAGCCTTACCCCCAGCCCCTCTTCAAGGGGAGAGGGGAGTAATATGTAAGGTCACAACAAGGCTAATTAATTAAATATGTAATGTTATAACAAGGCAGAATAATAAAAGATGTAAGGCTACAACAAGGGGAAATAATAAAAGATGTAAGGTAATTACAAAGACAAACAAGCATAACAGCCACGCTCCCAACAAAGCATTTCACTCCCCTCTCCCCTTGAAGAGGGGTTGGGGGTGAGGCCTATAAGGGGTTGGGATGAGGCTGTTTTTTTACTCATTAAAGATTTTATGTACTCAAAACTCTATTTTCTCAGAACCTTAACCTTTGCCATTTTCGCCCTCTTTGCCTTCTCGGGCATGGCGCAAAAGAACATTTATGGCTTTAAGGTAAAGGACGAAAACGGCCGAATGGTGTCGTTATCAAAGTATCGTGGTAAGGTGTTGCTCATCGTAAACACAGCCACGCAGTGCGGACTTACGCCTCAATACAAGCCCTTGCAGGAGCTTTACGACAAGTATCGCGATAAGGGCTTGGTGGTTTTGGGCTTCCCATGCAACCAGTTTAAAGGTCAAGCGCCTGGTACGAACAAAGAGATACGCCAGTTTTGCGAGGCCAATTACGGCGTAACTTTTCCGCAATTTGCCAAGATAGACGTAAATGGCAAGAACGCCATTCCGCTTTATCGTTACCTCAAACGCCAGCAGCCATTCTTTGGTTACTTGATGAGCGACTCCACACAGCGTGCCGAGTTCGAGCGTTTACCGAAGGATGTGCCCCTCAATGTCATGTACGACATTCAGTGGAACTTCACCAAATTTATCGTTGACCGTGAAGGAAAGGTGGTGAAACGCATCGAACCCAAAGACACGATGCCGTATTTGGAAGAAGAAGTGGCAAAGGTTGTTGGGCAGGACAGATAACAATGAACCCCAAGAAACTGATAAATAACGCTAGGGCAGATGCTAAAGCCTTAGGCAAATAGCCCTTGAATGCGCAGTTGTCTTAGCTGAACTAGGCTTCCTTGGCCAGCCAGATTGCCCAGCATTTAGCTTTTCTGCCAACAAAAAAACGGCCTAACCGTGCCTACTTTACAGGGGCGGTTAGGCCGATTTCTTTATTATAGGTAGGCACTAAGCCTTATCCAATCATTCGTTTCAGGTCTTCTTCTACGGTGGTTATACCGCCAAGTCCGAACTGTTCAACCAGCACTTTCAGCACGCCAGGCGAAACAAAGGCAGGCAAGGTAGGGCCGATGTGGATGTTCTTAATGCCCAACGACAGCAGGGCGAGCAACACGATAACCGCCTTTTGCTCGTACCAAGCGATGTTGAAGGCAAGTGGCAGATCGTTGATATCGGCTGCACCGAAAATCTCTTTTAGCTTCAAAGCCACCACAGCCCATGTGTACGAGTCGTTACATTGGCCTGCATCGAGCACGCGGGGAATGCCATTGATGTCGCCGAGGTTAAGTTTGTTGTACTTAAACTTGGCACAACCCGATGTGAGGATAACCACATCGTGGGGCAGCTGCTGAGCAAACTCCGTGTAATAGTCGCGACTACGCATGCGGCCATCACATCCACCCATCACAACAAACTTGCGAATGGCTCCGCTTTTCACAGCTTCTACAATCTTATCGGCCAGTGCAAATACCTGATTGTGGGCAAAACCGCCTACAATCTCACCTGTTTCAATCTCTGTTGGGGCCTCACAGGTCTTGGCAATGGCAATCACTTCCGAGAAATCCTTATGTCCGTTGGCGTCTGCTTCGATGTGTTTCCAACCGGGGAATCCCGTTGAGTTCATCGTAAACACACGGTCTTTGTAGTTGGCATTGGGTGAAGGCGGCACGATACAGTTAGTCGTAAACACGATAGGACCATTGAACGTGCTGAACTCTTCTTTCTGTTTCCACCACGCGTTGCCGTAGTTTCCAACCAGATGCTTATATTTTTTCAGTTCGGGATAATAGTGAGCGGGTAGCATTTCGCCGTGGGTGTACACGTCAACGCCTGTTCCTTCGGTTTGTTTCAGCAGCTCTTCGATGTCGTGCAGGTCGTGTCCCGAAATCAAAATGCCTGGGTTTTTGCCCACGCCAATGTTCACCTTGGTTATCTCGGGATGGCCATACGATGTGGAGTTGGCTTTATCTAGCAGGGCCATAGCGTTTACGCCCCACTTGCCAGTGTCGAGAACGCAGTTCAGAAGTTGGTCCATGGGGGCGTCGGGGTTGGCTATAATGGCCAGTGCATCGCCCATAAAGTCGGTAATGGTTGTATCGGTATAGCCCAATCGCGAAGCGTGCTCGTAGTAAGCGGCCATACCCTTGAGGCCCAGAACGGTGAGTTCTTTCAGCGAACGCAGATCTTCGTTCTCGTTGCGCAGCACACTTTCCTTGCGACTTTGTGCCTCGTAGTCGGCCTTTTCGCCACCCCACAGTATCTCGTGATAGGCTGGCAGTTCCACATTATGCTCTTTGGCGATGGCCAGCAGTTGCTTTTTCAGGGCGATACCTTTGTCTACACGTTTGAGGATGCTGGCATCATCGAAGTTGGCATTGGTGATACAAGCGAACAATGCGTCGACAAAATAGGTGTCGACACCCGCTACACTCTCTACGCCAGCTTTACGAATGGCTCGGTCGATGGTGGCAACGCCACGCACTACGCCTAGCAAAAGGTCTTGATAATTAGAGGTTGAGGCCTCTTTGCCGCATACTCCCTTAACGGTGCAACCCGTTCCCTTGGCTGTTTCCTGACATTGGAAACAAAACATTTTATTCTCCATCATGCAGTTTTTGTACGTTTTATGATTGTTATTTTGCCTGCAAAGATACGCGGGATAATACCTAGTAAAGGGTAACAAATGTGTCCGCAGGGTGGTTAATTGAAGTTAAATATACCTATAAGTAGGTATAAGTGGGGCTGGGATGGATGGCAAACGGCCTTACCATCCTTATTGCTTGGGCCAATAAAAGCTGTCGTTGTGTGTTGTGGGATACATGAAAACAGCGTTTAGCCATTTCCCTCGCGCGCGCTTATATAATAAGGAGTAAGGGATAAGTGATGAGGTTGTAAGGGCCAAGTGACGAAGTTGTAAGAGGCAAGCAATGAGGTTGTAAATGGCAAGTGATGAAGTTGTAAGTGGCAAGCGAAAAGCTGTAAATAGGGAACTTTTCATCAACCGATCAGTACAAGGCCGTTTGTACTGCCACTACAAGCCTTTTGTAGCGTGGCGTTAGTCATTTTTCCGTTTGGAAGTAAGTAAGTTTACTAGTTGACGAGTTGATAAGTTTGTGGGCGTTAGCCATCTTTTCACCCTTTCACCCTTTCATCTTTTCACCCTTTCACCCTTTCATTTTTTCACCTTTAATCATCCTTTGTTGGAGTTAAGTAGTTCGATAGGACTAACCCCGAACTGGTCTTTAAAACACTTGGTGAAATAAGATGGCGAGGTGAAACCAACCTGATAAGCTACCTCGGAAATAGATGTTACGCCACCCTCTATCAGCTTACGTGCGCGGTTCAGTCGGGTGGCACGAATCAGTTCAACAGGGCTAAGCCCCGTTAAAGCCTTTACCTTACGATAAAGTTGTACCCTACTGAGGTCTACCGCAGCACCTAATTGTTCCACGCCAAAGTCGTTATCGCTGATGTTGCGGTGTATTTCGCTGCGTATTTTGCTCACAAACACCTTGTCGGGCTTGCTTATCTCCTCGTTGGCTAGTTCGTCTGCGCCTGCGAAAACCAATTTTAGCTGTTTGCGACTTTGCAGCAAATTGTGGATGCGCGCCAAGAGCAAGGGCGCACTAAAAGGTTTGGTGATGTAGGCATCGGCACCATGTTCGTAGCCGGCAATGCGTTGTTCGTCGAGCGTTCGCGCAGTGAGCAGTATCACGGGGATATGACTTGTGGCCGTGGCTTGTTTCAAGCGGCGACACAATTCAAGCCCATCCATCTGCGGCATCATCACGTCGCTCACTACCAAGTCGGGTATATTCAGCTCAGCCAGCTGTAAAGCCACCTCCCCATTAGGGGCTGTAAGCACGCGATAATGTTTTTCGAGCAGTGTGCGAACCATTTGGCAAACGTCGTCGTTGTCGTCGGCGAAGAGGATGGTGGGCTGATGTGGGTCGTTGTTTTCTTCGAAGATGGTCTGCAACTGCGGATCTTCGGCCTTTGCCGTGGCATGCATTGGGGGCGTGATAAAGGTTTGTGGCTCGACAGACAGCGACTGATCGGTGGGCGATATCGAAGCCTCGGCTTGAGCTTCGAGCGGCAAACGCACGGTAAACACCGTTGGCCCCTCGTCTTTGCTGCAAACGCCGATGTCGCCACCATGCATGTCTACAAAGGCCTTAGCCAAAGCCAAGCCGATGCCCGTGCCCTCTTTGCTGTTCTGCGGCTGGTAAAAACGGTCGAAGATATGTGGCAAATCCCTCTCGGCGATACCTTTGCCCGTGTTCGTTATACTTAGCGTGGCCGTGCCTTGCGCCGTGTCTGCGACTAGTTCTACATTTATTTCGCCCTCTGCTGGCGTAAACTTCACGGCGTTAGAAAGAATGTTGCTCACCACCCTTTCTATCTTCTCGGCGTCTATCGTGGCCTTAATGTGTTCGGGCAGATGGTAAGTAAGCTTGATGCGCTTATGCTCGGCAGTTGCGAGAAACTCGCTAACAACGTTGCTTATCAGCGCAGCGAGATCGGTCTCGGCTAGCTGTAAGGTCATCTTTCCACCCTCAACCTTCCTAAAATCCAGTATTTGGTTAATGAGTTTTAGCAACGTTCGTACGTTTCGATGCGCCACTTCAAGCAGCTGGCGTTGAACATTCGACAGTTGATTTTCGGCCAAAAGCTGCTCCACGGGTGTTTCGATGAGGGTTAAAGGCGTGCGTAACTCATGGCTTACGTTGGTGAAAAACATCAGCTTAGCCTGCGTGGCGGCCTCTATTTCGCGGTTCTTTTCTTCCAGCTTTTCGTTGAGTTTCGCTTTCGCGAAATAGGCTTTCAGCACGAAGAAAGCGAAAATCATGAGGATGAAAACCAACAAAATACCCAACACAAGGATGGTTTTCTGGTTGCTATATTGCGCCATACTCTCGTCGATGCGATGGTTCAGACGTTGCATCTTGTTGTCGAGCAGGGTTAGTTCGGCCCATTGTTGTAGGGCACTTTCGGCATTGTTGGCGTCTATCACGCCTGTTTGCAAGATGGTTTCTCGGCGAAAAGGGCGACCCTCCAATATGTTCATGGCCAGTTTTAGCACCTCGTCGCCATGTGTGGGATATACGAATGTGGCTAGAAATGTTCCGTTTTTCACGGCCTCGATACCATCGCCTGGGGTGGGTAAGGCGTCAACACCCACAATCTTCACACCCTTCATGCCTAGCTTTTGTGTGGCTTGGTGTGCCCCAATGCCCATTCGGTCGCACTGCGCAAACACCAAGTCGGCCTCGCCAACAGCCTTAAACATGCGTGTAGCTTCGGTTTCGGCCTTTTGCGCAAACCAGTCGGCGTGGGCGTTAGCCACCACTTTTATTTGCGGATAATGTGCCAGAGCCTCGCGAAAACCACTGTCGCGCTCTATGGCTGGCGACGAACCGCGAAGTCCTTGCAATTCCATCACGCGCCCCTTTCCGCCAAGATGTTCGCCCACAAAACGCCCTACGGCTCGCCCGATGGCCACATTGTCGGCCCCGATAAAGGCCGTGTACTTGTCTGACGCACTCTTCCTGTCGACCAGCACCACGCGAACGCCGCGGTCGAAGGCTTTGTTGATAACGGGCGTGAGTGCCTTCGCCTCGTTGGGCGACACGATAATGAGGTCGGCACCTTTATCAATGAAACGCTCAATCTGTGCTATCTGCACGCGGTTGTTGTCTTTGGCCGATGCAAACTCCACGCGCACGTTGTCGTAGAGGTAAGACTCGCGCCTTATCTCGCTGTTCATTTTTGTTCGCCACGAGTCTTCGCTGCACTGCGAAACGCCAATGAAAAAACTCTTCTTAGGACTGCAAGCCGATAGCAACAAGGCTAAAATGGCCAGCAACGTAATGGCGAAGAATGTAAGCTTATGGCTTTTGGGGTTCATATTGAGCGGTTATAAAGGCCTCGCCCCAACCGCTCTCCAGGCGGAGGAAGGAACGAAATGCCTTGTTACGATATTGCATGCGATGGGCATCTGCATTGTAGCGGCAACCCATATTACTCCCTTCTCCCCTTGGAGAGAGGATGAAGGGTGGGACTTCGCGCCTTCTTTATCGGATCGGCGTTGAAGCCTTAGGCGCTGCGTTACACTGCAAATTTAGGCATAAACCTAGAAAGCCCACTCACATTTCGTGAATTTTTTGAGCACGCCTTTTTGGGTACAAGCCGTTTTGAAGTGTATTTCCGACTTTTTGGCAAAGACAAATCTTTAATCTTGTTACTAAAATTAAAAGCGCGTAAAGAGGCTATTTAATTTACATTAAATATCAAAAAATCACAACAACATTGGCAGTTATTTTGTATCTTTGCCATGAGCGATGCACAAAAAAGAAGCCTTGTTGTAATGGTTAGCGGGATGAATACCCCGCTTTTTGGCATGGCTAATTTGTCGCACTACGCTCTATAGTCTGCTAAAAAATGGGAGAATGATGTGTCTAGAACGGTACACCGACACCATGAAAGCGACAATCTATTTAACCAATGATGTAGGTATTATATGAACAAGACCAGCAACAACTTTGAATTTGAGATATGCGCAAACAGTGTGGAAAGCTGTTTGGCGGCCCAAGAGGGTGGAGCTGACCGGGTGGAGCTTTGTGCAGGCATCTCCGAAGGCGGTACTACGCCTTCGTTTGGCGACATCGTGACGGCTCGCCGATTGCTTTCCGACACCAAGCTGCATGTTATCATCAGGCCGAGAGGGGGTGATTTCACCTATTCGGATCTTGAAATGGACATCATGGCAGCAGATATCGACGCCTGTAAACAGGCTGGCGTAGACGGCGTGGTGTTTGGATGCCTAACCCCAGAAGGCGATATCGACATCGAACGCAATGCCAAACTGATGGCGCATGTGGGCAATATGGCTGCAACCTTTCATCGCGCGTTCGACAGATGCCGTAATCCGCTCGACGCTTTAGACCAACTTGAGGAACTTGGGTTTAATCGCGTGCTTACCTCTGGCCAACAAAAGACGGCCGAGAAGGGTATTCCGCTGCTCTACAAACTGCAAAAGAAGGCAGGAAAAGGTATCGCCATTATGGCTGGATGCGGTGTGAACGAACGCAATATCTTTAAGATACACGTAGAGACGGATGTAACGCAATTCCACTTTTCGGCACGCGAATCGGTGCTCTCATCGTGCGAGTACATGAGCGGAAACGTGCGAATGGGTGGCAAAGACACCGACGAAAGCTATCGGGAGGTGACAACGGCCCGCCGTGTGAACCACACCATCAGGGAGCTTCGTTCTGAAAAGAATGCCACCTAGTTATGTGTAGCCATCTCGGTGGCTCTATCATTAAAAATAATAAAACGAGTTAAAACCATCGCAGAAAATAGTCTTCATGGCTTGTTTTACCGCTAACAGCTCTATCGCTGGTGCCCCTAAGCTAGGCGTGGCACATATTCCACTTGGCGAGAGAACGAAAGACGGTAAGAGAAGTGCATTGTAAACAATCTGAATAGGCTACAGCGAGTAGCCTCGAAATACAGTTGCCGCATTGCACCTTCTTGGAGAAAGCTACTATAATGGAGACTTTACTCACCCTCGATTGCCTGTATGACCATCGCCAAGACAACGAGGTGAGTTCTGCACAAATCATCAATCATCACCCTTTTATCTTCCATCAACAAAACCCCTACCTTCAACATGAGAAAGCTATTGTTATCCCTTTTCATCGCCTTGACCGCGTTTAACGCAGCCCAAGCAGGCTATTACCATTTCATTTCCGATGATAAGTATCGTGCGCAGGTACACAAAGATTTCACCGAGAAAATGCAACTGGTGGGCAAAAACTTCTTCAGCGCAACCCAATCGGTGCCTTCTGTGGCCGAGCAAGAGGCCTTAGAGTTTCTCTATGCTTACATGCCAGTGGCCGATGTCACAGATTACACCACCGCTTTCTATCTAGACAATGTGAAGGCGACATTTAAAGCGCGTGAAGAAATGCCGTGGGGACGAACCGTTCCCGAACTGCTTTTCCGCCATTTTGTTATGCCCATCCGCGTGAACAACGAGAACTTGGACAACGCACGCATCGTTCTGTACGACGAATTGAAAAAGCGTGTCGAGGGTTTGAGCATGACCGAGGCCATACTTGAATTGAATCACTGGTGCCACGAGCATGTTACTTATCAGCCATCCAATGCCCGCACGTTGTCTCCGCTGGCTTGTATGAAGACGGCCATTGGTCGTTGTGGCGAGGAAAGCACGTTTACCGTGGCGGTATTGCGTACGCTTGGCATTCCCGCCAGGCAGGTGTATACACCCCGATGGGCACATACCGACGACAACCATGCATGGGTTGAGGCATGGGCCGATGGCCAATGGCACTTCTTAGGAGCGTGCGAACCCGAGCCTGTGCTTAACTTGGGATGGTTTAACTTACCTGCTTCGCGTGCCATGCTTATGCACACCAAAGCCTTCGGCAATTATCGTGGACCCGAAGAGGTGATGTTACGCACCAACAATTACACCGAAATAAACCTCATTGGCAACTACGCCCCAACGGCTCGCATTGATTTCATGGTGGTGGATGCCGCAGGAAAAGCCGTTGATAAGGCCAAAGTGGAATTTAAGATATACAATTATGCCGAGTATTACACGGCCGTGAACAAGTTCACCGACAATCGCGGGCGAACCTTTCTCACTGCCGGTGTGGGCGATATGATGGTGTGGGCCTCCAAAAATGGGGCTTACGGCTTTGCCAAAGCATCGTTCGGGAAAGACAAGAGCATCACCATTCGTCTTACTCGCAGCGCACGAACCGATGCTAAGAACATGGTAGGCGCGCTCGATTCTACCAATATCGTGCCACCGGTAGAGAGTGCCAAGCTGCCCGAAGTTAGTCCCGAGCAGGCCGAAGCCAATAAACTACGTTTGGTAAAGGAAGATAGTATCAGGCACGCTTACGAGGCTACGTTCTACAAACCCAAGAAAGATGGAAAGGTTGGAACGTTCTTAAAGAAGGCGCGTGGCAACTGGCAAACCATCTATCAGTTTATTAACAGTCATACCGACCGTATGGATAGGGCGCTGGATTTGCTGGCTACGTTGCCCGACAAAGACTTGCAAGACATCTCTTTAGATATTCTTGAAGACCATTTTAATGCACAAAGCGATCAACTTTCACCCCGCGTGGAAGACGAAATGATCATCGCACCCTTCAAGCAATCGTTCCAAGAGGCTTTCAATAAAGGGCTGGCCGATAGCATGCGTGTAGATCCCACGGTGCTGATAGACTGGACCAAGCACAACATTAAACTTAATCCCGACACCAAGGCCTTGCGTATCGCGCAGACACCGATGGGCGTTTGGCGGTCGCGACTTACCGATACACGCTCGCGCGACATCTTCTTCGTGAGCATGGCACGAAGCCTGGGTATCGAGTCGCGTAAAGATGCCGTAACGGGAAAAGTACAATATAAGCGCGATAGCGTGTGGGTAGATGTAGACTTTGATAACGCACAGCAACAGGTAACGCCCACAGGCCGACTGAAACTCACGTACACGGCAGTTCCGTTGTTACCTTCCGATCCCAAGTATTACAGCCACTTCACCCTCAGTAAGATTGTAGACGGACAAGCACGCCTGTTGAACTTCGAAGAAGGGGATGGTAACGACAACGAGGGGACAACCTGGGCCAATACCTTTAAGAATGGTTACGATCTGGATGCGGGCACCTATCTCTTGGTAACGGGTACGCGCTTGGCCAATGGCGGCGTACTGGCTACGCATCGTTTCTTCAACATCGCCGCGGGCAAAACCACCGAAGTGGCCCTTAAGATGCGTCGCCCGTCGGGTCAACTCAACGTGCTGGGCAACTTCGATAGCGAGTCGCGCTTCCTCAAAGATGGACAAGAGGTGAGCATTCTCTCACAAACGGGTCGCGGATATTTCACGCTCGCCCTGCTTGGCATTGGCGAAGAACCCACCAATCACGCGCTACGCGACTTGGCAAAAGCACGCGCCACGCTCGACGAATGGGGTCGTCCGTTCGTGTTGCTCTTCCCCAACGATGCCGACTTGCAGCGTTTCAAGAACGAGAATTTCGGTACATTACCTGCCAACATCATTCTTGGCGTGGATGCCGAGGGTAAGATTAGGCAGCAAGTTGCGCAGGCAATGAAGCTAGCCAATCCATCGCAGATGCCTGTGTTTATCGTGGCCGACACCTTCAATCGCGTGGTATTCTGCTCGCAAGGCTATACCATCGGCATGGGCGAACAGCTGGAGAAGGTGGCAAAAATGCTGGAAACAGGGAAATAAAGAATAGCTTGCATTAGATTAATCGGGCCAATCAGACTAGTCGAACCTTTTTAAAAAGACTCGGCTAATCTGATTGGCCCGACTTGTATTGATGATAAGTTCGAGGTAAGAAACAATCGTTATGCCAACTACCGCTACGCAATGGTCGGCAAATTAACCATTCCGTCGTTCGCATTTTCATCGTTCAGAAAATGCGCTTTCTATGCCCTGACAATGCATTATTAGATTAATCGCCGTGTTATATATGTTTTGGACGGCTGTTCCAATTCATCTGGAATGTTGTTCCATATCATCTGGAACCCCGTTCCAACTTAGCTGGAATAGGGTTCCAACTTAACTGTAACAAAGCGGGATGTTAAAAAGCTCACTACAAAGGCTTATAGAGTGGGGGATGAAAGGGGGCGTTTGGAGGGCGGGAAGGTGAGTAGTTGGTGGCGATAGGCTGTGGAACGAACCGCCTAGATCGAGCCAAGCTAGTGTTAAACGTTACGTAAATTCGGGATAAGATGCGATGCGTTCTTCAGCAAGATTAGAAAAAATACGACAAGTTATCTCACTAACTAGCGCCACGCTATAGTTGATATAACGATTGAGTTTTATCCCGAACTCGTGTAGTTTCTTATCCCGAACACTCGTTTGGTGGTTTATCAATCTGCAACCCTGTAGCTTTTACCGCCTCGTTAGCATGCCAATTGCTCAACGATCACCGCTTGTTATTGCCGCTTTCATTGCTTCTAACAGGAAGCTTTTGCCGATGAGTGCTCTCGATTATGGTAGCAAATGCGCGTAGCGGGCAAAGGTGTTGTTGTGCGGTTTTATGGTAAATCACGTAGCCTACATGGTTCTCTAGTGTGTAAATTAAGATAAAGCCCGTTATCGCGGCTTTCATGCGATAACGGGCTTTATACTTATAATAACGGCTACTTAGAAACGTACAAAGGGGAATGTATAAATGTAGCCTAACTGTTTCTTTAGTGCTCCTTGTGTGCGAACTATAATTTCATTCCCATTTGGACTAGATGCGTAGAACACCATAGGGCTTGATGGGCCAGAATAATCGCATAATGTAGAAGACCAAGCCCGACCTTGGAATGGGTCAGTACCACCTGCATTGGTAAAAGCATTTGTTATAACATCCACCTTTTTCTCAAAAGTTATGGTCTGACCATTAACTCCTGTCTTCTTGGCTAGCTTATCAAATACTTTAATAATTTCTCCTATGGCAGGGAAGTACCACTTACCGAAGCTCACATTGTATGGGTTGTGCGATGCCCAATAGAATGCGGGGTAGCGCGTTTGTTCGTCGGCTTTTACAATGCCGTTTACATCGGTGCTCTTATCCCACGTCCAGTTGTATCCGTTTTCATCTTTCTGCGCCTCCACGAGCTCAGTATATTTAGTGGTGTAGTTGTGCCCTGAATAGGTAGGAGAAGTCGAAGCCTCCCATTCTTGTATCGTACTGCGTAGCCCCATGGCAACACCTTGTTTTACGTTAGTCTTTTCTTGTGACACAATGGCAATTGGTGTGCGCGACCCTTTTTCAGCAGGTACGCCGCAACTACCATCATTAAAGAGGTAGAGGGCAGGGGTAGGATTGAGCTTAATGTTAATGGTGTAACTACCATTATCCTTCCAATAAACCATTTGTGCGAAATTAATGTACTTATCTTTTATATCCACGCTCTTGCCATAAATCGTACCTGAAAGGTCAAGATAGAGACCATGGATAGTTTTGCTATTGCTGATATACTTATATTCGGTTAAGAATTCGTTGGCCAATACGTAAGTTTCAGATTTTCCAGTAGGAGTAGTGGGGAGAGAGTATTCATCTGAATACCATTCGGACACGGAGGTACCACCCCCTGAAAATCCTGTAGGGACTGCGATGTAGAAATGAGATTGAGATCCACTCCCAAAGTTAAACTTAGCCTTTACGTTGGTCAGTTGTTCGGTATATCCTGTGAATCGTACTCGCAAACGCGATGTCCTATGGTACATCATGAAAATAATCCGCTCGCTACCTGTTACGATCTCTTGTTCTGTTACGCCAATCATTTCCTTGGTAATTACACTTCCCGATGTCTTGGAAACGACTGCCCCCGTTCCAAATGTATTGTACAAAATTACATTATCCGTTGTGCAGACGAACTTATAAGTACCAGGGCTAAGGCGTAAATGCTTGCCAGCATCATGAACGAACTTGCCACCTTTGAATCTTCCCGATAGCTCTTTACCTTGGCCACTAAGTAATTGCCCAGAAGCATCGTACACCCTGATTATGTAATGACCGTCACTAACGGGTGTTGCACGGGTTACACCGTTCGCTCTTGTTGGTTCTGCCCCATCGCGTTGTATTGAAACTTCGGCCTCAATACCGTTACCCAGATCTATTGTACCCGCATCTACTGGCTGCGGTATCGAACGTGTGGAAACGTCTGAGTCAAAACTCTCTTCTTGGAGCACGAAAGATAAACCATCGGCACCCACTTCCACTTCATTGTTTCCATTGTCTGTATCTTTGTCTGTGCTGCATGCAGCCAACATTAGGGCAATAGGCATTGCCCATATACACACTTTATGTATCAGTTTCATTTTCTTCATTGTTAGAATTAACTGGCATCTCATTAAATATCTATCTCTCCTCCGTCTATGTCTTCGTTGTGTCCCCAGTCTTCTTCTGTAGAATCTGCAACGTTGGGAAGTACCGACGAGCATAAGAAACTTAAGCTTCCCATGCTTACTACTTTGCACCATGGTGTTTCATAGTGCTTTTGTTCCATTTTTTCCTTTTTCATCTATATTACAATTATTCATCCATTGTTGCTATTTCTCTTAGGTGGTAGTAAAAGAAAATGCGCACTTTATATTGTAACACCCTAATTTATAAACTGAACTTGAAAAGAGCTAATCAGTCTAATGTTATTCGATTTAACACCTTCGAGTCTTTTTTAACGGATGCAAAGGTACGTAAAAGTTTATAAACGAACAAAATAAAATCAAAATAAATTTTATTTGTAATGTCCTCATTATGTTGAAAGTAAGGTTGCTGCCTATAATCTTTTGCAGCCATAAGATCGGCAAATACGATGCGGTTTACACAAAGACATAAGCCATCCGATAAGTACCCAAAATGTGTTTTATGGCATGTAGGCACGCTACAAGCCTTTTGTAGTGTGGCTACAAGCGAGTTGTAGTGCCACTACAGATGAGTTGTAGCCTGACTACCGCTCGTTTGTAGCCACCGTACAAAGGGTCTTGTACTGTTTGGTTAGTGAAATAATGTTATTTCATCACAGTTCAACCACTTGCTAAAAACATTGTGCATAGGACATGGGGAGGTAGCGTTTGGCCGGTTACACAGCAACATGAAAACATAAGATGGCATCAAAATCAAAGCGCAAAAATGAACAACGTTGATAAATATTTCATATATTTGCACCATGGATAAAGGGCGGAAACGTGTCGCCCATTCAAACAACAAACACTAGCAAACCAATGAACTATCGCCACTTACCAACCTTCCATCTACCGCAATTTATTGCCTTGCGCAACATTGGCATGACCCTACGTCTGCCCTTCGCGCTCGCCTTGATGATGTTATTGCTAAATGCATGCACCAACAAGTTGTCAACAGGTTTGCCAAATGTTCATCCCCCCATCCAGCAGACTGCCTCTCTGACCAGTATGGATAAGGTGAACACTCGTCTTTCGCAGGTGATTGCCACACTGATACGCATGGAACGTATTGTTAAAGGCGAAAGGCGTATGGGGCAGGATGCGCTTGTTTCGGGGCTGTTGGTGAGTCAAAACAATGCCAAACACCAAAACGAGCTTCTTACTCTTCAAACCCCACACGAACAGAAAGAAAAACGCGCCCTCACCATTGCAGGCATAGCGGTGGTTCTTTTGTTGTTGGTGGTGGTTGCGGCGCTGGTTTATGTGCGTAGGTTAAGGAAACGAAACCAAGTATTATTAAAGCGGATGGGGCTGCTACGCGACAACTTTTATACCAACGTTACCCACGAATTGCGCACGCCGCTAACGTTAATTTTGGGACTTAGCAAGGACTTGCACCAAGACAAAGCTTTGCCAGAGGATGCCCGAAGCAAGGCGCAAGTCATCGAAAAACAAGGTGATAGTCTGCTAACACTCATCAACCAACTGCTTGATTTTGCAAGGGTGAGATCGGCTGTAGACAGTCCCGAATGGACGAATGCCGACCTTTCTGCGCATCTGGGCATGATCGTGGAAAGCTATCGTGACTTTGCATCAAAACGAAATATCGACTTGCAGTTTGTTGCCAATGAACGTATGCAGACCGATTTCGTGCCCGAGTATATTAATAAGGTGGTAAACAACTTGCTATCTAACGCCTTTAAGTTCACTCCCCGATATGGAAGGGTGAGCGTAAAGGTGGCTCGCGAAGGTACGAATGCCGTTATCAGCGTGATAGATACGGGTGTGGGCATCGCGCCCGACGCCGTTCCGCATCTCTTCGAACCTTTTTATAAGGCGAGTGCCGATGCCTCGCAGCAGGGCACGGGCATTGGTTTGGCGCTGGTACGGCAGATTGTAGACGCGCTAGATGGCTGCATAATGGTTGAGAGCGTGCCCGAAAAAGGCTCGACTTTCGTTGTGCGTTTGCCCATCAGAAACGTTTGCAAGCCCTGCAATATGGTTGCGACGCATGTCAATACGCCCTTTTTGCCGCAAACGAAAGAACGGCTTGACGACGAGGCGAACCACAATAACGACGAACAGCGCATGCTCATTGTGGAAGACAATGCAGACTTGGGCGCCTACATCGGGTCGCTTTTTAGTGCCCATTATGCCGTGTATTATGCCACCAACGGCACCGAGGCCTTGAGTAAGGCTATGGAATTGGTGCCCGACATCATAATAACCGACCGCATGATGCCTGGTATCGACGGTTTGGAAGTGTGCCGAAAGGTACGCCAGAGCGATGTGTTGAACCATATCCCCATTGTGGTGGTGACGGGGAAGATTACCGAACAAGAGCGCCTCGAAGGTATTAAGGCGGGTGCCGATGCCTATATCAACAAGCCATTTAATAGCGAAGAGCTGATAACGATGGTGGAAAAGTTGTTGGATAGACACCAAAATTTGCGTAAGAAGTATGCTGAAAACAGCAACGAAGCAACGGAGGAGAACGACCATCGCACCGAGGCCGAACGCCAATTTCTTACCAAAGTGGCAGACTTTACCTATCTGTTGCTCGACAACCATGCGCTCGACGTTAACGCCTTGGCCGAGAAACTGAACATGAGTGTTAGGCAGTTTCATCGCAAATTGGTGGCGTTAACGGGCAATACGCCTGGTGTTTTTATCCTTAATTTAAAGATGCAAAAGGCCAAGTTGTTGCTCGAAACGAAATACGAACTTACCATCGAGGATATTTCCGAACGCTGTGGCTTCGAGCACGCTTCTAGTTTCTACCACGCTTTCAAAAAGGCGTTCGGCATAACGCCAGCAGAATATAGGAAGAAAAGAGGGTAAATAAGCCTCACCCCCAGCCCCTCTCCAAGGGGAGAGGGGAGTGAAATGCTTTGCAAAAGCATTGCCTATTTCGCTTGTCAACTTAGTGGCTGCATAGCATAATGCCTTGCAAAAGCCTTGTATAACTCGCTTTTCAACTTAGTGGCAGCATCGCATATCATTCCCCTCTCCCCTTGGAGAGGGGCTGGGGGTGAGGCGTTTTACTTTTGGAGAGTGGTTGGAGGTGAGGCATCTTACTTTTGGAGAGAGACTGGGGATGAGGCGTTTTATTTCTTTTCTGCTGCTCTTTTTTCCTCAATTCTCAGTAACTTTGCAGTGGCTTGCAGACTTCCGTCGCAGTGTATGCGGATAAAGTCATGCAGGAAAACTAACGAAACCAAATTTTAAAATCAAGGATGAAAAAGCTTTTCGCTTTGGCCATAGCTATCGTGGCCAGCCTGTCTGTACAGGCGCAGAATGTGCAATTGCATTATGATTTCGGACATCTGAACGACAATCTCTCAACACGACCCAAGCTAACAACCACCGTGGAGACGTTCAAACCCGACAAATGGGGTAACACTTTCTTCTTCGTCGACATGGACTATGCAGACAATGGCGTGGCTGCCGCCTATTGGGAGATTTCCCGCGAGTTGAAATTCTGGCAAGCACCGTTGGCTATTCACGTAGAGTATAACGGTGGATTGGCCAAGGGCGTGGGTTCGTACAACGACGCTTATCTTGCTGGTGTGACTTACAGTTGGAACGATAAAGACTTCAATTCGGGCTTCACCATCACGCCAATGTATAAGTATTTGGCCAAGCAAAACCAAAAACACTCGTGGCAACTCACAGCAACATGGTACTTCAACTTCTGCAACCAGCTGCTATCGTTTAATGGTTTCGCCGACTTTTGGGGTGATCGTCGCTTCGCCGACGGAAAGAACATCGCCATATTTCTTGCTGAGCCCCAGTTCTGGGTTAACCTCAACCGCATCAAAGGCATAAGCGAAGACTTCAAGCTAAGCCTAGGTACGGAATGGGAAATAAGCAACAACTTCGTTAACCAAAACCATCGCTGGTACTGGTTGCCAACGTTGGCAGCGAAATGGACGTTTTAATTATTGAGTAGTTAAGGGGTTAAGCAGTTAAGGAGTTAAGCCGTATGGTTTTGAAGCATAAAGTAAAATTCCCTGTTAACTCTTTAACTCTTAAATTTATCAACTTGTTAATTCGTTAAGTTGTTTACCCGTTAACTTACAACTCATAAACTCAAAGACTCAAAAAACTTACCCCCTCAAATCATGTCTTTCTATTCTCTTTTGGGATTTAATCCCAAGAAGCAATCGCGCCGCACCGAAATGATGGCCGGCGTAACCACGTTTCTCACCATGAGTTACATCCTTGCCGTGAACCCCGACATACTAAGTGCCGCGGGAATGGATAAGGGTGCCGTGTTCACCGCCACTGCTTTGGCTTCGGCCCTTGGCACATTGTTCATCGCTTTCTTGGCTAAGCTACCCTTTGCGCAGGCTCCAGGCATGGGCATTAACGCCTTTTTCGCCTTCACTTTGGTGCGTGGTATGGGCTATTCGTGGGAAGCTGCCTTGGCGGCAGTGTTCGTCGAGGGTATCATCTTTATCATATTGACGGCCCTGAACATACGCGAACAAATTGTAAAGTGTATCCCCAAGAACCTACGCTTTGCCATTTCGGGCGGCTTGGGATTGTTTATCGCCTTCATCGGACTGAAAAACGCGGGACTTGTAGTGGCCAACGATGCCACCTTCGTTTCGCTTGGAGCTTTTACGCCAACAGCTGCATTGGCCTCGTTGGGTATCATCTTGAGTGGCGCATTGCTGGTATTGAAGGTTCGCGGAGCCTTGTTTTATAGCATCTTGATATGTACGGTTATCGGCATACCTATGGGAATAACCCAAATTCCCGATGCTTTCGTGCCCGTTTCGCTACCCCAAAGCATTGCCCCAACGTTCTTAAAGCTCGACTTCGCTGCGCTGCTCAACGTTGATATGATGCTCACCATATTCGTGTTGGTGTTTATCGACATCTTCAACACGCTGGGAACGCTCATCGGAACGGCAGCCAAAACCGACATGATGGACGAAAATGGCAACGTGAAGAACATCCAAAAAGCTATGATGGCCGATGCTATCGCCACTTCTACGGGTGCACTTTTGGGTACGTCTACCGTTACAACGTTCGTCGAAAGTGCTGCGGGCGTGGCCGAAGGCGGACGTACGGGACTCACGGCATTTACTACGGCCATGTTCTTCATTGTGGCTTTGTTCATGGCTCCGCTGTTTCTCATCATCCCTTCTGCCGCTACCACGGGTGCGCTAGTGCTTGTGGGCGTGTTCATGTTAGAGTCTATCAAGAAGATAGACCTACAAGACATCTCCGAGGCACTACCTTGTTTCATCACCGTTTTGATGATGGTGCTGACTTATAGCATTGCCGAGGGCATGGCCTTGGGACTGATTAGCTACACGTTGGTGAAGCTGTTGAGTGGCAATTACAAAGACGTCAACATCACGCTCTTCATCGTTAGCACCCTTCTTGTTTTGCGTTATGTGTTCCAATAAGGCTCGTTTCGCGCTGCTTGGGGCTGTGCTGTGTATGGCCTTTGCCACCTTTGGGCAGACGCTTGTTGTGGGTAGCTATAATATAAGGTATCGAAATGATGGCGATGAGGCGAAAGGGCACCTTTGGGCGAAACGTTGTCAGGTGATAGCCGACCAACTTAACTACCACCATCCCGATGTTTTCGGGGCGCAAGAGGTATTGAAAGGTCAGCTCGACGACATGTTGCGCGCACTGCCCGACTACGATTACGTGGGCGTTGGACGTGATGATGGACGCGAAGCAGGTGAATATGCACCCATATTTTATCGGCGCGACCGACTGAATAAGCTTGGCGATGGATACTTTTGGCTATCGCCTACATATACAATTCCTTCGTTGGGGTGGGACGCGGCTTGCATACGCATCTGCACTTGGGCTAAGTTCAGGGTGCGCGAAAGTGGCAAAGTGTTCCTTTTCTTCAATCTCCATACCGACCACGTGGGCGTTAAGGCGCGTCGCGAGTCGGCAAAGCTGGTGATGAAAGCTATTGAAGGCTTGGGCGGAAAGGACATGCCTGTGGTGCTAACGGGTGACTTTAACGTAGACCAAAACGACGAAACCTATGCCATCTTCACCGCAAACGCGCGCTTAAACGATGCCTACGTCGTGGCTAAGCACCGCTTTGCAGAGAACGGAACGTTTAACAGCTTCAATCCCACGCTAAAAACAACCAGTAGGATAGACCATATTTTTGTGTCTCCCCGTTTCTCTGTGGCTCGTTATGCAGTGCTTCCCAACTTCTATTGGACAGAAGAACCGGCGACGAAAAGTCAAAAAGGACAGGATGCCCCGCAGCAAATCGACCTTAAACAACATCAATTACGAACGGCATCAGATCATTATCCGGTGTTTGCTGAGATAAATCTGAAGTCGAAATAAATTCACTCCCCCTTCGCCTTAGATGAGGTGTTGGGGGAGTATTTTTTTAGTTTCAACACTCCACGCCGCTTATTTAGCTTGTTGCTACTTGGTTGCAGCGTTGCATGCACTGCGCCAACTACCGCATAGGGGTTCGTGATTTAGGTACGAACGCCATTCAACAGCTTAATTTAAGCATGGCCATTAGCTGCCCGTATTGCATGAACTACCGCATAGGAGTTGGTCATTTAGGTACGAACGCTATTCAATAACTTAATTTAAACATGACTATTAGCGGCCTGTATTGCATTAACTACCGCGTAGCGTTTGGTCATTTAGGTATGAACGCCATCCAACAACTTTATTTAAACATGGCCATTAGCTGCCTGTATTACATCAACTACCGCGTAGCGGTTGGTCTGTTGGTAGGGCAGGGTTGGGAGCTAAAGCGACCTACCCTGTCTAAGTGGAGCATTTAACCCAACAAGGCCGTAGGTCTTGGTCTTTTTTCTATTGGTTAGCTAGTATGGGGAAGTTGGTTGTTTGTGGGTATAATCTGACCTGTTGGAAGAGGAAATGGCGTCAATAAATAGGTGGGATAACAGAACAGCGAAGAGAGATTTGCACCCATTCTTCACCTTAAAGGTGTGTTAAATGGAAACAGACCAATACCTACGGCATTGTTTCCTCTCCGCGCAAACTAGGCAGGGTAGGTCGCTTTAGCTCCCAACCCTGCCCTACCAACAGGCCAACCGCTACGCGGTAGTTGGCGATATAGTTATTCATTCGTTATCTAATCTTGTTCAAAAAACAGCGCCTCTTATCCCGAATACACGTATAAGCGTATCTTCTTGCATCCTTATCTTACTTAAAACGTATGGTGTCTTATCCCGAATACATGTATAATGGCTTCTACTTGCATCCTTACTTGGCCTAAAACGCATGGTATCTTATCCCGAACTCACGGATAATGGCTTCTTCTTGCAACCTTGTCTTACTTAAAACGTATGGTATCACATCCCAATTTATAAACAATGTTTGGCTTAAAACCGTGCTATTGAAAAAGGATAAATAAGCCCTTGCACACAGCTTTTTAAGCTCCCGTTGTGTTCCATGTCAACTGGAACCTTGTTCCTTGTCAGCTGGAATGCGGTTCCATATCAACTGGAACATTGTTCCGGTTAACATGGAACCGCATTCCCACATAGTGATAGCGAGGCGAAAGTTCTATTTGTTGGTTATCAGAGCGTTGTGTTCGCATCTTGTTTTCTTGTTTGGCAAAATCCATCTTCTTGCTATCGGGGCAAGTAGGACGTGTGGTTTGCCAAGGTTCCACCATGACTTTAATGGGCAAATAGTTTTCACTCGTTTCGCTCGTTCTATCTGCCTCGTTCGTTCATTCAATTCTTTCCCCGCCCTAAATCCTCATAAATGAGGAATGCCATTGCGTCATAATTTTCTTAATTTTGTACCAGCGAACAATATTAGGATGTCGTATCACGGGCGGAAAACTGCTAACAAGCTGGTGATACTGGCACATTAATCCATACATGTACATGCAAGATAATAACCTCAAAGACTGCTTAAAGCACAACGCAAAACCCCAAATACTTATCGTTGGGGCAGGATTGACAGGCCTTACAGCCGCTCATGTTCTACGAAAGCAGGGCAAAGACGTGTTGGTAATTGAGAAAGAAAACCGCATTGGCGGACAAATCCGCACCTTTGAAGAGCAAGGATTTGTCTACGAAAGCGGTCCTAACACGGGTATGGTGGCCTATCCCGAGGTGGCCGAATTGTTTGCCGACCTCGCCCCATACGGCTGTAAGCTGCTCACGGCATGCGAAGAGGCCAAGCAAAGGTGGATTTGGAAGGGTGGACGTTTTCATGCCTTGCCCGTTGGTTTGAAAGCTAGCGTGCAAACAACCCTTTTCTCTTGGCACGACAAACTGCGGATATTGGCCGAGCCTTTCAGAAAAGTTGGGACAGACGAAGACGAAAGTGTGGCACAGCTTGTTAGGCGACGACTGGGCGATTCGTTCGAGCGCTACGCCGTAGACCCATTTATTTCGGGCGTGTATGCAGGTGATCCCGAACGCCTAGTTACGCGTTATGCCCTGCCCAAGCTTTATAATTTGGAGCACACATACGGCAGTTTTGTGCGCGGGGCGATAGCGAAGATGCGCCAACCGAAGACGCCGCGCGACCTGTTGGCCACCAAAAAAGTGTTCTCGGCCGAAGGTGGCTTGCAGCGTTTGATAGATGCCCTGGGGCGTTCTGTTGGCGAAACGAACATCGTTTTGGGCGCACAAGACTTGCACTTGCAGCCTACCGAACGGGGCTGGGAGGCAGAATACACACGGGCCGACGGCACTGTTTGCCACGTTGTAGCCCAACAAGTGGTTACCACCGTTGGCGCATACGCCCTGCCATCGTTGTTGCCTTTCGCGCCCCAAGATATGATGGATGCCATCACCACCCTGCGTTATGCCCCTGTGGTACAGGTTAGCGTGGGCTTCGGCGATGTGAACGGACAACGCAATAAGGCCTTCGGCGGACTAGTTCCTTCGTGCGAAAATCGGCGCATATTGGGCGTACTGTTCCCCGCATCGTGCTTCGAGGGGCGTGCCCCAGTGCAAGGCGACTTGTTCTCGGTGTTCGTTGGGGGCATCAAACACCCCGAAGTGACGGATATGAGCGATGTCGAGCTAACGCAACTGGTGCTTGCCGAACTGCGCCAGATGTTGCATCTGCCTGCCGATTTGCAGCCCAGTCTGCTTCGAATATTCCGCCATCGACACGCCATCCCGCAATACGAGGTTAGCAGTGGTAAGCGTTTCGAAGCCATTAACGCACTGCAAGGCCAGTATAAAGGGCTTATCGTGGGCGGAAACCTACGTAATGGCATCGGAATGGCCGACAGAATAAAGCAGGGCGCAGCAATTATTCCGCAAGAATTGGCGAACTTTTGAAGACAAAAATAAAGATTATCTTTTTGGACAAATATATGTCTTGCTGGCTAGCAAATGTAAGATTAAAGCCGTAAAAACAAACAAAAGGGAAGCAAACCCTTATCGCACCATGTCACTTGATACACCAAGCGAATTGCAGGCTCCGAAAAAATATTGCCCTTTTATTTGGTGCGTATATAAATATGTTCTATATTTGCAGCATCCATTTGACAAATAGTAAGTTTACTAACCCAACCATAAAAAAGATTATAACCATGGAAGTGGAGAAAATCATGCAAGAACTGGAGCGCAAGCATCCAGGTGAACCTGAGTTCCTTCAGGCCGTAAAAGAAGTGCTTGTTTCAATTAAGGACGTGTATAATCAACATCCTGAGTTTGAAAAAGCTAAGATTATCGAGCGGATGGTAGAGCCTGAGCGCGTTATTACTTTCCGTGTTCCTTGGACCGACGATAAGGGCGAGGTACACGTGAACATTGGTTATCGCGTGCAATTTAACGGCGCTATTGGCCCATACAAGGGCGGATTGCGTTTCCATCCCTCTGTAAACCTCTCTATCTTGAAGTTCTTGGGCTTCGAGCAGACATTCAAAAACGCTCTCACCACGTTGCCTATGGGTGGCGGTAAAGGTGGTAGCGACTTCTCGCCCCGCGGACGCAGCGATGCTGAAATTATGCGTTTCTGCCAAGCTTTCATGACTGAATTGTATCGCCATATTGGTCCCAACGAAGACGTTCCCGCAGGCGACATCGGCGTTGGAGGTCGCGAAATAGGTTACCTCTTTGGTATGTATCGCAAGCTAACGCACCAATTTGAGGGCGTGCTTACGGGTAAAGGTCTTGAATGGGGTGGCTCAATCTTCCGTCCAGAGGCAACAGGTTACGGCGCACTTTACTTCGTTAACCAGATGTTACAAACCAAGGGCATCGACATTAAGGGCAAGACTGTGGCGCTAAGTGGCTTCGGAAACGTGGCTTGGGGTGCTGCAAAGAAGGCCACCGAACTAGGTGCTAAGGTTATAACCATTAGTGGTCCCGACGGCTATATCCTTGATCCGAACGGCATCAGCGGTGAAAAGATCGAGTATATGCTCGAACTTCGCAATAGCGGCAACGACATTTGCGCTCCATACGCAGATAAGTTCCCCGGTTCTACGTTCTTTGCTGGCAAGAAGCCTTGGGAAACAAAGGCAGACATCTACTTGCCTTGCGCTACCCAAAACGAACTCAATGGCGAAGACGCCGACAAGATTTTGGCTGTCAAACCCGTTTGTGTGGCTGAGGTTTCGAACATGGGTTGTACCGCCGAAGCTGCCGAGAAGTTTGTTGCTACCAAAACGTTGTTCGCACCTGGAAAGGCTGTTAACGCTGGTGGCGTAGCTACTTCGGGTCTTGAAATGACGCAGAACTCTCTACGTTTGGGATGGACAGGCAAGGAAGTTGACGAACGCTTGCACCACATCATGTCGTCGATACACGAGCAATGTGTGAAGTATGGCACAGAAGCCAACGGTTATATCGACTACGTGAAGGGCGCTAACATCGCCGGCTTTATGAAGGTTGCTCACGCCATGATGGCTCAGGGCATCGCATAAAGCATATAGATAATACAGAATTAGAGTGTTGCGCACCCGCATTCCTTGGGCAGAAGGAGCGGCAATCCGTGCCAAAGGTGGTGCATCGGGGTGCGACAAACCTCAATAATCATAAAATCAAGCAACGTGACGCAATTAAGAAAAGTATTGTTAGTTGCACTTATCATTGGAGGCTTTATCTCTTTGCACGCACAGCAGAGAGGTAAAGCCTCTTTTTATTCACGCCGAGCAACTGGCGCGCGAACAAGTAGTGGTGAACGATTGCACCATGATGCCTTTACTTGCGCCCATCGAACGCATCCTTTCGGTACGTTATTGAAGGTGAAAAACCTAACTAACGGTAAGGAAGTTGTGGTTCGTGTGAACGACCGTGGACCTTTTGGACGCGGCCGTATCGTGGACTTGTCGTGGGGTGCAGCTAAGGCATTGGGTATGCTTTCCAAGGGTGTCGTACCCGTAGAGGTTACGCCTGTGAAGAATGGCGATGTGTCTTTGGAGGATGAAAACTTAACTTCAACCCGACATCTGAAGTATGACTCGGAGAAACGAGATACAAAGTTCAAAGCGAAAAAGAAGGGAAAGCATAAGAAAAAGAAAGCTTCTACCATTGGAAGAAAACACAAGTCGAAAGGCGCTAAGGTAAAAGGTAGTGCCAAAAGACATCACTCTGCTACGGGCAAAACCGTTAAATCGAAGAAGAAACACGTAAAATCTAAGACCAAGAAGGGAAAGAAAGGTAAGAAAAGAGGTAGGCGATAGCGATGCCAAAGGATATTTGGTCGTCGCTAGGTTGTCAACAATTGGTCTTTTTTCTTGGGCTGATTGGGGTAGTATCTATGCCCGATAGGACTGTTTGCAGGGGTTGATTGCACTGCTTAAAATGCTAGAAACTTTGGCAAAAGTAGGGCATAATGGTCTGTCCTTGTCTTGTACCAAGCGGCCAATAAAAGTCAGATAGCCTAGAAGAGATAGCAATATTGCTGACAAAAAGCCCCAAGAAACCTGTTTGAATCACTTTCCACCCTTCAAGTTAAAACCTTTTATGTTATGGAAAAGCAAAGACAACAAGAGCTGGCCGAACTTAAACCGACGGCCGAAATGATGGACGAAGAACAGTTTTGGACCATCGTACAAACCGCAGTAGACGAGGCTGGCGACGACGAAGACGAGTATTTGGAAGTTGTAAAACGCGAACTGAGCAAACTGTCGTTAAAAGAAATGGTTGGATTTAGGCTTCGCACCGACAAGCTTCTTTACGATAGTTACAACTCTGAGATGTGTTGCGCCGCGTATTTGATGAATGGTGGCTGTTCGGACGATGGCTTCGAGTATTTCCGTTTGTGGGTTATATCGCGCGGACGTAAGGCTTACGAGGCAGCTATGGCCAACCCCGACAACCTCATCGACTATATTGCTGATGGTGCCGAGATAGACTTTTTTGAGTTCGAGCTGTTCTGGTTTGTGGCGTTAGAGGCGTTCGAAGAGTCCGTTGATGCTGAGTTGTACGACTATATTGACTACGACAACTTCAAAACTTGTGAGGGTTATTATCCCAATTTCGAATTTAATTGGGAAGAAGATGAACCTGAATCAATGCAAAAATTATGCCCACGCCTCTTCGAAAGGTTCGGGGAATAACGGTCATTTTGCATTAACCATTTCGCGTTTGGCTATTGTCCAAGCGGTTAAAGCTACGAAATTGGGCTGGTTAGGCTCACCGATTAGGTAATGCGATGGCTTTTAAGTCGATCTAGGCAATCAGGCTAATCGGATTGGTTTGACTTATCCTGTCAGTCCGACATTTACGTTCGAGGAAACCAATAAAACTAATAACCCAATCAATAAGCAGGCTAATCGCTCCCATACGATTAGCCTGCTTTGTTGTTTTTGTTTTATTTTATCTCACGTCAATGGCTATTTTGCCACCGCTTTTTTCACCGCTTCGTAGATTCTATTTCCTCGTAAGTCTTTGGCGATGATGGCTCCTTCGGGCGAAACGAGTAATATTTGGGGGATGCTCACGATGGA
Organism: Hoylesella loescheii DSM 19665 = JCM 12249 = ATCC 15930; assembly: GCF_000378085.1. Lineage (GTDB taxonomy): Bacteria > Bacteroidota > Bacteroidia > Bacteroidales > Bacteroidaceae > Prevotella > Prevotella loescheii. The sequence continues at coordinate 155,787 of NZ_KB899212.1, forward strand.
ATAATCATCCATAACCTTTTTACGCGCATTGCCTTTAAGCAAAAGGTGATTCCAAACAGCACCGTCTTCCTTGATGGCTTTTAGCCATTCGGCCTTTTTAAAGTCGGTAGACACGCCCAAGATAGTGAAGTTTTTGCCTTTGAAAGCATTGAAAGTCTTGAGCAAAATAGGCGTTTCTTTCCTACACCAGGTGCAAGAAGAGCTCCAGAAATCTACCAAAACATACTTCCCTTTGAAGTCGGATAGGCTCAAAGACTTACCTGCCTTATCTTCTCCCACTATTGCAGGAGCCGTTTGTCCCACAATCGTCAGTTCCAGCGCGTTTAGCTTTTGCGTTGCCAATGTGTAATACCAAGTTTGCTTCGCTTCAGCATCCGACCCCTCAACGATCTGCCTCGCATAGGCAAGGTCTGTGCGATTGGTGATGTTTACGTTCTGCAACCTGTGCGTATAATAAAGGTATAGGCCGAATGCAGTACCTTGATGGCGCTCAATCTCATTGCCCAGCCACTGGCGCAACTGTTCGTAAGCACGGTCGTAGATAGATGCCGTACTGCTTTTAATACGTTGCATCTCGCGCTCGTCATTACGATCTCTCGCCGCATAGAACATCTGATCTAGTGAATCGAGCGTGTGTTTGTTGCCCGCGCTGTCTTTCTGATGCTTGAAAAGAGCGTATTGCGCGTTGAGTTTTACGTTGGGATTGTCGACGATTATTGGTCCATTACCATTTCTAGAAACCGTCAATTGGTTATTGCCGTTAGCTAAAAACAGGAAGGCACCTTGTTCGAAGCAGCTCTCCATTTCGTTAGGGTTGAACGCAGGCGACATAAAGAAGAGTCGTGTAGTAAGCGTATCGTTGCGATAAGTAAAGCTGCCGTCCTCCACTTTAAACGAATCTACTGGCTGAACGTAGCCATAGTGTTCGTCTTCAACGATGAATAGATACAGCTTCTTGATGTTCTTGTCGGTCACAAGACCTGTTACGCTCATGCCCGTGGCTGTCGCTTGGAGAACAAGGCCTAGAAGGAGGGTGAGCAAAGATAGTCGTTTCATATTATTACCTTTCATTTTGTGTCATACTATTTGCATTAAATCGCATCACCCTTTGCGGAATGGGTAACACGTATTTTGGGTCGTTGGGTGGCAATGTCCATGTTTCTGTTGCGCCAACGTGTTGCACCGTCGTGGCGAAACGTGGGTCTAGGTTGAGCCTTTTCAAGTCGATGAGCCGTAAGAAACCATTGAAGGCCAGCTCGCGACGACGTTCTTCGAGCACAAAGCTTAGCACGCTGTCTTTGTCGGCTAACGAAACGTGGGCGTTTTCCTTTATACGATGGTCGCGCAGTTTATTTACTAGTGCCATGGCTCGCTGCAAATTGCCCACGCGCGCTTCGCATTCGGCGGCGATGAGAAACAGTTCGGGCGTATTTACAGCCGTATTGGCTCGCACGAAAGGTGCCCATATCGGATGTGGAAGCAGGTTGCCGCGATAAGTTTCAGGCATGAAAAGCACCTTACGCATGTCGCTATCAGGGTACATTTTCAGCAGACTGTCTGATGGAAACGCCTTCGAACTAACCCCAAAGATATAGGGAGCGTACTTAATAAAGATGCTTTCGGGGTTGGCATCGGCATCAGGAACGTTGGTGCGACCAATCATTCCCGCAGGTTTTACCACCGCATACTGGGTGAGATTCAGCAGCGTGTCGTGTCTGGCTATTACCCCATTGGCCACCTTTAAAGCCTCTGTGTAGTTACCCATGTATAGGTAAACCCTAGCCATAAGTCCGCGTGCGGCATCTTTCGTGGCATGAAAAGCGTTGGTGCTGATCTCTTCTGGTAAGCCAGTTTCAGCCTCATAGAGGTCGGCCAATATCTGTTGATATACGCTTTTCACGCTAGCTCGCGTAAGGTTTGTTTGTGATATGTCGGCGTTAAGCAGCAAGGGCACGCCCGCATCTCCTTCGGCCGTGGGCTCGTTATAGTGTTTGGCGTAACCGTTAACGAGGTATAGATAGTCCAACGCACGATTAACGAGCGCTTCGCCACGTATGGCCGACTTCTCTTCGGTGGTGCCTTCGATGGCATCCATCACTTCACGAATCACCACGTTATTGGTGAAGATGCGCGAATAGGCCGAAAACCAGAACGTATCGTCTTCACCGTCGCCGAACACCTGTTTGTCGAAGGTGTAGAGGCGTTTGATGTATGGTGTGATGGTATTTAACCCTGGAGTACTCGAGTTGAGGGCCGTATCTGGCAAAAAGCAGTCGTCGGTGAGGTAGCAGGGATAGGTTTCGGTAATCTTTTGTATGTTGGGATGACTGATCATGCTCCTGTAATCGACGGCCGTTTCGGGTATTCTCTCCCCTTTAGGCTTAATGTCGAGATACGAGTCGCAGGCGCATAGCAGTGCAACTAGTGCCATGGTGGCAAGGATGTGGTATGTTGTTCTCATCTTTGTTTTACGTTTTGGGTGGGTTTTATAAATCACCTTTGATGGGCTGTGCACATCTTTAGAATGTGGCAGACAGTCCGAATGTCCATGTTGCAGGGGTTGGAATGGTACGCATACCCCATCCGTAGCCTGTGGTTCCTAGTGCTTCGGGGTCTATTCCATAGTTGTTGGCGGTCCAAGTGAGCAAGTTTTGTGCTTGCAACGTTAAGGCCAGCTGCGACAGTCTACACTTACTAACGAGCTGTTGGGGTACGCGATAGGTGAGCGACAGATGGCGAAGCTTGGCATAGTCGGCCTTAAACACGTGGCGGTCGGCCGCATACCATGGGTGTCTCATTGTTGCTAGGTCTAGCGCATAGCCGGTAAATGCAGGCGTTGCGTCTGGGTTTCGTTCGTCGCCTGGTTGTCGCCAGATATTGCGCATTTCTTTGTTGGGGTTGAGATGCGAGGGTTCTGACACGAAAGGAGCAGGCTCCGTGCGCAACACGTTGCCGCCGTAGAACATGAACATGAACGACAATTCGAAGTCTTTATAGGCGATGGTGTTGGTAAACGAACCGCTATATGTGGGGTGACGAGTGCCCGAGTGGACAAGATCCGATAAGTTGCTCACTTGCGAATCGGTTCTGCTGCCACCGTCTACATAGTAGCGTGGCGTTCCATCGGTGGGCGAAAGACCTGCGTAACGGAAGCTGAAGATCGACCCGAGCGGATGTCCCTTAACGGCAGCAAAGCCACTTGTGTACGAATGAACGTTGGGATTAGAGTCCTCCACGTCGTCGAGCGTGTTCTTGTTGCAGCCAAAATTCATGCCCGTTGTCCACCTTAGGTTTCGCGTTTGCAGGTTAACGCTGTTCAACGACACTTCTATACCTCTGTTGGTCATGTTGCCATAGTTCAGCGTCAGCTGCCTAAACCCTAGTGTGGGGTCGGCATCTCGTTGGGCCAAGAGGTCGGTTGAATGCTTGTGATACACCTCGATGCTACCCGAGAGGCGATTGTTGAGCACGGCAAAGTCGAGTCCCAAGTTGGTGGTAGCGGTTTTTTCCCAACGCAAGGTGTAGTTGGGCGGACTCTTAATTTCGGCTCCAAAGTCTTTGCTCCATGGGTTATATTGGGCCGCATTTAGCGTAACGAAGGGGCCGGCACCACGTGGTACGTTTCCGCCGATACCGTAAGTGAGGCGAAGCGTGAGGTTGTTTAGCCATGGCAGTTTGCCTTCAAGGAAGCGCTCTTTGGATGCATGCCATGCACCACCCACCGACCAAAGTGGCCGATATTGGTAGCGCGGGTCGGTTCCGAAGAGGTTCGACTGGTCTATACGTATGCTCGCCGTGAGGTTATACTTGCTGTCGAAGGCGTATGCAGCGTTGGCATAGAAGGACACATATCGGTTTTCGATCTCGTTTATCCAGTTGTTGCCACTGCTCGACCAGCTGAAATTGCCCGAGAGCGACTCTGTTCCCTTGAGGTTGGTCAGGCTAACGGGGTCTACAGGTTTGTAAGCCAGCGTGCTCTCGTCAAAGCCCATGTAATACACCGAGGTGTTTGTGCTCCTTGTTCTGCGCCGTTCGCCGCCGGCAAGAGTAATGATGCTGTGTGGGCCGAAGTCGCGGTTGAAGTTGAGTTGTGCACGCAAGGTGTATGCGTCGGCATCGCCCCTGCTCTCCGAATAGTGTGCGCCCTCTGGCACGTTAAGTGTCAGTCGCTTGGTGGTAGGGTTGTATTTGGCGGCATCGTTAATTTTGTTGCGCACGTAATACGACCGTGCACTGAATATCTCCGTTGTTTTATCAGACGAGTTTTCGGTTTGGAAACGCATGTCGAAGTTAAGCCCCTTGATAATCTTAACGTTGAGGCCCAACATCAGCCGATAATATTTCTCGTTGCTTTTGTATCGCTCTTCGCTGCGATTGGTTATGGGGCTGTAATGCTCGTCTTTAAGTCCCAGTTCTAGAAGTCGGTTCAATTCCCATTCCGACTTATAGGTCGGCACGTTCAGGGGATTGCCGTTTTCGTCTTTCAACATGGTATACGAAGGTTGGTTTCGATACATGTCGGCATACGTTCCCATGCCCCTGTCGCTGTTGGTGTTGTTAAAGTTCATCGTGAAAGCCGCCTCGGCGCTAAGCCAATTCGTCAGTCTGATGTTGTCTCTAAGCGTAGCCCCGAAGCGTTCCGTTTGGTTATAGCGGGCGCTATAGCGGTTACCCGCGTAGTTAAGGGTGAACACATAGCGGTTAATGTCGTTGCCTCCGCTTAGGCTAAGGTTGTGTTGGTGCTCGATACCTGTTTGCGCATAGAAGTCTTCCAGTTGCTTGCGGTTGTTCAGGTTACGATATTTTTCCAACCCTTGTTGAAACGTTTGCTCGTCGATAAGTCCGTCGCGGTGCTTATAGAGCAACTCCGAAACGGGATTGAGATAATAGTTTTTGGGGAGCATGTCGTAGGGTATGGAGTTGTATTTGAAACCATACACTTGCAGGTCTACCAGCTCGCGACTATCCATCAGGTTCAGATAGTCCATGTTGGGTTTAGGCGTGAACTTCACGCTGGCATCATATCTCACCGTGGTTTTAGGACTTTCCTTGGCATCGATGGTGGTGATAACGATAACGCCATTGGCTGCCCGCGCACCATAAATTGAGGCAGCGGCAGCATCTTTCAGTACGGTTATCGACTTGATGGTAGATGGGTTGATGCTGCCTATATCTCCCTCGAAGGGCAAACCGTCTACAACGAAGAGCGGGCGATAGGCGTTGGCACCGCCGTTAAGTGTCGACATACCACGTATATATAGGTTGCCGTTTTGCTGCATCATACCAGGCACCATGCCTTCAATACGTGCCAAGATGTTGGTTTGTAGCTTACCTTTCAACTTTTCGGGCGTAACGATGTTAAACGAACCCGTTGTGCGTTCGCGCGAGATGCTTTGGTAGCCCGTAACCACCACGTCTTTAAGGGCCTGTTCGCCTGCGTTCATAGCGATACGGAAGTTTGTTCGTTGGCCGATGTTTACGGTTTGTGTGGCCATACCCACGTAAGTGAAGGTTAACCGAGTGGCGTTGGCGGGCATGGCAACGCTAAACTTACCATCGGCATCGGTGATGGTGAGGGGTGTAGATCCGTCGGCCGACACGCTAACGCCCATCAGCGGTTCGCCGTTTTCATCGGTAACAACTCCGTGCAGCTGCCGTTTGTCGTTGTCGGGCATGGGTTTGTGTGGCGCATTTCCTGGCGCGTGGGCCATGGCTTGCATAGCAAAGGGCGCAAGGGCAAGTAGCGAAGGCAAAATGACGGCAATGGCAAGGCGATGCCACTGCGTGTGATGCTTTGCTATTTGCACGCGGGGTAGAATTGGGTTCATAGGCCTTTGGGTATTGTTTTTGTAGTGTAATTGATATGTTGCGATATCTGTTAAGTAAATGTTGGCTTGTAGCTTTCTTGGTTGAAACGTATCTTTCGCGGAGGTTTACAGATGTTTGGTGGCGTGTAACAGACGTCATGGAAGCCTGTGTGGGGTGCGAAGGAAGCCCTAAATGGTGTATATTCTATTTTATCGGCTGTAAAGATAATTGTTTTTTTGTTTTTGTGCAAGCAAATAGAGGTTTTCGTTAAACTAATAGGTGATTATGCAGAGAGGCGTGGCTGTTTATTAACAGAAAACGAACTTGCTAACTCTTTGACTTGTTAACTGCAATCCGCCCCTGTCTACTCACAAATTCAGGACCTCAAATTTAGTGATACCTTCTTCTTTGTTTGTAAATATTTTGCACCGATTTTTAACATTGTGAGAGCCTGTCTAATTCACAAACCTGCCATCGACTTGCATTTAATTGATTCTCGTGAGGGCTTGTAATGGGTTGATATAGTGTGCTTTATGTTGATTTATACAATGAAGCGAGAGGCTTTTAGATGTGTTTAGGCATGTTTTATTGCTAGATTTGAGTACTTTAGGCGTAAATTTTAGGTTTGCGATTGTTTACCTCGTGCTTTCTGTTTTCTAGGGTTTTACTTGACGATTTTCCACTACTTTCGATGCGTTTTAAGGTAAAACCACGTGTTGTCGCTAAGGTGTAACGTTGTTCCAGATGACATGGAACAATGTTCCAGATGATATGGAATGATGTTCCAGCTTATATGGAACAGGTGTCCCTCTTATAAAAAATACGGCAGAAAGCTTAATAATGCACTGCTAGGAATGATGTTATGCCGTTCGTTGGTTTGTGAATTTGGAGGCGTGAAAATAGCGCAGCTTTGTCGTTTGGTGAAAACGAGAGTTGGTAAAACATGTGTGATGGTGGGCAAAATGTGGTGTGGCGAGGTAGAAAAAGAAAGTGGTGAAGATATGTTTTTACCGTTTTTTGCAGAAAAACGCTTCTAGAATGGAGCGGAAACACGATGTTGATTTGTCAAGATTGATTACTATATTTCGCGCTGTGAGGAGCAAGAATAACAAATGACAAAGGAAGAACGCGCTGAAAAATGGTTTCGCAACATACCTAACGCAGAAGCCATAGACTTGGAAACGAGAATGGAGATATGTAGCAAAGTGGCAAATCAAGGATTGTTTAGCTGAGTTTGAAATTGATAGTGATAGCTGTATTTTCTTTATTAGCCAATGCGAAACCATCGAAAAGCTAATCAAGTTGAGCGAAGAGGTTAATCAAATTATCGATTTTGCAAATGAAATGTAGTGTTAACAATAGGTTTAAACAAACGGACTTATGCCATTTTGAGAACTACGATCTTGCAAATTCGTTAATCTTGTTAACTGGAAACAAACTCGTTAACTTGTGAACTGGAGACAAACTCGTCAACCGAAAATCAGCCTTTGTTTGCTCCATACCACTAGCACAACGAAGGTTAGGGCCTCGGAAAGGGGAACGGCGAGCCATAGCCCATTAACGCCAATGAGATGGGGGAGGGCTATGAAGATGGGGATAACCAAGACGAAACCACGCAAAAACATGAAGGAGATGGCTTCGGAGGCACGCTCCACGCTTTGATAAAAGCCGATAATGACTACGTTGAGCGAGAAGAATACGAAGCTGATGGCAAACAACGGGAAGCCTTCGGCGCACACATTGAAGGCATGACTACCTTCGGCAAGGAACAGGGAAATGAGCGGGCGGAAGGCCAACATACCCAAAATGCTGATAATGAGTCCGCTTACGGCCGTGAGCGCAAGCGACAGACGGAGGGTGTGGCGAACACGATCGTGGTTGGACTGACCGTAGTTGTAGCTTACGATGGGTAGCTGTGCCTGCGCAATGGAATTGCCGAACATGTACACGAGTGGGAAAAGATAGCATGCCACGCTGAACGCCGCCACGCCATCTTCGTGAAGAAAGGTCATGAACATGAAGTTGCCAACAATCATGAGGCCTGAAATGGCGGTTTCGGCAATGAACGTAGGAACGCCCAACTTCATCATATACCCCAGGTTACGCACAGTGAGACGCACGCTGGTGCGGGTGAACTTGGGCCGATAAAGGTGTATGGTCTTTGGGAAATACACCAAATAGGCCACGGCCATCACAGCTCCCACGGCTTCGGAAATGCTTGTGGCAGAGGCGGCACCCATCAAACCAAGATTGAGGGGGAAAACAAATAGCCAGTCGAGAAAGATGTTGAGTATGGCAGGAATTACGCTGGTGTACATGGCGTACTTGGGCGAACCGTCTAGACGGATGATGAAGCTGCCTACATGAACAAGCACGGTGAGGGCGGGTATGGGACTGATGTAGGTGAGATATTCAACAACGAGGGGTTCGAGTGTTTCGGAACCGCCGAAGAGATAGCATAGTTGTGGGGCGAAAACGGCGATAAGCACGCTCACCACCGACATGATGGCGAAGGGCACGGTGAGGGCTTGGGTGGCATTGATGTTGGCAGCCTTGTTGTTGCCCCGTGAGAGATGGACGGCCGCCACCACACTAACGCCTGTGGCAAACATGAGCGACACGCCCAGGCCGAGAAGGAAAATGGGTGCGGCGATGTTTACTGCTGCCAAGGCGTTGCTGCCTACACCCTGCCCAACGAAGATGCCATCGGCAAGGGTAAGCATGGCGTTGAACACCAATCCTAAAAGGGTGGGCACGAAAAGCTTAATGAACAATTGGGGGATGTTCATCTTACCGAAGTCTATGTTGTCTCTGTTATCCATGTGATAGGGATGATGTGGGGGTGGGGATAGGGGCTTTATGGGCCTAGTCGGCTTAGCTCGCCTTAATGTTCGGGGCTTGATTAGATAAGCTAAGTGGGTTTATCTGTGCTGTACTGGCTTGCCCTATGGCTTTCGCTAATTGTGCAAACCGTTTTATTATGACCTTTAAAACGCTTGCAAAGGTAGTGTTTTTCGATGAGCTGGGCAAATGGGAAAACCGAACATCCTTAGTCTTCACGACTCGGAATGCTCGGCTATACTTTTCTTTTCTCGTTTCTCGAAAAGTTCGTTTTCTCGTCATGGCAATGCTTAAGTAAACCTGGCATTGCACATTTGACTTATCGAAAACGTTCTTTTCTCGTTTCTCGAAAAGTTCGTTTTCTCGTCATGGCAATGCTCAAGTAAACTTGGCATTGCACATTTGACTTATCGAAAACGTTCCTCTTTTTTGTACCTAATATGCTATTAAACTATGCAAAATAATCTATTCCCATATCGGCAATCCCGCATCGCAATGGTGCGCAGCGAGTGTTTGCCTCGCTATGGCTTGGCGTTGTCATGCCTACTATAAGGAACAGGGATAACTGTTGCCTTTGCATAGGAACATGTTTGAACGCCAACTCTCTGTTGTATAATTCTCTCTCTCTTGTTTGTGAGGCAACTTCACAATTGCCTTTGTTTATCAACCTGACTTTTTATAACTTCTCTAATCCTGATTAACTTTTTGCCTTTTAAAACTCTCTACCTATGATCTATTTACGATATCATGAATTACTTGTCTGTGGGTATGTTGAAAAACACGGGTTCTGTGATGGGGATGTTGTTCCCCGCTACGGCTGCCAGACGTATGACGGCGTTGCCCGGTTTCAACTTCTTGTCGGCCTTTACCAGTGCTGTGTAGCGTATGGCCTTGCCTGGTTCTAGCTGTTCAATATGTATGGTGGACGATATGCCCAAGTGTTTGTTGCCCGTTTCTTCGGTTACGATGGGTTGAACATCGTGCAGTGTTTGGTCGCTATTGTTCCAAAGTTCGAAGATTACCTTGCAAAGCTCGTTGCGATTGATGCAGCGGTTTTGGTTGTTATCCACAAATCGGGCATTTAGTATCTTGATGGGCAGCGCGCTGATTGTTTGTGCTGGCTGCTGTTGCGCGTCGATACTGGTGGTGGGTTGCTGAGCGCTATAACTGCCTGTATAGTCTGAACCCTTGAAATCGTATATGCGGTCGTCGCCTCCGTTGTTCTCATCGAAACCGTTTTCGTATGTGGGGCGCTGTTCGTATGGCGGTTGTTCGTTGTAATAGCCGTAGTCGTCGCGGTCTCTTTCTCTTCGCCGTTGTTCGATGCGCTCGCGTCTTCTCTCGCTCTGCTCTTGCATTTTCTTGTCGGCTTGTTCGCCAATGGCAGCCCCGACAGCACCTCCTACACCCATGCCAACAATGGTTCCGAGGTCGGATCCACGTGGTCCGCCAGTTATTCCACCGATGGCGCTGCCTAAGATAGAGCCAAGAGTGGCACCTGCATAAGCACCCGAACCAGCGTAGGTTCCACATCCGACGAGTATCGCCAGAGCGATTATGGCTGTTGTGAGTTTTCTTATTACCATCGTCTTCGTTGTTGTTGGGTTGAGAATTTGCGGTGATGTATAGGGCGACAAGTCGCCTTCCAACACTTTTATTCTTGTTTCTGGATGCAAAGTTAGCAAGAAGGAGCGATGTGGTGGGAGGGGAATCCCCGAAACGAAGGTAGGGAATACCCTAAACAAAGCATGTGGGGTGGGGTGTTTTTCTGGGTTTTCTAGGATTAATCGGGTTTCTTGTGAGCTTAGATATTGTAGGCGTTATGGGCGTTCTAGATAATCTAGCGCTTTTAAGATGAGGCTAGGGGTAGGGAGATTAACACGCTTATCGACTTGGGCAACCGCTTTGTTGGCGGCATTAGGGTTTGTATTCCACCTTTCCGTAGACAATTCTGCGCGAGGGTTTCCATGCGTCGCTGGCGATATCCTTGTGCGCTATATAATAAGGAGTGCGAATATTGGCAATACCGAAGAGTAAGTGGCAGATGCCATCGGACATGCCTGGGCGAGCCACGGCACGTTGCAGGCGCTGCCAAACTTCGGGGTTGCGGTGGATAAACGATGGTGAGGCCCATACAATGAATGGTATGTCGTTCATGCTATGCATGTAAGACGAGGTGTGTTCGGGCGTAGTTCCGCGCCCATATTGGTCGCGCCAATCGTATATCTCTTCGCCATGGTCGGGCAGGTAGACCACAACAGCCGACGTGTTACGCATCGCATCGAAGACCATACCTAACACATGATCGTTGTAACGTGTGGCGTTATCGTACTCGGCGACCTGTTGTCGCTTCTTCGTTGTTAGCCATGGTGCAGCGCTTTTAATGTCCGTGGCACTGAAAACATTGAAGTCGGGCGTGTCGGGATATTTGTCTTTGGCGTTGAAATGCTGTCCGTTGAGGTGTAGCAGCAGTAGTCTATGGCGACGATTGTGGTTCTTGACATGGGCAAGAGCTTGCGAAACAAGTGGTCCGTCGAGTGTTCCTTCACTGCCATGAACGCTATCGTAGGTCACAGGACGTATCTGCGGATGATAGATAAAGCCGTTGAGGGTGTAGTTGGTGAACACGTTGTCGGCCGAAACCAGTTGGTTGCTCCACATCTCTACGGCATATCCCGCACGTTTAAATACCACAGGCCATAGTGCGCCTTGGCTCCAATTCTGACCTGCGGACACGTCGTTGGTGCTGAGTATGGCCTTTACGGCCTCGGTGGTGAAGTTGTAGGGGCTGATGTAATCGGTAAAGGCTAGCAGGTTGCCACGTTTTTGTTCGGCCACCATTCGCGGTGTGGTGGGCAGCGGGTAACCGTAGATTTGGGCGTGGCTCTTGATGTACGATTCGCCAATGACTACCACCATGGTAAGCGAATCGGCATCGTTGGCAAGATGGCTTGTGCTTCTTGCGGCCGCTAGGTTGTTGGCGATGGCGTCTTGCATCTCGCGTTTCATCAGGTGGGGAACGTAAAGGGAGTAGGCGGCGATAGAAAGGTCGTCCATCGAATAGGCGTAATAGCGAATGTTCCACCATTCTGCATCGGCCGTGGTTTGGCAACGCATCAGGGCAGGAATGGCCGAATAGGTGTAGGCTAGGGCAACAAACGAGGTGAGGATGGTGCCTGCGAGCAGCTTGGAGGGTAGTTTATGCTGGAGCCAACGACCCCAAGTGACGCGGTGACGTTCGGCAAAAACGACGATGGCCATATATAATATGGTGAGGGCGTAACTTTTAAATGCGCCTGCCGATATGGCAAATGTGGAGAAGAAACCCGACACTTCGGCGGCGTTGGTCTCTGCCACGAGCATCACGGTTTTGGGTGTGAGTTCTGATTTAAGGGCATAATGCAAGAAACTTCGTAACAATACACACCATGTGGGCAGGACGTAGGCCAAGCATTTGAACCACTTACGCCCCACGGCATGCACCACGCAGGTGAGCAGGTAGGCCAAGGCTAGAGCGGCGACGAGGTGTAGCAGGGCCGCCGCCACTTCGTCGGGATAGGCGTACATGTGCTTAATGGCCTCGATAGGCATCAGTGTTATGGCCGCAAACATGGCCAAGAAGAATACCCATTGACGAAGGGGGCGCATGAGCGTGCGTATCATTTTCGTGCAGATTTGTTTGTTAGGTGCAAAGGTCGGAAGAAAAATTGAAGTGGCAAAATGCACAAAGCGTATTGTTTTTTCTAAAGAAGAGCCTCACCCCCAGCCCCTCTCCAAGGGGAGAGGGGAGTGGTATGCCATGTGGATGTAATGCTAATAGGTATGGGTGGTTTTGTAATCGCATCGAAAATGACACAGGCTGGTATGGGCATACAAATGTTAATAGGCGCAGGTAATTTTGTAATCGCACTGATAATGATGTATGGCTGTATCGGCATACCAATGCTAATGAATACGGGCAGCATTGTCGTCACACGGCATATCACTCCCCTCTCCCCTTGGAGAGGGGCTGGGGGTGAGGCTGGTGTTGGTTTTATTAAAATCAAAATTCCCCCATCTCGCATCGACGAGATGGGGGAATGGATGATGATCACTTTGATTATTTTTCCCAACCGGGGTTTTGCTTGATGGCATGACCAGCGTTGCGATAGAGCGTTAGTTGGTCGATGGGGATGGGATAGAGATAATCCTTGTCGGCGAAGGTACGCATAAAGTCTTCTTTCACAATAGGTATGATGTAGCCTACGGTGTCGTTTACTTCATACTTTCCTGTGGCGGGGTTGAGCTGAATGAGATGCATCTTGCTCAGTTTCTCTAGGGTTAATACCTTTTCAGGTTTTTCTGCGGGATGCGTTTGATTGTACCACGCTACGTACTCCTTCTTGTTAACGAAGGCACCCATGTTAAGCTTGGGGTTCTTTTGCATGTCGGCATCTTCCAGCTTTTTCCAACGACGTAGGTCGTTAAAGCGCAGACCTTCGTACACCAACTCAACGCGACGCTCGCGACGTATCTCCCAAAGGATGGGCGAAACATTAGCTTGGCGTTGGCTATCTTTTATCTCGCCAGCGGGCACGTGTAGTGCATCGCCCACCAATTGCAGGGCAGGCATGTTGGTGCTAGGACGCTTGCGAAGGGCATTGATGGTGAGATCGAAGTCGGCTTGGGTAAGGGTGTACTTACCCAAAGTGGCCAACTCTGCTGCTGCTTCGATGTAGTTCATCATCACTTCGTTGAGTTTCATCACGGGCGCATCGGTAATGTTGGTGTAGCTTTTACCGCCAGCGGCATTGATGAGCGTGGGGTTGACGAAGCGATTAGCGAAATAGCCCGACGTGGCATATACTGCGGCGACAGATGGCAAGCGCAGTTCTGTGGTGTCGATGGTGGCATAAAGGCGCGGATCGCGTTTCATCATCTCTTTCTTGAAGTCCTTATCGCCCTGGTACATGGCGTTTCCTCCCTCTTGGGTTATAGGTAGACCGTTCTGCATGAGATAGCTCTCGATGAGTGACCTAGATGGACTAGACTTCTCGGGTTCTGTGTTGTTGAACGTCATCAAGCTGTGGGTGACAACACCTGCAGCATAAGCACGGTAGAGAATGATCTCTGGATTACCCGCGAGATCTATCGAAGTGGTGAGATCTTTGTAGTTGCTGCATAGCTCATAACGCTTAGATTTCAACACGTAATCGGCTGCATCTTTGGCCACTTGCAAGTATTTGGCGGCTACTTCGGTGTTCTGCGGATTGTGATACTTCTGCCATGTGCCTTCAAAGAGGAATATGCGCGATGCATAAGCATAAACAAGGTCGCGGGTGATGTTAAGTCCTTTCTCGCCATCGGTAAGACGAACATTCTCCATGGCATACTTCATATCTGAGAGTACGCTGTCCATCACTTCCAATCGCGGACTGAATGCACGATATAAAGTGGCCTTGTCGGTTGGGGCAATTGGCTGTTGATAGTAAGGAACGTCGCCGAAGTTAGATACCAACTTGGCATATTCCACTGCGCGGAGGAAACGGTTGACACCCGTCCAATGGCGTTTGGGTTCATCGAGGATGGTTGACCGCGACAATTTGTCAAGATAGGTGTTGACGGTATGTATCTGGTCGAAGTTCCATTGAGTAGCGGCGGTGGTTGCGGTGGGTACGTTCTTGGTGAAGAAAGTTGCCACTTCTTGGGCATTATCGTCGTTCCAGTCGGCAATGTTTGTTTCTGCAAACCAGTCGGCACGTCCCCAGCTTGAGTTATATCCCTTAAAGAAAGTGGGATATACGTTGTACATGGAATACTTGATAACGTCTTCCGAGTTCCATGTTTCGTCGTTGTCGCCACGTAGCTTGTCATACGGTTCGCGCGTAAGGAAATCGTTGCAGGCTACCAATGGCAGGGCTAGCAAAGCGAGGCCCAATATCTTATGTTTCATATTTTGTTCTTGTTAAGAGGTTTAGAATGCGGCTTGCAAGCCGAAAGAAATGGTTCGCGTGAAGGGATATGAGCGTCCGAAAGACCATGAGGCATTTGCTGCTCCGCGCTTGTACTCCGTTGTTTCGGGGTCGATAGGCAAGTGCAGGTTTTCGAACTCAAAGAGATTTTCGGCACTAACATATACGCGGAAGCTTTGCAGCATGATTTTTTTCACGATGTCTTGTGGCAAGGTGTAGCCCAGCGTTATGTTCTTGCAACGCAAGTAAGCCATGTTGGCAAGGAAACGGGTTTGTTTGAGATAGTTCTGGTTGTTTTGTTTCCAGCTCATATCGGTGGGACGGGGGTAGAAAGCACCCGTATTGGAGGGCGTCCAGTAATCTAGCTGGTGCTTGTAGGCTGCATCCATGTAGCCAGAACCACCTGCGGGGATGCCAACAGCACCGCCAACCCAGAAGTCGCGCTTACCTACGCCTTGGAAGAACATGTTGAAATCGAATCCCTTATAGTTTGCACCCAACGAGAAACTATACTCGTAGTTGGGCAGGTAGTTACCAATCACCTTCTGGTCGCCAGGATTATCAACCGTATTGTCGCCGTAAGTGATCTTTCCGTCGTTATTTAGATCCTTGTATTTCACGTCGCCCGGACCGAATTTAAAGGCGTCGTTCTCGAATTTACTTTGTGAAGCGATGCCGTCTTTAAGCTTTCCAGTATTGTCGAAGTCGTCTGCTTGGAACAGGCGATCGGTTTCGTAACCCCATATTTCGCCAAGTCGTTTACCTTCGTAGTTCTCGTTGATGTCACGCGTTTGACTGTTAAACTTGGTGATAACTTCCTTAACGTGCGAGAAAGAAGCCGATGCCGAGATACCCAAACCATTCTCGAACTGGTGCTGATAGTTAACGCCAATCTCCAATCCGGTGCCGGTGAGCTCACCGAAGTTCATCTTGGGCACTGTGGCACCAAAGGTGGCGGGTAGCTTTTCGCCCACGGTGTGCATGCCCGATGTTACGCGACGATACCAATCGAATGTGATATTGAGGTCGTTGTTGAGAAGGCTGGCATCGAAACCAATGTCGAGTGTGGACACGCGTTCCCATGTCAGGGCATCCGAACTAACGGAAGGCGTGTTGAGTGTAGCTACGTTCTTGCCATCGATAACCCATCCCGAGTTTTGCGGAGCCATGATGGGAAGGTAAGCGTAAGCTGCTACATCTTGGTTACCAATGGTTCCCCATGAGGCACGAAGCTTGAAGTTGGAGAGCACTGGTTTAGTCCAGTCCATGAATTTCTCTTCGCTTGCACGCCATCCAGCCGATACCGAGGGGAAGAATGCCCACTTCTTGCCAACAGGGAAGCGTGAAGAGCCGTCGTAACGCAGGTTAAATTCGAGCAGGTAGCGTTGTAGATAGTCATAGTTGATACGTCCGAACACACCAGCCGCAGCGAAATCGTTGTGATAGCTGTAGTTGCTGTTGTACGAGAATTGGTTTCCGTAGGCCAGAGCGATCTCTGGATATTTCTCGTTATAGAGCTTTTGGCGCTCTGAATAGTGTGCGAAAGCTTCACGTGTTTCGGCGTCGAAACCGGCCATCAACTTAAAGTTGTGTTGCTTTTCGATGTCGAACATGTAGGTTGCATAACCCTTAAAGATGTTTTGCAGGGTGTATTGGCTAGACTGTTCGGCCATGTTGTGAGGCAAACCGTAGATGTCTGTGTAGTTAGAGAATGGTGCCGTGGAGAACATGTCGTAGGCGTAGATCGTGCCACCGTTCACCTTACGCGAATCGTTGGTGAAGGAGAACGTGTAGTCGAAGTTGATGGAGAGATTCTTCATTGGCGTTATCTCCGTGCCTAGATTTCCGCGAACGTAAGTGGTTGTGGTGTTTTCGCGATTGCCATGCTTGATGTCGGTAACTGCCGAACGGAAGGGACGACCCTGGTAATTGGCATAAGGATACCAGCGAGGCCAACGTAAAAGGTAGAACCAAGCATCGTATTGGCCAGACGTGAAACGGTATGGCTCATCGTTCTTAGTGCGCGTAAAGAGTATGTTTGTGCGCACTTTCCACCAGTCGCTAACGTTGGTTGTGATGTTGCTATGCAGCGTATAGCGGTCGTATTTATCGGAGTTGTACTTCATTACACCACTTTGGGTGAGGTAACTCAAACTGATATTGTAGGTGGTTTTCTTGCTTCCGCCCGTCACCGATAGGTTATGGTTCTGCTGTGGAGTCCATTTACGGGTGAATTCCTTAATTGGATCGAACGAGCGATAGAAGTAAGTGTTACCGCCAATAATATCAAAGTCGCGGCCTTGCTGCATCTCTCCGAGTTCTTCTTGCGACATTCCGCCATACTTGTTTTCCCATTCTTCGAGTTTGCCAATTAGTGCCTCGTCGATGGTATAACCGATATTCGACTTGCTAGACAAGCCTTTGCTCTTCATAATCTCGAAGATAAAGCGGGCGTTGTCTGATGCTTTCATCTGCTCGGCCATCTTGGTGGGCGTGCTCCAAGCAAAGTTGTTGGAGTAGCTTACGTTTACCTTATCGTTGTTAGAACCTTGTTTGGTGGTGATAAGGATAACACCCCATGCAGCACGAGTTCCGTAAATGGATGCCGAAGCTGCGTCTTTGAGCACCGAAATGGTTTCGATGTCGTCGGGGTTTACCAAGTTCAGGTTGGGTACTTCCACGTTGTCTACGAGGATGAGTGGCGTTGTTCCCGACTCTGCGCTAAGCGAACCCACCGAACCACGTAGTTTAACGGCACTTTGTGTGCCAACTCCACCGATACGGTTGGTGATGGTAAGACCAGGGGTTATACCCTGTAAAGCCTTGGCCACATCGGTGATGGGACGGCTGGCGATGGCCTCTTTCACGTTTACGTTAGACACGGCACCCGTGAGATTCACCTTCTTTTGAGTACCATAGCCCACCACCACCACTTCGCCTAGCTGACTGGCGTTCTCGGTGAGGGTGATGCGCATATCGGCTTTGGCTGTCACGTGCATGGGGTTATAGCCCACGTAGGTGATGGTTAGCTTGTCTCCCGGACGTGCGTCGATGGTGAATCGGCCGTTGATGTCGGTCACTGCGCCCACGCCCTTGCCTTCGATGGCGACTGAAGCGCCCGTTACGGGTTCGCCGTTAGCATCGGTAACGATGCCCGAAAGACCTGTTTGCTGTTGCACGGTGTTAACGGTGCGTGGCGTTTGGTTTGCTGCGGCCTGTGCCTGTTGCAGGGCGAATGTGCCCGATAGGGCTGCGAAAGCCGCGCTTAAATAATAGATTCTTCGCATTTTAAATATGATTTGTTGGTATAATTGTATTTTTTTGTGAATTGTGTGTCGCAGATTGGTGAGTCTGTCTTATTCATGATTTGGCAGGGCGCTTGCCATTTTCAGGTAAGTCCCTGCCAAATCTAGTCTTGTTTGCAAAGTGAGGTGCAGCTTGTCGGTGTTGTTAGTCCCGCTATACCCCATTTGTAGTAGTGTTAGATCTAACCTTTGGAAGGCTAAATCTCTTATTGTTTTCTATTGCCAACCAGGGTTCTGGGTTAATCCGCCCAGCGTGATCTGGCCAGTTGGTATGGGATAGAAGTAATATTTCTTATCGAAACGGCGCACTTGATTGATGGTGTTCGAACCAATCATATACCCATTGGGGGTCAGGTCCTCTTCTGGGTTAGTCACATTGCTGAGGTTTGCTCCGAGATAGATGTTGGGATGTTGCTCTGAATCGAGGAGATGGAGCTGGTGCCAACGTATCAAATCCCAATAGCGTGTCCAGTTATCGAACATCAATTCGCATCTGCGTGTTCGGCGGATTTCCCACAGTAGGTTGCTCACGTTCATGTTATTGGCTGGGTCGGCAGCAGGAGCAAGCTGTATTCCAGGTAGTCCTGCGCGTGTTTGCAGCTTGTTTACGCTGTTGTCTAGGTCGGTTTGCGTGATCGTTCCAAGTTCAGCTTTGGCCTCGGCAAAGTTTAGATAAATGACAGACAACCAGTAAATAGGGCAGTCGGTGTACTGCCTGCCGATGTTGTTACGTTCGTCTACAGTTAGTTCTGTCACATTATCGTATTTGCAAACAGCGTAGCCTGTGGACGAAGTGAAACCACTACTGCCTGCACGCTTGTAGTCGTGACCTTTGAAAGCAAGTATCGGGTCGATGGTTTCGGCCAATCGTTTGTCGCGTACGGCAAGTTGCGCCTCAATGCTATACTGTCCATCGGCATTCTTAGTGGCAGCATCGTTGGTGTTCATTGTAGTTGTTGCCTTAGGCTTGCCATCAAGGAAGAGATACGCGTCGAAAGCATCCTTGGTCATACCGTTGGTTCCACCAGTGTTCATCGTGTAGTCGATGGTAGAGTGGTGCAACTTATTCTTAGAGTAAGGCTTATAGAAAATCATCTCCGGATTTTTGCTCAAGTCGGTAGAATTGTAGTTGCCTCTATAGCTCTCGTTCAGTTTATAGTCCTTAGCCATGAGCTTATTGCAAGCGTCAACGCATTCGTTAAGATAACGCTGTGCCCTGTCAGGATTGGCGGCTTTACCAGCGTTGTCCTCGGCAGTTCTGTATTTGCAATACGTTCCTTCGTAGAGCGCAATCTCGGCTTTCATTGCCAATGCCATGTCGGCCGTAAATCTTTGCTTGTTAGTTTGCGTAATGTGCTCTGCTGCATAGTTAAGGTCGTTCAACACACTGTCCATCACTATGTCGCGGTCAATCCTGGGACCATATAGAATATTATCGTCTTCGGTGGTAACCACTGTATTGATGAAGGGCACATCACCATATTGGCGTACAAGCTGATAGTAGGTCCACGCCCTGTTGAGCTTGGCAATACCCTCATAGTTGGCTTTCGTCTCGTAAGCGAGTGATGACGACTTCAGGCCAGTTAGAACGTAGTTGGCATGGCGCACGTCTTCGAATGGATATTTCCAGTCTAATGACGATGCCACGACATTAGTATATTCCCAGTTGTTGTCGGAAAAGTTTACTTGGTCATCGCCCAACGTCTTGAAGTAAAACCATCCGTACGAGCCTCCGTTTCCGTAACCTGTATAGTTATTGAGGAAAGTGTTGCACTGGTTGTCCAAGTTATCGGTGTTGCTCCAATAAGAAGGAGTATTGGTGAAGGTATCGTCTGGGTGTATATCTAAGAAGCTGTCGCAACTAGTCAGCGCACCCGTCACAATGATACCGCATATCAATATCTTTTTCATATTTCTAATGCTTTAAGATGGTTTTTTAGTTATAATGTTACCTGCATGCCAAACGAGAAAGTACGGGTTATGGGCGTGGTACGTCCCCAACCGCCATACTTCAATCCTGCACCTGTATTTATTTCGGGGTCTACGGGCAGGTCGTTGCCTTTATACAGTAAGAAGAGATTGTTTGCGCTGAAGTATATGCGTGCCTTTTGTATGTAGGCCTTGCGTGTTAGTTCTGCGGGTAAAGTGTAGCCAAGAGTTACGTTCTTTAACCTTAGATACGACATGTCGGTGAGATAGCGTGATTGCGGATAATAGTTGTTTGTTCCGTTTTCTATTCCTGATATTGTTCCTTTCCCCTCATTGCCAGGATACAAGCGCGGATATTTGTTGTTCTGGTCAATTTCGTAGCCCTCAATGGTCTTGCGATCTGCCGAGAAGCGCACCTTGTTGTAACTGGTTTGATGTGCGTAAAGTGCAAGGTCGGCCTCACGCATCAGAGGGAAGTTCATCGAAGAAATTGTCCATGCATCACGTTTACCCACGCCTTGGAAGAATAGGTCAAGGTCGATGCCCTTCCAAGAGCCACCAAGATGGAAGCTATATTCGTAACGGGGCAAGAAGTTACCTATCACCTTGAGGTCGCCATGATCGTTGGCTGTACCTTTACCGCCATTGATAACACCATTGCCGTCAAGGTCTTTGAACTTCACGTCGCCTGGTCCGTAGTGGAACGAGCCTTGTTCCAGGCCCTTTTGCGAAGCAACGCCGTTGGCGTAATTCCATGTTCCATCAGGGTTTTTCCCAGTGAAGTCGCTCTCTTCGAAATAGCGGTCGGTCTCAAAACCCCAGATGTCACCATAGTTTTTGCCTGAATAGTTGGCGTTGAGCAGCATCGATGGGTTGTCCCACCTTACTACTTTCGAGCGCGAATCGCTCAGGTTGAAATTAGCGTACACGTTAAACTCGCCGAAGCGATGATGCCAATCTACAGTAAACTCCCATCCGCGTGTGCGCAAGGTACCTGCATTAGATACGGGGGCATCAGCTCCCAAGACCTGTGGAAGCACTTTCGAGGGGGCTAGCATATCGCGATTCTCACGTTGATACCAATCGAAACCTACCATCAACTCATTGTTAAGAAAACCTAGGTCGATGCCTATGTCGGTGGTTCGGATGCGTTCCCATGTAAGGCTCTTTGCCACAAGGTCGGGCATGTTGTACATGGTTAGCAGGTTGGCGTTAGGCTTATTGTTGTCCACCCAGTTCACATACTTGTCTTCCATCTGGCTAATCAGTTCTTCAAACATGTAATCGCCTACGGCCTCATTACCTATTTCGCCTATTGATGCACGCAACTTACCATTGCTCACAACATTTTTCAGGTTCTTAAAGTATGGTTCTTCGGTGAAACGATAACCCAAAGAAACCGATGGGAAGAATGCCCAGTGTGCATTGTGTGGGAATCTAGACGAGCCATCGTAACGCCCGTTGATTTCCAAGAGGTAAATGTCTTTGTAGTCGTAGTTGATTCTGCCGAAGAATCCTGCAGATGCGCGGCGGGTATGTTTAGAGCCAATGTCCTGTCCTTCTTTCATTGCAAGGTTCAGTTCGGGCATCGCTTGATCGAACAGTATGTTTCTGCTACCTTTGAGATAGATATATTCAACCTTCTCGGCATTGAAACCCGCCATCGCTTTGAGATTGTGTTTCTGGGCGAAACTCTTCTCGTAGTCAATGTAGGCATTAAGTGTCCACGTGTTTTCTTTCGAGTTATCTTTCCACACAGAAGTCGCTTCCTTCTCTACGATGTAGGTGGGATTGGCGTGTAACCAGTTGATTCCATAAACTGAGAAGTCTTGCGAGCCGCTGTTCATATTTTGGATGGCGTAGGTGAAGTCCGCATTAAACGTCAACCCCTCCATGATGTTAGCTTTGAGGAATGCGTTCATGCGAGTGAAATCGGTAGCGGTCTTCTCTGTGGCTGCCTGTTTCAGCTGTGCCAACACGCGCGTGTCGTATCCGCCGATTGTACCCGAAGGGATGAAAAACGAGCCCCAACGCCATAGGTATTGGTATACATTGTTATATGTATCGGGACGTTCATAGTCGCGACGCGTATAGTTAAAGCGTGCTCCCACCTGCAGCCAGTCGTACAGGCTGCTGGTTACGTTAACCGTAGCATTATACTTATCCAGCTTGTCGGGACGTACTTTCATGATGCCGTCCTTGTGATCATAGCCAAAGGAAATATAGTAAGAACTCTTCCCTGACGAGCCTTGTATTGACAGAATGTGGCTTTGCGATGGGGCGGCATTGTTGTAATAAATCTTATTGATGTCCCAATCGGCATAATAGTAAGGCTTACCGTCAATGAGTGTATAGTCGCCCACGTTGTTTTCGTCTATGTATGGGCGCATCTCGCGATAGTTTGTCTTGCCTCCGTTTTGCTGTTGCCATTTCTCTGCGAGTGGCAGCAGCTTGTCGAAATGCATACCAAATAGTTCCACTGCGTATTTTCCTGCACTGGCTTTACCTTCCAATGCGGCTCTCAATTGCGTAGGAACATCGGGATAATCAGGGGTGAAGGTCGCCTGATCCCATGCAAAGTTGTTGCTGTAAGTGATGGTCGAACGCTCCGTGGGGTGTGCACCTTTTGTTTGTATCAATATCACACCGAAGGCTGCTCTTGTTCCATAGATGGATGTAGAGGCAGCATCCTTGAGCACCGACACGCTTTCGATGTCTTGCGTGTTAAGGAACGAGATGTCGTCCATAGGCACGCCGTCTACCACGATCAATGGATTGCTTTTGGCATCGTTACTCAATGTTCCCACACCACGTATGCGCAGGGTGGGCTTGCCGTTGATATCGCCATTGTTACTGATAACCGACAGACCCGGCACAGCACCTTGCAAGGCCTTGGCCACATCTTGTTGTGGACGTCCGGCCATGGTCTTTGAGAGGTCTACGGTGCTTACGGCACCCGTAAGATTAGCCTTTTTCTGTGTGCCATAGCCCACTACAACCACTTCGGAGAGTTGGCCAGCATCTTCTTGCAGCTCAATCTTCATGGATTCTGAAGCCGCAACGGTTACGGTTTTATAACCCACGTATGAGATGCTCAACTTAGCGCCTGGACGCACATTGAGGGTAAATCGCCCGTTAATATCGGACACGGCACCCACGGTTTTTCCAACCACAGCCACTGTTGCGCCTGTGATGGGTTCGCCTTGGGTATCGGTAATCACACCCGTGATAGTGTTCTGCTCTTGCAGTTCAGTCACGATAGCGGCTCCTTGAGTATTTCCTGCCATGGCCGTCAGCATAGTAGACGGGGCGGTTAGGGAAGCCAGCGTTGCAAGTAAACAATAAGCTTTTTTCATAAGGACATTATTAAGTAGATACGTTGTGATACCTGCTGGCGTTGTTTTAGCCTTTTGTTGAAGGGGGATTTGACGCCATGGTGCGGGCTCGCTCGGTACACTGTTGTCAACTTTAAATTGTTTAGAAACTACGGCCTTTTCATCTTATTAGGCCTGGATATCATTTTAGGTATAGGCAAATTTACAAGTTTTTAATATACATAGACTTATTTTTGTGTTAAAAATAATTTATATCACAAGATTTAAGAGTTTAGCAATAAAAGGTTAATTGGTAATTCGCTCGCTGTTTTTACACTGCTTTTACGATATAGTTAGCTAGTGACGTGTAAAAATATAAGATATTTAACCTTGTACAACAACATATTTACGAAACGTTATTTTGGAAGGCCCAATACCGTCAATATTTTCGTTTCGGCTGCGGTTTAATTAATTGTTTTATTATATAAGCTTTGGTAAAAGACCTCGTTGGCTTGTACTTTATTGACCCATAATTGTGTAATTATCTCCCGTTAGATAAGCGCTTGCACGCAGCTTTAGCAGTTCTTGAAGTGTTACAACTGATGTGTAATGCTGTTCCAGTTGATGTGTAGTCTTGTTCCATCATAAATGGAACCTTGTTCCACGTTAACTGGAATGACGGTACAACTTATCTTTACCGAGGCGTTAGTTGAAAAAGCTTTGAACAAAAGCTTTTTCAACGCACGCCACGAACTAATAATATGCTTAACTAAATGTTGGTGCGGGGATGTGGATGAATGAATAGAAGGGGGTTGGGAATGAAGCTTGTTATTGGCCTAGACGGCAAAAACGTTTGCTTAATCCTCCATTCTTTGCGCCACTTTTCCACTCTTTTCATTGTATTTCTTTCGCGATTTGCCTGTTAAGAAAGGGATGGCGATGAGGAAGAAAATAAGTAGGAAGTCGGCAATACCAACGGTAAGGATGATGTTGACGAGGGTTCTGACAGACATGTTCCAGCCCTCGGGCAGGGTGATGCCCCATATTTTGATGATGGCAAAGAGAGCAACGAGAACGATAAGTAGCACGATGCTCCATATTATGGCTTTGATATATTTCATTGTTTGGCGAGTTTATGGGTTTGCAAGTATGTGAGTTGATAAGTTTACCAGTTAACGGATTAACTGGTAAACGATATGATGAGTTGGCAAGTTTATGGGTTTATACGTCTACAAGGCGTTTGAAACGGCATGCTAAGCGGGTGTTATATCTCGTTGAGCAACTCGCGTTTCTTCGCTTCGTAGTCGGCATCCGTAATCACGTTTTCGTCTCTTAGTAGGCGCAGGCGAGCCAATCGGCGTGATAAATCGTCGTCGGCCGGGCTGCGTTCGTTCATCAGTTGGGTGGCGGCTCCCATTTGTTTGCCCATCTCAAGCCCCACGCCCATCTGCACGCCACTGCCCGAAAGGCCACCTTCGTTGCGTGCTGCATCGCGCAAGGCACGTAGTTTTTCCAGTTCGGCGTAGGTAAGTCCGCCCGCCTGTGCAGCCTGCGAGTCGGCCGTTACATCGGCAATTCTGCCTATTCGCTCTTGTGTTTGCTCGTCGAAGAGCGTTCCGTCTACGCGGAAGTCGGTGAGGGTGAAGCCCAGTTTCTGTGTCTCTTCGTTGAGTAGGGTGGCTAGCTCTTGACCAATTTCGGTGAGGTGGCCGTCTATCTGGTTGTACGAGTAGCCCAGCTTGTGGATGGTTGTAACGATGTTTTGCGACAGACGGCCCAATATCAGATCGCGTATCTCGCTGTTGCTAACTTCTGTTCGTGCACCAACGATGTCTTTAAAAAAGTGCTCAACGTCGCTTATTTGGTAAGAGAACGTTCCATTAACGCCCATTTCTACGGGCAGGTTATATTGCTCGTCAATAAACTTTACGGGCGAAGAGGTGCCCCATTGCTGGTTCGTAACTTGCGCCTTGCGATAGAAATAGATGTGCAGCTTGTGTTCGCTTTCGAAGTTTTGGCGAAGGTTTACAAGTGTGGTGAAGAAGGGGTGGTTGTCGGTCTTGAGGTTAAAGGTTCCTTCTTCCGTCAGTACGTCTACCACTTTGCCTTCGTAAACCAACACTGCGCCTTGTCCTGGGCCAACTATCAGTTTGCTGGCGTTCTTTATCTCGTCGGTTTTAGTGGGATATTTGTACCACAAGTATTGTTGTTTATCAGCTTGCCATTGAATTACGGCCGACAGCTGATTGCGAAAAAGATTGGCTATGCCCATAATGTATGTATATATTATAATGTGTAACGAAATGCATTTGATGCCTCAAGGCACTTAAAATTCTCTCACGGCGATGGTTTTCCCGTCGTTACCGATTAACCAAGCGCTGCGGTAGCTGGGGATAAGGAAGCCTTCGGGCGAGCGCACTACATTTTCTATGTTGGTGGTGTTGAACTTGGCTGGCGCCTTTATCGACCACTTGCGCTGGGCGGTATTGGCGTCTAACAGCTGGTAAACGTACTCGGCATCTTCCTTGGCCGTGGGTTTATAGCGTATAAGCAATTGCGAGTTGTCGAACCAAAGCACGCTCGGCGAGAAGTATATGGCTTCGGGTGTGAAGTCGGAATAGTTGATGAGGCGCGCCATCTTGCGGTCGAATGTGCTGATGAAAGCCTTCACCGAGCCTGCATTTCCGAAGAAAATGCCCGATTTTTCACCAAAATCCCTGCACCATCCGAATTCCCACGAATCTCTTTTGGGCTGACCTTCTTGCGCGTAATGGGTGTATTTCACCAGTTGTATTTGCTGCTCTGGATAGTCTGTTGTTTGCTTTGAGAAAGCGAATGCCGTGCGAACGGTGGGGTTAGGCAGCTTGGCTTGGCAGGCGTCGAAAAGCTCGTTGGATGTGTATGTCTTGCCGATGAGCGGCAGGTAATAGCGCTCTTTGCCAAGGTTGGTCATCACCTTGAAGCCATCAGAGTCGCCTGGGTAAAGTGGTTCGATGCTAGCGAAGCCTTCACGCAGTTCGGGTACGTTCTTGTAGACGGTCATCTCTTTCAGTTCGAGCGAGCTTGGGTCTATGGTGTACCATGTGCTCTTGTTGATAACCACGTTTATCCAGCCGTTCTCGAAGGTTCGGGTTTGCACATCGTCAAGCTTATCTACTGCCAGACGCTGCTCTTTTATCTTCTCGTCTTTCTTCACATCGTACACCCGCATTAGGTAATCGATCTTTTCATTGCGGTAATCGCCCTTACTAACGGAACCAAAAACCGCCACGACAGCTCGCCCGTCTTTGGTGAGGAAGGGCATAATGTGCTCGGTGTTGAAACGTTCCTTCTCTTCGGGCATGCTAGAAAACACCGAGGGAGTTGAATGCGTGGCACTGCTTCTGAAGCATTTGACGATGATAGAGGGTATGGATATGAAGCAGATAACGGCTAGCGCTATCAGCAAATATTTGATAATGTTGGTTTGGGAGACGTTGTCGGTGGGGCCAACGTAATGGTGGTTGATGTTGATATCATCGCTATCAATGAAAAATTCGGTGGAGCATGCTTCGCATTGGTAATAGTCGGTTCGTGTTTCTTTTACCTTAACGCTTCCACAATGTGGGCATTTAATTACTTTGATTCGTTTGCTCATGTTTGTTTTCCAATTCTCTAAAGATGGATTATTGTTGGCTTCACACTCCTTATTATATATGCAACAGGGTTGGAGTGGATGGCCAAACAAGTGAAGAAAGGCACTCCGACCTCTGGCGGTCGGAGTGCGATTTATCGGTGGGGGAGGGTTGGCTGGGTTAAAGGCTATAAGTGTTCAGGAGTTCTTATGTGTCGATCAATTCCGATATTGCCTTGTAACCGTATGGGCTTAGTTGCCCTCGCCGCCCCCTAAACGTTTGCTATTGTTTCGCGTCCAGTTGCTTTTTAAGCAGCATGGGAATTTCGCTTGTTTCTCTAGCTACGGGTATTCCGGCCGCTTCGAAGGCTGCAACCTTCTCTTTTGCCGTACCGCTTCCGCTCGAGATGATGGCTCCTGCATGTCCCATTTGTTTGCCTTTGGGTGCTTCTCTGCCCGAGATGAAGGCGGCAACGGGTTTGGTTACGTGCGCCTTAATGTATTCGGCGGCCCGCTCTTCGGCATCTCCGCCAATCTCTCCGATAATGGCGATGCTGTCGGTTGCAGGGTCGTTCTCGAACATTTCGAGTAAATCTTGGAAGTAAAGGCCCACGATTGGGTCGCCACCTACACCCACGGCGGTGCTTTGTCCCATGCCGTTTTGGGTGAGATTATACACCACTTCGTAGGTCAGCGTTCCGCTTCGGCTGATAACTCCTGTGCCGCCCTTCTTGAAAATGTTGGTAGGCATGATGCCAACCATACTCTCTTCGGGCGAGATAAGTCCGGGACAGTTGGGTCCTATTAGTTTAGCGCCCTTCTGGCGGATGTAGTTATAGGCTTGAACCACATCTAAAGTGGGTACGCCTTCTGTGATACAGATGATGAGTTGGATACCTGCATCGGCTGCTTCCATCATCGCGTCTTTGGCGAAAGCTGCGGGAACGAAGATCACGGAGGTGTTGGCTTGGGTCGCCTCAACGGCATCGCGCACGGTGTTAAACACGGGAATGCCGCTCACTTCTTGTCCTGCTTTGCCTGGCGAGGTGCCTCCAACGACGTTAGTGCCATACGCTTTCATCTTGGTGGCATGAAAACCACCGTCTCGGCCCGTGATACCTTGCACGATAAGCCTTGTATTTTTGTTGATTAGTATACTCATTTTGGGATGTTTTTAGTTTGTGGGTGAATTGTTCACTACTGGTTCATGTACACCCATTGCGGGGTGTTGCGCTCGCGTTTTGTTGTCTTGTGGTTAATATCCAGCTGCTGCCACGGCTTTCTTACCAGCCTCGGCCATGGTTTCTGCCACAATAAACTTAGTGCCTTTCAGTAGTTCGCGACCTTCTTTCTCGTTGGTTCCAGTCAATCTGATAACAATGGGCATGTCGGTTTTTAGTTCCTTAAAGGCCTCGATGAGTCCTTGAGCCACGTCGTCACAGCGTGTAATTCCACCGAAGATGTTGATGAGCACCACGCGCACATGCTTGTCTGCAAGCAACAGTTTCATGGCTTCAACAATCTTTTGGGGGTTCGAACTGCCGCCGATATCGAGGAAGTTGGCGGGATTTCCACCGTAAAGCTTAATCATATCCATAGTGGCCATGGCCAATCCAGCGCCATTAACCATACATCCTATTTCGCCTCCGAGGTTCACGTAGCTAAATCCCTTGTCCTTAGCTTCTTGTTCCTTCTTCTCGTCGGCTGTGGGTTCGAACATCGCGAAGATGTCGGGATGACGATAAAGGGCGTTGTTGTCGAAGGTCATCTTTGCGTCGATGGCCTTCAGCTGTCCGTCTTTGGTGAGCACCAGCGGGTTAATTTCGGCCAGCGATGCATCTTTTCCCACGAAGAGCTTATACAATTTCTGGAACAAAGGTACAGCTTGCTTCACCTGAGCCATGTCGTCGAAGAGTTTGAAAGCAGCTTCGCGGGCCTTGAAGTCGGTAAGTCCTACGGATGGATCGATGGCAATCTTGAAGATTTTCTCTGGCGTTTCTTTCGCCACGGCCTCGATATCCATGCCTCCTTCGCGGCTTAGCATGAGTATGGCACCTTTCGACTTGCGGTCGATAACGATGCTCACGTAATATTCGGCGGCGATGTTTACGGCCTCGCCAACCAGTATACGGTCTACGGTGAAGCCCTTGATGTCCATCCCCAGAATGCTTGTGGCATGCTGAAGCACTTCGGCCTCGTTGCTGGCAAGCTTCACACCGCCTGCCTTTCCACGTCCACCGGTGTGCACTTGCGCCTTAACCACGCATCGTTCTGTGCCAAGTTTCTTGAAAGCTTCTACTGCCTCTTGGGGCGTTTTGCATAGAATGCTGTTGTCTACTGGCACGCCATAACTTGCAAAAATACCTTTTGCCTGATATTCATGAACTTTCATAGTTTGATAATTAATTATTTGAGAATGAGTTCTAAGTGCAAATTTAGTTTTTTTGTTTTAACCCACGGCGTTGTTTGCAGGGGTAATTTACGTAATAATGATTTTTTAACAGACGCCCAATTTGTACGCTTTCTGACATTGTTTTGCGTTTTTGCAGTTGTGTTTGTCTACCTTATGTGCTATGTGCCCATGTGGCTTACAAGTTGAAAGGTAATCGCAGGTTGGGACGAACAAGTTGAAACGTGCGCATAGCTCATCCCAAACGTGCTGCAAAGGGGTGGCTCAATTGAGCATGAGGTTCATTTCCGCCCGTTCTTCCCCAAAGATGAAGTCGGCCAATTGCTCGATGCGCAGTCTTGTGGCATTAGTGTCTGGCTCGTCGGTTTTCTTCACTTTTCCGTTCGCCAAGATGTAATAGGCGTTGTTCATGGGTATGTCGTGGTCGTCTTCCACACGTATCACGGTGTTCGTTTCGGGGTGTTGCAGCAAGTAAAGTTGCAGTGCACGCTTAACGTTCACTACGCGAATCATGCCTGGTACGTTATTTTCGGGGCGTTGGTATTGGTCGCCTGCAAGCCGAATGTCTTCTTTAGCCACGTCGAAAGCATCGGCATCGTGTAGCAAGATACAGGTCTTGGCGCGTTGCCAACGGTCGAACGTGGCGAAATCCATGCTCTCCACGTCTTCTGGGGGTGGTGTGCAAGTTATCTGTTTGGCATATCCGCACTTGCCATACCATTCGAAGAGCCATTCTTCGGCAGGGATAAGCGCGGCGAAAACCGTATCTTTATAGTAGAGGTCGAAGTGTGCCTGACGCATCAAATTGTCGGCAACGCCCTGCTGTCGGTAATCGGGATGGGTGCTAACGCCACTGATGTAGGCCGTCTTCACTTCCTGTCCGTGGTACAGCAGGTTGTAAGGAAGAGTTTGAAGCGCCGCCACCACGTGATCGTCTATTTGGCAAACGATGTTGTATTTGGGCCTGAACACACGCGAGAAGTATAGGTCCATGAACTTATCCGAGTCGCGAAACACTAGCTTCCACAGCTCGCGCGTCTCCTCTTTGATGCGGTTCACGTCTTCGAAAAGCGCCAATGGGTGTTTCTCCATTACGCTATTCTTCTCTAAGAGAATATCGGGCTTGTACGATTCTTTTGCCCTTCGCAGTCCTTCGTCGCCCATATCCTCTTCGCGATTGATGTAGAAATACTGCTCGGGCAGGTGTTTCACAAACTCTTGGTTGATGATGGTGAATGCCCCCTCATAGTTCACGTCGGCCTTCTCAACGCATACGTCGAAGGTGTTTTGGTTGATGGGGCAGCCAAAGGTGAATGCCACCAGCTTGTCGTCTACCCAAATGGTGCCGCCTGTAAGTCCCAATCTGTCCCATCGGTTAAAGGCGCGCGTCATCGAACGCAGTTCTCCCGAGAGTCCTTCGTCAAGGTCTTGCTCATCGTTATCGTCTTTCGATACGCTTCGCCATTGCTTTTCCAGGGCCAGGCATTGGGGAATGAGGTCGGGTGTAAGCTCCTTATATATATAATGAGGATAAAGGTTTTTAAACTTATTGATGTGATTGCGCTTGCTTTGCAACTTCTTTCCCGAGAGGTTAATCAGCTTTTCACGTGTATAGATGTAGTCGGCTGAGTCTCTATTGGGTTTTATTTCGAAGGTGTCAGGGAAGCGTATCTCGATAAGATCGCGCATATAATTGCACACGCCCATCAGCAAAAAGGGGTGGCCCATGGCGATAGAGTCGTCTCTAATGGCTTTAATCACGTCGATGGAGCATTCGTCGCAGGGTTTCACCTTGTATGTTCCGTCGTCTTGCAGCTGGGGTTTAGCCACGGGCATCATGTACGCCAAGTGGCGATTAAAGTGAAACCTGAACACTAAGTAATCGTCTACGATGGCGAACTGTGTGTTGTAAAGAAATCTCCAACTGATGAGGTTGGCAAACGAGAGATCACAATTTTGGCGCTCGCCCCATAGCGTGTAGCTTTGGATGAGTTGTCGATCGCCTGTTGTCAAGTCTTTGAATTTTATCATAAACTTTTGTTAGTTGCTGGTGTGGGACGTGCTTTGTTGGCCTTGTTCTGCTGCTTTTGTTCGCTATCGAATATGCCATGGTGCTGGCCTTTGACTGCCCCATGACACAAAATTATCAATTTTTATTTGTCGGACAAAGGCTATCCCACATATTTTTGTTACTTTTGCATTATGCATATAGCAAATCAACGTAATAAAAAAGATAACTTCTTAAAAATAAGGTAGACAATAATGGACCTATTACACCAAATCATAGAACGCGCCAAAAGTGACAAACAGCGCATCGTTTTGCCCGAAGCAAGCGAAGAACGTACGCTTCGTGCCGCCGATAGAGCATTGGCCGACGAGATCGCCGACATCATTCTCATTGGCAACCCTTCTGAAATTCATAAGCTGGCAGAGGCTCGCGGACTGGTAAACATTGACAAGGCAACCATCATCGACCCCGAAGACAATCCCGATAGCGAAGAGTTGGCACAACTGCTAGCCGAACTTCGCAAGAAGAAAGGTATGACTTTGATGCAGGCTCGCGAACTGGTGAAGAACAACCTATACCTTGGTTGTATGCTCATTAAAACCGATCGAGCCGACGGACAAATATCTGGCGCACTCAGCACAACGGGCGACACGCTTCGACCTGCATTGCAAATTATCAAATGCGAACCAGGTGTCACTTGCATAAGTGGTGCTATGCTGCTCGTAACCGACCAAAAAGAGTATGGCGAAGACGGTGTGGTGGTGATGGGCGACGTAGCCGTTACACCCATGCCCGATGCCAATCAGCTGGCCCAAATAGCTGTTTGTACCGCTGCTACGGCACGCTGTGTGGCTGGATTTAAAGATCCGCGCGTGGCTATGTTAAGCTTCTCTACCAAGGGAAGTGCCAGTCACGAGGTGGTAGACAAGGTGGTTGAGGCCACCCGATTGGCCAAAACCATGAACCCCGACTTGCGTATCGATGGCGAATTGCAGGCCGATGCTGCACTGGTTCCATCTGTTGGACAGAAAAAAGCACCTGGAAGTGCCATCGCTGGCAATGCCAACGTGTTGGTGGTGCCCAATCTCGAAGTGGGAAACATTGGTTACAAGTTGGTGCAGCGACTAGGAAACACCAAGGCCATAGGCCCAATTTTGCAGGGCATAGCACGTCCCGTGAACGACTTGAGCCGTGGTTGCTCGGTAGATGACATCTATTATATGGTGGCCATTACTGCTTGTCAGGCACAAGATGCTAAGGCCAAAGCCTGCACCCTTTCCGCTGACAAGTAATTTGGAGTTGCCGAGTTGCGGGGGTGTTTAAGTTGATGTGGCTTGCAGAACGCATTTCACAAGCCCACTCATACAAGCTTATAAGTTCTGGATGAGATAATGTTTGAAGAATTTAAAAACTCAATAAATCACGAACTCAGAAACTCAAGAACTAAAGAAAACAACGATATATAAGAATGAAAATATTGGTATTAAACTGTGGTAGCTCGTCCATTAAGTACAAGCTCTACAACATGGACGACAAGTCAGTTCTGGCACAAGGAGGCGTTGAACGCATCGGACTAGACGAGGCTTTCTTAAAACTGACCCTGCCCAATGGCGAGAAAAAGGTGATTATGCACGACATGCCCGACCATAAGGAGGGTGTGAACTTCGTTTTCCAAACCCTTCTCGACAAGGAAATTGGTGCCATCAAAGACCTCAGCGAGATTGATGCTGTGGGCCATCGCGTCGTTCAAGGCGGCGATAAGTTTAACGACAGCTGCATCGTTACACCAGAGGTAGAAAAGGGAATAGAAGACCTTTGCGACCTCGCACCCGTGCACAACGCGGGTCATTTGCGTGGTATCAGGGCCGTAGATGCACTTATGCCCACCACACCGCAAGTGGTTGTGTTCGACAATGCTTTCCATAGCACCATGCCCGAACATGCTTTCCTCTACGCTGTTCCTTATAAGTTCTACGAAGATTACCATGTTCGTCGCTACGGTTTCCATGGTACCAGCCATCGTTACGTATCGCAACGCGTGTGCGAATACCTTGGTCGCGACATTAAAACCCAGCGTATCATCACTTGCCACATCGGTAACGGAGCCAGCATGGCTGCCGTTAAGTTCGGCAAATGTGTAGACACGTCTATGGGTCTTACGCCACTCGAAGGTCTGATGATGGGTTCGCGTTCGGGCGACATCGACCCCTCGGCCGTTACTTATCTCATGGAAAAGACGGGAATGAAACCCCAAGAGATGGCCGAATACCTCAACAAGCAAAGTGGCGTGTTGGGTATCACGGGCATTTCGTCGGACATGCGCGAGATAGAAAGTGCTGCAGCCGAAGGCAACAAGCGTGCTCAGCTAGCTCTCGACATGTACAACTACCGCATCAAGAAATATATTGGCGCATACGCCGCAGCAATGGGTGGTGTGGATATCATCGTGTGGACGGCCGGCGTAGGTGAGAACCAAACAGGTACGCGCCTTGATGCGTGCAGCGGTTTAGAGTTTCTTGGCATTAAGATGGATGCCGAAGCCAACAAGGTTCGTAGCAAAGAGGCCATCATTTCTACACCCGATTCGAAGGTTACGGTATGCGTTATACCCACCGATGAAGAACTGGTTATTGCTAGCGACACTCAAAGGCTTGTTAGCAAACAAGGATAAGGAGGGCGCTTTTACCCTCTCACACTAGCGAAGAGACCAATCAGGCACACCGCCCGATTGGTCTTTTCTTTTTCTACCCACAGTAAAGTACTTTCCTTTTTATTGGCCCTCATAGCTTTTGTCGATGTATTTTGCCTTGTTCTATTTCGTCCGCGCTCTTCGTTATTTGGCCAATCAACCGCCACGAGCTTAGCACTCAAATTGCCCGAAAATAGCTCTTGCACATAGTCTTTCTATCTCTCGCTTTGGTACAGCTATTTTGGACTCCTGTTCCATGTTATCTGGAACAACGTTCCATATCAACTGGAACCCTGTTCCAGATAACATGGAACAGGGTTACACCTAAGTTGTAACACGATGGTTAGTGATTAATGTTGATATAAGGGCATAACTCGTTGATTGTAAGAGAGCCTCTTTCGAAACTTAATAACTATTGCGTTTAGCTAGGAAAAGTTGTGCCTATGGGTGTTTAGGTTAAGAAATGACAGTATGGATATTGGTTTGTTGGTTGTGTGTAATGCATCAATCGCAAGGCGTAAGTTGGTGCGATAGAGAGCTTTTTCATCTTTATCTTGTTTAGAGAAGTTGATATTTTATCCATGACTTGCATATATGTATATACGCGAGTTCGGGATAAGAGAAATTCGTTATGTCAACTACCGCGTAGCGGTTGGTCTGTTGGTAGGGCAGGGTTGGGAGCAACGGCGACCTACCCTGCCTAAGTTGTACGTGAGCAAAGCTAGGCCGAAGGTCTTGGCCTTTTTACGTTTGAACGATCTGTTTGGGGGAAACCAATGGCTAAAAATAATGTTATTCATCAATGGTATTTGCCCTCATATCCGTCTATTGACTGGACAACAGCTGCGGTAAATGTAAAAAGACCAAGACCTTCGGCCTTGCTTTGTTATTCCATCTGCAAGACAGGGTAGTTCACTTCGTTCGCAACCCTGCCCTACCAACAGACCAACCGCTACGCGGTAGTTGGTGAGATGCCTATTGGTTTTATCTAATCTTGCTCAAAAACCATTGTTTCTTATCCCGAGTTCACGTATATCTATCGAACATGAATAGGGACGATTGAAAAGAAAAAAACTTACCCTGAGCGCGCTGTTCTTATGGGAAGCGGGGTAAGTATGTTGCCGCAAAGTTAGGTGTTTTTTTACATTGGGCAAACTTTAAACATGATTTTCTCTTTTTTGAGATGAGTTTCTAATAGTCAAGAGGGTTGTGGGCTTGTTGTGGCTTCTGGTGTTTGGGCGGGTGATGCCGTGAAAGATGAATAAGGATGGGCAACTACTGGTGTCTTTCTCTCTCGCGTACGCGCGCGCGTATTATTAAAGATGAGTGGGCGGTTGTGGGTATGCACGCGCCCGGTTTGTTATCTATGCCACCATCGCCGTGCCGATACCGCTTATCGTTTTTACCTACATTTTTATCCATAAAAACATGGCGTGGTGGAAATAAAACTGTATCTTTGTGCATATAAAACCTAAAAACGTTTTCATAAAAGAAACCAACCGCATGCCATAGGGCATGGCTAAAAACCTTTATACGCAGGAAAGATATGATGACATTGATTGTAGTAAGTGGCTCGCGACATACCGATTGGGTGTTTGTTGAGGACGGGAAGATTGTGGAAAAGGCGCGAACGGAGGGTCTTAACCCCTATTTTCAGACCCGAAAGGAGATTAGTCGAAGCGTACGACTAGGCTTACCCGAGGAATATTTTCACCGAAAACTGCAAAAAATATACTATTATGGTGCGGGATGTAGCAACGAATCGAAGAAGAAAGTTGTGAGTACGTCTATCATTTCGCAGTTCAAAACCCCCACTTTCGTAGAAAGCGACTTGCTGGCAGCGGCTCGTGGCATGTGTCTAGATAAGCCTGGCATTGCCTGTATTCTTGATACGGGTAGCAACTCGTGTTTCTACAATGGCGAGGAGATTGAGAAGAACGTGCATCCTGGTGGCTTTATCCTTGGCGACGAGGGTAGTGGTTCGGCTATGGGAAAGGCATTTCTATCGGATGTGCTTAAACGATTGGCACCCGAAGAGTTGGTGGTTGACTTCCTATACAAGAACAACACCACACCGTCTGAGATGATGGAGAAGGTATATAACGAACCCTTGCCACACTACTATTTGGCTACGGTGAGCACTTTTTTAGCCGAACGCCCCAACCATCCTTATGTGCACGACCTTGTTGCTGATAGTTTTCGCAGCTTTGTAAGGCGTAACTTGATACAATACGACTTCCAATCGCAGCCCGTTTACTTTATGGGCAAGATCGCAACAACGTGGGAATATCTGCTGCGTGAGGTTTGTTCGGAGTTTAATTTTGAACCTGCATGTATCGAAAACGACATTATTCCGGGATTGGTTAACTATCACAACAGGCGAAAGAAGAAAACAAGTGGCGTGCGTACTTAGTGGGGCTAAATCGTAAGCGCTGGGCAAATGTAAACTTAACCTCGCTCTTTTAGCGTAGGACGAGTGCGCATATTGGTGCATGGATACGTGTTTAAAGAGTTCGAAAAGATTTACATCCGCCTTCATTAGCCCTTGCTGCGCCTTGCATATATTGCGACAAATGGGTCATTCTTGTTTGTAAACATACAGTATTTGATGGCTCTTCCAAAGATTTAATTTGTATTAAAACGGTGCATAAATAATACAACAAAATATAAAATACGGTATAATTATGGACAAATGCTTGCAACGTAAATAATAAAGAATTAACTTTGTAATGTGTTTTTCATAGTATTAGATTTAAGGTTAACAAAAGGTTGGGGCTCAGCGGAGCCCTTTTTTCATGCCCAGAATTGAAGGATAAACGCTGTTTTTCATCCCTTTATCGTGCCGATTAGTTCGTTTTTCGCCTTTTCTAATGCCCAACAGCTATACCTAGAAGGCTTTATCGGAGGGTATTTGCTGGGGTGTCGCGATTTTTTATTAACTTTGCAGCAGTGGTTTAATCGTTTCGCCTTGTGCGAAAAGAGAAATGTAGAATACCAGAAAAGGCCTTGTACAGGCGCGTAAACGCTATAATGCAGTGCATAAGAGGGCTTTTCTGCATGCGAACGTTAAACGCCGTCGGCTTCTTAAAGAAACAAAAATATGCTGATGTATTGTGTAATGAAGTCGACAAGTATCGCAGCGAATATCTTGTAGTGCGCATTCATCGTGCACAGGCTCGTGCAAAGATGGCAAAAAGGCAACACGCGAGGCAACGGTATGCGCGAAAGCAGACACGCGGTGCTACCAAATAACATTCGATGCGAACCATAAACGTCTATCCTTATCATCATATAATGAACAAAAAACAAGCATCACTAACGGAGCGGAGATACCTTCTGCCCTTTGTACTTATCACCACCCTCTTTTTTTTATGGGGCTTTGCCCGAGCCATTCTCGATGTGCTGAACAAGCATTTTCAGAACGAACTGCATATATCCATTTCGCAGTCGGCCCTCATTCAGGTAACAACCTATCTGGGTTACTTTATCATGGCCATTCCCGCAGGATTGTTTATCAATCGCTTTGGCTATCGTCGTGGGGTGGTTTTTGGGCTTGCGCTCTTTGCTTTGGGTGCGTTTCTCTTCGTGCCAGGGGCCAATATCGGCACGTTTGAGGTGTTTTTGGGCGCGCTGTTTGTCATTGGTTGCGGACTCACCTTTCTTGAGACGGCTGCCAATCCCTACGTAACCGAGTTGGGTTCGCCCCAAACGGCCACCAGTAGGCTAAACCTCTCGCAGTCGTTTAACGGCATGGGCAGCATTTTCGCTACGTTTAGCGTGGGCCTGTTTCTCTTTCGCAACGACAGCGAAGGAGGCAATGTGGCCATCCCCTACGTGGTTTTAGGCGTTGTGGTGCTGCTTATTGCACTGGTTTTCTCGCGTGTGCAACTGCCCGAAATACAATCCACCACCGAAGACGAAACGAGCGGAAGCGGACTGAAAAACCTTGCTGAACTATTTAAACAGCCAATGTTCGTGATGGGTTTGGCTGCACTTTTAGCTTACGAAGTGGCCGAAATATCCATCAACAGCTACTTTATCAACTTTGTTACAGGCCAAGGATGGATGTCGGATAAGTCTGCTTCGATTGTACTTACTGCTGCTTTGGCCTTCTTTATGATAGGTAGGTTTGGCGGAAGTTGGGTGATGCGACGCGTTCGTGCACAGCGTGTGCTGTTCGTTTGCGCAGTTGGCTGCGTATGTAGTATGTGCTTGGTGTTGCTCAATATGGGCGTGTTGTCGTTGATAGGCTTGCTAGCCAACTACTTTTTTGAGGCCATCATGTTCCCCACCATCTTCTCTTTGGCCCTCACGGGCTTAGGTAGGCTCACCAAAAGTGCATCGTCTATCTTGATGATGACACCTGTTGGCGGTTGCGGTTTCTTGCTCATGGGTATGATAGCTGATAATAGCAACCCCGTTTTGCCTTTTGTTTTGCCCCTCGCAGGCTTTGCGGTGGTACTGGCATACGCGTGGAAAGAACTTAGAAGAGGTTAATCTTGGGGAGGGTAATACAATTTTGTTAGGAGGCAGGAATGCATTGGATTTCTCGAAATGATGCGTATCCTTGTGAGCCAAGGCTGTAGGGAAAGCCTAGATGAATGGCGAAAACAAGTTATCCCAAGTCCTTTTCCAACCTATAAAAGAACATAATATAATCCCGATTAGGCCTTCTAATCGTGATTTTCTTTGTATCTTTACATCCCTATTCACCAACAACGCCAGCCGAAGAGAGTTCTTTACAGTGGTTGGTAAAACACAAAAAAGCAATCGTTCAAAACATGATCATTACATTAGTAATCCTTGCCCTTTCGGTAACCATGTTCATCATCGGCCGCCTTCGTTCGGATGTTGTGGCGGTATGTGCCATGGCTGCCCTCCTGATATTTGGTGTTCTCACTCCTGCCGAGGCGCTTGCTGGCTTCTCTTCCACCGTGGTTATCATGATGGTGGGCCTGTTCGTTGTTGGCGGAGCCATATTCCAAACAGGCTTGGCCAAGGCCACCAGCCAACGCATTATGAAGATGGCGGGCGGCAACGACACGTTTATGTTCCTGCTAGTGATGTTTACCACAGCCGTTATCGGCGGTCTCGTGAGCAACACGGGAACAATAGCCTTGATGATGCCTGTTGTTGTGAGTATGGCCACACAAAAAGGAACGCACCCCGGGCGCATGCTTATGCCCTTGGCTTTTGCAAGTAGCATGGGCGGAATGCTAACCCTTATCGGTACGCCTCCTAACCTTGTGATACAAGATGCGTTAACGCAAGCAGGCGAACAACCGTTAACATTCTTCTCGTTTACCCCTGTGGGTATCGTCATCGTGTGCTTGGGTGTGGGCATGATGTTGCCACTATCGCGCCTGTTTCTGGGAAAACGCAAGCAGAAAGACGGCGATGCAGCCAACGTGGGTAAAACGCTCGACCAGCTAGTAGAGGAATACAACCTGCAACATCAGCTTCGTCGGTATCATATCACGCACGAATCGCCCATTGGCGGACAAACACTTGCCGAACTAGACCTCCGCAACCGCTACGGATTAAGTGTGATGGAGATTAGACGAAAGGCTGCGCGTAGTGGTCGTTTCATACGTAACGTGAAGCAAAGCATGCCCATGCCCGACAGTATGTTGCAAGCCGAAGACGTTATTTACATAACGGGCGACAACGAACACATGGACGTTTTTGCCACCGAAATGAAGCTCGAACTACTTGATAACACAGGTATCGACTTCTACGACCTGGGTATTGCCGAGCTGGTGCTTATGCCTACGTCGCAGCTTAACGGTGCGAAGCTGAAGAATTCTGGTCTTCGCGAACACTTTAACGTTAACGTTCTGGGCATCAGACGTAGTCACGACTACATCCTTAAAGACCTTTCCGAAGAGCGTCTACATGCAGGCGACGTGCTGTTGGTACAAGGTTCGTGGACCAATATCGGACAACTTGCAAACGAAAATGACGACTGGGTGGTGCTGGGTCAGCCCAAAGAGCAGGCTCAAAAGGTGATACTTACCAACAAGGCACCCATCGCGGGCGCCATCATGTTGCTGATGGTGGCCATGATGATGTTCGATTTCATCCCCATTGCACCTGTAACGGCCGTTGTCATTGCTGGTCTGCTGATGGTGCTAACGGGATGTTTCCGCAACGTGGAAGCCGCTTATAAAACCATCAATTGGGAGAGTGTGGTGCTTATTGCAGCCATGATGCCCATGTCTACAGCCCTCGAAAAAACGGGCGTTTCTGCTGAAATATCACACGCTTTGGTAGATTCTTTGGGCAGTATGAGTCCCATTGTGCTTCTAGCCGGCATTTATTTAACGACCACGATCTTAACGATGTTCATTAGTAACACGGCCACCGCCGTGCTAATGGCACCCATTGCGCTCTCGGCAGCCAAAGAGATAGGCGCCAGTCCTTATGCGTTCCTCTTCGCCGTAACCATTGCCGCGAGCATGTGTTTTATGTCGCCGTTCTCCACTCCGCCAAATGCGCTGGTTATGCGAGCGGGCCAATATACCTTCATGGACTATGTAAAGGTGGGCTTCCCCTTGCAACTCGTCATCGGTATAGTGATGATCTTCTTATTGCCCATAATCTTCCCATTGGGATAAGGGTAACGTATGCAAGTGTAAAGTAAAGCTGACAAAATGTAAGCCACGAAATGATAAGTATCAATTAATGCTACTATTCGACCCCGTTAGGCATAAAAAACACATATAACTCTTTGTGTTGACAAATTAAAGCTGTAATTTTGCATACGTATAAATAAGATAACGACATCCAACTTTTTAATAAAATAAAATTATGGTAGATTACAAATCACTGGGTCTAGTAAACACTCGCGAGATGTTTAAGAAGGCCATCAATGGCGGATACGCAATTCCGGCATTCAACTTTAACAACATGGAACAGCTGCAAGCCATCATTAAGGCTGCTGCCGACCTCAAATCACCCGTAATCTTACAGGTTTCGAAGGGCGCGCGCAACTATGCTAACCCCACCCTTCTGCGTTATATGTCACAGGGCGCTGTTGAATACGCAAAAGAACTCGGAGTAAAACACCCTGAAATCGTTATTCACTTGGACCACGGAGATAGCTTCGAAACTTGCAAGAGCTGTATCGACGCTGGCTTCTCGTCAGTAATGATCGACGGTTCGTCACTTCCTTATGACGAAAACGTTGCCCTAACGAAGAAGGTTGTTGAGTATGCACATCAGTTCGACGTAACTGTTGAGGGTGAGCTTGGCGTTCTTGCTGGCGTTGAAGACGACGTTGTGGCAAGCGAATCGCACTACACCAAGCCCGAAGAGGTTATCGACTTCGTTACGAAGACGGGTGTAGACTCGTTGGCTATCTCTATCGGTACGTCGCACGGAGCATACAAGTTCACTCCCGAACAATGCACACGCGACCCGAAGACTGGTCGTCTTGTACCTCCTCCCTTGGCTTTCGACGTGCTCGACGCCATCATGGAGAAACTTCCTGGATTCCCCATCGTGCTCCATGGTTCGTCTTCAGTACCCCAAGAGTATGTTGACATGATTAACAAATATGGTGGCAAGTTGCCCGATGCTGTTGGTATCCCCGAAGAGCAACTGCGTAAAGCATCGAAGAGCGCTGTTTGCAAGATCAACATCGACTCTGACTCGC
Organism: Hoylesella loescheii DSM 19665 = JCM 12249 = ATCC 15930; assembly: GCF_000378085.1. Lineage (GTDB taxonomy): Bacteria > Bacteroidota > Bacteroidia > Bacteroidales > Bacteroidaceae > Prevotella > Prevotella loescheii. The sequence goes on from NZ_KB899212.1 coordinate 197,312, forward strand.
GTTTGGCTTTCACCGCTGCCGTTCGTAAGGTATTTGCTGAACAGCCTGCTGAGTTTGATCCCCGCAAGTACTGCGGACCTGCTCGCGACCTGATGACAGAACTCTACAAGCACAAGATTAAGGAAGTGTTGGGTTCTGATAACAAGTTGGCACAACTCGACTAATTTTATAATAAGTCTTTAGGGGATGTGTCCTCACGTTGGAGGCACATCCTTATACAGAATTAGGTGACACTCCCATAGACAGCTGTTACAAGGTAAAACCAGTGCAACAGATTGACTAGGGAACAAACCTTAACGAATGCGGACATCTTTGTTAAAAAGATGTCCGCTTTTTTATTTTTAATAGCCTGTATCTGATAGCTCAACCAACTGCATTTAGTCCTAAACTACGGGTTTACTCGTCTACATGCCTCCATTTCCTATTTTAACTTTTTCACAATGCAATAATTTACATCCAATGTGTCTTGTAATATGAAATAATTCGCTATTTTTGCAAAAAATAACCACGAAAACATGGATAGACTAATCATTACCCTGTTATGCACGCTCTGCACCTTAAACACATTCGCCCAATCAAATAAGGGCTTTATCATTACAAGCGACATACCCGACTTGCCCGAAGGCATTGAAGTTGTATTGGAAACAGCGGAGGGATCGAACTACGATGAAGTGGCTAGAGCCATCGTTAAGGATGGAAAGTTCGAGGTAGTGGGAAGAGTTACACACCCCACACTGTGTACACTGTCTACCAACAACTACAAGCTGCTCTACGCCATGGAATCGAAAGAAGAACCAACGTGGACCTATACCCCCATATTTGTTAGTAATACCGAGATGGTTATCAAAGCCGACAAGTACAAATACCTTTTCTCTAACCTGCCCATAAGCAAGCATCTGCGCGTTACGGGTGGACGAGCACAGGAAGACTTCAACGACTTTAACCAACGTAAGAACGACTCTTTGACGTGGATGAAGCAGCATCCGCAGTCGCCTTTGGCCATAAAGATGGCCACAGAGATGGTGCTTAACAACCGAACGCTTACCAAACGCCAGATAGAAGACATCACGGCCAACATTTTTGCGTGTCTCGACGACTACCCACGAGTGCAAGCCTACCGCCGAGCAGTGGCTACCGCCAAGGCAATGGCTGTGGGCGAAGCGCTTGAAGACTTGTCTATGTACACCCAAAAGAACCATCTAACCTCCCTGCTTTCTGCCATCCCAAAAGACAAAGTGGCGTTCGTATGCTTTTGGACAACGTGGAGAAAGTCGAACCAAAAGCTAATACCCGAGTTTAAAAAGATGATTGCCAAACATCCAGAGGTGTCTTTTCTCTGTGTGGCCGACGACAAGGAAGACTTTCTTTGGCAAAAATTCTTGGAACGCGAGCAGCTTTTGTGGCCACAATATCGCCTTACCAAGAAGGGCTTCAAACGCTTTAACGAGGTTTATGGACAAGACGCTACGCCTTTCTTCGCAATGTTAGACCCCGAAGGAAAAATAGTCAGGACGAGCAGTTACCTTGCTGAAATGCAGAAACTTCTAGACAAGAATGCAGCTAAATTAACCAAACAATACGAGCAGAAACAGAAAAAGAAGAATGTTGAACAAGGCGATGAAGACAACGATAAGAAAGGTAAGAAGAAGGGCGAATTAAACGATGAAGGTAACGATAAGAAGGGTAAGAAGAAAGGCGAGTTAAAGGACGAAGGCAACGAAAAGAAAAGTAAGAAGGACGAACAGAACGACGGAGACAACGATAAGAAAGGAAAGAAGAAGAACGAACAAAAAGACAAAGGCAAAACAAAGAAAGAGAAGAAGAAGGCATAGGGTGAATTGCGACCCAGCTAACAAGCAAGAAAAAATCGCCTAATAATGTCTTGAACTGCCTTTTTTAATTCCCATTGCGTTACCGCATAAGCGATACTTTTGTGATATGTAACAATGTTGCATGTCACAAACATGTTTCTTATCCCGAACTTACATTTTTGCAAGGCTCATAGAAAAAGTAAGACCGACAAGACCCATACGAGAAGCACCTTGTTTGCCTCGTCGTATGGGTCTTGTCGGTCTTGTTTGGTTATATGATAGTTATTACCTATCAACGGGTTTCTCACTCATTTCGAAACCAATTGTTGCGCCCGAAGTAAGCGTTTTGTGGGTTAGCCAATTGCTGTTGTTGGGCGATCCGTTAATGGTTAACCGCTTGATGTAGCGCCATTGTGGGTTGTTGTCGGTGATAACGGTTGTCTTGCCGTTCTCCAAGTGCAACGAAACCTTGGCGAAAAGCGGTGTGCCAATGGCATATTCGTTGCTAGCTGGACACACCGGGTAAAAACCCATGGCCGAAAAGACGTACCAAGCGGAAGTTTGACCATTGTCTTCATCACCGCAATAGCCGTCGGGATGCGCACTGTAAAGCCTATCCATCACCTCGCGAACCCAATATTGGGTCTTCCAAGGTGAGCCACTCCAATTGTAGAGATAAGGCATGTGCTGTATGGGTTGGTTTCCATGGGCATAATTACCCATGTTCATAATCTGCATCTCACGAATTTCGTGTATCACCTGACCATAATAGCTGTCGTCGAACACAGGTGGGAGAGCGAAAACAGAGTCGAGCATGGCCGTGAAAGCTTTGTTGCCGCCCATCAACGAGATAAGGCCACGGGGGTTATGAAATACTGACCATGTGTAATGCCAGCCGTTTCCCTCGGTGAAAACATCGCCCCACTTCAATGGGTTGTAAGGTTTTTGCCACTCGCCATTCTTTTTTCGGCCGCGCATCAGGTTAAATTCCTTGCTGAAAAGGTTGCGATAGTTCTCCGAACGACGTTCAAACTCGGCCCATTCTTTCTTTGGTTTGCCTAGCGCCTTACCCAATTGGGCAATGCACCAGTCGTCGTAAGCATATTCTAAGGTGCGTGCAGCGCTCTCGTTAATGCCCACATCGCAGGGCACATAGCCCAGTTTGTTGTAATACTCGTACCCCAAACGGCCCGTAGAAGCCACCTGCGGATGCACCGCTTTCGTGCCATGCTTCACGGCCTGCCATAGCGTTTCGATGTCGTAACCACGTATGCCCTTGATGTAAGCATCGGCAACGATCGACGCCGAGTTGTTACCCACCATGCAATTGCGATGTCCAGGGCTTGCCCATTCGGGTAAAAAGCCGCTCTCCTTGTAGGTATTCACCAGTCCTTCTTGCATCTCGCGCGCCATGGAGGGGTACACAAGGTTTACCAAAGGGAAGAGACTGCGAAACGTATCCCAAAAACCTGTGTCGGTAAACATCGTTCCAGGCAACACCTTTCCGTTGTACGGACTGTAATGTAGCGTGTCGCCATTGGCAGAAATCTCATAAAACTTGCGCGGGAAAAGCGTAGAGCGGTAGAGGCATGAGTAGAAAGTGCGCAAGTTATCGATGTTGGTGTCTTCCACGCTGATGCGTCCCAGCACGTCGTTCCAGCGTTGTCTGCCTTTTTGCAGCAACGTTTCGAACGAGCTGTTGCCCAATTCTTCGAGATTTTGTATGGCCTGCGCCTCGCTGATAAACGATGAGGCGACACGCGCGTGCACCTGTTCGCCACGCTTGCAGCTGAAGGTTACGACGGCCCCAGCATGGTCTGTTTGTAGCTCTTGTTTGTCGGTGGCGAGCAGTTTCTTACCGTCGGCCAAACGTGCTGTGTTGAAATCGCGGTCGAACACGATAACAAAGTAGTTCTTGAAGTTATCTGGCACGCCCCCGCTATTCTTCGTGGTGTAGCCCACGATGGTGCGTTTGTCGGGCAATAACCTGATGTACGAACCCTTGTCGAAAGCGTCTACGATGACGTTTGCCGAGTCGGTCTTCGGGAAAGTGAAGCGCATGAGGCACGCCCGCTCGGTGGGTGCCAGTTCGGCCGTAATGTCGTAGTCGGCCAAGTACACCTTATAATGATAGGGCTTGGCTGTTTCGGCCTTGTGTGAGAACCACGAGGCGCGCCCTTCTTCATCAAAAATGGGCTTGCCCGTTGTGGCCATGATTGCGAATTGACCGTAATCGTTGATCCACGGACTGGGCTGGTGCGTCTGTTTCAGTCCCCTTATCTTGTTGGCTTGATAGCCATACGTCCACCCATCGCCCATCTTTCCCGTTTGCGGAGTCCAGAAATTCATTCCCCAGGGCATGGCCGTGGCGGGATAGGTATTACCGGTAGATAGCTGGAATGTGGACTGCGTGCCCACCAGCGTGCTGACATAATCAACGGGTTGGCTCTGTGCCATGCCCGCACTTGTTGCCATAAGGGCAAGTGCCAAGATTGTTAATTTCTTCATTGCGTTGTGGGTTTATGAGGGTTTGAGTTTATGAAGAGTTGGGGGCTTGCGTTTGTGAGGGGGTGAGTTGTTGAGCTTTTTAGTTGCCAAACCGCTGGGTTTGTGGCTTCTTTAATTTGCTTATGCCTTCTTTTCTTAGCACCATTGTGGTACAAAAGATTAGCATTGGGAAATTAACCGTTGTTTAGCGATGAGGCATTTGCAAACCTCCTGTTAGGCTACACAGTGGCTTGTATTCCCACTACAAGTGCTTTGTAGCCCCACTACAAGTGGCTTGTAGTCGCCCTACCGATGCTTTGTAGTGCCACTACAAACGACTTGTAGCCACCGTACAAACGGTCTTGTACTGATAGGCTGACGATAAAGCCCGTTGCATACGGCATTCTTTACCCCATTCTTTTTAGGCATTAAGCTTTTAGCTTGTTGGCTGAATGCCCAAAAATCAGTAAACTAATGAACCAATAAACTCATGAATTTATGAACTAAAAACTCATGAACTCACCAACTCGAAGCAATATTACAGATGCGGCTTAAGCAACTTCACCCATACGTCGTAGCCCGCCTTGCTGAGGTGAAGCCCATCGTAGGTTAGCTCGGAACGTAGCACATTGGTGCCTGGTTCGGTGAAGTGAGGGAAGAGATTGATGAAAGTGAGCCCCTTTTCGCGTGCCAACGCTTCGAGGCGCGCATTGATTTGGGGTATCATGTCGGTTTTGCCTTGCAGGCGTTTCCATCGCCCTGTGCTCTCGCGTATGGGTAGAAGGCTCTGTAACACCAATTTAGTTTTGGGTGATTGGGCGTGTATATGCTCTACCAACAAACGTATATTGGTAACGATGCTGTCTACGGTGAGGTCGTGGCTTACATCGTTAATGCCGACGAGTAAGAATATTTTAGCAGGTTTGTGGGGCGTAATTTGGAACAGACGAGCATCAATACCCATCGCCACATCACCACTAATGCCACGATTGCGCACGTTGGGCTTGCCCAATTTCTCTGCCCAATCGCGACCACCTTCGGTAAGGCTGTTGCCCAACATCACGATATCGGTAGAGCGGATGGGTGGTTCGGCCTCGAAAGTACGCATCCTAACGTAGTAATAACCAGGGAAAGCGGCAGCCTCGTTGGTTATGCTTGCGGCCACGGCATTGGCCACTTGGGCGCGCAGACGTATCACATTGGTGGTGTCTACGGGGTGAACGCTGTTGCAAAGTAAGATGATGGAGAGGTCGTTAACAGGGTCGATAACGATCGATGTGCCTGTGTAGCCTGTGTGTCCGTAGGCTTCGTCGCTAAGCAAATCGCCTTGATTGGAGGCGTATGCCGAACTTACGTCCCAGCCAAGGCTACGCCCAAAGCTGTTGAAATTTTGTGGAATAGAGCGCATGGCCTTTACCGTTAGCGGACTAAGGATGCGTTTCCCGCCCCATTCACCTCCGTTTTGGAGCATGGCGCAAAGTGTGGCTACGTCTTCGGCAGAGGAAAATAGGCCCGCATTACCCGACACGCCACCATTAAGTGTGCATGCCAAGGGGTCGTGTACCTGACCTAGTTTCACCGTTCCGTTGGGTTGTCGCTCGGTGGGAGCTATGGGCGTGAGGCTTGCTTGTTCGCCGTTGGTCACCCAGCGAGGCTGTGATGTGTTGGCCAGCTTACCGCTTTTGTCGGGTGCGCAGGGTAAGAAATCGGTGTGATTCATGCCCAATGGGATGAAGATATTGTTGGCAGCAAAGGTGCGGAGCGACTGTCCCGTGATGCGTTCAACGATGTTTTGCAGGGTGATATAGTTCAGGCAGCTGTACTGCATGTCGGTATGTGGCTTAAAATCGCGTTTGCAGCGTGCGATGTATGCCATCAGTTTGGCGGGGTTGGGCTTGCCGTTGGCCTCGGCCAATGTCTTTACGGGGGCGTAAGGCGGTAGACCTGAAGTGTGCGTCAGCAAGTCTTCCACGCGTATCGTTACGCTGTCTTTACCCTCGCCATGCCAGTTTTTAAACTCGGGCAGATAAGTGCTAACGGGGTCGGAAAGGCGCAGCTTGCCCCGCTCTACAAGTAGCATGGCCGATATGGCCGTAGCCATGGGCTTGGTACACGATGCCATGTCGAACACCGTTTGGGTGGTCATGGGTTGCGTGGTGGGGTAGGTCTGCCTATTTCCATAGGCTTTAAGGTAGGCCATTTTTCCGTGGCGCACCACAGCAAGCACTGCACCAGGTGTGCGATGGTCGCGAATGGCGCGCAGAATAACTTCGTCGGCAGCGCGCAGACGTGCCAAACTCATGCCCACTTCTTCGGGTGAAGCCGTGGGAATGTTGTTAGCCGAGGCGTTAAGGGCAAAAGCACAGAGAGCCGAAAACAAAATCCTGAACATCGTTTATGTGCGTTTGGGGGTTATTCGTGAGGGCGTTTGTATTCTTCCAAGGCCTTTTCCACCGACCCATGGAGCAAAAGCAGGTTCTTGGCTTTGCCGTATTCCAAACCAAGCATCTCAACGAGCATGCGCGTTCCACGGTCAACCAGCTTCTTGTTGCTAAGCTGCATGTTCACCATCTTGTTGCCTTTAACGCGGCCAAGCTGTATCATCACGGCGGTTGAAATCATGTTGAGAATCATCTTTTGACCCGTTCCCGACTTCATTCGCGAGCTTCCCGTAACGTATTCGGGACCTACAACCATCTCGATAGCCACATCCGACTCGGCTGCCATAGGCGAATCGGGGTTGCTTGTGATGCAAGCGGTGAGTATTCCATGTTCTCTTGCGCATCTAAGAGCACCCACCACGTAGGGCGTTGTACCCGAAGCGGCAATGCCAATAACGGTGTCTTTCTCGTTAATGTTAAACTCGGTGAGCTCGTCCCATCCGCGTTCCTCATCGTCTTCGGCATTTTCAACGGCATTGCGAAGCGCCGTGTCGCCACCTGCGATAAGGCCGATGACCAGCGTTTTGGGTACGCCGAAGGTTGGGGGAAGTTCGCTAGCGTCTAGCACGCCCAATCTTCCGCTTGTTCCAGCGCCCATATAAAAGATGCGTCCACCGCGTTTCATGCGGGGCACAATCAGTTCTACGAGCTTCGCCACTTGTGGAATGGTCTTCTCAACAGCCTCTGCCACCTTTCGGTCTTCAGTGTTGATGTCTCTCAGAAGTTCTTCTGCCGTCTTTGTTTCGAGGTTGTTATAGAGCGACGGCTGCTCGGTTATCTTTGTGAATGACATAATGTAATAGATGTGAAGCCTCACCCCCGTTCGCCCCTCTCCAAGGGTAGAGGGGAGCGATATGCTGTGTGATGGCTTTGTATTCTATATTTATTTACTTATGATAGCTTTGCTTGCTGTGTTTATTTGCTTTGTGGCCACATTGTGTGGTTGCACTGAATACTTCTTCTCTCTACCTTTGGAGAGAGGGGAAGTGGTTGGGATTATGAGTGATAAGTTACCAATCCCTCCATCGGGCTTTTCTTTATCTGCCCCAAGGTAACGCCCAAAATCTGTGCTGCTTCAGCCACTTCGTTGCGGTAAACGTCGGCAATAGAGCCAATACAGTTCATGGCGTGTTTGTTGTAATCGTACTGCATCACGTTTCGGCGAATAAACGATTTGAAGGCGTTAACCAACAAATGGTGTACTGCTGGATGCTCGCGATGGCGCGAGAGGAACGGACTGAAGCCTGCAAGGAACCTACTTGGGAAGGGTTGACGGTAAACACGGTCGATGATATCTGCCATGCTGGTGTCGAATTCTTCAAAGAACGCCGTCTTTAAGTCGCCTGGGAATTGGTTTTTAAGTATGTCTCCTACAAGCCTTTTGCCAAGGTTGGCACCGCTACCTTCATCGCCTAGGATGAAGCCTAATGCGGGAACGTTGAACGAAATACCCTTACCATCGTAGAAACACGAGTTTGAACCTGTGCCCAGAATGCAGGCGATGCCAGGCTGGTAACCGCAAAGGGAACGGGCGGCAGCCAAGAGGTCGGAGTTGACCTCAATGGTGGTTGCGCCAGGAAAGCAGCGTTCGAGACTCTCTTTCACCAATGGCGACTTCTCGGGTGTGCATCCTGCACCATAGAAAAACACTGCTGTGGGCTGTTCGTTGGGCAGTTGGGGCAAGAGGTTTTGGCGTATCTCCTCTTCCATTTGGACTTGTGTTTGAAAGAAAGGGTTCATTCCCTTGGTTTCATATCGGCCTTGTTGCTGTCCGTTTTGCACTACACACCAGTCTGTTTTAGTAGAGCCACTGTCGGCAATGAGAATATATTGCATGAGTTTATGAGTTTTTTTAGTTTACAAGTTTACTGATTCTGTCTCAGGAGTTAAGGGGTTATGGCGTTTAAGGAGTTAAGCCAATGGCTTTCGAGTTTTTGAGTTGATGGGTTCTTGGGTTTGTTAGTTTTAAGTTGCTTTTTATTCGAGTTGATGATAGGGCAATTATTTTGGTTGGTCTAAAACAAATTGTCCACAACTTATGAACTTCAAAACTCAAAAACATCAACACTCAAATTCTTATAACTTAATGTATATTTTCCTCTTATATAGTTGATAACCAATAACCCAATTGAGGGTGATAAAGAGCAGCGAATAGACCAACGAACCGCCGTATTGGCCAAAGATGGGGGATAATAGCTGCGAGTAGACGAAGCCAATGACATTCATCTGTTTGTCGCCAACGGGGAAGGTGAATGCACCGAAGACAATGGCGAAGAAGTCGCTCAGTACAAAGAGGAAGAGCGGATTAACGCCAAACACTTCGAAGAACTTGCTCCACTTCTTTTTGCCCTTAACGTCGATAATCCAAGTAAATAGGGCTAAGAGCATGGAGGCTAGTCCGCAGGTTACCAATACGAAGGTAGGCGACCACACTTTCTTGTTGATGGGGCAACCATAGCTAAGCAAATAGCCTGCAAATAGCAACGATGTGCCCACAACGAAAAGAGGAACAACCTTGGTTAGGGTGATATTAGCACGTGCGTCAAGTTGTTGCACGCCTGCGTCAGCTTTGCGGAAGAGCATGCCACCAATGATAAAGCCCAACAGGGTATGAGCTATTGAGGGTAGGGTGCTTAGCAAACCTTCGGGATCGATGCCGTTGTCGTGATACATGTGGGCATCGGTAAGCACTGCGCGGTCTACAATAGAGAGAATGTTTGTTTCGTCGTAGGCGAACCCGTTGCCTGCCATCAATATCACAAAATAGGCTAGCAGCAGTCCGCCAACGATGTAGGGCAGGTGCTTATGCCGCACGGTGATGGCCAACAACGCCGTTATGCCATAGCAAACGGCAAGTCTTGCAAGTACGCCCGTTAAGCGAATTTTGTCGAACGACCATACCATGTACCACAGTTGGGAGAAGAAATCGGCCCCCTCTTGTAGATTATTCCAGCGGTAGCAGAACTTGGCGAACCAGCCAATGGCCAAACCTACGAGGTAGATTAGCACCATACGCTTTAATATCTTGTACACGGTGGCACGGTTGCAAGCAAAGTTGAACTTGCTCATGGCGATGTAGATGCACATTCCCATCACGCACATGAAGAAGGGAAAAACGAGGTCGGTGGGTGTCAGACCGTTCCATTCGGCATGCTCGAGCGGTGCATACATGTAACTCCAACTGCCTGGATTGTTCACGGTTATCATGCCCGCGATGGTCAAACCACGCAAAATGTCGATGGATAAAATCCTACTAGTGGTCTTATTCTTTTCCATAGGTAGGGTGTTTGGGGTTATTTATAAAGATAATATTTCTTTGAAAGCGTGCGGAATTGGGCCACATCCTTATCCCAGAAAGGTTTGAGGTCGGCCCAACGGTTGTGCATGGCCATCTTGATGCGCACTTGTTTAGATCCCGACACCTTGTCGAACATGTCGAAGCGCTTGGCATCGGCGTTCGCCAGAACAGCATGTTTGGGGTAAAGGTGCGCCACTTCTTCGATGAAAACAAACTGCATGGGCGTTAGTTCAACGCGTTGGAAGTCGGCGATGTGCATCTGCACGCCCTGCAACAGTTCGCCCTTACCCACGCTGTAAAAGGGCTTGAGGTAGATGGGGCGGAAGGTTACGCCGGGAAGTTGATGGGCGTTCATGGCATCGGCAAGCTGCACGGCATCTATCCAAGGTGCTGCAAACATTTGGAAAGGGATGGTATATCCCACGCCGATGGACACATAACCCAGTTCGCCAAGGATACCACTGGTGGGGTAGTAATAGGAGGTAACGGCCTGTGGGATATGCGGCGACGAGGCAATCCATTGCAAACCCGTGTCGGCATAGCCCATCGTTCGCTTCCAGTTTTTCATCTTTACCACCGTCAGTTTGCAGCGAACGCCACCTTTGAGCATGCCTTCATCGTTGAGCATACGTGCCAATTCGCCACAAGTTAGTCCATATATATAAGGTATCTTAAACTGACTGACGAACGATATGCAGTCGTCGTCGGTGATATTTCCCTCTATTTTCAGTCCGCCAAGTGGGTTTGGACGGTCCAATACCACAAATTCCTTATCGTTTTCGGCCGCTGCTTCCATGGCCAGACCCATCGTGCTGATGAAGGTAAACGAACGGCAACCGATGTCTTGGATGTCGTACACCAGCACGTCAACGTCTTTTAGCATCTCGGGTGTTGGTTTCCGTGTTTTGCCGTAGAGCGAAAACACGGGCAATCCAGTTTTTGCATCGCGCGCCGTTTCTACCTTATCGCCCGCATGGATGTCGCCACGCACGCCGTGCTCAGGACCATACAGGGCCACGAGGTTTACGCCAGGGGCCGCTTTCAGCACATCGACGGTAGACACGAGGTTGGCGTTTACGCCTGTGGGGTTGGTTATCAATCCCACGCGTTTGCCCTGCAAGCATTTGAATTTCTGCTGCGTAAGCACGTCGATACCCGTTAGCACCGTTTTCTTTGCCCACGTTTGGGTGGGGGCAAGCATAGCTGCGAGTGCTAGGGCGATGGTAAGGAGGGCTTTATTTTTCATTTTTCGTTATGCGTTTACGTCCGTATTCGGGGTCTACTTTGATCGTTAGCGTAACGCCCACCGTGGCAATACAGCAGATGATAACCATCCAAAAGAAGTGTTCGTAGCCCAATAGCTCTTGCAGATAGCCCGCCACCATGCCCGGTATCATCATACTTGCAGCCATGAAAGCGGTGCAGATGGCATAGTGGGCAGTCTTAAATTCGCCTTCTGCGAAGTACATCATGTAGAGCATGTAGGCTGTGAAGCCGAATCCATAGCCAAACTGTTCGATGGCTACACAAATGCTAATAACCACCAAACTGGTGGGCATGGCCATGCTTAGGTACACAAAGGTGAAGCAAGGCAGCGTCATGCAGGCAGCCATTGGCCAAAGACTCTTCTTCAATCCCCAACGAGAAGCGGCCATACCACCAATAATACCGCCCACGGTGAGGAAGATAACGCCAATGGTTCCATAAACAAAGCCAACGTCTTCGGTACTTAATGCCAGTCCGCCATTAATCCGCTTGTCTAGCAAGAAGGGGCTAACCATCTTGAGTAAGAATGCTTCGGGCAAGCGATAGAGTAGCATGAAGACGATGGCCAGCAACACACCAGGCTTCTTGAAGTAAAGACTGAACGTGCGTGCGAACTCGTCGAATATTTCTTCGGCTGTGCTTCGTTTCTGCGTTTCCTTGTTCGTAGGGTTCTCAGCATCTTTCTCTGCGTCTTCTTTGGCACGCGGAACAAAGAACGTGTGATAGATGGTGATGCCGCTAAACATCACGGCCGTGATGGCCATAGTGATGGTCCAAGCCCATGGAATGTTGCCCGTTCGGGTTTCTAACACGCCTGCAACGTACACCAATACGCCTTGTCCGAAGATGGACGATAGTCGATAGAAGGTGCTTCGAATGCCAACGAAGAACGATTGTTGCTGTTGGTTGAGGGCAAGCATGTAGAAACCGTCGGCCGCTATGTCGTGTGTGGCCGAGGCAAAGGCGGTTATCACGAAGAGTATCAGCGTGAAAGTGAAGAGGCTAACAGGTGTAGCGGTAGCCGAAATAACATCGGGCGAGGGATGCGGGATGGAGAACGTGAGCAAGATGAAGGCTATACTCATCACGATTTGCATCATGACAATCCACCAACGTTTAGTGCGTAGGATGTCTACAAAGGGACTCCACAGGGGCTTAATTACCCAAGGGAAGTAAATAAGACTGGTGAAGAGGGCCATCTCGCCATTGGGCACACCCATGCGAGTAAACAAAATCACCGAGATATTGTTGACTATGAAGTAAGGAATACCTTCTGCAAAGTAGAGCGTGGGTATCCATAGCCATGGGTTTATGTTCTTTGTTACATTCTTCATTTTGCTGATATTGCTTCGTTATGTTGCTTTCGCTACTTTGTTTACGCAAATTTTCGATTGCGTCGAGATGTGTTGGTACTTGCGATTTGAAAGATCAGGCTTGTGATTAGGCACTTAATTTGCCGACCGCATCTTTTACCTTGCCATCCGTCCTGCCCTCTTTTTGAAGACGGCAGGCGGATTAATGCAAGGATGTTTTCCTGTCATTCTTTTTATCTTAGTACCTATTATTGTCTTTTTTAGCGTTGTTTGTTGGCCGCAATACGTGCTTCCAACTCCCACGTTCTTATCCTATCCTTGTACAGGTTGTTGGCGTTTACCTTTTCGATGCTCAGTGCAGCATCGGAGTTTCCACCCCAACGGCGACACAGGTAAAGTACATCGTAGATGCGTCCAATTTGATAATGGCGCGAAATGTTTAGTCCCATGGCGTAGTCTTCACCATAACTGGTGTTGGGTAAGCCAATAGCTCGCAACACAGGAGTATAGAAAGCGCGGGGCGCACCCAGTCCGTTGATGCGTAAGGCGTTGTTTCGGCCGTTGTCGGGCGTCCACTCTTTGTGGTCGATAACGCCAGGGGGAAGTTCGTTCAGGTCGAAGTCGGTCATCATATACGAACCGATTACCATGGCGCACTTTTGCTCATAGAAGGCGTCGACGATGGTTTGCAACGTATGTTCGTCCTTATATAGGTCGTCGCTGTCTAGCTGAACGGCGAACTTTCCACAGTGAGTGGAGTTCACGCCATAGTTCCAACATCCGCCAATGCCAAGGTCGTTGCGTTCGGGAACAAGGTGCACCACGCGCCCGTCGGCTTTAAATGCGTCGATGGCTTCGGTTGTTCCGTCGGTGCTATGATTGTCGATGACGATGAGGTTGAACTTAAACTTGGTCTGTTGTTTCAATACCGACTCGATGGCGGCACCAACAGTAGCCACCCTATTACGAACGGGGATAATTACCGATGCCTCCACTTCGAACTCACCTTGGTTGAAATCGATGTCTTTGAAGTGGGGTTCGAGGTATCCACCAATCTCTTTCAGGTGTTGAGTGCATGCCTTTTCCATCTCAATTTGGCGGTCGCGGTTGCGTGGGTCAACATAATCAAACTGCTTTTCGCCGCTCTTTCTGTTGTCTTCCTCTACCTCGCTGTACAGGTATTCGTTGGCGTGTACCAGCGAGTAGCGTTGACTGAGCTTCAACCGTAGGTCGTAAAGACCAGCGTGTTGGTAGCTGTCTGTCATGCGTTGCACGCTTTCTTTGAGGGCGGCAGCATTGAAGAAGAGCACCGAACCAAAGTCGAAATCATCTCTTAACGAACCCTTTTGATAGTCGATAACGGGCGCTTTAACCTGTTCGTTACCCTTTACTTGGTAATGATCGGCGTAAACTAGGCCTGCTTCGGTGTCTTGTGCAATCTGCAAAAGGCGTTCTAAGGCCATGTATCCCAGTTCTAGCGTGGTGCTCTTGGTATAAACCAAGGCATAATCGGCATTGCTCTCGGCGGCTATTCGACGGATGGTTTCCGACTTAAACACAGGTTGGTCAAGGCAAACAACCTTGTCTACCAACTGTGAAGCACGCAAGGCCGACAGTGTTTTACCAGCCTGAGCCTCGTCTATATAAGGTACGAAACAAGTTATTTTCTTCATATCGTTGTTATTTATTAGTTTACGAGTTATGTTGGGAGTTAGGGAGAAGGAGTTAAGAAGTTATGGAGTTAAGGAGTTAAGCCAAATGCTTTGGTGGCGTTAGCCCTTTTTTCACCCTTTCAGTTTTAGGAGTTAAGCCAAATGCCTTAACGGCGTTAGCCATTTTTTCACCTTTTCACTTTTTCACCTTTTTCTCTTCTCCGGTAAACGAAGTGATGTGTCTGGCCTTTCTTTCATCCTGTTTCGAGTCGTGCGTAATGTCTTCGTGGGGCTGGCGCATAAAGAAATCGACGATGGTTTTCATCAGTTTCTCGCGACAGAAGGCCTGTGTGATGCTCTCGAAGGGGAAGCCCATGACGAACGTTTTGTAGCTGCCTTGCGAGGCAACGGCTGCACTGAGGTTGTTCTCGGGATAGCGCATCACGGTATATCCCGTTGAGTCGGCGGCCTCGAGGGCATCAGGCGACTCCACGATATATTGTTCCGAGTTCAGTGTGTTGGCGTAGTTCATCTCGCCCACACCCAGCTCTAGCGGCGAGCGCACCATGCGAACACTTCCCGTGAGGGCTGCTCGCGAGTTGCGCCACTTATATTTCAGCACCTCGGCAGCAAAACGTTGGTCGCTCTCTAAGGGCTTAGCCAAGGGGTTGCACCAAAGGTCGCTAGCTACGTATGCACCCGAAACAAACAGGTGAACGCCACGTTGGGCATACTCTGCCAATGCTTTTTGTACCTTCGCATCGAAGGTCTTAAACATCAAGGGGTGTACATTGCCACGCCCCATCTTGGTTTGGCATTGCTTACCTAGTATGTAATCAACAAAGGCGTATCCGTCTTTCGCCTTGTCGAGGCACTCGTTGGCACACGATTCAAAGCTCAAACCCGCCTTCAATATGGCCTCGCCGTGTAGTGCGGGATAGTCGAACGTGTTTCCAGCAATCACCTTTGTCTCTTCGTTTCCATAGCTATCGCCATATCCACCCGAGTCGTCGTCGAGCCAAGGCAGGCTTCGGTTAAACTCTTTTTGGCTTCCTGTGTAGCTGATGTCTTGCAGATAAGGCACGCCGTGGTCGATGTTATCTAGGAAACCGGCATACAAAGTGTCGGCAGGAGCAGGCGCAACGAAGTCGGCTGGGGCAGAAACGCGGTCGAAACCATTTACCACCAAGGCCTTTTTACCCATGCTGGCCGAGCATCGTGCCACAGCCATTGTTTCGGAGGGGAAGCTCTTTCCGCCCTTGTTCACCGCCTCAACGCGGAAGCTGCACACCACGTCGGAGGGTATGCGAGCCACATAGCGGTTGCGTTTTACCACCTTGCCGTTGTCGAATGCGCCGTTGCCCAGACGTGTATAAACGATGTATCGGTCGGGCATGGCCGATGGTTCGAGTGTGTCGGCCACGGCTTTCCACGTCAGTTCCACCTGATCGGTGCCTTTAAGCGATGCCGAAAGATGGTCTACGGGCAGTGGTGCTACCACGGGTGTTTGTCCCCTTTGGGCGCAGATAAAGCGTAACATGCCCTTGTAAATGGCCCTACTTACGGTGAAACGGAAGCGTGGGTCGAGGCCATAACGCATGTCGGCGAAGTTTTGATGCGAAAGTAATTCGAGCAACATAGCGGGAACGCGGGGGGTGCGAGCTTCGAAATACGAGGCGTCGCGACTGCCACGACTGTTCCAAAGGGGTTCGTATAGTGCGCGAATGTCGTTTAATATGCTGTTTTGTACGCTCTCGGTAAGGTCTTTGCAGAGATGTCGTGAGGCACCATTGGCAAACACGCTGTCGTAAGATTGGCTGTAATAGATGCCCAATGTACCGATAGTGCGGTCGTCTTTGGTGGTTCCGGCATCGCTGTGGAAGGCTAAAGAAAGGTCGATGGGCACGTTAAGTCCCTGTCCATCGGGGTAACATTCTGATCCGCCTGCAAGCCAGTTGACCCACATTCCACGACTTTTATAGTCGTCGGTGTAGTCGTTTTCGCCATGCGAAGCAGAGTAAACACTGTCTGGCACGCCAGCCCATTGCAGCCAATAGCGTGCTGCCTCGGTGAAGCGAGGATAGCCGCTAATGTCGGGCCTACCGATATTACCCATGCCACCGCCAAACTTCACACCGTCGGCCGTCACGATTTCGCCCACTTTTCCCGTGTTGTTGCTTAGGCTAACACGATGCTGTTGGCCTGCTTTCTCGTCAAAAACAAACTTGCCGAGGTAAATCCATGTTCCGCCACCCATCTGTTGGTTCACGCGGAAATGACTTTCCCCACCTTGGTGATGCACCGTGTAATGGGCCGTGGCGGTGCTTCCAGGCACGGTTTTATACGATACATAAACGGCATATTCGCCTGTCTTTGGCACGTTGGGCACCCATTCGGCAAGGCTCTCTTGCCCCTTCTTTATCGATTGCACGGTGCGAAACGTACCATCGCGGAAGGGATTTTGAAAGTTGGTGTACACCTTATGACGGTAGGCAAAGCCTTCGCCCTGTCCCTGTTGCCATGCCTGTTGGCCGTTGCGCTCTTTATATATGGTGTGTGGCGACAGTGTGTTGGCATCGTTGTCTACCACCACTTCATTCGTATTCCAATCTCTTTCGCGCGGCACAAGCACGTTTGCGCCCGCATTTTCGAGCATGGGTACGAGGAAAGGCAGCACGTAACTCTGCGTGTAGAGGTCTTCTACGGTTTGCAATAGACGTGCGCGCTGCCACTCCCAGCGGTCTTGTGTGCGCTCGTAATATCGGCCGTGACTATGCCAAACGGCGATATGTCTGCCCGTAAGTCCCTGCGTGGGGGTAGTGGGAACCGACATGTTGGTTACCAACGGCTGGTCGCAGCGGGGTGCGAAGGTTGTTGGAGCTACCTGCTGCGCCCATGTAGAGAGGGCAGCAAGGCAAAGGGCTACGATTGATATGTTGCGTCTAAACATCTTTATCTCCTTTCTGATGTGACTTGATGGAACTGATGTGGCTGATGGAATTGATGGAACCAATGCTGTTGACAGTTGCTCCTAACCATCTTTTGCTATATTTTTTGAGCGGTTTCGCCTCGTTTGATGAGTAGGCAAAGACCCACGAAGGTGAACAGGGCGTTGAGTATAAGCAACTCGTAACTGAAATGATAGCCGTTGAACCAAGCCTCTGAATGGCGGTCTAGTACCCAACAGAGCAGGGGCGAAGCCAAGGCCACGAGGGGTATCCAACGGTCGCGCACAGGTCGCTTTACCAATATGCCAAAGGCGAAGAGGCCCAATATTGGTCCGTAAGTGTAGCTGGCTAGGGTGTAAACGGCATCTACCACGCTGGTGTTGTTCAGCACATTGAACACGATAATAGACAAGCCCATCACCACGGCCATGCCTATGTGCACGCGTTTGCGCATTCGGGTAACTTCGCTTTCGCTGCGTTTGCCTGCCCCGAGTATGTCTACGGTGAACGAAGTGGTGAGTGCGGTGAGCGCCGAGCCTGCTGCATTATAGGCTGAAGCTGACAAACCAACGATGAACAGCACGCCAACAACGCCCGGAAGCAAGCCTCCTGTGGCGATGGTGGGGAAAAGCTGGTCGCCTGTAGCCGTTACGCCGTGGCGTGCAGCCTCTTCGTAGAGCAGCACACCTAACATCAGGAAGGCCGCAACCACGATGAATTGCAGCAGAATGCTAATCACCATGTTCTTTTGAGATTCACGACTGTTGCGACAACTTAGGTTGCGCTGCATCATATCTTGGTCTAGCCCAGTCATGGCAATGGTGGTGAAGATACCGGCAAAGAACTGCTTGAAGAAGAATTGCTTGTTGTTAACGTCGTCGAAGAAGAACATGCGGCTCATGTCGCTTTGGCTAATGTGACTCACCACGCCGCCAAACGACAGCTGTAAGTCGTCCGCGATAAACCAAATGCACAATGCCACCGATACGATAAGACAGGTGGTCTTTATCAGGTCGGCCCAAATTACCGACTTAACGCCACCCTTATGGGTGTAAAACCACACGCAACCCACCGATAAGGCCACGTTAACCCAGAAGGGGATGCCCAATGGACCGAAAGCCAGAAGCTGTAAAGTGAAGCATACGAGGAAAAGACGAACGGCCGCTCCAAGCATCTTCGAGATGAAGAAGAACCATGCTCCCGTGTGGTAAGCTTGCTGTCCGAAACGGTTACGCAGGTATTCGTAAACCGAAGTGAGCTGCAAACGATAGAATAATGGTGTGAGAACGAAGGCCACGATAAGCTGACCAGCGATAAATCCCAATACCAATTGCAGGTAGCCAAAGCCACTTTGCGACACCATACCTGGTACAGAAACGTACGTTACGCCTGAGATGCTGGCCCCAATCATGGCAAATGCCACCATGTACCACTTGCTTTGGCGACTGCCAGTGAAGAAAGCGGCATTATCCACATTGCGTCGGGCGATGCTCGAGACAAGGAACAAAACGGCGAAATAGGCTAAAACGGTTGCTAGGATTGCAATTGGGGTCATATCTTGTTGGTTTAAATATAGTTGACGAGTTGACAAGTTTACGGGTTGACAGGCTTTACAAGTTGATGAGTTCCAAGTTAAAGAGTCGCGAGCTATTGGCTTAATTCCTTACCTCTTTACTCTTTTACTCCTTCCTCCTTTACTCCTTTTACTCTTTCCTCCTTTACTACTTATTCCTTTACTACTTACTTCTTCCTCCTTATATATAAGATACTTGCGCCGCATCTCCTTATATTTCTCGAGTTCGGGTTGCCAAACGGCGCGTATTTCTTCGTTAGAGCGACCTTCCATGATCATCTTTTGCACATAGTCTACGCCCACCAGCTTGGTGAAGAAGGGTGTGAAAAAGCGCTCGCCGATATTTAAGTTGCGGTATGCGTCGATGACATACGTAAGGTCGAAGCCCCGTTTGATAATCTCTTCTTGAGGTTTGCGGCTTAAATTTACACCAAAACACAGCTGGTTTAGCTGTGGCGGATTTTTCGCGCCGGCAACACTTCGGGGTATAAAGCCATATTTATAGCCCACCATTTGGGGGTGTCCGTACTGCTGAAACGGCAGGCTGGTGCCGCGTCCAAGGCTTACAACCGTGCCTTCGAACAGGCAAATAGAAGGATAAAGGTATATGGCCTGCATGTTAGGTAGGTTTGGCGAGGGCGCGATAGGCAGCTTGTAGCGCGTGGAATGCGTATAGTTGCGGCATGCAATGATGTTGAGTTGGCATGGCTCACCACCTTCCAACCAGCCTTCGCCATTTATCATGCTCGCCATTTCGGCCAACGTTAGGCCGTGAACAACAGGAAT
Organism: Hoylesella loescheii DSM 19665 = JCM 12249 = ATCC 15930; assembly: GCF_000378085.1. Classification (GTDB taxonomy): domain Bacteria; phylum Bacteroidota; class Bacteroidia; order Bacteroidales; family Bacteroidaceae; genus Prevotella; species Prevotella loescheii. The sequence goes on from NZ_KB899212.1 coordinate 216,887, forward strand.
GGGCAAAGCACCAACACCCGACTTGTACTTCATATCTAGCACCGGACCGTCTACATAGCAGCCGTTTGGGTTGGGCCTATCCAATATCATCATCGTGGTTTTAGTCTTTGCGCAGGCGTTCATCAATTGCAACATGGATATATAATAGGTGTAGAACCTCAGTCCTACGTCCTGAATGTCAACCACCAGTACGTCTGTTTCCTTCAATACTTTAATGTTAGGCGTACCGTCTTTTCCGTTATAGAGCGAAAAAATGGGCACGCCCGTTTTCTTATCGGTTGAGTTTTTCACATGTTCGCCTGCGTCGGCTGTTCCCCTGAACCCATGTTCGGGCGCAAAAACGCCCACCACATTCACGTTATTATCAATAAGCAAGTCTAAGATATGCTTGCCTTTCACCACGGCCGTATGATTGGCGAACAATGCCACTCGCTTGTCTTTCAGTGCGGGCAGATACGCATTCGTGCGTTCGTCGCCGCAAGCCACGCGTGCTTTTTGTGCCTTACCGACAACAGCGACAAGGCAAAAGAGCATCAATATCGTAACAATTTTTTTCATGTCAAGGCGGTTTTTAGTTGCTTACATGGCAAAGTTAGTGCATTTTTTTAGAATCAGAAACACGAAATTAAGTATTTTTAGATTTGTTATTGATGTTTTGCAAAAATACGGCCGATAATGATTAGGTAAATACAAACAGGTAACTTCTATAGATTTGTTTAAGCAGGCATTTGTAGGCTATAGCATAATATATGAGGTATGATACGCTTTCAGCGAGTTGTTTTATAACATGCTTTGGTGCTAGTCTTTATACTTATTATGTACCCACTCCACGGGCATGGCCGTCTTATATCCTTTTCATTTATGCTTTATCTATTGAATTAATGTTTATTGTGTATAATTTAATGTCGCATTACCAATGTGAAAAATATGTTTAATGCGAAGAATTTGATTAATGTTTTCTTGATAATGTAAAATAAAATCACTAGTTTTGCCCTTGCAGACATCTACTATGGGCATCTTGGCCAAGTCGGTTGTTATACGAAGATTTTGGCGCGATTACCTAATGCAGACATTAAACAGACTAGAATAAGAATAATCAATACACGATATGGAAAAGACATTTTGGATGAAAAAGGCATATTGGGAAGAGCTGTGTGAACGTTGCAAAGGCCTAGACCATGTTAAGTTCATCTCCCACAAGTACCGTTGCGAACAGACCATCATAAATAAGGTGGACGAAGAACCTGTATGTGCGATAAGAATGAAGTCGGACTACCTTCTTGAGTCGTTTGAGAACATAGACAAGGGAATGGTTAATGCCCGTTGTACGCTGCTAGAGCAGTTTGCTAACATCTACCCGAGTAGCTACGAAAAGCCATTGGAACTAATGAACGATTTGGAAAAGCTGAAGTGCGAAGCCGTGTTGGGTATAGACATGGGCACAGGTATAATTGAAACTGTGATAAACGAAGACGAGATGCGGGAGAAGTGGGAGGAGTATAAAACCGACCTGCTGAGTAAATATGATTTCCTCAAGTCGAAACCTGCAAGAGACAGCATGATGCAATTCGTGCAGTCTGTTGAAAAAGTCATGACAAATGGAGATCTGCTTTTGGCTGAACTTAAAAGTAAGATGTTTTTTACACTGCTATTTGGCGGCTACATTGTTGGCAAAGAAGAGTATAACAATCCCTACGATATAGAGCTGCCGTCACAACTTTTCCAAGGCATAACTGTGCCCATGAGGGTTACCCCGCGTATCATCAAAGAATCGCCTAGCAGTGTTTTGTTCGAGCGTAAGGGCGAGATAGACGAGGAAACTAAGCGAAAAAAAGAGATACGCGAAGCCTACGACACCCGTTTCAAGCCTTCTGTTGATTACTCCTTCTCCGAATACGCAGCCCGATTGTACGTTCATGCGTTGGTTAACGGTGAACAACGTTACGTGCAAGAGGCTGAGTGTAACATAACGGAAGAGGTGCTAAACAACGTGAGTATGACCATACAATATAAAATCAGAAAACTAGACGAATAATGAGTATATCGTATCTTCGACATGGAACAAACGCAGTTTGTACGAACATGACATCTCCCTATCCTGTACAAATAGGGATTGAAACATGTCCATGGAGTTTCTTATCAGGAGACGGTCTAGCCGTTTTGAATACTGATGCCCGCAAATTATCAGCATGTTTTAATTGCAAACTCCCCTATATGGCGTGGGAAGGCTTGGACTCTTACCTTTGTGGCCTTGCAATTGGGGCTGTCGCTATTGCTGGCGTTGCGCTTACAATCATGACTTGTGGGGCCGATACTATTTTTGCCTCAGTGGCAGCAATGATGATACCCACTGGCGATGCGCTGGCCACTTCGGCTGTGATGTGGGGCAGTGCGCTTCTTGTAGATGGCGAGAAACTAGGTTATGATGTAAAGCACTTTTGTGACGTTTTAAAAGACGGGCAATGGAAGATGGGGCATACGGGCACCTTTGTCAAAGGTAAGCCTGCCTTGCTCCAACATTCTTTTCTGTTATGTCCTCGTGGCGGCGTTGTCACCGTAATTCTTGATGACGATCTGGCTAAGCTGGCCGCAGAGAATATCAGTGCGGCTAACCAGAAGATCATCTCTACCGAAAAGGAGAATCAAAGGGTACAAGGTATTATCAGTGGTTTAACGGGTGGTGCAAATCCCATATCGTTGGCCGTATCCATTCTTTTCGCTTACAATGGAGGAGCAGAGGATGTAGAGTTAGATCATTATGAGATGATGAAGAATTCTACCGAGGACAAGAACTTTGAATACGACTATGCTGGTAAAATAGCAGAGACAGCTGAAGAAACAGCCGCAGGCGAAGCTACGGCAGAAGCACTTCATCAGGTGTCGCCCAATACTTTTGAAGGCGGTACATATACTGAGGCCAAAGGTAATCCCTCAGATCTAAATGAGGCCAAGAAAGCAGAGGATGCAGCAAAGGAGTCTTGTCGTAAGAAAGAAGGTGAAGCGGCCAGCCGTGATGAAAAACTAAAGAAAAGGTCTCACGGAAAGAAAAAGCCTCACCGTAAGATGAAGGGTAGGAAAATCGCAGCTCAACAAAAAGCTAGAAGAGCAAGCAAGGTTGCAAACAAGGCAGCAGAAAACACAGAGAAGATAGCGCGAAAGATGGGCAAGCAACTCTTTGAAACTCTTTTAGGGTTTGGCGTAGGAGTACTTGGTGCAGGTCTTGGCATTTGGGTTGATAGCGAAAACAAAGAGGATGAGTTTTACATGACAGAAGGCATGATTGGTGAATTACTTTTTGCTCTTCATGAGGACGATACCAAACCAAAAATAGTAGCAAATGATTTTTAAGGGTAAAGATTCATTGAAGAGACAAGGATTGTTGGCGCTTGGCAAGTTTGTTGTAGCGCCAATCTTGGTCGCATTGCTTATTCCCATAGTATACCACTTTAAAGGTAATCGTTCTGCAGTTGCTTATGTAGACACATACGTACAGAACTTTGACAGTATTTATGTCACGTTGCCGAAGGATAGGTACCTGAACATATCAGGTGGTAAAATGTTCAATATAAAAGGTATAAAGTATAATAAATTTACGGGAGAAAGAATATATATGCGTGCATCCATATTCTTTATAGAGAAGTACAAAAAGTTTTTCGAATTTATTTGGATTATAGGTGTTGAAGACTTTGTTGGTCATAAGGGGCGTCATTATGATACGGGAGGAGTTCAACAACGCCAACTAGAAGATGGCATGGTGCTTTGCGTGTATGTCAATCGCATTCAGTGGCACGACAAGAGTTATGGCACAAAAGCTAATCCCATGCCCGTGTTCCTTCACCGCTTTGTTTCGGGCGACAAGATAGACGAGCGGAACAAAGACCTGATGTATATAGACAGCATATACCCCAACGAAGATCATCTCTTGTACGACTACATGTCGCCCCGCACTGTTCGCCGCATGCGGAACACGCCCGACTCCATCAACCGCAAGTACGTCGAACACTACCTTCGTTACATCCTGCCCAAAGATGAGTTCAAGCGGCTTTTCGTTAAATAAATCCTTTGCAACATAATTAAAGAAAGGCCTGGATATAGTCCCTCTTTTATCTATAAAGTTTGCATGTAAACAGGTAATGTGATGCCTTCCATACTTGTTTACGATGCGCTGAATGAGGTGTAAAGAAACGTTTTAAGAACTCCTGTCGTGGTATATGTAAGTTGGAACCCTGTTCCAGGTTATCTGGAACATCCTTCCATGTTATCTGGAACACTGTTCCATGTGATGTGGAACAAAGTTACAGTTAAGCGATAAGGGATGAAGGACTGAATAATGATAACGCGAAAGCTCACTTCGTTGGTTTTCGGAGTTTTGCTTTCGCGTTATAAATGCTCGTTAGACGTAAGCCAAGGGCATGGCTTAGCGGTTCAATATTTTCTTTAATAAGAACGTGGCATTTTGGTTTTTGGCCACACCGCGCGTAATGCGGTACGAGTAAGTGACATCGTTGCCCAACTCAATTTCAAAGCAATAGTTGGCGAAACGAGCGCTGTCTTCGTCTTCTAGCTTAGAAAGTTCAAGGTCGTGGGTGGCTACTATGCCGCTGGCTGGCATCTGCGACATGGTTTGTAGAAACAGTCGTGAGCCGTTGAGCTTGTCGAGCGAGTTTGTTCCCTTTAATATCTCGTCGAGAATAATAAAGGTGTTGGGATGCTGTTGGCAATAGTCGATAAGCTGTTCGAGACGAAGTAGTTCGGCGTTGAAGTAAGAAATGCCATGGGTGAGGTCGTCGGTGGTGCGCATGCTGCTGAAAAGCCAGAAGCACGAGACACGCATCTCGCTGGCGAAGACGGGCAGACCCGCCATGGCCAACACGTAGTTTATGCCCACGCACCTAAGAAATGTGCTTTTGCCAGCCATGTTGGCACCCGTAACGATGTGGTATTGGCCTTGCCGAATTTGTAGGTCGTTGCCCACAGCCTTTGTGCCTAAGAAGGGGTGGCGAAGGTTGGTGGCGTGGTAAACGATGTGGGGCGTGTCTTCAATTTGTGGCTGAACGGCCTCGGGGTGGTTGTAGCGGAAAGTGCCCAACGATACGAGGGCGTCCATCTGACTTAAGCTGTCTACCCACTGCGGAAAGCGTTGCAGGTTGCTATCTTGCCATTTTAAGAACTTACGAACTAGGAAGAAATCGCTAAGGAAGAGGGCATTGGCAAACATCAGACCCAATATGTTGCTGCGACGATCTAGGCTTCCAACCGTTTGTTCCAGTTGTTTGAAGGCGTGCAATGCACCTTCTAGTTCGGTTTTCAGTTGTTTGTTTAGTGCGGCTCGCATCTCTTCGGCCGTGATAAGGGTAAGCAATTGCACACAGGCAGTAAGTTCGCTGTGCAGCAGGTTTGCCGTTTTGCTTACCGCACGCAGAGGTTTGGCACAGAGCAACATAACCGCAAAGAAGTTAATCATTCCCCACCAAATGGGGATGTTGGCATCAAGAGGCGTGAAGATGGCGAGCAAGACCGAGGCGAAGAAGCCCACGATGGAGGCACAAGCCAAGGCGAAGGGTAGGAAAGCGGTGGCAAAACGTGGTATGTTTACAGTAGAAGCCGCAGCGATGGCTTGTGTAAGGCGTGCGCTGTCTATGCCGCCTGCCTTGCCTTTGCCTTGCGCAATGAAGTGCATTCGCCATGTTTGTTTGGTGGCCAGTTCGTCTATGGCATCGCGTTTTTGTTCTACCTCGGCCTTGGCTTGTGGCGTAGAGCCAGGCAAGCAGGTGAGTGACTGTGCCAAAGAATGGCTTCCGCCAGTTGAAACAGTGCGGTTGAGGCGATGAAAAAGCGATGAACGTCCGAAGATGTCAAGGTCGAGGGCAAAGGGATGGTGCGCATCAGCATGGCATGCACCATCGTCGAAGGGGGTGAAATCGCCTTCGAGATAACGCGCCTCGTCTTCGTAGGCTTGCCTTAACTGGTCGATGGCTGTGGTTGCAGCTTCGTTTTGCACATCAAATCGCCTGATAATTACGTATAAGGCCAAGCAAACGGCAGCCAACCACAGTGTCCACGTGGCATTGTGAAGGGTGGTGGCGAGGACAATGAAGCCCAACATGGCGATGAAAGAGGTGATTTCGCCCGCCACAAAGTAGAGGTTACGGCGCTTTAAGCGCGCGAGTTGGGCTGCCAATAATGAGGCTTCAGAGCGATAGGAGTCTTTTAGGGTGGCTGATTTCATGAGCGTGAGTAGGTGTTTTTTAGGTTTTACGAGGGGTTATGGGGTTTCTAGGGATGCTAGGTTTTGAAGGATAGCTATGACTTCTAGGAGTTTTGGAGGCTGCTGGAAGGGCTAGATCACTAGACGATTAGCCACCGCTTATTCTTCCATCCAATAATCCACGTCGGGATTTATCTCGCGTGCCACTTCTCCTTCTCTGCGTTCGTCGAAGTCGAGTAGGCCGTAGCGGTCAACGGAATACACCTTGCGTTCGTAGTTGGCCACAAGCGTTTGCATGAAGTTAACGGAGTTAAGGCTCACGGTGTCGATAAAGGCGAACTCGTCTAGGAAGGTGATTGCCACCTCGTCTGTTGTCCTGTTGATGGCGTAATAACCCCTTTCGCCATCGTGCAACAAGGGCAACCACTCTGCGCCATGTACCAATTTCAGCGCTTCGTAGGCTGCCGACCACTCGCGCAAGTGGGGTAGGCGAAAGCCTGGAATAAAGTCGATGAAATCTTCGCGCTTGCATTGCCGAGGTGTGCCCGACACCTTATTATATATACACACAAGTAGAGCAGGGAGCGGTGTGCCTGCGGCAAACTCCATTTTTTGTGTGGCCTCGGGGTCGGGAAGCCCCAAACTCTCTGTGTAGCCCTTGCGTCTGGCTTCCGAAAGTGCGAGATATCTGTCGAAAAGCTGTTGTATGTCCATCTTCTATTTGTGGTTTATTGATTGCTGTTTACCGTTTATCGTTTGCCCAGGTCTTTATCGTTTCGACTTGTCTACACGCACAATGCCACTGGCATGCACCAATGTATGCTGGTGTAGGGTTTTCGAAGCGTGGTTGAAAACCAATGCGGGGTCTATGCGTCTGCCCTTAAACGACACCTCGAAGTGCAAGTGTTCGGTGGTGGCACGGCCCGTTCGTCCCGTCAGTCCGATAACATCGCCGGCCTTAACAGCCTGTCCCACCTTCACCAAGTTGCGTGATTGGTGGCTGTAAAGCGTTTCTAAGCCGTTGTCGTGACGAATAACGATGCAGTTGCCATAACCGAAATAGGGGCCAGAACGAGTGACAATGCCACTGAATGCAGCAAGTATCTTGTCGTTAGGACGGGTCTTAACGTCGACACCCGAATGTCTTCGGCGACCGCCGTAGGGGCTGATGACGTGGCTTCCAGGTAGCGGATAGGCCCATTCTTTGTGCGAGAAGTCGGCGAGAACCAGCTTATTGCCCGAGTTGTTCTTGCCCGACTTTTGGGGTTTGAGCAGTGTTTTCTCGTTTGCCTTTTTCTCATCGGCAAGCATTTTCTCTTCTTCTTTCAGGCGTTTGGCCTCTTCTTTCTTGGCTTTTTCTTCCTCCTTGCGAGCCTTTTTCTCGTCGTCTTTCGCCTTCTTCTCGGCTAAGAGTTTTTCTTCTAGGTCTTTTTCGGTGGCCTGCCTTACCAAAACGCGATGGCCTTTTTTCTCAAATCGCAGCACCGTTTTGTGCAATTTCTGACCATAGATGTCTATGATGGTTAGCGGATTGATGCGCCCACCGTTCACCATTGTAAGGAGAGCCATGCGCCCCTTTCCGCTTTTCGTACCCACGATGGCGATGCTTTGGCCAGCCTCTACCATTTGGTTGGGCTTCACAAGGTTTTGCGCGTTGTGCGCATACACGGTTTCCAGACCGTTATCGTGGCGTATCACCACCACGTTTCCCCACTGTTTGTTCTTTCGGGCCAGCCTAACCCTTCCCGGTAGCATAGCCTTTACGGCATCACCTTTCTGCGTGGTAATCTCCAACACATCTCCCCCGATGGCCTTCGACTTACCTACGGGTAGCGGGAAAGCGAAGTTCTTGTGCCCAATGGCGGTGAGATCGATGTAGAAAACATCGCCCTTATCGAACAATCCAGGCGTCGCGATACTTATCTGTTGCATTTCGGCAGCAGTGAAATGGTCGTCAGCAGGCTTGCCCGCGATGAAGATCAACGCGAGGAGAAGTGTGGTAAGCTGTTTCATTTGTATAAAATATATATGCGAACAGGCACTAGCCAACACCGCCACGCTAAGTGGCGACAAGCCTTTTGGCCATGTTCAGCTGATGGTAACGCCCGTAAATATGCGGCCAGAGTTGATGCCCAGCCTTCGGGCAGAAAAGAATTCGTTGCAGCGGTCGTATGTACAGATGTCCGTTGCATATATGTTTTCGGCCTTCAAACCCGCCTCTTGCAATTGCAGTTGGTTGCATAAGGGCAGGTTGATGTGCCATTTTTCGTATCGTTTAGCTATCTCGCCCATGGGGAATGCAGCGTTGGCAAAGGCCTCGTACACCTCGTCGCCTACCTCAAAGTTTTGCAGCGATATGCCAGGGGCAATAACGGCGCGCAGGGTTTGCGGGTTGGTGGCGAAGGCCGTGCGCATCTGGGCGATGGCGTTTTGTGCGATGCGCTTCACCGTTCCGCGCCATCCGGCATGGATGGCAGCCGTTGCACGATGTTCGGCATCGTAAAGAATGATGGGTATGCAGTCGGCCGTAGATACGCCGATACACACGCCAGGCACGTTGGTGATAAGTGCGTCCACGCCTTCGAGCACCATCTGGCGCACTTCTTTTGGCATGGAAAGTAGCTCGTTACCCACCTGTCGCACCGTTGTTTCGTGGGTTTGGTGGGGCATAACGAGGTTTGTGGGGGCGATACCAAGCATGTGGCACAGGCTGTTAAGGTTTTGTGCCACGTGCTCGGGGTTGTCGCCACAATAGGGGTTGATGTTGAAATGAGCGTAAGCACCTTGGCTTGTGCCATCGGCACGCATGGTGCTAAAGGCGTGGATGCCGTCGCCAAGCGCGTATTCCAATAGCTTAGGCATCGTCTTCCTCCTCGTATTCAAAGTCGTCTAGGTCTTCAATGTCGGCGTCGATGTACTCCACTTCGAAGTCTTCACCCTCGTCGGCCAGTTCTTGCGCAAAGTTCCTGATGTCTTTATCGCGGTGAACGAGGGTGTCTTCGGCCATGATACTTTGCAGCTTATTGCTCTCGCTGTTCAGCTCTCGCCAAAGGATGTCTTTCAATTCAGACAGCCCCAGACCCGTAACAGACGATATAAACACCACGGGAAGATCGGTGGGTAGCGTCTCGCGAAGCATCTCCATCAACTCTTCGTCTAGCAAGTCGCATTTGGTAACAGCCAATACGCGGTGCTTATCGTTCAGTTCGGGATTGAAGTTGTTTAGCTCGTTGAGCAGCACCTCGTACTCTTTCTTGATGTCGTCGGTATCGCCAGGCACCATAAAGAGCAGCAACGAGTTGCGCTCGATGTGTCGAAGAAAACGCAATCCCAAACCTTTTCCCTCGCTTGCGCCCTCGATTATGCCTGGAATATCGGCCATAACAAACGACTTATGGTCGTGATAGGCCACGATGCCGAGCGATGGTTCGAGGGTGGTGAAAGGGTAGTTGGCAATCTTGGGACGTGCCGAAGAGAGCGAAGAAAGCAGCGTAGACTTGCCCGCATTGGGGAAACCCACCAACCCGACATCGGCAAGAAGCTTCAGTTCGAGTATGATGGTCATCTCTTCCATTGGTTCTCCGGGCTGCGCATAGCGTGGCGTTTGGTTGGTGGCGGTGCGGAATTGGAAGTTGCCCAGTCCTCCTCTACCGCCTTTGAGCAACATCACCACCTGTCCGTCGTGCATCACGTCGCAGACGAATTTGCCCGTTTCGGCATTATACACCACAGTTCCGCACGGCACATCGATATACATATCCTTGCCGTCGGTTCCGTGGCACTTGTCTCTTCCACCGTTTCCGCCATGCTCGGCGAACACGTGGCGTTGGTATTTCAGGTGCAACAGGGTCCAGTAGTTGTGGTTTCCGCGCAGGTAGATGTTGCCTCCGCGTCCGCCGTCGCCACCGTCGGGACCGCCATTAGGGTTGTATTTTACGCGCCTAAGGTGCATAGATCCCCTTCCGCCCTTACCCGAGCGGCAGTAAATCTTAACGTAGTCTACAAAGTTTGATTCGGGCATGAGCAGTTTAGATGTTGTCAATCACGGCACATACGTCGGCAAAGATGCGGTCTAATTCGCCCAATCCGTCGATGTGATTGTGAATGTTTTCGGTTTTATACCATTCGATGAGCGGTGCCGTTTGGTTGTGATACACGCCCAGTCGCTTTTTAATCGTTTCCTCGTTATCGTCTGTTCGTCCGCTTTGTTGTCCGCGCAACACCAGTCGTTTCATCAGTTCTTCTTCGGGAACGTCCAATTCGATCATGGCCGCCACTTTGTGTCCGCGTTCGGCCAGCATTGTTTTCAGGGCCTCGGCTTGCGGAATGGTACGTGGAAAACCATCGAAGATAACGCCCTTATGTTCTTTTCCGAAGCTGTCGTACACGCTGGCTAGGATGTCAATCATCAGTTCATCGGGTATCAGTTGCCCGTTATCGATGTATCCTTTGGCGGTTTTTCCCAGTTCAGTGCCGTTCTTTATCTCGTTTCGTAGCACGTCGCCCGTTGAGATATGTTTGAAACCATACTTGGCGATCATCTTGTCGCTCTGTGTGCCTTTACCCGATCCGGGGGCACCGAAGATAACGATATTCTTCATTTCGTTGTGTTTATTTTGTTAGCGGCATTACTCTCGATTTCTCTCCGAGAAGAGCAGGGGAGCGGTATGCCTTGTTTATTTATGGTCTGATAATTTGTTGGTGTAGGCTTAACTTCTAAAAGTGAAAGGGTGAAAAGGTGAAAGGATGGCTAACGCCACCGATGCTTTTGGCTTAACTCCTTAACTCCTAAAAGTGAAAGGGTGAAAAGGTGAAAGGATGGCTAACGCCACCGATGCTTTTGGCTTAACTCCTTAACTCCATAACTCCTAAAATTGAAAGAGTGAAAAGGTGAAAAGGTGAGAAAATGACTGACGTCACCTATGCATCTGACTTTACTCCTTAACTCCATAACTCCTTAACTCCTAAAAGTGAAAGGGTGAAAAGGTGAAAGAATGACTAACGTCACCTATGCATTTGGCTTAACTCCTTAACTCCATAACTCCTTTAACTCCTAAGAAATGCTATTCCTCCACCAAGGTGTAGATGTCTCTTAGGTTGCGGCCTTGCTGGTTATAATCCAGTCCATAACCCACGATAAAGTCGTTGGGGATTTCGATGGCCGCGTATTCCACGTCGAGCGGAACCGTTAACCGGTCGGGCTTAATCAGCAATGTGCAGATGTGTATCGACTTCGGGGCGCGCGTTCCGATGGTTTCAATCATGCGTTTTATCGTCAACCCCGACTCAACAATGTCTTCAATGATGATAACCGTTCGTCCCGAGAGGTCTTCGTTGATACCAATCACCTCCTTGATTGTACCTGTCGAGGTGGTGCCTTGGTACGAAGCCAGCTTAACGAACGATATTTCGCAGGGTATGGTGAGCATGCGCATGAGGTCGGCAGCGAACATGAACGAGCCATTTAGCACTGCTAAGAGTATAGGGTTCTTGTCGGCCATGTCTTTGTTTATCCTGTCGGCAACGGCTTTAACACGCTCCTGAATTTCGGCTTCCGTAATAGACGTTTCGAAAACCTTATCTATCAATTTAATTCGAGACATAAAATCTTTTTGCTTTTAGGCTGCAAAAATACGAAAAAAAAGTGGAACACGGGGCGTAGGTAACGTTATTTAGGTTTTGAAGTGGTGTGAAAAGGCTGTGCTTCGCCTTACCCTATGGCGTCTCATTTACTTCTTTGCGAATGTCGTGCTTTTGTTCTTCGTTTGCTCTTGGGTGTTTTTTCACGAATTAATAGCTCTGCCTTCTCCCCCTCGCCTCTCCCTCGTTGCCCAGCTTTAAACGGCTTCGGCCCATGTCTAGCCATAGTCTTTTAAGTGTATAACAATGTATGCCGTAAAGCAGTTTTTCAATACATTTTGTTCGTATTTGCGCTTAAAGAACATAATAATATGTAAATGTTGGTAGCTTTTGACTATCAGATGTAATTTAATTTGTATTTTTGCACATTATGAAGATATTCACCGGCGCTCAGATTAAAGAGCTAGATAAGTTTACGATAGAGAACGAGCCCGTGGCGAGCATCGACCTTATGGAGCGTGCCGCTAAGGCTATTGTGCGCGCTTTACGAGAAGAATGGGACAATAGAACGCCCTTTGTGGTGTTTGCTGGCCCAGGAAACAACGGCGGGGACGCGTTAGCCGTGTCTCGTTTGTTGGCCGAAGCGGGCTATAACGTAAAGGTGTATCTCTTCAATGTTAACGACAGGCTCTCGGCCGACTGTGCCACTAACAAGCAGAGGACCATAGATTGTAAGCGCATCAAATCCTTTACGGAGGTGTTGGTAGACTTCGATCCGCCCAAACTAACGCCCGAAACGGTGGTGATAGACGGCCTTTTCGGTTCGGGATTGACCAAAACGCTCACCGGTGGCTTTGCTTCGCTGGTGAAATACATCAACCAGTCGCCTTGCAAGGTTGTGAGTATCGACCTGCCTTCGGGACTAATGACCGAAGACAACACGCATAACGTGAAGGCTCACATTGTGAGAGCGCATCTCACATTGACGTTACAGCAGAAGAAGTTGGCCATGCTTTTCGAAGACAACCAACAGTTTATAGGTCGTTTGCGTGTGCTAGATATCAGGCTTAGCCAAAAGTATATCGAGCAGACGAACACCAACTTCCAGATATTGGAAGAAAGCGACGTGCGCGAACGACTGCTTACGCGTGGCGATTTCGTTAATAAGGGCCTGATGGGACATGCCCTCATCGTGGCAGGAAGTTATGGAATGGCGGGCGCTGCAGTGCTCGCTGGCCGTGCTTGTATGCGTTCGGGCGTGGGAAAACTTACCGTTTGCACGCCCCGACGTAACTACGACGTGATGCAAATATCGCTTCCCGAGGCCATTTTAAGTACGGGTAAGGAAGATTATTTCTTCACCGAACCTCTCGATACCGAGCATTACGATGCCGTGGGCATGGGTCCTGGCATGGGACAACACGAAGATACCGCCATCGCGCTTATCTCGCAAATTCGCCGAACACAATGTCCCATGGTGATAGATGCCGATGCTCTGAACATCCTCGCATCGCACAAGGCTTGGATGCAACAGCTGCCCGAACAGCTCATACTAACACCCCACGTGGGCGAATTCGACCGATTGGGGAACGGTGGCAGTGAAGGCGACTACGACCGACTGTCGAAAGCCATCGACTTGGCTCAACACCTGCATGCCTACATCTTGCTGAAAGGTCACTATTCGGCACTGTGCATGCCCGATGGAAGGGTGTATTTCAACCCCACAGGTAATGCAGGTATGGCCACGGCAGGCAGTGGCGACGTGCTAACGGGCGTGATAACCGGGTTGTTGGCACGTGGTTACGACCGCGAAAATGCCTGCATCGTGGGTATGTACCTTCATGGCTTGGCTGGCGATTTGGCTGCAAAACAATTGGGACAGGAAAGTTTGATGGCTGGCGACATTATCGCGCACCTGCCACAGGCGTTTGAATTTCTAGGATAATTACAAGGAGTTAAGAAGTTAAAGGGTTAAGGAGTTAAGCCAAATGCCTGTGAGTTTCAGCGCTTGGCAAATAAGTATGCTTGTTGGCTTGATGGCGAATTTGAGCCAAGAGTTTCTTTAAGAGGCTTCTCCTTTCAATGCTCCAACCTTTCATTTTTAGGCCATTCTTCTCCTCCTTGTTAACCCATTAACTTGTCTACTTGTCAACTTGAAATTAAATAAACTCAACAACAGATATGAAAAAGATAATGGTTACCATCGCTGCTTTGGCTTTTGCCGCTCTTCCTGGGCTAGCTCAAGGCAACGCACAAACAGAGGGTATCGCTTATTTCTTGCCCAAAACGGGCATCAGACTTGCCGTATTGGTGGAGAAAACTACTTATACTCCTGGAGAATTGGCCATGTATGGCGAAAAGTATATGAAGCTTTTCAACACGCAGATGCAAAAAAACACCGAGTATCGTGTGGTGAGCATTAACATCACCGACTTTGGAATGCCCGACTCTACTAAGCATTATGTGGCGGCTATGGATAAGAAACACAGCATCACTGACGTGCGATTGGCCGACAATGGCGTGCTACTGGCCATCAATGCCACACCTCCCACACCCAAGCAGCCCAAAAGCTTCGTGCCTGCACGGGCTAAACGCCCCCTCAATCCTAAGGATTTCATGAACCAAGACATCCTTTCGGCAGGCTCGTCGGCAAAGATGGCCGAGCTAATAGCTAAAGAAATATACGACATTCGCGATAGTCGCAACCAGCTTTCACGTGGTCAGGCCGACGCAATGCCCAAAGATGGCGAGCAATTACGCCTGATGCTCAACAACCTAGACCAACAAGAGCAGGCTCTTTTGCAAGTGTTCTCGGGCACAACGGTGAAAGATACCACCGAAACCATTATCAATTTCGTGCCCACCAAAGCAGTAGAGCGCGAGGTGCTCTTCCGTTTCTCGCGTCATTATGGTATGGCCGATAAGGACGACCTTGGTGGAGCGCCTTACTATATCAGTGTTGAAGACCTTCATTCCATACCCACCATGCAGGCCTCTATCGACAAGGGCAAGAGCAAAGACAATGCTGGCGTTTACGTAAACCTGCCTGGCAAGGTGAAGATTTCTGTGGCCCAAGAGGGTAATCTGCGTGCTGCCATCGAGCTATACATGGCCCAATTTGGTAAAACCGAGCCGATTAGTGGCGAGCTTTTTAGCAAAAAGCAACTCACGAGAATGGTGCTAAGCCCCATAACGGGAACCATCGAGAGCGTGAAGACCGAAACCTTGAAGTAAACGTGCATACCCATTCGATGCGATAAGTTAAGGCGCAAGCCTATGTCAACGCAACGAACAGAGCACAAAACAAGATAAAAGCTGCAATATGCCCATTGTGCCATACGTCTGCCAATGGCAAGCGATGGCGATTTACACAAACAACCAATAACAAAACAACTATATGACGAAAACAATCCTCTCTGCATTGGCATTGGCGGTAGCCATTTCCTTTGCTTCGTGTTCAAACAAGAAAGCATGCAACAACAAGCAAGATGCTGCTGCTACCCAAGCTAACGATACGGCAAACGCCGCTTCTAACAACCAAGAACAGGCCGACGGCTCTACCAAGTACACCGATTTCGCCCTGCCTACACTTGATGGCAAGCGAGTGTTGCTGTCTGAAGTGGTGGCTAAGAACAAGATAACGATGGTAGATTTTTGGGCTTCGTGGTGCGGTCCTTGCCGTATGGAGATGCCTAACGTGGTTAAGGCCTATAAGGACTTTCATGACAAAGGCCTTGAAATTGTAGGTGTTTCGCTCGACGAACGCAAAGAAGACTGGGCCGAAGCTGTGAAAGAAATGGGCATGACATGGATTCAGGCAAGCGACTTGAAGGGCTGGAAAAGCGAAGCTGCACGCCTTTACAAGGTTGAAGGCATTCCTGCATGCGTGCTGATCAATCAAAAGGGCGAAATTGTTGGTGCCGACTTGCGTGCCGAAGAACTGCACGCTCGCTTGGCCGAACTGCTGAAATAAGACTGACGAAACATAGTAGTTATAGAGAATTATCATTGTTGCAGGCATGCTTTGCTTGCAACAATGTTTTTTATGGGGTGGCACTAGCGAAGGGGTGGGCTAATGCTCGTCCCATACTTTCCTTGCTTACTCATTAATTAAACGTGCGCGTACGCGCGCGCGAGGCAACTTCTGACATTGTTCTTAATCAGCTTTTGCCATCGTGTGGATGGGTTATTGCCGTTTTGCTGTTACCTATTTAATACCAATGAGATAAGCGTTCGTTACCTTTTCTTTCATTCAACGCTGCGTTATACATTAGCTGGAATGCGGTTCCATATCATCCGGAACAGTGTTCCATCTTAACTGGAACAACGTTCCAGCTTATCTGGAACCGCATTCCAACTAAGAGATACTAAGGTGATGGTTGAATGTAGTAGTGGTAATGTGCTTGTTCTGGGTTAGCCAATGCTTATCAATGGCTTTTCAAAAGAATGAGCGTGTGGGGTAATTGGCATAATAGATGTCTGTTGCATTTGGTCTTCTTCAAAACGAACGGTATCTTCCGAACTAGCGCATATCCGTATACCGACCAACCAAAGAACGCTAAATATACCGAACTGATGCTTTAACTTGTGGGCGAACGAGACAAATGGGCACGAAAAAAGGAGGCCAATAAGCAAGGTTTACTAATTGATGGGGTGGGTGATGCGCAGTGTGCGCAAGCCCTTTGGCCCATCCAAACCTTGTTAATTGGTCTCCTCGTGTTCTTGTTGGGGCGTAAATTGGTGGTTTGGTTAACTTGTCAACTCGTATGTTTGTTTACTCGTCAACAGGTTGCCTTATCGCCTAGCCCTCCTGTTATTTGTCCTTACGGCAAGCTGATTGCCTCGCTGGGACATACACTAGCGCATGTGCCACACTCGGTGCAAGCGTCTGCGTCAATCTTATAAATATCGCCCTCAGAGATTGCTTCTACGGGGCACTCGGGCAAACAGGTGCCACAAGCGATACAATCGTTACCAATAACGTAAGCC
Source organism: Hoylesella loescheii DSM 19665 = JCM 12249 = ATCC 15930 (assembly GCF_000378085.1). Lineage (GTDB taxonomy): Bacteria > Bacteroidota > Bacteroidia > Bacteroidales > Bacteroidaceae > Prevotella > Prevotella loescheii. The sequence continues at coordinate 233,664 of NZ_KB899212.1, forward strand.
ATAATAAAATTCTATTTAAATGTTTTTGTATAATATGTGCTCTAGTAGTTGCGCTTTTAATTTGCGCCATACTAACTTTTGATGACGCAAAGGTAGTAAATGTTTCGTTATGTACCTAGAAATAATGATTATTTTTTTGTTGGATACCCACTTTTTGTTGATTAAGGGTCAATCTATATCAACTCTAAAAGTGGTTATGAATAGGCAAACTTGCACGTTATCAATTGATAAACGCATGCTTTGTTAGCTTGTTTGCAGGTTGACTTCTTAACTGTTTTTCGTCAGATCGTTAAGCAGCAGCCTCGCCGTCTTACTCGAAATAAAACGATAGGGCTATCATCTTGCTGGTTGCACGTGATGTGGAACGGGCGTAAGGCACAAGGGTCTTGTCGCGCAGACGGTCTGCATGCTTCGCGTCTAGGCAGTCGATGAGGCTAAACATGAACTTCAATTCGGGGCGAAGCTTAAAGTAAGGCAAGTAAAAATCGCAGCCAATACCCACCTCGGTAAAAACATCGTGGCGCTTAAATCGCAATATGTCGGTATCGCTTCCACTGAGATTAAGCATCGGGTTGATGCCAGCCACAAGGTATGGGCGATGGTTGTTGAAGCGTGGTGCAGCGAAAATAAGGTTGAAGGCCGTAGATATGTAAGCCGTCTTCATGTCTTGCCGCTGTTCGATGGGACGCCCTTCGGCATCGGTTTGCCCTTGGTTTCGAAACACCAAGTGCCTATTTCCGAAGTACATTGCAGGTACAACGCGCAGCTGGAAGTGGCGGTTAAGGCGCAATTCGCCCGTTACGCCCACCACAAAGCCAGGGTCGTAGCGGTCTTGGTCGGTGGCGATGTTGGTCTCGATAACCTGTCCGTTGTCTAGCGTTACACTTTGCGGACCAGCGTTAAACAGTTCAACATCCTGTACATGCGCACCCACCACCACGCCAAAATGGAATGGGCGCAGGTCGGTATAGGGCCTGTTCTCCACGCGCCGTTGCTGTGCCATCATCGAGATAGGCAGTGCGCACATATATATAATAAGGTATATCAGCTGCTTCATACGTTGTATATAAACGCAAGACGAGGGCGGTTATTGTGTAACTATGGGTAATGGGGACGGGTTTGGCGTGACGGATGGGGGGGTGGGTAAGGAGGATTGGCTGGGACATCTTGTGCTGTCTTAGGATTAATAAGACAATTAAGTAAGCTAGGATAGCCAATAAACAAGGTAAACGAAAAGGCTATGCGAGCTTTCCCTGCCCACCTTTAACGCCTATTTTTACGCCTTCGCCCTGTACGGCGCTTTATTTTTTCCCCACCTTCAGCACAATTTTACCCACATAAATGGCGTTCTTGCCATTTTGGTTTACAGGCACTGGCTGACCATCTAGGTTGTTGGCATAGCGTAGTTTCTCGAAAAACGTGTGCGAATGTCCGCCCAACACCAGGTCGATGTTGCGCGACCCCTCTATCATTCGTTGGTCGTCGTCGCCTCCGATACCCCAACCAAGGTGCGAAATGCAAATCACCACGTCGCATTTCATTTTCTTTTTCAGCATCGTGGCCATCTTTAATGCAGTGTCGGCAGGGTCTAAATACTTCACCGTTTTGTACATCTTGGTGAGCACAAGGCCCTCTAACTTAGGGTCGATACCAAATACCCCAATCTTCAAACCATTGCGGTGAATGATGGTATAAGGTTTAACCACACCCTCGAGAGGCGTTCCCGTGAAGTCGTAATTGGAGCAAAGAATGGGGAATTTGGCTTTTTTGAAGATGCGTGCCATATTCTCCATGCCAAAATCGAACTCGTGATTGCCCACCGTACTGGCATCGCAACCCATGCGGTTCATCAGCTCAATCTCCACGTCGCCCTTGAATATGGAGTAGTAGGGCGAGCCTTGCGAGAAGTCGCCGCTGTCGAAATACAGCAAGTCGGGATGTTTCTGGCGTTCTTGCCTGATCATTTCCACGCGCCTAAGAAAACCTCCGCGCCCTGCGATGGCCGTGTCGGCGAGGTGCTCGCTTAGAGGCATGATGCAGCTATGCGTATCGTTGGAGTGTAATATAACCAGCTGTTTTTGTGCTTGGACCGTAAGCAAAGCCATGCAGGCCACGGCCATTAACAGATATTTCTTCATCTTGATTTTGAAGTTTTAATTTTTTGAGGCTCTGAGCTTTTATGTTTTTGAAATTCGAGTTCATGGGTTTAATGAACCCGTTTGCCGGTTTTGGGTTTATTCCGTGACATAACGAAGTGTGCGTTGGCTTATTGGCCGCAGAGATAAGACTCACAAACTAAGCAGCTTAAAAACTCACAAGCTATTCAATCGTTATTCTTCCCTCTCGCTTTCCACACACGGCCTTACCCGCTTTCATCTGTTGGCGGAAGTAATCCATGATGATATAGCGCACGTTGTTTTCATCCGATTGGGGCGAAACCAGTTGCGTTCCCTCCTTAAAGGCACTCATACCGTCGTTTCCTTGCACTACATAATCGATGGTTGCCACGCGATATTGCGCCTTCGGATCGATGGGTTTGCCGTCGATGGAGGCACGAAGCAGATGGCAATTCTTGTCCATAACCAACTTTACACTGTGGCTCACGCCCTCTCCGCCACGTTTGGCAATCTGCTCGAAAAGGCGTTGTACCTGTTCGCCAGTTAGGGTAATGAAGCAGATTTTGTTCTCAAATGGAGCCACATTGATGATGTCGCCCCGCGTAACGTTACCCTCGATGATGGCTGCACGCATGCCACCAATGTTGTAAACGGCAAACTGCGGCTGCTCGTTAAAGCGTTCTCCGCCCCATACTAGTATGTCGGATAATAGGTTAGACAGCGGACTTTCGGGTCTTCCTGCCGACATGTAGCAGCCTGCACGTCCCACAAGTGGAGCTATGAGGCTATCTACCCGCTGCTTATAAGGCGCGATAAAAGTCTGCAATTCGGTGTCGTGGCTGGCATCGTAACGTTTGTCTACCAGTATTCGGCTATGTTCTATGCCCGTGACGACATAGCGAGTGCCGCACCCCCACAGTGTAAGGGCCGTTATAAGAAGCGAAAAAAAACCTCTTCCCTTTTTCATTTCCTAGTTATATAATAAAGTGATTATCATGCTAAAAACGGTCTTGCGAAAGCGCTTTCGCCCCATTCTGGCCCATGGAAGGCCATTGCCAAAACTGCTCGAAAGGCTTAAACCGCATCACAAAGGTACGCATTTTTGAGCAAGGACATGGCTATACGATGAGATTTTATTATACATCGAGGCTAAATTTTGTTCTCTTTCTCGCGTAATTATGAAAGGGAACGTGTATGTTTACCATGAAGGAACGAAGATGCAGACAGAACCATGGCCGTGCATTCACATCGCTTTCTAAACATGCCTAGAAAGCTTTTGGAATGTGGGTTTTAAGCGGATGGGTTGTTAGGTACAAGTAGTGCTTTTGTTACGCATCGTATGTAACAATCCCAAACGCCAAAAAGCGTGCAATAAGAACTTGTGAAAGGCCTTCCGATGGCAAAGGTTTTCGTGTGAAAAACAATGTAGAACAGGGTTGTTCAGGTATCGAATCAAGGTTGTGTTTACGATGGTTTGTTGTCACAACGCAGGATAAACGGCCAGTTGGCTGTGTGCGTAGGTTATCGGCCTAGGGGCCAATGCATCACAAACAAGTCGTTGGCTACGCTTTTGGATGTAAATGCAGAGAGTGCGGTTAAATGCCACTGGTGTTGCGCAGCCTTGCCAAGTTGTCGTTCCAGATGGTGCGCAGGCTGTCCACCTCATCGTCCCATGCGAAGTCGGTGATGGTTAGCACATAGTCGTTGGTGATGTGACTCTTGTCCATTCGCAGTTCGAAAAAGTTGTCTGGGCCTTCTTCATCGTCCCAACTAATTCTGATGTATTCGTTCTTTATCTTCTCTACGATGGTGGCTGTACGCACCTCGTGATGGCTCCATAGCTCGCCCCACACGAAGGTGAGTTGTTCTCCCTCTTGCGTTACGCTGTCTGCCATCCATCGAGATAACCCTGCGTCGGTACTGATGAGGTCCCAAATGATGGGTGCGGAGCTAGATATGAGCTCTCGTTCGATACACAGTCTTTGCTTGTCCATAACAATACAGATAGTGGTTTGCTATAATATATAAAGGTGTATGCTTACCCTCCATTTTCTTTTAGTTTATGTTGGAGAGGCGGCACGGGCATCTCGCCGACACCCTTATTTTATCGTTTCGTGTACAAAAATACTACTTTTTTACGGTAAGTGTTTGAAAAAACATATTTTTTTTTGCTCGTTTCGTATTTTTACCTTACCTTTGCACCCGCAAACAAACAGAATGTTGGCGGGATAGCTCAGCTGGTTAGAGCGCATGATTCATAATCATGAGGTCCCCAGTTCAATCCTGGGTCCCGCTACAAAGCAGTCAGGCAAACGGCTTAAGTCGGTTGCCTGACTTTCTTTTTGGGACATTTCAAACTGCTAAAATCCACTTTTCGCGCCATTAATTTGGCCAAAAGAGGGAAAAGCAGTAACTTTGCACCGCTTTTCGGCGTAATCGCTGGCAGGAAGAAGAGTTACCTAGCTATGTTACGTTGGGACGATAAACAATTTAAATATCAAGCAAAATGGATTTGATTAAAGTTGCTGAAGAAGCATTTGCAACCGGCAAAAAGTTCCCCGAATTTAAGTCGGGAGACACCATTACTGTCGCTTACAAAATTATCGAGGGTACGAAAGAGCGTATCCAGCTTTACCGCGGTGTTGTTATCCGCATCTCCGGGCATGGAGATAAGAAGCGTTTCACCGTTCGCAAGATGTCGGGAACAGTGGGTGTTGAGCGTATCTTCCCCATCGAATCGCCCAATATCGACAGCATTGAGGTGAACAAACGTGGTAAGGTTCGTCGCGCAAAACTCTACTATCTCCGCGCACTTACGGGCAAGAAAGCTCGTATCAAGGAGAAGAGAGGCGGCGTTGTTGCTCCTCAACAATAAAAAACTCAACAAGTTACAACAAAAGCTCGGCATGCAAATGTCGGGCTTTTGAGTTTTTAGTGGGGCTGTAAGCGCCAGCCAATAACGTTTTTGTAGGAGCTAAAAATAGGGAAAGTAATTTTCCGATTTTACGCTATTTTATAAGAAGAACGGTTAGAATAAGTCGGCGTGTGTACCAGTACGTATAAGGTTTAGAATGTGTAGCTCTTTTGTTACACCTTCTTTTGCGGTAGGGAAGATGTATTCTTTGCTGTATATCAGCAACCAATCGGGATGTATGTGACATTCGCGCAGTCCAGAAAACTCACCAGAAAGTGCCGTGGCCTCTCCTTTCTAAGGGCAAGGGTTGGTTTTCGGCTAGCAGGCGGATGACTTCGTTGGGATCGTCTTCTGGCATCTGGCGTTTACGAGCACGCTTCAAATCGCGTTTGTATTGCCCAGTATAGACGATCTCGCGCATTATCTAACGCTTTTCAAGTATTCTCAAAATTCTTACAACGAGTTACTTTTCCCTCGCGCAATTCATTAAGTGCACGACGCGTTGCCTCTTTCTTATTCACAAATTGGCCAATAGCTTTCGCCACACCACATTTAAAATGCGGTAGTCGATAAGCCCATAAAAGAGGGGGACGAAAGGTTATACCTCGTAGTTAGATTGTCCGTCGCCGTTGCCGTGTAGTGCGTCTTTAAAGGCTTTCCAACTTTGGAAACCCACAAACAACGCCACCTTATCCAGTATTTCTACCGAAGGTTTCTCCGCTCCAGAAAGCTGCATCCACAATCGTTTTAGGGCGGTGGGATGCAGCGTTACGTGCTGTCGGGCAAACGCAAAAGCCAGTTTCTCGAAGTCGGTGGCCATCGTCACGCTCTGTCCGAATTTCTTTTCTACAGCCTTTACTAATGCTGTTAAATCCCGCTTCATCATCTTTATGCCATTAATGGGTTGACACACTGCTGTCAACCACCTCGTTTTTATCGCTGCAAAGTTATAAAAAAAGTTTCCAAGACATGCACCAATTTGGGACAAAATACCATCTTTTAGGTATTGCCCGAAATTGTAAGAAGATGTAAATTTGTAACCGCAAACAAGTTATTAGATTGTCTTTTGCAAGATGTCTTAACACCTTTGGGCTTTTCTGCTGCATGTATGGAAGCACGAAAGTACAATTATACAGGTGGTTAGACTCTCGCGAGGCAGTCAAAACACAAAAACATTTCATTTAAAACAAGAAGCGACATGACACAGAACATATCCCAAACGCCAAACCCGAACGATGAACAAGCGTTTGGCTATCGTCAGGATAACGACACGTTTTTCAACACCATAACCATCAATATCGAAGAGCCGGGTACGCTAGAAGACCTCTTCCACGCCCTTAATCCCAAAGACATGACGGGCATTCGCGTGGTGGGACCCATCAATGCGGCCGATATTGCCTTCTTGGCAAAACTCTCTGCGGGCAACGAACTTGATAGTTTGCACAGCATTAACTTGCACGATGCCATCATCGAAAGGCTTCCCGACCACGCATTTGAGGGATTGGTGTTTCTCACTCACTTTTATTTCCCCACCCAACTGAAAGCCGTTGGCGACTTCGCCTTTGCCAATTGCAACGCCTTGCTTAACATCGAGCTACCCCAAAGCTTAGAAAGCATTGGCGAACAGGCCTTTGCCAATCTGCATTTACGTACGCTTAGCTTGCCGGCAGGTGTTCGTCATATCGGTGAAGGGGCATTGTCGGGCATGAAGGAACTAACCGAACTGCACATCGGTGAGGGCAACGCGCGTTACGAAGAACGTGACGGGTTGCTCTTCGACAAAGAAAACAGCACTTTGCTGCAATGCTTCAACTTCCGCAAAGGTGAGGTAAACGTTCCCCAAGGCACGTTGGGCATTGGCGCATTGGCATTTAGTAAGGCGCAAGAGGTTACGCAAGTGAACATCCCTGCATCGGTAACGCGCATCGGGCACGATGCTTTCGCCTCCACATATAGCCTTGTTCGCATAGAAGTGGCAACCGACAACGCCCACTATGCTTCGTCGGCAGATGGCGTTCTCTTTAATAAAGACCTCACCAAACTTATCGCTTACCCTGCTTCGCGCAAGGGAAACAGCTACGAAGTGCCTGCAACGGTGAAGAAGTTAGCGCCGGGAGCTTTCCAAGAGGCAGGCGGACAAAACACGCATACTGGCTCGAAAGAGAAAAGTGAGCATCGTTTAAAGACCGTGGTATTACCCGAAGGACTCGAAATCATTGGTCACGAGGCCTTCCTTTTCGCAGGCGTTCAGCACGTAAATATCCCTTCCACGGTGCGAGCTATTGGCTACAACAGCTTCTATTACACAGATATTGAAGAGGCTGTGGTGCCCGAAGGCATTAGCCGACTTGAAGATGGCACCTTCTATGCTTGCTACTCGCTTCGCAAAGTGGTGTTGCCTGCCAGTCTTGAATATGTTGGTCAGGGTGTGTTCGACCTCTCCGACGGACTGAAAACCATCGAGATACACGCCGTTACACCGCCTAGATGCCACGCAGAGGCATTCGCGAAGATTGGCACGAACCCTAAACTAGATGTGCCAAATGGCGACAAGGCGGCCTATAACGCCGATGAAACGTGGGCCTCGCTCACCGATCATAAGGCCAAAAGTCAACGTAAAGCATTCGTGAAATAAAGGCAAACAAGGGGCTTGAACGGCAATAGCAGATGTCGTCCAAGCCCCTTTAGCTTACCTTATTATAGTCATCGCATGATATATCACACCTAATATTTACACCTTATGAGAAAAATTTTACTGCAATTGTTTTGCATTGCCTGCACGTTAAACGTGATGGCACAAAACGGAAAGAACAACGACAATGACCATTACCTTAACCAAACCACGCTGCAAGTAACCAAAGCGGGTACGTTGGAACAAGCGTTCGCCGACGCCAAGCCCGACAATTACCAAGGATTATGCGTTGTTGGCCCCCTAAACGAAGCTGACATGCGCTTCCTAGCCAAGCTTGCAAAGCCTAGTGGAAAAGAAGATTTGCACAGTATTAACCTACAAAAGGCACAGCTGGAACGTGTTCCTGCCCACTGGTTGCAGGGCCTTGCCTACGTAACCCACGTCTATCTGCCCACCACGCTTAAAGAAGTGGGTGCGTATGCCTTTGCTAACACCAACTCGCTTCGCAAAGCCGACCTGCCCGAAGGCTTGAAAAGCATTGGCGAATGCGCCTTTGTTGGCACGGGCATACAGCGTGTAAACCTGCCTGTATCGCTAGAAACGATTGGCGAAGGAGCTTTTGCCCACCTCAAAAGTCTTACCGAGGTGAGTGTGCCTGCAGCAAACGAGCACTTCGACATTGTAGATAGCATGCTGATTCGCAATGCCGACAACACGCTGTTGCAATGTTTTATGAAGGGCAAGGGCCAAGTGCAAGTGCCCGAAGTGGTTGAACGCATTGGCCATTTGGCCTTTGGTGGCGCGAAAAACATCAGCTCGATCAACATCCCGAAGTCGGTAACCGCCATTGGCGAGGATGCTTTTGCCTCTACCTACGCCCTCGAAGCCATCAGCGTTGCCGAGGGAAATGCACACTTTGCGTCGACAAATGGTGTGTTGTTTAATAAAGATGCCACCCTGCTTATCTGTTACCCCACGTCTAAGCGGGGCAACTCTTATGCCGTTCCGGCTACTGTTAAGGAGTTGGCAACAGGTGCTTTCCAAGAGTGTGGCGGAGGAAACGCCTATAAGCATATCAAGGACAAGGCCGAAAAGAAAAAGGCCAAGCTAAACCAAGTGACCCTTCCCGAAGGACTAACAAAGATTGGAAAGTGGGCGTTTACTTTCTCTGGCTGCCAAGTTAACATCCCTTCTACGGTACGCGAGATTGGCGATAGCTGCTTCTTTTACAGCGAAATAGAGGAGATGACAATCCCCGAAGGCGTTAAGCGCATTGGCGACGGCATGTTCGCAGCCTGTTACTCGCTCGCAACCATCACTCTTCCCTCTACCATCGAATATGTTGGTGCAAAGATTATGGCATTTAATTACGTAGAAACGACACTCAATGTATATGCCGTCAATCCACCCACCTGTCACCGAGATGCCTTCGCCGACTTTGCCAGTTCTATCAACCTGCACGTGGTGAAAGGAAAGAAACAAGCTTACGAGAAGTCGAACGACTGGAAGGGATCGGTTTTCAACGACATTGAAGACGACCTCAAGGCAATTGTTACAGGTGTTAGCGCGACTGCTCCAAGTAGTGTCGAAGCCGTTGAAACGGCTCGCTACAATCTGCAAGGCGTGCGTATATACGCTCCGCAACGTGGAGTAAACATCGTGAAGATGAGCGATGGAACGCAAAAGAAAGTGTTGGTGAAGTGATACGGCAAGTAAATGCACTAGCATTTTGATAAAATAACAAGTGGAACGAGTAGGCAAGTTGACGGGTTAACTTGCCTACTCGTTAGCTTATAGCCTTATTAGCGGCAAGGCGCTTCATCTTCCTCTCCCTTTGGAGCAAAACTAGGGGGTGAGGCTTTTTTAAATCCCTTTCCTTTGTTTGTAATAAAAAATGTGTAACTTTGCACCAAAACATCACACATGTCATTATGGAAAAAGACGTAAACATGCTGCTTGCCACATACGGCAAGTATTTCCCTGAGAGTAGCCTAATGCAAATACGCGAGATATTTGAAAACATGGACGAGAAACAAATCGGCATGTTGGTATGCTTGCAATTTAAAGATCCCATCACAGTACTTATTATTTCGCTGTTTGGAGGCGTTCTGGGTATAGACAGGTTTTATCTTGGCCATCCGGTTTTGGGTGTCATAAAGCTGCTTACTTGCGGTGGATTCTACATTTGGGCAATCATCGACCTCTTCCTCGTTATGGATTCGGCGCGCCAAGAAAACTTGCAAAAGCTGATGCGCATAGTCTAAGTTGACGGTAAAGAAAGAAATTAAACTTGTCACCTTATTATATATAATAGGTGTGGCTTGGCTGTTGCTGAACGTGATTTGGCGGATAAATGTTGTTATCTGTCCATTGCGTTCGGCAACAGGTTTACCTTGTCCTGCCTGCGGAACCACACGTGGGCTGAAGCATCTTCTGCATGGTGAGCTATGGCAAGCTGTGGCGTCAAACCCCAATGTGTTGCTGGTCGCGCCCGCAGCATTGGCTTTCACCCTTGCGCTCGTGGCAGGTTGGTGGTTTAGAAAGCCCTTTACACAGCGCCTTTATGTACGAACGCAGGCCACATTGAGTCGTAAACGCGTGTTCGCAACGTTTGTGGCGTGGGAACTATGCGTGTGGGCTTACCTCCTTTTTAGGCATTTCCATTAAACTACGAAAAACACATACGGCGGACGTTTTCCAGTTGAAAGAATTAACACCGTGCACCCATTATTAGGCGTTTGCCATTATTTTTTACTATCTTTGCAAGGCAATTAAACCCACAAAGAGATGAAAGAACTTGCCTTGAAGTATGGTTGCAACCCCAACCAAAAACCTTCGCGCATCTTTATGACTGATGGCGAACTACCCATTAAGGTGTTAAGCGGTCGCCCAGGATACATCAACTTCCTTGATGCACTTAACAGTTGGCAGTTGGTTAAGGAACTGAAAGCCGCCATCGGACTGCCCGCTGCGGCTAGTTTCAAACATGTGTCGCCTGCTGGAGCCGCTGTTGGCCTGCCACTTACCGACACCCTGAAACGCATTTACTTTGTAAACGATACCCCGATGCCACTCTCGCCCTTGGCTTGTGCCTACGCAAGGGCGCGTGGAGCCGACCGCATGAGCAGCTTTGGCGACTTTATCGCACTGAGCGACACATGCGATGAGGCAACGGCCTTACTCATCAAGCCCGAAGTTTCGGATGGTGTTATCGCCCCAGACTATACCCCCGAGGCGCTGGCCATATTGAAAGAGAAACGCAAGGGCACGTACAACGTGTTGCAAATAAACCCTGCTTACACGCCCGAACCATTGGAAAGGAAGCAGGTTTTTGGTATAACCTTCGAACAGGGGCGCAACGACATACGCCTAGACGACCCAAAACTGTTTGAGAATATTCCCACACAGAACAAGCATTTCACACCCGAAGCCCTTCGCGACCTCATCATCGCACTTATCACTCTTAAATATACGCAGAGCAATTCGGTATGTTATGTTAAAGACGGGCAGGCCATCGGCATCGGCGCAGGGCAACAGAGCCGTATTCATTGCACGCGTTTGGCAGGTAACAAGGCTGACATTTGGTGGCTGCGCCAACATCCCAAGGTGATGAGTTTACCCTTTGTAGACAATATCAAACGTGCCGATCGCGACAACACCATCGACCTTTACATTGGCGACGAGAGCGAAGACGTATTGGCAGAAGGCACTTGGCAGCAGTTTTTCAAGACCAAGCCCGAGCCTCTTACGCTAACGGAGAAGCGCCAATGGATAGCCCAAAACCACGGTGTTTCTTTGGGTAGCGATGCCTTCTTCCCTTTCGGCGACAACATCGAACGTGCCTATAAAAGCGGTGTCGACTTCATTGCGCAGGCTGGTGGCTCGGTTCGCGACGACCATGTTATCGCCACTTGCGACAAATACAACATCGCCATGGCCTTTACAGGCGTAAGGCTTTTCCACCATTAACCCCCTAAATACTTTGCACATGGACATCGACGAGATAATTGCTGGTGGCGGAATGACCTTCCGCAAATCTTCTTCTGGCGGCGATAAGAAAGACGATAAGGTGAAAACCAAGGCCAAAAAGAAGAAGTATATCACAGGGGCGCATGGCAGCGGATCGGCTAAGCAAAAGGCTAAATACCGCGAACGGCGCGCCAATAGGCATAAGAAACGATAGCGACTGGAATGCCAAACGATTGCCGTTTGCGCTTACTCGCCCTTACTGAACAGTAAGCCACAGGAGCAAAGAGGGTGCTGCAAAAGCGTGGATAACGTTTAAGCGGTGAAGGATGAAGAGATTAGGCGGTAGAGAATACAAGCCTACAATATTTAGAACACGCCTTCATGCAACATCATTATTTATTGTTTTTACGTGGGTAACTTTGCTATGGAAGTGCCATAGCAAAGTCCTGATAGCGTGCTTTTTAGTGTTTTAGTTTGTTACATCTTATGTGTAACGCGATTCCAGATGATCTGGAACGAGGTTCCATCTTATCTGGAACAAGGTTCCAGCTTATATGGAACACGAGTACATCTTAGCTGGACTTTTTTGTTTGATCAATTGATGATAGATAGGAGCTTTTTGAATGTGTTTGGAAAGCGATGTAAATGTGTGGGCATAATTTTGCCAAATCATGATGGTTTGTCTTTATTGCATCCGCTTGCAATGGGAAACAACCGTGTTAGGGCATGATGCCCTAGTTGGATGATTATTGGATGAGGACTGGATATGGCGAGAAAAATAATAGCGTTTAGTGGTTTGTGCATCGTGGTAGAGTTGTGGTTGGTGCTGTTGATATAACGAATTTGTCGATAGGGGGGTGTGATTGGAATATGTAAAGCTATGTTATGGTGGTGTAGTGTTCGGCAAGGTGGTAGGGTAAATTATCGACTGTAAGCTTGCCGTTTCTTATATTTTTGTGGTAATTTTGCAGAAATTAGGCTGCACTCGGCAAACTGAAAGCCAGCTTTCTTTGCACTCGTTTGCACTAATTTTGCAGAAATTAGGCTGCACTCGGCAAATCGGAAGTCCCGAATGGGCTTAACAACAAAGACATGTTGAGAATAAAGAAACTAGACATATTTATCTGCAAGCAGTTCGGGATGTTGTTTCTCGGAACGTTCTTCATCTGCCTTTTTGTGCTGATGATGCAGTTCCTGTGGCGCTATGTAGACGAACTGGTGGGCAAGGGACTGACGATGGAGGTGCTGGCGCAGTTCTTTTGGTGGATGGCATTGATGATGGTGCCACAGGCTTTGCCGTTGGCCATACTGCTGTCGTCGCTCATCACCTTCGGAAACCTTAGCGAAAGTTCCGAGTTAACGGCCATCAAGTCGGCCGGCATCTCGCTAACGCGCACGTTTAGCTCGCTGGTTGTGGTATGTAGTCTTATCAGCGTCACGTCGTTCGTGTTTCAAAACAACATCGGACCCTATTCTACCATCAAGCTCTCTCAGTTGCTTATCTCGATGAAACAGAAGAGTCCGGAGCTTGGAATACCCGAAGGCGTGTTCTACGATGGCATTCCCAACAGCAACATCTACGTGCAGAAGAAAGACAATCAGACAGGAAAGTTCTACGGAATAATGATTTATCGCATGAGCAACAGCTATGAAGACTCGGAGATAATCTTGGCCGACTCGGGCATGTTGCAGACAACGGCCGAGAGAAAACACCTGTTGCTGACGCTGTGGAACGGTGAATGGTTCTCTAATCAGTCGCAAGAAGTGGGCAAAAATGCCGCTGCACCGTTCCGTAGGGAAACTTTTTTGGAGAAGAAAACATTGATAGACTTTAACGGCGATTTTAATATGACTGATGCCGAACTTTTCTCGGGCGATGCCAGGGGTAAAGGTTTGGCAAAGCTATACCACGACCTCGACTCGCTGCAACATAACAACGACAGTATCGGGCGAGTGTTTTACAACGAGGTGCAAGCTAGCTATTACAACGCTTCGAACATGACCAAAGCCGACTCATCGGCTGCTATGGCGGAAGCGAAAACGAAAGCGTTTAACGTGGATAGTGCCTTTGCCCGACTGAATGGAGATGGGAAACGGGGCGTATTGAGCATGGCACGTTCGCAAGTACAGGCTGTGAGTGCCGACATGGAGTTTAAAGCGATGGTGACGGAAGATGCAAACCGCATGATAAGGCAGCATAAGATAGAGATGTACAAGAAGTTCTTGGTGTCGTTGTCGTGCCTAATATTCTTCTTTATCGGTGCTCCGCTGGGTACCATCATTCGCAAAGGTGGACTGGGTATACCGGTTATCGTGTCGGTGTTGGTGTTCATCGTGTATTATATTCTCGACAACACAGGCTACCAGATGGCACGGCGTGGTATCTGGGACGTGTGGTTTGGCGAGCTGTTGGCAACGATGGTGCTTACCCCGTTGGCGGTGTTCGTTACCTATAAGGCTAACAAAGACTCGGCCGTGTTTAACTTCGATGCCTACCGAGGTGTGCTGATGAGTCTTCTGGGTATGCGAATGGAACGCCATATTGTGGCGAAAGAGGTGATAATAAACGAACCCGACTATCATCACGATGCAGAATTGCTGCGCGAAGTTACGGCTAGGGCGCAGGCATACGCCGAGGCACATAGGCTGAAATCGGCTCCTAATGTGCGGCGTGTATTCTTTGAATACCAGGCGGACAATGAAATGGAGGAGATTAATCGTCTGTTGGACGAGGCCATAGACGACTTGGGCAACTCGCGAGACAAAGTGATATTGAACTTGCTGAACAGGTATCCCATCATGTCGGTGAAGGCGCATACGCGTCCATTCAATCGTCAATGGCTCAACACCGTGGCGGCCATATTGGTGCCAGTTGGGTTGGTTCTGTATTTAAGAATGTGGCGATTTAGGTCGCGCTTGTTAAACGACTTGCGCGTGGTGGTGCAAAACAACAACCAGATTATCGCGCAGATAGAAGAGTTGTAGCAGGGTAGTAAGTAGTGAGGTGATAAGTAGTAAGTAGTGAGGTGATAAGTAGTAAGTAGTAAGTGATTGATAAATAAGACGTAAAGAGGTTATGGAGTAAAGGTGTTAAGACAAATGCTTTTGAACAGGGAACTAAGCAATCGTGTTAATTTGAATACTCATAAGTTCGTTAGCTTGTTTGCTTGTCAGTTCGTTAACTTGTAAATTTGTACACTCGTAAGCTTGTCAATTTGTTTACTTTGCCCCTAAAGCCCGAGACAGCAAGGCATATTACTCCCTTCGCCCTTTAAGTAAGGGCTGGGGTGAGGCTTTATAATAATGTATACAATAAAAATATAAACAAACATGTCAGAAATAAAACTCAATAGCGTAGAAGAGGCAATAGCGGACTTTAAAGAAGGTAAGTTCGTGATTGTTGTAGACGATGAAGACCGCGAAAACGAAGGTGACCTCATCGCAGCAGCCGAAAAGATAACGCCCGAAATGGTGAACTTCATGCTGAAACATGCCCGTGGCGTGTTGTGTGTACCTATCACCTTGTCGCGCTGTAAGGAGCTGAACCTGCCCCATCAGGTGAACGACAACACCTCGGTGTTGGGTACGCCGTTCACGGTTACAGTGGATAAGTTGGAAGGTTGTTCAACAGGCGTGTCGGCTCACGACCGTGCAGAGACCATCCGAGCATTGGCCGACCCCGCATCTACACCCGAAACGTTCGGTCGTCCTGGACACATCAATCCCCTTTATGCCCAAGATAACGGTGTGTTGAGACGCAGTGGGCACACCGAAGCGGCAATAGACCTGTGCCGAATGGCTGGTCTGTATCCGGCGGGAGCGTTGATGGAGATAATGAATGAAGACGGAACGATGGCGCGTTTGCCAGAATTGAAGGTGATGGCAGATAAATATGGTATGAAGCTGATAAGCATTAAAGACATGATTGCCTATCGCTTGAAGACCGAATCGCTGATCGAAGTGGGCCAAACGGTGGATATGCCCACCAAGTATGGCCATTTCAAGCTTACGCCATTCCGTCAAATTAGCAACGGCCTGGAGCATTTCGCACTGACCAAAGGCGAATGGAAAGATGATGATGAAGTGCTGGTTAGGGTGCATTCGTCGTGTGCAACGGGCGACATCCTAGGTAGTATGCGCTGCGATTGTGGTGATCAGCTGCACCATTCACTAGAAATGATAGAGAAAGAAGGTCGTGGCGTGCTCGTATATATGCAGCAAGAGGGTAGGGGAATTGGACTGATGAACAAGATTGCTGCCTACAAACTGCAAGAGCAAGGTTATGATACGGTGGACGCTAACGTACATCTAGGCTTCAAGCCTGATGAGCGCGACTATGGATGTGGGGCTCAAATGCTTCGTCATCTGCGTGTGCACAAGATGCGACTTATCACCAATAACCCAGTTAAACGCGTGGGACTGGAAGCCTACGGATTGGAAATAACCGAGAATGTGCCTGTTGAGGTTCATCCCAACGAATACGATTACAAATATCTTAAAACCAAACAAGATCGTATGGGTCATGATCTCCACCTGAAATAAACGTGCTTTTGCGTGTAGTGACTTGCCCGTACGGATATGGCGTTCTTGCTCGGTAGCCTATGCGCCTGTGCCAATTTGGGCAGCCCTATTTATTTGGTTGGATATACAAGCAAGCTAACTTACCTGCAAGTTAACATATTTATACGTTGGCAAATTGGTAAGTTAGCTTGCTTTTTGTCAATTTATATTCCCGCGTGTTTATATCGTTATCTCTTTGTTTTCCAAATTTTCACTCTTTGAAAACCTCTTCATATTAGTCCTTTATCCTTATTGTCTACCCGTCAAGGTTCGTGCTGTTTCTTTTGTTAACTTGTAAACTTACCCTATGTCAACTCGTTAATTCGCTAGTTGAACCCTAAGCTGATCTTGAAAACCAAAAACGCCCCAATTAAAATGTTCGTTTAGGGCGAAACTATGGCAAATAAAAGAAAAATCAATGTTTTTGTAAAATAAACTCGCTTTTGTTTCGTTAGCTGTGATATAATAAGTACATTTGCACAATAAACCTTCTAAACAAGAATAGTTATGGCACAATTATCCGACAGACTAAATAGACTCTCACCCTCGGCAACCCTCGCAATGTCGCAAAAGAGTGGAGAAATGAAAGCACAGGGTATCGATGTCATCAACCTGAGTGTGGGCGAACCAGACTTCAACACGCCTGATCACATCAAGGATGCTGCGAAGAAAGCTGTGGACGAGAACTATTCTAGATACTCTCCTGTGCCTGGTTATCCCGAACTGAGGAAGGCTATCGTGGACAAACTACAGAAAGAAAACAATCTGGAGTATGGTCTTAACGAGGTGCTGGTGTCGAATGGTGCTAAACAATGCGTGTGCAACGCAGTTATGGCTTTAGTGAACAATGGCGATGAGGTAATTGTGCCTGCACCATATTGGGTGAGTTATCCACAAATGGTGAAGCTTGCTGGCGGAACCCCCGTTTATGTAAATGCTGGATTTGAGCAAAACTTTAAGATGGCACCTCAGCAACTTGAGGCCGCCATCACGCCTAAAACGAAGATGCTCATACTTTGCTCGCCAAGCAATCCAACAGGTAGCGTGTATTCGAAAGAAGAACTCCAGGCTTTGGCCGACGTGATACGCCGACACGACGATCTCTATGTGTTGGCCGATGAGATATACGAACACATCAACTATGTTGGTAAACATGCGAGCATCGCTCAGTTCGATGGCATGAAGGAACGCTGTATCATCGTCAATGGCGTGTCAAAGGCATATGCGATGACGGGATGGCGTATTGGTTATATGGCTGCTCCCGAATGGATAATAAAAGGATGTAATAAGCTGCAAGGACAATATACCAGCGGTCCATGCTCGGTAAGTCAGAAGGCGGCTGAGGCTGCTTACACGCTCGATCAAGGTTGTGTGGAAGACATGCGGTTGGCTTTCGAACGCAGAAGGAATCTTGTGGTGAAGCTGGCAAAGGAAATAGACGGACTGGAAGTGAATGTTCCAGAAGGTGCTTTCTATCTCTTCCCAAAGTGTAGCAGTTTCTTCGGCAAGCGTACCGATGGTTACGTGATTAATAACGCAACCGATTTGGCGATGTATCTGCTTGAAGTGGGACATGTGGCAACGGTTTCAGGTGATGCCTTTGGCGATCCTGAGTGCATCAGGTTCAGTTACGCCACTAGCGACGATAATCTTCGTGAGGCGATGAAGCGCATTAAGGAGGCTCTCGAGAAACTTGTATAATATTGTGAATGGTGACAAAAAGCAGTTTTTTTTCCATATAATGGTACGTTAATGCTGTATAGCAGCCTTATTGGCAACTTTTAGTCGTTAAAACTTCTTAATTGTGTTTCAATTTATACAATAATGAGTATCTTTGCGAGACCATTAAGGACAAAGCCCAACAACAAATCAGCATTTGGACGAACGTCTATACTATAAGGAACAAAATAAAACTTAAATATTTATTAACAACTAAAATTTAAAAATTAAATTATGGCAACACAGAAAACAGCCAGCCCTGCAAATAAGTCTCAGGGCTTTCAAGGAATTAGAGCAGCATTTTGGGTAATCGTTTGCTGCTTCATCATCGCTGCATGCTTCTTCAAGTTCTATTTGGGAAGTCCATCGCACTTCCAAGGTGGAGATAACGAAGGACACCCGCTAGATATTTGGGGAACGATATACAAGGGTGGTCTTGTGGTTCCTGTAATTCAGACTTTGTTGTTGACCGTGCTCGCACTTTCTGTTGAGCGTTGGTTGGCATTGCGCACCGCATTTGGTACGGGTTCGCTCACCAAATTCGTTGCTAACATCAAGGCAGCCCTTAACGCTAAGGACTTCAACCGTGCACAACAACTTTGCGACAAGCAAAAAGGTTCGGTGGCTAACGTTGTTTCGGCTTCGCTTACTGCTTATAAGGCAATGGAGTCTGTAACTGGTATCAAGCTTTCTCAGAAGATTGCTAAGATACAGCAAGCTCACGAAGAGGCTACTCAGCTTGAAATGCCTACCTTGCAGATGAACCTTCCCATCCTCGCAACTCTCGTAACGCTGGGTACACTTACTGGTCTTCTCGGTACTGTAACGGGTATGATCAAGTCGTTCCAGGCTCTTGCCGCTGGTGGCGGTGGCGACTCGCTCGCTCTTTCTGCTGGTATTTCTGAGGCCCTTATCAATACGGCCTTCGGTATCACCACTTCGTGGTTCGCAGTTATTTCTTACGGTTTCTTTACCAATAAGATCGATAAACTGACCTACGCACTTGATGAGGTTGGTTATTCTATCGCTCAGACCTACGAAGCCAACCACGCAGAAGAAGCTTAATTTTTTGCTAACCCTTTAAAAATTTATCACTATGGGTAAAGTAAAAATTAAGAAGAAATCCACTTGGATCGACATGACCCCGATGAGCGACGTCATGGTGCTCCTTCTAACGTTCTTCATGTTGACGTCTACTTTCGTCAAGAATGAACCCGTGAAGGTAGTTACTCCTGGCTCGGTATCGGAAATAAAGGTCCCCGAGAAGAGTGTGCTGAATATTCTTGTCGATAAGTCGGGCAAGATATTCATGAGTATGGACAATCAAAATGACACACAGGCTGTGCTTGAAGGCATGAGCGAACTTTATGGAATGAAGTTCACACCACAACAAGTGAACAAGTTCAAGAAGGACGCCATGTGGGGAGTTCCCATGAACACCATCCAACAGTATCTCTCTCTCACAGAGACCGAGATGGCACAGCAGTTGAAGAACTATGGCATTCCTACCGACAGTATTGACGGAAAGGAAAGCGAGTTCCAACTTTGGGTGAAGGAAGCACGTAAGGTTAACACCGACGTGAAGCTCGCCATTAAAGCTGACGAGAAAACGCCTTATGCTGTGGTTAAGAAGGTGATGTCCGAACTCCAAGATATGAGCGAAAACCGTTACTATCTCATTACATCGTATAAAAAGGTGGAGGAATAAAGAATGGCTGAACTAGTTGAACAAGGAAAAGGCGGCGGAAAACAAAAGAAAAAAGACGTCCGCGTTGACTTCACCCCGATGGTGGACATGATGATGCTTCTTATCACCTTCTTCATGCTCTGTACCTCTTTGGCTAAGCCACAGACGATGGAATTGAGTATGCCTAGTAACGATAAGAATATGACAGACGATGATAAATCGGTGACAAAGGCCTCACAGACTATTACGATCTACGTGGCCGGTAACGATAAGATTTATCACGTCGATGGTTTGCCTAACTACAACGACCCTTCTACGATGAAGGAGACAACATGGGGCGCAAAAGGTATCCGTAATGTACTGATCAACCACCAAACGGAAGACGGTACGATACCAGTAAGACAAATCATGGCTGCTAAGGCCAAGCTCGACAAGAAGAAGTTGGAAAACCCAAAGTTCACTCAGGAAGAGTACGACAAGGAATTGTCTAAGCTCAAAGCTGGTGAAATAGATGGCCAGAAAATACCAACGCTGACCATTATTATAAAGGCTACCGACAAGGCTTCTTATAAGAACTTGGTAGATGTTCTCGACGAAATGCAGATTTGCAGTATAGGTAAATACGTTATCGATAAAATCAATCCCCAAGACAGCGAAATGCTGAAGAAGAGGGGTGTTGAATAAGTCGATGGCCTATTAATGATTAATTAAGAAAGGAGAAAACTATGTCAAAGATTGATTTGGTTGCTGGCGATTGGGTAGACCTCGTGTTTGAAGGTAAAAACCAAGCGTATGGTGCGTATAAGCTCCGTAAGGGTACCACCAAGCGCAACATCATCGCCATGATCTCTATCCTTGCTGCTGCAGTCGTTGTGTTCTCGATTGTCGCTATTAAAAGCGTAATCGAGGCAAACCGCGGAAAGGTTGACGTTACTCAGGTAACTGAGATATCTCAAATCAACCAACCCAAGAAAAAGGCTGAGGTGAAACAGAAACCCAAAGTGGATGTGGAACCCGAAAAGGTTGTTGAACGTGTGAAGAGCTCTGTGAAGTTTACAGCACCTGTTATTAAGCGTGACGACCAAGTGAAGCCTGAGGATGAAATCAAGACACAAGAAGAAATCATGTCTACCAAGACAGCTATCGGTGCCCTTGACGTAAAGGGTAACGACGATGCTGCTGGTGAAGTGCTCAAGATTAAGGAAGCTGTGGCACAGCCCGAGCCTAAACCCGAAGTAGAAACAAAGATCTTCGAGGTGGTTGAGCAGATGCCTCAATTCCCTGGTGGCGACGCTGCATTGATGAAATTCTTGTCGGAAAACGTGAAGTACCCTGTCGTAGCACAGGAGAACGGCGTACAAGGACGTGTTGTTATATCGTTCGTTGTAGAGCGTGATGGCTCTATCACCGACGTGAAGGTGGCTCGTTCCGTAGACCCCTCTCTAGACCGCGAGGCCGCTCGTGTTGTTAAGAGCATGCCCAACTGGATTCCAGGTAAGCAGAATGGTTCGGCTGTACGTGTTAAGTACAACGTTCCGGTTTCATTCAGACTGCAATAGCATTTTATGAAAAAACGCATAACATCTTACACAATCGTAGGATTAGCACTGTGTAGCCTTGTTCTTGCCGCTTGTGGAGAAAGCAAGCGCAAGAATGGGCGCACGGACACATATTCGTCAGGGGTGATTAGTTTCGCCTCTGACGAAAGTTTTAGTCCCATCATCGACGAAGAGCGCGAGGTCTTCCATTCTGTCTATCCCCAAGCCACGGTCAATCCCATTTATATCACCGAGGGCGAAGGTCTCACCCTCTTGCTGAAGGATAGCGTTAACCTTGTTATCACCAGTCGTGATTTTAAGAAGAAAGAGTACCAGAGCCTTTATGATAGGCAGTTCCGTCCGCAGACCATTAAGTTGGCATACGACGGATTGGCGCTCATCGTAAACAAGAACAATGTCGACACCTGCATCTCTGTTAAAGATCTTGCACGTGTTCTTCGCGGAGAAGCGAAGAATTGGAGCGACATCTTCCCTGGCTCTAAGCGGGGCACCATCACGGTGGTTTTCGACAATAAGCGGTCTAGCACCGTGCACTTCGCCGAAGACTCCATACTTGGCGGAAAACCCATCACCAACCCAAATGTCGTTGCAACGAACAAAACGGCTGAAGTGGTGGATTACGTTGAGAAAACTCCTAATGCTATCGGTATCATCGGTAGTAATTGGCTCAACGACAAGCGAGATAGCACCAATCTCACCTTCAAGAAGAATATTCGTGTAATGTCGGTAAGCAGAAAAGACAAAGGTACCCCTGCCAACAGCTGGAAACCTTACCAATATTATATATATAACGGTAATTATCCGTTGATACGCACCATTTACGCCCTTCTCAACGACCCCTATCAGGGGCTTCCTTGGGGATTTGCGCAGTTTATGGCCTCGCCCAAAGGGCAGCTTATCATCCTCAAGTCTGGTTTGTTGCCTGTTCAAGGTAACATAACTATAAGGGATGTTAATGTTAATCAATAGATAAAACAATTCAGGCTTTTCATCGTCTAAGTAGGTATAGACATGTTGAAGCATGTATCATCGGGCAGTTTCAAGTAGGCTCTTGATTTCGGCCGCATGGTGTTTCGTATTACTTTCCTAAGTTTCAAACACCACACAATGCTTCGCTCACTAGGGCGAATGTCATTAGCCGAAAATGCAAAAGCAACAACAAAGTGTCCCTTGAAGTGGATGATGTAGACAGCCTTCAATGGCATTTGTACTTTGGTATTCACTTCTTCGGTGTGTATCTAACGCACATACTTTCACAAAAGGTGCGAAAAATACCCGAGGATGACTGCTTAAGAACAACTATCAACGAAGCGTTAGCCCATTCGCTGACGTCGTGTCGCAACGGGCTGTTTATTCAACACACCTTCAAAACATGCCAGAAGTATTATAAAGAACGTAGGATTATGAAGACAGTTAAATATCTTTTACTAGGTGCGTTGATGGTAGGCATCGGCGCGCCGCTCATGGCGCAAGACAATAAGTCTACTATCGACGCCATCTCTAAGGTAATTAAGGCCAACCCTGCCGGTTCAAAAGACCAGGTTAAGGAGGTGTTCAAGAAGAACAAGAAGAATGCCGAGGTGTTGGTTGGTATCGGACAGGCTTATTTCGAGGCCAAAGATACGGCCAATGCTAAGCATTACGCCAACCTTGCCATTAAGGCCAACAAAAACTACGGTCAAGGTTACATCCTCTTGGGCGACATCGAAGTGTTGAACGATGATGGTGGAGCCGCAGCCGCATGGTATCAGCAGGCCATCTATTTCGACCCGAAAAACCCCGAGGGATATTTCAAGTATGCCAACATCTACCGCGGACGTAGTCCGGAAGAGGCCGTTGCAAAGCTCAACGACTTGCGTGCACAACGCCCTGATGTGGCTGTTGACGCTCTTGCAGGGCGTATCCTCTATGCCTCTAACCGCATGGAGCAGAGCTTGCAGTATTATGACAAGGTAACCGACAAGAGCAAACTCGAAGATGTAGACATTACCAACTACGCCACTGAGGCATGGATGTTGCAGAAGCGCGACAAGAGTTTGGAAATGGCTCTTTACGGATTGTCGCGCAACCCACGTAAGGCAGCTTGGAACCGTTTGGCCTTCTACAATCTTACGGATATGGAGCGCACAGCTGAGGCTTTGAAGTATGCCGATGCACTTTTCAACGCTTCCGACAGTTCTAAATTCACTGGCTTCGACTATACCTATTATGGTACGGCCTTGAAGAACGATAAGCAATACGATAAGGCTATCGAGATGTTCAATAAGGCTATGGAAGAGAACAAGGGCAATGAGGAGCTAGTTAACAGCAACCGTAAGGCTCTTTCCGACCTCTTTTTGGCTAAAGAAGATTTCGATAAGGCTACGGCTTATTATGAAGAATACCTCAAACATGCCCCCAAAACGACTGCTAGCGACATGGCCGGACTGGCTACCATCTACATGAATCTTGCTGCAAAGCAGACAGGCGACCAACAAAAGGCTTCGTTTAAGAAGGCTGATGACGTTTATGCACGTTTGGGTGAGAAGTTCCCAGCCAACATCGATTTCGCCAATTTCATGCGTGCTCGCATCAATTCCAATCTTGATCCCGAAACCAAAGAGGGTCTTGCTAAACCTTTCTACGAGGCTATCGTAAACTCTTTGGCTAATAAAACCGACCGCGACAAGGCCGATAACGCCCGCTTGACGGAAGCCTATCGTTACCTAGGTTATTATTTCTTGGTAAAGAACGATAAGGCAACGGCCGATGGGTATTGGAAGAAAGTATTGGAAATTGATCCTGATAACGAAACGGCTAAACAAGCTTTGGGTGTCAAGTAATGCCCTTCAACAAGGATTATCCATAAATTTAATTTAGATATTTTCATTTGGGGGTGTGCCACACAGGTGTGGTGCACCCCTTTTTTGTATTTCTCTCATTGTGACTTAGACAGGAAGAAAAGGTGAAGGAGTGAGAAGTTGAAAAGACGCTTAGACCTTACTTCATCACTATGCGTATAGTCCATACACGAGTTTGGGATAAGAGATGTTCGCTATGTCAACTATCGCGTAGCGCTAGTTGGTGATACTTCCATTCGCTTTTTATCTAATCTTGCCCAAGAATGCATCGTAGCTTATCCCGAATTATCGTAACGTTTGATACCTGCTGGACACCATCTAGGGAGCTCGTTCCACCTCCTATTACCGCCACTAACTCACCCTTCCAACCTCCAACGCCACTTTTCACGCCTCACCCTATAAGCTCGTGTAGTGAGCTTTTTAAGCTCCCGCTTTGTTACAGCTAAGTTGGACTCCTGTTCCAGCTAAGTTGGAATAGGGTTCCAATTCAACTGGAACAGCATTCCAGATAACATGGAACAGCCGTCCAAAACATATTTAACACGGCGGTTAATGTAATAATGCATTATCGGGGCCTAGAAAGCGCATCTTCGGAACTGTGAAAATGCGAACGACGGAAGGGTTGATTGGTGAGTTTGGGATAAGTGACCATGCCCCCTGAACAGGATTGGACAGGTAAAGAAATGGCTATCTCGCCAACTAGTGCTAAGCAACAGAAGGCATAACGATTGTGTTTTATCCCGAACTCGCGTAGTGCTGGCAGCGAAAAATCTTCGTTTTCACCAATTGTTTAAAACTTTTTTAGTATTTTTGCAGTGTCGTCTTAACGATACCACGCTTCTGTTTGCGGATAGTGGTCATCAAGATGGCACATACATAATGGAAAGACGTTTACCCACGTTTTGTCTTTGGCGTATATGAATCTCGCAAATTCGAACTTGCAGTCAGAGACGAGGCAACAAGTAGATGTCCTCAATGATGTGATTATTACGCCCTTTACACTTGGGCATGACGGCGGATTGTCGCCTAGTGCATTGTCCTTGCTGTATGAAGAGGCTATATATAGCGCATCGGCGTGGGGCTCTACAGTTGCTCGTTCTACTGTAAGGGCAATGCGAGAGCCTATATGCGCGGGACGGGTGACGGTAGTCTCCGCGCTTTTTGTTATCGTATGCTCCACAAAGCACTAAACAAACACTAAAAACTCGTCCTATCATGGAGACACAAGGACATGAACGCTTAATGCCTATGAAACCCTTATCTACAATATTGACTTAGCTGTTGGTAGCCCATAAAGGACGGCTCATACGGACCTATGCCTGCAAACTGCAGACTGCATACGTCTAGACGCATTTCCGTGCTATGTCTTCGCCAGGGTGTACACTTGGCTCATGCCCATAAGTGTGTAGTTTCTTTGCTTTGTATCTGTGTCCGTGACGTATGCCAATACGTTATGTTCACATTCTGTATGTACCCCATTCACATTCTCCGTTCGCTATAAATACAACCACATGGCCTATGCCTAACTTTGCATTTGTAACCAGTGGCGATGTGGACAGCAGCAACCCACGGCTCTAAACCGTAGCTAACTCCGCCTTACCCAATAACAATAAAACAAATCTCACGAAGAGCTGTCATGGTAGCACACAATGTAAGCTATCTCCTTATTATATATGTGTCGCCCTGCCACTGCTTCACAAGAAAAGCATAAAACAACATCAAACTAATAAGATATGGCAAAATACCGAATAACCACTAAACATTTGCGAACCAACAACGGCGTTCGCATCGAGCCCGGCATGTCCGTGGAAGTGATAACCCCCACCATCGGCAACCCCGTTGTCAACAATGGCGGCACATTAGTTCAACAAGCTTTCCTCCGTATCTATGGCGTTGACATTAAGAAGGCAGGCTGCTTGAATATGGGGGAGTTGAGTGCAGAGGAAATAACAGATTAGTTAATCAAAGAGTAATGTTATGATTGATTTAATTATTGAGGCCTTATTGGCTTACTTCTTGTTAAAGCCTTCTCAGAAGACGAAAAAGATAGCCATCCTGGGAATTAAAGGATCAGGAAAAACAACTCTGTGGAATGGCTTACGAGACAAAAACGAGGTAGAATATGTAACAACCCACTATCAAGAGATAGATGAGTTTTCAATTAAAAGTGGAAAGGACGAAGTAACGATTGCCTCCACCAAAGATATTGGAGGAGGAGATTATTATGTGCCTTGCTATGACGAGCTCATAGAAGACGGCACGTTTATTTACTTCCTTGTAGACATCAACACAATTAAAGAAAACAAGGATGCAATAAGAATGCGACTACGCAAGATATTCAATATGATAAAAGGTGAAAGTGGTGAGGACGGCAAGAAAGACTGTGGTTTCAAAATTCTTGTAACCCACACAGACGTATTCTTTAACAACAACTTAAAATGTATGCCAAAAGCACAACTCATCGAATATGTAAATGATGGGTTAGAACTTGCAACGATAAAAGGCTTGCCAAGAGATATGGCGAAGAGAATAGAAACTGTAAATCTCAACTCGCCAAATGATATAAAAACAATTAAAGACGAAATAATAGACAGATAAATGGAAACTAGCATTTTATGGTATCAGCCTGCAAGGCTAAGTGAGCAGGATGTTATAATACACAATGGTGAAAGGGTTGAAGATGCATTAAAATGCGCTGAACACTTCGGGTTGATAAAACAACAAGCTGATTTTGTACTTAAAAAAAACAGCCCTTGGTGCGGTAAGGTGCGCAATTTCTTCTTCATGAAAGGTAATCTGGATGCCAAGGATGAACTAGGACGTACCATGAGCTTTATGTATATAACGGATTTACCCAATCCGAAAGAGGCATTGAAACATGATTTGGAACTGGCTGGCCTTGGCTTAGCTTCCTCTTCTGAAAACTGCTTAAACAGAAACAGCCGATTGACAACATTCCAAATCGCACTAATCTCTATAGCCATATTAACAATTGTAACTTTAATTATTTACTCATTAAGCATAATAGATAAATGAAAAAGGAATTATTGATAGTTGTAGACAAGGATTATCACAATGGTTTGAAAAGTGGTTTTTACCCAGAAATGCTTACAGACGATGTGAATAGAAGGGTAGAATTCGTCAATCCAGACGAGGTGACTCAACCAAACTTTACGCTACATACACCACCTTCCTTTGATGACAAAGACTTATACATTAAAGACAGCCATAGTAATGTGTATGTGAGAATGGATGATGACAACATAGAAAAGTTGTTTATCACTTCACAGTGTAATGCTGTAAAAGAGGCGTTGGTAAGAATGGGTGCAAAGCGTATCACAATTAAAAAGACTGTTAAGGACACAGATAAAGAAGAAACAGAGCTGAATGGGAATGCCAAACATACTCTTGTCAAAGGTGCGGTGCATGTTGGTTGGGATAAATCAACCTCGATAAACCTGCAAGGAATGATTTCTAGCGAAGACCCTAACCGTGAACCTAAACCTTTTGCCGATGTAATGGCATTCATAAATGAACATGGACTGGCTAACGATACATTTCTTACCATGTTAGCTGATAGACTAAGATGTGACGAACGGCTATCAGGTAAAGAGGAAATGACTGTTAACTGGCTGTGTGAACTCAAAAGTTCGTGGAATTTTGCCGTAGATATTAAAGCCAAGTTGGTAAACGCACACGCGGATGCCATGCACAAGAAAGAGCATATCCACGAGTTTACTTCGGTAATTGAAGTAGATTTTGGGTAGAATCAACAAAACGACTGGGAATAAATGTTGTACAATACAAGATAGTATAATAGTAAAACCATTCAAAAATTAATACACTATGGCAATAACAATTAAGCCTGTTGTCGAGCTTCTAAAGCCCTTTGCTAAGCAAGCAGCTGAGGCTGCCGCAACTTTTGTTATACAAGAAGGCATAAAAAAGATATTTGAAAAGAAAGAAACGAAGAACAAGCAAAAGAAATAAAAAGTATCTATAGCTTTTGTAGTTATATACTTTACGGTTTCCCCCTCCATCCTCTCTACCTGCATTGCGAGTTTGCAGTCAATTAAGAGGGTGGAGGGGGATAATTAAGTTGGCAGTTGTTCCCAATTCGGCACCTTGGTTATGCCATACTTCTCTAATACTTCGGGCTCGATGGGCAGGTAGATGTCTAGCTCGTCGAAGGCAAGATATGCTTTGTCGTCCATAAGCAGTTGACCAACGTTGTCGCCCATTTTGATTCTCTCAAAACCGTCATGTGCGTCACGCGGAACGCGATAAAGAAAGTCTTCGTCTGTCGATAAAATGTAGATGTAGTTTATAGAGACGGCGAAAAGACTGGGATAAAACGTGTATTCGGCCGAGGAATATTGGGCTGTAACGCCCTTGTTGTGTGTTATCCAATTGGCGTATTGCTCGTTCAAGGCTTCGTCTGTTACGCGTGTAAGGTTGATTTTGGCAGACCATACGTTAGAGGGAAACTCACGACGCAGGTTTAATTCAGTCGGATGTTTCTCCTCCAACTTCTCTACAAGGTAGTATGTGTTTACTGATTCTGAATAGGGATGGCCCTGTATGTGTTGCCAAAACGCTAAGAGGTGCATGATGTTGGCAACAGGTTTGCCCTGTTCTCCCCATAAGAACCTGATGAGGAAACGCGTGTGGCGCATTGTTCCATCGGCTAATTTCTCCCAGTGGAACATAAAATGTCCTGTGTTATTGTCGGCCTCAATAAACTGCCAAAAGTGCGTATACTCGTTGCGCCCTTCGCATTCGTTCCAAAAGCCATCAAGGTCTAGCGCCACCGTCTGTTGCTTCACGTTGTCTGCCGTATCGTAAATCCCTTGTGGGTGGGATAAGCCATTATAGATTTCCAGCACTTCGCGAGTGTGGTAAATCAGCATCAGCCTTGTTTTCTTCTTCTCCTGTCTCGCCTTAACCAACGCAGGGAGTGAGGTGAAGACGCGCGTGTTGCTGGTAAAGCGTTTGAGCAACTGCATCACCGACTCGTATTTTTGGCCCATGTCTGTTGCATCGCCATCGCGCGAACCATAACCGGGGATGGCTTTTAGCAAGAAAGAAATGAGGAAGGGTACGCTGATATCTTGTGCAAGGACTTGCTGAAATATTTGTGATATACGGCTATTAAGATTAGTTGGTGGTTCGAGGGAATAGTAGAACAGGAGTAGTTGGTAGGCCAACTCTTCGGGATTGGCACGCCGTGCGAGATGTTTGTCGTAGAAATGCCATGCAACGCTGTATTCTGCTAACAGTTCTTCGAGGTCTATCACTTCGTCGGTATCAAGTCGAACTTGCTCTTTAAGGTCTCGAAAAGCGGCGCGCATACGCTGAACCGACTTAAAGCTTCTCTTCACACCATTGTTGTGTAGAGAATGGTTGTCTAGCCAGTCTTCTAGTTCTGCCATCCTGTTGAACAACAGACGGGTGTTGGCAATGGCCGTAAGCCATTCTTCGTATGTTTCTTTCATGTTTGTTTTCATACGGCAAAGTTACGGATTTAGGTAGTAACAGATGAAGCACGTGAGGCTATGTGTGTTGCAAAACATGCGTTTTGTTGATATTTTGTGTTAAGGTACGATTTAGGGGGAGTATTAGGAGTATGTAGAAATAAGACGCATGGAGAGGGGAAGTTTGTTTTCGCGATACCGCTATATATAATGAGAGCCACTATGCGTAGTGGCTCTCATATATATGCTATAGCGCATTACAACAAAGTGTTATTCCCATCCTGGGTTTTGTGGATTAAGCGCTTTGTTGAGCACCAATTCTTGTTTGGGCAGTGGGTAGAGGAAACGGCGGTCGTTGGCTTTCCACTTTCTACCTGCATCGTCTAGCTGTTTGGCAGCCTTATATTGATATAGGTATGTTGCGCCATTATATTCAATGGTAGGACGGCCTGTTTTGCTGTCGAATGTTCCTTCGGGGAAGCCGCTGATAGATTTTGGCGTAATTCTGATGCCGAACATCGTTTTGGGGTTCTCCATCAGTTTCATGGCATTCCAACGTTTTAGGTCGTCGAGCCTGAAACCTTCTGCAATAAGCTCGATGCGGCGTTCGCGTCGTATCTCATAGATGAGGTTGGATAGCGTGTAACCATAATTAATGGGCTTGGCATCGGTAACGGGTGTGGTTGTGAGATGCGGCATGTCAACGCGGTCGCGCAGCTTATTAATGGTCTTATCGAGTACTTCTTGTGTGCAAGTACCCAGTTCTGCATGGGCTTCTGCATTGATGAGCAGCACCTCGGCATAGCGATATACAAACCAGTCGAATGAAGAGCTGCGCGCCTCTTGTTGCGTGGTGTTTGCATGATGGAACTTCACGCAATCATAACCTGTTACGCTTTTGCTAGCCCCCACTCGGTTTGCTGCTTCGTTAAGGTCTCGTACACCATTTCTAACATAGTAGGGTTTGTGGTTGTTATCTACGATTTGATAGAGACGAGGGTCGCGGTTGGTAAGTTCTTCTTCAAGGTCGTTGTCGCCAACATAACCTGAGCCACTATTATAAATAGGAGTACCATCTTTCATCAAGAAAGATTCTACAAAGTCTTTTGATAAGCCCATACCTCCGTTTTGCACTTGTCTACCTAGTTCGTGCGTGAGCACACCTGTCACATAAAATCTTGCTAGGATACATTCTTTGTTGGTAGAAAGGTCTTCTTGTGTGAACTGGTTTGAGTAAGAAAGTGGGTAATTAGGGAAGTGGAGCTGGTCGCAACCTGCATCTGTACCTTTCACAATGTCGAATGTCCCAGCATTCATCAGCGTGTCGGTTTGCAGTACGGCCGCTTTCAATAGCGCATCAGCCGACAGTTCTCCTGTGGCAGCTTCTTTGTGGTACTTTT
The DNA here is from genome assembly GCF_000378085.1 of Hoylesella loescheii DSM 19665 = JCM 12249 = ATCC 15930. Classification (GTDB taxonomy): domain Bacteria; phylum Bacteroidota; class Bacteroidia; order Bacteroidales; family Bacteroidaceae; genus Prevotella; species Prevotella loescheii. The sequence goes on from NZ_KB899212.1 coordinate 264,535, forward strand.
TGTAAGTTCCAAAATGGAGATAAATGCGTGCTAGCTGAGTTCGTGCCGCTTCTTTATTGAGGCGGCCAGACTCAGACTGTGATTTCTCGGGTAGCCATTTGATGGCAAACAAGAAGTCGTCAATCACCTTACCAAGTACCAAGTCGCGTGGGTCGCGCCCTTTATAAAGCTGTTCCTTATTATCCGTTTGCAAATCTTCATCATAGTAAGGAACGTTTCCAAACATCTTGATCTTGTTGAAATAATGCAAGCCACGGAAGAACCTTACTTCAGCCACATACTTGTTGATTTCGTTTTGGTTGCCAGCTACTTTTGAGTAGCGCTTCATGAAGTAGTTACAAGCGCGTATGTCGTTCCAATACCATCCGTTTCCTGCCGAAGCTTCTGTGGGAACGGTCATCTCGTCAAAGAGATAAGAGCTGTAGTTGGACGTTACAAAGTTGTCGCTCACGTTGTCGAGCGTTGCAGATGGACTACTCAACACGCCATAAAGGCCATTGGCATAAAGCTTTAGGTCGTTGGTCGAGGTCCAGTAGGTTTGATCCGTGAAAGAATCAAGTGGTGATAAGTCTGTATAATCGCACGCTGCTGTCATTCCTGCAAATAATGATAGCGCGATATAATTTCTTAATTTCATAATCATTGTTATTTATAAAGTGACACATCAGAAAGTTAAATTCATACCTACTGCAATCTTCTTGTTGATGGGGTAGGTCATGTTGTCTAAGGTTTCTGGGTCGAATGCCTTGATAAGTGGAGTAAATGTGAAGAGGTTTTCGCCTGTGATGTACACTCTGAGGCGCGAGACGCCAACTTTATCGAGTATTGCTTTGGGTAGTGAATAACCTAGCGTTACGTTCTTGAGGCGGCAATAGCTGGCGTTTTGCAAATAGCGCGAGCTTATAGCGCGGTTACCGCCATTAGACCATCCCAGTTTGGGGAAGAACGCGTTTCGGTTTTCTGTTGTCCAATAGTCGAGAGAGGTTGTTAACGGAGTCTGCCACTCGTTGGTAAATCCCCAATAGGCTGCAGAACCTGAGCCAGGGAACCAATCGCGCTTGCCTATACCTTGCCAGAACATTTCAAAGTCGAAGCCTTTATATTCGCATCCAGCTGTGATACCATAGGCAAAGCGTGGCGTGCTGTTTCCAATCACTTTTCTATCGCCAGGATTAGCCAAGGTGTTGTCGCCAATATCGATCTTTTTATCACCATTCAGGTCTTCATAGCGTACATCGCCTGCACCCCATTTACCGCCATAGAGATAAGACTGATTGGCGTGAGCGGCAGCTTCTTCGTCGCTTTGGAAGAGTCCGTTAGATACATATCCCCATATCTCATTCAATTTGTGTCCTACATAGTATTGGCTGATAAGCCCAGTGGGGTTATTAAACTTGGTGATGGTTGATTGGTAATCAGAAAGCACACCCTTGACGTGATAAGACAAGCCAAAGGGCAGACGGTCGTTCCATTCTAGCGACAACTCCCAACCCAAGGTCTTTAAGTCGGCGGCATTCATTCTTGGAACCTTTGCGCCCAGTACAGCAGGTAGCACTTCGCCGTCTACAAGCATGTCTTTGGTGTTACGGCGATACCAGTCGAAAGACACATTCAGACGGTTGCGAAGGAAGCTTGCATCAAGTCCTAAGTCGATTTGGTCAACGGTCTCCCATGTGAAAGAAGGGCTAACAAGGCCAGGTGCGGTAATGGCTACGGGGAGCTTGCCACCCAACAATGCGCCATATTTGCTGTTTATGCCATAGGTGGCCAGGTAGGGGAAGTTGCCGCTTACAACCTGATTACCTAGCGAACCGTAAGAGGCGCGTAGTTTCAGGTTGTCCCACCATGTCTTCATGCTTTCGAAGAATTTCTCTTCCGATACGCGCCAAGCAAGTGAAACGGATGGGAAGAACTGATAACGATAGCCTTTTTTGAACTTCGAAGAGCCGTCATAGCGTCCATTCAATTCGAGAAGATAGCGTCCTTTGTAGTCGTAGTTGATGCGGGCAAAAGTTCCATTTACCGCCCATTGGCCCATGTTGCCATCGATGGCCATGTCGCCAGTAGCTTGATTGATGGCAGGGTTGTCTGGATTAATCAGGTCTTTTCTTCCTGCATAGTAATACTGCGTGCGTTTTTTCTCTTGGTTGTAGCCCACCATGAACTTGAAGTTATGGCTATTTTCGGCCAATGCCAACGAATATTCGGCGAAAGCATTAAACGAAGAGTAGTAGTCGTCATTGTTGGCTTTGGTTACGCTGCTTGGGTTTGTCCAGGGGTAATAGTTCTCTGTACCCGGAACGGCAGTGTAGTCGTAGAAGTTGCGCACATGTTGCGTTGATGAGAGGCCATAGAAGTTCCAAGTGTAATCGGCATTAATGATAAGTCCCTTAATGGGGGTTAGCTTTACGGCTCCTGTCATCCACAGGTCGTTTTGGCGATAGTGAGCATTTCCTCCTTGTGCCTGAATAGCAACGGGGTTGGTAAAGTTTCCTTGTCCTGCATAGTGTCCGTCAGGATGTTTCACGGGCATCAGTGGGCTAAGGTCCGACTTCATCATACCGCTATAAGCCGATATTCCCGAATATGGTGTGGAATTCATTGCTGTTGTACCGCCTGTTGGGTGTATCTCCGTTGTATAGGTATGTGCAATCTTGGCAGAAACTTCCATCCAAGGCGTTACCTCTGAAGTTATATTGATGTTTGCATTATACTTGTTGTACTTTTCGTCTGTGGCTTTTAAGATACCTCCTTGGTTGTTGGCACCCAGCGAAACGTAGTAACTCGTCTTTTTGCTTCCACCGCTAATGCTGGCATTATAAATCTGCGAGAAAGAGGTTTTGTACAGCTCATCCCACCAATCGGTGTTTCCGCAGTAGCCATATTTAGAGGTGCTGTAGCTGCTGTCAAAGAACACGGGCTTGTCATAAGTGCCATTAGCATACTTCTCGGCATAGCTATATACTAAGGGGTTGAAGTAGTGACCGCTACCACCGCTGTTTTGATAGGCAATGTCAATCATTTTGAGATAGTCCAGCGAACTCACATTATGCATTTCAACGGCGGGCTTTTGCCAATATCCCGAAGCCGAGAACTGAACCGTTGGGCGTGCGTTTAGCTTTCCTTTCTTGGTTGTAATGAGGATTACGCCATAGGCTGCACGGGCACCGTAGATGGCTGCAGAAGCAGCATCTTTTAGCACGGAGATAGATTCAATGTCGTCTGGATTCACTAGGTTGGGGTCCATTTGCACGTTGTCTACCAATACAAGAGGCTCGCCGCCATTGAGCGAAGTCGTTCCGCGAACATTAAACGAGGAACTTGCACCGGGCGCGCCACCTCTACCCATTGTAACGTTGAGGTTAGGAACCACGCCTTGCAATCCTTGTCCGATGTTGCTTATTGGGCGATTCTCTAGCACGGCACCATTCACCGAGGCCACTGCTCCCGTTAAGTTGGCTTTCTTTTGTGTGCCATAACCCACCACAACAACTTCATTTAAATTGCTTACATCGCTTTCTAGCACAATGCGCATCCCGTTTTGTGCCTTAGCCGTTTGGGTTTTGAAGCCCGTGTAAGAGAATGTAAGCATGGTGCCAGGTGTGGCATTAACAGAAAAGTTACCATCGATATCGGTAATGGTTCCTTGTCCGCCTGCTACTTTCACTGTTACACCAGTCAATGGTTCGCCAGTGTCGCTGGTTATCGAACCCTTGATTTGTTCGGTAGACTGTGTTTGTTGAATATTGCTTTTGGGTGCTCCCACCATGGGCGAAGGTAGAAGCATCATGCCACATAAGAATGTGGTGCTTCGCAAAAGATGACCAAGTCGCATCTCTTGCTTTCTGGAGATAAATCTTTTCATATCTATATTTGTCAAAAAGTTTATATATACGAAATAAATTCAGGTAGCGGGTGCAAATTTATTAAAGATTTTCTGCGTAGACACATTTGAATTGATAAAATTCTATAAATATCTAATTATTTGCATCGATATAATAAAATATCTTATTTGGGATTGTCTCTTTCATGTCGTTTTATGTGCACCTGCAAGGTAAGACAGCTCACTTCGATAGTACCCCTGCCCAACAACGGGCCACCCGCAACGTGGTATTTGGTGGGATAACCATTTGTTCTTATCTAATCTTGTTCAAAAAGCATCGTTTTTATCCTCAATTTACGTAATTCATAATAGTTCGCCTACAAATACAGCGAAGCGCCAGCAGCCGTATGGCGATTAGCATAATAGTTTCCGCTTACGCCTTTGCCATGCTCTAAAACGTATGGCGTCTTATCCCAAACTGGCATATAATAAGGTGTAAACGGGTTTTGAATGTGAGATGATAGCAATGCAAAAGCTATGAAGGATGCGTCAATACGTGGTGAATAGGACGCTCTTCAAGCGGAGATTCAACAACGTGGGCCAAACCGTATATACAAATTCAATTGGCCCTTAGTTCTCTGATGGCGTTAAATGTGGTAATTAATCTTTACAAACAGATGTTGTTTTTCTGTCCTATTCTAGAAGAGTTGTTCTGCGAAAAGTGGTAAAAACATATCTTCACGACTTTCTTTTTCTACCTCGCCACACCAAATTCCACCCACCGTCGCGCATGTTTTATCAACTCCCGATTTCACCAAACGACAAGGCAACGTTATTCTCGCGCCTCCAATTTTACAAACTAACGAACGCTACGACATTGTCGTTTGTAGCGTATTAATAGGCTGGTTGCCGTGTTTTTTATAAGCGGGACACCTGTTCCAGATAAGTTGGAATAACGTTCCATATCATCTGGAACCTTGTTCCAGCTTATATGGAACAAGGTTGCATCTTAACGATAACACGCCGTTTTACCTTAAAACGCAAGGAAAGAAGTGGAAAAACGTCAAATTGGACCTTACAAAACAGAAAGCATGAGACGAGAAATCGCCAACTTAAAATTTATGCCTGGAATGCTCACAACTAGTAATAAACATGTTTAAATGCCCTTTAAAACCTCTCGTTTTGTCTGTTAGGATTGTGTAAGCGGAAGGATATCAGTCGATTACGGCTCTTTCGCGAGAATCGGCTAAATGCAAGTCGGATGGCGCGTTTGTGAATTAGACAGGCACTCACGATGTTAAAATCTAGTACAAAATATTTACAAACAGTGCGCAGGTTCGTGATAAGAGAGACTCGTTATGCCAACTACCGCGTAGCGGTTGGTCCGTTAATAGGGCAGGGTTGGGAGCAGCGGCGACCTACCCTGCCTAAGTTGTAGGTGAACAAAGCTAGGCCGAAGGTCTTGGTCTTTTTACGTTTGAACAATCTGCTTATGGAAAGCGAATGGCGAAAAACAATGTTCCTCATCAATCGCATTTGCCTTCGTATCCGTCTATCGACTAGATAACAGATGTGGTAAACGTAAAAAGACCAAGACCTTCGGCCTAGTTTTATTATTCCATCTGCAAGGCAGGGTAGCTCACTTCGTTCGCAACCCTGCCCTACCAACGGACCAACCGCTACGCGGTAGTTCATGCAATACGGGCCTCTAATAGGCATGTTTAAATAAAGTTGTTGAATGATGTTCGTCCCTAAATGGCCAACCGCTACGCGGTAGTTCATGCAATACGGGCCGCTAATAGGCATGTTTAAATAAAGTTGTTGAATGATGTTTGTCCCTAAATGACCAACCGCTACGCGGTAGTTAGCGAGATCGCCATGTCTTTACCTACCTAGTTTTGTTCAAAAGGCATGGTATCTTATCCCGAACTTACGTAACAATATGGGCGAGCAAGATAGGCATTTAAGGCAGTTAATAAAAAAGGGGGCACCACAGTATGGTGCCCCCTTTATCTAAAATGTAATTGTAAGTTTGTTAGTAAGTGGCCTTGTTAACTTATCGACTTGTCAACCAGTTCATTCTTCAACTCGTCAACCGATTCAGTTATTTACTTGTCCACTTGTTAACTCGTTTACTTGTTAACGCATCCGCTTGTTAACTCGTCTACTTGTTAACTTGTTTACTTACATTAATAATTTGGTCCTTCGCCATAGTTAGGTGCTCCCTTGTCGTACCACACTCTTTCGGCGTTAAGCACTTCGGGATTTTGTCCGTCGGTAAAGCTAAATCCTTGTTCGTGCATGGCTGCCTCAATGATAGCCCTCATCTTATCGGATGGCTCGGGTTGAGCGATATAGAAGCGGCGCGGAATATCCTTGCTGGGCTTCAAAGCCACCCATGGAATGAGCGTACTACCCACCTTTGGCACACCCGAACGACGAACGGTTACGAATTGTTCGAGTGGCTGATAGTAGAAGTGTAGGTAGAGTTGGATGTACACCTTCTCCAAGTCGGCGTCGCGATCGCCCGTAAGCTGATAGTCGGCATTGGCCATCATGGCCTTGATCGCATCGGCTTCGTATGTAACGGGCTTGTCTAGTGGGTCGTTGCAATGCGCCTTATCGTAATAAGGAATTTTGTTAAGCGTGGCCATACGGTTGTAAGCCTGTGCCGAAGCCTCAACGCCAGCCTTGAAATAATCGGCTGCCGTGCGTGGCAAGTTAGCTCCCAACAGCTTAAACTCTGCCAAGTAGAGGTTCATTTCGGCCGTAGAGAGCGTCATTTCGTACAACGGATTGTCTTCCACGTCTTGCACCACCTTACCTTTGGGAGCTGTGGGGAAGGTGTAGTCTACACGTCCGCGCACTAGCTCTTCATTGAAATACGATAGTGGCGAGTAGGTTTTCGACTTGTCTCCATCGGTTACTTTCCATCGTGTAGCCACAAAGTAGTTGTTGTCGCCGGTATATTGTGCGTCGTCAGAAAGTTTTATACCGATGGGCAAACCATGATAGCGCACCCATGGTTCGCCGTCGCCTTTCCAGCTAGCAAAATGCTTATGTCCCTTCGCATCAGTGGTATAGTTCACTTGGTCGAGAATATACTTAGGAACGGCGCAGTCTTTATCGCCCCTAGCTTGCGCATCGAAGAAGGCCTGAATCACCTCCGAGTTGAAGTCGTTCTTGGTAAACATCACGAGCATACGTGGGTCTTTGTTGCGGCGCATAAAGTCGATAACGTTTTTGCTGCTCACGCCTAGGTTCACGCTATTGTCTGTTCCATAGGTGTTGTTGCCTCCATCGCCACCCGTACCCTTGTTATACACATAGTCGTCGGTGATACTTTGCATCACGTTGGCGTTGTCTGCACCCACCTCTTCGGCAATTTTTATGGCTCGTGCCTTATCTTGATGCAGCATGCGCACGGCAATTTTAAGTTTGATGCCGTTGATGAACTTCACCCACTTAGCCGCATCGCCGTCGTAAGCAAGGTCGCTGTTGCCGACGGTTATCTGCGTGGTGGTAACCTTCAGCTTTTCTAAGTCAGTATCCAATTCTTTCAGCCATTGGTCGAAAAGCTGCGGCTGACTGTCGTATTTGGGAGTAAGCGTACCATCAAGCCTTGCTCTTGCGGCCTCAGAGTAGGGTCTAGAGCCGAAGAGATCGGTGTCGAAGAGCGCCATATACACAGATAAGGCGTTGGCCATAGCCGACAGGTGCGTGTATTGCGCTGCCTTATCGGCAGGCATAGTTGCGAGAACGCTGTTTATTTCGTTTTCGTAAAGCTTAACGCGGATGCTCTGCGAACCCACGCCACCTAATTCGGCCATCTTGTTAAAGAGGTCGTTGAAACTAGCTGCGGGCGTATATGCCTGCACAAACTTTGAGGTGTAGGCTCCATCGTAGAACCACAACAGGTAGTCGAAAGGCTGATATTCCACCTGCGCTTGCGTGAAGAGGAAGATGGGATCGCCCTTTGTAACCTTCGATGGGTCGGTGTTGATGTCGGCATAATCGCTTTCGCTGCATCCCATTGTTAGGGCCAAGCATGCCGTACAGAGCCCCATAGCTAGGGATTTGAAGTTGAAAATATTCTGTTTCATGATGACAATGCGTTTAGAAAGTGGCGTTTAGGGTGAAGAGATAACTAGCCGTGTAAGGCATGAACGAACGCATACGGAACTGTGCGGCTCCTGTTCCACGAACCGATTCGGGGTTTTCGTGGTTGGGTGCGGTGTTAAGCAGGTAGGCTATGTTGCGACCCGTGAGGTTCAATGCTAAGCTTTTGGCTCCGATGTATCCGCAAAGTCTGCGCGGAACGTTATAAGATAAGGTTACTTCGCGCAAGGCAATGTAGTTTAGTTTCTTAAACCAGTCGTCGTTGATAACGCCTTGGCCCCAACTGTTCTTAAAGTAACCGTGGCTTTGCATGTGTGCAGGTTCTACATAGCCTTTTTCGTAAGCCTGTTGATAAGTCATGCCACTAACATCGTGTTGTGTGCCATCGGGGGCAGTTACAACAGTTCCTTTGTCGAAAATGGCATCAGGAATAAATCCATCGGTAAAGGTTTTGTCCTTTGCGTTGTCGTATCGGCTGGTCCAAGTCATACCCTTACGATAGTTCTCGGATGCGCCCGAGAATCCGTATGCTGTGGAGTAGCGCGAGTTGTACGAAGCCACGTAACCGCCAAAGCGTGCATCGAAGAGCACATACAGGCTGAGGTCTTTCCAGCGTAGGGTGGTGTTGACCGTGCCAAGGAAGTCGGGCAACATGGAGCCCACTTCTTTAACCGTTCCGCCACGCTTGTAATAAACCGTACGATAGTTGTTGCTGTAACCGATGATGGGCTTGCCTGTCTTCTCGTCGGTCTTAATCCACGAGTCGGACATAAGCATACCATAGTCTGATCCTACTTTGGCAACGGATGCGATACGGTAGTTGCCATAGGTGGCCGCACCATCCAAGTTGATGTACGAGGCAACATCGGGACTTAGCTCCACAATCTTATTGCGGTTGCGGGTGTAGGTTAGGTTAAGGTCCCATTGCCAATCGCCGCGTTTATATGGCGTGGTATTAAGGGCTATTTCTATACCCGAGTTTTGTATGTTACCGGCATTGATGAGCTTTTGTCTTACGCCCGAGGGTCTGGGTACATCAATGGTCATGATTTGGTCGCGTGTGTTTTCCTTGTAATAAGTGAAGTCTAAGCCAATTCTACTGTCAAGGAAACGCCAGTCGAGACCCACTTCCCACGCGTTCTTACGTTCGGGTTTCAAGTCGGTACTCTTCATGTTGTCGGGTATTTTCATGCCATACACCTTCTTGTCGCCACGTTGATAGGTGGCAATTTCGTAGCCCGAGTTGATGTAATAGGGTGATGTGTCGTTGCCCACTTGTGCCCACGAACCGCGCACTTTGGCAAAACTAATCCACTTGGGAAGCTTGTCTTTAAAGCTTTCGGTGATAATCCACGAACCAGAAACTGAGGGATAGAAGTACGAGAAGTTACCCCTGCCGTAGCTATATACAAGCGACGACGACCAGTCGTTACGGCCTGTTACGTCGAGGAACAGTTGGTTCTTCCAGCTTGTACCCACCATAAAGATGGTAGAAACGATGCGCTTGGTGTTGAACTTATAGGTATCAACGTCGGGCTGAAGCTTAGAGTTCTTGATGAAATACTGGTTAGGTACAATCAATCCACCGTTAGTTTTTTCCGAATGTAGCTGTGCGTATTGGTTGAAATACTCCTCGCGCAAGAATCCATGCACCTCCCAATCGTCGTTGATTTGATAGTTAACGTTGGCTCCAACATAAAAGTTTTCTTGCGTGGTTTGGGTATGCGACAGGGAATAACTTCCTCCTTCGTTGGCATAACCACTGCCAGGTTCTTTATATTCGCCACTAACGGCATAGTAGTTGAGCGAGCCTCCAGCCGACAATTGCAGCCAAGGTAAAGCTTGAACGTTGAGGTTGAGCACTGGGCGGAACACCGTTTCGGTCTGCCGATAGTCGTTTTCGTAAATGCTCCACCATAGCCCCCTACCAGGAACGGAACGATATTGGTCGCCATATTTTCCGTCGGCCAATCCGCCATGTTCGCCTTTGTACAGGTGGCGATAGCGGTTAACGTCGTATTCGCGGGGGAAAGTGCCCTTTGCAAAGTATTCGCCGATGTTCAAAGGAGCGTTTCGTGGCTGCGATTGGGTGAAGTTTACGCTGAAATCTACGGTCATGATGTCGCCCACCTTCTGAGAAGCCTTACCTAGGAAAGAGAAACGATTGAAGGTGTTACGTGGCGTTGTGCCCTTATTATACTTGTAAGAAGCCGAGGCGTAGAATTGCGTTCGGTCGTTTCCACCTTGCAACGATATGTTGGTATTGGTGTTAAAGCCAGTATCGTAGGCATCCTTATAATTGTTCTTAAAGATGCGGGCAGGACCCATGGTACCGTCGTATTGCTCAAACTGCTTGCCTTCGGCCCACGATATTTCAGGCCCCCAAGCAAGACCATTATCATATTGTTCGATAAACGAATAGTCGCCTTTTGAGTTTCTTGCAAACGACGACATGTTGTCTCCCCACGTGTTACCTGTCTTCGTATAGTACTCGTCGTACCCCACTCCGCCAGGGAACGCGCCCACAAGATACTTGTTCTGCAAGTCGGGCGAGCGATAAACCGTTTCCAAACCCACGGTTTGCGAGAAACGTACGCTTACCCCTTTACCTGCTTTACCGCTCTTGGTGGTAATAACCACGGCACCATTCAAACCACGCGAACCATACAAGGCCGTTGCAGCAGCACCTTTTAGTACGCTCACGCTCTCGAAATCGTCGGGGTTGAGGTTTTTCAGTTGGTTACCATAGTCGTTGATGTTGCTATTCCAGTCGGCGTCGCCCGAACGGCTTGTGGCATTGTCTAGTATCACGCCGTCTACCACGAAGATGGGTTGGTTGTTGGCGTTCAGCGTGGATGCACCTCTTATCTGTATCTTGGTAGAGCCGAACATACCACCGTCTGACTGGCTAATCTCCACACCAGCCACCTTTCCTTGAAGTGCGGTTACGGGCGAAACGGTGTTGGCGCGTTCCAGTTCGTCGCTCTTCAGTTCGGTTACGGCGTATCCCAGAGCTTTGGTTTGGCGTTTGATACCCAGAGCCGTCACCACCACTTCGTTCAGTGCGGTGGCATCGTCTTCAAAGTCCACGTCCACCTGTTGGCGTCCGTTAACGGCAACGCTCTTGGCTTTGAAACCCAGATACGAGAACACGAGCGTTGACTGTGGCGAACATTCGATAGAATAATTTCCATCAATGTTGGTAACAGTACCCGTTCGTGTGCCTTGCACCGTTACCGAAGCGCCGATAACGGGTTCGCCCGTCGGGTCTTTCACGGTTCCCTTTACCGTGATGTTTTGCGCATAAAGTGTGCTGGCCAGCATCCATATTAATGCGGTTAGGCACATTCGCCAAAAGGCGTGCGACTTTTTCAGCTTTTCGTTCATTTCTGTCATGTTTAAAGATTAATTATATAGTAAGTGTCAATTTAGGTTTTGTCGAGGAACTAAATAATGCAGGGATAGCCTGCTCTAACAGGGTTCGATCCTCGTCTTTTTATTCTCTTTTTCTTCCATTTGTGCATCGTTGGGCTGCACCTTCTGTCATTAATGACCTAGGCCGCGTCACTCGCGTGGGGGTGAAAAACATGCCCACTCAAGCCACAAGGAAAACATTATTCGGATTAAGCAGTCGAGTAATAGTTAATAGTAGACTGCCCTGTGGCGCACAACACATAGCAAGGTAAGCAGTTGTTATTCGCCAACAAATTTAAATAAAAAGTAAATAACTGACAACAAAAAAGCCTACAAAGTGTTATTTGCTTGGTATTTCAATATTCAGTAATGCGAATAACAGTGTTCAAGATGTGGTTTTTGGAAATAGAGAACCGTGCCAACAAAAAAAAGGAGTTGCCAACCTTGTGGTTGTAACTCCTTTTCTTCTGTCGGGATTACTGGACTCGAACCAGCGACCTCGCGCCCCCCAGACGTGTGCGCTACCAACTGCGCTAAATCCCGAACATAGCCTTTAAGTTGCCTTAAAAGCGAGTGCAAAGGTAGGCAATAAATTGTTAATGGCAAAATTTTATTGCTGTTTTTTCGTGTGGGAGATGAATTTATCGCTCTTTTGTCGTATTTTTGTAGTGGCGCAATGTATCTCTTCTTGCCTGTAAAGCAGGTTGGCGTCTCGTCTAATCTAAATATTTACAATGTAATGAAACAGTATTTGTCTTCACTTTTTATGGTGGTCGCAGCGCTCGTGTTGCTGGCTGCTTGTAGTAAGGATGAACTTAGAACCTCCCCTGGCCCCGAGCCCATAGATCCTACGGTTGTAAGTATATTGCCTGTTGTGTTCCATGTTTTCTATGCCGATGAGAACGACGCTACGCAGAAAGTGCCAGCCAACCGACTAAGGCAGGTGCTTAATAACGTCAATGAGTTGTATCGTGGCACTTACAGTGGGGGTGAAAGCACAAATATTGCCTTTACGCTTGCATCAACCGCCGATGCAGGAAAGCGGCTCGACGCTCCTGGTGTGGAATATATCAAGCTTGGAAAGAACGAGTATCCCATCGATCCTTACGTGCTGATGAACGACAAGACTGGCAAATTTAAGCAATATATGTGGGACCCAAACAAGTATATTAACGTGTACGTGTACCATTTCAAGCAGCCTAAAGAGAATGCAACGACGCTCGGCGTGAGCCACATGGCCGTGTCTTCAAAGGGCAATCATGAGTTGGAGGGATTGGTGGTGGCTAATAGCAACTATCTAACCTTGGAGAATTTGACAACCCCTTTCTGCGTGTCGGTGAACAGCAAGTATGTTAACCAAGAGTCAAACCGTTATAACGATTGGCCCAACTTGCGTACTTTTACGATCCACTCTGCCGACTTCAATGTCACGCTTGCACACGAACTGGGACATTATTTGGGACTTTTCCACGTGTTTGGAGAAGAGAATGGGGAATATCTAGATGGTTTTAAAGATACCGATTATTGTAAAGACACGCCAACATATAATAAGGTGGCATACGACAATTTCTTGACAGAGTACGTTAAAACGCACAATGCTCATAATGCGGATCTCAACGAATTATTAAAGCGAACGGGAAGCGATGGCAAAACGTTCACTTCTAACAACATCATGGATTATGCCCTAAGCTTGGGCCACACCTTTACCAAGAACCAAACGGAGCGTATGTATCACGTGCTCGGTTATAGTCCGTTGATGCCGAAAACGCTTAGAAGAAGCCGAACAGTCAATACGCGCGTTGCGCCAAAGGGCATCGTGGATATCGAGTTTATTGTGGTAGAGTAGGAAAAGATGAAAGGGTGAAAAGGTGAAGAAGTGAAAAGGTGAGAAGGTGAAGAAGTGAAAAAATGAAAAGGTGAAGAGGTGGAAAGGGTGAAGAAGTGAAAAGGTGAGAAGGTGAAAAGGTGAAAGGGTGAAAGGATGGAAAGGTGAAAAAATCAATGTATAAAAAGATATAAGAGTTAAATGGAAGCGTATTTAAGGGCAGGTATGCCATCTTTCGCCTTTTCGTCTTTTACCTTTTGAAGTCGATAGGTTATGTCGTTGATAGATAGTAGATGAATATTTCGGTTGTTACATGTATGCTGGAACTGTGTTCCAGATGATATGGAGCAATGTTCCAGATGAAATGGAGCAGCGTTCCATCTTATGTGGACCAACTCTCCAGAATAGCAATAGGGTGATGCCTTACCAATAAATGCATTGCAAAGGCTTATTTTGGGGCTTTCGAAAGCAGACGTGTTGTTGTTGAAAATGCCATAGAAGAGATGGTGTGAGTTGCTCTTTAAGGGGGCGGATTATGCTTCTTGGCTAACTGCTACGTGGTAGTTAGCGCAAGGTTTTCTCGCCTATGCCTAGACCGTTTTGTGTTGTTTGTGGTTTTAAACAGGTGTGTTTTGGACAAGGCTAACATGAAAAACACGTATCTACACCAACTGCTATGTAATGATAAGTAAAACTAATCCCGTCTGTATGTAGGTTGTTTGGGGGTTGTTGATTATCCCATGTTCATAGTGATATAGAGCAAACGTCCGTTCGCCAATAGCAACAAATGCCCGCTTCAGCCTACCCTTATTTAGTCATTGCTCAATAGCTCTTCGCTTACATTCGTTTTTGTGTTCATTTGTTCACCGCATTTTGTGCTTGCTCCGTTGTTCTTCCAGATACTTGTCTACCAATTAAAGTGCTCGCACACAGCACCTCGCGCAAGTCGTATTAATAAATATTAAAAGCGTTGAAGTATTCTGACAACGAACGATATTTCTTCGTACCTTTGCAACGAAAAAACTTAACCGGCGCGTTGAGTTTTTCTAATTAGGATAACAAATTGGTCGAATACAGCAATAAATAGTTTAGATAAATAAGGTATGAAACAAAAGAAATGGTTAATGTTGGTGGCCTTTGCCGCCCTTTTGGCTGCATGTGGCGGCAGGGGTGACATGAAAATGGGCGACAATGAATATCCCGTAATGACGGTAGGTACGCAAGGGTCGGAGACGCAAACCACCTATCCCGCTTCCATCAAGGGTGAACAAGACGTGGAGATAAGGCCCAAAGTGTCGGGCTTCATCACCAAGCTTTGCGTACAAGAGGGTCAAGTGGTGAAGGCTGGGCAGTTGCTCTTCGTCATTGATAACACCACTTACCAGGCACAAGTGCGCCAAGCGCAGGCCGCACTGAATTCGGCTAAGGTGCAACTTAACACCACCAAGCTTACTTTCGATAACAGTAAGAAGCTTTTTGAACGTAACGTTATCGGCGCTTACGAACTGCAAACTTCACAAAACGCATACGAAAACGCTCGCGCCACAGTGGCACAAGCACAGGCTTCGTTGTCTTCGGCAAAAGACATGTTGGGCTTTTGCTTCGTGAAAAGTCCTGCCAACGGCATCGTGGGCAGCTTGCCCTATAAGGTGGGAGCACTGGTTAGCGCACAAAGCGTTGAACCGCTCACGACCGTTTCGAACGCTTCTACCATCGAGGTGTACTTCTCCGTGAACGAGAAAGACGTGCTAAACATGTCGAAACAAGCAGGAGGAACACACGCTGCCATTAGCGACTATCCCGAAGTGAAGTTGCAATTGGCCGATGGAACGGTGTACCAACATCCAGGTAAGGTGGTGAAGATGAGTGGCGTTATCAACCAAGCAACGGGTGCCGTTTCGCTTATCGCTCGCTTCCCCAACCCCGAACACCTGCTAAAGAGTGGTGCTTCGGGCACGATCATTGTGCCTCGAGTTAACAATAATAGTCTGGTTATCCCCCAAAGCGCAACTACCGAGATACAAGATAAGGTATTTGTGTATAAGGTGGGTGAAGAAAACCGCGTGAGATACACAGAGATTACCGTCGATCCACAAAACGATGGTAACAATTATGTGGTTACTGGCGGGTTGAAAGCAGGCGATAAGATTGTTACTCGCGGACTTACCACGCTTACAGACACCATGCAGATTGTACCGATTACAGAGGAGCAATATCTGAAAAAGGTGTCGGATGCGGCTAAGCTGGGCAAGAACCAGAATAGCGCAAAGGGTTTTATCGACATGATGAAGAAGTAGAACAATAGTTTTTAAGACGCTTAGCTTTTAAGTTTTAGAGTTGATAAGGTTTTGTTTTTTAGTTTTGTTGGTTTTGCGTTAATGAACTTTTGAACTTGGTTTGTGCCTTTCTTGACACCTATGGCAGGTTAAACGCATGCACATCGTGATTTGTTGCGCTTGTCATAACCACATCTCGAAATATCAAAAACTCAGAAACGCGAATAGGCATCATCACTTTGAACAGATGCTCACGATATAAACTAGACCTTAAAAATGGGGTAGGGCTTCTTATTTAATAAGGTGTCGCCTGTCCTTGTACTCAACATCAAGAACTAGAAAGCTCAAGAACTTTCGAACTCAAAGACTAGAATATGACATTTACAAGATTCATACAACGCCCAGTACTCTCCACGGTTATCTCCGTGTTTCTTGTGTTGCTGGGTTTAATCGGCATCGTGTCGCTGCCCATTGCGCAGTATCCCGACATTGCCCCACCCACCATTTCGGTGATGGCTTTTTATCAGGGAGCCGATGCCCAAACGGTCCTTAACTCCGTGGTGGTACCTCTTGAAGAGAGCATTAACGGTGTAGAGAACATGACCTACATGGAGAGTACTGCCACAAACGACGGTACGGCCATGATAACCATTTACTTTAAGCAGGGCGTTAACGCCGACATGGCTGCCGTGAACGTGCAAAACCGCGTGTCGCAGGCACAAGCGCTGCTGCCCGCAGAGGTTACGCAGGTGGGTGTTACCACCTCGAAACGGCAGACGAGTAACGTTGTGATGTATACCATCACGTCTTCCGACGGCCGTTACGACGAAAAGTTCATCACCAATTTCAACGAAATCAACATCCAACCAGCCATCAAACGTGTGCAGGGAGTGGGTAATGTGCAGTCGTTTAGCTCCGGTACGTACTCTATGCGTATATGGTTGCAGCCCGACAAGATGAAACAATACGGGCTGATGCCTAGCGACGTGGCTGCCGCACTTGCCGAACAGAACATTCAGGCAGCACCTGGCTCGTTTGGCGAGCAAAGCAATGTGGCTTTCGAATACGTGATGCGCTATAAGGGAAGGCTTAAAACGCCCGAAGAATACGGCAACATCATCATCAGCAACAATACCCAAGGCCAGACGCTTTACCTAAAAGACGTGGCTAAGATAGAGCTGGGTGCGCTGGGTTATTCTGTAATGATGAAGAACAACGGCCATCCCTCGGCGATGGGTATGGTACAACAGATTGCCGGTTCTAACGCCACACAGATTGCACAAGACGTGAAGAAGGTGCTTGAAGAGCAATCTAAAACCTTCCCTCCTGGGCTTGAATATAAGATAAACTACGACGTTACCGAGTTCCTTTTCGCCGCAATCGAAGAGGTGGTAATGACCTTGATCATTACCTTTGTGCTGGTGTTCCTTGTGGTTTACGTCTTCTTGCAAGACTTCCGCTCAACGCTCATCCCGCTTATTGCCGTGCCCGTGTCGCTCATTGGTACGTTCCTCTTCTTGTGGATGTTCGGTTTCTCCATCAACTTGCTAACGCTCTCGGCCTTGTTGCTGGCCATTGCCATTGTGGTAGACGATGCCATTGTGGTGGTTGAGGCTGTGCACGCCAAGCTAGACATGGGTTATAAGAGTTCGAAGGTGGCTGCCATCGATGCCATGAACGAGATTTCGGGTGCCATTATCTCCATTACGCTGGTTATGGCCTGTGTGTTTATCCCCGTATCGTTTATCAGTGGCACGTCGGGAACGTTCTATCGCGAGTTCGGTGTTACCATGGCCGTGTCTATTATCATATCGGCCATCAACGCCCTTACCCTTTCGCCCGCGCTTTGTGCCATCTTCTTGAAGCCCCACGCCGATGGCGAGCATGGCAAGAAAACCAGTTTTGTAGATCGTTTCCATGCGGGCTTCAATGTGGCTTTTAACAAGATGTTGGGTAAATATCGCAAGGGCGTAGAGAACATCATCAGGCATCGCATCGTTACTGGTATCGCCGTGTTGGTGGGTGTTGTGGTTTTGGTGTTCACTATGAGCACAACCAAGACGGGTCTTGTGCCTAACGAAGACACGGGAACGCTCTTCGTAACCATCTCGTTGCCACCAGCCACCAGCCAAGAGCACACACAAGAGGTGGTAAACCAAGTGGATGAGATGCTGGCTAACAACCCAATGATACAGAGTCGCGAACAAATTGTGGGCTACAACTTCATCGCAGGCCAAGGTTCCGACCAAGCCACGTTCGTGCTTAAGCTCAAACCGTTTGAAGAACGTACAGGTGGATTCTTCTATAAGCTTGCTGGATTGTGGGAGGGCGACGGCATTATGCGTTTCTTTATCGATGTTCGCAGTTCTAACATGATTCTTGGCACCATTTATAAGCAGATTTCCAGCATCAAGGGTGCACAGATCATCGCATTCGGTGCGCCGATGATTCCTGGCTACGGACTTGCCAACAGTGTTACGTTCACCATGCAGGATAAGACGGGCGGAAGCCTCGACCACTTCTTTAAGGTGACGCAAGACTATCTGAAGGAGCTGAACCAACGCCCTGAAGTGATGAACGCCATGACCACTTACAACCCCAACTACCCGCAATATTTGGTAGACGTGGATGTGGCCAAGTGTAAGCAGAGTGGCATTAGTCCGCGCGTGGTGCTCTCAACGTTGCAAGGTTACTATGGCGGTATGTACGCATCCAACTTCAATAGCTTTGGTAAGCTCTACCGCGTAATGATTCAAGGCGACGTTGCCAGTCGTATGAAACCAAGCGACATCACCAATATCTACGTGCGTACAGCACAAGGCATGGTGCCCGTAAGCGAATATTGCACGCTCAAACGTGTGTATGGACCCTCTAATGTGCGACGTTTCAACCTCTTCACCAGCATCAACATCAACGTAACACCTGCCGACGGATACTCCTCGGGAGAAGTTATCAAGGCCATAGAAGAGGTTGCTGCGCAGAATTTACCTACAGGTTACGGCTACGACTTCTCAGGTTTGACGCGTTCGGAGCACGAACAATCCAACACCACGGCTATTATTTTCGCCCTCTGTTTGGTGTTCGTCTACCTCATTCTCTCGGCTCAATACGAGAGTTATCTGCTTCCCTTGTCGGTAATCCTTTCGTTGCCGTTCGGCTTGGCGGGTGCGTTCATCTTTACGCAGCTATTTGGTCATCAGAACGACATTTACATGCAGATTGCCCTCATTATGCTTATCGGACTCTTGGCAAAGAACGCCATCCTTATCGTTGAGTTCGCTTTGGAACGCCGACGCACGGGTATGGCCATCAAGTACAGTGCCATCTTGGGTGCGGCCTCCCGTCTGCGACCCATCTTGATGACAGGTTTGGCCATGGTTATCGGTCTTCTACCCATGATGTTTGCTAGCGGTGTGGGCAAGAACGGAAACCAAACGCTGGGTGCGGCAGCCGTTGGCGGTATGCTCATCGGTATGATTTTGCAGATATTTGTTGTGCCCGCGCTCTTCGTTATCTTCCAACACCTGCAAGAGAAGTTCAGTCCCTTGGAGTTTGGCGACGAAGAAAACCGCGAGGTAAAGAGCGAGTTGAAACAGTATGCACGCCAAATGGCGATAGAAAAAGACGTGAAAGCAAAACAATGAAGATAAAGAATTTCATCCTCCTGGCACTTGCAGCCCTTGCCCTAACGGGCTGCAAGAGCCTCTATGGCAAGTACGAACGCCCCGCGGTTAACGCCAAAGGGGTGGTTCGTTCGCCCCTTTCAGACACCGATACGCTGGCCGTTACCGATACGGCTAGCTTCGGAAACCTGCCTTGGCGCAGCGTGTTTACCGACCCACAATTGCAGTCGCACATCGCCACGGCACTCGAACACAACTACGACTTGCTTAATGCGGCCCTCAATGTACAGATGGCCGAGGCGCAATTAAAGTCGGCCCGACTGGCCTTCTTGCCCTCGTTCGCCTTCACACCGCAGGGAACCATCAGTTCGTGGGACGGCAATGCAGCCGTTAAAACCTACTCGCTGCCCGTGTCGGCAAGTTGGACCATCGACCTCTTTGGCACGCTTCTCTCCGCCAAACGCAGTTCGCAGATGGCCCTGTTGGGCATGAAAGACTATCAGTTAGCTACGCGTACAAGGCTCGTGGCAAATGTAGCCAACCTCTATTACACGTTGCTGATGCTCGATAAGGAGCTGGAACTGATAGACGAAATGGAGGTTTTGGCTAAGGATACGTGGGAAACCATGAAGCTGCAAAAGGAATATGGCAACGTTCGTTCTACGGGTGTGCAGAGTGCCGAGAGCAATTACTACTCGGTTCAGGCACAAAAGGTGGGACTGAAACGTCAGTTGCGCGAGTCGGAAAACGCCCTGTCGCTACTGTTGGGTCAGGCTGCCGGCACCATTGCTCGCGGCAAATTCGAAGGTCAGAGCTTGCCAACCAACTTCTCAACGGGTATTGCCTTGCAGATGCTTAACAATCGCCCCGACGTGCATGCTGCCGAAATGAGTCTTGCGCAATGCTTCTACAACGTGCAAACGGCCCGTAGTCGCTTCTATCCAACGCTTACGCTTAGCGCTCAAGGCGGTTATACCAACAGCGGTGGCATGGGTATCACCAACCCCGCAAAGCTGTTGCTTTCGGCTGTGGGTAGTTTGGTGCAACCCATTTTCCAACGCGGGCAAATCGTTGCAGGCCTTAAAGTGGCCAAGATACAATACGAACGCGCATACAATACTTGGCAACAAGCGGTGCTAAGTGCAGGCAACGAGGTGAGCAACGCCTTGGTATTGTACAACGCTTCGGCCGAAAAAAGCGAGATTGAGGCTAAGCAAATCGTTACGCTTCGTCAGAACGTAGAAGATACCAAGATGCTTCTCACCGAGAGTCGAGGCAGCTACCTCGAAGTGATTACCGCCCAACAAACCCTGCTGCAAGTAGAACTCTCAAAGGTTCAAGACGACTTCTACAAGATGCAAGCCGTTGTAAACCTCTACATGGCATTGGGAGGCGGAAAGTAGGGACGTGAAAATTTAAGTTTGTGAGTTTTGAGTTTGTAAGTTCATGACTTCTTTTGAGATGACGGATATTAGAATATAGAACAGTTCGATAATGCCTCATGGGCATTTGCGATTGTTCTGATTGCAGGGTAGGCAAACCTGATTGTCGGTGCGTTTACAAGTTAAACCTTACGCAGGCAAACATCGCCACCTCGGCTGTTTACCAACATCCAGCACAAAAACTCATAAACTTACAAACTCAAAACTCAAAAACTCAAAATAACTCATCAACTCAAAAACTCCCAAGCCCATAAACTCATCAACTCAAAAACTCATATTATGTCAAGCGATATAAGTTCAAGAGCAGAGGTGTCGCCACGTGCCAAGATAGGCGACAACTGCAAAATTTACCCCTTCGTCTATATAGAAGACGATGTGGAGATAGGCGACAACTGTGTTATCTACCCCTTCGTGAGCATACTTAACGGCACACGAATGGGCAATGGCAACACTGTTTATCAATGTTCGGTATTGGGAGCGCTGCCCCAAGACTTCAATTTCGTGGGCGAAAGGTCGTTCCTCATCATCGGCAACGACAATACCATTCGCGAAAACGTGGTTATCAACCGCGCCACTCACGAGGGTTGTAAAACCGTTATCGGCAATCACAACTTCCTGATGGAGGGTGCACACATCTCGCACGATACGCAGGTGGGCAACGATTGTGTGTTTGGCTACGGCACCAAGATTGCAGGCGACTGCGTAATTGGCAACGGCGTGATATTCTCTACGGGTGTTATCGAGAATGCCAAGACGCGTGTTGGTGACCGCGCCATGATTCAAGCGGGCACCACTTTCTCGAAAGACGTGCCCCCTTATATCATCCTTGGCGGCAAACCGCTGGCTTACGGCGGTGTAAACTCCGTGATGTTGAAAGCCGATGGCGTAGATCCGAAGAACATTAAGCACATCGCTAACGCCTACCGATTGGTGTTCCACGGACAAACAAGCGTGTTCGACTCGGTGCTCCAGGTGAAAGAACAAGTGCCCGATGGTCCTGAAATACGCAATCTCGTGCAGTTTATCGAGGCCACAGAGGGTGGTATCGTCACCAAGATGTAGGTTTTCTTGGGTTCGTTCACACCTTTTTAATATTGCAACTTAGCTACTTGCAAGTTGCGAAACACAACTTAAAGGCCATGGCTATACTCATAAAAGGTATGGCCATGGCCTTTAAGAATAGATGGAGAAGAATTGACGGCATGTGGGCTTGGTGTGGTAAGTGACCCTCAATCCAATAATTAGAGTAATTTTAAGTGGCTAGATTATTCTGTCTGTGGCATACAAAATAAAACGAAGGAAGTTAATTGTATATCTCGGCTAGCTTAAATAGTGAGTATAAGGAGGGTAGATCGTTGTTCTTAATATAATCTAGCACCTTCGGGCTGTCTGAAAAATAATCGAGCAAAAACTCTTTTTTCAAACTGCCGAAAAAGGTCGTCGGAACCGACGTGGGTATGCTTTCACCCTCTTTCCATAGAAGAGTTTCTGAAGAATTTCGAATGTTTACGGCTATGGTACCTTGCTTGGTAACCTGGAATCCAGCGTCGCCTACGTCCCATATACCAAGTCGCTTGCTACCACCAGAGTATAAGGCCCAGTAGGGTTTCGATTGGATTTTATCCTTACCCCCTTTCTTCCACGTTATGTATTTCAGCACAAAACCATGTTGGGCGTCTTGTTTGCGGTGATAAACGACTAAGTAGTCTACTTCGTCTGATTTAATTACGCGCTTTTCGCCTTCAACCTTGATGGTGAATTTTTTGAAAGTAGAGTTCTTGGGTATAGTGAATTCGGCATCGCGAATTTGCGTTCCGTCTTTCAGATAAACATCGCAGGCTGCGCGATAGGTTAATATGGCGATGGCAGATACTTTGATCGGCATCAGAATTAATGAGGCAAATAACAGAACGAATGCTGTCAAAAAACTTTTTTTATTCATGTTTATATGTGTTAGATTTTCGATGTTTGTTTTGCCGTTGCGAAAGGTGAACTGCCCACGATGATGTGCTCGCTTACGGGATTCCATAAGTGTACGGCAAGGCATGATATGGTGGTTTTGCCGTCACCCAAGCCGACACAGGCATTGAATGCACTCTTCAGAGCACTTAGTGAAAGGTTGGAAATGACGAAAAAACAAGTGAATTAAACCTTACATGTATAATCGTCTAATAGAATTCTTTGCTATAGTCTAAGGTGCTGAAGTTCTTCATTCTTCTGCAAAATTAATAATTCTTTTCATGGGGACATTATTTTTACAGAAAAATAT
Source organism: Hoylesella loescheii DSM 19665 = JCM 12249 = ATCC 15930 (assembly GCF_000378085.1). Lineage (GTDB taxonomy): Bacteria > Bacteroidota > Bacteroidia > Bacteroidales > Bacteroidaceae > Prevotella > Prevotella loescheii. Next base: position 287,326 of record NZ_KB899212.1, read on the forward strand.
TATGTGGGTAGAAATATTTTTACATGTGATAGGCATAGGAGCCATCTTGACTTTTAAAACCCTTCAAGCTGAGAGGAGGGTTATTCTCTTATGCTAAACCAAGATAAAATACGATCTCTCATGTATGAAGTACTGGACAAAGATACAATAGAATTTGAGATCCTACCCTTCCAGCAAACGAATCGCTAAGTGGTAGTTAGCGCAACATCTTTCGCATGTATATATGCTATTATAAGTTGCTTCTTATCCCGAATTCACGTGATTTCTTAGCCTTCTTAATGCCATTATTTCTCAATTGCGTCGTACAAAGCCGTTTGTACTGTCACTACAAGCCGTTTGTACTGCCACTACAAGCCTTTTGTAGCCCCACTACAAAGCACTTGTAGTGTCACTACAAAGCAGTTGTAGCCGGGCTACAAGTGGCTTGTAGCATTTCGCCTTGCCAAAAAGCCCATTGCAAGGGGGTGTCATTCGTGTGGCCGAAGTTAGTGTAAGTGCGCGTTATCTATAGCAAACGATAGCTTATTGACTATTTGCAAATTAGCCCTGATTTTAGCTTCGCGCAATCGTTTGCATCGCCAAGATAAACATTTCCCTCTTTTAGGGGTGAATCCCTTACGAATTAATGCCTAACTTTACGCCAAGTTTACTAACCCCTGAGTCTATGAATTTATATTTCAATATCGATTACCAGACCGTCTTCGGAGAAGAATTGGTGCTGAACATTGTTACTAACAACGGTAAGGGCGAATGCCAAACAACGCAATATCGTATGAATACGATCGACGGATTGCGCTGGAACTGTTGTATAAACAAGTTGCCCGACGCTTGCCAAAACGCCGTGGAGTACTTCTATTGTGTAGATATCGCTGGCGTAACGAAGCGTCAGGAGTGGACGTTACATCCCCATCGCTTGGGCCTTGGCGCGCTTAAAGCAAAAGCCTACCACGTTTACGACCAGTGGAATGCCATCCCCGAAGATGCTTACCAATACACTTCGGCCTTCACCCAATGTCTTAAGCGCCGCGACATTCAGGCCTTGCCCGCATCTGATTACGAGCGGACGCTGCGTTTGGTGGTGCGTGCGCCACAGCTTCGAAGCTCTCAACGCCTCGTGTTGGTGGGCGACGACATCGCGCTTGGTGCGTGGTCGCTTGGCAGGGCCTTGCCCATGACGGAGATAAACGACAGCGAATGGGCCATAGACCTCAACCTCAGCGAGTTGAAAGGCGAAGAAATAGCCGTGAAGTTCGTGGCTATTGATGCCGATAAGCGCGTTGCACCGCTTTGGGAGACGGGTTATAACCGCGAATTACAGTTGCCGCTGGTTGGCATGAACGAAGCTTGTGTCTACCAATTGCACCAAGCTTTCTTCGAACTTTGGGACGAACGCTTTGCCGGAACGCTTGTACCCGTATTCTCGTTGCGCACCAAACGCAGCTTCGGTGTGGGCGACTTTGGCGACCTCAAGGCCATGATCGACTTTGTGGCGCATACCAACCAACGCGTGTTGCAGGTGTTGCCCATCAACGATAGCACCACAACACACACCTGGACCGACTCTTATCCATATAGCTGCATCAGCATTTTCGCCCTTCATCCGCAGTATGTAGACCTCAATGCGCTGCCGCTATTGAAGAGCGAAGACGACCGCATGGCCTTCGAAGCTTTGCGACAAGAGCTTAATGCGCTATCGCAAATAGACTACGAGCGTGTGAACAACGCCAAAACGGCTTATCTCAAACTGCTGTTTGAGCAAGAAGGCAAGGAGATGATGAAGAGCAGCGAGTTCAAAAAATTCTTTGAAGAAGAGGCTTATTGGTTAGTACCCTACGCCCAATATTGCCACCTTCGCGACCTCTACGGCACTGCCGATTTCACCCAATGGCCCGATCACAACACTTGGGACGAGGCCGAACGCAAACCACTCTCTACGTCTACAACCAAGGCTTATAAGGAGGTGGCCTTCCATTACTTCGTTCAGTATCTGCTTTACACCCAAATGCGCCATGCCCACGAACATGCTCGCGCCAAGGGTGTGATACTGAAAGGCGACATCCCCATTGGTGTAAACCGCCATGGTTGCGACGTGTGGACCGAACCACATTACTTTAACCTCAACGGACAAGCAGGCGCGCCGCCCGACGATTTCTCGGTTAAAGGGCAGAATTGGGGTTTCCCAACCTACAACTGGGACGAGATGTTGCGCGACGATTGCGCCTGGTGGGTGCGTCGTTTCCAAAACATGGCGAAGTTCTTTGATGCCTATCGCATCGACCACGTACTGGGTTTCTTCCGCATTTGGGAAATTCCCGTGTCGTGTGTAGATGGCTTGTTGGGTCAGTTTTCGCCCTCGTTGGGCATGAGTCGCGAGGAAATAGAGGCCTACGGACTGCCTTTCAACGAAGAGGCGTTTACCCGTCCGTTTATCAGCGATTGGGTTCTCGACCGCATGTTTGGCGAGAACGCTGCCCAAGTGAAGGCTACCTATTTGCAGCCACTGCACGACGACATCTGGGAATTGCGTCCCGAGTTCGACACGCAGCGTAAGATTGAACAAGCCTTTGAGGGTAAGAACGAGGAAACCGACCGCTGGTTGCGCGATGGATTGTATGCCTTGGTAAGCGATGTGCTTTTCGTTCGCGACCGTAAAGACCCCTCTAAGTTCCATCCGCGCATCTCCGTTCAGCACGATTTTGTGTACGAGGCGCTTTGGGATAAAGACAAGGCCGTGTTTAACCGCATATACAACGACTACTATTATCGCCGCAACAACCAGTTCTGGTACCACGAGGCGATGAAGAAACTGCCCAAGTTGGTAGAGGCTACACGCATGCTTGTATGTGCCGAAGATCTTGGTATGGTGCCCGATTGCGTGGCGTGGGTGATGGACGAGCTACGCATTCTGTCGCTCGAAGTGCAGTCTATGCCCAAAGATCCACGTGTGCGCTTCGGCAATCTCTCTGCTTTCCCCTACCGTTCGGTAAACACCTTCAGCAGTCACGACATGCCAACGCTTCGCCAATGGTGGGACGAGAACTGGGAACGAACCCAAGAATACTATAACACGATGCTCTATAAGGGTGGTCCTGCACCACATCCGCTCTCGGGATTGTTGGCTCGCGACATCGTGTTGCGCCAGCTTATGTCGCCCTCAATGCTGTGTATTCTCAGCATACAAGACTGGTTGGCCACCGACGACGCGTTGCGTTTGCCCGACGCCGACGCCGAACGCATCAACATTCCAGCCAACCCACGTCACTATTGGCGTTATCGTATGCACCTCAATATTGAAGACTTGATGGTCAATACGCCTTTCTGCGCGGCCGTTAGGGATATGGTTCAACAAAGTGGACGATGAAAAAGGGAAAAGTTGAAAGGGTGAAAGGATGAAAAGTTGAAAGGGTGAAAAGGTGAAAAGATGAAAGAGTGGAAGGGTGAAAAGATGGCTTCGCCTCTTAACTTGTCTACTCGTTAACTTGTCAACTTATTCACTCGTTAACTCATCCATTCATTCTCCTGTCACCTCGTCGGCTTGTTAAGAATAAAATAAAAAGCAACGAAATGGACATAAAAGGATTGATCATGGCTGCCTTGTTTGTTTGCGCCCAAGGGCTTGAAGCACGTGCGCAAGACATGAACGAGATGACTTACTCGCCCCGCGAGACGGTGTTTAAGCTTCACGCACCTACGAACGCAAAGCGCGTGTTGGTAAAGATTTACGCCGAAGGGCAGGGTGGGCAGCCTTTGCAAACCTTGCGAATGAAACCCGCAGGCAAAGATAGGTGGAGCGTTACGGCAAAAAGCGACCTCAAAGGACGTTTTTATACCTTCGACATCCCTGCCTTTAACCAAGGCGAAACGCCTGGTATCTTCGCCAAGGCAGTGGGTGTAAACGGTAGGCGAGCAGCCATCGTAGATCTCGATGAGACAAATCCCGAGGGATGGAATGCCGACAAACGCCCGCCGTTGGCTTCGCCTGCCGACCTCGTTATCTACGAGCTTCACCATCGCGATTTCTCCATTCACCCCTCGTCGGGCATCAAGAACAAGGGTAAATTCCTTGCTCTAACCGAAGAGAAGGCCATCAACCACCTGCGCCAACTAGGCATTAATGCCGTGCATATTCTGCCTTCGTTCGACTATGCTTCGGTAGACGAAACGCGACTAGACAAACCGCAGTATAATTGGGGCTACGATCCGCTGAACTATAACGTGCCCGAAGGCTCGTACAGCACCGATCCCTATCGCCCCGAAGTGCGCATACGCGAGTTTAAACAGATGGTGCAAGCGCTGCATAAGGCTGGCATTCGCGTTATTCTCGACGTGGTTTACAACCACACCTACGACCTTTCGGGCAGTGCATTTCAACGCACCTGGCCCGACTACTTCTACCGTAAACGTGCCGATGGAACGTATTCCGACGGGTCGGGCTGTGGCAACGAAACGGCCAGCGAACAGCCCCTGATGCGCCAGTTTATGATAGAATCGATGAAGCATTGGGTGAAAGAGTACCACATCGACGGGTTTCGCGTAGACCTCATGGGTATTCACGACATCGAAACGATGAACCTCATTCAGGCCGAAATGCAAAAGATAGACCCCTCCATATATATATATGGTGAGGGATGGAGTGCAGGTACGTGCGCCTATCCGCAAGAAAAACTGGCCATGAAAGCCAACACGGGGCAGATGCCGGGCATCGGAGCGTTTAGCGATGAGATGCGCGATGCCCTGCGTGGACCTTTCTCCGACGACCACAAACCTGCTTTCTTGGCCGCTCTCGACGGTAACGAAGAAAGCTTGAAATTCGGTATTGTGGGCGCTATCGCTCATCCACAGGTAGACATGAGTCAAGTAAATTACAGTAAAAAGCCATGGGCCAACCAGCCAACGCAGATGATAAGCTACGTTAGTTGTCACGACGACATGTGCCTAACCGACCGCATACGCAACTCGATACCTGGCATAACCACTGCCGAAGTGATAAAACTCGACCTCTTGGCACAAACGTTTGTGTTCACGTCGCAAGGTGTTCCGTTCATGCTTTGTGGTGAAGAGATGCTTCGCGATAAAAAAGGCGTGCACAATAGTTTTTGCTCGCCCGACTCAATTAATGAGCTTAACTGGACCAACCTCGAACGTTATCCGCAGGTGTTTGCCTATTACAAGGGGCTTATTGCCTTGCGCAAGGCTCATCCCGCGTTTCGTTTGGGCAACGCCGAACTGGTGCGTAAGCATCTCGAATTTATCGATGCACCTGCCAAAGTGGTGGCTTACCGCCTGAAAGACCATGCTGGAGGCGATGCCGCAAAAGATATCGTGGTGCTACTTAACGCCAATCGCGAGGCACAAGTGGTGGATATTCCGCAGGGCGAATACCGTGTTGTGGTGTGCGATGGTGTAGTAAACGAATCCGGATTGGGCACTATGAAGGGTGGAAAAGCCACCGTCGATGCACAGTCGGCATTGATATTGATGAGCGGTCTCACACCCAACTCCTCTCCAAAGGGAGAGGGGAGTGATATGCCTAGCTGATTAAAGGTGAAAAGATGAAAAGGTGAAAAATGGCTGATGACACCTATACATTTGGTTTGACTCCATAACTCCTTACTCCTTTACTGCTCCCCAGAAGGCATTTGGTTTAACTCCATAACTCCTTACTCCTTTACTACTCACCAGAAGACATTTGGCTTAACTCCTTAACTCCATAACTCTTTAACTCCTAAAAAAGAATGAAGAAAATGCTTTTGGCCCTTACGCTGTTCTCGTTGACGGCATCGGCTGCCGTAAAGGTGAAGAGAATAGACCCCACCAACTGGTTTGTGGGTATGAAAGATCCCTCGTTACAACTGATGGTTTACGGCGAGGGCATACGCAATGCCAATGTTTCCACTACTTACCCCGGTGTGAAAATAACCAGCGTAGAGCGTATGGATAGCCCCAATTACCTCTTGGTTTACCTCAACGTTGGTGATGCCAAGGCGGGTAATGTGCCGTTGATGTTCACACAAGGAAAGCAGAAAACCATTGTGAACTACGAGCTTAAAGCGCGCGATAAGCAAGGTGAAGAACGCATGGGATTTACCAATGCCGACGTGCTTTACATGTTCATGCCCGACCGCTTTGCAGCGAGCGGCACTAAAAAGCATCCCATGCCTGGCCTAAACGCCTATCGTGTAGACCGCTCGCAGCCCAGTTTGCGGCACGGCGGCGACCTCGAAGGTATTCGCCAACATCTAGATTACTTCAATCAGTTGGGCGTTACGGCCCTGTGGTTTACGCCAGTGTTGGAGAATAACACGCCCGACGACAAGACACAAAGCACTTATCACGGTTATGCCACAACCGACTATTATCGCGTTGACCCGCGTTTTGGCACCAACGACGATTATCGCAGACTCATAGACGAGGCACACAGCAAGGGCTTGAAAGTGGTAATGGACATGATTTTCAATCATTGTGGCATCACACACCCATGGATTAAGGACATGCCTTCACGTAATTGGTTCAATCGACCCGATTATAAAAACAACTATTTGCAAACCAGCTACAAGCTGACACCTGCACTCGATCCCTACGCTTCGGAAGTGGATATGGACGAAACGGTTGATGGATGGTTCGTGCCTTCTATGCCCGACCTTAACCAACGCAACCCCCACGTGCTGCGTTACCTTATCCAGAACAGCATTTGGTGGATTGAAACGGTGGGCATCGACGGCATCAGGATGGACACTTACCCGTATGCCGACCGCGAAGCGATGGCACAATGGATGGACAGACTTAACAAAGAGTACCCCAACTTCAACACTGTGGGCGAGACATGGGTTACAGAACCCGCCTACACGGCAGCTTGGCAAAAAGACTCGAAGCTCTCTAACATCAACAGCAACCTTAAATCGGTGATGGATTTCGCTTTCTTCGAGCGCATCAATCAGGCTAAGAACGAAGAGACCGATGGTTGGTGGAACGGTCTGAATAGGGTGTACAACGGTCTGTGTTACGATTATCTGTACCCCAATCCCTCGTCGGTGATGGCTTTTATAGAGAACCACGACACCGACCGTTTTCTCGGAAACGGCAACGATACCTTAGCGCTAAAACAGGCCTTAGCCCTTTTGCTCACCATGAATCGTATTCCGCAGCTGTACTATGGCACAGAGATATTGATGAATGGAACGAAAGAAAAGACCGATGGACATGTGCGTAAGGACTTCCCCGGCGGTTTTCCTGGCGACAAGCAAAACGCCTTTACAGCCGAGGGAAGAACCAAAGAGCAAAACGCGATGTTCTCTTGGCTGAGCCGTCTGTTGCATTGGCGTAAGGGCAACGAGGTGATTTCTAAGGGCAAGCAGACCCATTTCATCCCCTTTAATGGCGTCTACGTGTTGGCGCGAACCCTCGAAGGTCGCCACGTTCTCACCGTAATGAACGGCACATCAAAGCCCGCTACCATGCCCGTAGCTCGTTATGCCGAGGTGATTGGCGATGCAGATGAAGTGCGCGACGTACTTACGGGACGCACAATAAGTCTGCAAGACGACGTACAACTCAATCCCCGCGAGACATTGGTGTTGGAGTGGAGCGAATGAAAGACAAAACTTGAACCGATAAATGGTTTGGCAAGCTTGCATAAACGGCGATGCCTATCCGAGTGAGAGCCATTGTTGGTTCTACTAACGACAACATCCTGAGAACACACCCTGTAAACGAACGGTCCCTCGCGCGCGCGTATATATAATAATGTGTACGTGCGTTCTACGGAAGAAAAGACGAACGTTTGCAGGGCGTGTTCTTACGTCTTGAATTGTGGTTAATGGCAAAGCGCAATCCCTTTAGAAAGGTATTAGATGGTGTTTAACGGCATATTGGTGAGTAACATGCAGCTTGTACTGTTGTTCCAGTTGATATGTAACCCTGTTACATATCAACTGGAACAACGTTACATATAACAAGTAACAGGGGTACAGCTTACATATAATCCAACGGGAAGTGTGAAAACGCAGTTCTAACCCTTATTTGGCGTGTTGCAAATAGGGCTTTTAAAGAATGCGTGATTTGATTGTAGGTGGCGTGGACCTTGATTAATACGGATTTATGATAATGTAAATGCGTATTCAATAAAGCCCAGTTCGACATAACAAACAACTCATAATGATCTATGTACATGTGCAGGATGTTGTGCAATCTACCGCGTAGCGGTTGGCCTTTTGGTAGGGCAGGGTTGGGAGCGAAAGCGACCTACCCTGTCATAACGATATGTTTAATCCCACAACGCCGTAGGTGTTGGTCCTTTTCTGTTGGTTAGTTTGTATGGGGTTGTGTTAAAAGTGGGTGCAGCGCAACAAAATAATAGTGGAAATGTTTGCAACTTATCCTTCAACACCTTTTATCCTTACAATACGATTTAGAATAAAACGAACATAGGGATGCACACTTCTGCACATCCCTACATTTATTATTAGCTTGGGCAATTGGTGCCAAGCGTTATTCCTTATTCAAGCGTTTACGTTCGTTATGGTCGAGCGTCATCTTACGAATACGCATGCTTTTGGGCGTAACCTCTACAAACTCGTCACCCTTGATGTATTCTAAGGCCTCTTCCAACGACATGATAACCTTGGGAATGACACGTGCCTTGTCGTCGCTTCCACTAGCGCGCACGTTGGTAAGCTGTTTAGATTTGGTTACGTTGATAACCAAGTCGTTGTCGTGAACATGCTCGCCAACAATCTGTCCGTAGTAAACCTCTTCTCCTGGATCGATAAAGAACTTGCCACGATCTTGCAACTTGTCGATGGAATAGGCGAAGGCAGTGCCCGTTTCCATAGCAATCATCGAACCATTGGTGCGTCGTGTAATCTCACCTTTAAAAGGTTGGTACTCTTTAAAGCGGTGGGCCATGATGGCTTCACCTTGACTGGCAGTGAGAACGTTGGTACGAAGCCCGATGATACCACGTGATGGCACGTCGAATTCTATGTTCACGCGTTCGCCTTGTGTTTCCATCGAGGTCATTTCGCCCTTTCGGCGTGTCACCATGTCAATCATTTTGCTGGCAAACTCTTCGGGAACGTTGATGGTTAGTTCTTCAATGGGCTCGCAACGCTGTCCGTCAATCTCCTTGTAGATAACCTGTGGCTGACCCACTTGCAGTTCGTAGCCCTCGCGACGCATGGTTTCGATAAGCACCGAGAGGTGAAGCACACCACGTCCGCTAACAATCCAGCGGTCGGTATAGTCTTCGAAGGGGCGCACGCGCAAGGCGAGGTTCTTCTCCAACTCCTTTTCTAGGCGGTCGTTGATGTGGCGTGAGGTAACAAACTTACCTTCTTTGCCGAAGAAAGGACTGTCGTTGATGGTGAAGAGCATGCTCATCGTGGGCTCGTCGATGGCAATTGGCGGTAGCGGTTCAGGGTTTTCGAAGTCGCAGATGGTGTCGCCAATCTCGAATCTTTCAAGTCCGATAACGGCACAGATATCTCCGCTGTCCACGTAATCGGTCTTAACATGTCCCATACCTACGAAAGTGTGTAGCTCCTTGATGCGTGTGCGTTCCTTTTCGCCATTGCGATGCACCACGGTAACATTCATTCCGTCGGTGAAAGTACCGCGATGAACGCGCCCCACAGCAATTCGGCCCGTGTAACTGCTATAGTCTAGCGAGGTGATAAGCATCTGCGGCGTACCCTCAATCTGTCTTGGGGCAGGTATTTTCTCAACAATCTCGTCGAGCAAATAGTCTATATTGTCGCTGGGCTTTTTCCAATCCGAAGACATCCAGCCGTTTTTGGCCGAGCCATACACCACGGGGAAGTCCAGTTGATCTTCTGTGGCGTTGAGCGAGAACATCAAGTCGAACACCATTTCGTACACTTCTTCGGGTCGGCAGTTAGGCTTATCCACCTTGTTTACTACCACGATGGGCTTCAATCCCAGCTGTAAAGCCTTCTGCAAAACGAAACGCGTCTGCGGCATAGGCCCTTCGAAAGCGTCGACGAGCAGAATGCAGCCGTCGGCCATGTTTAGCACACGTTCCACTTCTCCACCGAAATCGGAGTGCCCTGGGGTGTCGATGATGTTAATTTTTACGCCTTTCCACGTAATCGATACGTTCTTTGAAAGGATGGTTATACCCCTTTCGCGTTCCAAATCGTTGGCATCCAGCACCTGTCCGCTGTTGTCCTGCCCTTCGCGAAAGAGTTTTCCAGCAAGCATCATCTTGTCAACCAGCGTGGTTTTTCCATGGTCCACGTGGGCGATGATAGCTATATTTCTAATGTCTTGCATTGTCTTTACTTAAATGAAATCGGGTGCAAAGTTACTGATAATTATTGGCAAATGGCCCCGTAACTGCGTTAAATCTGATGTTTTGGCACGATTGGGGCAATGAGAAAGATGCTTATGGCGTTAGAATTAGATAGCCAATGCGCCTAATATTATTGTCGCCCTTTCTCCAAATTGTCTGAACCTTTAATGCGAGTGGTGATTTCTTTTTCTCCATTTTCAACCTTTTTTCGTTTTAAAAGTATTAATTTTGCACCCGACTTACAAAGCGTGAGTTAAGGGGTGCTCGATATTTCGGGCTGAGATGAAACCCTCTGACCTGAACCAGACAATGCTGGCGTAGGAATTCGAAGAAGGATAAACACCCCTTTTGTATGTATTCATTCAAAAGGAAAATGAAAAAAACAATGACTTTCCTTGCTGCACTGATTAGTGCAGCATCGGCTTATTCGGCCAATCCCAAACAAGAAACGCTTGATACGCTTCGCAGTTACCAGCTGCAAGATGTGCAAGTGGTGGCCACGCGTGCCTCAAAGAAAACGCCAATGGCCTTTACCAACATGTCGCAAGAACAAATTAAGCGCCTTAATACAGGGCGCGATATTCCCTTTTTGCTCGCTACCATGCCCTCGGTTGTTACAACCAGCGATGCGGGCAATGGTATGGGATACACCGCCATGCGTATTCGTGGCACCGATGCAAGCCGTATTAACGTTACCGCCAACGGTATTCCGATGAACGATGCCGAAAGTAGCCAGCTCTATTGGGTGAACATGGGCGACCTTGCATCTAGTCTCGGAAGCATTCAGGTGCAACGCGGCGTGGGTACGTCTACCAACGGTGCTGGTGCATTTGGTGCAACGGTGAACATGCAAACCGAAAACATCGGACTGCAACCTTGGGCTGCACTCGACCTGTCGGGTGGCTCTTACTACTCGCATAAGCAAACCGTGCGCTTCGGAACGGGACTGATGGGCGGACATTGGGGTATCCAAGGCCGACTGTCTAACCTTGGTTCGAAGGGTTATGTAGACCGTGCATCGTCTAAATTAAACTCTTATTTCCTGCAAGCAGGCTATTTCGGCGAGAGCACCGTGGTGAAATTCATCACCTTTAACGGTGTGGAGCAAACCTATCATGCATGGGATTTCGCCTCGAAATACGACCAAGAGCAATACGGACGCACATACAACCCAAGCGGAAAGATGGAGAAAGACGCCGCAGGAAACGCTCAATTCTACAAGAATCAGAACGATAACTACCACCAACAGCACTATCAACTGTTGTGGAATCAGCTGCTTGGAACCGACTGGAACTTGAACCTTGCCCTACATTATACCAAGGGTAGCGGCTATTACGAGCAGTATAAGAAGAACCGCGAGCTGGCGCAGTATGGCCTAGATGCTGGTGCTACGAAGGCAAAGAGTTCGCTTGTGCGCGAGAAATGGCTTGATAGCTACTTCTATGGAGCAGTTGCCGCCCTGAATTACGATAACAAACGCAACTTCTCCGCTACGTTGGGCGAGGGCTGGAACAGGTATAGCAACGACCACTTTGGTTATGTTACCTGGGTGAAGAAGCCTGTAGACGACTTTATGCCTAAGCACGAGTATTACAATAACAATACGAAGAAAACCGACTATAACGCTTATCTGAAAGCCACTTACGAGTTTGTGAAGGGTCTTAGCGCCTTTGCCGACCTGCAATATCGTTATGTGAAGATACGCATGGTTGGTCCGGCCGACGCCACAAGCGCAAAGCGGAGTTTCAGTTACGACGTAAACGAAACGTTTAACTTCTTCAATCCCAAGTTCGGACTTAACTACGAGCTATCGCCTTTGCATCGTTTGTATGCCAGTTATGCCATCGCTCACCGCGAACCTGTACGCAGCAACTACGAGCATAACATGGATGCACAGTTGGAAAAGCCACGTGCCGAACGTCTAAACGACCTCGAAGTGGGGTACGAGTTCACCGCGAAGAACTTCACGGCGGGGCTTAACCTCTACCACATGAACTATAAAGACCAGCTCGTTCCTACGGGCGAGTTGAAGCTCGACAAGCCTATCACGCGTAATTTCGACAAGAGCTATCGCATGGGTGTTGAGCTTTCGGCCGCCTGGATGCCCGTTGATTGGTTCCGTTGGGATGCCAACGCCACCTTCTCTAAGAATAGGGTGAAGGACGTAACGGTAAAGCTTACCGATGGAACGGTGTACACTATCGCTGGTGAAAGTCAGCTGGCTTTCTCGCCTAACACGATATTCAACAACGTGTTTACGTTCGATAAGGCTGGTTTCCGCGGAATGGTGATGAGCCATTTTGTGGGTGAACAGAACCTAACTAACACAGGTTTTAAGACGATGCAGACCAAAGACGCCGACAAAAACACGGTGAACGATTTGATTTCGCTGAAACAATACTTCACCACCGACATCGACTTGTCGTACACCTTCTCGCTTAAAGCCTTGGCTTTGAAGGATGCCACCATCGGCGTAACGCTTTACAACGTGTTCTCTTCTAAGTACGACAACAACGGTTGGGCTGCTCCCCAATATCGTTTGGATGGTTCTACGCTCGTGGCAGAGAATACTTGGGGCACGCGCGACAGCGATGCGGCTGGCTTCGCACCCTCTGCACCTTTCCATTTTATGGCTAGGTTGGCGGTGAATTTTTGATTTTTAGGTAGTAAGTAATAAAGAAGTAAGTAGTAAGTTTGAGGAGTTAAGGAGTTATGGAGTTAAGAAGTTAAGCCAAATGCTTTCTAGTGAGTAGCGAAAGACTAAGGAGTAGAGTAGTAAGGCGATTATGAAGTTAAGCCAAATGCTTTCTAGTGAGTAGCAAAAGACTAAGGAGTAGAGTAGTAAGGTGATTATGAAGTTACGCCAAATGTCTAGTTACAGCGTGGTGAACCTCCTTGTGAACTCGTCGCTGCCACAATGTTAGATCATGGATTTACCGCCTTAATTGGCAATTATCCTTAACAACCTTGACTGAGCAAATTATCTAATATGGCCCTTAAACCTCAGCTCCTCTTCATGGGGAGTTGGGGTCGAGGGGCTATAAATAAGGCATTCATTCCCGAGTTTATAGCCAAGTGGATGTGTGCCAATATAAAAACAACAAGGCTAGTCACCCTCCTCTCTCCTTGGAGAGGGGCTGGGGGTGAGGCTGTTTTATAATTTTTCGCGTATGCTTTCTTTCCTTTCCCTTCATTGGCTCGACATCCTAACAACCATTTTAGGCTTACTTTACATCTGGTTAGAGTATCGTGCGAGCATCGCCTTATGGCTTGTGGGTATCGTGATGCCTATTCTTAATGTGTGGCTTTATTGGCAACACGGACTGTATGGTGATGCAGGCATGGACGTTTACTATGCGTTGGCCGCCATTTATGGTTACGTTGTATGGAAGTTTGGACGAAAACGCGGACAAACGGCAGGGCAGTCAATGCCCATTACGCACATGCCACGTCGGCTATTTATCCCTACCATCGTGTTTTTCGTTGTGGCATGGGGTGTCACCTATTATGTGTTGGTAACCTTTACCGATAGCAATGTGCCCGCGCTAGATGCCTTTACCAACGCTCTCAGCATTGTTGCCCTTTGGACCTTGGCGCGAAAATACGTTGAGCAATGGCTGTTTTGGATTGCTGTAGACGTGGTTTGCACGGGCCTATATATATATAAAGGTATTCCCTTTAAGGCCGGATTGTATGGCCTGTACGTGATTATTGCCGTGGCAGGATACAGAAAGTGGAAACGCGAAGCGGTGGTGAGAAGCTAAAGCAAAGATGAAGTTAAGAGGTTGGGCCAATGTTTCGTGGGCCATGAATTGATGGCATACAAGCAATATGGCTAGAGCGTGGCCCGCAATCCTCATGCGATGTGATGTTAGGCACAGTCTTTGTCGATTTGTACGTTCGCCAATTTGCCATTAACCGAATATAAAACCGCCCCGAAGTGCATTGCATTTCGGGGCGGTTTTATGTTTAGCGCTTTACGCTTCTTTTTTCTTTCGTCTCCAATCTAAGAACACCGTTGCGGCGATAAGCAGCAGCAATGCGGCGTAAGAGATGTAGGCGATGGTTTCGGTTCGATCGATACTCTTGGGGAAGAAGCTAAGAACCACCTCGTGTTTACCAGGCTTTATGGCGAGCGCACGCAGCAGATAGTTCACGCGTCCCAACTCTATGGGCTGCCCATCTACGGTGGCAGTCCAGCCAGGATAATACACTTCCGAGAACACCAGCACGCCACCCTTGTCGCTCTCCACGTTGTAATGCAACTGGTTGGGTGCATATTTCGTCAACTCGGCCTTAGCTACCGTGCCTTGTTGGGTGCTCGTTCCCAGCACACTTTCAAAACGTTTGTCGGCCACAGCCTCGTGTCGAAGGTTTAGTTTTGCCAGCGCGTCCAGTTCGGCATTGGCGTTATCCACATACTTCACCTTATCTACCAGCCACGCATTGCCAAAGGCGTAGGGGTTGAGAAGCGGCACTTTCTGGTTGTTTTGCAACGGTAAGATAAAGTATTTGGTGTTGAGCATGTTAATAACAGGGTAGATAGAGTCGCCTTTTACACGCGTCATGTCACCGCTCGCTTCGGCCACAGACTTCATCAAACCCTGCATTTCGGGTGCGATGTAGGCCTCGATCAGCTCTTGATAGCGACGCAGTTTGGCTGCGTGATATCCGCCAATGCTCTTGTGGTAGTATGATGTTTCGTTCTCGTTAAAGGTATTCGATGCCAAGTTCAACACACGATAATCCAACCCCTTGTCTTGTAATATCAAACGGTCGGTATTATCCATGGGTTGTGGTTGTTCGCGAACGGAAGCCTCCACAAACATATCGTCGTGCAGATAGCGTTTGTTCACTTGCCACATGTCGATAAGGCACAGCAGCGTTAGTGCCCCAATGAGATATGCGGGCTTCAATTTCTTGGCCTTATAGAGCAACAAGAAAGTTGTGCCGATAACGATAATCCAGAACGAACGCCAACAGTCGGCCCTGAATATGGCCTGCCTAACCGAGGTAAGATCGGCAAGGATGGGGTTGAGTTGTTGTTGGGGGAACTGAGATAGGGCTTGCAACTCGTCGCTAGAAACGAACGAACCGAAGAACACACCTGGCATGAGGGCGAACAGCAAGGCAAAGCCTGCGGTTAGTCCGAAGCTCGCATACACGTATTTGATGTTGTGGGTGAGCAGGTCGGGTTCGTCGATGATTTTCTTTAAGGCCATCATGGCGAGCAACGGAATGGTGAACTCGGCGATGACAAGGATAGAGGCCACTGTGCGGAATTTGGCATAGAGCGGCATGTAATCGATGAAAAGGTCGGTGAGCCACATCATGTTCTTACCCCACGAGAGTGCTATCGACAGCACCGTAGCTGCCAACAAGGCCCACTTCATCGGACCTTTCACGATGAAAAGTCCCAATATGAAGAGCATCAGCACAAACGCCCCGACGTACACCGGGCCTGATGTGCCAGGCTGTTCGCCCCAATATTGGCCTATCTGCTGATAGAGATAGCTCAGCTCGGGGTTGCCTTTCTCTTGCACAATGGCGTTGGCAGACATGGGAACGGATGCTCCACCCTTGGTGTTGGGCACCAAGAGGGTCCACGTTTCGCCAATGCCGTAGCTCCATTGCGTGATGTAGTCGCGTTCCAAACCACTGTTCGACTGGTTGGCGTTGTCTTTCTTCACCAGTTCGCTTTTGCCTCGCATCGACTCTTGTCCATACTGCCAAGTGTGGTAAAGTGTAGTTAGGTTGATGCAAACGGCGAGCGTTGCGCCAGCGGCACATGCTGCAGTGGCTTTAAGGAATCGTGCCAACTGCTTCTCCCTGATGGCTTGCACCAGATAGGCGATAACCATAAAGAGGATGACGAACAAGTAGTAGTACGTCATTTGCACGTGGTTGGCGTATATCTCGAAGGCCGCAAACACGGCCGTAACTATCAGTCCGCGCACATATTGCCCCCTATAAGCCCACACTATACCCGCAATCATGGGCGGCAGATAGGCTAGGGCCATCACTTTCCAAATGTGTCCGGCGGCGATGATGATGAAAAAATAGCTTGAAAAGGCCCATATCACCGCACCAAGAGCAGCCAACGACTGCCTGAAATCGAATGCGCGCAACAATATGTAAAAGCCCAAAAGGTAGGCGAAAACATACCAAACGTAGTCGGGCATCCATAGGTGGTAGGCCTTGGTGGTAGCCGAAAGCACGCTTGTGCTGGGATAAGAGGGCGAAGTTTGATAGGTGGGCATACCGCTAAACGTGGCGTTGGTCCACCTGGAAGTCTCTCCCGTCTTCTCTTTATACTTCAAAACCTCTTCTCCTGCGCCTCTTCCTGCTGCGCTGTCGTGCTGATAAAGGATACGTCCGTCTATGGTTGCAGGCATGAAATAGGCGTAAGCCACCACGGCAAAGGCTATAACCGCTACCACATCGAACAGGTATTTTTTTAGTATTTCCATTATGGTATATATGAAATCTTTTCTGCAAAGATATATATAATATGTGTATTTCGCGGCCATTATGCCATTAATTTTGACACGATGGCACGTTATTACGAATAAATAGCTTAAGTCCCAGCCACGCTATAAAAGGTGAAAGGGTGTTTAAAGGTGAAAGGGTGAAAAAGTGAAAAGATGGAAAAGTGGAAAGGTGAAAAGATGAAAGGGGGAAAAGGTGAAAAGGTGAAAGGGTGAAAATGGGAAAAAATGAAAGGGGAAAAGGTGAAAAAATGAAAGGATATTTGATGATGAAAACACCGCTTGTATATTCAACTTTATGGGCTCGGGATAAGATCCTATACACTTTGAGCAAGACCAGAGGGGGTAAATAAGTGACTATTTCGCGAACTGCCATGTAGCGTAAGCTGGCGTGATGATAGTTTTATATCCCCAACTAGTATCTTTATTCACTTGTCAACTCTCTTCATAGAGCAGCTTGAAAGTATGCTAACGTCGTGCGATAAGAGAATGATAAGACGTCGCTTTTTTGTCTATTGTAGCATGCTTATTAACCAAGCAAGGTGTTCCACTTGTTTTGGACTGTTGTTCCAGCTAAGATGGAACAGCAGTCCAGCTTAGCTGGAACAGCATTCCATGTGACATGGAACAGGGTTACATCATAGCGATAACAAACCGATAACTTTAAAAGCTCAGCTTAAACCCTTGTCTATCGCCTTCCAACCGCTTACCGCTTACGACATGTTCGCTTGCCTGTGGGCGAATAAAAAACTGCATGCGGAGATGTTCTGTTTATGAAAATCTCTGCATGCAGGTTATGAAGATTACTCCTAAAAAGGAGTTGTTTGTGCCTGTGAGGCTTGCGTCCGACTTACTTTTCGATACGCTTTACCACCTTTCCGTTGGCTATCTTCACGATGTTCAAACCGCGAACGGGGGCCGAAATGCGTTGGCCAGCAGCGTTGAAGCGCGATACTTCGACAGCAGAACCCTCTTGTTGGAGGCCGTAAATAGACGAAGTGGTGAGGGGCTTCACCTCAAATCGGGTGGGTGAAACGGCATTGGCTGCGGTGAGGCCTTGCTTAAAGGCGTCCACTTTGTCGGCAGGCACAAAGAAGTTTATCGTTGTGCGGGCGGTGAAGAAAGCTTGTTGGTGCAGTTCGGGTACAGCATTCATCTGATTGAAGGTAACGGTGGTGAGGCCTGTACCAAAGAAAGCCTTTTCGCTAATGCCGCTTGGGCCGCCTTTAAATGTGACTGTGGTGAGAGCTTTGCAACCCGAAAAGGCTTCTGCATCGATAGAGGTTAGCTCGGCAGGGAATACAATTTCGGTAAGGCCCGATTGTGCAAAGGCTTTCGATAGGATGTTGGTGAGCTTGTTGGAGAGCGTTATCTGTTTGAGGTTTTTGGCGCCAAAGAAGGCCTGTTCGCCAATTCCACCTACTTGATTGGGCACGGTAAACGAGTTTTCTTCGCGTGCGATGGGGTAGAGAAGCAGTTCGGTCTTATCTTCATTATATACAACTCCATCTACAGCCGAGAAGCCTTCATTACCTTCTTCTACATCGTAGTCTTTGATGGGTGTGTTCTGAAAGGTGTCGGCCGCTTTCTCAATGAACGCAGCAGGCAAGGTGAATGCGGTGAGCGCACTACAATTGGCGAAAGCCAGTTTGCCTAGTTCCTCTACCGTTGAGGGCAGTTTCACGTCCTTCAACAAGGTGCAGCCGTTGAAAGTGTTGGCGTTTATGATGGTTATTGCACAGCCTTCGTCGAATGTGATGGTTTCGAGGGCGGTACACTTGTTGAAAGCCGCGTTGCCCATGGTGGCTACCGCTGCGGGTATCTGTATGTTTTTCAGGGCCTGGCATTGGGCAAAGGCGTTGTCGCCGATGTGGTCTACCGATGCGGGGATGACACAACTGGTAAGCGACTTGCAACCAAAGAAGGCGTAGTTGTTTATTTTCTGCGTGCTGGCGGGTAGCTTCACCTCAACCAGTTTTTCGCAACCAGAGAACATGTAGTGGTCTACGAGGTTGTTTTCAGATACGCCATATCCCTTTTTTGCTGTACCTTTCTTTACGAAATAGTACGAGCCGCCACCGCTAACTAGGCTTGCTGCTTGCAGGTCTAGGTGCGTAAGCTTACCGTTGGTAGACGTGTTGGCTTCGCTATCAGTGCCAGCCATCTGGCGAATGAAGAGAATGTCGGCGCTGTTGATTGGGCCAGAGACGGTCAAGTTGGTGATGTTGAACTTCTCTTCGGCAGTGATTTGGCTGTTCAACGTTCCGGCTTGGGTAAGCGTAACGCTCTTTTGTTGGGCGTTGGCCATGATGCACATCAAGGCAAAAGCCATGAGGGCGATGTTCTTTTTGTTTGTAAAAATCTGTAACATGTATTGTTTATATATATTTAAAAGGTTATTTGTTGATCGTTTGTTTGCGTTTAGCGTTCGTAGGGAAGCACCAGTTTAAAGCCCCTTCCACGCAACACCACGTTTTGGTCTCTCACCTCTTCGACAGTGAGTTTGTGCTTGCCTTCGCGCAGAAGCGTGCCGCTGAACTCTTCGGGATAGTTCATGCCGATGTTCACTTCCAGTTTTTGGCCAAGCGTTGGCGCAACGATGGTGGGTTTTATCTTAAGTACTCGTCTGGCAGCTGCGGGGCGCGCACCGTTCATCAGCCAAACGCCGATACCCGGTCGGCGAACGGCCATCACGGTGTTCATTTGTGGATAGATGCTTCGTGAGGTTGTGCCGTATACGCCCACCTTTTGTGCCGAACCGCTGCAACGTACGGTAACTTTAAGCGTTTTGTATTTGCCGTCTTCGCCAATAGCCTTTATGTTGGCCTCGCCCTCGTATGCGGCGGCAATCTCAAGGATGCCAGTCTTGGCGTTCCATTTGGTGTTTAGTATGCTGTCGGGGTCGTCGATGGTGAGCCGAGCAAGGTCGCCACCGCCTGCAAGACTAACAAACTTGCTCTCGTCGCGTGGGTAAAGGCGAATCTCGGAGTCGCTGATGCTGATGGGCGGAACCACAACGCTGATTTTTAGTTTACGCTTAAAGTCGCCCGAAAGGATGGTGGCGTAGGTGTCGCCTTCCAGTAGGCCATTGATGCGCAGCGTGTCTTTCGAAATCGAAATGCTTGCTACCTTCGAGTCGGCGATGTTGGCTTGGTACTTCCCCGTTCCGCCATGAAGCAGCACGATGCGTGTGGATTGCTTGTTCAGTGCCACCGAATCGGTGTTGTTGGCACCGAAGGTGATGTTTGAGAGTTCGGTGTCTGTGGAGTTATCGCAACTGGTCAATGCCATTGCAGCAAAAGCCAGCAGAAGGCAGAGGCGACTTGCCGTTTTGTATATTGGTGTTGTCATCGTTTAGTCTACGTTAAGTTTGTATTCTATTTCCCACTTTCGCGTCGGCGTTTCTTCAATCTCTATGCGTAGCGTATGTTCGCCTTTTGAACTGAAGGTGATGGTGTTAGAAGTTGGCGTAACGGCCTGTCCGTCTACCCAGTAAAGGATTTTGGCATCGGGATTAGCCAAGTCGTGATAGTAGAGCGGTAGTGTGCGGGGTGCCGTTCCTTGTTCGCGTACCATATATAAATAAGGTATGCGGTCTTCTTCTTCAATGCCGAAGTTCAGTGGGAGAGTGGTTTGCGACACGGGCGCAGAAGCATCCGAGGCTACCGAACCTTTGATGGTTTTCACGCTGAAGGCGTAACGCTTTCCCGGTTCGAGCCTTGTGACAACGTATTTTGTAGCTTGCGTGGTTGCCACCGTTTTGCCGTCGATGGTTATTTCGTAGGTTACGTCCGTTTCGGCCACGGCATTCCATGACAGCACCACTTCTCTCTGCTGGGGCGTGGCATGTAGGTTAGCGGGTGGTTCGGGCTTGTTGGGCACGATGCCTTCTTTGGTTTTCACCAGCGATATATCGTCGATAAGGATGTATCTTCCCGCTTCGGCGTCTTCGTAAACAGACTGGATGTAGAAGCCCAATGAAGCCGTTTCCACACCTGCGGGTGCCTTAAAGGTGAGCGTTTTCTTTTTCCATGTGGCCGAGAAACCGTTGGCCAAGTCTTTTTGTGCCTTCCGTTCGTCTTTCTTAACCAACTTATCGCCCTTATGCCAATCGATATAAGCCAAGATGTTGGGCTTAGTAACGGTACCTTGATACCAATAAGATAGCTCGTATTCGGCACCTGGTTGCACCTTGATATAATGCGTATTGAAGTCTTTATCGCGTGCGATGAACGAGCCTCCATTGGGATAAACGCGTATGGCATAGTTGCCACTGTGGGCCGTTTTTGTGCGTTCGCGCGACAGCGACGAATTGAAATACCAGTATTGGGGTTTGAGATAGGGGTCGAACGAGGGTGAAGTGCCCTCTTCGTCGTCGTTATTGTTGGTCGGTTGGGGTGCAACATAGACTTCAAATCCACCGTCGATAACCAACTCTTCGTGTGTTTGGGCCATGCCAGCCTGTGCAAAGGCAAGCGCAAGGGCAAGAATATGTAGTTGTTTCATATAGTTCTTATTGATGTGTTGGCAATGTATATGTGGCTTTATTGCAGGCTTATGCCATACCTTTGGGCCACCTGCCAGGCCACGTTTCGCAGTGAACCCGTGGTGGATGGGTCGGCAAGGAGTCGTTGTTTGTCCCATAGTCCGCTGCCGGCGGTTAGCTGCTCGATGAGGGTTTTTACCTCGTTGTAGGTGAAATGGGGCTTGCCCGATGCCTGTGCGGTGAATTGTAAGCCATAGACAGCACCGCATGCCTCCGACAAGAAGGTAAGGGCGTTGGCTGCATCTTCATCTATATTGGCCATGGTAGTTTCGCCTGTAAGTAGGTTTATGGCTCTAATGGCAGCCACTTTCGAAAGTTCGGCACGAATAATAACCTGTTGGCGCAGCATGTCGGCATAGCGATATTGGGTAATTGCAGCCCTTCCGGCAGCAAAAGCATTGTAAAGCGTGATGCGCGATTGGCGTAAGGCGGGTGTGTTGGCAGCCTGAACGTAAGGCAACCAGAATTGATAATAGCCGTAAGCAAGGTCCCAATGGTGTTCTAACTCGGTGTAGTTGTGGCCTGCAACGAGCACGTTGTCTTCGTGATCTTTGCGTAGGGCTTCGCTGTTCAGCACGCTGTCGTTGAGGTGGGTGTTAAGAATCTTGTCGAGATAGATGCCACCATAGACGATGCCTTGGAAGAGTTCGGCCACCACTAACCCCTTTTCGTTGGCAAAAGCGAGGTTAACATCGCCGATGTTACGGCCTACATATCCGCCTTTTCCTGGCTTAGCCTTTTGGTTACGAGCAGTTCCTGGCCCTTCTTTACCCATTCCGCTGAGTGCTGCGGCTTGGTTGAAGATGTCTTCCACGTCTTTCTTTACGAGGGCGCTATCGGCTTTGTGGGTTGGCGATGCCGACAGTTCGCGACGCGGTTTCAACCCAAATTCGCCGTTATTGTAATAACCCTTCATCGTTTCCAGCAGTGTTCGGTTCTCAATTCGGGCCTCTTTAAGATAGCTGTCGTAAATATAATCGAGTGGGTCGCGCAGCAAAGTGCATTCCAAATAGTCTACGCTGCTGATGCCATTCCTTGCAAATTTGTACTGCGGATCTGGGTAGGGGGGCATGATATATGCCGATTCTACCGTTTCTCCTTCCCAGCGATTGCACGCCGAAAAGACGAGCGGCGCCAACAAAAGCGCCAAGAATATCTTGTGGTTCATCGTGTGTCGTTATATATATAATGTGTGTGGGGTGGGGGTTAGGGCAAGATGATGTAGGCGCAGAACGGACCTTTTATCTTACCTATGCCTTCTTCGTTTTGGTGTTCGTTCACTTTTAGGGGCTTCACTATGGTGAAACCGTCTTCGGAGATGGCAGAGATGGTGGCTTTTATCGATGAACCACGCGGGCCAACACCGTTAACCAAAAGGTACATTGGGAAACCCGACTGTGCCTTGAAGTGCAGTTCGTGTTGCTTGCCGTTAGACAGATAGACCGACGCGTCTTCGTTAGTTTTGTTGGTGGCAATGGTGGTAAGTGCGCGGTTTGCTGCCACATAACGCACCACATAGCGCGAAGCGAGATCGGCTTCGGGTACGTTATTGCCCATGATATCTACCTCGCGGAACGAGCAAGTGAGTGTAACGTCGTAGGTTCGCACGTCTTTGGTTATCTCCACTCCAGGGTAAACGAAGTCGGAAACGGGTGCATCGGGGTTGCCCAGTTGTACGATTTGGTCTTCGTAAGAAACCTTTGGCTTCTCTACACCTGTGAAAGGGAAGAGCTTGTCGTAGTCTTCGTCGGCATAATCGGCAGTGTTACGCGAGCAACTTACAAGTAGTGCAGCCAATGCCAAGAGCGTATATTTCATTGCGTTCATGTGTTCAGTTTGTTTTAAAGATGGTGTATCAGCGGTCGTCGCCTTCGTCCCAAATCTCTGCAACAAGTCCTGTTGGCTTGCCTTCGGGGTGCAAATGTTTGCTTACAAGGCGCGTTTTGCGCAAGAGCGGGTCGTAAACTTCTACCAATTCGGCAACGAAACGTTGACCTACACGTTGGAAATCGAAGAACTTGATTTTACTGTCGTAGCGCAATCCAGCACGGAATGTGATGCCGTGTTCTGTGCCAGCGTAGCCCGAACCCAATCCAACAATCTCTTTTGCTGGATAGTCTGGTATGGGATTTTTCTTCTGTGCAAAGAGAAAGAGGTAGTATTTCTTCTCCCTGATTTCGCGTAACAGCGATTTGTTTGTCTCTACATCGCGCTTCACATAAACGTCGCTGCGGAAGAAAATGCGGCTACCACGATGTATGGAGAGTTGTGGATTGACCATGTGCTCGAAGAAATCACGGTTTTCGAAAGCTTTTTCGGCCGTTTGTTTCCATTGTTCTTCGCTGGCAAGCATAGTGAAAACGATGTATTCGCGAGCGGGTTCTAGGTAGCTGGCGGTGCGAAAAACGAGATCGCCATCTTCGTTCTTGCCCACGAACAACCAATCGGAAGAGGCGCGAAAGGCATCGTTAACCAACTGATGCACGTAGTTGCGGGTGACGAAACTCAGCTGGGTGAAGCTGTTTCTGCCCACACGATATTCGCTTTGTTGTGGTGTGGTGGCAGCCTGTTGGGTAAAATCGGCCTTCATCTCCATGGTGTTGTCGGGGTTAAACTTCATGGTGAAGCTATCCCCACCATAGCCATATCGCCCACGGAAACCAAATTGCGGGATTAGTTCCGAGGGATTGGAGAAGAGCAATGAGTCGGTTCGTGGGAAATATAACACCCGCCAACCATGCTCGGCTTTGGTGAGTTCGGCTTTCAATGCAGCAATGCTTTCCGCGTTACGCTGTGCTGGCGAGCGGTCGAAAGCGTCGTGGTTGGCATCGCAGGCCACGAGTAATGTTGCTAAGATGGCGGTTAGCCAAACTTTGGTTTTACTGTGCATGTTGTTTGATGTAGTTGTTTATGCGGCGCAGACTGGCAATCTGCAACTGCTTAAAGTTGATGTGCAGGCTCTTTTGCATGTATTGTTCCACGAACGCTTGCTTTGCCACAATCTCTTTGTAGGCCTGTTCGGCTTCCTTATTGTATTGTTGCTGCACTTCGGGATCACTGTCTTGGTCGGGCGTTTGAGCCGTATTGATGGCGTCGTTCACCTCTTTGGGCGTGGCACAGAGGGTTGAACTGATGATTTCAGCAAAGTCGTCTTCGGCCGAAAGAAAGGCTTGCATGGTGTAAAAGCCGCGCTTATTGGCATAATCGGCTAGTCCGAAGTAGTCTTTTTCTTTCTTCGAGTAACCTAAAGGGGCGGCCAAAGGTTCGGTCGAACCCGTGTATCGATGTCCGCTTATGGCCGTAAACTTGTCGCGATCGTAGGCTACAAGCTCTGCCAAACGGCGTGCGAACTGATGATGTACGCTGCGCATGAGGGCATACATTTTGTCGGCGTCGCCTGCTTTAAAGTCGTCTACGCGGAAGATACACATCTCCGAGGGCGTAAGCAATGGGTTGTTGAGCAGTTCAACGCCATTCTCGTCTACGTTCTTTCCACCATATAGATACACTCGTAGTGGCGTTTTACCTTGTAAGAAGTGTTCTCCTCCGAGGCTTTCTTGTCGATAAGTCTCGAAACATAGTTCGCGAACAGCCCTTAAAATGGCCTTCACGTTATCGGGTTTTGGTGGTGAAACGAAGGTCGTACCTGTGTTGGCGTTCTTCTGCCAGCGGTAGACCACCTCGATGTTATAAGGTGCGGTGATGCTGTCGGCTATCCAATGGTCTAGCTCGGTCTGTGGGTTTTGCACCGTTCCTGCATCCACCACGCTCTGCGGACTAAGCGAATCGTTGGTGCAAGCCTGCAAAAGGCATGGCAACAACAGGCAGATAATGTTCTTTATATTCATCGTTTATAGTTCTTTTTACGTTAAAAGCCTTTTAATGTAGGGGTTCGTTGCGTTCGCGTGGGTTATCTTCCAACCCTCGGTTAATGGCTTCGGCCGGTATTTGCAACAGCTTTCGCGGGTCGTTTTTCTCCAAAGGGAAGTAGTAGGTGCTTTTAGACGAGCGCTTCACGGCGATATGGAAGCGGCGGAGATCGAACCAACGCAGGCCTTCTTGGAAGAATTCTTGCTGTCGGAAACCAACGATGGTTTTCACCAAGGCCAGTTGTTTGAGGGTCATTCCGTAGAAGGGGGTGTATGTTTTGTAGTTGTTGCGGTTGGTCGTTGTGTATACATCGCGGTCGATAGAAGGCATAAAGCCGAACTTTCCTTGCATATATTGCAGCAAATCGTCGATGGATTTGGTGTAGTTTCTTAGCATAGCGTGAGCCTCCATGCGGTTGAGCAGCACCTCGTCGACAGTAAACAGCACGTTGGTAACGTACATTCCACGCGGTTTGCTGCCTACACTCTCGGTGGTAGACAACTCATCGAACTTGGCTAAATATCTACTTGAGGGCACACCGAGCACACCCGAGGTGAAGATATACGTGCCGATGAAGTTCATTTTCTCGTAATCGCCACCGCCCTCAATACCTTTTTGGGCGAACACTTTATTAACGGTGTTGAACGTTGAGCCATATTTCTCGGTGGGAAGGCTACGTGCCAAGCGGCTTTCGGTGGTGGTTAGCAAGAGGTTTGCAGGCTCGTCGGTGGACGTGTAGCGACGAAAGAGGTCTTGGTGCTTGAACTCTAACTCGTTGGCATACGTTCGCCAAGGGCGCAATTGGGTCTTAGGGTCACCGCCAAGTACGTAGTCGGCGTATGCCACCACTTGCTCCCAGTCGCCCTTCATGAGGTAGAAACGCGTGGCAAAGGCGTAGGCTGCCTTCTTGTTGAAATGGAATTTGGGGTGCTTGTAATACTCGTCGGCAACGAGCGTTATGCCTCGTTTCAGGTCTTTTTCAATCAGTTCGTACACCTCGCTCACCGTTTGTCGCTTATAATCTACCAGTGCCTCTTTCTCGGGTTTGGTGATATAGGGGATGCCTGGGTCGGTGCTTTGGGTGGAATAGGGTTGTGCCCAGATGTTAACCAGCATGAAGTGGAGGTAGGCTCTCAGCAAGAACGCTTCGCCATAAAGTGCTTTTACGCGCGCACTTTTGGGGTAGGTAGAGAGCAATTCCAGTGCTTTGTTGGCTTGGGCGATGCCTTTGTAGCAGGCATTCCAATAGTTTAGGGGCGTGTCTAGGTCTTCTTGGTCGTAGTCTTCCCAAAAAAACATGGCCTCGTTCAGTCGCGAATGCACGCCGTTGGGTCGTTCCTCAACGTTGTCGGTACGTGTTTCGAGAAACGGGATGTAGCTAGCTTGGGGGTAAGCGCCCGTAAGTAGCTCGGCAATCTTGTCTTCCGTGTCGATGGCTACATCGAGATCGGAGTCGGGACTTTGGTCCAGAAAGTCGTTGCAGGCCGTAAAGAGCGCGAGCAACGCCAGTAGCAAGATGTTATTCTTCATTTATATTATGGAGTGGTTTCGTTATGTTGGTGGGGTTTATATCGTATGTTCGACCGCTGTTTAGAACCCTAAGTTGAGCGTGGCAGTGAACTGACGGGGTGTGGGAAGCGACACACCGCCCGTGCGATAGTACTCTGGGTCTTGCCCTTTCAGCTTACTATCTGCATAGATGAGAAAGGGATTAGTGACGTTGAGACGTAAGGATGCGGCGTGCAAGTGCAACTTTTTGAGTAAAGCAGGCGTGCATGTGTAGCCCAACGAGATGTTCTTCATACGCACGAAACTGCCATCGGCCACGCGATTTTGCGAAAAGTTGTAGGTGTTATATGCTTTCTCGATGTTCTCTTTACCCACTTTGGCGATGAGTTCTTGCGATGGCAGCGTGGGAACATCTGTGCGTAGCTCGTCGCCAGGGTTGAGCCAGCGGTTGTAATACTCCTTAGAGAAGACGTTGAGGTCGGCAAAGTCGGGGTCGAAAGTTGGGTTGAGCCTGATCTTGTTGCCTGCCTGCATGGTGAGAAAGAACGACAATTCCCACGCACCTAGCTTGAAAGTGTTGTTCAATCCACCTAAAACCTGCGGCTCTATGGGACCGTGGTAGATGAGATAGCTCTTTGCATACTGCGTGTCTAGAAAGTCGGCGCCTGCGTTTTTAGCGTAAGCGTTCTGACTAGAAGGGTAACGGCCGAAGTTGAAAGTGGGCAATCCGTTGCCGTCCAGTCCTTGAAAGTTGTACGAAAAGAGCGAACCTTTGGGATATCCAACGATGTTTCCGCGTCCACGACCTGCCACCATGTCGAATGCATTGGGTGTGTTTAGCAGACGGGTGATTTCTTGATGCATGGCGCTAAGCGTAAGGCTGGAGGTCCAAGAGAACCTATCGGTAACGATATTCTTGGTGTGCACACCCAGTTCTACGCCTCTTGTGCGCATGTCGCCAAAGTTAGCGTACTTGTAGTACTGACCTCCAACGCCCGAAGTGCGTACAAGGTCGATGAGGTCGAACGTGTTGCGTTGGTACAAGTCGAGAGTTGCGCTGATGCGATTGTTGAACATTCCCAGTTCAACACCCAAGTTCAGCTCATACATTTTTTCCCAAGTCAAGTCGCGATTTTCAAGATGCAGGATGTTGAGTTTGTTCTCGCGATCGTTAAAATGGTAGCGGTTTACGATGCCACTTTGGTAAACGGCATTGGCGTTGATGGCCTCTTCGTTCATCTTGGCCGTGAGTCCGTAACTGGCGCGAAGTGCTAAGCGCGATATCCAAGCATGATTTTTAAGAAACTTTTCTTGGTCGATGTTCCACTTGGCACCAACGTTCCATGTGGGTAACCATAGTGCACGTGCGCCACGACCCGAACTATTAGAGCCCTCGGTGTTGAGAACGAAGTTGAAAACGTAACGTCCTGCGTAGCCGTAGGTACCGTTTAGCGAGAAAGTTACACCGCGTTCGTTACGCTTATGCAGGCCAAAGTAGCTGTTACCTTCGTTAGTCAGCTTGTCGAAAATAAGCGGATTGGTGTACACTTGGTTGCCGCGGTCGTATTGTATGCCGTAACCTTGGAAGGGTTGGTTAGAGCGATTGGCGGCGCGAACTTCGGTAAAGGCGAACGCTTTAAGGTCGTGCAGCCCCATGCGCTTATCAAAATCGAGGGCTAAACGTGCTAAGAAGCTGGTCATTGATGTCTCTGTGCGGTTGAATATACCACCATGGGTAAGCCCCACCTTAGGTTGGAGCAGCGGATTATCCTTATCGCGCACCAAGTAAATGTTCTCTTGTGCAACCGTGGGGTTATCGTTGGCGCGATAAGCCTGTACTACATTAGAGCCTTCGTTTACCTCGTGGGTGGTAACAGTGTTTGCACGGCGAACCGAAAACAGAGGTTTCACGGCCAAGTCTGCCGTTATTTGGTAGCTGCCTTCAGCTTGTAGCTTAAAGTCAAGCACGTCTACGTGGGTGCTGTTGTTGGCATATTCGTTCAGAATGTTGAACGGGGCCCAGTTGTTTCGATAGTAAGCGAGACTACCGTCTGCGTTATATGGGCGCAGCGTACGACTTGTGCCGAGGGCGTAAGAGAAGGGATTGATGTCGAAATCGCGCTCAAACACGCCCAAAGTGTGGTTTTTGCGTTGGGGCATAGTGCCTGGAGCCTTCTGCGAACGTATGTTGCCTTGTGCCGAAAGCGTGGCGCGCATCTTCTCATTAATATAAAAGGTGCTCTTGATGTTGGCCGTTAGGCGGCTCACTTTGTCGGCAATGGTCCAGCCACTATCGTGATAAAAGCCCACAGAAGCGTATGTTGCCACGTTCTTTCCACCACCAGCGAAAGTGAGTGAATGGTTGGTTGTGGGGTTGAGCGTAAAGAGCAGGTCGAACCAATCGGTGTTGGCGTATTCCCTTTCACGCAGAAAGGCGTTGCGGGCCTCTGGCGTATTGGCTATTTGGTATTGGCCTGTTGCGGGGTCGATGGTGCTCAGACCTCTGTACAACTCGTGGTAAACGCCTGCCCTCCGGCCATAAAGTGCATTGCGGAGTCCAAAATATCCCTTGTCGTTCATCTCTTGATAGAGGCCCATTGTTTCTTGCGAGTTCAGCAAGTCAAAGTTGCTGTAGCGCGGTTTCATGCGAATGGTGTTCTCTGTAGCGTAGCTTACGCGCAGGGGCGTTTCTCTTTTACCCGATTTGGTGGTAACAACGATAACGCCGTTAAGAGCTCGTGCACCGTAAACAGAGGTTGCCGAGGCGTCTTTTAACACCTGAATGTCTTCTATATCGGCAGGGTTAAGACCGGCAACAGCCGATCCTACCAGCGTGGCAGCATCCCCCGATGCCAGTTGGTCAAGGTTAAGGTGTACCAAGTCTTCGTAAACCACACCATCGATAACCCACAGCGGCTGCACGTTACCGATGATTGAGGCTCCGCCGCGGATGTTAATTCGCGGGGCAGAACCGAACGTTCCCGATATGTTTTGTATGGAAAGACCGGCCACGCGTCCTTCTAACATGCGCGAGAGGTCGGCTATACCTTCCAGCTTGATGTCGTTCATCTTAACCGAAGTTGCTGCACCAGTGTACACACGGTTACGAATGTTTTGGTAACCCGTTACCACCACCTCGTCTACCATTCGGCTATCGGCCTTCATCACGATAGTCATGGGCTTGGCTTGGGCCTTCGTTCGCAGGGTGGTCATGCCCACATAGCTCACTTGTAGCGTTTGGCCTGGGTTGGCATTTAGGGTAAAGTGTCCGTCGATGTCGGTCACGGCGCGTTCCGTAGAGCCTGTGGCTTGCACCAAGGCGCCCACTAGCGTTTCGCCTTGTTCGTTCTTCACCGTTCCCGTTATGGTGTTGGCGGTTTGCGCTAGGGCCACTTGCAGGCAAGCCAAGAGCGCAAGGCAGAGGGTGAGGACTTTTTTCAAAGGGGTTGATATATTGGTAGTCATAAGTTTGTTTACTTAAACAGAGAGGTTGTATGTGTCGGAATTACAGTCGCCAAAGCACACCTCCATAAATACCAAGAGGGTGACCTGCGCGAAGTCCGGATGGGTGACGCGACACGAGGTAAACCTTGTTGGTGAGGTTGATGGCATTAAGCGTGAGGGTGAAATGGCGGTTGATATGCCCTTTGAGCGATGCGTCTACGATGGCATGGGCGGGAATTTTCTCGCGTTCGGCAATGCGTCCTTGTCCTGGTTGGGTACGCATATCGCTGTTTATACGCACACCTATGTTGGCCTCAAAGCGTTTGTGTTCAAAGCCTAGTTGGGCATTGAAAGCGTGCTTATATATATAAGGTATCTCGTCGCCATAAACAACGTCGCCCCACGACTCGCTACTGAACGTGTTTCGCATCTCGGTATCGGTGTAGGTGTACGACAATTGCAAGGGCAATTGCACACCCCAATGACGGGGTAGGGGTTGATAATGCAACATCAGTTCAAGACCTTTCACCACGGCTTTGCCCACGTTAAACTGGTCTAATGTGCCTTGTCCGCCTTGTGCAGCAAGGTCACTGCCCAGCATGTTGTCGTAGTTGTTGTAAAAGCCGATGGCTTCTGCCTTCAAGTTATTGGTGGTAAGGCGCAACCCCGCTTCAAGGTTTACACTGCTTTCAGCCTTTTGGTAGAGGGTGGCACTGGGTGGAGCAAAGCCCTTATGCACGCCACCGAAAGCCGAAAGCACAGGAAGCAGGCGATAGCTAACGCCCAATCCGGGCAAGAAAGCTCGTGCGTGGTTGGGCGTTTCTATGCGAACCATACCCGTGCGACGTGGATCGGCGGCGGTATAGTCGCGTTTTAGCAAGTCAACATCTTCATAGCGAACGCCCAAAGTTAAGGTTAGGGCGTCTTTGGCCCACTTGGTTAGGGCGTATCCAGCCCATGCGTGGGCCGTGGTGATACGGTTTGCCTGACTTCCTGGCATGCCTGCGAGGAACAGGTTCATTGTTCCTTGCTGCATAGAGTAGGCATCATCCTGCTGAAAACGGTCTTCGCTGTCGGCGTGATAGCGCAAACCAGCCTCCGCGGTGAAGTATCCGCCGAAGAGCATGGTGCGATATTCGGCCTTGCTTTGTATGCCTCGCGAGCGGTATGTGCGATGGTTGGCACGTATCATAAGGGCTTCGCCCAGATAGTCTTTTGCGCCTGTAAGGATGTCGAAGTAGTCTTTATTGGTGTCGGGGTCGGTAAGCACGTCGGCAATAGAGCGTTTTTCGGGCTTGGTGTAGCCTGCTCTCACGTCGTTAAGCTTGTACCAATTGCGGAAGAAACGGTTGTAATAGAGATTGGTGGTTACCTTCCACTTGTTGGCTTTCTCAATGATGTAGGTGCCAACCCATTGTGTATGGCGCGTGGTAAGTTGGTCGCGTTGTGCACCAGCATAGCGAAAGTAAGGCCGTAGGGCGAAATCGGCTTGCGAAAGACCAACGTAGGTCTCGTCGGAGGTTTCGTTGGCGAAGCCAAATTTAAGCTCAAAAAGGTGGTTCACTCCCTCTTCGTTGTCGGTTTGTGCCGAAACCTTGGCTATGAGGTCGTTGCGCTTAAAGCCCGTGCGGTTGTCTGGCTCGTCGCGACGAAAGCCTTTCGACTGGTAACGCAGGTATTCCACCATGTAACCGACGTGCTTGTGGCGGTTGCCAAAGCCTGCATACGATTTCAGGGTGTTGTAACTGCCATACGAAACCTGTGCTTTGCCCCACAGCCGTTGGGGAATGGGCGTAGAAACCATGTTGATTGCACCACCCGTAGTAAAGGGGCCGTATTGCACCTGACTGCTACCTTTAAGCACTTCGATGGCATACATGCGGGCGGCGTTTGGGAAATAATAGGCGGCGGGCGCAGCGTATGGAGCGGGTGCAGCCAGCACACCATCTTCCATCAACGAGATACGCTCGCTTCGTTCGGCCTTCGTACCGCGCAAACTGATGTTAGGTCGGAGGCCAAAGCCATCTTCTTCGTACACGTTAACACCGGGAACGCTCTTCAACATGCGGTTAATGTCGGTGTAACCAAATTTAGCCAGTTCGGTGGGCGATAGGTAATAGGCCGAACCTGTGCGGTTGCGAGCCTCGAATTTACTACCCAACATTTGGTTGGAGCGCACCACCACTTCGCGGATGCGGTGCACAGAGTCGGTCATGGCTTTGCTTTTGTCTGCTTCTTGTGCGTATGCGGGCATGCACACGGTAAGTGTAAGGGTGGCAAATGCGATGAAAGGTTTCGTCCTGAATGTTTTACTCATCATGATTTTGGGGTGTTCTGTTTATCTTCTGACGGTATTTTCTCGACAGGTATTATATTCCCGATATGCGCAAATGTGTTCTGGCAGAGCGCATTTGCCCTTGCAGCAGGTTGGCATGGCGTTGTGATTTATCCGCAAATGCCTTTGTTTGTCAAGTAGATAATGTCAGTAAAAACAGTATGTAAATTGGCTTTTTCTAGCCGTTTCTTTATTATCGGGCGCAAAATTAATAAATAATTAACTTTTATGCAATCACCATTTCTTGGTATTTTTATACTCTCGTGGTTTGTGTTTGTCGTAGTTTTATACTAGGATGTGTTGATGAAGGGATAACGTAGGGCTACCTCGCCACAGTCTATTTGCAACTAAACGTGAGGCTAGTTAGCAAAGTTAAACAGTGGCGAACAACGATACAAGTAACTCACCGCTGACTACCGAAACGATGAATGACATGAAAATGGGAACACGGAAATAAGGCCAAAAGCACCGTTTTTACACTTAACGCCTTGTTCCACATCATCTGGAACAACATTCCAGATGATGTGGAATAGGGTTCCAACTTAGCTGGAACAGCATTCCAGATGAAATGGAACAGGGTTACATCTAAGTGTTACCGAGGCAAGAGATGATAAAACGATGCTCTAGGTCTTAATGTCTGTTTTCCCAACGCTGATATTTTGGCGTTAAAAGGGTGGTAGGTTGGGATGCGTTTTGTACGTGGGTTGGTGGAATTAGCCTTAAAATGGGTGAAAGGCGATTTGCGGAAATAGTCCGAATGCCTATTGCTTGCTTATCGTTACCGTTAAGGGCGTTTGATAATAGTTCATCCATTCGGCAACATACGTGTTCCAGAAGTTGAAGTTAGGTATGTCGTATCGGCTCCATGCAGCACCAGTGTAATAGGTAACGGGTTGACCCTTATAGTCTGCGATCATGCCAATGACATTCTTTTGGTCGGGCGACTTGCCTATGTTTACCTTGTTGTGTGGGAACAGCGCGGCAACATATACCTCCGAACCATGCACTTTGGGGTTGTCGGTAACATCGGCATAGGTTAGCCAGCCGTTGCCTTCTTGTTCTTTTCCGTTGGCGTTTAGCACCACACCTGCACAGAAAGTCATTGGCGTTTTCATGCCGTCGTAGTGCACGGTTACCTTGTTAAAGTGGCTTCCTTTGTCTAGGCTGATTGTTCTATGTTCGGTAATGCCGTCGGCATTGGTGCCAAAGTCAAGACGAACAGTGAAGCGCAGGGGACCGTTATCGAGAATTTCGTGTTGCGTGTAGCAATATGGCAGGATGAAGCGGCTGACATCAATCAGTGCAGGAGCACCGCAACCGAGCGTTGCGCCTACGCTGTATGCATCCATTCCATCGCCATGATCGAGGTGGAAAGAGCCGTTCGTGCGCAGGAAATGGGCTTCAGTCTTTCGCCCTTTTTCGTCTATGGCTTGGGCTTCTTGCTTGCTTTGGTAATACTTGTTGTAGCGTTTGTCGAGCACAAGAGCGGGCGTATTCTTCACCCAAATGTCGATACCAAACGACTTTTCACCAGTGCGTTGCAGGGCAGGACCATACGCACGGTATGCGCAACGATCGTTTTCCCATGCCAAGTCGTCTTTTCGCATCTTGTAAACGGCACCATAAACCTTGCTCTGCATGGCTTTGGGACAACCCGCGGAGGCGTAAACGGTGAAGCTGCCCATGGGAAGAACGCTGGCGTCGATCAGCAATTTGTTGTCGTAGGTGATTTGTAAATCAAGCTCTTGGCCCAATGCATTCTTCACCACAAAAGGCATATCGTTGGCTATGCCTAACGCTTTCCGTACGGCGGAAGCGTCTACTTCTACCACTTGCTGTCGGGTGGTAGCGGAAGGATTGCTGATGGTTATGCTGGCAGTTGGGGTCTTTTCTAGCTTGGATTTGAGCCAACGATAGTACTCGCACGAAGCAAGGAGGAAGGCACAGACGCCGAAATCGGCTTGCGAGTCTTTGTCGATGGTTTGCTCGGGAATGGCTCTGTCGCCGATGGGTTGTACATATCCCACCTTCCCATCGCTTTGCAGGGCGGTGTTGGAGAGGTAAGTCCAGGCCTTTGAAGCTACTGGGAGATAGTCGGTTTCAGAGAGTAGTTGGTTGTTGATGCCCCAAAACAGCGCGTAAGTGAAGAAGGCCGTGCCGCTGGTTTCTGGTCCTGGGGCCATGTCTTTATCGAGCATGGAGCGCGTCCAATAGCCTTCGGGTTGTTGGCATGCTGCCACAGCCTGTGCCAAACGTTGGTATTTGTTTACGAAGAACTGGTAGTGCTTGTAGGTTTTAGGCATGTCTTGCAACGTCTTTGCCAATGCTGCGAGCACCCACCCATTGCCTCGCGCCCAGAAATCTTTGCCCCCATTGGCTGCCTTATGTTTGGGGAAGACGTACCGACCATCGCGAAAGTAAATGCCCGTTTGGGCATCGAGCATGACGCTATCTGTATAAAGGATATTGGCGTAGAGCTTATCGAGATGCTTTTGTTGTGCGGTTAGCTTGTACATTTTGGTCATTGTGGGCATCACCATGTACAAGGCATCGGCCCACCACCAATAATCGGTGGCCTTAGAGTCGGCCACGTAGTTCATCACTTCTTTTGCTCGGGCAACCCGTTTGGCGTTGGGCTTGATGTTATAAAGGTCTATGTAGGTTTGAAAGCAAATCTGCCAGTCGCCGAAAAGTACGTATTCTTGTCCGTTGCTATATTTGTTATATAGCCATTTGCTCTTGTCTTTCTCTGTTGCACCGCTCCATTTGTTGTGCTCGGCCCAGTTTTCAGAGAACTTGAGCCATGTGTTAGCCTTTTGTTTAGATGCTGTTGTGGCTATTTCATGGGTGAAAAGCTTGTAGGCTTCGATGTTGCCCGTGTGGTATGCAGCCCAGTTCCAGAAGGCGGATGTGGCGTAGTTGTTGTGGCTTTGCCAATAGTCGTTAACCAGAGAGATGGTGTTTTCCACCTTCTCCAGTTGCTGTTTGTCGGTTTGTGCACTTGTGTTCGTGGCACAAAGGGTAAGCCATAAGAGGGGCATTAAAAGTTTGATGGTTCTCATATCACCATTTGTCGTTAGTTAGAATATCGTCTTTCCAAATGTGGTTTTTGGAAGGGTGCATGCCTTTCCACACCTTAATGTGGGGCTAGGGTTGGTCTTTGTTGGCCTTGAAAGGCAGCGTTGCTTGGTGGTTTCGTCTAGCGCTTGTGTTGAAGTTGTGGCAGTTAAGGCCGTCGCTAGTGAGTGCGAAGGTCGTGTTTGCGCTATTGTGGCTTATGTGGAAATAAAGATAGCCGTGGATGCGGTTAGGAACTGGTGCTCCCGCCCTTGCTCATCGCGTTGTTGTCTGCGTATGCATGAGGGCAACCAACGAGGCGAAGGGCAATCTCATCACGGCTATCTTCTCCTTATTATACATGCGGGTGCGGTTAAGGTTGCTTGCCAATGTATGCCAAGATGCCGCCATCTACGTAGAGAATGTGGCCGTTAACGAAGTCGCTGGCATTGCTGGCGAGGAACACGGCAGGACCCATGAGGTCTTCGGGAGTGCCCCAACGTCCGGCAGGAGTTTTGGAAAGGATGAACTGGTCGAAAGGATGACGGCTGCCATCGGGTTGCAGTTCGCGCAGCGGAGCTGTTTGAGGCGTGGCGATATAGCCAGGACCGATGCCGTTGCATTGTATGTTGCATCCGCCAAATTCTGAGCAG
Source organism: Hoylesella loescheii DSM 19665 = JCM 12249 = ATCC 15930 (assembly GCF_000378085.1). Taxonomy (GTDB): domain Bacteria; phylum Bacteroidota; class Bacteroidia; order Bacteroidales; family Bacteroidaceae; genus Prevotella; species Prevotella loescheii. The sequence continues at coordinate 323,537 of NZ_KB899212.1, forward strand.
ATGTTTCGGGTAAGCATCTTCAGGCCACCTTTGGCAGCAGCGTATGCCGATACGGTTTCACGACCTAGCTCGCTCATCATCGAACAGATGTTGATGATTTTGCCATGTCCCTTCTTCTTCATGCCAGGTATTACGGCCTTGGCAACAATGAAAGGCGCGTTGAGATCGGTGTCAACCACCTGTCGGAAATCCTCTACGCTCATCTCGAGCATCGGTATACGCTTGATAATTCCAGCGTTGTTAACCAATATGTCGATCGTTCCGAGGTCGCGCTCAACGTTTGCTACCAATTGTTGCACTTGCTTTTCGTCGGTTACGTCGGCAATGTAGCCCTTGGCATCAATGCCTTTTTCCTTGTAGTCGGCTAGGGCTTTGGCAAGGTTTTGCTCACTGCGGCAGTTGAATGCGACACGTGCCCCAGCCTCGGCGAGGGCTTGTGTGATGGCGAAACCTATGCCATAGGCACCGCCTGTAACGAGGGCCACTTTGCCCTCAAGAGAGAAGTTAATCATTATTTGAGGTTCTAAGTTTATGAGTTATTGAGTTTATGAGTTATTGGGTTGTTGCGTTTATGGGTTGCTAAGCTTACTTTAAGTCGGGGATTTTGGTTACTTGCATATCCTTGTAAACGAGGTTTTCGCCCGCCATTCCCCAAATAAAGGTGTAGTTGCTGGTACCAGCTGCACAGTGAATGCTCCATTCGGGACTTATCACAGCCTGCTCGTTGTTCAGCCAAATGTTGCGCGTTTCTTGCGGTTCGCCCATCAGATGGCACACCTTTTGGCCTTGTGGCACCTTATAATAGAAGTAAGCTTCCATGCGACGAAGGTGTGTGTGGGCGGGCATAGTGTTCCAAACCGAGCCCACATTTAGCTCGGTGATGCCCATTTGCAGCTGACAAGTGCGCACACCTGCAACACCATCGATAATCATTTGGTGTATAACGCGGTCGTTGCTCTCAGCCATGCTACCGGCTTTGATGTTGTTGGCGTCTTTCAAACTTACCTTTTTTGTGGGGAAAGTCTGATGGGCGCAAGCCGAGTTCATGTAAAATTTGGCCGGTTGGGCAGCGTTTTTGCTCGCCATGGTGATGCTTTTTGCACCCTTGCCAACGTATAGGGCCTCTTGAAAGGCTAGGTTGTAGCTCTTTCCGTCTATCGTAACCGTGCCCTCGCCACCAACGTTTATGATACCTAGTTCGCGGTTATCGAGCAGGTTTCGGCCGTTGTCGCCCTTGCTCTCGTCTACGTAAAGCGGGGCAATCGACGTGAGTTTAAGTGGCGTGGTGGTAGGTTGAGCACCGCCAATAAGGAATCGGTCGAACAGCGTATAGGTCCAATTGACCTCACCTGGTGCGAAAACCTTTTCTATTAGATACTCGCCACGCATACGTTTGGTATCGTAGTGGCGTGCGTCTTTGGGGTTCGAGGCATAGCGCACATTGTAATTGGTGTAGTTGTTTTCGGCTTTCACCTCGTAGCCAGTCCATCCACACTGGGCTTTCGCCCCTACAAAAAAGGCACATAAAGTGGCAATCACAAATGTCTTTTTCATTATATCTTTGTTTAATTGTTTATATACGATGTCTAATAGGGTTTGTTAGTTGGTGGCATTAGATGCCCTTTCGTCTGCAACGATACGTTTCCTGTTAATCAGCATCAGCACGAAAGCAATGGCTAGAAGCGTTGCTGCACCGAAGAACTTAGCGTATTTGGTGAGTGCATATATAGCATATCCGATGAGCGAGCTGGCAAAGTCCATGCTGCCTGCCATAAAACCATCGGGCACATGAGCAGCCTTGTCTTGCGTTTGTACATAAACGGCAGTGGCTGCCTTGGTGAAGTCGGGAGCCATATTGGTGACAAACCAAAGCCCTACGATAAGCGTAACGAAACCCACAATGTAGGTTTTAACCACATTTCCCTTAGTGTAGGGTAGCATCATGGGGAAAAGGTAGAACATGCCAGCAAGCGAAGCCAACGGCAAGAATTCGTTACCGGGCAACAAAACGGCTGTGATGATGTATGTGGGGATAAGAAACAAGGTGCAAACCAATGCTGTGGGGTGGCCTATAACAAGTGCGGGCGACATGCCAATATGTACCTTTTTGCCCTTAAACTTGCGGTCTACCACTTCCTTGGTTCTGTCGGAGATGGGCATTAGTCCGTCGATAAACAGCTTGGTGATGCGTGGAATGAGTTCCATTACGGCTCCCATGGTTACGCCCAACGACAAAACGCCCTTCACATTGCATTTGGCCACGATGCCAATGATGCAACCCACGATAACACCTAGCACCAACGGCTCGCCCAGAACACCGAACTTCTTCTTCAATCCCTCGGCGTCGACATTGAGTTTGTTAAACCCTGGTATCTTATCGAGCAACCATCCGATGGCGATGGCGAAAGGTGTGAAGCTCTGGCAGAAGGGTTGCGGCACGGATATGCCAGGGAGATTATAAAACTTCTGGAACTTTTCTGCCGTAAGGTCGGCCATCACGAGGGTTATCACATAACAGATAATGGCCGCGAAATAACCCCACGCCAAACTCTGGTCGAACACAAAATATGCCACCGCACCTATAAAGGCGAAATGCCAATAGTTCCATAAGTCGATGTTAACCGTGCGCGTGGTCTTAGTGATAACCATCAAAAAGTTGATGCCAAGACAAATGGGGATGATTAATGCACCCACTGCCGTGTTGTAAGCAACAGAGGCAGCAGCGGGCCAACCCATGTCGAACACGCTGAGGTTAAGGTTGAATAGGCTCTCGATGGCTTTCAATGGGTCTTTAAAGTTGTCGGTAAGCAGGGCCGTTACGATACCAAGGCCAACGAAACCGACACCAACAAACAAGCCCGATTTTAAGGCTTTGCCAAACTTCATCCCAATGCACAGGCCAATGATGGTAAAAATTACTGGCATCATCACCGATGCACCCAATTGGATGATGTAACTAAATACGTTCATACTGATTATATTTGGTTTAATGTTTAACGGAACTTTTAGGTTTTATGGTTGTTTAATGGTCAGTTGCAAAATTAGCCCTTTTTTGGGGTTTTCATAGCCTCTTGCCAACAAAAAATGTGCATTAATCGCTTAAATTACGATAATTTACCTATTCTGAGTAATTTTTGTGTGCGCAAACATATAAAAATCATTACCTTTGTCCATACGAACAATAAACCAATATAACAAACCATGTCTAAGATTATAACGCTAGGCGAGATTATGCTTCGCCTGTCTACCGAAGGTAATGCCCGCTTTGTGCAGGCCAATCATTTTTGTATCGTCCCCGGTGGAGGGGAAGCTAACGTTGCAGTTAGCCTTTCCAACTACGGGCATGAGGCTTGTTTTGTAAGTAAATTGCCAAAGCACGAGATTGGGCAGATTGCCGTTAACGCCCTGCGTAGCTACGGAGTAGATACGCAATACATCGTTCGGGGCGGCGATAGGGTGGGTCTTTATTATGCGGAAACTGGTGCGTCGATGCGCCCCAGTAAGGTAATTTACGACCGTGCACACTCTGCCATTGCCGAAGCAACGCCCAATGAGTTCGATTTTGATGCGATAATGAAAGGGGCGCAATGGTTTCATTGGAGTGGCATAACGCCTGCATTAAGCGATAATGCTGCCCAAATGGTGAAGCGCGCTTGCGAAGCTGCCCGCCGAAACGGTGTTACGGTAAGTGTAGACCTTAATTTTCGTAAGAAGCTTTGGACTTCAGAGAAGGCCATTTCGGTGATGCGCCCATTGATGCAATATGTAGATGTTTGCATCGGAAATGAAGAAGACGCCCAGCTGTGCCTTGGTTTTAAACCCGATGCAGACGTTGAAGGGGGCAGGACCGATGCTGAAGGCTATCATCGCATTTTTGAGTTGATGGCACGCGAGTTTGGGTTTAAGTATGTTGTTTCTACCCTTCGCGAGTCGTATAGTGCAACTCACAACGGCTGGAAAGCACTTATATATAATGGTAAGGAGTTTTATGAGAGTCGTCGTTACGACATCAACCCCATCATAGACCGTGTAGGCGGTGGCGATAGCTTTGCGGCGGGACTTATTCATGGACTTCTTACGAAGCCAACGCAGGGTGAAGCCTTGGAGTTTGCTGTTGCGGCATCGGCTTTGAAGCATACGGTGTATGGCGATTTCAACCTGATGTCGGCCGACGAGGTGGAAAGTCTGGTGCAAGGTAATGCAAGTGGTAGGGTACAAAGATAAACTTTATATACGATGGCAAAATTTGATAAGATTGCAGTATTCCAGAAGATAGCCGCCACGGGCATGGTGCCTGTGTATTATCATGCCAACCTTGAAACCGCCAAACAGGTGGTGAAGGCTTGCTATGAAGGTGGCGTAAGGGTTTTTGAGTTTACCAACCGTGGCGATTTCGCTCACGAAGTATTTGGCGAACTAGTAAAATGGGCCGACAAGGAATGCCCCGAACTGGCTCTTGGAGCTGGTACGGTGGTTGACCCTGCAACAGCTGCGCTGTACATTCAGCTTGGTGCCTGCTTCATCGTGGGTCCGTTGTTCAATCCCGATGTGGCACCTGTGTGCAACCGCCGTCTTGTGCCTTATTGCCCAGGATGTGGTACGGCAAGCGAGATTGGCAAAGCGCAAGAATTGGGGGCAGACCTTACCAAGGTTTTCCCTGGCGATGTTTATGGCCCTGCTTTCGTAAAGAACGTAATGGCGCCAATGCCTTGGGCGAAGGTAATGGTCACTGGCGGTGTCGCCCCTACACAGCAGAGCCTTGAAGCTTGGTTTGCTGCGGGCGCTTATTGTGTGGGTATGGGTTCGCAGCTATTCCCAAAACAGGTGGTCGCAGCTGGTCAATGGCAAGACATTACCAACAAATGCCGTGAGTGTCTTGACATCATCGCCCAGATAAAGGGGCGATAAAACTAGCCCCGCAGAGCTTTTCCGCATGGCTAAATAGCGTGAAGAAAAGCGATAGGCAGCATATTAAAGGCTATGTTTTCCTCTTTTTAATAAACCAAAAGGCATAGCTGTTGGGGCATCATTTACCAACGTTCGCAATACGCTTTTTCGTACCTTGGTGTGTTCCATCTTAAATGTACTGCTGTTCCACATAAGTTGGAACAGTGTTCCAGCTTAATTGGAACCTTGTTCCGGCTTATGTGGAACAGGGTTCCAGTTGGCATAAAATAAATCCCTTCATCATAAAGGGTGTTTTAAACCCTTATCATTCGTTTCTCGAACGCTGATCTTAACGTCTGTTCGGGATAAGTAAACAACGCATAATAGCTTATGTACATGTTAGCGATGTTGTGCTAACTACCGCGTAGCGATTGGTTCGTTGGATGCCTGTTACATCTGGCTTAGTTCAAAACCAATGGTATTTTATCCAGAACAACATGATCTCACGTAAAGCGTTTGCTTGCTTTTACCAACAAAAAAGCCCCACGTATGTTTGTGATGTGCATACGTGAGGCTTGAATAAAAAACATGTTTTGAGCGGTTATGTGGGAGAAAGGGATGGCGAACGCGTGCAAAACGAACGACGGATGCAGCACGTATGCCAATCGTTAGACCACAAACCCACCGATGGTGTTTATGCCAACGGACTGGCGGGGTTGTAGGTTCTCTGGCCCAATTCTTTGTCTATCATGTAGACGCCATAGCCGTTATCCTTAATCATTTTAAGATTGTCGATGATGGTTTGCACGTTCTCTTCTTCTTCCACCTGCTCGTCGATGAACCATTGCAGCATGCTTTGTGTGGCATAATCATTCTCTTCGGAGGTGAGGGCGAAAAGTTTGTTGATGCTTTCGGTGATGCTTTGTTCGTGGCGCAACGAACTTTCGAACACGTTGAGGATGCCATTCCACTCGGTGGGAACGGCTTCGATGGGGCGAAGGTCTACCTTGCCGTTACGCGAGATAACGTAGTTGAAAAGTATCTTGGCGTGGTCTTGCTCTTCCTTGAACTGCACCTCAAACCATTTTCCCATGCCGGGCTGACCCTGTGCGTGGCAATAAGCTGCCATGGAAAGATATAGATAGGCCGACCACATCTCGGCGTTGATTTGCGCGTTGAGCGCATCTTCGATTTTCTTCTTTAACATAATGTTGCTTGGTTAAAATATGGTGAATATTTAATTGTTAGCTATCGGACTCATCCCCTTAACCCCTCTTCAAGGGGAGAGAAGAGTGATATGCTTTGTTTCTGGGAGTTGACAAGTTGTCAGATAAGTCAGTTGACAAGCTGACTAGTGAACAAGCTGATAGTGACATCTGTCACGCTGCTCATCGGTTGCTGGCTTAACTCAACTTTCAGTTAATAAGTTAACGAGTTGACAAGTTGATGAATAGACAAGACCATTTACCACCCTGTTCATAAGTTATTGGCTTAACTCCTTAACTACATAACTCCTTAAATCCTCCTTTATTGCTTTACGAACAAACTTTATGCCACTTTCGTTACACGAAATGAGATAAGAAAATATGGCTCTTTCTCATGAAAAGTGTCATCTTGAAAACTTCGATAAGGTGACATGTTTTAGCGGGTAGGGTACAGTGTTAGCCACATCGGCTTTTCTTATAGCTGTTGTTTACTTGCTGCGGGGTGAATGATACCTGTTGGATAGTCTGGTGTGGCTATGCTATGGGGCTGTAATGAGAAGAGTGGGGCTGTATATTTCGCCCATGGGTGTTGCTCCTTATTATATTGTTTGGTCCCCGTTTTTCACTCCTTACATATATTGTTTAATTGTTGTTGTTTGGTGAGTGATGGCGTTGAGGCTCTTATTGGGCTACCAATTTCGTACGTATGCGCAGCATAAATAAAAGCGGCGAGCATTAAAAGTGTGAGGAATGGAAGGGCTGGTAAGCGGTTCATGGTGACAGTTGCTTGATGAGTTAGGTTGGGGCAACTTGTCTTCCGGAGTTCGTCCTGTCGGTTTCTGTCGCAGTATTACGCCTTTTCTTCGGGCTTTAACGCTACGGATAGTTGCATGCCAGGCCGCAAACCTTCTACCTTATATACTGGTCGTAGTTGCATTTCCCATGTTTGCGAGCCTTCGTTGCCTTGCCTGTAGTTCTCGGAATTTAAGAAATCGAAGTTGGCTTTGAAGCCCGACACGCGCATGCGGATGAACATGTTGAAGGGCTTGCAGTACACTTGAATGGTGTCGCCCTCGTTAAACTGTTGCTTTTCTTTGCGGTTCACGGCGATAGTTCCCCACAGGTTGTCGAGCAAGGCGATGTTCATCAGGGTGTTGCTAACCGATAGTTGCTCGCCCCGCTTTGCATTAATCTCGCTCACTTCGCCTTCTACCTTGGTTACGATGGCGATGATTTGCGGACCTTTATAGTTGGATTTCTCGGACCTGAAGTTGTGCAAAGCCTTGTCATAGTCGGCCTTGTTCGATAACGTTTGCGCCTGTAAGGCCTTGTATGCGGTAAAAATATTGTCGCGTAAGCTTGCAGGTGCCTTCCCGTCTAAGAACTTCTGTTGCACGTCGTTGTAAATTCTCACGGCTTGTTCTTCGGCCAACTTGGCTTGCTGCCATCGTCCGTAAGCGCGGTCAACGGTTTTGTTTCCTGTGCGGAAGGGGTGTAATGTGGTTGCCAACACTTCAAGTGTGGGGTCTTCGGGCATAGGCGTCTCGTCGGTTCGATATAGCGCCAGCGTGTCGCCCACTTCCACATAGTCGCCCTCTTTCACCCTTATTTCGAGCACTTTTCCCTTCTGTTGCACCTGCACGCAATACTGCAAAACCTCTACTTGCCCTTCAATAAGCTGGGCTTTGGGGGTCATCATCCTATTGGCAGCTATGGCAACAGCTGCCGCCAGAGCGATAAGTATCGTTCCGCCAATAAACAGTTTGAGTTTTAATCGCCGCTTTTTTTGCATGGTTAAGTTAAGGGGTAAAGGGTATGGCACGCGTTTGCGAGCCACTGAGCGTGAGTCGGCAGTTTCTATATGTTATTTAAATGCGAAACTGCGCGAGCCAATCATGTTGCCATCGGCAAAGATACTCACTTGATAAGTGCCAGCCACAAGGGCTTGCGACACGTTCCAAAAGAGACTAACGGGCGTTTCTTCGCCGTTGTATTCCACACTGCGCTTCATCGAATATTGTAGCGTACGGTTTTCGTAACTGAACGAACCAGCACCGTTGAGCAAGTTGCCCGTGGGCGACATGATACGCACATAGATGTCTTTAACGCCACTGGCGGCCGTAACGTTGCGTGTAATGTTGAAGCTTACTTGTAGCGTTGTGGCCTTTTCTATTTGGTCGGTAGACTTGCCGCGCTTGTTCTTGGCTACGAGCGAGATACCCGTTGCATCGAGTTGAGCGGCTATGGCCACCTTCTCAGATAATGAACGCTTCTCCGTACTCAATCCTTCTATTTGTCGGGTGGCTGCTTCGTATTGTCCTTTCACGCGCGTATTTTCTTGCGTAAGACTGGCATTCACCCTGTTGAGCGAGTCTATCTCCATCACGTAACTGCGAATTACCGCCCTCACTGTTGCCAGTTCCTTCTTCAAACGGGTAATTTCGCGAGCGTCGGTGCTCTTTACTCGGCGCAGCTCGTCAAGCAATTTTTGGGTCTTTTCTTGTTCAGCGGTGAGTTGCGCAACGATAGAATCGTTGTTGATTTGCGTCTTCATCTCGCTGTATTGCTGAGCAAATTGCTGATACTCGTTCTCCATCTCTTTCTTGTCAATCTCTGCCAGCTCCTTAATAGCTGCGTTTTCTTCCTTCTGTTTATTCAAATTAATGAAGAGATAGGCCGTTGCACCGGCCAAGATTAGTACCACGATGATGGTGGGTATCAAAAATTTCTTGTTCATAAAGTCAATCGCTTATATACGGATTTGATTATATTTGCAAATTTATATATTTCTAACGATATGACAAAATAATTGTGTGCATCCAAACATTTAATAACTTAAAATATGTAGATTGCATGCTCGCAGGGGGTAATAACGCCATTTTTGGTGTTAATTTGACCAAGAATGACGCGCAAACGAACAATGGGCTATTTTCCCCGAACCATGTGCGGGGCGCGATGTGAACAATTATCTTGGGGCATGCACACGCTTAGAACTCGCTGTTGGGTCGCAAGTTCTTGTTCGATTCGATGGCCCTGTTGGGTATGGGGAAGAGTGTTGTGTATCCCGTATCTTCTTTTTCGAGGGCCTGACGTAGGTCGTAGCTATGCGTAAAACGGCCAAATCGTATGAGATCTTGTCGTCGCCAGCCTTCCCACATTAGTTCCAGCAGGCGCTCTTCCAAAATGTTTGCCAGCGAAGCGGTGCGTGTAGGCATGCCAGAACGTTTGCGAACAGCGTCTAATTCGGCTTGCCCGCTTTGTCCGTTACGCACTTTGGCCTCGGCCAACATCAGCAACACGTCGGCATAACGATAGAGCACGATGTCGTTATCTTGCAGTTTACCGTCTAAAAAGGCTTTTCGGTCTATCTCATATTTGGCCATACGTGCGCCCGCAGTCTTTATATACGGCGAGGAAGTGAGGTCTACGGCTACGGCTAGCGGCTTATACACCAGCGGTTGACCATTATCTAGCCGGACGGTATCGCCATCTACCAGCACGGTATCTGCGTAAAAGTTCTGTTTAAAACGTGTGTCTAGCTTTCCCGTAGTGCCATATCCGAAGGCGCGAACGGTGGAAATGGTGGCGCAGGCTCCGTTTTCTGCCCCCATACCCAATGCTTTGCCGTGGTTGTAGTGGCGCGAACGAAAGAGATATTGGTATTGGTTGGGGTAGAGATTCTTGTCCATCGGGATGGTGAAGATGTTTTCGCGCGACGTTTCGTTATGCACCTTGAAGTTGTCGGCGTAGTTGTTTTCGAGCGTATAGCCTGCCGCTTGCAGTTTTTCGCAATAGCGAATGGTGGTTTGCCAAGCGTTAAGTTGTTCGCCATCGACGGGGAAAATAATGTCTTTACCTTGCTTGTGGGCGTGTCGTACAGGATTGTCGCAGAGAAATACCTCAGCGTTTAAGGCCAGTTTAGCTAGTAGGAAGTGGGCAACAGGACGTGTTAGCCTACCATAATACTCTCCTTGTAGATTGGAATGGACATCTGCCAGATAGGGTGCAACCTGTTGCAGTTCTATGAAAGCAAAGTAAAATATCTGGCTGCGGCGTGTGTTAGACACTTCTGCAACCGACGTGTGGTTGCGCTCTAATAGCGGAACGTTGCCAAAGAGGTCTACCAAGTAATAGTAATACATGGCCCTGATGGCTCTTGCTTCGGCGTCGTAGGCTTTCAATTGGGCTTGAGTGAGCAGGTGTTTATGCTTGTCAATAAGGGCGATGGCATCGTTGCAGCGCACCACCGATTGGAAAAGATAGCTCCATAGGTTGTAAAGCTCTTGGTCGTTGGCATTCCATTCGTGTGTGTACAGCCGTTTCCAAAAGCCGCCATCGTACCAGTCGCCACCCCTAATGGGCACTATGGCCTCGTCGGTTGTAAAGGTACTATAGTCGTATATGCCTCGATATGTACCTTGAAGTCCCTTTCCTTCTTCGGCCGAACCAATGCTGTTGTACAATGTTCCAATGCTGTTAATCCACAAGGAAGTGGGCGAAGTGATGGCCTGGTCTTCCGAAATGCGGTCGCGCGCTTCGTCTTCGAGACAGCTTCCGAACATGCCCAGCAGCGTAATGGCTATGAGGGCAAGGTGTATGATGTGCGACTTGGGTTTCATGATGCACGTTGTTTAGTGTGAGATGTTAGAATTGAACGCTAAGCCCTAATGAGAAAGAGCGATACGGAGGATACGAACGCTTGTCGTCGATGCCAAGCGTATTGTTCACCACATAACTGTTGATGATGGGCGTTAAACCACTGTAACCCGTGATGGTGGTAAGGTTGTTGACGCTAAGCGATAGGCGCAGCGCGCTTACGAACCGTGAACGAACGGGTAGGTTACAACCGATGGTGAGGTAGTCGATGTTCAGATAGTCACCCCTTTCCAACCAATAGTCGGTGGCGGTTTGGTCTTTGATGTTCTGTTGAGGTGCTTCGCGCAACACGTTATAGTCGGGAAAGCTGGCCATGTTCATATAGGTGAGCGACGTGCCGTTGTATATCTTATGCCCGAAGGCACCGTTTAGCTGCATGGTTACATCCCACTGGCGATAGCGGAAACTAATGTTTGAACCCAGTGTAGCCTTTGGTACGGCCTGTCCAGCCACCCTACGGTCGCCACCATCTTCCAAATTGATGCGTCCGTTGTTGTCTAGGTCGGCGCAGGTATAGCTATACGAGCCGTCGGCGTTCTGCTTCAGACCCGTGCAATGGGGCAGATAGAACACGCCGAGAGGCTGTCCCACTATCTGATAGGTAATAAAATTGTGTCCGCCGTGCATGCCCGCGCCGTTTAATCCGCCAATGGGTGTGATGTCGGGTGATGACAAATGCTCGCCGTCATACGTCCCGCTGAGCGACAGCAACTTGTTTTTCTGGAGCGAGAGGTTCATGTTCACGCTCAGTTCCATGTCTTTTTTGCGGATGATATCTACGCCCAGACCGCACTCGAAGCCGCTGTTGCTCATGCTGCCGATATTGGCCAACAGCTTGTTATATGCAAAAGGCGGTACGCTAACGTCGTAGTTATAGAGCATGTCGGTGGTTTTCGAGTAGTAATATTCGGCGTAAAGGTGTATCCGGTTTTTAAAAAATCCAGCCTCTAAGCCCACATTAAACGATGTGCGGGTTTCCCATTTCAGGTCGGGATTGACGTTGCGCAATTGTCCCAAGGTAACGGTGGGGATGCCATAATGGTGTACTATGCCGTTGGGCATCAACGTTTGGAGTGCATAATAGGCCATTATTCCGCCAAGATTTCCCGAGCGTCCAACGCTGGTTTGCAGTTTAAGTTGGTCGAGCCAAAGCACCTTTTTCAACCAGTTTTCTTCCTTCATGTTCCACTCTAAACCTGTTGAGGGAAAGTAACCCCATGTGTTGTTCTTGCCAACAAGCGTCGAACCGTCTGCACGAAGCGAGAGCGAAAGGGCGTAACGACCTAAAAGTGTGTACGAAAGGTTACCCATGAACGAGGTTAACTTAGGCGATTCGTAGCCGCTTCCTGTGCCATCATGGGGGTGGATGTTACCAGCCATAAGGTTGTCGTAGCCAAAATCGTTGCTCACAAGTCCCTTCACGGTGGTGAAGAAAAATTGTTTGCGGTTGTTCTGATATTCTGCCGTACCCGTCAGTTCTAGCTTATGTGCGCCCCAAGTGTTGTTGTAATTCAGCTGTACGCTACCCAGCAGGTCTTCGTTCTTGTTCTCGCGACGATACATTTTACCTTGCGCCTCGGTCCAAGTAGGCTGAAAGAGCGCGTTTTCGAGCGTCGTAAACGAGTACGAACCAAAGAGACGAGCCGTAAGACCCTTAGCAATGGCAAAGTCGAAAGATAGGTGTGTGTTGAAGTTAAAGCCACGATCGTGGTCTTTTTGACGTAAAAGCGCCATGGGGTGGGCAATCTGTGAGGCCAGGGTATTGAGGTCCCAACCTCCAGAAGCATTCTGGCGGGTAGAGAAAGTGGGGTTTTGCGAGGCGGCAGAATAGAATAGTTTCTGCGTGTCGAAAATCTTTTTGTTGGATAACGACGAACCGAAAAGGCCGAAATTGACCGTGAGCCAGTCATCGAATGCTTTTTGCATCAGGTCGAATTTGGCTGTGAAGTTGCGGTAGCTATTGGTTCGAACCACCATCTGATGGTCCATAACGCTCATCGATGCGCGATAATTGCTTTGGTCGGTACCACCCGAAAAGGCCAAGTGATGGTTCTGTATAAATCCCGTTCGTGTGATGGCGCGTAGGTAATCGTTGTCTTCGCCACCATCGTTAACGCTCAGTCCGAGGCCCTTTGCCGTAGCTACGTAGTCGCGTCCACTCAGCATTTCGAGGTTCTTATATACCGTTTCGAAGCCCACATTGCCATCGTAAGAGATGCTGAACTTACCGCGCGCACCCTTGGCAGTGGTTACGAGGATTACGCCCGATGCTCCACGCGAACCGTATTGGGCTGTTTCGGAGGCGTTTTTCAGAACTTTGAACGAAAGAATATCGGATGGAAATACTGTGGAAAGTGTGGCGAGGTCGCTCGAAACACCATCGATAACCACCAGAGGATCGTTACCGCCAGTGAGCGAGGTCGTTCCACGTACACGTACACTTGTGAGCATGGCCTGGCGTTGGTCGCCTCCACGCGACACATTTACGCCTGGCAGACGACCGTTAATTGCGTCGAGGGGGTTAAAAACGAGTCCTTTGTCGCCAAAGCCACCTGTTTTACGTTGGATGTGTATCAGTGCATGGTCGCCAATTAAACTGTCGGGATGTATGGGCGACATGTTTTTGGGAGTGCCTTGGCTTACTTGCGCAAAAGCGCTTTCAGGGCAAATAAAGGTCGAGAACCATGCCGTAAGCACGCATGCTACAAGCCAAATGCGCGATGTAGCTTTACTTTTGCCTTGCTGTAAGGAGCAAAGACGCTGTTTAGGATACGAAAAAATACCATCAATATTCATAAGGGCGACTGTTTAGGGTGGTTGTAGTGGTCGAGGTGGATGGTAGTGCGAAAACCTGCGGGCGAGTGTTGGGGCGGTGGCCTATATGCTCGCCCGCAGATTGTAGGGTTTAAGAACGTGGCAATATATGCCGTATTCCTCTTAGTATGTTCAGTAAAGCCATTGGATTGATGCCCCATGTGGTGGCTCTGCCCCATGTTGTGGGTCGCTGGCTTTTATTTTTTTTGGTGCTGTAAAACCTGCTTATTTATGGGCGTTATAGTATTCCAAGCCTATTTGCACATTCTTCATGATGGCATCCGACGAGTATGTGGCACCCGTAACGGCATCAGGCTCGTTCTTAATGGCTTTGCTAACCTTCTTTCCTTCCCAATATTTCAGCATAGGTTTCACCATCTCGAAGAACTTGGGCGTTTCGCGATTGGGCAGTGCTTCCACCTTTACGATCTTGTCTTTCTTGATGAAAATCTTCACGGGTGTTCCGCCTTTGAAGCCTTTAACATCGCGTGTAAGTTCGGTGGTGTTAATAACGGTCATTCCGTTTTCTTTGGTTATAACGCCGTCGTTGCGACCTGCGCTCGTCAGTGTTGCCGTGAAAGCCACGGCGGCTATTCCGAATAACAATCTAGATGTTACCTTTCTCATAATTCTTTATTTACTGATATGTTAGTCTTGGGCTACCCGCTTATTCTCCGTTTGTACACAGAATACAGGGGCGCCTTTGATGCAAAGGTAGGAATAAAAAAAGAGAAAAACCTCAAGGCAAGGGTAAAATGTGATGTAGGTGTGGGTGTTTTGTATGCGAAGATGTTATGATTTAGGTGTTTTCTAGTGGCTTAAATCTGAATCTTAAATCAAGGAACAATCAGCGGAACGTATTGGTAATATGTTCCGCGCCTAAACTTAATAGACAGCGGTTTACCATCTTTCTCGTTGGTAAGTGGAACATCCATAAAAACACTAAAGCCCTTAACTTTTGCTTGTTTGTCTTTAAAATGCCAACGTATCTTTATTGTTTTACTTATATTTATTCCTTGTTCAATGGCAGTAGAGTCTAGCTTAGACGCAATTCGTTCATCTTCCACATTTAAACATTCTATCATAGTGGGAGTCATTGCCTGCCCTTTGTTGTCTATAAAACGAATGGTTTGCGGATAAAGCGTAAAGGGCTGGCACGTGTTGAACGTGGCATCCACAGTAGATTTAAACTCTTGTTTCGCCCAAAATTGAAGGCATGTAGGGAAAACAACGGGAAGAAATATCGGCCCTACAATCACAGCTGACGTGTGTGTTGCCTTAACAACAAGGGTGATTGTGTCGGGAATTGTTTCATAACCGTATGCTACACCGCCCGCATAACGGGGTTCCACCCTTTTCCAATCTTCTGATTCCGAGGTGTAATACCAAGTGCGATATATGGCAGAACATGCAGTGAGGAATAGGCAGAGCAAAGTCGAGAGTATAAAGAAGTATTTCCGTTTCATATAAGTCACCCATTTATTATATCATATTTCCTAATACAAAGAGTCAAAGTATGGCGTGTTTCAGGAGGGCGATGATGCCTTCTAAACCCGTGGATAGTTGTTCAACACTTCTGCTTGTGGTTAGTTTCTATTCCCTCGTGTATGTGTATATAATAATAGGTGTACATGAGAGGGAGAGTGGGTGGAGAGTAGGCGATGTGCTGTTTAGTACAGCGTGTCGGTGAGCAACTGTGCCACTTGCTCCAAATAATGCTTGTCGGTATCGTCGAAAGCAGCAAGTTGTTTGCTGTCGATGTCGAGAACGGCAACGGGTTTGCCCGATTTAGCGAATACGGGCACCACGATTTCCGACCGCGAAAGGGTGCTGCAAGCGATGTGTCCAGGGAATTGTTCCACGTCGGGAACAACCAAGGTGCGCCCCAACTCAAACGCCTGGCCACACACGCCCTTACCAATGGCGATGGCATAGCAGGCTGGCGGACCTTGAAAAGGGCCTAAACGCAACATGCCATCAGGGTGAAGCAGGTAGAAACCCGTCCAAAAGAACGGCTCGAAAGCTTGGTGCAAGGCGGCTGCAACATTGGCCAACACGCTGGTTTCGTTGCTCTCGCCCTTAATGAGAGCTGCTATCTGCGGCAAAAGGGCGGTGTAGGTGGTTTCCTTATTCATTGTTTATGGGCGTTCATTTCTTGTTCTACCATGTTGGTTAGCTGCACAAATTCGGCCACCGAAAGCTGTTCGGGGCGGCGTGTGAACATCTCTTGCGCATAAAATTCGGCAGAAGCGGGCATGCCAGCAAATAGCTGACGAAGGCTAACACGTAACATCTTGCGTCGCTGATTAAACACCGTTTTCACCACGCGCTTAAACAATGCCTCGTCGCAACCAAGATTTTCTACTTTGTTTCGCGTCATGCGGATAACCGCGCTCTTCACTTTGGGCGGCGGATTAAACACGTTTTCGTCTACGGTAAAGAGATATTCCACATCGTACCACGCCTGAATAAGCACCGACAGAATGCCATAGGCCTTTGTTCCAGGCTGCGAAGCGATGCGCAAGGCCACTTCGCGCTGTATCATCCCTGTGCAACAGGGGATGAGGTGCTTATTGTCGAGCATCTTAAAGAATATCTGTGAGGAGATATCGTAAGGGTAATTGCCCGTCAGCACAAAGGGTTGACCCGAGAAAACACCGTCGAGATCCATGCGCAGGAAGTCTTCGCCCAACACGTTTTCTGCCAAAAGGGGGAAGTTCTTGTGCAGGTATTCCACCGATTCGGTGTCTATTTCCACCACGCGCAGTGGTCTTTCCTTGGTGGCAAGATATTGGGTGAGCACGCCCATACCTGGTCCCACTTCGAGAATGGGTAGTTCTGGGCACGCGTCTACGGTGTCGGCAATGCGTCGGGCAATGCCTAGGTCGGTCAAGAAATGCTGACCAAGATGCTTTTTGGGTCGTACAAGCTTCATCTTAAATATGTTGTTGCGTTTGCAAAGTTAGTAAAATATAGGAGGAATAGGGTCGTTTTTAGGTCGTTTGTTTGGGATAAAGGTGATGTTTTTGTTTGGCTATGGCCTGCGCGAAGTGGCAAACTTCGCCCTCGCTGCCATATATTGTCTGCCCGAACGGCCGTTATCTCGGAAAAAAGTGTTTACTTTGCAGACTGTAAGAATGATGTTTGGCCATGACAGGATAACCAAAGACGAGTCGCAAGAGCGGTTTTCGCCCAGTGGCGGTATGCATAAACGCACCGCATGAGGCCAAGCAAACGTAGTTAGTAACATTCAAAAAATCACAACTTTATGATTAAAGTAGCATTCTTCGACGCCAAATCATACGATGAAGTATCATTCAACAAGACGAACGCCGATTATGGTTTCGACATCCGTTATTATCAAGAACATCTCAATCTTAAAACCGTTCCGCTGGCCAAAGGTGCCGATGTGGTGTGCATTTTCGTAAACGCCGAATGCAATGCAGCCGTTATCGACGAATTGATTAAAAATGGCGTGAAGCTCATAGCACTGCGATGTGCAGGCTTTAACAACGTAGATTTGAAGGCAGCAAAGGATAGGATAAAGGTTGTTCGCGTGCCTGCTTACTCGCCACATGCTGTTGCAGAGTATGCAGTTTCGCTGATGCTGGCTCTTAATCGTAAGATTTTCCGCGCCGTTAACCGCACGCGCGAGGGTAATTTTGCCCTTAAAGGCTTGATGGGCTTTGATATGTACGGCAAGACGGCAGGCATTGTGGGCATGGGTAGGATAGCAAAAGAACTGATAAAGATATTGCACGGCTTTGGCATGAAGGTGCTGGCATACGACCTTTACCCAGATATGGAGTTTGCCAAACAATATGGCGTGAAGATGGTTTCATTAGATGAGCTGTACGCAGAGAGCGATATTATCTCGCTACATTGCCCACTTACGCCCGAAACAACTTTCCTTATCAACGCCCAGAGCATTGCGAAGATGAAGCCAGGCGTGATGATTATCAATACAGGACGTGGAAAACTGATCCATACCGAGGAACTAATAGAGGGCTTGCGCACAAAGCAAGTAGGGTCGGCAGGCCTAGATGTGTACGAAGAAGAGAAGAATTACTTCTACGAAGACCGTAGCGATAAGATTATCGACGATGATGTGCTTGCCCGTTTGCTGATGATGCCCAATGTGGTTCTTACCTCACATCAGGCTTTCTTCACTGCCGAGGCCATGCACAATATTGCCCTTACCACACTTGAAAGCATCAAGGAGTTTAGCGAAGGCAAGGCTCTTACGAATGAAGTGATGGAGCAATAGGAGTGAAGTAGGGGTTTTAGGTTTCTGAGTTCATGAGCTTTTGGACATGCGAGCTTTATCGTGAACACCCACAAATAAGGTGATTGCGAATTTACTAACTCTGTAAAAGTTCGATAGTTGATAACTTATAAGCTTCGTAAACTTACGAGCTTAGAAACTCTAAAACGTCACTTCCCAATCCAAAAACAGCGGGGTTGCCATCTAGGCAGCCCCTTTTTCTGTCTCTTTTATTGCGCATGATGACAGCCTGCGGTAATCAGGTGCCTTTTGTTCTTTGTTGTAAAGATGGGCGATTATTCTGTGGCTGGCAAGTTTCATACCTGCGCTAGCTTGGGATAACATATCATTGGTTTTGAAGATGGTCAAGGTTTGATAACATCTACACTTCCCTAATTTGAGATTAAGCACCATATACTTTAAGCTAGGCTAGATGTAACAGACATCTATTACGCCAACAACCGCGTCGCGATAGTTGGTACAACGAATTTCTCTTATCTCGAACTCGAATCATTAGTGCTTATCCCGATTGGTGAATTTGTGGGAAATGCGGTAGATAAAATTTACAAAATATGCCTTCGGGCACTTCCCATTCTAGGGACGTTAATCTGTGTTTTTAGCGGTTTTAGAGGATAAAATGGCTTCTTTCGGGAATGCAAATTGGTCGAGATGTGAGGTTGTCTCTTGTCTATTACCTTTTCTATCGACGCTTTTGGGTCTCTTTTGGGCTTTACTTCCTTGCGCTATATCTTCAAAATTCACTGTGCAATCCGTTGGCCTTTTTTTGTTCCCCGTCCTCCGTT
Organism: Hoylesella loescheii DSM 19665 = JCM 12249 = ATCC 15930; assembly: GCF_000378085.1. Lineage (GTDB taxonomy): Bacteria > Bacteroidota > Bacteroidia > Bacteroidales > Bacteroidaceae > Prevotella > Prevotella loescheii. The sequence goes on from NZ_KB899212.1 coordinate 342,166, forward strand.
TCGCCTGTTTTTGTAATTATATTTTGCACAAAACAGATGGTTTTTGCTAAGCTGGAATAGTGTTCCAGTTCATCTGGAACGATGTTCCAAATGATATGGAACCGTGTTCCGGCTAAGTGGTAACACTCGTCCCACATGTTAAATGCACTGCGTAAAGCCTTTAAACAAAGCGTTAACGCAGGTTTGTCGGCAGGCCGTAGCTGATGGTTGGCCAACAGATTGGAGATAAGATGGGTTGCCTAGGGATGTTTGCCGGTCTCGCAAAGACGGTTTGATTGACACGCAAAATCAAGTGGCTAAGTATCTCCTTTTGAGCTCGCCGAATACGTGCGAGAATCGATTATTTGGCAGGCGATGGGAACATGATGGGTTAGAAGGGTGCTCATAATGTTAAAAAACGGGCGATAAATATTACAAATCTACGCGAATTCGGGATAAGGTACCGTGCTTTTCGAGGAGATTAGATAAAAAGCGAAAGACTATCTCACCAACTACCGCGTAGCGGTTGGTCTGTTGGTAGGGCAGGGTTGGGAGCAACGGCGACCTACCCTGCCTAAGTCGTACGTGGGAAAAGCTAGGCTGAAGGCCTTGGTCTTTTTACATTTGAACAATCTGTTTGGTGAAACCAATGGATAAAAACAATGCCCAACGTCAATAGCATTTACCACTCTATCCGTCTATCGACTAGACGACAGCTGCGGTAAGCATAAAAAGACCAAGACCTTCGGCCTAGTTTTGTTATTCCATTTGCAAGGCAGGGTAGCTCACTTCGTTCCCAACCCTGCCCTACCAACAGACCAACCGCTACGCGGTAGTTGGTATAACGAGTTCCTCTTATCCCAAACTTGCGTACAAATCTACATTCGTCCACTTGCAAAACATCGCCCATCTTACCATAAATTCCACCATCTACCCACCGATATGCCCCATTTGGCATCGTTCGCCTTTAATCTTCAATTTGCCTTTTCAACCTAACAGGAGGGGTAAAAAGAGTTAAAGCCACGGCAATATGTTGCGAAATCCGAGAAAAGAACGTAACTTAGACTTCAAAAGAAGGAGGTTAATATGAAACGAATGATATTGGCAGCCATCGTTATAGCAGTGCTAGCAGGCTGCGCAGGAACGCAAAACCTATCGCCCGAAAAGGCGGAACGACAGGCCGAAACAGCCCAAAAGGTGAGCGAAGGCCTAAAAAAGCAGCGGTATACCATTGAGGTTAACCATGTATATCCCCAAAGAATGCACGCCAAGGCCTTGTCGTATGGCTACTACATAAAGGTGTCGGGCGACTCCCTCTACTCGTATCTGCCCTATTTCGGGCATGCTTATCGCGTGCCATACGGGGGTGGAAAGGGACTGGATTTTGCCGAGAAGATGACCGAATACATCATAACCAAAGGCAAAGGCGGGCGAATGAACATTGACATTAAGGTGGACAATCGCGAAGATCGCTATACCTACCACCTTGAAGTGTATGATAACGGCCGCGCCTTCCTCGATGTCTCGTCTGACGAACGCGACCGAATAGGCTTTTCGGGGATGATGGACGTGGGGCGGTAAGCCAAAGAACGAAATGCACATTAAATGGATGACGTATGAAGGCGGAAATGTCTTATTGGCGATTTGTTGAAGAATGGCATCCCAGGTATTGTTCGGATGATAGGGTGCTTGTTTGCGATATACTTTTTCGTTACTTAGAAAAAGAAGACGTTGATGAAGATGACAAAAGGTGGATAGCAAAAGAATTTAACTCGAGAGAAGAAATTGTACACGAGCTAAAACGCTTGGAGAAAGACCTGTTTTCGGAAAGTCTTGATATTTATTATGAGCAATTGTTCGCATCGAATGGGTTTATGAGGGGTTCGAACGATAACCCTGTGGCAGTTAAAAATAACAAACAATGCCATAAAAGTTGAATAGTTGAGGAGCGTTTTTACACTAGTAGCCGCGACAAGTAAGTTTACAAAACGGATAATTGGCAAGCTTATGCGGAGGTGAGTTAATCTATTAGCTTTCAACTTGTAAACATACATACTGGCAAAGCTGGCAAATAGTAAGCGGCAGCCTGACTCTTTGCATCGAAAAACACGATGCAAGGCTTTGTAGTTTTAGGTTTTTGCACTATATTTGCACTTAATATAGACTAGATGCAATAAGACACCTGAAATGAAAGAATTTGTAATATCCGAGGTTAAAGCCGAAACCGCCGTGTTGGTGGGACTGATAACGCAACAGCAAAGCGAGGCTAAAACCAAAGAATATCTCGACGAATTGGAGTTCTTAGCCGACACCGCAGGGGCCGTTACGGTGAAACGCTTCACCCAAAGGCTAAACGCACCAAGTATGGTTACATACGTGGGCAAAGGCAAACTCGAAGAGATAAAGCAATATATATTGGCCGAAGAAGAGGCCGAACGCGAAGTGGGAATGGTTATTTTCGACGACGAACTGTCGGCTAAGCAAATGCGCAACATCGAAAAAGAACTGAATGTGAAGATATTAGACCGCACTTCGCTCATCCTCGACATATTTGCCATGCGTGCGCAAACGGCTAACGCCAAAACGCAAGTGGAACTGGCGCAATACCGATACATGCTACCAAGACTGCAACGACTGTGGACCCACCTCGAAAGACAAGGTGGCGGATCGGGTAGTGGCGGAGGAAAAGGGTCGGTGGGACTGCGTGGACCTGGTGAAACGCAGCTCGAAATGGACCGCCGAATTATTCTCTCGCGCATGGCTTTGCTAAAAGAGCGATTGGCCGAGATAGATAAACAGAAGACAACACAACGCAAAAATCGCGGTCGGATGGTGCGCGTGGCACTTGTGGGCTATACAAACGTGGGCAAAAGCACCATTATGAACCTGCTTGCTAAAAGCGAAGTGTTTGCCGAAAACAAGCTTTTCGCCACGCTCGACACGACCGTAAGAAAGGTGGTGGTTGAAAATCTGCCCTTCCTTTTGGCCGATACCGTGGGCTTTATACGAAAGTTGCCCACCGATTTGGTTGACTCGTTCAAGTCGACTCTAGATGAAGTGCGCGAGGCCGACTTGCTTGTGCATGTGGTAGACATATCGCATCCCGACTTTGAAGAGCAGATTGCGGTGGTGGAAAAGACGTTGACCGAACTGGATTGTGCCGACAAACCCAGCATGATTGTGTTTAACAAGATAGACAATTACACCTTCGTGAAGAAAGACGAGGACGACCTTACGCCTGCAACAAAGGAAAATCTGACCCTCGACGACCTGAAACGAACGTGGATGGCACGGTTAAACGACAACTGCATATTCATCTCGGCACGCGAAAAAATCAATGTCGACGAACTGAGAGATCGTCTATACGCCAAGGTTCGCGAACTGCACGTGCAGAAATATCCCTATAACGACTTCTTATACGAAATGGAATGATGTACCGATTACTTACCGATGAGGAGATAGCACTGCTGGAAGACCACGGCTGTCAGGCCGAAAACTGGGAGGCTATCATAGTGGCCGAAGATTTCAAACCCACCTACGTGCACGACGTTACCTTTTATGGCGACATCCAATTGGGCGTGTTCGAGAAGAACATAGAGGTGAGTAGGGGCTTCCTTAAACACTCAGGGCTGCGCAATGCCACGCTTCGCAACGTGTGTATAGGCGATAATAGTCTGGTGGAAAACATCGGTAACTACATCAACAACTATACTATCGGCGAAGAATGCTACATCTCCAACGTTAGCACGATGGAGACAACGGAGGGCGCAACCTATGGTGAAGGCAACCTCATATCGGTGCTTAACGAGGTGGGCGAAGGCAACATAACCCTCTTTGGCGGGCTGAACAGCCAGCTGGCAGCCTTTATGGTGAAGCACAATGCCGACCGAGAGCTGCGCGAGAGGTTAAGGCAGATGATTGGCGAAGAGCTAAAACGCACGCTGCCCGAACGTGGAACTATTGGCTTTGGCGTGAAAATAGTGAACACGCGCGAAGTGGTGAACACCATTGTGCAAGACAATTGCGAGGTAAATGGTGCGGCAAGACTCTTTGATTGTTCGCTGCTTAGCGTGGCCGGAACGGGCGTATATGTTGGCAGTGGCGTTATTTGCGAGAACTCTATCGTGGCCGATGGCTCTTCGATAACCAACGACTGTAACCTGCAAGATTGCTTTGTGGGCGAAGCTTGTCAGCTAACTAATGGCTTTACGGCCTCGGGCAGCGTGTTTTTTGCCAACAGCTACATGAGCAACGGTGAGGCCTGTGCGGCCTTTTGTGGTCCGTTTACGGCTAGTCATCATAAAAGCTCGCTGCTCATTGGTGCCATGTTCTCGTTCTATAACGCAGGTTCGGCCACCAATTTCAGCAACCATGCCTACAAGATGGGTCCCATGCACTACGGCATTTTGGAACGTGGAACGAAGACGGCAAGTGGTGCTTACATCCTCATGCCTGCCAATATAGGGGCTTTCTCTGTGTGTTTTGGCAAGCTAATGCACCATCCCGACACACGCAATGTTCCCTTTTCGTACCTCATTGCCTACGGAGATATCATGTATCTTGTGCCTGGCCGCAACCTAAACACCGTTGGGTTGTATCGCGACATACATAAATGGCCCAAGCGCGACATACGTCCACGAAGCGGACAAAAGAGCATCGTGAACTTCGAATGGCTTAGTCCGTTTACCGTTAACGAGATGTTGCAAGGTAAACAGATACTGGAAAAACTGCGTGAAGCACAAGGCGAGATGGTGGCCGAATACAATTTCAGGGGCTACGTGATAACCAACAATTCGCTAAACATCGGTTTGCGCAACTACGACATGGCCATCAAGATGTTCTTGGCACGATGTGTGGAGAAGTACGGACCCAACGAACCCGCCTCGACAACAGGTTGGCGGCAGTGGAGCGACCTATCGGGCTTGCTGCTGCCAGAAAGCGAAGAGCTGAGGCTAATAGAAGAAATAAAGAACCGCGAGATAACCAACATACAGAGTGTGACCGACAGATTCGGCGAGATTGGCGAGCGATACGAGCAATACGAGTGGGCTTTTGCCTATCGCCTGATCAACGAATACTACGGCATCGCACAGCCCACACACGCCGATTGGCAAGAAATCATCGACCAAGGACGTGAAGCCAAGCAACAATGGATTGCTACCATCAAGGAAGACGCTTTGAAAGAATACAATCTGGGTGATGTGGAAGAAGACGTATATCGCGGCTTTATGGAACAGCTTAATAAAGAAACCGAATAATATCAACAAAACAAATCTTATCGTATGAGCATTAAATCGATTATGGTTGCCTTGCTTCTAACCGGAGCGGCAACAGCCATGCAAGCAAAAGATTACAAGTACCAAACGGTGAAAGGCGACCCAACGGGGACACGCATCTACACGTTGGACAACGGCTTGCGCGTGTATCTCTCGGTAAATAAAGAGACTCCGCGTATTCACACCTATGTGGCCGTGAAGACTGGAAGCCGAAACGACCCCGCCGAAACTACGGGTTTGGCCCACTATCTGGAACATTTGATGTTTAAGGGAACGAAACAATTCGGCACAACCGATGCCGAAAAAGAAGCGCCCCTGTTGAAAGACATCGAAGAAAGATACGAGAAATACCGCACGCTTACCGACCCCGAACAACGCAAAAGGGCCTACCACGGCATCGATAGCGTGTCGCAACTGGCTGCAAAATACTTCATTCCCAACGAGTACGATAAGCTGATGTCGTCTATCGGAGCCGAAAAGACCAATGCATATACCAGCAACGACGTTACGTGCTATACCGAAGACATCCCCGCTAACGAAGTGGATAACTGGGCAAAGATACAGGCCGACCGCTTCCAAAATATGGTTATACGTGGTTTCCACACCGAGTTGGAGGCCGTTTACGAGGAATATAACATCGGGTTAACACGTGATGGCAACAAGGAATGGGAAGCGCTTTCGAAGCTATTGATGCCTACCCACCCCTACGGAACACAAACCACCATCGGCACGCAAGAGCATTTGAAGAACCCTTCGATTGTAAACATCAAGAATTACTTCAACCGCTACTACGTACCTAACAACGTTGCCATTTGTATGGCGGGTGACATGGACCCCGAAAAGGTTATCGCCACCATCGATAAATACTTCGGTTCGTGGAAGCGCAGCGATGCTTTAAGCTTCCCGCAGTTCCCCAAACAAAAACCATTAACGGCTCCAAAAGACACCACCGTTGTGGGACCCGAGGCCGAAAACATTGTGTTGGCATGGGGATTTGATGGTGGACAATCGCTGCAAAGCGATACCTTGGACGTAATTGCCAACATTCTGAGCAACGGAAAGGCAGGATTGATGGACATAAACCTATCACAAAAGATGAAGTATCTTGGTGGAGAAGCTTTCGCCATGTCGTTGGCCGAATACGGCTTGATGGGTATATCTGCATCGCCCAAAGAGGGACAGAGTCTCGACGAGGTAAAGAAGCTGGTGCTGGGTGAAGTTGAAAACCTGAAGAAAGGTAACTTCCCCGACGAGCTTTTGCCTGCCGTTATCAACAATATGAAGCTAGAATACTACCATGCATTGGAAAAGAACCAGGACGTAGCCGACCAATTTGTAGACGCTTTCATTAAAGGTAGGGAGTGGCAAACGGTGGTTGGGCGCCTAGATCGCATCTCGAAGATGACCAAGGCGCAAATTGTAGCCTTCGCCAACAAGTACCTGAACAACAACTACGCACTGGTTTACAAACGCCAAGGCGAAGATACCACACAAAAGAAGATAGACAAACCGCAGATAACGCCTATCCCTTCGAATCGCGACTTGCAAAGCGACTTCGTGAAAGAAATCATCTCCAGCAAGACCACACCTATCGAACCGCGCTTCGTTGACTTTAACAAAGACCTCGTAAAGACAAAAACGAAGAAAGGTTTGCCCGTACTTTACGTGCCAAATAAGCAGAGCGGACTCTTCACTTTGTCTTTCCGCTACGACTTCGGATTGGAAGCAGACAAGCGTTTGCCCATTGCCGTAGACTATTTGGAGTATCTTGGCACCAACAAATTGTCGCCCGAACAAGTGAAACAACGCTTCTATCAGCTGGCTTGCGATTATAGTATCTCGGCAGGAACTGACAATTTGAATGTCACTATCAGCGGTTTGAACGAGAACATGCCCAAGGCTTTGTGGCTGGTTGAACACCTTTTGGCCAATGCCAAGGTAGACAAAGAGGCCTACATGGAACTTGTTGAGCTGGTAAAGAAGTCGCGCAAAGACAACAGAAGCAATCAAAACGCTAACTTTGGTGCCCTCGCAGCATACGGCATTTATGGTCCTTATAACAAGGTTCGCAATGTAATGAGCAATGCCGAGCTAGATAAGACCAATCCGCAAACCTTGCTCAACCTGCTCAAAGGCCTGAGAAACTACAAGCACGAGGTGCTTTATTGCGGTCAATCTACACCCGAAGCATTGGTGAAGACCATCGACGAGGGTCACGTTATCGGCAAAACGCTGGCCAATGTGCCACAAGGCAAACGCTACACGGAGCTGCAAACCAAAGAGAATGAAGTGTGGATGGCTCCCTACGAGGCTAAAAACATCTATATGATGCTGTACAACAACAGCGGTAAAGGTTGGAATGTAGAACAGCAACCAATGGTGTATCTCTTTAACGAATACTTCGGAACGGGCATGAACGGTATCGTTTTCCAAGAACTGAGAGAAACTCGTGGATTGGCATATAATGCCTCAGCGCGTTACACCACACCTTCTAGAGTGGGTGGAACAGAGTCGTTGCAGGCCAATATCATTAGCCAAAACGATAAGATGATGGACTGTGTGAAGGCCTTTAACAGCATTATCGACGAGATGCCACAAAGCGACAAGGCCTTCGAATTGGCTAAGCAGGCATCGATGAAGCGCATAGCCACCGAACGTACCACCAAGTTTGGCATCATCAACGCCTATCTGCAAGCACGTCGTTTGGGACTAGATTTCGACATCAAAGAACGCATTTACAACGCACTGCCCAAGATTACGCTCAAAGAGATGGTTGAGTTCGAAAAGCAGGCGATGGCCAAAAAGCCCCTACGTTATCTCATCCTTGGCGACGAGAAGAACCTCGACATGAAGGGATTAGAGAAAATTGGCAAGATTAAAAAGGTAACAACCCAAGAGATTTTTGGATATTAAGTGGTGAGGTTGTAAGGTGGCGAGTGTGTAAGTTCATAAGTTTGTGGGGCTGTTCATTCATTCCTCGCATGCGCAATGAACTTACATACTCATCCTCCCAAAGGCTCATGGGTCTACAAACTCATGGAATTAGAAAATCAAAAGCCATTGACCGAACTCCTTAACTACCTAAATCCTTAACTCCTTATTAAATATAAATACAAACATTATGGCACAAACACCCGAATTTAAGTACGCTCCCATGTTTCAGTTAGGTAAAGACGAAACGGAATATTACCTACTTACCAAGGACGGCGTATCGGTTAGCGAATTTGAAGGAAACGAGATATTGAAAGTGTCTCCCGAAGCGCTGACGATGCTCACCAACACCGCTTTCCGCGATGTTAACTTCCTTTTGAGACGCGAACACAACGAACAAGTAGCAAAGATACTTACCGACCCCGAAGCCAGCGACAACGACAAGTACGTGGCACTTACCTTTCTTCGCAACGCCGAAGTGGCTGCAAAGGGCAAATTGCCTTTCTGCCAGGACACGGGAACAGCCATCATTCACGGCGAAAAGGGACAACACGTGTGGACAGGTTTCTGCGATGAGGAAGCACTCTCTAAGGGTGTGTACAAGACTTACACAGAAGAGAACTTGCGCTACTCGCAAAACGCACCCCTCAATATGTACGATGAGGTGAACACGCGCTGCAACCTGCCTGCACAGATTGACATCGAGGCCACCGAGGGCAAGGAATATCGCTTCCTTTGCGTGGTGAAAGGCGGTGGATCTGCTAATAAAACTTACTTCTACCAGCAAACCAAGGCCTTGCTACAAAACCCTGGCACGTTGGTGCCTTTCCTCATCGACAAGATGAAAAGCCTTGGAACGGCTGCCTGTCCACCATATCACATCGCCTTTGTTATCGGTGGAACGAGCGCCGAAAAGAACCTCCTCACCGTGAAATTGGCTTCAACCCACTTCTACGACTCGCTTCCCACCACGGGCGACGAGACGGGTCGCGCTTTCCGTGATGTGGAATTGGAGAAACTTTTGCTTGAAGAAGCCTACAAAATAGGACTTGGTGCGCAGTTTGGTGGCAAGTATTTTGCCCACGATATACGCGTGGTGCGTTTGCCAAGACATGGTGCATCGTGCCCCGTGGGTATGGGCGTGAGCTGCTCGGCCGACCGAAACATCAAGGCAAAGATAAACAAAGATGGTATTTGGATTGAGAAGCTGGACGATAACCCCGGAGAATTGATACCCGAAGAGATGCGTCATGCAGGTGAAGGAAATGCCGTAAAGGTAGACCTAGACAAGCCTATGGCCGAGGTTCTCAAAGAGTTGAGCAAGTATCCCGTATCTACGCGCCTCAGCCTAAATGGTACCATCATCGTGGCACGCGACATCGCACACGCCAAACTCAAAGCTCGACTAGACGAAACGGGCGATCTTCCACAGTATTTTAAGGATTATCCCGTGCTCTACGCTGGTCCGGCGAAAACCCCGGAAGGTCTGCCATGCGGCTCAATGGGTCCAACTACGGCCAACCGTATGGACCCATACGTTGACGAATTCCAAGATCACGGCGGTTCGATGATTATGATTGCCAAAGGAAACCGCACCCAAGCCGTTACCGACGCTTGCAAAAAGCATGGCGGTTTCTATCTGGGTAGCATCGGCGGACCTGCTGCCGTACTTTCGTTGAATTCTATCAAGAGCATCGAATGTGTGGAATTCCCCGAGATTGGTATGGAAGCTGTGTGGAAAATTAGGGTTGAGAACTTCCCCGCCTTTATCCTCGTAGATGATAAGGGCAACGATTTCTTCACCCAACTGAAACCTTGGAACCCAACGTGCAACCATTAATCTGCACGTATGGAGGTACATTAGGAAAGCGGGATGGCTGTCACAGCCATCCCGCTTTTTCGTATAAATGTGCTTTGGTGATAGCAAACGCCATGAAAAAGTCTCCATGAGGGAGGCTGTTTTGCAAGTAACTACGCACAGGGTGGTATGAGTATTAAAGGCCTTTCACTACCACCACCCTATCTGTTTATCAGGAGCTTGACATATACCTTATAAAACGCGCGCGCGTACGCGTGCATGAACGTCTTCTACAAGCTCTCTTTTGCTAACGCACTTTTATTGGTGCGCGTCTGTCGTATGCAAGCGATTGCAATGCGGTTGTACAGCAATCATTACACATGAAGCATCAAGGCTTTGCACAGTAAATGAACAGCGGGTTTGTTCCAGCTATCTTGGACGGCTGTTCCATCTCATCTGGAACAATGTTCCAGCTTAACTGGAACGCCCTTCCAGCTTATATGGAATCGTGTTACCTTTAAGTGATACCACCCCCAAAAATCTGTTAGTTCATCTTAAAGGCTTAGTATTTGCTTTCTCTGAGATGAAAGAAGGTATAGCGTACAGCAAATAAGTTGATGCCGTAACGGTAATTGTTGGTTTGGATGAGGTCGCTAAACGAGAGTTGAATGTCGGCTTGACATAGGGGGAAAGAGAGCGGTAATATGTTCTGTTTTATTTATATATTACGTCATTTCATATAAATAAACAAGAATAATTAGGTGCGTTTTATGTTCCGATTTCAATCAGTTGGTGTCACCATGAGCGATGGCAAAATTACAGAATATATTATAATGGCAATTACAGGCTATGATATTTCCTTTTATCCTTCTGTATATTGATGTAAGTATACATGCCAGTTGCAGGTAATATATATGATTAAAAGAACAATTATACGGGAATGACTTCTGACATGCACTTGTGTTTTAAAACCGTGAAATATGTATAAAAAATATTATTTTACATATTGCTTATTGTTTGTTGTACTTTTTTGACTATCTTTGCAACATATTCATAGATGGCAGAGGTTTGTCCATCATTAATTAACATTTGCATGAACAACATCGCTAAGCCTGAAAAACATACATCGAAGATGCTAATGGCCTATGCGAGAGCAGGCAATGCTTAACGGCTTGCTATGACAGACGAGTCTTAGAGAGTGGTGAATGCGGGCGAGATAGTCCCAAAGTGAACTGCATCGAGCTCGGTAAACCAAGATAGATATTCCTTGAAGCAGGCGAAAGCCATGAAAAACGGCGATGAGGATATCATGAAGACATAACATAAAAAAAAGTATCTAGTATGAGAATTTATCACACCCTGCGGATGCGAAAGAAATATCCGTTATTGTTAATTGTTGCCTTACTGGTGGCATGGGGTAGTTTGCCGATAGCGGCGCAAAATGCAACCATCAGCCCCTCGTTAGGTAACCTTATCAGCGCTTTTACTCACAATCCACACGAAGTGGGTTTTGAGGGTGGCTATGGTTCACTTTGGCAACACAAACAGCTACCTATTACCTATTCTTGTTCGGAAGAACCCGTGCTATCAAAGGATGGCGTGTTGGGTAACCACACTTGTAACTTCCTGTATTATACAAAGGATGGCAAGGAGAGATTGATACATGTCACAGGCGTAACACCAAATTACTCCTCAATATCGATGCCTAAGGGATATAAGATAACAGGTTATAAAATCGTTATTAAGAATAATCTGAGCTTGCCATCCGAAAAGGCCATCTTCAATGATGTTATGCCTTCGTTGCCATTCGAACGGTGGAAAGATTGGACTTTTGGAGAAGTGGATCGGGAAAAGATCAGACCTGACCACAAACCAATAGATCCCATCTTCCGCAACGACGCAAAAGCCGTGATTCCCACGAATAGCTTCGGCCAGACATTTACTATCGAACGCCATGCGGCCGACATGGGACACATCCTCTATTTTTGCTTCGCAGGTAACACGGGGAGAGGCAAACTTGCCGCATTTACTTACGAAAGCATCGAACTATGGTTCACCGCCAACAACGGTTTTGAATATAAACTGTCACCCAGAATTGAACATGATGGCCATATAAGTCTTTCTGAAAACGACATGCCATTAGGTAAAACCGATATGGGCGAACTAAAGCAGCGTGAGAAGAGAGGGAAGAAATTCTATAGTTACGACCAGTACGAGAGTCGCGAAATGACCGCCAGCGTTAACCTATATGAGGAAGGGGCGCACGATGGAAGTACCTGGGATGCCAGCCAAGGCAACAAAATCTTCAAGGTTGTAAATTCTAATGATGAATTGTGGTATGCTTTACAGAAGGGAACATACTTCGTGGAAGCACCCACAACGGCTAAAGTTTCTGCACCAACAGGCGAAAGTAAAGTGCCCGTTGGTTATCGTATCGTGGGCATTAAGGTAGATTACAAGAAGGATAGGTATAAGTCGCCAGGCTTTTTGCTAAAAGCAACAAGACAGCATCCAAAAAAGCCGATTTACCTAGACTCTGAAGCGAAGGGCGGTGCAAATCAAACGGTGTGGCATCGTACGGAGAACGATGAGATATACACCCTTATAAATGGGAAACCCATGTACCTGTGGCACGACAAGATTGAGAATCCTTCTCCTACCCCAATTGCTGCTAAGCTATCGAGTGAGAATAAGCATGTGAAATATCTTTGGCATAGCGGCAGCCCCTATTTTTGGGTTGGTGATAAGCAATACTATCTACGTATTGAGAATGGTAATACTGCATTTTTCCATTATGGTACGCAAGGTATAGCCCCAAAGATTGCACCAACGCTTGGCTCATCAGACTCTAACCCATTCCGTTTAAAGATTTACGGACCGACAGGAGCAGAGAACGACCCGCTAAACAAGGTGGTAAATGTTGAAGATAAAACTCCCAACGGCTTTGTTAGGATTAATGGGTATAACAACGATGCCGTTAAATTCAAGATCGAAGAGCTTCCTGCCCATTCTTCGCCCACTGCATTGGTGAACATCACGGTGATAATGGAGACGCTCAACCCTTATATTAAATCGGTAGACGTAGTATGTCATGGTGCGTACAACACTGAACAAGTGCGTACCTTCGAAGCAACGGACTTCAACCTAGGTGGTGAAAAGTTCGTGTATAGAGTTCCCAAAGGGTTCTCTGAACAAACAAAACTGAAGTTCACATTTAGGAACTTGAAGTCGGATTTTGCTGATGGCACATACCTGAACAACCCAGGAACGCACAACTCGCGATATAGTTTCGTGGCGTCAGACTATTATAATAAGGTGAATGATGACCTTTACACGAACAAGGATGTTGTAGCTAACTACGACTATACGAAGAAAATAGAGGTGGATTTGGCGGGAAATATCGCGTTCCCATTCAACAATGCTGGAGACTTGTCTAATAAACAAAGCACGTTGACGTCCGCATATTTCACCGAACGGCAGTTCACTATGAGCGAATATACAAAGATGACTGGTGAAGTGGAGACCAACATCAACGGTGTGATTACTAAGGCAACGGAGCACGGAAAGTTTGCACAAGATAATACGTTGTTAAGAGACAATGAAACAAAGACGATGTATCTCTATACAACGGACGAGACACGCTATAACATTGCGCCTACAAAGAAAGAGCAACACAGGGCTTTTGCCTATTATCACACGGTGATAAAGCTCGAAGTTAAAAACTACGAGCCCAAGGTGAAGTGGATACCCCTCTACAATAATGCCATGTATAATAAGGACGCCGCAAACAAACACTATATGTCTACGCCGTTAGTGGGAGCCGAAATACAGACCACCGAGTCGGGATTAGAAGGCAACAAGCATCAGCAGGGTGCAACTAGCGAGTTTGGTTATCTTACCCTCAATCAGATTGTCGACGTGATGGAGCAGTCGATAGCCAAGGGAACAGACCCCAATGTGCCCAAGAGTCTAGGCGATGTGCTATTCGTTGACAACTCCAAACTGTTCGATATCATCCGTAAAGAGCATAATCAGAAGTTGGTACCCATATTAGAAGACCTCCGTAACAAGCTTGCCAAGAATGCGCTTATATATTTACCTTATCGGGCAGAGCAATTAGCGAGTGTAAGCCATACGGCTTTACAGCGCACAGACGGCAAAGGATTTGAGGGTCATACCAATATCGTACTGACGGATAAGTTGCCGTTCTACGCTCCGTACGACATACAACTAAAGCCGGAAAACCATGCCACTTATACGCGAGACGTTACTGTACAAGGTAAGGGACGTGTCAATTACGCAACGCTAGTGTTGCCATACGGTCTAACTCTCGATGGAAATGGTATGCATAGCAATGCCGTTGGCACGCAATCGCATTTCTATTTGGCCAGGATGCGCGATAATTCGCTCGTCTGTTCGTCAACCCCGAAGCACGAAGGGGCTGACTATGAGGTGACGGCAAACCTCAAGAAGCTTACGGGTGGTAACAAAAGCGAGGCCAATGTACCTTATATCGTAAACATTGCACCAGGTTATGGCGATGGCAACATCTCGTTCGTGGCTACTGAGAAAGGTGCGCTCATAAAGAAAACGCCTGAAGCTGGGTCGGGATTGCTTACAGGTTACGCGGTAAATTGCACGCTTGACGGACATCCGATACCGTTTAAGAGCTATTATACATACTCTGGGCGCGTGATCAACAAATCTGGAAACGAGATGGTGTTCTATTTCTCGCTTGATAGATTTGTGGCATTTAAGAACTTGAAGAAGGAGAAACTGTTCCTCTTCCCGTTCCGTTCGGTATTCCATTTTGAGAATCATGGAGGTATTCTGGCCAAGGCATTCAACTCCTTTGGCCTCAGCTTTGATGGTGATGAAGAGACTACGCCCACGTCCATTGAAGATGTTCAAGAGGAGATAACATTAAAAGTAACGGTCAGTGAAGGTCAAATTAAGGCCGAAGCCAGAAAAGATGCTCCGCTTAATATCTATACCGTGTCGGGACAATGCGTAACGCGCGCCATGATAAAGTCAGGCGAAACGCGTACGTTCTACCTTGCGCCGGGCGTGTATTTGGTAAACGGTAAGAAGATGATTGTTAACTAAACACGGATACAGCGATGAAAAAGAAGAAGTACATCACGCCATGCGTGCAGCTAGAGCAGTTAGCCATCGAGACGCATTTGGCCGCAGGTTCGTTCCAATCAGATGAGCCGGGAGCAAAGCCAGGTAATGTGTATGACGAGGAGTTTGATGTTGATGAAGACTACGACTACGAAATACCTCTATTATAATGTTCATAAAGGCGGGTTCGCGACAAAAGGCGCAACCCGCCTTTTCATATTTACTAGTCCAGGCTCTAAACAAGTATCGCTTACGTAAGACTGCATAAACGTAAGCGAACTTAGGGTGGGGTGGTGGAGAGAAATTCGCCTTTGGGGAAACAAGAAAAGAAGATAAGGCCTGCTAGATAAAACCTAAAAGCGCATTGAAGATGGTTTTCCATAACCCGCTTTTAGGACTAATGGCAACGAAAAAGTGCAAGACACGCATCAGGTGTCTTGCACTTTCCTTTTTATTCGCACCATTAAAGGTGGAGTTACAGTAAGGCTTGGAACTTCGCGTCCAGAGTTTCCTTGTTGGTTGCACCAACAAATTTGTCTACCAACTGTCCCCCCTTGAAGAACAGAATGGTGGGAACGCTACGCACGCCGAACTCTGCGGCAACCTCGTTGTTCTCTTCTACGTCGCATTTACCTACAACAATCTTACCGTCGTAGTCGTTAGCTAGCTCAGAGATGATGGGGCCAAGCATCTTGCAAGGGCCGCACCAAGTTGCCCATAGGTCAACTACCAATGGCAATTCGCCATTTTTGTAACTCTCGAAGTTTTCTGATGTGATCTTTACTTCCATAATGATGTATTCCTTTTTTATTTGTTATTAATCAATATTGGGTTTGTTTTGTCCAATTAACTCAATGCAAATACTGTGCCATAAAAAGCCTTTTGTTGGCTTCCCCTTCCCTACCCAGGTAGCGTAAACGTGGCCAATGCCCATTCCCTACACATTATATATATCGTGAAAGAAAAGACGATGCCTCGCGTTCATGTGCCCAAACTTCTGTCAGCGACATGTAAATCTGTCACGAAAGGCTGTCAAATTAGTTCACCTTATAGCTCATGTGCGGGTCGCTCTCCACGTAATTAACCAGAGTTCGTCCCACCCTGATAGGAGGAATGTTCGATTTTAGCAGCAGCGTATGATTGCTTTCGCTATCGTACACCTCGAAATAGAGCTGCGTTTGACCCGGACTGTCGCTCACCATTGTCACAATGTCGTTCACCACCGTTTGGTCGATGTGAGCGCTATCCACCTGAATCGTAAACCGTTCCACCCGCTTGTCGTAAGTGGTTTGTAAGTATTCGATGTTCGCCACTTGAAGGTCTACAAACGAACTAGTGGGATATTTCTGTGTAAATCGGCATTTCACGAAGACCGTTCTGCCTACTTCGAACATGCCATTCCATCGTCCCCATTCCTCACCAAAGAATGCTAGTTCGCCAGAACCTGAGTAATCTTCGATGGTTACAAAGCCGCAGGGTTTCCCCATCTTAGTGACAGCCGAGCGCGTATTGGTCACCATACCAGCCAAAGTTACCTCTGCCTTCTGTACGAGTGCTATTTTGTCTTCCAGTTCGTTACATCCCGTGTTGCACATAGCCTGCAGCACAATCTTATAATCGTCTAAAGGATGAGCCGAAAGATAAATGCCGACGAGATCGCGCTCTTTGTTCAGACGTTCGATGCTGCTCCATCGCTCGGCTTGAGGTACGGGCGGAGTGGCCACTTCCACAGCGTTGCTGTCGCCGAAGAGCGAGTTTCGCATCTGCTGTTGTTCCATTTGGAATAGCTGCCCATAGCGGGTGAGGTTGTCGATAAAGGTAGACCCCTTGCTGTCTGTCCCAAAATAGCTTTCGCGGGCAATGCCGAAGCTGTCGAAACCACCACTCAATGCCAAGCTTTCGATGGCCTTTTTGTTCACCGAACTTAGGTTCACGCGTTGTACCATGTCGAACACCGAGGTGTAAGGTCCGTTTTTTTCGCGTTCTTGAATAACGGCCTGAGCCGCCGCATCACCCATTCCCTTGATGGCAGCAAGTCCGAAACGTATCTCGCCATGCTTGTTCACGCTGAACTTCAAACGCGATTCGTTCACGTCAGGACCCAGCGTCTTGATGCCCATCGCCCTGCATTCGTCCATAAACTTCGTGATGTCGGCGATGTTGGCAAGGTTTCGGCTCATCACGGCAGCCATATATTCGGCGGGATAATGCGCCTTGAAGTATGCCGTTTGAAAAGCCACCCACGAGTAGCATGTGGCGTGACTCTTGTTAAAAGCATACGAAGCGAACTTCTTCCAGTCTTCCCAAATCTTGTTGAGCACCTCTTTGGGATGCCCGTTTTTCATCCCACCCTCGTAGAATAGCGTCTCCAGCTTGTCCATTTGCGCAATGAGCTTTTTACCCATTGCCTTTCTCAGCGTGTCGCTTTGTCCGCGAGTAAAGTTAGCCAACTGTCTAGACAGCAACATCACCTGCTCCTGATACACCGTAATTCCATACGTATCTTTGAGGTATTTCTCCATGCAAGGGATGTCGTACTTCACCTTTGACGGGTCGCGTTTACGTGCAATGAAATCAGGAATGTAGTCCATAGGCCCTGGGCGATAAAGAGCGTTCATGGCAATGAGGTCTTCAAACACCGAGGGTTGCAGCTCGCGCAAGTATTTTTGCATGCCAGCCGACTCGAATTGGAATGTTCCGATGGTTCGTCCTTCGCAATATAGCTGGTAAGTTTTTGGGTCGTCGATGGGTATTTTCTCCAAATCGATGGTCTCTCCAGTAGATATACGCACGTTTTCAACGGCCTCTTTCAGGATGGAAAGCGTCTTCAGACCCAAGAAGTCCATCTTGATAAGACCCGTTTCTTCAATAACGTGCCCGTCATATTGCGTACAAAGCAACTTATGTCCTGGGTCGGCCTTATCTTCGGCAGTAGAAACGGGCACCCAATCGCTTATCGCGTCGCGACAGATAATGGTTCCACAGGCGTGAATACCCGTTCCGCGCACCGTTCCTTCCAACATCTTGGCATACATCATGGTGTTGCGCAGCCCCTCATCTGCCGATGCTTCCGCCTCGCGCAGCTCTGGAATGGCCTTAATAGCATTGGCCACGCTCATCTTCATCCCATCAGGCAGTTTGTCGGGAATAAGCTTACACAGGTCGTTCACAATCTTCAGCGGAACCTTCTCTACACGTCCAACGTCCTTAATCGAGTTTTTCGTGGCCATCGTTCCGTAGGTAATGATGTGCGCTACCTTGTCGTGTCCGTACTTATCTTCCACCCATTCCAACACGCGTCCACGTCCGTCGTCGTCGAAGTCGGTATCGATATCGGGCAGGGAGATACGGTCGGGGTTAAGGAAACGTTCGAAAAGCAAGTCGTATTTGATAGGGTCAATCTTCGTTATACCCAAACAATAGGCCACAACAGAGCCTGCTGCCGACCCACGACCAGGTCCAACCATCACGTCGAGTTCGTTTTGGGCCGTATTGATAAAGTCTTGCACAATGAGGAAGTAGCCAGGAAAACCCATCGTTTTCATGATGTGCAGCTCGAAGTTCACACGTTCGCGCACCTCCTCGGATAGCGGTTCGCCATATAGTCTCTTTGCTCCATCGTATGCCAGTTTGGCCAGATAGTCGGCTTCGAACTTAATTCGATACAGCTTTTCGTATCCTCCCAGCTTCTTAATCTTGTCTTCTCCCTCATCGGGTGGCAGTTGGTTTTGTCCGTTTTCGTCGGATGTGAACTCGTCGTACAATTCCTTTTCCGATATGCGTTGTCGCCATTGCTCTTCCGTTCCAAAGTCTTCGGGAATGGGGAAGAAAGGCATAATGGGCGAATGGTCTATCGAATAGGTTTCCACCTTATTTAATATCTCCACCGTGTTGCGCATGGCTTGGGGCAAATCGCCAAACACCTCGTTCATCTCTTCGCGTGTTTTAAACCACTCTTGCTTAGAGTATAGCATGCGCGTGGGGTCGTCTAGGTCCTTGCCAGTTGAGAGACAGAGCAGGTGATCGTGAGCTTCGGCGTTCTCTTGGTCAACAAAGTGGGCGTCGTTTGTACACACCACGTTGATGCCCATCTCTTCTGCCATCTCCAACATCACCTTATTGGCGCGCTGTTGCAGAGGGTATGCCTCGCGATTGGCACGTATATACGGGTCTTTCACCTCGTGACGTTGCAGCTCCAGATAATAATCGTCGCCAAAAACACGATGATACCACTGCGCTGCTTCACGTGCGCCCTCGATGTCGTTCCTCAAAATCTTGCGCGGAACTTCGCCCGCGATACACGCCGAACAAACAATCAGTCCTTCGTGATAGGTCTCCAAGTCCTCGCGGTCGGTTCTGGGGCGCATATAATAGCCGTCTACCCATGCCCGTGACACTAGCTTTATCAGGTTTTTATATCCCGTATAATTCTTCGCCAGCACAATCAGGTGGTAGCCACTCATGTCTCCATTATCCTTCACCTTATCTGTTTTGTGGTGTCGCGCCACATACATCTCGCATCCGATGATGGGCTTAAACGCGGGCAAACCTTCTTCTTTGCGTTTGGCATTAACCTTTTTGCAGTAGTTATAAAACTCTTTCGTGCCGAACATATTGCCGTGGTCGGTTAGCGCCATTCCGCCCATGCCGTTGGCTATGGCCTTATCCACGAGGCGTTGTATGCTCGATTGGCCGTCGAGTATCGAATAATAGGTGTGCACGTGAAGGTGAACGAAGTCTTCCATTTTTGTCTTTCTTGTTTCCTGACGAATTAAATTTCAGCTTCAAAGTTACGCCATTTTATCGACACGAGCAAGCATAAGCATAAAAACAATGTCCTAAAAAGGCATTGCTGCATGGTGTGGAGCGCGTCCAAGAGTTCGCCACATATACAGGTGCCAACGGCAATGCACATAGATAAAGGTATAGACTGAAGGGTGACGAGACCTTCGTTGCTGCTTATGTAATTCGAAAGGATTTCCGAAGTATGTGAATGTGTAAGCTTCATTTGTTCAATTCTTTATTGTTTTCAAATACAAAGATGAGAACAAAAAGGGTTTACATGTTTATCGGAAACTGGGCGTCTGATACTAGCTTGGTGCTATTTAGATGGCTCATTCCACAGCCCATCACCATCACCAATTCACCCTTCCGCCCTCCAAACAGCATCTTTCATTCCCCATCCTATAAGCCCTTGCAGTGAGCTTTTTAACCTTCCGCATTGTTACAGCTAAGATGGACCCCTGTTCCAGATAAGTTGGAACAGTGTTCCAATTCAACTGGAACAGCATTCCAGATGAGATGGAACAGGCGTCCAAAACATATTTAACATGGCGGTTAATGTAATAATGCATCATCAGGGCTTAGAAGGCGCATTCCTGGAACGATGAAAATGCGAACGATGGAATGGCTAATTGGCGAGTTCAGGATAAGATACCATGCCTTTTGAGCAAGACTGGACTAGTCAAGAAATGGCCATCATTAAGATTCGTTATGTAAAATTTTGATACGTGCCTCTTAGGTTTAAAGAGGGTTAATTTTTTAATTTTCGCATTCCCTTTTCTTGATTTTTTGGGATTAAATGTCTAGATTTGCAACATCAACCACGTTTGGCCGCGTTCCTTATGTTCTGCCATGGAAAACAGCTGCGCATGAGGGGCTGAGGCGGAATCAGGCGGTGTTGACGGCGTTCTCTTTTCGTTGCCCTCGCGCATGGGGGAAATGGAAGGACAAGACGCATAGTGTAAATATTCAACAACAACCTAAAACAAGATTTATGAGTTCATTCAGAGCCACATTGGAAATGGGAGGTAAGGAGTACGACGTTCTGTATTCCAACTACGAGTTCAAACGCAACACCGACGCCAAGGGCAAGCCCGCCTCGAGCGTTACTGGCGGGTACGTGTCGGTGACGGTCGAGTCTACGGAGGACACGACGGCCATCGAGGCTATGCTCAACAACCAGTTCAAGACGGTC